>NZ_JBXUNP010000001.1:0-1520124 GCF_057197125.1 Serratia sp. LSHTC3
TGTAAGTGCAGCGATGCATTGAGCTAACCAGTACTAATGATCCGTGAGGCTTAACCTTACAACACCGAAGGTGTTTTTAGAGAGATTTTCAGCGAAGTTCCGAGATTGGTTCTGATGGCGGCACGAGAGTGAAGCGGTTGGAATAAAACGAATTTGCCTGGCGGCAATAGCGCGGTGGTCCCACCTGACCCCATGCCGAACTCAGAAGTGAAACGCCGTAGCGCCGATGGTAGTGTGGGGTCTCCCCATGCGAGAGTAGGACACTGCCAGGCATCAAATAAAGCCGAAAGCCCTGAACTGACGTTCAGGGCTTTTTGCTATGGGAAAAATGGAAAATCCCCGTTGTAATCCGCTTCAGCTTTCATCGTACTGTTTAATATTCATCACAAAACCAACGCATTGTTTCTCTGAATGTCAGATATTCTTCGTCCGCTATTAAGTTTGGCTGTTAACTTATAAATAACAATAAAGTAACAACCAGGGCGGCAGGAAGCCGAATTTCATCATTGCTATGGCTCGGAGAAAATATCATGACAGAAACAACCTCGGCTCTTGGGGATGAGCACGGCGTCGAACAGGGGGCGCTGGATAACAAGAAACGCATTTTCGCTATCGTCGGAGCTTCATCAGGCAATCTGGTGGAGTGGTTTGATTTTTACGTTTATTCCTTCTGTTCCATTTACTTTGCCGCCTCGTTCTTTCCGGCGGGCAACAGCACCACGCAGCTGTTGCAAACCGCCGGGGTATTCGCCGCCGGCTTCTTTATGCGGCCGATCGGCGGCTGGCTGTTCGGCTATATTGCCGACAAGCATGGCAGAAAAAACTCCATGCTGCTTTCAGTCTGCATGATGTGCGCCGGATCGCTGGTGATCGCCTGCCTGCCGACGTATGAATCGATCGGCAGCTGGGCGCCAGCGTTGCTGCTGATCGCCCGCCTGTTCCAGGGGTTGTCGGTGGGCGGCGAGTATGGCACCAGCGCCACCTACATGAGCGAGGTGGCGATCAAGGGGCGGCGTGGCTTCTACGCCTCGTTTCAGTATGTCACGCTGATCGGCGGGCAACTGTTGGCGTTGCTGGTCCTGGTGATCCTGCAGCAGATATTGCCCGCTGAAGAGCTGAAAGCCTGGGGATGGCGCATTCCGTTTGCCCTGGGGGCCGTGTTGGCGATAGTCGCGCTGTACCTGCGCCGTTCGCTGAATGAAACCTCCGATGCGAAGACGCGTAACCACGAGGATGCCGGTTCGCTGACGGGGCTGTGGAAAAATCGCAAGGCGTTCCTGATGGTGCTGGGCTTTACCGCCGCCGGTTCACTGACCTTTTACACCTTCACCACCTACATGCAGAAATACCTGGTGAACACCGCCGGTATGGACGCCAAGCTGGCCAGCGCCATCATGACCGTCGCGCTGTTCGTCTTTATGCTGCTGCAGCCAGCGGTAGGCGCGTTTTCGGACAAAATCGGCCGTCGCAGCTCGATGCTGATCTTCTCAGCCTTCGCCACGGTGTTGACGGTGCCGATCCTGTTCGCTCTGAAAGAGGTGACCAACCCCTTTATGGCGTTTGGCCTGATCGTGCTGGCGCTGTTCATCATCAGTTTTTACACCGCGATCAGCGGGCTGCTTAAAGCCGAAATGTTCCCGCCGGAGGTGCGCGCGTTAGGGGTGGGCTTGTCTTATGCGGTGGCGAACGCCATGTTCGGCGGCTCGGCGGAATATGTCGCGCTGTCGCTTAAATCGTTTGGCGTGGAGAACGCTTTCTTCTGGTATGTCTCCGGCATGTGCCTGCTGGCGTTGCTGGTTTCACTCCGACTGCATCGCAAAGGCAAGGAGATACAGCTGTAATAAAAACCCCGGCCTTGGCCGGGGTCAGCATACCGCTTACAGGATACGGCTAATCAGCCGATCGATGCGGATGCGGCGCAGACGGCGAATCAGCTTGCGCACCTTGATCGGGTACTGCTGAATGCTTTGCAGCTCCTGATAGTGGCCGACCACGGTGGTGTGGGTGCGGATGCATTCCAGCTCTTTCTGCCGTTGCTCGCGCAGCTCTTGCTTGGGATCGTGGATCAGAATGGCGTTTTCCAGATCCAGCCGCCAGGCGCGCGGGTTGAGGTTATTGCCGGTAATCAGCTGCCACTCTTCGTCTACCCACATGCCTTTCAGGTGATAGCTGTTATCGCCATCCTTCCACAGCCGCACGATCAGTTGGCCGGTGTCGATGTAACGCTGCAAGCGGCTCAGGAAGCGGCGCAGGTTGATCTCATACAGGTAGGGTAGCGCGCCGATGATTTTGAACGGCTGGTCTTCAGGAATATAGAAGTCGTTGGCGGTTTTATCGCCGACGATGATTTCCACCTGCTTACCCTGTCGCAGCAGATAAATGATGTTGCGCACCAGCAGCGCCGGCAGGTTGAAGTAGGGGGTACAGAGCGTCAGTTTCTGGTCGGCGCACGACATCAAGTGATGAATGGTTTTATTCAGCACGCTTTGTTTGCCTAGCCCAACCATCGGCGTCACCGCCAGCTCATCGTTGCCGGCTTTGCCGCGGAAGTGATAACCGGCGCGGCGCAGGGCGAAACGGAACAGACGGGTCTCGTTTTTGATCTCCGGGCTTTTCGGCCGATCGCTGCGATCCAGGCGTTGTACGGCGCCGGCAGTGAGCAGATGCTGCTTGATGTAATCGATCAGGGTATCGGCCAGCACGCCGTTGGTGATCAGCTGGTAGCGATCGTAACGGTATTTCTCATGCTGATGCAGATAAACGTCGTTAATGCTGGCGCCGCTGTAGATCACGGTATCGTCGACCACAAAGCCCTTCAGATGCAATACGCCCAGCGCTTCGCGGGTATTGACCGGCACGCCGTAGATCGGTACCGACTGTTCCGGATGTTGGCTGGCCATGGCGCAGTACCAGTCGGCGTTGGTATTGGCGGCGGCGGCGCCGATGCGCCCACGCTGTGCGCGGTGCCAGTCGACCAGTACGCAGATTTCCAGCTCGGGCCGCCGCTGTTTGGCTTGATACAACGCATTGAGGATCTCGCGCCCGGCGTCGTCATGCTCCAGATACAGGGCCACCAGATAGATGCGTTGGGTGGCGTTGGCGATGGCGTCCAGCAGCGTGGTGCGAAAATCGGACGGCGCGTACAACGTACGAACATCAGCAACCGTCTGGGGGAGTTTGGGCAGTTGTGCAAGGTGTTGTTGATGTTTGCTACGTTTAAATTTTGACAACATCACAGTGCGTTTCTTCTCTCATGATTGATGGCCAGAACGCCACAGGCATAAAAACAATAAACCGAATAATCGGGCGATAATACCATTAGTTGCCCCGATTGTGCGTATGTTTTGGCGTTAAGTGGTGGATTCGTAGCGCATTGCGACGCAGGTCACTGCGCGTCGTCAGCCTGCAGCGGCAGCGTCAGATTGACGATGCCGTCCTCAAGCTGCACCTCAATGCCAAAGCCCAGCCGCTGAGCCAGTGCGATCATGCCGCGGTTATTCGGCATGGTGATGCCGCTCAGACGGGTCAGGCCATGAGCGCGCGCATAGGCGATCATTTTCTCCAGCAATTGACGCCCCAGGCCCAGGCCTTTCAGGTCGGAACGCACCAGCACGGCGAATTCGGCGTCGGTGTTGTCCGGATCGGACAGCGCGCGGGTCACGCCGATGATCTCTTCTGCGCGCACCGCCACAAAGGCCATTTCTCGATCGTAGTCGATCTGCGTCATGTTGGCCAAATCGTCATGGGTAAACTCATTGATCTCGCTGAAGTAGCGATAATAGAGATCTTCCTTGGTCACCCGGTCGATGAAATGCTTCAGCGCCGGTTCGTCTTCCGGCAGGATCGGGCGGAACAGGCACTGGCTGCCGTCTTTCAACGCGATGGTCTCTTCCAGCTCATGCGGATAAGGGCGGATCGCCAGCCGCGCCTGCGGATCGCCGCTGAACGGCGCGAGCTGCATCGAAACGTCCAGCAGGGTGAATTCGCTGCCGGAAGCCAGCACCGGGTGAATATCCAGCCGGGCGATCTCAGGGCAGTCAAGGATCAGGTTGGAAACCTGCACCAGCAAGCGGCTTAGCCCGGGGATATCTAAAGGCCGCAGTGCGCTGCGCCCGCGGATCTTGCCGCCTTTCACCGCCTGCAGCACCAGATAACGCGCCAGCGCCATATTCAACGGCGGCAGCGCGACCGCCACCTGATTTTCCTGGCGCCACTCTACGCCGCCTTCGCCCAGCATGATCAGCGGGCCGAAAATGGCATCCTGCTCCACGGCGATGCGCAGCTCCTGGGCGCCGGCGCGGTTGGCCATGCTCTGCACCAACAGGCCGTGGATACGCGCCTGAGGATAGGTACGCTTCACGCGGTCGAGGATCGCCTCCGCCGCGCGTTGCACTTCGGTCGCGGTGCGCAGGTAAAGCATCACGCCCTGAACTTCCGACTTGTGCGGGATATCCGGCGAGCGCAGCTTCAGCGCCACCGGGTAGCCGATCTGCTCGGCAATGTGCACCGCTTCGGCGCTGTCTTCGGCGATCCAGGTCGGCAGGGTGCTCAGGTCATAAGCCTGCAGAATGGATTGCACCTCGTGGGTATCCAGCTGGGTGGCGCCTTCGGCCAGCGCCTGATGGATCAGGCGGTGGGCGTCGGCGGTATTGGCGGTCAGGCCGACCGGCAGCGCCGGCGTCTCTTTCAGCTGCTTTTGGTTGCGGCGGTATTCCACCATATGCATAAAAGCGGTCACAGCGCCTTCCGGCGTGCGGTAGGTGGGAATGGCGGCCTCGGTAAACAGCCGGCGCGCCTCTTGAGAAGAGTATTCGCCGCACCAGTTGGTCAGCAAGGTGATGCGTTTGCCGCGCGCATGGCGGTGCAGCGCGTCGATCAGCCGCTGCGCCGTGGCGGTGCCCGGCGCCGCCGCGCTCGGCGCATGGATCAGCAGCAGCGCGTCATAGTCGTGGCTGTCGAGCAGCGCTTCAATAGCCGCCAGGTAGCGCTGCGGCGTGGCGTCGTCGCGCAGATCGAGCGGGTTGCCGGCGCGAATGAAATCCGGCAGCGCATCGCTCAGCTTCGCCAGGCTCTCCTCGCTCAGCGTCGCCAGCTTGCCGTTGCGCCCGAGCAGCTCGTCCAGCGCCATCGCCGCCGGCGCCGCCCCGTTGCTGACGATCATCAGCCGTTCGCCGCGCAGCGGATGCATATGGCTGAGGGTTTCCACCGCTGAGAACAGCTCATGGGTATCCTGCACGCGCAGCAGGCCGGCGCGCTGGATGGCGGCGTCATAGGCGGCGTCCAGCCCTTGCTGGCTGTTGAGCAGTAATTGCGCCTGTTGGCTGCGGCCGCTTTTGATCACCAGAATGGGCTTATTGCGTGAGGCGCTGCGCGAGGCAGAGAGAAAGCGCCGTGCGTCGCTGATGTTTTCCAGATACAGCAGGATGGCGCTGGTCTTGCCGTCGCGCGCCAAAAAGTCGAGTAGATCGTCGACGTCGATATCCAGGCTGTCGCCCAGCGCAATGAAATAGGAGAAGCCGACTTCGCGCTGCTGCGCCCAGTCGAGAATGGTGTTGGCGACGGCGGCGGACTGCGAGATAAACGCCAGCTTGCCTTTTTGGATCGGCACCGGCGAGAAGCTGGCGTTAATGCCCTGCCACGGCGCCAGCAGTCCCAGACTGTTGGGGCCCAGCAGCCGCATGGCGTAGCGCTGCGCGCAGGCTTTCAGCTCGGCGAACTGTTCTGGCGGTGAAGAGAGCACGATGGCGGTTTTACAGCCGCGCTGCCCCAGCGCGTCGAGCAGCGCCAGATTACGCTTGGCGTGGGTGCAGATGATCGCCAGATCCGGCGTCAGCGGCAGGCTGGCGACGTCGGGATAGGCCATGACGCCGCATACCGCCTTGTAGCGCGGCGTCACCGGCAGGATGGGGCCGCCGAAACCGCCGGCCAGCAGGTTGCTCATCATCAGGTTGCCGGCGCGGCCCGGCTGCTGCGAAGCGCCCAGCACGGCGATCGATTTGGGACGTAGTAGCGCTTCTAACCCTCGCTGGCTCATGCACGGCTCCTTTTGGCAACGTTACGCCTGATTTTAGGCGCTTTATGGCTGCATTGCTGTGACCGGTGCCTCCGGCCGGGTCGGTTTTCCCGCCAGATACTGTTGACGGAAATAGCGAAAATGCTGATTCAACCCTTCGGCGGCCGGCAGATCGCCCGCCTGTTGCAGCAGGGCGGCGGCCACTTCCGCCGTGCAGTGTTGCTCGGCGCGGCTGGCTTCGCGCAGCTGGTAGTCCGATGCGGCGTCGACGTTGAGGGAAAACACCGGGAATTGATTGAGATACGGGCTTTTACGGAACATTTTGCGCGCCTCCGCCCAGGTACCGTCCAGCATGATGAACAGCGGCGGTTTGCCGCCGACGGGCAGCGCGCTGAACACCGGCCGTTCGGCGTCGGCGTAGGACGCGGGGAACACCACATAAGGCTGCCGTGTCGGATCGTTGATGGCCGCCAGCAGGGCGGGATCGACCTCGGTGCGCGACCAGAGGAACGCCTGGGTGTCCGGCAGGATATCGGCGATCAGGCGGCCGGTGTTGCTGGGCTTGAGCGGCTCGGCGCCGAACATGATCAGGCAGAAACGGCTGCCGGCCTGCTGTGGGCGAATGGTGTCGCACAGGCAGTTTTTATGCGGCAGCAGGCAACCCTGACAACGCGCCACCCGGCAACCGCGCGCCAAAAAAGGGCGGGTGGCGCGGTCTAAACGGAATTGGCGCAGGCGAAGTACGGCGTTGTCGGTCATAACGATCCTGGGGAAAAACCGCTATTGTAACGCAGAAAAAAGCCCGCCGGGAGGGGCGGGCTCGATCGGGGGCGTTCGCGCGCAATGGCGGGATACGGCCTATACTTGCCGAATCACACTAACTCGTTGAGCCAGTTGTCAAACGGCGCTTTCGGCATCGCGCCGTTGAGCATGTCGACCATCTTGCCCTGACGGAACACCATGATGGTCGGGATGCTGCGGATGCGGAAACGGGCGCTCAGCTCCGGCTCGGCTTCGGTGTTCACTTTCACGAAGCGCACTTTGCCGGCGCGCTCTTCGGCCACGTCTTCAAAGATCGGCGCAAAGCTGCGGCACGGGCCGCACCACGGCGCCCAGAAATCGACCACGACCGGCAGATCGTCCTGCAGCAACTGGTCCAGCGTGGCGGCGGTGGCGTTGATCACTTCACCGTCGAAGAGCTCATGGCCGCAGCGGCCGCATTTCGCATTGTCCGCCAGACGTTCTTCCGGCACGCGGTTGGTGGCATTGCAAGCTGCACAAACTGTATTCATGTTGACCTCGGGTACAGAGAAAGCATGGTCCCCGCAACGCGGTTGCGGAGATGTTTCTTTAATGCTGACAATTATCGGCAAAACCCGGCGCGTGAACAATGAGGTTTGTTCAATGGATGTGATAGTTGGGAGCTTTTAGCGCAAGTTGGTGGCTTCGTGCACCAACATCAGGTAATCTTCGCGCCCTGCGCGTTGGTGGAGAAGACAATGAACGATTCATTTAGTGGCAAGAACGGTAAAGTCAAAGTGATGTACGTCCGCAGTGACGACGACAACGGCGACGACCGTAACAAGAATAAACGTCCGGCCGGCAAAGGCCGCCCGGCTGACGGTGCGCGATCGGGCCGCACCGGTCAAGACAAGGCGCGCGGCGGCAACGATCGCCGCGGCGCCGACTCCCGCCGCAGTGAAAGCGATCGTCCTCGCCGTCCGGCGCGCTCTGAAGATCGCGGTGGCAATGAGTCGCCGTGGAGAACCGTCTCGCGCGCGCCGAATGAAGAGCCGGCGTTCGATCATGGCGGCATCAGCGGCAAAAGCTTTATCGATCCTGAGCAGCTGCGCCGCCAGCGCGCGGAAGAAACCCGCGTTTACGGTGAAAACGCCTGTCAGGCGCTGTTCGCCAGCCGTCCGGAAGCGATCGTGCGCGCCTGGTTCGTGCAGTCGGTCACCCCGCGCTTCCGCGAAGCGCTGCGCTGGATGGCGGCTAACCGCAAAGCTTACCACGTGGTGGATGAAGAAGAACTGGCCAAGGCTTCCGGCACCGAGCACCACGGCGGCGTCTGCTTCCTGATCAAAAAGCGTCAGGGCCTGGATGCGCAGACCTACCTGAAAAGCGCGCCGGCGACCGACTGCGTATTGGCGCTGGAAGAAGTGGGCAACCCGCATAACCTGGGCGCCATCGTTCGTTCTTGCGCCCACTTCGGCGTCAACGGCGTGCTGCTGCAGGATCCGGCGCTGCTGGAATCCGGCGCGGCGGTGCGCACCGCAGAAGGCGGCGCGGAGCACATCAAGGCGATCAACGCCGATGATTTCCTGTCGGTGCTGGATACCTTCCGCAAGGCGGGTTACACCATCGTCACCACCTCCAGCCACAAAGGCACCGCGCTGGCGCAGGCCAAGCTGCCGGCCAAGATGGTGCTGGTGCTGGGCCAGGAACGCGACGGTCTGAGCGACAGCGCCTGGCAGCAGGGCGATATGAACGTGTCCATCGGCGGCACCGGCAAGGTGGAAAGCCTGAACGTTTCCGTGGCGACCGGCATTCTGCTGGCGGACTGGTGGCGTCAGAATCAGGCGTAATTTTCTACGTCGGATAAAAAAACGGGCGCCCCAGGGCGCCCGTTTCGTTTATTGAAGCTTAGTGAGCGCCGCCGCCCCCGCCGCCGCCGGAGCTGAATGGCGGTTTCGCCACCCACACCAGCACCAGCAACACCAGGAACACCCCGGCCGACAGCCAGAATATCTCGTTGGCGGAGATGATCAGGCCCTGCGCGGTGATCTCGTTGGCGATATACGCCGACGCCTGCTGCTTGCTCATGCCGAGCTGCTCCAGTTGCCGGTACATCTCCTGCGACTGCGGGTTGTACGGGTTGACGAACTCCGTCAGTTGCGAATGGTGCTGCGATTCGCGCTGCGTCCACAGGGTGGTGGTGATCGAGGTACCGATCGAGCCCGCCAGCGTTCGCGTGAAGTTCGACAGGCTCGATGCCGCCGCCATGCGTTCCGGCGGTAGGCCGGACAGCGTGATGGTGGTCAACGGCATGAAGAAGCAGGCGATGGCGAAGCCCTGAACGAACTGTGGCCAGGCGGATGCGCCGAAGTCCATGCCCGGTTCAAACGTATAGGCGCGCCAGTAGAAGCACACGGCATACATGATGAAGCTGAAGGTCACCAGCCGGCGCATGTCGAGCCGGTTGCCGAACTTGCCGATGATCGGCGACAGCAACACTGGGATCAGCCCGACCGGCGCCGACGCCAGCCCCGCCCAGGTGGCGGTATAGCCGTACACCTCTTGCAACAGCTGCGGCAGCAGCACGATGGCGCCGAAGTACAGCATGTACGCCAGACTGATGCACAGGCAGCCGATGGTGAAGTTGCGCGACTTGAACAGCGACAGATCCACCACCGGATGGTCGTCCGTCAGCTCCCACACCACCAGGAACAGCAGCGCCACCACCGCCACGACGGTGAGCGTGATGATCTCGGTCGAGTTGAACCAGTCCAGCTCCTTGCCCTGATCGAGCATGATCTGCAGAGAACCGATGCCGACGATCAGCAATACCAGGCCGACGGTGTCGATCGGTTTGATCTCGGTTTTGGTTTCCCGCCCCTTCAACGTCGCCATCGCCGCCACGATCACGAAGACGCCGATCGGGATGTTGATGAAGAAGATCCAGCCCCAATGGTAGTTGTCGCTGATGTAGCCGCCGAGGATCGGCCCGAAGATTGGCGCGACGATAACGGTCATCGACCACAGCGCCAGGGCCATCGCTCGCTTGGCGGGCGGGTAGTTGTTCAACAACAAACTCTGCGACAGCGGGATCAGCGGCCCGGCCACCACGCCCTGGATCACGCGGAAGAAGATCAGCATGCCAAGGCTGTTGGAGATGCCGCACAGCCAGGAGGCGATGGCGAACAGCGCGGTGGACCAAAGGAACAGCCGCACTTCGCCGAAACGCTTCGCCAGCCAGCCGGTGATCGGAATCGAGATGGCGTTCGCCACGCCGAACGAGGTGATCACCCAGGTGCCCTGCGAGTTGGAAGACCCGAGGTTACCGGAAATGGTGGGGATCGCCACGTTGGCGATGGTGGAGTCCAGCACCTGCATGAAGGTCGCCATGGCGAGCGCGACCGTCATCCAGGCAAGCTGGGCACCTTCAAGCGGTTTCTGTGGCAAGATGGCCTCCCGCGCGCTTAGCCGGCGTTCGCATGGATCACGTCGGCGATCAGCTGGTTAACCGGCGCCAGATTCAACGCCAGCGCGTCGCTCTGATACAGCGGTTTGTCGCGCACCACGTCGGCCAGCACGCGGCCGTCCAAATTGGCGGTGTCGACGGTCACCAGCGTCGAAAGACCGATGCGCAGCGGATGATCGGCCACCTGCTTGGCGTCGAGCTCAATACGCACCGGCAGGCGTTGCACCACCTTGATCCAGTTGCCGGTGGCGTTTTGCGCCGGCAGCAGCGAGAAGGCGCTGCCGGTGCCCATGTCGATACCGGCCACTTTGCCCTGATACACCACGTCGTCGCCGTAGACGTCGCTGACCACCGTCGCCGGCTGGCCGATGCGCATATTGGCGATCTGCGTTTCCTTGAAGTTGGCGTCAACCCAGATGTGATCGGCCGGCACTACCGCCATCAGCGGCGAACCGGCGGCGATCTGCGCGCCGACCTGCACGCTGCGGCGCGAGACATAGCCGGTAATCGGGCTGATCACTTTGGTACGCTGCAGCGCCAGCCAGGCGTCGCGCATCTGCGCGGCGGCCTGTTGGATCGCCGGCTGCTGTTCCAGCGGGGTGTTCAGCACCATCGCCTGGTTGGCGTTGTATTGCTGTACCGCCACTTCCAGCGCGGCTTTGGCGCTGTCGACCGCATCGCGAGCGTGTTGCAGCTCTTCGCGGCCGATGGCGTCAACGCTGCCCAGCACCACGCGGCGTTTCAGATCGTTCTCGGCCTTGCTCAGATCGGTCTTGCGCAGGGCGATGTTGGCCTGATACTGCTTGCTGTTGATGATCAGCTGGTGGGTCTGACGCACGCTGTTGGCCAGGCCGGTCTTGGCGCGTTCAAACGCCTGCTCGGCATCGGTCGGATCGAGCGTCAGCAGCACGTCGCCCTGCTTGACGTAGTCGGTGTTGTCGAAGTTGACGCTGTTCACGCTGCCGGACACCTGGGCCATGATCTGCACCTGGTTGCCGGAGACGTAGGCGTCGTCGGTTTCCTGGTGATGACGCAGCACCAGGAACCAATACACTAAATAAGCCACCCCTATAACAATGAAAATAACCGTCAGCAACAGCAGCCAAAATTTGCGCTGCTTCTTTTTGCCGCTCGGCTGCTGCGGGTTTTGGGTTTCCGCGCTTGCGCTCATGGTGTTCTCCAAGCCTTATATTATTATGCTTTCGAATCCGCTGCGGCCGGGGCCTGATAGCCACCGCCCAACGCGCGGATCAGTCCTATCTTCGCCTGCAGTAAATTGCTGCTGGCATTCAACTCCGCCTGTTGCTGCTGCAATAGCTGCGTCTGGCTGGTCAACAGATCGTCGCGCCCGATAATCCCTGCCTGGTAACGGGCGTTGGCGACCTGATACACCTGTTGCATCGACTGGGCCGCGGACGCCGCCTGCAGTTGCTGCTGCGCAGAACTCTGCTGGATGGTGATGGCGTCGGCGGTTTCCTGTACCGCATTCAGGATGGTTTGGTTGTAGGATTCCACCGCTTCGTCATACAGCGCGGATTCCTCGCCCAGCTTGCTGCGCAGGGCCCCGGCGTGGAAGATCGGCAGCGAGATCGCCGGCATCACGTTCCAGGCCTGGCTGGCCGCTTCAAACAGATTCGGGCTGGTGCCACTGGTATTGGTGGTCATCAGGCCGGCGAAGGCTGAAATGGTCAGGCTGGGGTAAAACTCTTTACGCGCGGCGCTGACGCGCTGGCTGTAAGACTCCACCAGCTGGCGTTGCGCGGCGATGTCCGGGCGTTTGCCCAGCAGATCCGCCGTCAGCTCGCCCTGCGGCGCCATCAGGTTGTCTGCGGGCAAAGGCACCTGACGCAGGTGCTGCATGGCGTTCGGCCCCTGGCCCGCCAGCGCGGCGAGCTGGTGTCTGAGCTGTTCGATTTGCGACTGCAGCTGCAGAATTTGCTGTTTGGCGACGTCGGACTGCGCCTGGGTTTGTTGCGGCACGTCGACGCCGGTCAGGCCGGCCTGATAGCGCTGTTGGCGCAGCGCGGTCAGGCGCTCGTTGTTGTTCACTTCCTGCTGCAGCAGCTTCTCGAGCGCCAGATTGCTCTGCAGCTGGTAGTAGGCGGACGCCACCGAGCTGGTCAGCGTCAACGCCGCCTGTTCCTGCTCGGCGCGCGCTGCGTTCACTTGCGCCTTGGCGGCGTTCACCTGGTTGCGGTATTTGCCCCACCAGTCGAACTCGTACGCCAGGTTCAACCCCAGCGAGTTGGAGCTTGAATAGATCGGCTTATGCGGATACCCCAGCCCCATATTGACGTTCTGCGGCACGCGCTGGCGCTGGGTGCTGGCGTTCAGATCCAGGTTCGGCCCGTTGGCGGCGCTGGCTTCGCCTACCACGCTCTGCGCTTCGCGCACGCGGGCGGCGGCCTGACGCAGGGTCGGCGAACTTTGCAGCGTCTGCGTCATCAAGGCGTCCAGCTGCGGATCCTTGAGGGCGCGCCACCACTGCGGGCTGACGGCCAGCGAACTGACTTTCGGCTGAGCCAACTGCAGGCTCTGCGGATCCATCAGCGTGGATTGCGGGGCAATATTATCGGTCGAAGCACACCCGGCCAGCAGCAACACGGCGAACAGCGGGGTGAATCTCCAGTGAAATGGGGATCGCATAAGTAGGTACCTGAACAGAAATTGTGAATTAGGGTAACTGTTCTGTGATTTCCATTTGATCCAGACGTGCCAGCAATTTGCGCGTCAGCTGTTCCAGCTGTTTTTGCTCATCGTCGGTCAGCGTGGACCACAGGAAATGCAGACATTGGTGCTGCGGCGGCAGCAGTTGACTGAGAAATTCTTCCCCCTGCGGCGTCAGATGCAGATGCAGGCAGCGGCGATCGTTGTCGCTTTCCCGGCGTTCGATCCAGCCGCGCTTCTCCAGCTCGTCGGCGATGCGGGTTGCATTGGTGCGCGAGGAGCCCAGGGCAGAGCTTAGCTCAGAAGGTTGGATGCTGTGGCTTTCCTGCGCATCCAGGGTAATCAGCGCCATAAACAGTGTTTCGTTAATCCCCTGCGCTTTCAGCATCTTATTGCGGTTTTCCAGCAGCTTGCCTTGCATGTGCATGCACAGGCGGGTCAGCAGGATTTCCTGATAAGGGAAATCTTTCTGCCGCGTGGCGCGGAAATTCAGCATTTGTTCTATGGGGGCAAACGAGCTTTCCATAATTTAGGGCCTCATTAATTTCGTTCGAGATAGTAACGACGGTGACAAATAATGTAAATGTTCAGCCGTGCGGATAATTTAGCAATTCGTGTCATTTGTCAGTGTTTGTAAAGATGTGGCGCCTGAAAACGCCAGTGTGAAGCCAAACGATCGGGAGCGGCGTCAGCCTGCACCGAAAAGCATTAACAGTTTTAATGTGACGCCAAAGGCCGTTGCGCCGAGCAGCGTCGACAGAATGATGCTTTTGCTGCGGTAGAAGCACAGTGCCAGCGCGGCGAACCCCACCAACGTCGGCAGCAGCTTGTCCGGTTCGCGCATCACCACCGGCGTGCTGGAGACCACCAACAGGGCGCAGATCGAGGCGATGCCGATGCTGTCGAGCAACAGGGCGGCTTTACCGCGTTTGAGGCCGGGCTGGGCGCGCGCCGGCGCCAGCCGCAGCGGCAGATAACGGAACAGGTAATTGGCGCAGCCCACCACCAGGCCGATCACCAGCACATCAGTGTTCATGGCTGGCCTCCGCCGGAGCTGGCTGGAACAGGGCGGCAATGCAGCCGGCGCCGATGCCGGCCAAAATGGCGACCGGAATGGAGAACAGCACCACGCCGAGCAGCGCGCCGGCCAGCGCGGCGGCGATAGTCAGGCTCTGCGGGCGGCGGAAGGCGGCCAGCAGGAAACTGAGAAACAGCGCCGGCAGCATGAAGGCCAGTGAGGCCTCGATCACCGGGAACTGCTCCAGCGGGCCGTTGCCGAACAGCGCGCCGAGCGCGGTGCCGGCCACCCAGGAGAGCCAGGAACAGAGCGCGATGCCCAGCATCCAGTTTTCGCTCCAGCTGCGGTTATTGCGCATCAGCCTGGCGGTGGCGGCGGCGAAGACCTCATCGGTCAGGCCAAAGGCCCATATCGCCGTTTTGCCGGGCGACATGCGCGAGACGATGCGGTGACGCAGCGCCGGGCCGTACAGCAGGTGGCGCACGTCCATCGCCATCACCGTCAATGCGGAGACCCACAGCGACATCCCGGCGCTCAGCAGGGCGGTGATCACGAACTGGCTGGCGCCGGCGTAGATGATGCAGGAGAAGAAAATGCTTTCCAGCGGGGAAAAACCCAGTTTGACGGCGCTGAGGCCGAAGGCGAACGCCACCGGGACATACCCGATGACGATCGGCAAACTGTCGACGACGCCGTTGGCGAAGGTGGCGCTGACGGCGGGCGGATTGAGGCTGTCTGCAGCTTGGCTTTGCATGGTTGTGGATCGCAGGGTAGATAGGACTTCAATAGTTTATGCCCAGAACATTACCAGAGAGTAAGTAATGTTTATACCCTGCACCGCTAATAAATTTCTTTAGTGACTATTTGCACGATAATCAGATTACTGCCGGCCCCTGCGGATCGTGGTGCTTGCCGAGCCACCAGGTCAGCAGGTTGAGCAGGCATAACACCCCGCCGGCGGCGGCCACGCCGTACCAACCGGCATGTTGATAGGCCGAGGCGGAGAGCAGCGAACCGAGCGCGCCGCCGATAAAGTAGCTGGTCATGTAGCCGGCGGTCAGGCGGTTGCGCGCGTCCGGCATGATGCGGTACATCACGCTCTGGTTGGTGACGTGTACCGCCTGCACCGCCAGATCGAGGATCAGGATGCCGGCGATCAGCGCCCACAGCGATTGTTTGGCGAACGCGATAGGGATCCAGGACAGCAGCAGCAACGCCAGGCCGACGGTGGTGGTCAGCCCGGCCTTGCCTTTGTCCGCCAGATGCCCGGCGCGCGAAGCCGCCAGCGCGCCGGCGGCGCCCACCAGGCCGAACAGCCCAATCACCCCCTCGGAATAGTTGAACGGCGGCGCGGCGAGCAAAAAGGCCATTGAGGTCCAGAGCACGCTGAAGTTGGCGAACGACAGGGCGCCGAGGATGGCGCGGGTGCGCAGCAGCGGCGTGCGGCAGAACAGGCTGAAGATCGAGGCCAGCAGCTGCGGGTAGTTCAGCCCGGAGTGTTGCTTATAGCGCGGCAGCGCGCGCCACAGGATCAGCGCCATCAGGATCATCAGCACGCTGGCGGCCCAGTAGATGGTGCGCCAGCCGCCGAACGACGCCAGTGCGCCCGCGACGGTGCGCGCCAGCAGGATGCCGAGCAGCAGGCCGCTCATGATGATGCCGACGGTCTTGCCGCGCTTTTCCGGGTGGGCCAGCGTGGCGGCCAGCGGCACCAGGATCTGCGCCACTACCGAGAACAGCCCGGTGAGCGCGGTGCCGAGGATCATCATCGGCAGCGTGGCGGAGGTGGCGGTGATCAGCATGCCCCCGGCGGCCAGCAGCGTCATGAAAACGATCAGCCCGCGGCGCTCGAACATGTCGCCGAGCGGCACCAGCAGCAGCAGGCCGGTGGCGTAACCGAGCTGCGCGGCGGTGACGATAAAGCCGGCCTGGTTGACCGACAGGTTGAAACTGGTGGCGATGGTTTCCAGCAGCGGTTGCGCGTAATAGTTGCTGGCGACCGCCAGGCCGGTGGCGATGGCGATCAGCACGGTCAGCGCCGGGCTGAGGCCCGGATGGGCGTTTTTTGGGGTCATGATTTTTTCATCACGGGAAGAAGATAGCGCGCAGTATCCGGCAACGCGTCTGCGGAAACCAATGTATAATTTTCATTTGATTTATCTCATTTCAAGATAGATGCCATGAACCTGAAACAGATCCGCTATGCGCTGGCGGTGGCGGAAGAACAGAGTTTCACCCGGGCGGCGCAGCGCTGCCATACGGTGCAGTCGGCGCTCAGCCACCAGATCGCCAAACTGGAAGAAGAGCTGGGCTGTACGCTGTTTGAACGCACCTCGCGCCGGGTGCGGTTGACCCCGGCCGGCCAGGCTTTCATTCCGTCGGCGCAGCGGCTGTTGGCGGCGCAGCAGGCGCTGGTGGAAGAGGTGACCGCCGCCGGCGATGCGGTGTCCGGCACCCTGACCATCGGCACGATTTCAACCATAAACGCGATTGATCTGACCGAAAAGCTCGACAAGTTTCATCGCCACTATCCGGCGGTGAACATCCGCCTTTACGTTGGCATGAGCGAAGCCCTGTTGGAGGACGTGCGTCAGCAGAAGTGTGATATGGCGTTCGTCGGCATCTGGCCCGGCGATGTCGATTTACTGCCGATGTCGCACCGGCAGTTGACCGATGAGCCGCTGGTGGCGCTGGTGGCGCCGCAGCACCCGCTGGCCAACCGTGAGCGGGTCAACCTGCAAGCGCTGGCGGAAGTGCCGCTGGTGGATTTCTACAGCGGCACCGGCGCGCGGCGCCAAACCGATCGCGCCTTCCTGGCGGCGGGCATCCGCCGGCACGTCAGTTTTGAGATCGATCATATCGAATGGCTGGAGAATCTGGTGCGGCGCGGGTTGGCGGCGGGTATCGTACCTGTCTCGACCGCGCAACGCTTAAGCGCGTTGGTGTCGATTCCGATTGAAGACGGGCCGCGGCGCCAGGTGTATTGCATTTGGCCGCAGCCCTTGTCGAACGCCGCCGCACGTTTTTTACAGTTCAGCGGCATCGATATGGCGGGGTAGGGGCGCGGCAAAGGCGGCGCCCCTGAACGGTTACGGCTTCGCCGCTGCGGCGGCGGTTTTCACCCAGCCGTCGAAGGTGGCCTGATGCGCCTTGATCCAGCCGTTAACGTGGTTCTGGATATCGGCTTCCGAAGCCTGGCCTTCATGCATGCGCAGGTTTTGCGCGTTGATGTCGGCGATCGGCAGCTTCATGATGGCGAACAGCTTGGCGGCCGCCGGATTGGCTGCGGCCCACTGCTTGTTGGCGGCGATGCGCATGGTGTTGACCGGGAAGCCGTAGTTGGCGCCGTTAGGCAGTTTGGTGTCAACGTTTTTCTGCTCGCCCGGCAGGGAGGAAAACGGCACCTGCAGCCAGACCACGTCGCGGCCCGGCACCATCACATCGCTGACCCAGTACGGCGTCCAGGTGTAATACAGCACCGGTTTACCCTCTTTGTAGCGGGTAATGGTGTCGGCGATCATCGCCGCGTAGTTGCCCTGATTGTGCTCGACGGTGTTGCTCAGGCCATAGGCCTTGATGTGGTGGTTGATCACCGCTTCGCAGCCCCAGCCCGGGGTGCAGCCGGTCAGATCGGCCTTGCCGTCGCCGTTGGTGTCGAACAGCTTGGCGATCTTGGGATCCTTGAGCTGCTCGACGTTGGTGATGTGGTATTGCTCGGCGGTTTTCTTGTCGATCAGGTAGCCCTGCGCGGCGCCGTTGACGTAGACGCCTTCGCGGTAGAACTTGGCGTCGCCGCCGGCGGCCTTGTACTGATCGGCGTGCAGCGGATCCCAGTTGACCGCGATAAAGGTCGCGTCACCGGAGGCGATCGAAGTGTAGGCGACGTTGTAATCCACTTCACGCGGTTCTTTCACGTCGTAACCCAATTTTTCCAGCGCCTTGCTGACCAGCAGCGTCTGGAAAGTCTCTTCGGAAATGGTGCTTTGCACCGGCTGTACCGCGATCCCCTTGCCGGGTAAATCTGCCGCGCTCACGCTCTGTGAGCCAATCAGCGTCGTCAGGGCGAGAGCCCAGATGCCCGTGGTGCGCATAGTGTTTCCCCTCTTTCGATGTGGTGGTGTCATAGCCCGCCGGGGCCGCAGCCGCCGGCGGGAAAAGCGTCAGGCTTGCTTGATGAACGGGCGAGTCAGTAACCCGATGGGGCCGCGGCGATACCAGCGGCCGATGCCTTTACTGCGGCGATCGCGCCCCAGCGATTGGGTGAGGCGATCGAGAATGATCGCCAGGATCACGATGCCGACCCCGCCGACGGCGGCCAAGCCCATGTCCAGCCGACCGATGCCGCGCAGCACCATCTGTCCCAGGCCGCCGACGGCGATCATCGAGGCGATGACCACCATCGACAGCGCCAACATCAGCGTCTGGTTAACGCCGGCCATGATGGTCGGCATCGCCAGCGGCAGCTGCACTTTGAACAGCAGCTGGCGCGGGCTGGCGCCAAAGGATTCGGCGGCCTCGATCAGATCCTCCGGCACCTGCTTGATGCCGAGAATGGTCAGACGCACGATCGGCGGCAGCGCGAAGATGATGGTTACCACCACGCCCGGCACGTTGCCGATGCCGAACAGCATGACGATCGGCACCAGATAGACGAAGGCCGGAGTGGTTTGCATGGCGTCGAGCAGCGGCCTAATCACCTTGGCGGCATGCTTGCTGCGCGCCAGCCAGATGCCGAGCGGCAGGCCGATAAGGATGCAGAAGAACAGCGCGGTCAGCACCAGCGCCAGCGTGACCATCGCCTGCGACCAGGCGCCGATGGCACCGATGGCGATCAGGGAGAGCAGCGTCGCGGCGCCCATGCCGAGGCCCGAGACCTGCCAGGCGAGCAGCGAGAACACCAGAATGGCGATCGGCGCCGGCATGCCCAGCAGCAGTTGTTGGAAGCCGCTCAGGATCATGTCCACCGGCACGCGGATGCCCTGGAACAGCGGGCGGAAGTGCAGCACCAGCCAGTCGATGCCTTGCGTGACCCAGGTGTCGAACGGCACCCAGGCTTTGTGGAACGGATCGAGCAGGCTGAAGTGCTCCGGCTGCGCCGGGGCGCCGCTGAGCCAATCGGCGCTTTGCCCGGCGGCGTCATGTGCGGCCGGCGGCGGCGCGCTGGACCAGGCGTCACCGGCGTTGGCGGCGGCATCGCTGGCAGGTGCGGCGCCGGTATCGGCCGGTGCGGTAGCCCAGGGATCTTGGGTTTGCGTGGTATCACTCATTGGTTGAGCCCTCCTTGTCCAACGCCTGCAGCAGCATGGCCTTGGAGATGATGCCGAGATAGTTATGTTCTTCGCCCACCACCGGCACCGCGCACGGCGCCTGGGCGACCAGGGAAATCAGATCGCTGAGCGGCGTGTCGGCCGGCACGGCGGCGGGGGCCTCGAGCAGGGCATCGTCCAGCGTTTGATTGGCGGACAGCGCCTTTTTCAACGACTCTATCGACACCACGCCGATAAATTTCTTCCCGCGTTCAACAACATAACCATAATCACGGTCCTCATCGCGCAGCAGCTGCAGCGCCGAGCGGGGGCCAAAACCGGGGGTTTTGCGGATCAGCGTCACCGGGCGCCGTTGGGCGATATCCTTGGCGCTGAATACATGACTGATGTCCACGCCGCGGAAGAAGGTGCGCACATAGTCGTTGGCCGGGTTGTTCAGGATCTCGTCCGGCGTGCCGACCTGGATCACCTCACCGCCCTGCATGATGGCGATGCGATCGCCAATGCGCATCGCTTCGTCCAGATCGTGGGAAATAAACACGATGGTGCGCTGATGCTGAGCCTGTAATTTCACCAGCTCATCCTGCATTTCGGTACGAATTAACGGATCGAGCGCCGAGAAGGCTTCGTCCATCAATAATATATCCGGGTTATTGGCCAGGGCGCGGGCTAATCCCACGCGCTGGCGCATACCGCCGGATAATTCATCCGGATAAGACAGCGCATAATTCTCCAGCCCGACCTGACGCAGGGCATCCAGCGCTTTTTCCTGGCGCTCCTGCAGCGGTATGCCGGCTAACTCCATACCGAAAGCGGTGTTATTCAGCACATTCATGTGCGGCATTAGCGCGAATGACTGGAATACCATGCTGATCTTATTTCGCCGCACGGTGCGCAGTGCGGTGTCAGATATTTTGGCGATGTCCTCACCGTCGATCAGCACCTGACCGCGGGTGGGTTCTATCAGACGATTGAGAAGGCGTACCAGGGTGGACTTGCCGGAACCGGAGAGCCCCATGATGACAAATATCTCGCCTTCTTCAATGGCCAGAGTGGCGTCTTTTACGCCGAGCGATAAGCCGGTTTTTTCAAACAGCCGATCTTTTGTCAGACCTTTATCCAGCAGTTTGAATGCGCGTTCCGGGTGTTCGCCAAATATCTTATACAGGTTTTTTACTTCGAGTTTAATTGCCATGCAATTTGCTGTTTCCTCTGGTTTAATTAACGCGTTATGGGCTGTCCTTAGCAAAATAAAAGAGCTTTTTACCCTAACACAGTGAATATCTGAGACAACCCTCAATGTCATTTAAATGGGATATTAGTGGTTTACATCAAGGTTTTAATTAGTTATGGTAATTTGGCCCGTGACTCAAAATTGACGGTCATTATTCGGCATAATGGTTTGGTTTTTGGGAAAATAATACGGTGTGGTGCAGAGAGATATTTTGGCGCCGCGCCTGCCGTTCGGATAATAAAAAACCCGACCAGAGGCCGGGCAAAAGTCATCAGTATTTCATCAGTTTTAACGACAGGTGCCGATATCGAGGGGGATATCGTCGAGCGTCATGTTATCGCCTGAGTATGACAGCCAGATGGCAGCCTCAGGCCTTGCGATACAGCCGCCGCGGATGGCCGATATTGCCGTACAGCATCTCCACCCGCACGAACTGGGTGGCGACGCAATATTCCAGATACCGGCGAGCGGTGGTCTTGCTGATGCCGACTTGCTCAACCACGTCTTCCACCGCATGCGCCACCGCCGGCTGGGCGATAAACAGCGCCTGCACCAGCTCCAGCGTGTTGGTTTCGATGCCTTTGGCGCTCGGCTCGCTGGAGAACTGTTTCGACTGCAGGTTATACAGCGCATCGACGTTGTCCTGATCGATGATCTTGAAGGTGCGCTGGGTCTGCACGAACTGCATGAAGCGTTCGAGCGAATTGCGCAGCCGCTTGTAGGACACCGGTTTGATGATGTAATCGAAGGCGCCGTTGCGGATCGCCTGGCTGCAGGTATGCATGTCGCTGGCGGCGGTGATGAAGATCACCGAACAGGCGGGATTCTTCACCGCCGGTTCTTCCATCAGCTCGATGCCCTGGCCGTCCGGCAGGAAGTTATCCAGCAGGATTAGCCGAGGCTGATGCTCGTTGGCTTTGGCCCGCGCTTCGGCCAGCGTGGCGGCGTAAGCCACCACCCGCAGGTTGAAATTTTTCTCGATGAACTCCGCGTGCAGCGTCGCCAGTTGCGGCTCGTCTTCCACGATCAGAACGTCCAGTGCTAGGTGTGACATAATCGGGTGCTCAAAAAATCGGGTTATGGGTTTTATTTAGGGATAAATATAGAGAATATCGCGCCGTGCGGCTCGTTGTCCGACACTTCTATGCTGCCGTGCGCCTGCGCCACATGGCTGGCGACCAGATGCAGGCCAATGCCGTGGTCGCTTTTATCCGCTTTGGTGGTGACGCCCTGTTCAAACAGCGTATCACGAATCTCCTCGGCGATGCCGGTGCCGCGATCCGCCACCTCGATCACCAGCTCGTCGCTGCCATCGCTGATATAGAGTTCGATCGCGTCGTGCGGAGCCGGGCAGTGCAGCGTCGCTTCCACCGCATTATCCAGCAGGTTGCCGACGATCGACATCAGTTCGGTCTCATTCAGCGCCGCCGGGATCTGCCGCAGTTGGCAGGCCGGATCGAAGCGCAGCTCGATGCCTTTTTCTCTGGCGCTGGAATATTTGCCCAGCAGCAGGCCGCACAGCGCCGCCGAACTGAAGCGCTGCGAGATGAAATCGAGGATCTCCTGCGCACCCTCCGACTGGGCTTCCACATAGCGAATGGCCTCGTCGTAGCGCTGCATATGCAACAGCCCGGCCAACGTGGCGGTCCAGTTCAGCTGCTCGTGGCGCATGATGCGCAGGTTGTCGGCATAGCGTTTCACCTGGCTGAGCTGGCTGCTCAGGGTATTGATGTCGTTTTTGTCGCGGAAGCTGATCACCCAGCCTTGCAGCTCCTGCTCCTGCATGATGCGCACCCGGCTGGCGATCACCCGCACGTGGTTGAAGCGGCACACCTCGTCGTGCGTATCCTGGCCCAGTTGCGCGGCGGCGAAGAAGTCAGGCTGCGCCTGGATCACGTCGCCGATCGGCCGGCCCAGTAAACTGGCGGCCGGCTGGTGCAGATCCAATAGCTCGCGCGCCGCATGGTTGATGGTGATGATCCGCTGCTGTGGATCGATGGCGATCACGCCCTCATAAATGGCTTCCAGCAGCGCTTTTTGCTGACGCACCAGCAGCGCGATCTCTTTCGGTTCCAGCCAGAACATCTGGCGCTTGAGGTTTTTCGACAGCAGCCAGGAAAAGACGAACAGGGCGATCAGCAGCAGGACGATGGAGCCGATAATTTGCGTCAACGTCCTGGCATTTAAATTATCTATGTGCGATTTCAAATAGCCGACGGAAACGATGCCGATCACGTGATTATTTTCATCCAGGATCGGCGCCTTGCTGCGCAATGAAACGCCAATGCCGCCCTTGCGAATGGAAATAATGCTTTTCCCTTCCAGCACCTCTTTATTATCGCCGCCGATCATCGGCGTACCCAGGCGGCCTTCGTATTCGGAATGATAAAGGTGGCGGGCATGACTATCGCCGATGACGATATAACTGGCGTCGCTGCTGGCGCGGATTTTTTTCATCAGCGCGGCAATTCTGGCGGCGTCGTGTTTTTCCACTGCGTCCACCAGCGAAGGAATGAGGGCGATTTCCCGCGCCTGCACCTGGGCGCGGGCGCCGAGATCGCGGTGCAGCTGCGCATCCAACTGGTAATAGGTGTAGGCGCCGATGCAAGTCAGCAGCAGGCAGGAGAAGGCCACCAGGCACAGAAACAGCTTGATTTGAAATGAGAGTTTGAGGCGCATGGCGGAGCTTCACCGTAAAGAGATCCTGAAGCCTTACCCTATCACGAGAAGCGGGGTCTGTAATATTGCGCCCGATCAACTTGTGATCCTTCACACGGGATTAGAGTGAACCGGACGAGAATTGTTCGCCTGCGATAAAATTGATAAGCTTTAAAATAAAAACGGTATTAACACCATTAAAACCACGCCGGTTTTTACATAATCTTAATTAACCCCATAGAAACCATAACCACCATTAAAAACCCTTTTTAACTTTGAACATAATCACAGCAGATAATCCGTGCGCTTCTCTATGATGGCTGAACAAACTAATAAGAGGCCAGATTATGAGCACAACAGATGATTCTTACCTCGTAGCCAAAGACAAGACCGCCGATATTCCTCTGCGTGAGAAATGGTGGCGGATACTGGACAATTATAAAGTAGGGATTATTCCGTTACCGTTCTTTATTCTGGCCGGCGTATTGATTCTGCTCGACTGCCTGGAAGGCAAATTGCCGAGCGATATCGTGGTGATGGTGGCCACCCTGGCGTTCTTCGGTTTCGCCTGTGGCGAATTCGGCAAACGCCTGCCGTTGATCGGCAAAATGGGCGCGGCGGCGATCTGCGCCACCTTTATTCCTTCCGCGCTGGTGCACTATGGCCTGCTGCCGGACGTGGTGGTGGAATCGACCACCAAGTTCTACAAATCGACCAACATTCTTTATCTCTACATCTGCTGCATCATCGTCGGCAGCATCATGAGCATGAACCGCCAGGTGTTGATCCAGGGTTTCCTGCGCATCTTCATTCCGATGCTGTGCGGCGAGATCGTCGGCATGCTGGTGGGGATGGGCGTCGGCATGGCGCTGGGCCTGGAGCCGTTCCAGATCTTCTTCTTCCTGATCCTGCCGATCATGGCTGGCGGCGTGGGTGAAGGGGCGATCCCGCTATCGATGGGCTACGCGGCGATCCTGCACATGGAGCAGGGCGTGGCGCTGGGGCGCATTCTGCCGATCGTGATGCTCGGCAGCCTGACCGCCATCGTCATCGCCGGTCTGCTCAACCAACTGGGCAAGCGTTATCCGCACCTGACCGGCGAAGGCAGCCTGATGCCGAGTAAGCAGGGCGACAGCAACATGAACGCGGTGGAAAAAATCAGTGGCAAGGTGGACGTCAGCACCATCGCCTGCGGCGCGCTGCTGGCCATTCTGCTGTATATGGTGGGCATGCTGCTGCACCGTCTGATCGGCCTGCCGGCGCCGGTGGGCATGCTGTTCGCCGCCGTGGCGGTGAAACTGGCGCACGGGGTGTCGCCGCGCATTCAGGAAGGCTCGCAGGTGGTGTACAAATTCTTCCGCACCGCCGTGACTTATCCGATCCTGTTCGCGGTCGGGGTAGCCATCACGCCGTGGCAGGAGCTGGTGGACGCGTTTACCGTACAGAACCTGATCGTGATCGTCACGACCGTCAGCGCGCTGGTGGCGACCGGTTTCTTCGTCGGCAAGAAAATCGGCATGCACCCTATCGACGTGGCGATCGTCTCCTGCTGCCAGAGTGGGCAGGGCGGCACCGGCGACGTCGCGATCCTCACCGCCGGCAACCGCATGTCGCTGATGCCGTTCGCCCAGATCGCAACCCGTATCGGCGGCGCTATCAACGTCTCGCTGTCGCTGCTGGTGTTGGCCAAGTTCTTCGTATAACTCCTATAAATCCTTAGCGTTACTTTGCCTTTCCCCGCCCCCGCGGGGATTTTTTTTGCCCGCGCGCCGGCCTGACGCGCAGGCGGGAAAACACCGGTTACGCCGCCTGTTTCATGGCGGCGTCATACCAGGCGAAGTAGCGCTCTACGCCGCGACGGCCGGATTCGATCAGCGCGCGTTTCTTCTCCTCGCTGATGCCGAACTCCAGCGTGCCGACGTCGAGCGTGTCGACATACACGGTGCGTTTCCAGTCATCGCTGTCCAGATGCACCTTGGTTTGGATGTCCAGCATCACGTTGGCCACCGCCAGGGTGAAATCAAACAGGTTGTTGACCGGCGTGCGCGGGCCGGCCTGGCCGGCGGCCTGGGCGATTTCGCTGGCGGAATCCAGGCGAATGCCCAGCGTGCGGGTGTTGATGCGCTGGCTGGCGCTGTCGATGTAAGGCGGCGTGGCGGAGAAGTCATAATCGAATAGCCGCACCGGATAGTTGTCGATCATGCCACCGTCGATGCACAGGTCGCCCAGGGTATTGTTCTTCGCTACGAAGGCGAACGGGAACGACATCGAAATGCGCAGGCCGTCCGCCACTTTCATGCGCGGCGTGGTGCGGTGAGAATAGACCTCGCGTTGGCCGCTGTTGAGGTTGGCGCCGATAAAGTAAATCGACTTGAACCCTTTCGCCGTTTTCATCGCTTCGAACTGCTCGAAGGTAATATCCGGGTTGCCGGTATATTGTTTGATAATATCGCGCGACCATTGATAGAAATAATCGCCGGGCGCGATGCCGTATTGATTGAACAGGCGATAGGCGTCCTGGATCGTGCCGAAAAAGCCGCCGTTATAATCGAGGAATTTTTTAAAATCCATCGCCGACAGAATTTTGGTTACGTCTGCCGAGCTGCAGCCCAGGCCGACCAGCAGTGCGGCGATGGCGCCCGCCGAGGCACCGGAGGTTTGCTTGATCTGCGGCATGATGCCTTTGGCCTCCAGCAATTCCAGCGCGCCGCCATAGGCGATGCCTTTTACGCCGCCGCCTTCAAAGACCAGGTTTTCGAATTGATAGTTCATGATATTTCCTCACTCTTGGTTTAGGGAGTAAGGAAAATAACCAAGTGGCGAACGAGAAAATATGGATTGGGGTTGTGTGGGGCGGCAAACAAAATTATTAATAATAAATATATTGTTTATATATTTATCAAAGGCATTTATTAAACAGGCGCATCGGGCTTTTTGCGTCAATACTTAGCGCTGTTCAATTCTCGCAAGGAGTCATCATGTTCTGGAAACGTTGTCTGTTGGGCGCGGCGCTGGCCGTTATGTCGTTACAGGCCGGCGCCGCCGCGCCGCAGGCCAAAACCCCGACGCCGGGATTTTACCGCATCATGCTGGGCAGCTTTGAAGTGACCGCGTTGTCCGACGGCATTATTCGCCTGCCGGCGGACAAGCTGTTGCTGAACAGTACGCCGCAGCAGATCGCCGCCGGGTTGGCCGAGCGGCATCAAAGCCTGCCGGTGGTCACCTCGGTCAATGCTTATCTGATCAATACCGGCGACAAGCTGGTGATGATCGACAGCGGCGCTGGCCAGCTGCTGGGCGACGGCCTGGGCAAGCTGGTGGATAACCTGCGTGCGGCGGGCTACCAGCCGGAGCAGGTGGATGAGATCTACCTGACCCACATGCACCCGGACCACCTCGGCGGCCTGACGCACGACGGCAAGGCGGTATTCCCCAATGCGGTGGTGCGCGCCGCCAGCCAGGACGCGGACTTCTGGCTAAGCGCGGACAAACTGAAACAGGCTAGCGCGGGCAATAAGAGCAACTTCGAAAGGGCTCAGGCAGTGATCAAGCCGTATCAGGCGGCCGGCCACTTTAAGCCGTTCAGCGGCGACGGTGAGCTTTCCCCGGGCATTGCCGCCTTTGCCGCCCACGGCCATACGCCGGGGCATAGCGTGTATCAGGTGACCAGCCAG
The DNA here is from genome assembly GCF_057197125.1 of Serratia sp. LSHTC3. Classification (NCBI taxonomy): domain Bacteria; kingdom Pseudomonadati; phylum Pseudomonadota; class Gammaproteobacteria; order Enterobacterales; family Yersiniaceae; genus Serratia; species Serratia sp. LSHTC3. Next base: position 26,736 of record NZ_JBXUNP010000001.1, read on the forward strand.
GGCCAGAAGCTGTTGCTGCTGGGGGATCTGATCCACGTGGCGGCGGTGCAGATGCCGCATCCGAAGGTGGCTATCAGCTTTGATAACGATGCCAAGGCGGCGGTCGCTCAGCGGCTGCGGATATTTGGCGATAGCGCGCGGCAGAGCGAGCTGGTGGGGGGCGCACACCTGTCGTTCCCGGGGTTGGGGTATTTGAACCGCCAGGGCGACGGTTACACCTGGGTGCCGCTGAATTACGGCGCGCTGTAACGGAGATGGCCGCCCGTTGGGCGGCCATCGAACAGAGCCCAGCGGCATTGTTCGATAATTTGGGATTATGATGCCAGAGAATCGGGGCTGATTCGCCGTGATAAACCGTGCATGATTAACGTCATGCCTGTCGTTTTCTTTAAGGAGCTCCCGATGAACCAGAAAACTCACTCCGTCGCCATCGTCACCGGCGCATCCCGCGGCATCGGCGCGGCCATCGCCGAGCGTCTGGCCGCCGATGGCTTTACCGTCATCATCAACTATTCAGGCAATCCGGCACCGGCCGATGAGCTGGTGCGCAAGATAGAACAGCGCGGCGGCCGCGCCTTGAGCGTCAAGGCCGACGTCAGCGATGCGGCTGCGGTCACCCGGCTGTTCGACAGCGCCGAACAGGCGTTTGGCGGTGTCGACGTGCTGGTCAATAACGCCGGGGTGATCGCGCTGGCGCCGATAGCGGACATGAGGGATGAAGACGCGGATCGCCTGCTCGACATCAACCTGAAAGGCAGCTTCAATGCGATGCGCGAGGCGGCGAAGCGCCTGCGCGACAATGGCCGCATCATCAACTTCTCCTCCAGCGTGGTGGGGTTGCTGCAGCCGGGTTACGGCATGTATGCCGCCAGTAAGGCGGCGATCGAAGCGCTGACCAGCGTGCTGGCGAAAGAGCTGCGCGGCCGCAATATCACGGTGAACGCCGTCGCGCCGGGGCCGACTGCCACCGGCTTGTTCCTCGACGGCAAAACCCCGGAGCTTATCGAGCGGCTGGCGAAGATGGCGCCGTTGGAACGCCTGGGTACGCCGGACGATATCGCCGCGGCGGTGGCTTTTCTCGCCGGGGCCGACGGCGGCTGGATCAATGGCCAAACCCTGCGCGCCAACGGCGGCATCATCTGATTGGCGACGCGCCGCCGCCGGATCGGGTATCCTGTGGCGGAACATATCACATCAAGGGCAACGTATGGCGGGCCACACTCAGCAATCCCATCCTGGCGTCAGATCGCCCTGTGTCAGCCTGTGCCGGATCGACGACGAAACCCAGCAGTGCCGCGGATGCCGGCGCACGCGGGCGGAGATCGCCGCCTGGCCGACCGCCAGCGACGCGGAGAAACGCGCCATCTGGCGGCGGCTTGAGCTGCGTGCGGAATTCAAGCAAAACACATAGTCGCGAGAGCACGACACGCCGCACTCCCGTGAAGGTTTATTCCTGATACGGCTAGCCAGCCTCAGAAATCCCAGTCCTCATCCTCGGTGTTGACCGCCTTGCCGATGACGTAGGACGACCCTGAGCCGGAGAAGAAGTCGTGGTTTTCGTCGGCGTTCGGCGACAGCGCCGACAGGATCGCCGGGTTGACCTCCGCCATCGCCGGTGGGAACAGCGCTTCATACCCGAGGTTCATCAGCGCCTTGTTGGCGTTGTAGTGCAGGAAGGTCTTCACGTCTTCCGTCCAGCCGACGCCGTCGTACAGCTCCTCGGTGTAACGCACCTCGTTGTCGTACAGATCCTGCAGCAGATCGAAGGCGAAGTTTTTCACCTGCTGGCGCCGCGCGGCGTCCACCTTCTCCAGCCCTTTCTGGAACTTATAGCCGATATAGTAGCCGTGCACCGCTTCGTCGCGAATGATCAGGCGGATCAGATCGGCGGTGTTGGTCAGCTTGGCGCGGCTGGACCAGTACATCGGCAGGTAAAAGCCCGAATAGAACAGGAACGACTCGAGGAAGACGCTGGCGACTTTTTTCAGCAGCGGATCGTCGCTGCGGTAGTGAGCCAGAATGATGCCGGCTTTCTTCTGCAGCGCGCGGTTTTCCTCGCTCCAGCGATAGGCGTCATCCACGTCCGGCGTTTGGCACAGGGTGGAGAAGATTGAGCTGTAAGAGCGGGCGTGCACCGCCTCCATAAAACTGATGTTGGAGTACACCGCCTCTTCGTGCGGCGTCAGCGCATCGGCGATCAGGGCCGGCGCGCCGACGGTGTTCTGGATGGTGTCCAGCAGCGTCAGCCCGGTGAACACCCGAATGGTCAGCTGCTGCTCCTTCGGCGTCAGCGTGGCCCAGGAGGGGATATCGTTGGACAGCGGCACCTTCTCCGGCAGCCAGAAGTTGGAGGTCAGGCGGTTCCACACCTCCAGATCCTTGTCGTCTTCGATGATGTTCCAGTTGATGGCGCGCACCAGCGGCGCCGATGTTACGGTCGTCATAAGTTGCCTCACAGCGAGCAGGACACGCAGCCCTGCACCTCGGTGCCTTCCAGCGCCATCTGGCGCAGGCGGATGTAGTAAATGGTCTTGATGCCTTTGCGCCAGGCGTAGATCTGCGCGCGGTTGATGTCGCGGGTGGTGGCGGTATCGCGGAAGAACAACGTCAGCGACAGCCCCTGATCGACGTGTTGCGTGGCGGCGGCATAGGTATCGATGATTTTCTCCGGGCCAATCTCGTAGGCATCCTGGTAATACGCCAGGTTGTCGTTGGTCATGTAAGGCGCCGGGTAGTAAACGCGGCCGATCTTGCCTTCCTTGCGGATCTCGATGCGCGAAACGATCGGATGAATGCTGGAGGTGGCGTTGTTGATGTACGAGATGGAGCCGGTCGGCGGCACCGCCTGCAGGTTCTGGTTGTACAGCCCGTGCATCATCACCGACTGGCGCAGCGCGCGCCACTCGTCGCGCCCCGGAATGGCGATGCCGGCGGCGGCGAACAGCTCGCGCACCCGCTCGGTCTGCGGCAGCCAGTCGCGTTCGGTGTATTTGTCGAAGTACTCGCCGCTGGCATAGCGCGAGTGCTCAAAGCCGTCAAAGGCGCCGCCGCGCTCGATCGCCAGCCGGTTAGAGGCGCGGATGGCGTGATAGGCCACGGTATAGAAATAGAGATTGGTGAAGTCGATGCCTTCTTCCGAGCCGTAGAAGATACGCTCGCGCGCCAGGTAACCGTGCAGGTTCATCTGACCGAGACCGATGGCGCGGGCGCTGCGGTTGCCTTCGGCGATCGACGGCACCGAGCGGATGTCGCTCATGTCGGCCACCGCGGTCAGCGCACGGATCGCGGTCTCGATCGCTTTGCCGAAGTCCGGTGCGTCCATGGTTTTGGCGATGTTCAGCGAGCCGAGGTTGCAGGAGATGTCCTTGCCGATGCGATCGTAGCTCAGATCTTCATGATACGTACTGGCGCGGTTGACCTGCAGGATCTCCGAACACAGGTTGCTCATGTTGATGCGACCGGCGATCGGGTTCTCCCGGTTGACCGTGTCCTCGAACATGACATACGGGTAGCCGGATTCGAACTGGATCTCCGCCAGCACCTGGAAGAATTCGCGCGCATTGATGCGCGACTTGCGGATGCGCTTGTCGTCCACCATCTCGCGGTACTTCTCGCTGACGGCAATCTCCGAAAACGGCACGCCATACACCCGCTCGACGTCGTAGGGCGAGAACAGGTACATCTCCTCGTTGTTCTTCGCCAGCTCAAAGGTGATATCCGGGATCACCACCCCCAGCGACAGCGTTTTGATGCGGATCTTCTCGTCGGCGTTTTCCCGCTTGGTGTCGAGAAAACGCAGAATGTCCGGGTGGTGGGCGTTGAGATATACCGCGCCGGCTCCCTGGCGTGCGCCGAGCTGGTTGGCGTAGGAGAAGGCATCTTCGAGCATTTTCATGATCGGAATGACGCCGGAAGACTGGTTCTCGATGCGCTTGATCGGCGCGCCCACTTCGCGAATATTGCTCAGCAGGAAGGCCACGCCGCCGCCGCGTTTCGACAGCTGCAGCGCGGAGTTCACCGCCCGGCCGATCGATTCCATATTGTCTTCGATGCGTAGCAGGAAGCAGGAGACCAGTTCGCCGCGCTGGCGTTTGCCGCAGTTGAGGAAGGTCGGCGTGGCCGGCTGGAAGCGGCCCGAAATCATCTCCTCCACCAGATCCTGCGCCAGGGCGGTATCGCCCGCCGCCAGCGTCATCGCCACCATGCACACCCGATCTTCGTAGCGTTCCAGATAGCGCTTGCCGTCGAAGGTTTTGAGCGTATAGCTGGTGTAGTACTTGAAGGCGCCGAGGAAGGTCTCGAAGCGGAATTTTTTGGCGTAGGCCTGCTGGAACAGCTGCTTGATAAACGGGAACTCGTACTGCGCCAGCACCTGCGGCTCGTAGTAGCCTTCTTCCACCAGATAGCGCAGCTTTTCCTCCAGGTTATGGAAGAACACGGTGTTTTGGTTGACGTGCTGCAGGAAGTAGTGCCGCGCCGCCAGCCGATCCTTGTCGAACTGGATCCGGCCTTCCGCATCGTAAAGATTGAGCATCGCGTTGAGCGAATGGTAATCCAGCGCGCCCGTCTCGGGCCTGGTCAGTTCTGTCGTTGCCAAAATGCGGTTACTCCCTGTCGAACGTTTTCAACGTCTTGCGCGGTGCCGAGCAGCTCGAAGCGGTACAAAAAAGGCACCTGGCATTTTTTGGCGATGATGTCGCCGGCGATGCCGTACGCTGCGCCGAAGTTGGTGTTCCCGGCGGCGATGACGCCGCGCAGGTATGAACGGTTTTGCGGAACGTTGAGAAAGCGGATCACCTGGATCGGCACCGCGCCGACGGCGCTGCCGCCGCCATAGCTGGGCACGATCAAGATATAGGGTTGTTCCATCAGCAATTTGCTGCGGGCGCCGGCGATCGGAATGCGGATCGCCGGCAGGCCCAGTTTCTCAACGAATCGGTGGGTGTTCTCCGAACTGCTGGAGAAATAGACCAGCGGATTCATCGTCGAGCCTCAGCAGGTGAGCGCCAGCGCGCCGATTTTGTCCGGCCGGAAACCGGACCAGTGATCGTCACCGGCGATAATCACCGGAACCTGATGATAACCCAATGATTTAACGTGGTTCAGCGCCTGCTGATCCTGGGTGAGATCGATCACCTGATAATCAATCCCCTGCTTATCAAATGCGCGATAGGTGGCGTTGCACTGGACACAGTCCGGCTTACTGTAAATAATAATGCTCATGATTCGCATTTACCTTTAGACTGAAGGAAAGGCGGACAAGTCAGATAACGGAGCATCGTTCCTGGCGTTTCTGACGGCGTTATCAACCGAACGACATTCCCTGCGGCTGACCTATAAAATACTATATGTTGATATTTGTTTTATCAACCACGCTATATATGGTGTTTTGTGGGGTTAAGTGCGCAGACCGCGTCGGAGCTGGGAAGGCGAGGGGAAAATTTTTTTTCGGGTGGGAAATTCCCCCCTCTCAGAGAAGAGGGGGAGGCGAACGCATTATTGGCGCATGCTGACGGCCAGCCGGTTGAAGGCGTTCATGATGCTGATGGCGAAGGTCAGATCGGCGATCTCGGTATCGCTGAAGTGCGCTTTCAGCGCCTCAAAAGCGCTGTCCGGCGCGCCGGTGGCGGCGATCAGCGTCACCGACTCGGCCCATTCCAGCGCGGCGCGTTCGCGCTCGCTGAACTCATGGCTGACGCGCCAGCCCGCCAGCGTATCGAGTTTGGCGTGGCTGAAGCCGCTTTCGCGCAGCGCTTTACCGTGCATGTCCAGGCAGTAGGCGCAGCCGTTGATCTGCGAAACGCGCATAAACATCAACTCGATGGTCGCTTTGTCCAGAGCGCCTTTCTCCAGCGCCATCAGCGCGCTCACCATATTTTTGTACGGGGCGGGCGCCAGCTCGGCGTAATTCAAACGTTGCTTAATCATGGTCAACCTCAATCGATAGTAACGAAATCATGGCGCTACTTTAGCGGCCTTATGGTCTATGCTATAGGGCCATAAAATGATTATTTAACCGGGCCATGATGCCAACTTTCCTGACCTCGCTGCGTTTGGACAGCCGTCTCGCCGAACCGCTGTACCGGCAGATTTATCTGCGAATCAAAGACGCCATCGCCCAGGGCAACCTGGCGGCGGGCAGCCGGCTGCCTTCGGTACGCGGGTTGGCGAGCGATCTTGGCGTGGCGCGCGCCACGGTGGAAAGCGCCTATGCTCAACTGATCGCCGAAGGTTTTTTGCAGAGCCGGGGGCAGGCAGGCACCTATGTCTCGCCGCAGTTGCCGCCCATGCAGGGGGCGGCGTCCGCTGCACCGCCGTTGCCGGCGGTGGCGCCCGATCCGCTGCAGCCGCAGGGCATGCTGCAGCCTTTCCAACTGGGCGTGCCGGCGCTGGATGCGTTTCCACGTGCGCTGTGGCAGCGCATTGTCGCCCGCCAGCTGCGCGGTTCTACGGTGGCTTCCCTGGCGCTGCCGCCGGCCGGCGGCCTGCCTGAACTGCGTGAGGCGATCGCCCATTATCTGCATTTGTCGCGCGGCATCAGCTGCCAGCCGGAGCAGATTTTCCTCTGCGCCGGCTACCCGGCGCTGTTGGACTGGGTGGTGGAGACGCTGTTGCACGCCGGTGACGCGGTATGGATCGAAGATCCCGGTTATCCGGTTACGCGCCCGCTGCTGCGGGCCGCCGGCGTGAGGCCGGTCGCCGTGCCGGTGGATGAACAGGGAATGGACGTGGCCGCCGGTATCCTGACGGAGCCCGAGGCGCGGCTGGCGGTGGTCACGCCGACTCATCAGAGCCCGCTCGGCGTCTCGCTCAGCCTGGCGCGGCGGATGGCGCTGCTCGACTGGGCGCAGCAGCGCGGGGCCTGGATCCTCGAGGATGACTACGACAGCGAGTTTCGCTATCACGGGCGACCATTGCCGCCGCTGAAAAGCCTCGATGTTCAGGGGCGGGTGCTGTACGCCGGCACTTTCAGCAAAACGCTGTTCCCGGCGCTGCGCATGGCTTATCTGGTGGTGCCCGCCGGTCTGACGGCGGCATTCGCGCGCAGCAGCCGGCTGCGCGGCTGCGGCTGCCCGCCGCTGCTGCAGGCAAGCGTGGCGGATTTCATCCGCCAAGGGCATTTCTACCGCCACCTGAAACGCATGCGGCCGCTGTACCGCCAGCGTCGCGAGTGGTTGACGCAGGCGCTGGAACGGCAGCTGGGGGCCTGGCTGACGGTGGTGCCGCAGCAGGGCGGCATTCAGCTGTTGGCTCGGCTGCATCACGGGCTGGCGGATGCGCCGTTGGCGGCGAAAGCGTGGCGGCAGGGGCTGGCGGCGCAGGCGTTGTCGGATTGGCAAATCGATCGTCCGGCGGGGCAGGGGTTACTGTTGGGGTTCGCCAATTTCAGCCGGCGAGAGGAGGCGGAGCGGGCGGTGCAGGGGCTAGCGCAGCTGTTTAAACACGCAAATTAAACGGCCCGCGATTTCCGCGGGCCAGACGCACATCTGTTTTATCTTTATGACTGCAGGGGTGTTAACGCCGGGCCAGCAGCACGCCGAGCACGATGCCGACGGCGGCACCGATCCCTACGCCCTGCCAAGGTTTGTCACGCACATAGCTGTCGGCTTGATCGACCGCGTCGCGCGCATGCTGTGTCAGACTGGTGGAGCCATTGAACCGCGCCCGGGCGTCGCGCAACACGCCTTTCGCCTTGCTGTGCAGCTCTTTCAGTTCCTCTTTGGTCTTGTCACCGGACTCGCGCAACACTTCATCCAGCGTATCGGCCAACAGAGTGACGTCCTGATCGATGTCGCGTTCTGTTCTTTCCGCTTTCTTAAACATTCAGCTCTCCATTTCGACACATGTCTTTTAAGTGTAGACCATGTCGAGATTTGCGTGGCCGATCACGGAAAAAAACCGCCGTCACGCAGGTGTTTGCCGGCACCTGGGCTTTGTACATTTGGTTACTCGGCGAAACCAATCACTCACGGAAGCGGCGGTTTGATTCCACTAGTATCTGTTTCAACGGCTCCACCGGAGCTTACCGAAACAACACTCTGAGGATTTAAAGATGAAAAAAGTATTAGCGCTGATCGTTGCTGCCACTATGGGTCTGTCTTCTGTTGCTTTCGCTGCTGATACTGCAGCTACTGCTCCGGCTACCACCACCGCGCCAGCTGCGACCACCACTACCGCTGCGCCAGCGGCGGCTGCTGAAAAAGCGCCAGCTAAAGCGACGCACCACAAGAAAGCCAAGCACCACAAAAAAGCGCCAGCCCAGAAAGCTCAGGCCGCTAAAAAGCACCACAAAAAAGCGCCGGCTCAGAAAGCCCAGGCAGCTAAAAAGCACCACAAAAAAGCGCCAGTGCAGAAAGCTCAGGCCGCTAAAAAACACCACAAAAAAGCCGGTAAAAAAGCGTAATTAAGTGATGTTTGCGGAACCGAAAGGTTCCGCACGCTCCAGTCCGTACTCCAGACACCCGGTTCTTCCGGGTGTCTTCTTTTGAGGCGACGCACGATGATCAATCGCTATCTGTTTGAAGTCATTTTCAGCGCGGTAACCCTGTGCGGGGTGATCGTCGGCTGGGAACTGTTTTTGGCCGGCAGCTTTTTGTGATCATTGCGCCGCGGCGGTTTCATGCAAATGCCGCCAGCCGAGCGCGTTGCGCTGGCGTTCAAACACCACCGTGGAGTAGCGCAGCGTGGCGCTTTGTCCCGGCAGACTCTGTTTTTCCCGGTAGCTGACTACCGCACCCGTCGGCCATTCGGCCACCAGCTTCATCTCTTCTATCTCGATTTCCAGACCCGGTTTGGCGGCGCGATGCGCGCGGAAAAAAGCGCACAGCGCGGTGAAATCCAGCGTGGCGCCGTTCAGCGCGATCATGCTGAAATCCGGCGTAAAGCGCGCCAGCAGCGCCTGCTCCTCTCCGGCGCCTTTGCCCAGCCAGCGTTCAATGGCGATGTGGGCGTCGATCACTTCGGTAAAATACGGGTTCATAAAGCATCCTGTTGAGCGTTGAGTTGGCGCACGATGGCGCGGTTGGCGAGGCGCAGACACAGCAACAGCGGGATAAGTGTGCTGGCGCCCGCCAGAATGAAGCAGGTTCGGTAAGCCGCCGCGGGCGGCAACACGGCCAGCAGCAGATTCAGCAGCAGACTGAGCAGCGCCACGCCGAGGCAAAAACTGAGCTGGCGGTTGATATTCCACAGTGCGCTGGCGTCCGCCAATTGGCCGTCGGGGATCTGCAGAAACGCGCTGCTCTGCGCGGTGCTGCTGCACAGGCTGCCGCCGAACCCCATCAGGGCGAAGGCGGCGATCTGCCACGCGTGCTGCCCGGCCTGATCGATCTGCGCCAGCGTCAGCATGCCGGCACCTTGCAACAGACAGCCGGCGATCAGCAGCGGCCGCGGGCCGAGGCGATTAAAGCTTTTGCCGGTCAGCGTGATGGCCAGGAACGACGCCAGCGCCCAGGGCAGCATCAGGCCGCCGACCTGCGCGGCGGGCATCCCCAGCTGGTTTTGCAAATACAGCATCGCCACCAGGCTGACGCCGATGAACAGGCCGGGAATGCACAAATAAACCGCCATGGCGTTGCGCAGCAGCGGATCGCCGACCAGCCGCAGGTTCAGCAGCGGCTGCGGGGTGCGCAGGCTATGGCGCAGATAATAGGCCAGCACCAGCAGGCCGGCGGCCAGCAGCGCCGCGCCGGAAACCTGATGACCGGCTTCGCTCAGCCGGGTCAGGCCGAGCAGCAGCAGCGTCAGCGCCGCGCAGGCGCTCAGTAATCCAGTCGCGTCGAGCGGTTTGCGCGCCGCCGTCGGCGTTTCCGCACGTAGCCACAACGCCGCCAGTGCCAGGGCCAGGGCCGCCAGCGGCAGGTTGGCGAAAAACACCCAGCGCCAGTCCAACCGATCGACGAGCCAGCCGCCCAGCGCCGGTGACAGCGCCGGCGCCAGCAGCCCGACCAACATGATGGCGGCCGACAGCCCGGCGCGTTCATGGCTGCGGTACAGCTGATAGGTCAGCGTCTGGCCGATGGGGATCAGCAAGCCGCCGCCCATGCCCTGCAGGGTGCGCCAGCCGATCAGCGCGCCGATGCTGTCGGCGTTGCCCGCGCCGAGGGTGGCCAGCATGAACAGCGCCAGGGAGAGCAGAAACACCCGCCGCCCGCCGATGCGCTGCGCCAGCCAGGCGCTGAGCGGGATCACCAGCGTCAGGCCGAGAATATAGCCGTTGCTGACCCACGCCAGCTGGCTGACCGATGCTCGCATCGCCTGGCCGATGGCGGGGTAGGCGACGTTGGCGATAAACATATTGATCAAATCGACGAAAAAGCCGAGCAGATAGACGATTGCCACTTTGCTGCGATAAGACATGGTGCCTCCGGTTGAAGGCGGGCAGTGTAGCGGGGGGAAAAGTGCGGATAAATCGGCGGCGGGCGATTACACTGTCAAAATCATTTTGACAATAAGGGCGGCGAAATGCTGAATTTGCAGCGCCTGGCGATCTTCGCGGCGGTGGTGGAGGCGGGCAGCTTTACCGCAGCAGCGGTGGCGCTGGGGCAAACCAAGGCGGTGGTGAGCTTTAACGTCAAGCAGCTGGAGAATGAGCTGGGGGTGTCACTGCTGGTGCGCAGCACCCGCCGATTATCGCTGACCGATGCCGGCGAACGCTTCTACCAGCGCAGCCTGCAGTTGTTGCAGGAGGCGGAGAACGTGCTCGACGACGTGCGCCGCGATCATCACGGGCTGAGCGGCGTGCTGCGCATCACCAGCACGCCGGAGTACGGCGCGCAGGTGGTGGCGCCGGCGCTGGCGGCGTTTTCGCGCCAGCATCCGCGCCTGCGCATCCAGCATGTGTCTTCTTCTTATCATGCCGATCTGATCTCGGAGCGCTTCGACGTGGCGATCCGTCTGGGCCAGCTGGCGGATTCCAGCCACCGCGCGGCCTTGATCGACAGCTTCGCCATTTTTCCGGTGGCGGCGCCGGATTATCTGGCCGACCGGCCGATGCATTCGCTGACGGATCTGGCGCAGGCGCAGTGGATCGCCCACAGCCGGCTCAGTTCGCCCCTCAGCTGGCAGGTGGTCACGCCGCAGCGCGAAGCGGTGCTGTTCAAGGTGGCGGACGCCGCCACGCTTACCGGCGACAGCGCCGCGGCATTGCTGGCGTTCGCCCTGCATGGCGCCGGGGTGGCGTTGCTGCCGGCGTGGCTGGCGCAGCCCGAGATCGACGCCGGCAGGCTGCAGCGGTTGCTGCCGGATCACCGTTTCCCCGAGCAGAGCATCTATGCGCTCTACCCGAATACCCGCCATGTGCCGGAGAAGGTGCGGGCGTTTATCGATTTTCTGCGCGCGCGGGTGGCGGCAAAATCGTTAGCGAAATAATAATTCGTTATCACTCTCTCATTTATCATCAAATCTCATCGGGGTATGCTGGAGGGCTTCGTCTACCCCGTCCGATGCGAGCCACCTTCGATGACCGCAGAAAATAACTTCCAGCTGAACCGACGCATTCTGTCCGTGGTGATGTTCACCTTCGTCTGCTACCTGACCATCGGCCTGCCGCTGGCGGTGCTGCCGGGATTTGTGCATGACCACCTGGGCTACAACTCGGTGTTGGCGGGCCTTATCATCAGTGCGCAATACTTCGCCACGCTGTTCAGCCGTCCGCATGCCGGGCGCTACGCCGATCAGCTGGGGCCGAAGAAGGTGGTGCTGTTCGGCCTGACGTGCTGCGGCGCCAGCGGGCTGTTTTACGCGCTGGCGTTTGGCGTTGACGGTTATCCGTGGCTCAGCCTGCTGCTGCTGTGCGTGGGGCGGGTGTTTCTCGGCGTCGGCGAAAGCTTCGCCAGCACCGGTTCCACGCTGTGGGGCATCGGCCGGGTCGGGGCGATGCACACCGCACGGGTGATTTCCTGGAACGGCGTCGCCACCTACGGGGCGATGGCGGCTGGCGCGCCGCTCGGCGTGTACCTGAATCAGCAGTGGGGCTTGGCCGGGGTGGCGGCGCTGATCGTGCTGGCGGTCGCGGTGGCGCTGCTGTTGGCGAGCGGCAAGCCGGACGTCTCGATCGCCGCCGGGCAGCGCATCGCCTTCAGCGCGGTGTTCGGCCGCATCTGGGCCTATGGTCTCGGGCTGGCGATGGGCACCGTCGGCTTCGGCGTCATCGCCACGTTCATCACCCTTTACTACGCCGACAAGGGCTGGAGCGGCGCGGCGTTTTCGCTGACGCTGTTCAGCTGCGCCTTCGTCGGCATCCGCCTGATCTTCAGCAACGTCATCAACCGCCACGGCGGGTTGAAGGTGACGCTGGCGTCGTTTCTGGTCGAGATCGTCGGGCTGCTGTTGATCTGGCAGGCCGGCGAACCCTGGATAGTGCAAACAGGCGCGTTGCTGGCCGGCGCCGGTTTTTCGCTGGTGTTCCCGGCGCTGGGCGTTGAGGCGGTGAAACAGGTGCCGCCGCAGAACCAGGGCACGGCGCTCGGCACTTATTCGGCGTTCCTCGACCTGGCGTTGGGCATCACCGGCCCGCTGGCCGGGCTGCTGATTGGGCAAGCGGGCGTGCCGTCGATCTATCTGGCGGCGGCGCTGCTGGTGGCGATCGGGGTGCTGCTCACCCTGCGCCTGCTGCAGCGCAGCCGGCGCTGATTCAGGAATAGTCCGAAACCCGGATTCCTCCCCAGAAAATCGTTGTTTCGGTGAATGATTACGGTAAGGTCGCTCAGCGGTCCAGAATGAGAGGAGGAATCGATGTATTTACGGCCGGATGAAGTGGCTAAAGTGTTGGAGAATACCGGCTTTGAGCGTGATTATGTCACCGATCAGGCCTATGGCTACCGCAAGGGTACGCATTATGTGTATGTGAATCGCGAAGCGCGGATGGGCAGAACCGCATTGGTGATCCACCCGGCGTTGAAAGAGAGAAGCGTGCATTTCGCCACGCCGACCTCGCCGGTGCGCACCAGCGAGCAGTATCTGGAGTTTCCCCTGGATTTAAGCAGCGACGCCCCGAACCTGCGTTACGGCATCGCACACGGCTTCAGCTCGCGCGAAGCGCTGTCGCGCTACCTCTACAGCATGTTCCTGTAATCGGTCCCCCGCCCGGGGGACGCGATCAGCCGTGGGCCAACGCTTCGCGGTTGAAACGCTCATTGTAGGCGCGGCGGAACTGCGCCAGTTCAAATGCATCGATATCCAGCTCGGCGAAGTAAAACAGCGCCGCTTCGGTGTGCTCGGCGTGCAGCTCCGGCGACAGCCCGGCGCGCAGCAGCACGTCGCGCCACAGGGCAATCTGTTCGTCGTCCGCCTGTTTGATGAACGTCAGATAGATGAACAGCAGGTAAGCGGCCTGGTGCATCTCTTCGGTGTAGCCGTTGTTCAGCATGCGGATAAAGGTCTGGCTTTGGCGGCCGCCCATTTCCTGGATCATCGATTCGATCAGCATCGGTTTGACCCTCAGCAGATGGGCCAGCGAATCGATGGCTTTGCGGGTGTCGGACGTCAGAATGCGGTAACCGATAATAAATACGACGATCAGGACGGCGAGGATGATCCAGGTCATTTAGGCTTTATTACACTCTCAATACGCCAGAAGAGGGAGAGGCGCTGTGCGACAGCGCCCGCTATCAATGCTGTTCGCCGCTGAAATTACCGACCGCGCTCTGCTGGCGCAGATGGTGGTTAAAGGTGGCCGCGTCTTTGGCCAACGCGTCGAGATGGGCGCCAAGCATTTTGATCTGCTTGACCAGCGCATGTTGTTCCGGCACCGAACTGGCGGTGCTCAGTTTGCGCGCCAGTTGTTCATTCTGCGCCCGCAGCGCGGCTTCGCGCTGTTTGGCTTCTTCCAGCAGTTGCTGCAGCGCCTGGTAGCTCTGCTGCCATTCGCGGTGTTGCCGTTCGAAGCTGCTCTGCAACTCATTCATCGCATTTTGAAACTGGATTTCCAGCTCGCGCATTGTCATGGGCTCGATCCTTTGCGGCACTCAATGATGGCTTAGCAGTATAGCGAAAACTGCTCGCAAGCTCACCCGTTGACGACAAATGAGACACATGCCGCTGACAATTCCCGGCTTGCAACCGTGGCAAGGCGTCTTACAATCGACCCCATTCCCGGCCGTAAAGGCTGCCGTTCAAGAGAGGTGGAACATGAGCGAGCAGGAAAAAGACTTTTTTGAACAGGCGATGGCGGACGTGGTGCCGCTGGCGAACGGGCGGCAGACGTTGCACCTCCGGCCGCAGGAGACGGTGGACAAAAGCGCGCGGCGCGAAGCACAGCGGCTGCGGCAGGAAAACTTCCTCAGCACCGATTTTCTCGAGGTGATCCCCTGCGAACAGCCGCTGGAGTTCAAAGGGGAAGGCATTCAGCAGGGCGTGCTGGACAAGCTGCGCAACGGGCGTTACCCGCCGCAGGCGTCGCTGAACCTGCTGCGTCAGCCGGTTGAAGCCAGCCGGCAGGCGCTGTTTCGCTTCATCGTGCAGGCGGAGGCGCAAAACCTGCGTTCGCTGCTGATCGTGCATGGCCGCGGGCGGCAGAACGACAGCCATCCGAATATCGTGCGCAGTTACGTCGCCAAATGGCTGGCGCAGTTTGAACAGGTGCAGGCGTTTTGCCGCGCCTTACCGCGCGACGGCGGCGAGGGCGCCTGCTACGTCACGCTGCGTAAATCGGCGCAGGCCAGGGCGGAAAACTTTGAGCGCCACGCCAAGCGCAGCCGTTGAAAGGATTGCCGAAATAAAATGGCCGGCGAATATCGCCGGCCATCGATGAATTATTTATTAAATATTTTATAGTCCAGCGAATAACGGCCGGCGCCGGTCACCGCCAGCAACAGCAAACCACCAATGATGCTGATGTTTTTAAAGAAGTTGATTTCGTTGCCCATCATTTCCATACCGGTCATTTTCCAGAATGGATGGCCGATAAACGCGGTGCCCAAAACATAGAGGGCGAAAATGACCGCGATAGGGCGAGTAAACAGGCCGAGAATAAGCGCGATGCCGAAAATAAACTCCACCACCACGGCAACGATCGCCGCCAAATAAGGCATCGGCGTGCCGTAACCTTCCATCGCCGTGACGGTCGCACCGAAGTTGACCAGTTTCATCCAACCGAAAATGATAAACAGAATCATCAGCAATATGCGGGACAGCAGAATTACGCCGTCTTTTGAGCTATCACCCATTTCGAACTCCTTAGCCACTGTCGGAATTATGTTGTCTTACTGTATAAAGATTAGAACAATTTACGTTTTTTTCTAGCGGCGACGGGCGGTTGCGCCACTTTTTTCGATGGGCGAGACGCGTGGTGAAGCCGGCGGTATTGCCTATACTTGACTCTGGAGCAAAAACAATAAAACAGGCAATGTGAGGCCATGATGGATGAGGAATTGACCGCCGCCGGTTACCGCCGTTATTCCGGTGATAAGATTGACGTTTATTTTAACAGTGCAGTTTGCCGCCATTCCGCCAACTGCGTGCATGGCAACGCGGCTATTTTTACCCTGAATCGCCGCCCGTGGATTATGCCGGACAATGCCGAGCCGGCCGAGGTGAAACGCGTTATCGACAGCTGCCCCAGCGGCGCACTTAAATATAGGGAGAAATCATATGGATCATAAAATCTTGGCAGACGACAAGCGTTTTTATATCAATGATGAGCAAGGCAAGCTGATCGCCGAGATCTCTTTCGTGCCGAGCGGCGACAAGCTGACCATTATCGATCACACCTGGGTGGATGAGTCATTGAAGGGGCAGGGCGTCGGCAAAAAGCTGGTGGCGCTGGTGGTGGAGAAAATGCGCGCTGAGCAGCGTAAAATCATTCCGCTGTGCCCGTTCGCCAAGCATGAGTTTGATACCACGCCAGCCTATCAGGACATTCGCGCCTGAGGCGATAACGGGGCGCGGCGCGCGCCCCGAGCGTTCAGCAGACGCCGAAATCGCCGTCTTCATGGTACAGCGCCACCTCGCTGGCCTGCACCTCCGTGCGCTGCTCTTTACCCAGTTCATTCCAGCTGCAAACCAGGGTTTCGCCGTCGATCGCCACCACGGTCATCTTTGGGCCGCCGGTGGTGCGTTGTACAAAATCACCGATATTGAATGCCATGCGTTCCTCCACAACAGATTAAACCTCACCTATTGATAACACAGAATGGCGCTACCGTTGGCAGATGTTTCGTTATGCATTAAATTATACAGCGATTATCACCAGGGAGAGCAGACTAACATGCCGGGATTATTGATGTTTTATGTGGGGGGTACGGCACCGGGCGCCAATATTGAGTTGCACGACGTGCAGTTCGCGGCGGCGGATCGGCCGGATGAGGCGTATCCGCTGCTGCGCGAAAAGTGGTTCGGCGATAAGCGCAAGGTGCATGTCGACGGTTATGCGCGCATCGACTGGGCGGACGGTTACGACGTGAGCCTGGAGCCTGCGCCGTTCGCCGGTGAAGAGAAGCTGTTTTTCGTTAACGTGGGCGGTTACCGCAGCGATGAGCTGGCGGAACTGCACCAGTTCGGCCTGTTTGTGGCGCGCTCTGCCGGCGAGGCGAAAGACAAAGCCAAACGAGTGCTGCTGACCGATAGCGCGCAGCAGCACAAGGATGACCTGGCCGAGGTGGACGACTGCCTGCTGCTGCAGGCGCTGCAGGGTTATCACGTTCATCTGCGGGCCAACCCGCACGGCAAACCGGCCCGGCCGCTGTGGCAGGGGTATCTGCCGATCGGCGAACCCGCGTTATAACGCCGCCAGCGCCTGCAGCTGTTGCCGCAACCAGCGGCAGGCCTCCGGCCGGCCGTTCTTGCGGTGCAGGTAGATTTTAATCTGATACGGCGGCACCGGAAACGGCAGGGGGTGGATATCCAGCGCCGCCGCCTGCCGCAATTTTTGCGCGGCGTAGCGCGGCATGCTCATCACCAGTTCGCTGTCGGCGACGATGAACGGCGCTCCCAGCAGCGAAGGCGTGCGGATGGCGATATCGCGCTGCAGCCCCAGCTTATCGAGCTGGTAGTCAATGACGCCGCGCTGTTCGTTCCACGGCGTCACCACCAGATGGCGCGTCCGCAGATAGTTTTCCAGCGTCAGTTCGCCGTATTTTACGCTGAAGGCGGGTGAACAAATCGCCACATACTCATCCTCCAGCCAGCTCACCTCGTCGATCTCCGGGTAGCTTTCGCCGTCGGTTTCGGTAAAGCCCAGCGCGAAGTCGATGCGCCCCGCCAACAGATCGTTCAATGCCACCTTGCGCTCGGAATAGCGCAGCTGGAACGACAGCCCCGGCGCCAGGCGCTGCATCTGCGCCATCAGCGCGGGAAACACCGCGAAGGCGGTGTAATCGGTAATGGCGAAGGTGAAGCTCTCCCGGCTTTCGGCGGGAACGAAGCGCGGGCGCGGATGCAGCCCTTTGGCCAGCAGCGCCAGACTTTCGCTGACGGTCGGGGCCAGGCTGTCGGCATACACCGTCGGGTGCATGTCGTTGCCGACCCGGTAGAACAGCTCGTCCGCCAGCGCCTTACGCAGCCGGATCAGCGCGTGGCTCAGCGCCGACGCGCTGAGGGCCAGCTCCGCCGCGGCGCGCGTCACCGATCGCAGGCGATAGATCGCTTCGAACACCAGCAGCAGGTTGAGATCGAGGCGCTTCAAATCCAGATGCATGATATTCATTACCTGTTGATGAAAATGCAGTTCATACAGTATTTGAGGCGCGATATGCTGGCAAGCACAGTCATCAACACACTCAGGATTTGCCATGACCATCGAGATTTACCCGGCGCAAAAAAGCGACGCCAAACTGATTCTGGATATGATTATCGAGCTGGCGGTGTACGAAAAGGCGCGCGAGCAGGTGCTGGCCAGCGTGGAAGATATCGAACGCAGCCTGTTTGGGTCTGGCGCCTGTTCCGAAGCGCTGATTTGTACGGTGAACGGCGAGCCGGCGGGTTATGCGGTGTTCTTTATGAGTTACTCAACCTGGCTGGGTAAAAACGGCATCTATCTGGAAGACCTGTACGTGGCGCCGAAGCATCGCGGCGCGGGCGCCGGTAAAAAGTTGCTGCGGCACATCGCTCAGTTGGCGTGCGAGCGGCAGTGCGGCCGCCTGGAGTGGAGCGTGCTGGACTGGAACCAGCCGGCCATCGATTTTTACCTCAGCATCGGCGCGCAGCCGCAGGGCGAGTGGGTGCGCTATCGCATGGAGGGCGAGGCGCTGACGCACTTCGCGGCGCACGGGGAGGCGCTGCCGGCGCAATAGCCGTTGGGGGGAGGCGGCCTCCCCAACTGTGGTGATGTGAACGGTTTACTGCGGATCAATCAGGCGGGTTTGCGGGCGGCGAGAATGAAGATCATCGGGCGCTCCTGCTCTTCGTCCAGCGCCGGATTAGCGGCGATTTGCTGCGCGCTGGGGCCCCATTCGTTCAAATGCTGGATGATAAAGCCTTGCTGCGCCAGCGGGTTGATATAGCCGCCGAGCGTGCGGTGCTGCTTGATGACACCTTCCGCCAGCCAGTTGGAAACGCGCTGGCCTTCTCGCTGGTAGCCGTTGACCGGCCAGGATTTCTGCCCGTTGCCGTCGGTCAGCCAGCCCTGCTGCGCAGGGGCGGTGTAGATCGGGTGCTCGGCGGTGAAGATGAACTGCCCGCCGGGTTTCAGCGCGGCATACACCGTGGCGAACAGCGCGGCCAGATCCTCGAGGTAGTGCAGCGTCAGCGAGCTGTAGACCAGATCGTAACTTTCCGGCGGCAGCTGCAGCTGCGCCAAATCTTGCCGGCGGTACTCGATGCCCGCGTCGGCGGTCATCTCCCGCGCCTTGGCCAGCATCTTTTCCGAGACGTCCAGCCCCAGCACGCTGGCTGCGCCCTGTTCGCGCGCGCTGCGGCAAAACCAGCCGTAGCCGCAGCCGAGATCGACCACGCTTTTGCCCTGCAAATCCGGCAGGATGCGGCGGATGGCGGCCCATTCCGGCGCGCCGTCCAGGCCGTGCTGCGAGCGGCTGAGCTGCGCATAGCCGTCGAAGAAAGCCTGATTGTCATAGATGTTTTGCGTCATGATGACTCCTTAGTGAATGACGGCGGCGGAATGCCGCTGCCATACCCTGCATATTGCTGCATAATTCTACGCTGACAACATGGATAACGGGAATGACCATGGACATGATTTCGGTGCGGCAAGCGCCCGAGCTGGCGCCGCGCGCCATTGCGTATTTTCAGCGGCACTGGGCCACGGCAGAGACGCTGATGATGTATGAAGACGCCATCAACCGCAGCCTCGGCGCCGCCAACCCGCTGCCGCAGTGGTACCTGCTGATGGAAAATGACCAGATCCTCGGCTGTGCGGGGCTCATCACCAACGACTTTATCAGCCGTGGCGAGCTGTATCCCTGGCTGTGTGCGCTCTACGTAGAGGAAACGCAGCGCGGCCGGGGCTACGGCGCCAAACTGATTGAGCATGTGGCGGCGGAAACCCGCCGGTTGGGCTTCCCGCAGCTGCACCTGTGCACCGATCTGGAGGGCTACTACGAGCGCAACGGCTTCGTTTATAACGGGCTCGGGTATCACCCCTGGGGCGAAGCCTCGCGGGTCTATTCGCGGGTGCTGTGATCGCCGCCGTCGGGGGCGCGTAAGACAAACCTGACTTTTCTTTCACCTCATCGCGCATCGCGGGTTACACTGACCGCTTGTTCGCCACCGACCGGGTTAATTCGCCGCCGCGATGAGAGTGCCACGTCAGCTACAGCAACGCTTTACCGCCTGCATCGCCATTATGGCGGTGCTGTTGCTGTTTGTGGCGCCGGTGGTGTCGAAATCGCTGATGCACCACCCGATGATGGGCGGCATGGCGCAGACGGACGCTACCATGCCGCATGACATGCACGCGATGGCGATGCCCGCCGCCGAGCATGCCGGCCACCACGGCATGGACCCGGCGGAGATGATTTTCTGCGGCTATTGCGAGCTGCTGATCCACGTGCCGCTGCTGCTGTGGGCATTCGTCCCGTTGCTGTGGCTGATGGCGCGTATTGCGCGCCTGCCTTGCGCGCCGCGCATCGTCCCCCCGCCCATTCTGCGCCTTGCTCTGCGGCCAAGCCCGCGCGGGCCGCCCGGCCAGCCGTTTTTCCTTATTGCTTGATCATGGGTAACGCCGTCCGTATCGCTGCGGACGGTTTGCCTGCGTGCACAGTTTGAAAAACGAGAAAGGCCATGTCTTCAATAACCAAAACTCCACCTGCCGCATCGCCGCGAGGCGCGATGCTGAACCTGATCAGACGGCTGCATTTTTATATCGGCCTGCTGGTTGCCCCTTTTATTCTGGTCGCCGCACTGACCGGCACGCTGTATGTGCTAACCCCGCAGCTTGAAGAGGCGCTGTATCGCGATGCGCTTTTCGCCGAACCGCACGGACAGGCGAGATCGCTGGCCGACCAAATCGCCGCCGCCCGCCGTGTGGCGGGTGCCGAGACGCGCATTTACGCCGTGCGCCCGGCGCCCGGCGCGACGGATACCACGCGCGTACAGTTCGTGGGAGCCGATCTGGGCGCTTCCGAGTCGCGCGCGCTGTTTGTCGATCCTTACACGCTGGCGATCAAGGGCGACATGACGGTGTACGGCACCTCCGGCGTACTGCCGCTGCGCACCTGGCTGGATAAGCTGCACAGCAGCCTGCTGCTCGGCGATATGGGCCGCAATTACAGTGAGCTGGCGGCATCCTGGCTGTGGGTGGCCGCGCTGGGCGGCGTGGCGCTGTGGCTGGCGACGCGGCCGAAGCGCAAGCTGAAAAGGGTGAAAGGGGGCTTCGCCGCTAACCGCCATTGGCATATCACGCTGGGCGTAGCGCTGCTGGCCGGGCTGCTGTTCTTCTCGGCTACCGGGTTGACCTGGTCGCAGTGGGCCGGCGGCAACATCGACGCGCTGCGGGCCAACCTGGGCTGGCTGACGCCGCAGGTCAACGCCAGCCTGCAGGCCGATGCGCCGCAGACGCCGGCCGATCCGCACGCCGAGCACCGCGGGATGATGCCGGGCATGAAGATGAACCCTGCCGCACAGGCCAATGCGCTGAACGGCGATTGGGATCGGGCGCTGCATGCCGCGCGCGCCGCCGGGATCGATGCCGCCAAGATAGAGCTGCGCCAGCCGAAAGGCGAGGGCAAAGCCTGGACGGTGACCGAAGTGGATCGCAGTTGGCCAACGCAGGTGGACGCGGTCGCCATCGCGCCGCAGAGCTTCGCCGTCGTCGACCAGGTGCGGTTCGACACCTTCCCGCTCATCGCCAAGCTGACCCGTTGGGGCATCGACGCCCACATGGGCATTCTGTTCGGCTTGCCGAATCAGCTGCTGCTGGCGGCGTTCGGCCTCGGGCTGTGCCTGATGATTGCGCTGGGTTACCGCATGTGGTGGATCCGCCGCCCGGCGGCGGGGGCGCAGCATCCGGTGCATACGCTGATTGCCGCCTGGCTGGCGCTTTCCCTGCCGGCGCGCGCCGTTACGCTGCTGGTGGCAGCGGCGCTGGGTTATTGTCTGCCGGTGATGGGCGTGAGCCTCGCGGCGTTGTTGCTGGTGGACGTATGGCGCTGGCGCGGCCAGCGGCAAGGCTTGCGGGATGAAACGCCAGAAGCGGCCGCCCGCCGCGCCGAGGTGCGCAAGTTCCGCGCGGCGGTGGCGACGGTCGCGGTGGTGGTTGGTTGCGTGATGGGCCGGGCGATCCTCGGCGGCACCGTCGAGCAGTTTCAGCTGCCGATCGGCGCCTGGAGCGCCCAGATGGTGATCATGCAGAGCCTGATGGTGCTGCTGTATACGCTGGTGTTCACCCTGCTGCTTTCCATTCCGCTGTGGTATTTCTTCCTGGGGGAAAAAGAGGGGCGGTGAGGTATTTTGCGCTGATGTGATGCGTTAAACCCCGCTGTGGCGGGGTTTTTTTTTGGCTATATCAGCCGGTGTGCGTGCAGTTTGACGCTTTCCATGATGCTGTCCATCGTCACCTGCACGCGGTGCGGCAACACGCCGCGCCGGCGGTAGATCAGGTAGGCCTGCATATCGATGCCGCGCTCGCGCGCCAGGCAGGGCAGAAGAGTGCCGGCATCGAGCTCGGCGGCGACGGAATAATATGGGGCGTAGACGATGCCCAGGCCCTGTTTGGCCAGCTCGATCGCCGGCAGAATGTTATCACAGACGCTGGCGCCGTTGATCTCGACCTGCACCAACTCCCCCTGCGCACTGTAGCCGCTCCAGGTATTGCGAATGCCGCCCAGCATGCGCAAGGTAATGCAGCGATGCTGCGACAGTTCATCCAGCTCATTCAGCGGCGAGCGGGCGATGTAATCCGGCGCGGCGAACAGCCCGACGCGAAAACGGGTAAAGGGCCTGGCGATCAGGCTTTCGTTTTGCGGCTGGAAGAAGCTGATCAGCAAATCGCAGTCGCTGTCGAACACCGCACCATACTTTTTTTCGCGTTCATCGGGATTGCGGGTCACCAGATCGACCGTCAGTTCCGGTGCGGCATGCAGCACCGGCGGCAGCAAATAGCTGGCCAGGAACGCGTGGATACCGATCGGCGCGCCGAGCGTGACCATGCCGCTCAGGCTGCGCTTATAGGTGCCGGACATATCGAGCAGATCGCTATGCTCGTCCAGCAGCAGTGCGGCGCGGCGCAAGAATTGTTCGCCGAACTCGGTCAGCGCCAGCGCACGCGGGCTGCGCAGGAACAGTTCCAGCCCGAGCCGTCGCTCCAGCGCGGTGAGGGCGCGCGACACGTTAGACTGCGGCATATCCAACAGCTGTGCCGCTTTGCTGACGCTCGCCGTTTCGGCAATGACGCGGACAATCCTGAGTTCTTCAATGCGGAAGTCTTTCTCTTTCACTGGCCGGCTCGTATGAGTTTGTATATCAAAAATGATATACACCTTTGGCGGCATTGTCATATGACTTATCACGGGTGGGTGGGTATCATTCGATTTGATTATTTGCTATCCACAAAAATAAAGAGAAATCCGTCAATGAAAGTAACAAGAACGGTGATTTTACCTGCGCTGTTATTACTGGCCGCGTGCTCGTCCGCCGTGACCGAAAAAGAAAAATACTCGACCTTTCTGACCAATTATGACGATATCAATAAAGGTCAATCCGCGTCCGGCAAAGACGTTTTATATTGGAAAGATCAGAGCGTCGATTTTTCCCGTTATCAATATTTGGTTTATCAACCGATGATCTATTTCCCGCGGCCGAAACCGAGCGAAATGGTGAGCCAACGCGCGCTCGACAATATCCTGAATTACACCAACCAGCAGTTTAAGCAGGCGATGGGCACCCACTTTACGCTGGTGGACATGCCGCGCGAGCATACCCTGATTTTCCGCGGCGCCATCACGGCGATCGACACGCAGAAGAAAGGGCTGCAGGTCTATGAAGTCTTGCCAATCACGCTGCTGATCGCCGCGACGCAAAGCGTAACCGGGCACCGTACTATGGAGAGCGCGGTCTATATGGAAGGCGAGTTTATCGATGCCGCGACCAATCAGCCGGTGATTAAAGTGGTACGTAAGGCTTCGGGAGAAAATCTTAATAATGAGAAAGCACAGCTGAAAGTCACCGACGTGAAGAACGCCATCGATACCATCGCCAACGACATCAGACAATATAACACGCTATAGAGATTATTTATTTCCATTATTCTCAACCAGGACTTTACATGTTTCTTAACTATTTTGCTTTAGGCGTACTGATCGCGGTATTCCTGATATTATTCTACGGCGTCATTATTATTCATGACATTCCTTATTTACTGGCGAAAAAACGCCGCCATCCGCATCAGGATGCGATTCACGTTGCCGGTTGGGTCAGCCTGTTTACGCTGCACGCCATTTGGCCGCTGCTGTGGATCTGGGCGACGCTCTATCGGCCGGAACGCGGCTGGGGCATGAGTGAAAGGCCGGAACCCTCAACGGATCTGCAGGTGCGCATCGCACTGCTCGAAGCGGAATTACAACGCCTGCAGGAAAAGCCGACGGCGGTTCCCGGCCCCACGGTAAGTTGAGCGTAGCCTATGGATTTGCTCATTATTCTCAGCTACGTGGCGCTGAGCTACGGCGTATTTAAACTGTTCCGCATTCCGGTCAACAAATGGACCGTGCCGACCGCCGTACTCGGCGGGATCGTTATCGTCGGCGCGTTGATTCTGACGATGAACTACAATCATCCGTACAGCGATCGGGCGCAGAAAATTGCCGTGTCGGTGCCGATGGTGCCGCAGGTCTCGGGCATGATCGTTGAGGTGACGGAGAAAACCAACGTGCTGCTGCGCAAAGGCGAGGTGCTGTTCCGGCTCGACGACAGCCGCTACCGCGCGCGGCTCACCAGGCTGGAGGCGGATCTGGCCGGGGCGGAGGCGGAGATCAGAACGCGCCGGGCGGCGCTCAGCGAGTCCGCTGCCAACGTGCAGCGGGCGAACGCGGAATACGAGCGTGCCCGTAAGGATTACCAGCGCTACGCGAAAGGGGCGGCCATGCCGGTCAATCCGTTTTCGGAGCAGGACGTCAGCCATGCGCAGCAACAGTACCAGGCGCAATCCGCCGCGCTGCAGGCGGCGAAAGCCCAGTTCCAACAGGAACAGGCTCGGTTGTCCGGGCGCTATGACGGCGAAGACGCCACGATAGCCAGCCTGAAATCGCAAATAGCCGAAGCGCGTTACAACCTGGAACAAACGGTGGTGCGTGCGCCGAGCGATGGCTATGTCACGCAGGTGCTGGCGCGGCCGGGCACGGCTGCGGTTCGCTTGCCGTTCAAACCGGTGATGATCTTTATCCCGCAGCAAAAGCGCCAGGTGGTGGCGGTATTCCGCCAGAACGCCATCCTGCGCTTGGCGCAGGGGGATCAGGCTGAAGTGGTGTTTAACGGTTTGCCGGGACAGGTTTATGGCGGCACCGTGAGCCGGGTGTTGCCGGCGATACCGGACGGCAGCTACCAGGCCAGCGGCGCACTGCAGGGCCTGAGCGCCACGCCGGGCCGGGAAGGGGTGTACGTAATGATCGATCTGGCAGCCAACCCGGATCTGGATCATCTGCCCGACGGCGTGAGCGCCCAGGCGGCGGTTTACACCGGCCACTTCGAGCACGTCTCCGTGATGCGCAAAGTGCTGCTGCGCATGACCAGTTGGCTGCATTACCTCTATCTGGATCACTAGCCTGCATCGGCCCGGGGGAAGCCGGGCCAAGGGGCTTCCCCCCTGAATGTGACAAAAACAAAAAAGCCCGCAACCGAAGTTGTGGGCTTTTTCGCTATTATCGCCGGGTCTATCTGGTTCACTGGCGACGTATTTGGTGGAGCTGGCGGGAGTTGAACCCGCGTCCGAAATTACTACACCGTCGGCACTACATGCTTAGTCCAATCTTTACATTCGCCGGCCAGCTGCGGATGGACACGCTACTGACAGACTAGCCTGATTGAGTTTAACGCTTCGGCCCCAGGCAGGACGTCCACGCGATCTCTTTTGGGTTTGACCTCTCTTGATCCCCGTCCTAAGAGCGGAGGCTAGGGAGAGAGGGCTCTAAGCAGGGTATTAAGCTGCTAAAGCGTAGTTTTCGTCGTTTGCGACTATTTTTTTGCGGCTTTTTACGAGGCCAACCGCCCCTCGGCATGCTCCTAGGGCTTCGCAAATCCCGTCGAATCCAGAATCAGCCCCAAGTAACTTTGTGCAGTATACCAGAAGTTTACCTCGATAAGCCAGCGGCTTAACGATTGGCGTGCTTCATGATACGGGCTTTCGCCGTCTGCCATTCGCGATCTTTGATGTCATCGCGTTTGTCGTGCTCTTTCTTGCCTTTGGCTACGCCGATCTTGATCTTGCTCCAGGCATTTTTCCAATACAGGGACAAGGCCACCACGGTGTAACCCTCGCGGTTGACGCGGCCGAGCAGGGTGTCCAGCTCGCGTCGGTTCAGCAGCAGTTTACGGGTACGCGTCGGATCGCACACCACATGCGACGAAGCCACGTTGAGCGGGGTGATGGTGGCGCCAAACAGGTAGGCTTCACCGTCACGGAACGTCACGTAGCTGTCGCTGAGGTTGGCTTTGCCTGCACGCAGTGATTTAACTTCCCACCCTTGCAGCGACAGGCCCGCCTCGAACTCTTCTTCAATGAAGTATTCGAAACGTGCGCGCTTGTTTTGGGCAATGGTGGCGGAACCGGGTTTGTGTGCTTTTTTCTTTGTCATAGTGCGTTCATTATACTGGATGCTTCAGCGAAAGAAATCCTTTCCCGTTCAGCACCTGCGCAATTTTTCGCATTTTTGGTTCCCTCATCTCTTAGCAGATTTTTTGTTTGCCGCCAGATAAATGGTATTATCTGTACGTTTTATGTCTTACAGGAAATGATATGCCCCAGATCAGTCGGTCTGCATTAGTGCCGTTCAGCGCCGAGCAGATGTATCAGTTGGTTAACGATGTTCATTCTTATCCCGATTTTCTGCCAGGCTGCACCGGCAGCCGGGTGCTTAACGCTACCTCCAACGAGATGACCGCCGCGGTGGACGTCGCCAAGGCCGGTATCAGCAAGACCTTCACCACGCGCAATACGCTGCTGGATAACCAGAGCATCAATATGCAGCTGGTTGATGGCCCGTTCCGCAAGCTGATGGGCGGCTGGCAGTTCACGCCGCTGAGCGAAGAGGCCTGCAAGGTGGAGCTGCACCTGGACTTCGAGTTCACCAACAAACTGATTGAGCTGGCGTTCGGCAAGGTGTTCAAAGAGCTGGCGGGCAGCATGGTGCAGGCATTCACCCAGCGGGCGAAAGAGGTCTACAGTGTCTGACATCCAGGTCGAGGTGGTGTACGCCTTGCCGGAGCGGCAGTACCTGCGCAAGGTAAAGCTGGCCGAGGGCAGCAGCGTCGAGCAGGCGATCCAGGCTTCGGGCCTGCTGGAGCTGCGCCAGGATATCGATCTCAAGAGCAACAAAATCGGCATCTACAGCCGCCCGGCCAAGCTGGGCGATACGCTGAACGACGGCGACCGGGTGGAGATCTACCGGCCCTTGATAGCCGATCCGAAAGAGCTGCGCCGGCAACGGGCAGAAAAGGCAAAAAAATAAGGCGCTTATAGCGCCTTATTTTTTTATCTGAAGCTGACTTTTTCTTCCGCGTTGCAGCCTGCGACTGTCATGAGGAACATCATGCCCCCTCATGGGCCGGAAGAGCGGGCGGCACCAATTACTTGGTCAGCGCCGGTTTGTTCTGGATATCGGTCAACACGCCTGCGCTGTCGAAGGTCAGCGTCAGCGTCTGCTGGGTGATGTCTTCATGGCCAGGCTGCTGGCGGAACACATAGAACCACGTTTGCGTTCCGAACGGGTCTTGC
Organism: Serratia sp. LSHTC3; assembly: GCF_057197125.1. NCBI lineage: Bacteria > Pseudomonadati > Pseudomonadota > Gammaproteobacteria > Enterobacterales > Yersiniaceae > Serratia > Serratia sp. LSHTC3. Next base: position 54,052 of record NZ_JBXUNP010000001.1, read on the forward strand.
AGCATTGGGGTACCCAATGTGTAAGCGACCTGTTGTTGGGTCATCCCTTTCTGGATTTTCGCCACGTCGGTCGACGTCAGGTAGTTCCCCTGGTTGATGTCAGGACGATAAACCACCTTTTCAAAAGTAGAACAGCCTGCAGTCAGCATCACAAGAACTACAGCGGCGGCAGTCAGCGTTTTACAGCGCATAGTAATCACATTCCTTTAGGGCATAGGATGCCGATGATAATAGACCTTGCGGCAGTTGGAAACCTTTATACCCTTCATCTTTCACGTTGCGACGCATTGGCTTTCCTTTAGCACCTCAAGCGCTTGGCCTTTTTCAGGCCGTTGAGATGGCTTTGGATCACCGCCGCGCCGCACTTTAGATATTTCTCGGGCCAACAGCGTCACTGTCAGACCGCAGGAAAGTGAAAAAGTTGAGCTTTTTTATGCGGCCAGCAGTTCTTTGGCGTTGGCCAGCGTATTGCGGGTGACTTCGCTGCCGCCGAGCAGGCGCGCCAGCTCCTGCAGCCGGGCGCGTTTATCCAGCGGCGCCATCTGGGTTTCGGTAACCGTGCCGTCGGTCTGCTTGCTGACGAACAGGTGCTGATGCCCGCATCCGGCCACCTGCGGCAGGTGGGTGACGCACATCACCTGGGTGGATTCGCCGAGCTGGCGCAGCAGGCGGCCGACGATGGCGGCGGTCGGGCCGCTGATGCCCACGTCCACCTCATCGAAGATCAGCGCCGGGGTTTCCATCTTGCGGGCGGTGATCACCTGAATGGCCAGCGCGATGCGCGACAGCTCGCCGCCGGAGGCGACCTTCGCCAGCGGTTGCAGCGGTTGCCCCGGGTTGGTGGAGACGCAGAACTCGGTACGGCTGGCCCCTTCGGCGCTCAGATGCTGCGGTTCGAAGCGCACGTCGATGTTGAATTTGCCGTGCGGCATGGAGAGCGCCTGCATGCTGTCGGTAATGAGCGTGGTCAGCTCGGCGGCGTAGTGCAGGCGTTTCTGGTGCAGCTCTTCCGCCAGCGCCAGCGCCTGCTGGTGATGCAGGGTGACCGCCTCGTTCAGGTGTTCATGGTCGCTTTCCTGCTGAGACAGCAGCTGCTGTTCATCCAGCAACTGCTGATGCAGCTGCGGCAGCTCCTCCGGCGCGACCTGATGTTTGCGCGCCAGGCTGATTTGGCGCGACAGGCGTTGTTCCAGCTCGTGCAGGCGGTTGGGATCGAGATCCATGCGATCGGCGTAATGGCGCAGCTCGTCGCTGGCTTCGCTGATCTGGATAGAGGCCTCTTCCAGCATGTCCAGCAGGCCGCTGAGCTTATCGTCCAACCCGGCCAGCTCAAGCAGCAGGTGTTTGGCGCTGTAAAGCTGGCTGAGCATGTTGTTCTCGTCGCTGTCGGCCAGCAGCTGCAGCGTCTGCTGGCTGAGGGTCAGCAGCTGGCCGCTGTTGGCCAGGCGCTTGTACTCGGCGTCGGTCTGCTCGAACTCGCCGGCCTGCGGCGCGAATTCGTTCAGCTCTTTCAATTGGTATTGCAGCAGCTGCTTGCGCGCTTCGCGCTCGATGGACTGCTGCTGATGGTGCGCCAGCTCGCGGCAGCTCTGGTGCCAGCGTTGGTAGGCCTGGCTCATCGCCGCCAGCAGGGCGGGTTCGTCGGCGTAGGCGTCGAGCAGCGCTTTTTGGTGCTCCGGCTTGAGCAGCAACTGATGGGCGTGTTGACCGTGGATTTGAATCAGGCGTTGCCCCAGCTCGCGCAGCTGCGACAGCGGCACGGCGGTGCCGTTGATAAAGCCGCGCGAACGGCCGTCGGCGTTGATCACCCGCCGCAGCAGGCACTCGTTGCTGTCGTCCAGCTGGTTCTGCTCCAGCCATTCGCGCGCGGACGGGGTATCCGCCAGCGAGAAGCGGGCGCAGATGTCGGCGCGGGCCGCTCCCAGGCGCACCACGTTGCCGTCGGCGCGGTTGCCGAGGCACAGCCCCAGCGCATCGATAGCGATGGATTTGCCGGCGCCGGTTTCACCGGTGATCGCCGTCATGCCCGGTTGAAAATCGATTTCCAACTCACGAACGATAGCAAAGTTGCTGATGGTTAATTGCGCCAGCATGGGAACCTTCCTGTGTATAAACACATAACTGTAGTTTCATACAGTATAAACTGGTTTTATATACAGTAAAGTGGCCGGCGCAGATTTTAGAACAATTTTTTCGACCAGCCCAACTTGGTGCTTAACGTGTTGAAATAGCTGTAGTCCTTCGGATGGATCAGATTCAGGTGGAAATCGCTGCGGCGGATCAGCACTTCTTCGCCTTCCTGGATCGGCAGCGCGATCTGGCTGTCGCAGCTGATCTCCAGATCGCTGCCGATCTGCGAGAATTTCAGGCGGATGGTGCTGTCGCCGTTGATCACCAGCGGCCGGGCGGAAAGGGTGTGCGGGAACATCGGCACCAGCGCGATCGCCTCCAGCGACGGGGTGAGGATCGGCCCGCCGGCGGAGAGCGAGTAGGCGGTGGAGCCGGTCGGGGTGGCGATGATCAGGCCGTCGGAGCGCTGCGAGAAGGCGAAGCGATCGTCGATGTACACCTCGAATTCGATCATGTGCGCCACTTTGCCGGGGTGCAGCACCACTTCGTTGATGGCGGTGCTGATGCGGCACTGCTGGTGCTCTTTATGCACGATGGTTTCCAACAGGAAACGCTGTTCGTCAATGTACTCGCCTTCCAGCACGTCCGCCAGCTGCTGCAGGGCGTTGTCGGGATCGAGATCGGTGAGGAAGCCGAGGTTGCCGCGGTTGACTCCGATCACCTTGATGTCGTAGCGCGCCAGCACGCGCGCGGCGCCGAGCATGTTACCGTCGCCGCCGACCACCACCGCCAGGTCGGCCCGCTGGCCGATATCCGCCAGGCTGCCGGTCACGGCGTCTTTCAGCCCCAAATCATGGGCGATTTGGCGTTCGACCATCACCGAATAGCCGCGGGCGACCAGCCAGTGGAACAGCATCTCGTGGGTTGCCAGCGCTGAAGGGTGACGCGGGTGGCCAACAATGCCAATACAGGTGAATTTTTTATTCATTTGCTGTGATTTTCCTCACCGGGATCCGTTTATGCCCCACATTGTGACCGGTTGACTTGAAACCCCGGTTTTGATCCCCATAATAAGCCAAGTTGCGAGATTAATGCTAAAACGCGGAGATATTCATGAGTAGTAAAGAACAGAAGACGCCAAACGAGCAAGTCTCGGAAGAAATGGAACAACACGCTCATCACGAGGATACGCTGCCGGAAGCGGCGGAAGGCGTCGATCTGCGCGATGCGCGTATCGCCGAACTGGAAGCCCAACTGGCGGAAGCTCAGCAGCACGAGCGCGACAGCCTGCTGCGCGCCAAAGCTGAAGCGGAGAACATCCGTCGCCGCGCCGAACTGGACGTCGAGAAAGCGCACAAGTTCGCCTTGGAGAAATTCTCCGGCGATCTGCTGCCGGTGATCGACAACCTGGAGCGCGCGCTGGATCTGGCGGATAAAAACAATCCGGAACTGGCCGCGATGATCGAAGGCATCGAGCTGACGCTGAAATCGCTGCTGGACGTGGTGCGCAAGTACGGCATCGAAATCGTCGGCGACGTCAACGTGCCGTTCAACCCGGAAGTGCATCAGGCGATGAGCATGATGGAATCTACCGATCACCAGCCGAACCACGTGATGATGGTGATGCAGAAAGGCTATACGCTGAACGGCCGCCTGCTGCGTCCGGCGATGGTCGCGGTCTCCAAAGCCAAGGCGTAATCGCCCCGGCAACGGCATAAAGAAAGGCACCCGAGGGTGCCTTTTTTGTCTCTGGGCTACGCCTGCGGCAGACGCGGCATCCAGTCGATCGGCGTGAGCCCTTGCTGCTCCAGCAGCTGATTGGCCTGCGAGAAGTGGCGGCAGCCGAGGAAACCGCGGTGGGCGGAAAGCGGCGATGGGTGTGGCGCTTTCAGCACATGGTGGCGGTTGCGGTCGATAAAGTTGCCTTTCTTCTGCGCGTGCGAGCCCCACAGCAGGAACACCACGCCTTCGCGGTTCTCGTTCAGGGCGGCGATCACTTTATCGGTAAAGGTTTCCCAGCCCAAATTGGCGTGCGAGTGCGCGCGGCCGCCTTCCACCGTCAGCACGGTGTTGAGCAGCAGTACCCCCTGTTCGGCCCAGCTTTGCAGGTAGCCGTGATCCGGGCGTTCGAAACCGGGAATGTCGGTTGCCAGCTCTTTATACATATTCACCAGCGACGGCGGCGCCGGCACGCCGGGGCGCACCGAGAAAGAGAGACCGTGCGCCTGATTGGGGCCGTGGTAGGGATCCTGGCCGAGGATGACGACTTTGACGTCCGCCAGCTCGGTAAAGCGGAACGCGTTAAACACGTCTTTCTGCGGTGGATAAATGGTCTTACCGGCCTGGCGCTCAGCGGCAACAAAGGCGAGCGTTTCAACAAAATAGGGCTGCTCTTTCTCTTTGCCGATCACGTCATGCCAGGTGAGGGAGGTGGCCATAAACGCTCTCCTTTGTTTTCTTTAGCAATTCATGGTCTATAGCTTACCGTGTCGGCCCGCGCAGCGAAACCCGCTTTTCATTTCTCGCCGCCGTTTGCAATGCAATTATTTTTGAAAATTTACAAAAATAATTGTTTTTTGGCGCGACGGGAAAATTGATATAAAACATAAATTTGCCCCTTCACGCCCTGTGCCTACCCGGTAAAAATTGACTTTAATCAAAGAACTGGCCCGGTCAGGCTGGTATACAGAACAACAAGACAACAATGGTTTTACCAAATGGCCGAAACCAGAATTGGGTTTTCTCACGACGTGAATTTTTACGCCCTTGTACGGAGGCAACATAATGATTACCGGTATTCAAATTACCAAAGCGAACGACCAGGCGCTGGTGAATTCTTTCTGGCTGCTGGACGATGAAAAAGCGGAAGCTCGCTGCGTGTGCGCCAAGGCCAACTACGCGGAAGATCAGGTTGTCGCGGTCAGCGACCTGGGCCAGATCGAATACCGTGAAGTGCCGCTGGAAATGCAGCCGACCGTGCGCGTAGAAGGTGGCCAGCACCTGAACGTCAACGTGCTGCGCCGTGAAACGCTGGAAGACGCGGTCAAGCATCCGGAAAAATACCCGCAGCTGACCATCCGCGTGTCCGGCTATGCGGTGCGTTTCAATTCCCTGACGCCGGAACAGCAGCGCGACGTTATCGCCCGCACCTTTACCGAAAGCCTGTAATCGGCGGCGCAGTCAATCAGGGAGCTTCGGCTCCCTTTTTGCGTTTGGCGGCCGAAAACCAAACGTGGATCACAATTTGCACAAAGTTAAGCATTCCTAATACAGAACTCATCCGACCCGCCGATAGCTAAGTCAGTACCTATTCAGGTGCTCAATAAAAAGTCTATCGACAAGGAGTCGGCATGAGTATGCCTTTAAGTTTTACCTCTGCAGTATCCTCGGTGGCCGCGATCCTTACACCTCGCGCCGCTGCCGAGACGGCACCGGCGGCGCAGCCCGCAGCCGCGCCGGCAAGTCCCGCGCCGGTGGCCACCCCCTCTCAGAACACGCTCAATGCGCAGAATCTGTTGAATACGTTGGTCGGCGATCTCTCCGCAGCGGCGCCGACGGCGGCGGCAGTGCCGGGCGTGACCCGGGGGCAGCAATCGCAAGAGGGCGATTATGCGTTGGCGCTGTTGGCCAAGGACGTTTACTCGCTGAACGGCCAGGGCGCCGCCGGGTTCAACCGTCTGAGCGACAGCGCGCTGCTCGGTTTCGGCATCGATCCCGCCAGCCTGCACGACGCGGGCAGCGGTTTCCAGGCCGGGGTTTACAGCAACGACAAGCAGTATGTGTTGGCGTTCGCCGGCACCAACGACTGGCGCGACTGGCTGAGCAACGTGCGGCAGGCGACGGGTTATGATGATGTGCAGTACAATCAGGCGGTTGCCGCCGCCAAAAGCGCCAAGGCGGCCTTCGGCGATGCACTGGTGATCGCCGGCCATTCGCTCGGCGGCGGTCTGGCGGCCACGGCGGCGCTGGCGACCGGCACCGTCGCGGTCACCTTCAATGCGGCCGGGGTGTCGGATTACACCCTGAATCGCCTGGGTATCGATCCGACGGCGGCGAAGAAAGATGCCGAAGCCGGCGGCATCCGTCGTTACAGCGAGCAATATGACATGCTGACCAGCACCCAGGAGTCGACTTCGCTGATCCCGGACGCCATTGGCCACAACATCACCTTGGCCAACAGCGATACCCTGACCGGTATCGATGACTGGCGGCCGAGCAAACATCTCGATCGCAGCCTGACGGCGCACGGCATCGACAAGGTGATAAGCTCGATGGCGGAACAAAAGCCGTGGGAGGCGAAGGCCAATGCCTGAAGGGCGTCGCTTGCGGCGGGCGCTGGCGATAGCCTTACTGGCGCTGGTCGCGGTGACCGGTTTACTGATGATGGCTAAGGAGCAACAGATGGGGCAGGAGATTTCACCGTTTGATGGCCGCAGCAATCTGGCGCTGGCTCTGGCGGTGGCGCGCGGCGATACGCAGGGTATCCATGCGCAGGCTACGCAGGATCGTTTGCGCGAACGGGGCGATCGGCAGGTCACGCTGTTGCAGTGGGCGGTGCTTTCTCAGCAGCCGGCCAGCGTGCAGGCGTTGCTGGATCTCGGCGCCGATACGGCGGCGGCGGGGCTGGACGGCAACAGTGCGCTGCACACCGCAGCGATATTGCACGATGCGCAGTACCTGCGGTTGCTGCTGGCCAAGGTTAAGCAGGTGAACGTGCGCAATGCCGTTACCGGCGCCACACCGCTCGCGGCGGCGGTGCTGGCCGGGCGTGAGGAACAGCTGCGGCTGCTGCTGGCGGCCGGGGCGGACACCACGTTGAGCGATCGGCTGGGGGATACCCCGCTGCATCTGGCGGCGAAGATCAACGCGCCGCATCTGGCGCTGTTGCTGTTGCAGGCCGGGGCCGATGCCCGGGCGCGCAATCAGCAGGGTTTTGCGTTCCAGTTTTATTTCTCGCAAACGCCGGCGCATTTGCAGAATGACGAGCTGAAGGCGCAGTTCCGCGAGCTGGATAAATGGCTGCAGGGGCACCGCCTGGCCACGCATTACGCGCAGCAGTAAACGCCCATAAAAAAACCGCCTGCACAGGCGGTTTTTTCTTGAACAGTGGCGGTTATTGCGCGTCGCCGGCCGGTTTGGCCTTCGCCTGACGGCGTTTGCCGACGTTTTTGGCGTCGCGATGGCGCACTTTCACCTTGTTGGCTTTTTCTTTGCTTTTCGCTTTTTCTTCCGCGCGTTTGGCCAGCACTTTCTTCGACGGTTTACCGTTGCTCTTCTCGTTTGGCACCTTGGTTTTCGGCCGTAGTTCGTCGATCACGCGCGCTTTCAGCGGCTCGTTCAGGTAACGGCCCACTTTGCCCAGCAGCAAATGGTCGTGCGCTTCCACCAGTGAAATGGCGGTGCCTTTGCGCCCGGCGCGGCCGGTACGGCCGATGCGGTGCAGGTAGGTATCCGCCGTGCGCGGCATGTCGAAGTTGAATACGTGGGTGATATCGAGGATATCCAGGCCGCGCGCGGCAACGTCGGTGGCCACCAGCACGTTAACCCGGCCATCCATCATGCGTTTGACCGCTTCGTTGCGTTTGGCCTGCACCATTTCGCCTTCGAGATAGCAGGTATTGATGCCCGCTTCGCGCAGCCAGGTGGCCAGCTCGTGCACGCGCTCGCGCTTGCGCACGAAGATCACCGATTTTTGCACGTCCGGCTGTTTCAGCAGGTGGATCAGCAGCGCGGTTTTGTGCTGCACGTCATCGGCGCGGTAGTACCACTGCAGGATTTTTTTGCGTTCGCGGCGCGACGGGTCGGCTTCCACTTCCACCGGCTCTTTCAGGATGCGCTCGGCGAATTCGCGGATCGCTTCGCCTTCCAGCGTGGCGGAGAACAGCAGCGTCTGGTTGCGCCAGCGGGTTTCGGCGGAGATGGTTTCGATGTCCTGCGCGAAGCCCATGTCGAGCATGCGGTCGGCTTCGTCGAGGATCAGGGTTTCCACCGCGCGGCAGTCGAAGTTCTCTTCTTTAATGTATTGCAGCAAGCGGCCGGTGGTGGCGACCACCACGTCCTGGTTTTCGCTGAACACTTCCGCGTGGTTCATGTAAGCGACGCCGCCGGTGATGGTGGCGATATCCAGCGAGGTATGAGCAGCCAATTCACGCGCCTGGTCGGCGACCTGCATCGCCAGTTCACGCGTTGGCGTCAGGATCAGCACGCGCGGCGGGCCGGATTTCTTGCGTGGAAAGTCCAGCAGGTGCTGCAACACGGGCAGCAGGAAGGCGGCGGTTTTGCCGGTGCCGGTCGGAGCCGAACCTAAGACGTCGCGCCCGTCCATCGCCGGCGGGATCGCAGCGGCCTGAATGGCAGTGGGGCGATCGTAGCCTTTGTCGCGCAGCGCGTCGATCAGGCGATCATCGAGTTCGAGTTCGGAAAAAGTGGTTGCTGTCATGGTCTACCTCTACTTGGGGCGCCGATTATAGACGGGTTGGCCGCGATCTTCATCTATTTAAGCGGAAAGCCGCTCTTTTCCCGCCGATCAGATTGCCTTATGCTACGCCAGTTTTATAGCCAGGTGGTGAGTGTGAGCAAGCGATCGAAAGCCGATTTTACCCCGCGCCGCGGGGGGTTTACCTTTAAACAATTCTTTGTCGCCCACGATCGTTGCGCCATGAAAGTGGGCACCGACGGGGTGTTGCTCGGCGCTTGGGCGCCGCTGGGGCAGGCGCGCCGGGTGCTGGACATCGGCAGCGGCAGCGGGCTGATCGCGCTGATGCTGGCGCAGCGCAGCGGCGACGAGGTGACCGTCGACGCGGTGGAACTGGACGAAGCCGCCGCCGGCCAGGCGCGCGAAAACGCGGCGGAATCGCCGTGGCCGCAGCGCATCCGCGTGCATGCGCAGGATATTCATCATTATGCGCAGCAGCATGCCGCTGAGTATGATCTGATCGTCAGCAATCCGCCTTATTTTGAGCCGGCGGTGGCCTGCCGCGATCGGGCGCGCCACAACGCGCGCTACACCGAAACCCTGACGCACGAGGCGCTGTTAGCCTGTGCAGTACAGCTGCTGGCGGAACAGGGTACGTTCTGCGTGGTGCTGCCGCACGACATCGGCACCGAATTCGAACGCCTGGCGCAGCAAAGCGGTTGGCACACGGCGGCGAAAGTGAACGTCAGCGATCGGGCCGATACGCCGCGGCACCGGGTGTTGCTGGCGCTGACGCGTAAGGAAACGCCGCTGCGGGAGCAGGAGCTGGCGATCAAACAGGCCGACGGCAGCTATACCGACGATTTCCGCCGGTTGATCACCGACTTCTACCTGTTCTACTAAAAAGAAAAGGGCGCCGATAAGGCGCCCTGTCGCAGAGTTTAAGGCTGCAAAATGGTCGGCAGCGCTTCCGGCAGCAAATCCGGGTAGTCCAGCGTGTAGTGCAGGCCGCGGCTCTCTTTGCGCGCCATGGCGCTGCGCACGATAAGCTCGGCCACCTGCACCAGATTGCGCAGCTCCAGCAGGTTGTTGGAGATGCGGAAGTGAGCGTAGTACTCGTCGATTTCCGCCTGCAGCGTATTGATGCGGCGCAGGGCGCGCTCAAGGCGCTTGGTGGTGCGCACGATGCCGACGTAATCCCACATGAACAGCCGTAGCTCGTGCCAGTTGTGCTGGATCACCACCCGTTCGTCCGCATCGTCCACCCGGCTTTCATCCCAGTGCGGCACCTGTTTGGCCTGCCGGATGAAGGGCAGGCGCTGCAGAATGTCTTCCGCCGCCGACCAACCGTAAACCAGGCACTCCAGCAGCGAATTCGACGCCATGCGATTGGCGCCGTGCAGGCCGGTGTAGCTGACCTCGCCGATGGCGTACAGCCCGTCGAGATCGGTGCGGCCGTGCTGATCGACCATCACGCCGCCGCAGGTGTAGTGCGCCGCCGGGACGATAGGGATCGGTTGCCGGGTCAGATCGAAGCCCAGCGTCAGCAGCTTTTCGTGGATCATCGGGAAGTGCTGGGTGATGAACGCCGCCGGCTTGTGGCTGATGTCCAGGTACATGCAGTCGGCGCCCAGGCGCTTCATTTCATGGTCGATGGCGCGGGCGACGATGTCGCGCGGGGCCAGTTCGCCGCGCGGGTCGAAATCCGGCATAAAGCGGCTGCCGTCCGGGCGTTTCAGGTAGGCGCCTTCGCCGCGCAGCGCTTCGGTCAGCAGGAAGTTGCGCGCCTGCGGGTGAAACAGGCAGGTCGGGTGGAACTGGTTGAACTCCAGGTTGGCGACCCGGCAGCCGGCGCGCCAGGCCATGGCGATGCCGTCGCCGGAGGAGATGTCCGGGTTGGTGGTGTATTGGTATACCTTGGCCGCGCCGCCGGTGGCCAGCACCACCGTTTTGGCGCGGAAGGTTTCCACCCGCTCCAGCTCGCGGTTCCAGACGTAAGCGCCCACCACTCGGCGGGTGCCCGGCAGGCCGATTTTGTTCGAGGTAATAAGGTCAACCGCGTTGCGGCGTTCCATCACGCAAATATTGGGGTGAGCGCTTGCTTTCCCTACCAGCGTGGTCTCTACTTCCTTACCGGTAGCGTCTGCGGCGTGCAGGATGCGGCGATGGCTGTGGCCGCCTTCGCGCGTGAGGTGATAATGCTCCTCGCCCTGCGCGTTGACCTCGGTGTCGAACAGCACGCCCTGATCGATCAGCCATTGCACGCAGTGGCGCGCGTTGCCGGCGATGAATTCGACGGCCTCTTTGTCGCACAGGCCGGCGCCGGCAATCAAAGTGTCATCAACGTGTGAGGCAATGCTGTCCGTCTCATCGAACACCGCGGCGATCCCGCCCTGGGCGTAAAAGGTGGCTCCCTCGCTGAGCGGCCCCTTGCTGAGAACGGTAACCTTGCAATGCTGCGCCAGGCGCAGCGCCAGTGACAGGCCCGCAGCGCCGCTGCCGACGATCAGTACATCGCTAACATGTTCAGATGATGGTTGCATAACGTATGATGTGTGCAGAAGAAGAGTGAATTTCATGTTAGCCTAACTGTCCGGGCAAAAGCCACGGATAGGGTGACATCAACAGAAAAAACAATGGCGATATGGAACTTCGTGTTCTATATGAACTCCAAGCGAGTGCTTGCTCAGGAAAATAATGTATGGCTGGCAGTACAATTTTACGCGTGGAGACGGATTTGGGGAGAGTTTACCTCGGATGAGCGAGCAGTTAACGGATCAAGTTCTGGTCGAGCGGGTCCAAAAGGGCGACCAGAAGTCGTTTAACCTACTGGTAGTGCGCTATCAGCATAAGGTGGCGAGTCTCGTTTCCCGCTATGTGCCGCAGGGCGATGTGCCCGATGTGGTGCAGGAGTCGTTTATCAAGGCCTATCGCGCACTGGAATCGTTCCGTGGCGACAGCGCTTTTTATACTTGGTTGTATCGAATCGCCGTGAACACGGCAAAGAATTATCTGGTTGCTCAGGGGCGCCGTCCGCCATCCAGTGATGTGGACGCCAACGATGCGGAAAATTACGAAAGTGCGGGCGCACTGAAAGAAATTTCGAACCCTGAGAACTTAATGTTGTCAGAAGAGCTGAGACAGATAGTTTTCCGTACCATTGAGTCTCTCCCTGAGGATCTTCGCATGGCGATTACCCTGCGGGAGTTGGATGGTCTAAGCTACGAAGAAATAGCCGCCATCATGGATTGCCCGGTCGGAACCGTACGTTCGCGTATTTTCCGCGCCCGGGAAGCTATCGATAATAAAGTTCAACCGCTGATCCAGCGTTAGCAATGGCGGGCACAGGAAGGGTACTTAGGCATGCAGAAAGAAAAGCTTTCCGCTCTGATGGATGGTGAATCGTTCGACAGCGAGCTGTTGAGTTCTCTGTCGCAAGATCGAACGCTTCAACAAAGCTGGCAGAGCTATCACCTGATACGTGACACACTGCGAGGTGATGTCGGACAAGTGATGCATCTCGACATCGCCGATCGCGTCGCCGCTGCACTTGAGAAAGAACCCGCCCGGCTGGTGCCTTCCGCCGTTCAGGAATCTCAGCCGCAGCCTCACACCTGGCAGAAAATGCCGTTCTGGGACAAAGTGCGTCCTTGGGCGAGCCAGATTACGCAAATCGGCATGGCGGCCTGCGTGTCGCTGGCGGTGATCGTCGGCGTGCAGCACTACAACCAGCCTTCTGCGACATCGAACGCGTCCGAATCGCCGGCCTTCACCACGCTGCCGATCATGGGGCAGGCCTCGCCGGTCAGCCTGGGCGTTCCTGCCGACAGTTTCTCCACCGGCAGCGGCCAACAGCAGCAGGTGCAGGAACAGCGCAAGCGTATCAACGCCATGCTGCAGGACTATGAACTGCAACGTCGCCTGCATTCGGATCAGCTGCAGCTTGAGCAAGGCAACCCGCAACAGGCTGCCATTCAGGTTCCCGGAACTCAGTCTTTAGGAATGCAACAGCAGTAATGAAGCAAATCTGGTTCTCCGTTTGTTTATTGACGGGCAGCCTGCTCTATTCCAGCATCGCCCCGGCGCAGCCAACTGCGTCCGGGGCGTTATTGCAACAGATGAGCAGCGCCAGCCGTTCTCTCAATTACGAGCTCGCCTACATCAGCGTCAGCAAGCAGGGAATCGAGTCGTTGCGCTATCGCCATGCGGTGATCGGCAACGTGCCGCTCGGCCAGCTGCTGCATATGGATGGCCCGCGCCGCGAAGTGTTGCAGCGCGGCGGCGGGATCAGCTACTTCGAACCCGGTCTGGAGCCGTTCACGCTCACTGGCGATCACATCGTCGACGCGCTGCCGGCGATCGTTTATGCCGATTTCACCCGTCTGGCGAAGTATTACGACTTCATCTCCGTGGGCAGCACCCGCATCGCCGATCGGCCGTGTGAAGTGCTGCGCGTGGTGGCGCGCGACGGTTCCCGCTACAGCTACATCGTCTGGATGGACGAAGACACCAAGCTGCCGCTGCGGGTGGATTTGCTCGATCGCGACGGCGAAACGCTGGAGCAATATCGGGTGATCTCCTTCGCGGTCGGCGCCGAGGTGCAGGGCGCGATGCAAGGACTGCTCAAGGCCAACCTGCCGCCGCTGCTGTCGCTGCCGGCGGTGGAAAATGTCCAGCTCAGCTGGAGCACCGGCTGGCTGCCGGCCGGCGTGGACGAGGTGGCGCGCAATCGCCGCAAATTGCCGAACGTCGCCGTGCCGGTGGAATCCCGGCTCTACAGCGACGGCCTGTTCAGCTTCTCGGTCAACGTCAGCCCGGCGGGCAGCGGAGCCGGGCAGCAGTACTACCGTCAGGGGCGCCGCACCATTCAGACCGAAGTGCGCGCGGGCAACGAAATCACGATTGTGGGCGAATTGCCGCCGGCGACGGCCAAGCGCATCGCCGACAGCATTTCTTTCAAGGTATCGCCGTAATGATGAAAGAGTGGGCCACGGTGGTTTCGTGGCAACAGGGCGTAGCGCTGCTGCGTTGTGAACCCAAGGCCGGCTGCGGCAGTTGCACCGCGCGCTCCGGCTGTGGCGCGCGTGCGCTGAACGAGCTGGTGCCGGAAACCGAGCATCAGCTGCAGGTACATATCGATCAGCCGCTCGAACCTGGGCAGCGCGTCGAGGTCGGCATCGCGGAAGGCAGCCTGCTGCGCTCCGCCATGCTGGTTTACCTGACGCCGCTGCTGGGTATGATGCTGGGCGGCACGCTGCTGCAATATTGTTTCGGCAGCGACGCCTCGGCGGCAGTCGGCGCCGTGTTGGGCGGCGGTGCGGCCTTTATGCTGGCTCGCCGCTTGGCCCGACGTCTGGGCGAACAGGCCGATTACCAGCCGGTGGTGCTGCAAATTGGGTTGCCGCCTACCGCGATGCGCATGCAGGCGGAAAACTCCCCGCTGATTTAAACCGATGGCCGCGTCATCGCCGGGTTGTGATAGGCGGGGATGCGGTTGTGGATCATATGCTCCAACAGCGCGATGAATAGATCGGCGCTGAGCAGCGAATCGTAGTTAATCGCGAACAGCACATTTCCCTGGCCGTCGAATAAGCGGATGCCGCGCTGCGGATGATTTTCCAACGCGCGGATCTGTTCGATAGGCACGTTTCCCCGTTCCGTCGTCAGCAGGGTGGCGCTCAGCCGCAGCGTTTCGGTCGGCGTGCCTTGCTGCTTGCCGAGCAGCAACTGCCACAGCCAGCGCGCGTCGCCCTCTATGGTGTGAAACGACACCGTTCCCCCCTGATAGAGCGCATTCAGCGCCAGCGGCCCGCGCTGCTGCAGCTGTTGGTCGACGATCACGTCCGCCAATCGCCACGAGTGGGCGACGTTGCTGAAAACCGTGCACCAGGGCTGATCTGCACCGGCGCGGAACGCCGTAACGTCAAACAGCCCGCCAAAAGCCTGGCCGCCGCGAAAGCGATAGATGTCGCCGATCTTCTCAAACGGGATGAAACGCTCTTTGTGATGGTGGCTGTCAAAGACCCGCACGCCGTGCTCGTACAGACGATAGGTCAGCGTCGGACGCAGATAATGCCGCAGCGCCAGCAGCGTACAGCCGAGTAAAATCGTGCCCGCGCCGGCTTGCAACAGTGTGATGACCTGGCTCTCGTCAATGCTGCTCAGCAGCGGCAGCACCAACAGCGCTGCCCCCACGCTAAACAGCAGTGCCGCCGCCGCCAGTATGCCCCAGTTGACCTTTGAAAAATCGTGCCGGCTCAGCATTTGCCCTTTATCGATCATAATGCACCTTCCAATCAACGTACGCAGATATGCTGGTGAACCCCGGTGGGCTGCCGATGTAGTGCCCTGAATAATGTTTTGTCGCGGAGCTCATGCCCTTTCTATCCGAGGGACGGTGGTGGCGTATATGGGGTTTTTCCTAAAGGAAGTGAGGCAAAATGGAATTCTAAGAGGTTGATCCAAATATTCTTTTTTTATAATTTCGGAGAGGGTTTATTGCGCTGTAGCCGGTTATGTATTAGCACCGAAGTTTGACGGCCACGAAGCACCGGCAAGCCTTGGGTTCAGGCCGCATCGTCCGCGTTAACATCTGTTTTCACCCGCCGGGGCGCCCTGTAACATTTAGCGGCGCATAATAGAATGCCTTCACTGCACCGATCGCTAGGTTTTCAGTGGTGTGGCATGTAGAATGCAGCGATTCAGGTGCAAGACGGCCTCACCCATTCACTGTCGCTTTAGGTCCATGCGGGTTTCTATAGGCGAGTAATTCAGAAATACCAAGGCAGAAAAACTTTTATAATGAAGCATATACGAAATTTCTCCATTATTGCCCATATTGACCACGGTAAGTCGACGCTGTCTGACCGCATTATCCAAATCTGCGGTGGCTTGACCGACCGTGAAATGGCTGCGCAGGTGCTCGATTCCATGGATCTGGAGCGCGAGCGCGGCATCACCATCAAGGCGCAGAGCGTGACGCTGGATTATAAAGCGCAGGATGGGCAGACCTATCAGCTTAACTTTATCGACACTCCCGGCCACGTCGACTTCTCCTATGAAGTTTCCCGCTCGCTGGCGGCCTGCGAAGGCGCGCTGCTGGTGGTGGACGCCGGCCAGGGCGTAGAAGCCCAGACGCTGGCCAACTGCTACACCGCGATCGAAATGGATCTGGAAGTGGTGCCGGTGTTGAACAAAATCGACCTGCCGGCCGCAGATCCGGATCGCGCCGCGCAGGAAATCGAAGACATCGTCGGCATCGACGCCACCGATGCGGTGCGCTGCTCGGCCAAAACTGGCGTCGGCGTGCCCGACGTGCTGGAGCGCCTGGTGCGCGACATTCCGCCGCCGCAGGGCGATCCGGATGCGCCGCTGCAGGCGCTGATCATCGACTCCTGGTTCGATAACTACCTGGGCGTCGTGTCGCTGGTGCGCGTCAAGAACGGCACGCTGCGCAAGGGCGACAAGATCAAGGTCATGAGCACCGGCCAGGTGTATAACGCCGATCGTTTGGGCATCTTCACGCCGAAGCAGGTCGATCGCGACGTGCTGAACTGCGGCGAAGTGGGCTGGCTGGTCTGTGCGATCAAAGACATCCTCGGCGCGCCGGTGGGCGATACCCTGACGCAGGCGCGTCAGCCGGCGGATAAAGCGTTGCCGGGCTTCAAGAAAGTGAAGCCGCAGGTGTACGCCGGTCTGTTCCCGATCAGCTCCGACGACTATGAATCTTTCCGTGATGCGCTGGGCAAGCTGAGCCTTAACGACGCCTCCCTGTTCTACGAACCGGAAAGCTCCACCGCGTTGGGCTTCGGCTTCCGCTGCGGCTTCCTCGGTCTGCTGCACATGGAGATCATTCAGGAGCGTCTGGAGCGTGAATACGATCTGGATCTGATCACCACCGCGCCGACGGTAGTCTATGAAGTGGAAACCACCGGCAAGGAAGTGATCTACGTCGACAGCCCATCCAAGCTGCCGCCGTTGAACAACATCCAGGAACTGCGCGAGCCGATCGCCGAATGTCACATGCTGATGCCGCAGGAATACCTGGGCAACGTCATCACCCTGTGCGTTGAGAAGCGCGGCGTGCAGACCAACATGGTCTACCACGGCAACCAGGTGGCGCTGACCTATGAAATCCCGATGGCGGAAGTGGTGCTCGACTTCTTCGACCGCCTGAAGTCCACGTCGCGCGGTTATGCGTCGCTGGATTACAACTTCAAGCGCTTCCAGGCCTCCGACATGGTGCGCGTGGACGTGCTGATCAACAACGAGCGCGTGGATGCGCTGGCGCTGATCACTCACCGCGACAACTCGCAGTACCGCGGCCGTGAATTGGTGGAGAAGATGAAAGATCTGATCCCGCGTCAGCAGTTCGACATCGCGATTCAGGCGGCGATCGGCACGCACATCATCGCGCGCTCCACCGTGAAGCAGCTGCGTAAAAACGTGCTGGCGAAATGCTACGGCGGTGACGTCAGCCGTAAGAAAAAGCTGCTGCAGAAGCAGAAAGACGGTAAGAAGCGCATGAAGCAGGTCGGCAACGTCGAGCTGCCGCAGGAAGCGTTCCTGGCCATTCTGCACGTCGGTAAAGACGGCAAGTAACCGCGACGAGTTCGCGAAACGAGGGAGTTTGCATGGCGAATATGTTTGCCCTGATCCTGGCGTTGGCCACCCTGGTCACCGGGATCATCTGGTGCTTCGAGCGCTTTAAATGGGCGCCGGCCCGCCGCGCGAAGATTGCGGCGGTCAACGCACAGACCGCGGGCGCCGTAGACGATAAAACGCTGGCGAAAGTGGCGAAGCAGCCAGGCTGGGTGGAGACCGGCGCATCGGTCTTCCCGGTGTTGCTGCTGGTGTTTGTGGTGCGTTCGTTTATTTACGAACCGTTCCAGATCCCGTCCGGCTCAATGATGCCGACGCTGTTGATTGGCGATTTCATTCTGGTGGAGAAATATGCCTACGGCATTAAAGATCCGATTACCCAGACGACGCTCATTGAAACCGGCCATCCGAAGCGTGGTGATATTGCGGTATTTAAATATCCGCTGGATCCGAAACTGGATTATATCAAGCGCGTGATTGGCCTGCCGGGCGACCGTATTACTTACGATCCGGTGAATAAGCGCGTCACGGTGCAGCCGTCCTGCAACAGCGGGCAGTCCTGTGATACCGCGCTGGCCGTGACCTACGCCGATGCGCAGCCGAGCGACTTCGTGCAGCTGTTCAGCCGCAGCGGCATGGGCGAGTCCAGCAACGGCTTCTACCAGATCCCGCTGAACGATAACGTGCCGTCGGGCGGCATTCGCATGCGTGAGCGCCAGGAAAGCCTCGGCAACGTCACGCACCGCATCCTGACCGTGCCGGACGCGCAGGATCGGGTGGGCGCTTACTACCAACAGCCGGGCAAACCGTTGGCGGAGTGGGTGGTGCCGGCCGGGCATTACTTCATGATGGGCGACAACCGTGACAACAGCGCGGACAGCCGTTACTGGGGCTTTGTGCCGGAGAAGAATCTGGTGGGCAAAGCCACGGCCATCTGGATGAGCTTTGAAAAACAGGAAGGCGAGTGGCCTACCGGCGTGCGTTTCAGCCGGATCGGCGGCATTCATTAATCGCTGATTTATTCCCTGTCAATTTCACGCCGCAGCCTACTGCGGCGTGAAAGATTAAGAGGATATAAACACAGCATTATGTTTCCACTCGTTGTAGAATACCTTCTCGAGCGATAAAAGTTGGCTCCTGCTGGGAGCCACTGCAAACGAAACAGCTTTGGATCGGCTTTCGGCGAAGCAGGCCTGTTCCGTGTGCTGCAAGTTTTTGACGCATTCTTGATCTATTGGTAACTCATGAACCCCATCGTAATAAACAGGCTGCAGCGGAAGCTGGGCTACACTTTTCAACAGCAGGAGCTTTTACTGCAGGCTTTGACTCACCGCAGCGCCAGCAGTAAACACAATGAACGTCTTGAGTTTCTGGGTGACTCGATTCTGAGCTTTGTCATCGCCAATGCGCTCTATCACCGTTTTCCTCGCGTAGACGAGGGCGACATGAGCCGCATGCGCGCCACGCTGGTGCGCGGCAACACGCTGGCGGAGATGGCGCGCGAGTTTGACCTGGGCGAATGTCTGCGGCTTGGGCCGGGCGAATTGAAAAGTGGTGGGTTCCGCCGCGAGTCAATCCTGGCGGATACGGTGGAGGCATTGATCGGCGGCGTGTTCCTGGACAGCGACATCCAGACCGTCGAGCGTCTGATTTTGGACTGGTATCGCAGCCGGTTGGACGAAATCAGCCCCGGTGATAAGCAGAAAGACCCGAAAACCCGCTTGCAGGAATTTTTGCAGGGGCGTCATCTGCCGTTGCCTTCTTATTTGGTGGTGCAGGTTCGCGGTGAAGCGCACGACCAGGAGTTTACCATCCACTGCCAGGTGAGTGGTTTGAGCGAGCCCGTGGTGGGCACCGGCTCGAGCCGCCGTAAAGCCGAGCAGGCGGCAGCGGAACAAGCGCTGAAAAAGCTGGAGCTTGAATGAGCGAAGTAAAACAACACTGCGGGTTTATCGCCATCGTCGGCCGCCCGAACGTGGGCAAATCGACGTTGCTGAACCAACTGCTGGGGCAGAAGGTTTCCATTACGTCGCGTAAGCCGCAGACGACCCGTCACCGCATCATGGGCATCGACACCGATGGCGCCTATCAGGCGATCTACGTCGATACCCCAGGGCTGCACATCGAAGAAAAACGCGCCATCAACCGTTTGATGAACCGCGCGGCCAGCAGCTCGATCGGCGACGTTGAGCTGGTGATCTTCGTGGTCGAAGGCACCAACTGGACCGCCGACGACGAAATGGTGGTCAACAAGCTGCGCAGCCTGCGCTGCCCGGTATTGCTGGCGATCAACAAGGTCGATAACGTTACCGACAAATCCAAGCTGTTGCCGCACATCGCGTTCCTCAGCCAGCAGATGAACTTCCTCGACGTGGTGCCTATCTCCGCCGAGAAAGGGATGAACGTCGACACCATCGCCGGCATCGTGCGCAAGCTGCTGCCGGAAGCGGAACACCACTTCCCGGAAGATTACATCACCGATCGCTCCCAGCGCTTTATGGCATCCGAGATCATCCGCGAGAAGCTGATGCGTTTCCTGGGCGAAGAGCTGCCGTACTCAGTGACGGTGGAAATCGAACAGTTCGTGGCTAACGATCGCGGCGGCTACGATGTGCACGGCCTGATCCTGGTCGAGCGCGAAGGCCAGAAGAAAATGGTCATCGGCAACAAGGGCGCCAAGATCAAAACCATCGGCATCGAAGCGCGTCAGGACATGGAACAGATGTTCGACGCCAAAGTGCATCTCGAGCTGTGGGTGAAAGTGAAATCCGGTTGGGCGGACGACGAACGTGCGCTGCGCAGCCTGGGCTATGTTGACGATCTGAAGTAACGATCCGTGGACGGCTGGGAGCGCGCTTTCGTCCTGCATGGGCGGCCGTACAGTGAAACCAGTCTGATGCTGGATCTGTTTACCGAAGGTCATGGGCGGGTGCGCTTGCTGGCGAAAGGCGCGCGCAGCCGCCGCTCCAATCTGAAGGGTTGCCTGCAGCCCTTTACCCCCCTGTTAGTGCGCTGGGGCGGCCGCGGCGAAGTGAAAACGCTGCGCAACGCCGAAGCGGTCTCTCTCGGTTTACCCCTCAGCGGCATGATGCTTTACAGCGGCCTGTACGTGAACGAACTGCTGGCGCGCGTGCTGGAGCAGGAAACCAACTACTCGGTGCTGTTCTTCGACTACCTGCAATGCCTGCAGGCGCTGGCGGCGGAAGACAGCTCGCCGGAACAGGCGCTGCGTCAGTTCGAGCTGGCCTTGTTGCAGCACCTGGGTTACGGCCTCGATTTCCTGCACTGCGCCGGCAGCGGCCTGCCGGTGGATGACGCCATGACCTACCGTTACCGCGAAGAGAAAGGCTTTATCGCCAGCCTGGTGGTGGATCACTACAGCTTCACCGGGCGTGAACTGCGCGCGCTGGCGGAGCGGCAGTTTCCCGATGCCGAGACGCTGCGCGCCGCCAAGCGTTTCACCCGCATGGCGCTGAAACCCTACCTCGGCGGCAAACCGTTGAAGAGCCGCGAACTGTTCCGCCAGTTCGTGCGCAAACAGCCGAATACGCCGGTTGACGACGCCTGACCTTTTCCCCTTTTGCCGCCCTGCGCCCGCGTGTAAACTGCTGGCACTGAAAATCGTATTTAGAGGTTGTCATGGCTGATTTGCTGCTGGGCGTCAATATCGATCACATCGCCACGTTACGTAACGCGCGCGGAACCCAATACCCGGATCCGGTTCAGGCGGCATTCATTGCCGAACAGGCGGGGGCCGACGGCATTACCGTGCATCTGCGCGAAGATCGCCGCCACATCACCGACCGCGACGTGCGCTTGCTGCGCCAGACCATCCAGACGCGCATGAACCTGGAGATGGCGGTGACCGACGAGATGCTGGACATCGCCATTGAGCTGCAGCCGCATTTCTGCTGCCTGGTGCCGGAAAAACGCGAGGAAGTGACCACCGAAGGCGGCCTGGACGTCGCCGGCCAGCTGGACAAAATGAGCGTGGCGGTCGAGCGCCTGGCGCAGGCGGGTATTTTGGTCTCGCTGTTCATCGATCCCGATCATCGCCAGATCGACGCGGCGGTGGCGGTGGGCGCCCCTTATATCGAAATCCACACCGGCGCCTACGCGGAAGCGCAGGGCGAGCTGGCGGTACAGGCCGAGCTGCACCGCATCGCGGTCGCCGCCGCCTACGCGGCCGAGAAGGGGCTGAAGGTCAACGCCGGCCACGGCCTGACCTACCATAACGTGCAGCCGATCGCCGCGCTGCCGGAAATGCACGAGCTGAACATCGGCCATGCGATTATCGGCCAGGCGGTGATGAGCGGGCTGCCGGCCGCGGTTGCCGACATGAAAGTGCTGATGCGGGAAGCGCGCCGGTAATGGCGGTGCTCGGGCTGGGTACCGACATCGTCGAGATGGCGCGTATCGAAGCGGTGGTGGAGCGCAGCGGCGATCGTCTGGCGCGCCGCGTGCTGAGCGACGCCGAATGGGCGCTGTACCAGCAGCACCAGCAGCCGATTCGCTTTCTGGCCAAGCGTTTCGCGGTGAAAGAGGCCGCCGCCAAGGCGTTCGGCACCGGCATTCGCAACGGCCTGGCGTTCAACCAGTTTGAGGTGTTCAACGATGCGTTGGGCAAACCGAATATTCGTTTGCACGGCCGCGCCGCCGAGCTGGCGGGGGAGATGGGGGTCACCGCGATCCACGTTTCGCTGGCCGATGAAAGGCGCTATGCCTGTGCGACGGTGATCGTCGAAAGCTGAAAATAGAAAGGGCGCCCTGCGGCGCCCTTGTCAGTCCTGCGGCGGGTTAAATGCGATCGGCGTGGTGCAACACCACGAACTTGTCCCACAGCTGTTCGTTGGTCTCACGATGCTGCGGATCGGTGATAATGGTGTTGTCGATGGGGCAGACCTGCTGACAGGTTGGCGTATCGTAATGGCCAACGCACTCGGTGCAGCGATCGGTATCGATCTGGTAGATCTCATCGCCCATCGAAATTGCCTGGTTCGGGCATTCCGGCTCGCACATGTCGCAGTTGATGCATTTGCGTGTGATTAGCAGGGCCATGGCGTATCTCTCATTATTAACAGGGGTATTTTCGCAGCGGCAATTATACCGGTCAAACCAACTTTTTCATTAACTGTTCGCTGTGTTTGATGCGATCGCGGGCATGATCGAGATCGTGCTGGATCAGCGCCATAAACAGCAGGTCGGTGAGGGCGAACTGAGCCGTGCTGGAGGAGATGGCCGCGCTGCGGGTGTGGGGTTCTTCGGCGATGGTATAGAGGCAGTGGTCCGCGCGTTGCTGCAGGCCGTTGGGCGAGAAGCTGGTCAGCGCCAGCACCCTGGCGCCGGCCTGGCGCGCTTCTTCCGCCGCCAGATTGATTTCACGCCGCTCGCCGCTGAAGGAGATAGCCAGCAGCAGATCGCGTTTGTCCAGCGCCTGCACCGCCGCCAGCTGGACGTGCATATCCGCTTCGGCCACCGCCATCACGCCAATTTTCAGCAGCTTGAAGGAAAAATCCTTGGCCACCAGCCCGGAGGCGCCGATGCCGATCAGCATCACCCGGCGCGCCTGGCGCAGCATGTCCAGCGCCTGGTGCAGCCGCTCTTCGCTGTTGATGTCGAGCGTCGCGCGCAGCGCCGCCTGCTTTTCCGCCAGCAGCTTTTCACCGACGATTTTCAGCGTATCGCTGCTGAGGATGTGGTTGTGAACGGTCACCACTGGCTCGGCCTGCGGTTGGGCCAGCGTTTCGCTCAGCGCCAGCTTCAGCGCTGGAAAGCCTTTATAGCCCAGCTTTTGGGCGAACTTCACCACGCTCGACTGGCTGATGCCGGCCAACTGAGCCAGTTTTTGCGAGCTGAGATGGCGCGCCTGCTCGGCGTTATTCAGCAGAAAGTCCGCCAGCTTACGGTCGTTTTGCGCCAGTGTCGGATACATCTGGCGAATGCGCAGAAGGGTACTCATTGTTCTTTCCCTGGAAACCAGCGGCCATTTTGCCATGCAGAGGGCGAAAACGCGCGGTGAAAATTTTTGTGAGCTCACCGTTAAAATAGCAAATAGCGCTCGCTTTGTTGAATAAAATATTCAAATATTGATTTAATTTTGTGAATTAAAAATTCAAAGGTGAACAGATGAACTTAGGCGCACTGGTATCGGAAACCCGCAACCCGGCCACCATGGGGCTGGATGAAATGTCGACGCTGGACATGGTTCGTTGCTTTAACCAGGAAGATCGCAAGGTGCCGGAGGCTATCGAAAAGGTGTTGCCGGCGATCGCGCAGGCGGTCGATTTAGCCGCGGCGGCGTTGAAGGCCGGCGGCCGGTTGATTTATTTGGGCGCCGGCACCAGTGGTCGCCTGGGCGTATTGGACGCCTCCGAGTGTCCGCCGACCTTCGGCGTGCCGCACGGCGTGGTGGTGGGGCTAATCGCCGGCGGGCCGGGCGCGCTGCTCAAAGCGGTGGAGGGGGCGGAAGATGACGAGGCCCTGGGCGAGGCCGACCTCAGAGCGCTGAACCTCACCGCCGTCGATATGGTGGTGGGGCTGGCGGCCTCGGGGCGCACGCCCTACGTGATCGGCGCACTGCGCTATGCGCGCGGGCTGGGCTGCCCGACGGCGGCCATCTCCTGCAACCCGGATTCGCCGATTGCGCACGAAGCACAGGTGGCGATTTCGCCGGTGGTGGGGCCGGAGGCGCTGACCGGCTCAACGCGCCTGAAATCCGGCACCGCGCAGAAACTGGTACTCAACATGCTGTCGACCGGTGCGATGGTCAAACTGGGCAAGGTCTACCAGAACCTGATGGTGGACGTGAAGGCCACCAACGTCAAACTGGTGGATCGCGCCTGCCGCATCGTGATGGAGGCCACCGGCGCCGAACGCGCTCAGGCGGAGGCGGCGTTGGCGCAGACCGGCTTTGAGGTCAAACCGGCGATCCTGATGATTTTAGCCGGCGTCAGCGCCGAAGAGGCGCAGCAGCGGCTGCAGCGGCACGATGGCTACCTGCGCGCGGCGCTGGCGCGTTAATTTACGGTGGGGGCGGCGATGGACAAGACAACGGCATTGGCGACACAGATCCTGGCGGGCGTGGGGGGCGAGGGCAATATCCTCAAACTGGAAAACTGCATGACGCGGGTGCGCGTCGAGGTCAGCGATGAGCAGCGCCTGGATCTGGCCGCCCTCAAGCAGCTGCCGGGGGTGAAGGGCTATATCAAGCAGGGTGAACAGCATCAGTTTATCGTCGGCCCGGGCGCCGCCGCCAAGGTGGTGGACGCCATGCGCGGGCTGTTGAGCGGTGATGCGCAGCCCGTTGCCGCCGTCGGTGACGCCGCCCGCACCAAGGCGCAGGCCAAGCAAAAATACGCTGCGCCGATGAGCGGCGCGCTGAAAAAGCTGGCCGACGTTTTTATTCCGCTGATCCCGGCGTTTATCGCCTCGGGGCTGATCACCGGCATCATCAACCTGCTGAAGCGGCCCGACATCGCCGGACAGTTGGCGTTGGACTACCCGAACGCGCTGGGGCTGCTGGCGATCTTCGGCAGCGCGGTATTCGCCATTATGAACATTCTGGTCGGGGTGAACGCCGCGCGGGTGTTTGGCGGTTCGCAAGCGATGGGCGGCGTGATGGCCGGCATTCTCTCCAGTCCGGCGCTGGCGCAGATCACCCTGTTCGGGGAGGCGCTGCAGCCGGGGCGCGGCGGGGTGATCGCCGTATTGTTGGTGGTGGCGTTGATGTGCTGGGTGGAGAAACGCCTGCGCACGCTGCTGCCGGAGTCGGTCGAACTGATCCTCAATCCGCTGCTGACCACGCTGGTCACCGCCTCGTTGGCGATCCTGATCCTGCAGCCGATCGGTGGCGCCATTTCCGATGCCATCGCCCACGGCGCCAATCTGGCGATCGACAAGGGCGGGCTGCTGGTGGGGGCGTTGCTCTCGGGGCTGTTCCTGCCGCTGGTGCTCTCCGGCTTGCACCAGGGGCTGGTGCCGATCCACGTCGAGCTGGTGCAGGCGCACGGTTCCAACCCGCTGCTGCCGATCCTGGCGATGGCCGGCGTCGGTCAGGTGGGGGCGGCGCTGGCGGTGCTGCTAAAAACCCGCAACGCGCGGCTGAAGAAGGTGATCAAAGGGGCGTTGCCGGTCGGCATTCTCGGCATCGGCGAGCCGCTGATCTTCGGGGTGGCGCTGCCGCTGGGCCGGCCGTTTATCGGCGCCTGCCTCGGCGGCGCGGTAGGCGGCGCGCTGATCAGCTACTGGAAGGTGGCGACGGTCATCACCTTCGGCATTTCGGGGCTGCCTTTGGCGTTGACCATCGTCTCAGGTAAGGTGATGTTGTATCTGGCGGGGATGCTGATTACGATTATCGCCGGTTTTCTCTTCACCTGGATGATGGGGTTCGACGATCCCGAGGAGTAGCGTTTGAACGACAAGCAGCAACCGTCGGCCGCAGCAGGGCGCCGCGTGGTCTTTTTCGATCTGGACGGCACTCTGCATCAGGAGGATATGTTCGGCAGTTTCTTGCGCTTTCTGCTGCGCCGCCTACCGCTGAACCTGCTGCTGGTAATACCGCTGCTGCCGCCGATCGGGTTGGCGCTGCTGCTGCTGGGGCGCGCCGCGCGCTGGCCGATGAGCCAGCTGCTGTGGGCGATTACTTTCGGGCGTTCTGAAGCGACGCTGAAGGCGCTGGAGCGGCAGTTTATCGAGGCTTTCCGCCAGAAGGTGACCGCGTTTCCGGTGGTGCAAATGCGGCTGCGGCAGTATCTGGAGGAGCACGATGCCGAAGTGTGGCTGATTACCGGCTCGCCGGAGCAACTGGTGGAGCAGGTGTATCGGGATTCGGCGTTTCTGCCGCGGGTGCGGTTGATCGGCAGCCGCATCACGCGCCGCTGCGGCGGTTGGGTCTTGACCCTGCGCTGCCTGGGGGCGCAGAAAGTGGTGCAGCTGGAACAGCGGCTCGGCGCGCCGCTGAAGCTGTACAGCGGTTACAGCGACAGCAAGCAGGATAATCCACTGCTGTTCTTTTGCGAGCACCGCTGGCGGGTGAGCAAGCAGGGCGAGCTGCAGCAGCTGGAATAAACAAAGGGCGGAGAATTCCGCCCTTTGCTGTTATCGCTGCCGCGATCAGTCGTCGGTTACGTCGTGTGGTTTGCGCCCGAGCTGCCAAATCTTTTCCGCATAATGCCCCAACGCCCACAGGCTCAGGCCGAGCAGCGCGAAGAAAATCGTTTTCGGCATGCTGTCCCAGAAAAACTCGAACAGGCGGGTATAGAGGTTGATGCCGAGGAAGGTCAGCCCGAAACCGCGCAGCATGGCGTCGTCATGCTTCAACCCCAGCCAGATGGCGACGAGGGCGGCCAGCCCGAACAGCAGGCTCCAGTGGAACAGCTCAATCTGGCGCGCGCGGTACCAGCTGTCGAGATCGCCGTAGTTGCCGAAGATGGACAGCAGCCACAGCGCGATGAACAGGTACAGCAGGCCCATCGCCAGCGACACCCGCTGCAGGCCGCGCTGCGCCAAGAGCGGCCGCAGCAGCAATGCGGCGGCGATCAGCACCCCGCCGAAGGCGATAAAGCGAATCGGGTAGCTCATGCCGAGCCAGTAGGCGCCCCAGCCGGACAGGTAGCCGGTCTCGGCGCCGAAGGCATTGCCGAGCGACAGCAGGGCGAACCACCATACCAGCCCGGAGCGGCTGAACCAGCCGATCGCGCCGTACAGCAGCGCGGCGACCAGCAGCAGCACGGAAACCCGCCCGCTGCCGTTGTCCAGCCAGACGCCCAGTTGCCATAAGGCGCAGGCGGTGAGCAACACGGCGACAAACAGCGCCGCCTCATTGCCGTAGCGTTTTTCCGGATGGCGTTGACGACGACGCAGCGCCCAAACGTAGGCCAGCGCCGCCAGTACGCCGGCGATCGCCATGCGCACCGGCGCGTCGAAGCGGAACAGTTCGCTCAGCCATGCAAGCAGTTCGCTGTCGGCGAACAGGCTGGTGACGGCGATCAGCAGCGAGGCCAGCGCGGCGAGAAACGCATAGCGCGCCAGTCGCCGCCAGTCGAAAGGTTGCACGTCCACATGCTGCAGCAGTTGCTGCCGTTGTTCGGGCGTCATGGCGCCTTCCCCAACCCAACCGTCCAGCGCCTTGCGCACCACGACGGCGTTCTTTTTACTGAGTTTCATGCTTCTTGTCCCTGAATCATCGGCCGATTCGGCCAGTATAGCCATTGGCGGGCGGCTACGACAAAGGGAGGCTAGTGTGTATAATGCCCGCCGCAAAAGCGCACGAGGAATTATGCGATGACTGAATATAACGATGAGTACTGGATGCGTCAGGCATTGCAGCTGGCCCTGCGCGCGCAGGAAGAGGGCGAGGTGCCGGTGGGTGCGCTGCTGGTGCTGGACAATCAGGTCATCGGCGAGGGCTGGAACCGGCCGATCGGCCGCCACGATCCTACCGCACACGCCGAGATCATGGCGCTGCGCCAGGGCGGCGCGGTGCTGCAAAACTATCGCCTGCTGAACGCCACGCTGTACGTCACGCTGGAGCCCTGCGTGATGTGCGCCGGCGCGATGGTGCACAGCCGCATCCGCCGGTTGGTGTACGGCGCCGCCGACGAGAAAACCGGCGCGGCCGGCTCGCTGGTGGACATTTTGCGCCATCCGGGCATGAACCATCAGGTGGAGATCGTCTCGGGCGTGCTGGCGGACGAATGCGCCGCCACCCTGAGCAATTTCTTCCGCCTGCGCCGCGAACAGAAAAAAGCGCTCAGGCTGGCGCAGCGGGCGGCGGATAAGCCGGAATAATCAGTAGTTGAGCGCCAGTTCCGGCATCACCGTCGGGTAGCCTTTCCCCAACGCTTCCTGCTCGGCGGCCGCTTGCGCCGCCTTTCTCTCTTTTTCCTGCAGATAGCCCACCAGGCTGACCTGATAGCGGCGGATGTTTTCTACATAGTTGTAGGCTTCACGCCCGCGCGCATAGCCGTAGGTCAGCTGCGGGTAGTAGCGCTTTTGGCTGAGCATCGGCAGGCGCTGTTTGACGTCGACCCAGCTGTCCGGGTTGCCTTTTTGCGTCTTGGTCAGCTTGCGCGCGTCCAGCATATGGCCCCACCCCATGTTGTAGGCCGCCAGCGAGAACCAGATGCGCTCGTCTTCCGGCACGCTGTCCGGCACCTTGGCCATCAGCCGCTGCAGGTACAGGGCGCCGCCCTGAATGCTCTCTTCCGGATCGAGGCGATCGTTGACCCCCAGGCCGTCGGCGGTGGCGCGGGTCAGCATCATCAGGCCGCGCACGCCGGTGGGGGAAGTGGCCTGCGGATTCCAGTGCGATTCCTGATAGGCGATGGCCGCCAGCAGCTTCCAGTCGATCTCGTTGGCGTGCTTCTCGAACAACGGGCGGAAGTTGGGCAGCACCGAATCGATGGCCGACAGGAAGGTTTTGGTGTCCACATAGTCGAAGCTGCCGACGTGGCCGAGGTATTTCTCTTCCAGCCGCGCCAGGGTGCCGTCGTCCACCATCTGACTGTAGAAATCCAGCATCGCCGCGTACAGGCTGTCGTCGCCGTCGCGTTTGAGGTACCAGGTGACCGGCTCTTCGTCGGTGACGTCGAACGCCACCGCCAGCTGCGGATGGATGCGCTGCAGCAGCGCGATGGTCACCGAATCGCCGAGGGTATAGTCCAGCTTGCCGTCGGCCACCCGCTCCAGCAGTTCTTTGGAGGTGAGATCGCTGGAGGACTCCCAGGCGAGATCCGGGTATTTATCCTGTTTGAGCTGCTTTAGCGTGCTGACGTGCGCGGAACCGGAGGCGACCGCCAGCTTGCCTTTGATGTCGGCGAAGCTTTTCGGCCGCGGGGTGCCCAGCCGGTACACCAGCTGTTGGGAAACGGAGTAGTAGGCCGGGCCGGTGCGCGCGCGGCTGAGGCGCTCCTGGTTGTAGATCAGGCCCGCCGCCAGCAGGTCGGCGTCGTCGTCGTCCAGATCGTCGAACAGGTCATTGATGTTCTGATGGGGGATCACCACCAGTTTTACCCCGAGGTAGTTGGCGAAGCGCTTGGCCAGTTCGTAGTCGAGCCCACCCGGCCCTTGCTTGGTGTTGAAATAGGTCAGCGGTGAATTCAGCGTGCTGATACGCAACTCGCCGCGGGAAATGATCTCCTGGAGTTGCCCGCCCTGGCCGCTGCGCCAGGTGATGTTGGGCCACAGCGCGAGAGCCAGAAGCAGAGTGACAACGCCGATGAGGATGTAGTTTATTTTAAGACGTTTCAAATAGTTATCCAGTGGTGGCACAGGTACGCCGGCGACGACAACCGCGACTTTTCTCATGGTTAAATCACCAGTGCGGGGGGCATTTTGCGCAACAAAACGCCAGTGTGCAACTTTATTGACACGTTATGACAATTCGACGGTGCGGCACGCTTTTATCAATAATCCCTACGCAAACGGTTTCGTCGGCGCCGAGGATTCTCTATAATGACGCGCGTTTTCCCCTGTTGCGCCCAATGAAGCGTCTTATCCTTCGCTTCGAAGACGAGAGAACTTTGATTATGGAAATTCTGCGTGGTTCGCCCGCTTTATCGGCTTTTCGCATTACCAAACTGCTGTCCCGCTGCCAGGACGCTCACCTGCCCGTCAGTGATATCTACGCCGAGTACGTCCACTTTGCCGATGTCAGCGCACCGCTAAGTGCCGAAGAACACGCCAAGCTTCAGCGTCTGCTCAAGTACGGTCCTTCTCTCGCCGAACACGCCCCTGAAGGCCGGCTGCTGCTGGTTACGCCGCGTCCGGGCACCATTTCTCCCTGGTCTTCCAAAGCCACCGACATCGCCCACAACTGCGGTCTGCAACAGGTGCTGCGGCTGGAGCGCGGTCTGGCGTTCTACGTCAAGGCGCCTGAACTGACGGAAGCCCAGTGGCGGCAGCTCGCTGCGCTGCTGCACGACCGCATGATGGAAACCGTCTTCAGCGAGCTGCAACAGGCCGAACAGCTGTTCGCGCACCATCAGCCGGCGCCGTATCAGTCGGTCGACGTGCTGGGCGCAGGGCGCGCCGCGCTGGAGCAGGCCAACGTTCGGCTCGGCCTGGCGCTGGCGCAGGATGAGATCGACTACCTGCTGAATGCCTTTACCGGTTTGGGGCGCAACCCGACGGATATCGAACTTTATATGTTCGCGCAGGCTAACTCCGAGCACTGCCGCCACAAGATTTTCAACGCCGACTGGATCATCGACGGCGAGCAGCAGCCCAAGTCGCTGTTCAAAATGATCAAGAATACCTACGAGCAGACGCCGGACTACGTGCTGTCGGCGTATAAAGACAACGCCGCCGTGATGGAAGGTTCGCAGGTCGGCCGCTTCTTCGCCGCGCCGGAGAACGGCACGTACGATTACCATCAGGAAGACGCGCACATCCTGATGAAGGTGGAAACTCACAACCACCCGACGGCGATTTCGCCGTGGCCGGGCGCCGCGACCGGCTCCGGCGGCGAGATCCGCGACGAGGGCGCCACCGGCCGCGGCGCCAAGCCGAAGGCCGGCCTGGTGGGCTTCTCGGTGTCCAACCTGCGCATTCCCGGCTTTGAACAGCCGTGGGAGCAGGACTTCGGCAAGCCGGAACGCATCGTCACCGCACTGGACATCATGACCGAAGGCCCGCTGGGCGGCGCGGCGTTCAACAACGAATTCGGTCGCCCGGCGCTGCTGGGCTACTTCCGCACCTATGAAGAGCGCGTCAACAGCCATAACGGCGTCGAGCTGCGCGGCTACCACAAACCGATCATGCTGGCGGGCGGCATCGGCAACATCCGCGCCGATCACGTGCAGAAAGGGGAAATCACCGTCGGCGCCAAGCTGGTGGTGCTGGGCGGCCCGGCGATGAATATCGGCCTGGGCGGCGGCGCGGCGTCCTCGATGGCGTCCGGCCAGTCCGATGCCGATCTGGACTTCGCTTCGGTGCAGCGCGACAACCCGGAAATGGAACGCCGCTGTCAGGAAGTGATCGACCGCTGCTGGCAGCTGGGCGACCAGAACCCGATCCTGTTTATCCATGACGTCGGCGCCGGCGGCCTGTCCAACGCCATGCCGGAGCTGGTGAGCGACGGCGGCCGCGGTGGGCGCTTCGAGCTGCGCGATATCCTCAACGACGAGCCGGGCATGAGCCCGCTGGAAGTGTGGTGCAACGAATCGCAGGAACGTTACGTGATGGCGATCGCCCCGGCGCAGATGGCGCAGTTCGACGAGATCTGCCGCCGCGAGCGCGCGCCTTATGCGGTGATCGGTGAAGCGACCGAAGAACAGCACCTGACGCTGAACGACCGCCACTTCGACAACCAACCGATCGACATGCCGCTGGACGTGCTGCTCGGCAAAACGCCGAAGATGACCCGCGATGTCACCCGTCTGCAGGCGCAGGGCCAGGCGGTGCAGCGTGGGGACATCACGCTGGCCGACGCGGTGAAGCGCGTGCTGCATCTGCCGGCCGTCGCGGAGAAAACCTTCCTGATCACCATCGGCGACCGCACCGTCACCGGCATGGTGGCGCGTGACCAAATGGTCGGCCCGTGGCAGATCCCGGTGGCCGACTGCGCGGTCACCACCGCCAGCCTGGACAGCTATTACGGCGAGGCGATGTCGATCGGCGAACGCGCGCCGGTGGCGCTGCTGGACTTCGCCGCTTCCGGCCGCCTGGCGGTCGGGGAAGCGCTGACCAACCTGGCCGCCACGGAAATCGGCAGCCTGAAGCGCGTGAAGCTGTCCGCCAACTGGATGGCCGCCGCCGGCCACCCGGGTGAAGACGCCGGCCTGTACGAAGCGGTGAAAGCGGTGGGCGAAGAGCTGTGCCCGGCGCTGGGCATCACCATTCCGGTGGGCAAAGACTCCATGTCGATGAAAACCCGCTGGCAGGAAGGCGACGAACAGCGCGAAATGACCTCGCCGCTGTCGCTGGTCATCACCGCCTTTGCCCGCGTGGAAGACGTGCGCCACACCGTGACGCCGCAATTGCGCACCGATAAGGGCGACAGCGCACTGCTGTTGATCGATCTGGGCAACGGCCATAACGCGCTGGGCGCTACCGCGCTGGCGCAGGTTTATCGCCAACTGGGCGACAAACCGGCCGATGTGCGCGATGTCGCGCAGCTGGCGGGCTTCTTCAACGCCATGCAGCAGCTGGTGGCCGATCGCGCGCTGCTGGCTTATCACGACCGCGCCGACGGCGGCCTGCTGGTGACGCTGGCGGAGATGGCCTTTGCCGGTCACTGCGGCGTAGAGGTTAACCTCGATGGCCTCGGCGACGATGCGCTGGCGGTGCTGTTCAACGAAGAGCTGGGCGCGGTGATCCAGGTGAGCGCCGAACGTCTCGACGAGGTGAAGCAGGCGTTCGCTCAGCATGGGCTGACCGACAACGTGCATCAGATCGGCAGCGCGCAGGCCGGCGATCGTTTCGTCATCAACCAACATGGCAAGGCGTTGTACAGCGAAAGCCGCAATACGCTGCGCACCTGGTGGGCGGAAACCACCTGGCAGATGCAGCGCCTGCGCGACAACCCGGCGTGCGCCGATCAGGAACATCAGGCCAAGCAGGATGAACAAGATCCCGGCCTGAACGTGAAGCTGACCTTCGCACCTGAGGAAGACATCGCTGCGCCGTACATCGCCAAGGGCGCTCGCCCGAAAGTGGCGGTGCTGCGCGAGCAGGGGGTGAACTCCCACGTTGAAATGGCGGCGGCGTTCCACCGCGCCGGCTTTGACGCCGTGGACGTGCACATGAGCGATCTGCTGGCCGGGCGCCGCGATCTGCAGGACTTCCACACGCTGGTGGCCTGCGGCGGCTTCTCTTACGGCGACGTCCTGGGCGCCGGCGAAGGCTGGGCGAAGTCTATCCTGTTCAACGAGCGGGTGCGCGACGAGTTTGAAGCGTTCTTCCACCGTCCGCAGACGCTGGCGCTGGGCGTGTGCAACGGCTGCCAGATGATGTCCAACCTGCGTGAGCTGATCCCGGGCGCCGAACACTGGCCGCGCTTCGTGCGCAACCTGTCGGATCGCTTCGAGGCGCGCTTCAGCCTGGTGGAAGTGGCGGCCAGCCCGTCGCTGTTCATGCAGGGCATGACCGGCTCGCGCATGCCGATCGCCGTTTCCCACGGTGAAGGGCACGTCGAAGTGCGCGATGCGGCGCATCTGGCGGCGTTGGAAAGCCACGGCCTGGTGGCGCTGCGTTTCGTCAACAACGCCGGTCAGGTGACGGAAGCTTACCCGGCTAATCCGAACGGTTCGCCGAACGGCATCACCGCCGTGACCAGCGCCAACGGGCGCGCCACGGTGATGATGCCGCACCCGGAGCGCGTGTTCCGCACTGTCAGTAACTCTTGGCACCCGGAAGAGTGGGGCGAGGACAGCCCGTGGATGCGTATGTTCCGCAACGCCCGTAAGCAGCTGGGCTAAAAACGGTCACCACCGTACAGAGGGCGCAAGCAATTGCGCCCTTTTTTATGGCCGGCGTTCGCCGTCTGGCGGCAGTGTCTGCATTTTGCGACAAGCGCTATTTCCCCTGTCGCCAAATGGAGACGTTTAACTAATTGATTTTATTGTAGGTAAGCAGGTTTGACTTTAGTTGTCTGCATTTGGCGACAGCACGGCGTTTTTTTCATCGCTCATCAGTGCGTAATGGGTGGGGGAATTTGCTGATGTAATTTTATTTTTAAATAAAATCATTGTGTTATTATTTTTATTGCAAAGTTGGCACGCTACGTGCATTATTCTTGGCGGCTGCTCATTCACCTTTTTATGACGGCGCCGTAATTAGACGGCAAATCGCCTCATAAGCCTCCGAATGATGCCAAAGAAATGGTGCCTATCGTCCAACCAAACCGATAACAGACCGCGCAAGCGGCTTTATCAAGCATCGGGCGACACGTGGAGTGAGGCACCGCCTGTATCCAACTGTGATGAAGGGTTCATCAATCCTGGATACTTACGGATGCTATTCGTCCTGTTCGATGCCAGCCGCTGCGCTACATCACCCTGGGGACGAGGTTTAAGGGCATCCACACTTTCCTTGCGTTGGGGCAAGTTTCTTGCCCCGATGTCAATTCTCAACGCTGCGCTATGCCCGTTTCGTTGCCTATGCCCTCGAACGCAGACGCTATCCCCACACTCTCGTTTTCGCGCCGGTTGATGTTACCGGGGCCGCATGCCGTCGGCAGGCCAGGCCCATGGGCGCGCTTCGCCGATCCCGCGGCTTTTTCCTTGCGCGTTCAGGATTCTCCCCTGCCGGGCTTTTCTCTTTCCGGCGAGTCAGTTAGCATCGTGACAGAGCTGAGAGAATGAGATGATTTCGTTGAAAAAATGGCGTTTATTCCCCCGTTCGCTGCGGCAATTGGTGCTGCTGGCCTTCCTGTTGGTGCTGCTGCCGCTGTTGGTGCTGGCCTATCAAGCCTACCAGAGCCTGGATCACCTCAGCGCGCAGGCGGCGGACATCAACCGCACCACGCTGGTGGACGCGCGGCGCAGCGAGGCGATGACCAGCGTGGCGCTGGAGATGGAGCGCAGCTATCGTCAGTACTGCGTGCTGGTCGATCCTACGCTGCAGAAGCTGTACCAGAACCAGCGCAAACAGTATTCGCAGATGCTGGACGCCCACGCGCCGATCCTGCCGGACGAGCGCTACTACCAAACGCTGCGTCAGTTGCTGACCCAGCTGGCGGCGATCAAATGCCATAACAGCGGGCCGGACCAAGAGGCTTCGGCCCTGCTCGAATCGTTCTCCCGTTCCAACGCCGAAATGGTGCAGGCCACGCGCGCGGTGGTGTTCTCGCGCGGCCAGCAGCTGCAGCAAGCCATCGCCGAGCGCGGCCAGTTCTTCGGCTGGCAGGCGCTGCTGTTGTTCCTGGTCAGCGTGCTGCTGGTGGTGCTGTTCACCCGCATGATCATCGGGCCGGTCAAGGCCGTGGAACGGATGATCAATCGCCTGGGGGAAGGGCGCGCGCTGGGCAGCACCGCGTCGTTCAAAGGGCCGCGCGAGCTGCGTTCGCTGGCGCAGCGCATCATCTGGCTGAGCGAGCGGCTGGCGTGGCTGGAATCGCAGCGCCACGAGTTCTTGCGCCATATCTCGCACGAGTTGAAAACGCCGCTGGCCAGCATGCGTGAAGGCACCGAACTGCTGGCCGACGAAGTGGCGGGGCCGCTGACCTCCGATCAAAAAGAGGTGGTGGCGATCCTCGACAACAGCAGTCGCCACCTGCAGCAGCTGATTGAACAACTGCTGGATTACAACCGCAAACTGGCCGACGGCCCGGCGGAACACGAGAACGTCGAGCTGCGCGAGATGGTCGATTTGGTGGTCGCCGCGCACAGTTTGCCGGCGCGGGCGAAGATGATTTCCACCGAAATCGCGCTGGAGGCGGAAATCTGCTGGGCAGAGCCTACGCTATTAATGCGCGTGCTGGATAATCTCTACTCCAATGCGGTGCACTACGGCAAGGAATCCGGTAACATTTGGATCCGCAGCCGTCAGGTTGGACAACGGGTGCAAATCGACGTCGCCAATACCGGCATGCCGATCCCCGAGGCTGAAAGAGCCATGATTTTCGAGCCTTTTTTCCAGGGTAGTCACCAGCGAAAAGGGGCGGTAAAAGGAAGCGGACTGGGGTTGAGCATCGCTCAGGACTGTATCCGTCGCATGCGCGGTGAGCTGCAACTGGCGACGGTCGCCGGTGCAGACGTCTGCTTCCGCATTGAACTGCCGTTAACCGCCGAGAATGAATAAATAATGTACACATGGTCTAAACGCCTTCGTCTTTCGCAGACCGAACGTTCACCGCGTGCCACGCACAGAGCGCCGCTCGGCAAACGCCCGATCAGCTGGTTGGGCGCCGTTTTCTTTATGCCGCTGTTGCTGGCGGGCTGCGTCGATCGCGCGGTCAGCGGCGGCCTGAGCGCTCAGCAGCAAGAAGCGATCCCGGATACCAAGGTGATCGATTACCGCACCGCGGCCTGCGATACCCTGTGGCAGTTGGACGACAAGGACGCGCTGGATAACGCGCTCTACTGGCTGCGTGCGATGGACTGCGCCGATCGCATCGGCTCAACCCAGGCGCGCGCGCTGGCGAAAACGGTGCCTGGCGACAGCTGGTCCGGCGTTTTCAAACAGAGCATCCTGCTGGGGAGCGCACAGCCGACCTCCGGCGAACGCCGCCAGATGATCGACAGGATCAACAGCTACCGGATGGAGTTTCCCGGTTCGCTGCGTCCACTGACGCAGCTGTGGCGCCAGCAGCAGATGCTGCAGATCACGCTGTTCGATGAGAAAGCGCGTTATCAGCATCTGCAGGAAAGCAGCGACAGCCAGATCGATTCGCTGCGCCAGAGCCAGGCGCGCTTGCAATCGCAGCTGCAGGACACCTCGCGCAAGCTGGAAAACCTGACCGACATCGAGCGCCAGCTCTCATCGCGCAAGCAGCTGCAAGGGGAAATACCGGACAACGGCACAGGCTCGCAAAAGGGCGAAGCCGCCGGTAAAAACGGCGCGGCCGCGAAAGGGGCTGAGCCGCAGGACGAGCCGGAAAAGGGCACTGCGCTGCCGGTTGAACCGGAAGACACCTATACGCCGCACCCTGCCAATAAGGAGTCCCACGCGCAATGACCGCACGCAAACCGGCCAACCTGTTATTGGTTGACGACGATCCCAGCCTGCTGAAGCTGCTGGGCATGCGCCTGACCAGCGAAGGTTTTCACGTCACCACCGCCGAAAGCGGCCAGGAAGCGCTGCGCCTGCTGGCGCGCGAACAGATCGATCTGGTGATCAGCGATCTGCGCATGGATGAGATGGACGGCATGGCGCTGTTCGCCGAGATCCAAAAACATCAGCCGGGCATGCCGGTGATCATTCTCACCGCGCACGGTTCGATTCCCGATGCGGTGGCCGCTACCCAGCAGGGGGTGTTCAGCTTTCTCACCAAGCCGGTGGATCGCGATGCGCTGTACAAGGCCATCGACGAGGCGCTCGCGCTGTCGGCCAGCCCGGCCGGCGACGATGCCTGGCGGGAAGACATCGTCACCCGCAGCCCGTTGATGCTGCGCCTGCTGGAGCAGGTGAAAATGGTGGCGCAGTCCGACGTCAGCGTATTGATCAACGGCCAGAGCGGCACCGGTAAAGAGGTGGTGGCGCAGGCGATCCACGCGGCCAGCCCGCGCGCCAGCAAGGCGTTCATCGCCATCAACTGCGGCGCGCTGCCGGAGCAGCTGCTGGAGTCCGAACTGTTCGGCCACGCCAAGGGCGCCTTTACCGGCGCGGTCAGCAGCCGCGAAGGGCTGTTCCAGGCGGCGGCGGGCGGCACGCTGTTCCTCGACGAGATCGGCGATATGCCGCTGTCGCTGCAGGTGAAGCTGCTGCGCGTGCTGCAGGAACGCAAGGTGCGGCCGCTCGGCAGCAATCGCGATCTGGACATTGACGTACGCATCATCTCCGCCACCCACCGCGATCTGCAAAAGGCGATGGCGAAGAACGAGTTCCGCGAGGATCTCTACTACCGCCTCAACGTGGTGAACCTCAAGATCCCGGCGCTCAACGAGCGCGCCGAAGATATCCCGCTGCTGGCCAATCACCTGTTGCGCGAAGCGGCTCAGCGGCACAAGCCGTTCGTGCGCAGCTTCTCGACCGACGCCATGAAGCGGCTGATGACCGCCAGCTGGCCGGGCAACGTGCGTCAGTTGGTCAACGTCATCGAGCAGTGCGTGGCGCTGACCTCTGCGCCGGTGATCAGCGAAGCGTTGGTGGAGCAGGCGCTGGAAGGGGAAAATACCGCGCTGCCGACCTTTGCCGAAGCGCGCAACCAGTTCGAGTTGCATTACCTGCGCAAGCTGCTGCAGATCACCAAGGGCAACGTGACCCAGGCCGCGCGCATGGCGGGCCGCAACCGCACCGAGTTTTACAAATTGCTGTCGCGCCACGAGCTGGACGCCAACGATTTTAAAGAATGACAGTTTCCCGCCGGCGCCTGCCACGCAGGTTCTCAACAAATCCGGCGGAATGATTTACACTCCGTTCTCTTTGCCGCGGCGCGCCCCGGCGTAGAGCACCATGGAACGTATTAAGCGGGATCGTACACAAATGAGCAGATCACTTTCCATCGCCCTGGCCCAGCTGAACCTGCTGGTCGGCGACATTGAAGGCAACACCGAACGCATGTTGCAAATCGTGCAGGAGCAGCAGAAGGCGGGAGCCGATCTGGTCATGTTCAGCGAACTGGCGCTGTCCGGCTACCCGCCGGAAGACCTGCTGTACCGCAATGATTTCTATCAGCGCTGCGATACGCAGCTGCTGCGCCTGCAGCAGGCCTCCGCCGAGACGGCGATCCTGGTCGGCCACCCGTGGTGCGAAGGCGACAAGCTGTACAACGCGCTGTCGCTGTTCGCCGAAGGCCGCCTGCTGACCCGCTACTTCAAGCAGCAGCTGCCGAACTACGGCGTGTTCGATGAGAAGCGCTATTTCCACGCCGGCAACGACACCTGCGTGGTGCAATTGAAAGGCTACCGTCTGGGGCTGCTGATCTGCGAAGATCTGTGGTTCCCTGAGCCGATCGACGCCGCCAAGGCGGCCGGCGCGGAGATTATCCTGTCGATCAACGCCTCGCCGTATAATCGCGAAAAACCGTATATCCGCAAAACGCTGATGGCCGGCCACTGCCAGCGCACCCAGCTGCCGCTGGTGTACCTCAACCAGGTCGGCGGCCAGGATGAGCTGATCTTCGACGGCTGCTCCAAGGTCTTCGACGCCGCCGGCACCATGACTCACCGTCTGGCGGCCTTCGACGAGCAAGTGACCCGCCTGGAATTCAACGAGCTGGATGTGGTGCCGATGGCCGATCCGGCCGCTGAGCTGCCGCAGCTGGCGCAGGTGTACCAGGCGCTGGTGCTGGCGGTGCGCGACTACGTGACCAAAAATGGCTTTAAAGGCGCGGTGCTGGGGCTGTCCGGCGGCATCGACTCGGCGCTGACGCTGGCGATCGCCGTGGATGCGTTGGGCAAAGACAAGGTGCAGGCGCTGATGATGCCATTCCGCTACACCGCGGATATCAGCATCGCCGACGCCAAGGAAGAGGCGGAAATCCTCGGCGTGGAGTTCGATATCGTCTCCATCGAACCGATGTTCGACGCCTTTATGGGCCAGCTGTCGCCGATGTTCGCCGGCACCGAGCGCGACACCACCGAAGAGAACCTGCAGGCGCGTTGCCGCGGGGTGGTGCTGATGGCGCTGTCCAACAAGCGCCGCAGCATCGTGCTGACCACCGGCAACAAGAGCGAAATGGCGGTCGGTTACGCCACGCTGTACGGCGATATGGCCGGCGGTTTCGACGTGCTGAAGGACGTGCCGAAAACGCTGGTGTTCAAGCTGTCTGAATACCGTAACACCGTCTCCTACGTGATCCCGCAGCGGGTGATCGATCGCCCGCCGTCCGCCGAGCTGGCGCCGGATCAGGTCGATCAGGACAGCCTGCCGCCGTACGATATCCTGGATGCGATCCTGGAAGGCTACGTCGAGCGCGACAAGTCGGTCGCCGATCTGGTGGCCGAAGGGTTCGACGAAGCGATCGTGCGCAAGGTGATCCGCCTGGTGGACATCAACGAATACAAGCGGCGTCAGGCCGCCGTCGGGCCGCGCATCACCGCCCGTAACTTCGGCAAAGACCGCCGCTATCCCATCACATCCGGTTTTGGCCGCAAAAATTGGTAAAAGGAAAGAAGATGAAAAAGATCGACGCGATTATCAAGCCGTTCAAACTGGATGACGTCCGCGAAGCGCTGGCCGAAGTGGGCATCACCGGCATGACGGTCACCGAAGTCAAAGGCTTCGGCCGCCAGAAGGGCCACACCGAGCTGTACCGCGGCGCCGAATACATGGTCGATTTTCTGCCTAAGGTGAAGATCGAGATCGTGGTTGCCGACGACATCGTCGACACCTGCGTGGAAACCATTATGCAAACCGCGCAGACCGGCAAGATCGGCGACGGCAAAATCTTCGTCTTCGACGTGGCGCGCGTGGTGCGTATCCGTACCGGCGAGCAGGACGAAGAAGCGATCTGATCCTCCGCAGGATCATCGGCCATCAGGGCGCAGCATGCTGCGCCCTTGTCATTTCTGCTCCCCGTACATCACACCTCTTCGCCTCGCCGTTTCCCCCATTTTTGCCTGCGGGCATTCTAAAAAAGCGAACGCTATCGCGTTTTTGACACTTTTCCCGATCGCTTCACGGCCGGCGTCTACACTCAATGCAATGTTTTTGCTTGAGGAATCACCCCCATGATGACGTTACGCCAAATCCGCCACTTCATCGCCGTGGCGGAAACCGGGTCGATCTCCGCCGGCGCCCAGGCGGTGTTTGTCTCCCAGTCTTCGCTGACGCTGGCGATCCAGCAGCTGGAAACCGAGATCGGCGTGCGGCTGTTCGATCGCCACGCCAAGGGCATGACGCTGACCCATCAGGGGCACCAATTCTTGCGCCAGTCGTATCTGATCCTGGCGACGGTGGACAACGCCAAGCGCAGCCTGCAGATCGGCACCGAAAGCCTGACCGGCAAGCTGACCATCGGCGTCACCAGCCTGGTGGCCGGCTACTTCCTGGTGGAACTGCTCACGCGCTTTAAATCGGCTTATCCCAATGTCACCGTGCAGGTGGTTGAAGACGAACGCCCGTACATCGAGCATCTGCTGGTCAGCGGCGAGATCGACATCGGCGTGCTGATCTTGTCGAACATCGAGGACCGCGACGCGCTGCAGACCGAGGTGCTGATGCACTCGCCGTATCGCCTGTGGCTGCCGCCGCTGCACCCGCTGCTGGAGCACGAGAGCATCAGCCTGGCGGACGTGGCCAAACAGCCGCTGATCCAGCTCAACGCCGATGAAATGGACGTGCACGCGCGGCGCATCTGGGCGCGCGCCGGGCTGAAGCCGGAGATCGCCATGAAGACCGCCTCGACCGAGGCGGTGCGCAGCCTGGTGGCGGCGGGGATGGGAGTCTCCATCCAACCGGACATGGCGTACCGCGCCTGGTCGCTGGAGGGCAACATGATCGAGGCGCGCAAGCTGGACGATCTGCTGGAGCCGCTGGATATCGGGTTGGCATGGCGGCGCGGCAGCGCGCGGCCGGAGCTGGTGACGCCGTTCCTCACCATCGCGCGCGAGAACGGTAGCAAACACGCCGCCGGGCTTAAGCATTCGATTTAATCGAACGCGGCGTTCAGTATTTAGAATTTGTTGCCCGCCAGAGGCTCGCTTAGGCTGATTAAAACTAACTTATTCACATTTGGTTAACGTTTTTGTCACTTAGGGGCGTCAGGCGATGGCGGATGTGCAGGTTCTCTCAGGTTTGTCCTGTCAGCAGTTCATTAACGGTCAGCTTATCGACGGCGAAGGCCAGCAGGAGTGCATCGTCAATCCGGCCAACGGCGAGACGCTGATCGCCCTTACCGAAGCCTCTGCGGCGCAGGTCGGCAGCGCGGTGAAAGCCGCGCAGCAGGCGTTTGGCCACTGGTCGCGTACCACGCCAGGCCAGCGCGCCGCCTTATTGCTGCGTATCGCCGACGCCATTGAGCGGCAGGCGCCGCAGCTGGCGCAGCTGGAGGCCCTCAACTGCGGCAAACCGCTGCATCAGGCGCTCAATGACGATCTGCCGGCGGCGGTCGACGTGTTCCGCTTCTTTGCCGGCGCGGTGCGCACGCAGCAAGGGCAACTGGCCGGTGAGTATGTGCCGGGCCACACCTCGATGATCCGCCGCGATCCCATTGGCGTGGTGGCCTCGATCGCCCCCTGGAACTATCCGCTGATGATGGCGGCGTGGAAGATCGCGCCGGCGTTGGCGGCGGGCAATACCGTGGTGTTTAAACCCTCCGAACATACGCCGCTGACCATTCTGGCGTTGGTGCCGGCGCTGCAGGAGATCCTGCCGCCGGGCGTGCTGAACATCGTCTACGGCGGCGGTGAAGGGGTCGGCAGCCAGCTGGTGGGGCACCCGCAGGTGCGGCTGGTGTCGGTCACCGGCGATATCGTCACCGGGCAAAAAATCCTCCAGGCGGCGGCCAAAAGCGTCAAGCGCACCCATCTGGAGCTGGGGGGCAAGGCGCCGGTGATCGTTTGCGACGACGCCGATCTCGACGAGGTGGTCAACGGCATTCGCACCTACGGCTATTACAACGCCGGCCAGGACTGCACCGCCGCCTGCCGCATCTACGCGCAGGCCGGCATCTATCCCAAACTGGTGGACGCGCTGGGCGAAGCGGTCGCCAGCCTGCGCTTCGCCCGCAAGCGCGATCAGGACAACGAGATCGGCCCGTTGATAAGTGCCCGCCAGCGCGATCGCGTCGCCAGCTTTGTCGAGCGGGCGCTCAGCCAACCGCATATCGAATTGATCACCGGTGCCGCGGCGCACTCCGGGCCGGGGTTCTACTACCAGCCGACCTTGCTGGCGGGTTGCCTGCAAAGCGACGAGATCGTGCAGCGCGAGGTGTTTGGCCCGGTGGTCAGCGTCACGCGCTTCGAGCACCTGGAGCAGGCTGTCGCGTGGGCCAACGACTCGGAATACGGGCTGGCCTCGTCGGTGTGGACGCAAAATATCGATCGGGCGCTGCACATTGCCGCCCATCTGCAGTACGGCAGCACCTGGATCAACACTCATTTCACCTTGGCGAGCGAAATGCCGCACGGCGGCCTGAAACGCTCCGGCTACGGCAAGGATCTGTCCAGCGATTCGCTGCAGGATTACAGCGTTGTCAGGCACGTAATGGCGAAGTTCAAAGCCGGCTTCTAACGGTTATATCAAGAAAAATCAGGCGGCAGCCGTTCCCTGCCGCATACCGATAAGCAACACAGGGGTAATTACGATGGGAAAAACTACCGCAGTCACCACCACCGTCTCCGCGCTCTGTCTCACCGTGCTGTGCGGCCTGGCCCAGGCGGCCGATCTGCCGCAGGCGCTGGGCAAAGGCGAAGGCCGACTGGACATCATCGCCTGGCCCGGCTACATCGAACGCGGCCAGTCCGACAAAAACTACGACTGGGTCACCCAGTTTGAAAAGCAAACCGGCTGTGCGGTGAACGTGAAGACCGCCGCCACCTCCGATGAAATGGTCAGCCTGATGGCCAAAGGCGGCTACGATCTGGTGACCGCCTCCGGCGACGCCTCGCTGCGCCTGATCTTCGGCAAGCGGGTGCAGCCGATCAACACCGCGCTGATCCCGAACTGGAAGAACATCGATTCGCGCCTGCTGAACGGCGCCTGGTACACCGTGGACGGCAAAACCTACGGCACGCCGTACCAGTGGGGGCCGAACCTGCTGATGTACAACACCAAAACCTTCCCGACGCCGCCGGACAGCTGGGCGGTGATCTTCCAGCAGCAGAACCTGCCGGACGGTAAGAGCAACCAGGGGCGGGTGCAGGCTTACGACGGCCCGATCTACATCGCCGACGCGGCGCTGTTCCTGAAGGCCACCCAGCCGCAGCTCGGCATCAGCGATCCTTACCAGCTCAACGAAGAGCAGTATCAGGCGGCGCTGAAGCTGCTGCGCAGCCAGCACGCGCTGATCCACCGCTACTGGCACGATACCTCGGTGCAGATGAGCGACTTTAAAAACGAAGGCGTGGTGGCCTCCAGCGCCTGGCCGTATCAGGCCAACGCCCTGAAGGGCGAAGGGCAGCCGATCGCCACCGTGTTCCCGAAAGAGGGCGTGACCGGCTGGGCGGACACCACCATGCTGCATGCCGACGCCAAACACCCGAGCTGCGCCTACCAGTGGATGAACTGGTCGCTGGAGCCGAAGGTGCAGGGCGATGTGGCGGCCTGGTTCGGGTCGGTGCCGGCTTCACCGGCGGGCTGCAAGGCCAGCGCGCTGCTGGGTGAGAAGGGTTGCGAAACCAACGGTTTCAACCAGTTCGACAAAATCGCCTTCTGGAAAACGCCGCAGGCGCAGGGCGGCAAGTTCGTGCCGTACAGCCGCTGGACCCAGGATTACATCGCCATCATGGGCGGCCGCTAAGCCGCGGGGCGCAGCCCGCTGCGCCCGAATCACATCAGAATGGAGCACAGAAAATGACCATTGCCGTGCAATTCATCGATGTTTCGCGGACTTTCGGCGATGTTCGCGCCGTGGATCGGGTATCCATCGACATTCAGGACGGGGAATTCTTCTCCATGCTCGGGCCGTCCGGCTCGGGCAAAACCACCTGCCTGCGCCTGATCGCCGGCTTTGAACAGCTCACTTCCGGCTCGATTCGCATTCACGGCCAGGAAGCCGCCAACCTGCCGCCGTATCAGCGCGACGTGAATACCGTGTTTCAGGATTACGCGCTGTTTCCGCACATGTCGGTGCTGGAAAACGTCGCCTACGGCCTGATGGTGAAGGGCGTCGCCAAACGCGAGCGGCTGGCGCGGGCGCAAGAGGCGCTGGAGAGCGTGGCGCTCGGTTTCGTCGCCGAACGCAAGCCGGCGCACCTGTCGGGCGGCCAGCGGCAGCGCGTGGCGCTGGCGCGCGCGCTGGTCAACCGGCCACGGG
The DNA here is from genome assembly GCF_057197125.1 of Serratia sp. LSHTC3. Classification (NCBI taxonomy): domain Bacteria; kingdom Pseudomonadati; phylum Pseudomonadota; class Gammaproteobacteria; order Enterobacterales; family Yersiniaceae; genus Serratia; species Serratia sp. LSHTC3. Next base: position 98,658 of record NZ_JBXUNP010000001.1, read on the forward strand.
TGCTGCTGCTGGACGAACCGCTCGGCGCGCTGGATCTCAAGCTGCGCGAGCAGATGCAGGGCGAACTGAAGAAGCTGCAGCGCCAGCTGGGCATCACCTTTATCTTCGTCACCCACGATCAAAGCGAAGCGCTGTCGATGTCCGATCGGGTGGCAGTATTCAATAACGGCCGCATCGAGCAGGTGGATACGCCGCGCGAGCTTTACATGCGGCCGAAGACGCCGTTCGTCGCCGAGTTCGTCGGCACCTCCAACGTGGTGCGCAGCGAGCTGGCGCAGCGCCTGCTCGGCGAAAGCCGAACCTTCTCGATCCGGCCGGAGCATATTCGCCTGCTGGAGCAAGGCGGCGCGGCGCAGGACGAAATCCAGGTGCAGGGCACGCTGCAGGAAATCCACTACCAGGGCGCGGCCACGCGCTATGAGATCGCGCTGAACGGCGGCGAAAAGCTGCTGGTCAGCCAGGCCAATCCACAGTGGATCGCCGCAGGGCAACAGCGGCAGATCGGCCAGCCGATCGTCGCCTGCTGGCCGCGCGCGGCGATGGTGCCGCTGCTGGAGGAGAGGTGAGATGGACATGAGCATCGATTCCCCCCCGGCGCGCGGCGGTAGCGTGCGCGCGCTGTCGACCTGGCTCTATCGCCGGCCGACGCTGTATCTGCTGTTACTGCTGGTGCCGCCGCTGCTGTGGTTCGGCGCGGTGTACCTCGGCTCGCTGCTGACGCTGCTGTGGCAGGGGTTCTACACCTTCGACGATTTCACCATGGCGGTGACGCCGGATCTGACCTTCGCCAACCTGGCGGCGCTGTTCAACCCGGCCAACTACGACATCATCCTGCGCACGCTGACCATGGCGGTGCTGGTGTCGCTGGCCAGCGCGGTACTGGCGTTCCCGATCGCCTATTACATGGCGCGTTATACCAGCGGCCGCGTCAAGGCGTTCTTTTACATCGCGGTGATGATGCCGATGTGGGCCAGCTATATCGTCAAAGCCTATGCCTGGACCCTGCTGCTGGCGAAAGACGGCGTGGCGCAGTGGTTTCTGCAGCACCTGGGGCTGGAGCCGCTGTTGGCTTCGCTGCTGACGGTGCCCGGCATCGGCGGCAACACGCTGTCGACCTCGGGGCTGGGGCGTTTTCTGGTGTTCGTTTATATCTGGCTGCCGTTCATGATCCTGCCGATCCAGGCGGCGCTGGAGCGCCTGCCGCCCTCGCTGCTGCACGCTTCGGCGGATCTGGGCGCCCGGCCGGCGCAGACCTTCCGCCACGTCATTTTGCCGCTGGCGGTGCCGGGCATCGCCGCCGGATCGATCTTCACCTTTTCGCTGACGCTGGGCGACTTTATCGTGCCGCAGCTGGTGGGGCCGCCGGGCTATTTCATCGGCAGCATGGTCTACGCCCAGCAGGGCGCGATCGGCAATATGCCGATGGCCGCGGCCTTTACGCTGGTGCCGATCGTCCTGATCGCCATCTACCTTTCCATCGTCAAACGTCTGGGGGCTTTCGATGCACTCTGAACGCGCGCCCTTAGGGCTGAAGCTGGCCGCCTGGGGCGGACTTGTCTTCCTGCATTTCCCGTTGGCGATCATCGCCATCTATGCCTTCAACACCGAGGACGCGGCCTTCAGCTTCCCGCCGAAGGGCTTTACGCTGCACTGGTTCAACGTTGCCGCCGGGCGGCAGGACATCCTCGATGCGGTGCTGCTGTCGGCGCAGATCGCCTGCCTGGCGACCGCCATCGCGCTGGTGCTCGGCACCCTGGCGGCGGCGGCGCTGTATCGGCGCGATTTCTTCGGCAAAGACAGCATTTCGCTGTTGCTGCTGCTGCCGATCGCGCTGCCGGGGATCGTCACCGGCCTGGCGCTGCTGGCGGCGTTCAAGGCGCTGAACATCGAGCCGGGCATCCTGACCATCGTCGTCGGCCATGCGACGTTCTGCGTGGTGATCGTGTTCAACAACGTCATCGCCCGATTCCGCCGCACCTCGTACAGCCTGATCGAGGCTTCGATGGATCTCGGCGCCGACGGCTGGCAAACCTTCCGTTACGTGATCTTGCCGAACCTCGGCTCGGCGCTGCTGGCCGGCGGCATGCTGGCGTTCGCACTGTCGTTCGATGAAATCATCGTGACCACCTTTACCGCCGGCCACGAGCGCACGCTGCCGCTGTGGCTGCTGAACCAGCTCGGTCGCCCGCGCGACGTGCCGATCACCAACGTGGTGGCGCTGTCGGTGATGCTGTTGACCATGCTGCCGATCCTCGGCGCTTACTACCTGACCAAAGGTGGGGAAAGCGTCGCCGGCAGCGGCAAATAATTTCCTTACCCGACCTCTGACAAAAGGATAACCCTATGCAAAGCCAACTGTTGATTGACGGCCAACTGGTGAATGGCCAGGGCGCGACCCAGCCGGTGTATAACCCGGCGACCGGCGAAGTGATCGCGCAGGTGGCGGAGGCCAGCCCGGAGCAGGTCGATCGTGCGGTGCTGGCGGCGGACGCCGCGTTCGCCGCCTGGGGGCAAACCACGCCGAAGGAGCGCGCCGAGCATCTGCTCAAGCTGGCGGATCTGATCGACGAGCATGCCGAGACCTTCGCCAGGCTGGAGTCGCTCAACTGCGGCAAGCCTTATCACTGCGTGCTGAACGACGAGCTGCCGGCGGTGGCCGACGTGTTTCGCTTCTTCGCCGGCGCCAGCCGCTGCCTGACCGGCATGGCGGCCGGTGAGTATCTGGCCGGGCACACCTCGATGATCCGCCGCGATCCGCTCGGCGTGGTGGCCTCGATCGCGCCGTGGAACTACCCGCTGATGATGGCGGCCTGGAAACTGGCGCCGGCCTTGGCGGCGGGCAACTGCGTGGTGATCAAGCCTTCGGAGCAGACGCCGCTGACCACCTTCAAATTGGCCGAACTGGCCGCCGGGCTGTTCCCGCCGGGCGTGCTCAACGTGCTGTTCGGGCGCGGCGCCAGCGTCGGCGATCGGCTGACCGGGCATGACAAGGTGCGCATGGTGTCGCTGACCGGGTCGATCGCCACCGGCGAGCACATCATCGCCCACACCGCCACCGGCATTAAGCGCACCCATATGGAGCTGGGCGGTAAGGCGCCGGTGCTGGTGTTCGACGACGCCGATCTGCAGCAGGTGGTGGACGGCATTCGCGGCTTCGGGTTCTACAACGCCGGCCAGGATTGCACCGCCGCCTGCCGCATCTACGCGCAGAAAAGCATTTATCCCGAGCTGGTGAAGCGGCTGGGCGAGGCGGTGGCCAGCCTGAAGATCGGCGTGCCGGACGACGAGAGCACTGAGCTGGGGCCCTTGATTACCGCCCAGCATCTGGAGCGGGTGGCCGGTTTCGTCGAGCGAGCCAAAGCGTTGCCGCATGTGCAGGTGGTCACCGGCGGCGAGAAGGTGAAGGGGCCGGGATACTATTTCCAGCCGACGCTGCTGGCCGGCGCACGCCAGGACGATGAGATCGTGCAGCGCGAAGTGTTCGGCCCGGTGGTGACGGTGACGCCGTTTGACGACGAAGAGCAGGTACTGGCCTGGGCGAACGAATCCAACTACGGATTGGCCTCGTCCGTGTGGACCCGCGACGTGGGCCGCGCGCATCGCTTAAGCGCCCGCCTGCAATACGGCTGCACCTGGGTGAACACCCACTTCATGCTGGTAAGCGAGATGCCGCACGGCGGCCAGAAACTGTCCGGCTACGGCAAGGATATGTCGATGTACGGGCTGGAGGATTACACGGCCATTCGTCATGTGATGTTCAAACATTGATTTTACAATAATTATCCGCACAATAGCGCGGCCTTTGGGCCGGCCCCGGCCGGCCGATGATAATAAAAATTGAAAGGAAGCCTATATGGGTATCACCAGACGCGATTTTCTAAACGGGGTGGCGATCACCATCGCCGCCGGGTTGACGCCGCTGCAAATCCTGCGCGCGTCACCGCAAACCGCCAATCAAACCCTGTACTACCCGCCGGCGCTGACCGGGCTGCGGGGTAACCATCCGGGCTCGTTCGAGCATGCGCACCAGCTGGGGCGCGACGGCAAAACCTTTGATTTCGGCAGCGTGCCCGCCGTTGAAGAGTTCGATCTGGTGGTGGTGGGCGCCGGCATCAGCGGGCTGGCGGCCGCCTGTTTCTGGCAGCAGCTGAAGGGCGAGCAGCAGCGCATTCTTTTGATCGACAACCACGACGACTTCGGCGGCCACGCCAAGCGCAACGAGTTCAACAGCGACGACGGCATGCTGCTCGGCTACGGCGGCAGCGAATCGCTGCAGTCGCCGCGCTCCAACTTCAGCCCGGTGGCGATGGGGCTGCTGCGCAAGCTCGGCGTCGATATCGACCAACTGGAACAGGCTTTCGACACCACCTTCTACCCGGATTTGAATTTGAGCCGCGGCGTTTACTTCGATCGCAAGAACTTCGGCGTAGACAAGGTGGTGAGCGGCGATCCGGGCCGCACGGTGGCGGACGACATCCCGCGCGATCGCCTCAACGGCCGCTCTTATGAAGCGTTCATCGGCGATTTCCCGCTGCCGGAAAGCGATCGCCAGGCGCTGATCGCGCTGCACACGGTGGAGAAGGATTATCTGCCGGAGATGACGCTGGAGCAGAAGGTCGAATGGCTCGACACCCACAGCTACACCCAGTTCCTGCGCGAGAAGGTTGGGCTGAGCGAGCTGGCGATCCGTTATTTCCAGCAGACCACCAACGATTTCCAGGCGGTGGGCATCGATGGCACCTCGTGCAGCGATGCGCGCATTTGCGATCTGCCGGGCCTGAACGGCATGAATCTGCCGCCGTTGGACGAAGAGTCGCAGGCGGATCTCGACGATCCTTACGTGTTCCACTTCCCGGACGGCAACGCCACGCTGGCGCGCCTGATGGTGCGCCAGCTGATCCCGGCGGTGGCGCCGGCCGGCAAGGACATGAACGACGTGGTGCTGGCTAAATTCGACTACAGCCAGCTCGATCGGCCGGAGTCGCCGGTGAAGCTGCGCTTGAATAGCACCGGGCTGCACGCGGCCAACGTCGGCGACAAGGTGGAAGTCACCTACATGACCGGCGAGAAGATGACCAAAGTGCGCGCCGGGCAGGTGGTGATGGCCGGCTACAACATGATGATCCCGTATCTGGTGCCGGAGATGGCGCACCAGCAGCAGGAGGCGCTGAAGCAGAACGTCAAGGCGCCGCTGGTGTACAGCAAGGTGGTGATCCGCAACTGGCAGCCGTTCATCAAGCTGGGCGTGCACGAGGTTTATTCGCCGGCCGCGCCGTACAGCCGCGTGAAGCTGGACTATCCGGTGAGCATGGGCGGCTATCAGCACCCGCGCGATCCGGATCGGCCGATCGGCCTGCATATGGTGTATGTGCCGACGCTGCCGGGCAGCGGCCTCAGCACGCGCGAACAGTCGCGTAAAGGGCGCGCGCTGCTGCTGGGCACGCCGTTCGAAGTGCACGAACAGATGATCCGCGAACAGCTGCAGGGCATGCTGGGCGAGGCCGGTTTCGATCATCAGCGCGACATTCAGGCGATCACCGTCAACCGCTGGTCGCACGGTTACTCCTACTTCCTCAACGGGCTGTTTGACGACGAAGACGAAGCCAAGAAAATCATCGAAACGGCGCGGCAGCCGATCGGCAAGATCGCTATCGCCAACTCCGATGCCGACTGGAGCCCGTACGCCAACTCGGCGATCGATCAGGCGTGGCGCGCGGTTAACGAACTGGCCTACGGCAAGGTTGCCGCCAAGGAGGGAGCATGAGTCTGCGTTCACTGTACCTGTTGAGCCTGTTGGCCGCCGGCGGCTCGGCCCAGGCGATGTCGGCCGGGGAATACGTCGCCAAAGCCGGTGACTGCACCGCCTGCCATACCGCGCCGGGCGGCGCCGAATTGGCGGGCGGCATGAAGTTCCCGACGCCGCTCGGGGCTATCTACGCCACCAACATCACGCCGGACAAGCTGCACGGCATCGGCGCTTACTCATTCGAAGAGTTCGATCGCGCCATGCGTCAGGGGATCGCCAAAGACGGTCACCGGCTTTATCCGGCGATGCCGTACACCTCGTACGCCAAAATGAGCACGGAAGACATGCGTGCGCTGTATGACTATCTGATGAACGAGGTGCCGGCGCAGAACGTCGCCAACCGCGACAGCGATATCACTTGGCCGCTGTCGATGCGCTGGCCGCTGGCGGTGTGGAATCAGCTGTTCCACGACGACCAGCCGTATCAGGCGGATCCGCAGCAAAGCGCCGAGTGGAACCGCGGCGCCTATCTGGTGCAAGGCGCAGGCCACTGCGGCAGCTGCCACACGCCGCGCGGCTGGGCGATGCAGGAGAAGGGCCTGGACGGTAAGGAGTCGGTGTTCCTGAGCGGCGCCGAGCTGGACGGCTGGTACGCCTCCAATCTGCGCGGCCTGCCGCCGGAGGAGGTGACGGCGCTGCTGAAAACCGGCCGCAGCCGCCATGCGGCGGTCGCCGGGCCAATGAGCGAGGTGGTGACCCACAGCACGCAGTACCTCAGCGACGGCGATCTGAACGCCATCGCGGTGTACCTGCGCAGCCTGGCGCCGGACACCGCCGCCAAACCTGCCTCATCTGCTGCGCAGGCGGATAATTCGGGCGGCAAGGCGACCTATGCGATGTACTGCTCGACCTGTCACGGCAATCAAGGTGAAGGCACCGACTTCGCCATTCCGGCGCTGGCGGGCAATGCCACGGTAACGGCGGATAATCCGCTGACCGCGCTGCGGGTGGTGCTGGAAGGGGCGCATACGCCGATCACGCAGCAGGCGATGGCGTTCGACATGCCGGCTTATGGCTGGGCGTTGAACGATCGTCAAGCGGCCGATCTGATGAGCTATCTGCGGGGAAGCTGGGGCAACCAGGCGGCGCCGGTGACGGTGCAGCAGGTGCAGGACGCGCGCCAACTGCAGGGGAAATGAAGGGGGAGCGCGGTCTGACGGCCGCGCTCCGCACGCATTACAGCACCTTATGCGGGCCGAAGCATTCGTAGTGGATGCGTTCGGCCTCTACGCCCATCTCCAACAGCTGTTTGCCCACGAACTGCATGAAGGCCACCGGGCCGCAGAAGTAATAGTGCATTTGCGGATCGGCCAGGCTGCCTTGCAGCGCGCTCAAATCCATCAATCCGCGGCTGTGGTAGTCGCGGCCTTCCACGTCATCGGCGCCCGGCTCGCGGTACCACACATGGCGGCTCAGATTCGGCATGCGCCCGGCAATATCCGCCACTTCCTCGGCAAAGGCGTGCACGCTGCCGTTTTCCGCCGCGTGCAGCCAGTGGACCTGCGCCTGATGTTGGCTGTCGTGCAGGCTGTTGAGCATGCCGAGCATTGGGGTTTGGCCGACGCCGGCGGAGATCAGCGCCACCGGCGTGGTCGGCGTCACGTCGAGGAAGAAGTCGCCGTGCGGCGGGGCGATGTCGATCACGTCGCCTTCCTGCGCCTGCTGGTGCAGGTAGTTGGACACTTTACCCTGATCTTCACGCTTCACCGCGATGCGGTAGAACTCGCCGTTCGGCGAGGTGGTCAGCGAGTACTGGCGAATTTCCTGATGTTCCAGGCTGTCGTGCTTGATGTAGACCGCCAGGTATTGCCCCGGTTTGAAGTCCGCCACCCGGCCGCCGTCCACCGGCGCCAGCACGAAGCTGCAGATCACGTCGCTCTGCGGCTGCTTCTTCAGAATGCGGAATGCGCGCAGATCGCGCCAGCCGCCGTTGTCGGTTTCGCTCTGCTGATAAATCTGCTCTTCACGCTGAATAAACACGTTGGCCAGCACGCCGTAGGCTTTGCCCCAGGCGTCCAACACTTCCTGACCCGGGCTGAACATTTCGTCCAGCGTCGCCAGCAGGTGCCCGCCGACGATTTGGTACTGCTCCGGCTGAATATTGAAGCTGGTGTGCTTCTGCGCGATGCGTTCCACCGCCGGCAGCAGCGCCGCCAGGTTCTCGATGTTGGCGGCATAGGCGCAGATGGCGTCGAACAGCGCCTGACGCTGATCGCCGTTGCGCTGATTGCTCATATTGAAAATGTCTTTCAATTCCGGGTTGTGGGCGAACATGCGATCGTAAAAGTGGGCGGTCAGCTTCGGCCCGGTTGCTGCCAGCAGGGGGATGGTGGATTTCACGGTGGCGATGGTTTGGCTATCCAGCATGGGAGCGCTCCTTGGGTTGGGATCTTGACGAGAATTTTAATGATGCATTTTAAATGCATCTTATTGGGTTCCGCGCCGCTTGTAAATACCCTTGTTTTCGTTGCGGTGTTCTTCGGGCGTCGATCGCGCTCACAGAACATGAAAAAAGCGCATTGTTCGCATGAGGAAATGTCCGTTGATAAACGGCAGCGTTTCGCGGATCAAAGCCTTGCGCCGCCTTATGCCAATCGTTTGCGTAAAAACCTCTGTCAAGACCTATCTTCGGTAGGGCGAAACGGTTTACACTGTGGCCCAGACCCCAAACGGGTAGTTATTTGGTGATTTTTTAGTTAGCTGATTTAAGTCAGGAGATGCCGGATGTTAAAGCGTGAAATGAACATTGCCGATTACGATGCGGAACTGTGGCGTGCCATGGAGCAGGAAGTGGTGCGTCAGGAAGAGCACATCGAGCTGATCGCGTCTGAGAACTACACCAGCCCGCGCGTAATGCAGGCTCAGGGTTCCCAGCTGACCAACAAATACGCTGAAGGCTATCCGGGCAAGCGTTACTACGGCGGCTGCGAATACGTGGATATCGTTGAGCAGCTGGCTATCGACCGCGCCAAAGAATTGTTCGGCGCTGATTACGCCAACGTGCAGCCGCACTCCGGCTCCCAGGCTAACTTCGCCGTGTACACCGCGCTGCTGCAGCCGGGCGACACCATTCTGGGCATGAACCTGGCGCACGGCGGCCACCTGACCCACGGTTCCCCGGTTAACCTGTCCGGCAAACTGTATAACGTGGTGCCTTACGGCATCGACGACAAAGGTCAAATCGACTATGACGATCTGGCCAAACAGGCGCAAACCCACAAGCCGAAAATGATCATCGGCGGCTTCTCCGCTTACTCCGGCGTGGTTGACTGGGCCAAAATGCGCGAAATCGCCGACAGCATCGGCGCTTACCTGTTCGTCGACATGGCGCACGTGGCCGGTCTGATCGCCGCCGGCGTGTACCCGAACCCGGTACCGCACGCGCACATCGTCACCACCACCACCCACAAAACCCTGGCGGGCCCGCGCGGCGGCCTGATCCTGGCGAAGGGCGGCGACGAAGAGCTGTACAAGAAGCTGAACTCCGCCGTGTTCCCTGGCGGCCAGGGCGGCCCGCTGATGCACGTGATCGCCGGCAAGGCGGTGGCGCTGAAAGAAGCGATGGAGCCTGAGTTCAAGGTTTACCAGCAGCAAGTGGCGGTCAACGCCAAGGCGATGGTGGAAGTGTTCCTGCAGCGCGGCTACAAAGTGGTCTCCGGCGGCACCCATAACCACCTGTTCCTGCTGGATCTGGTCGACAAAAACCTGACAGGTAAAGAAGCGGACGCCGCCCTGGGCCGCGCCAACATCACCGTCAACAAAAACAGCGTGCCGAACGATCCGAAGAGCCCGTTCGTCACCTCCGGCGTGCGTATCGGCACCCCGGCCGTGACCCGTCGCGGCTTCAAAGAGGCCGACGTGCGCGAACTGGCCGGTTGGATCTGTGATGTGCTGGACAACATCAACGATGAAGCCACCATCGAACGCACCAAGAAGAAAGTGCTGGATATCTGCGCCCGCCTGCCGGTTTACGCCTAATCCCGCTTTCGCCTGACAAAACCCGCTGCGGCGGGTTTTTTTATGGCCGCTTGCGGCAAACTGTGAGCTGTCTGGCACTCTAACGCATTGAAGTGGAATGAAGATTGCGGGCCGGTGTGAGCTCTGTCAAAGTATTGCCCTCACACCGGAGGGATCATGGTTCTGCAATCCACGCGTTGGCTCGCGCTCAGTTATTTCACCTACTTCTTTTCCTACGGCATCTTCTTACCGTTCTGGGGCGTGTGGCTGAAAGGCGAGGGCATCGCGCCCGAAACCATCGGCATGTTGCTCGGCGCCGGTTTGGTGGCCCGCTTCCTCGGCAGTTTACTGATTGCTCCGCGCGTTAAAGATCCCTCTCATCTGGTCGCCGCCCTGCGCCTGCTGGCGCTGCTGACCCTGGCTTTCGCGGTTGGCTTCTGTTTCGGCAACGGCTGGGGCTGGCTGATGCTGGTGATAGCGGGCTTCAACCTGTTCTTCTCGCCGCTGGTGCCATTGACCGACGCGCTGGCCGCCACCTGGCAAAAGCAAATCCGCATGGACTACGGCCGGGTGCGGCTGTGGGGCTCGCTGGCGTTCGTCATCGGCTCGGCGCTGACCGGGCAGCTGGTGGCGGTGTGGGGCCATAACGCCATTCTCTACAGCCTGATCTTCAGCGTGCTGGCGATGCTGCTGGGCATGTTGCTGAAGCCGAGCGTGATGCCGCAGGGCGAAGCGCGCACGCACGGCGGAGCCGAGCGTTCGCTGTGGGCGCTGTTGAAAGAGGGGCCGGTGTGGCGCTTCCTGCTGTGCGTCACGCTGCTGCAGGGGGCGCACGCCGGTTACTACAGCTTCGGCTCCATTTACTGGCAGGAGGCGGGCTATTCGGCCTCGACCATCGGTTATCTGTGGTCGCTGGGCGTGGTGGCGGAGGTGATTATTTTCGCCAGCAGCAACGTGCTGTTCCGCCGCTGGAATGCGCGCAACCTGCTGCTGCTCTCCGCCTGCTGCGGCGTGTTGCGCTGGAGCCTGATGGCCTACAGCACCGAGCTGGGTTGGCTGCTGCTGATCCAGATCCTGCACTGCGGCACCTTCACCGTCTGCCATCTGGCGGCGATGCGCTTTATCGCCGCGCGTCAGGGGCAAGAGGTGATCCGGCTGCAGGCGGTGTATTCGGCGTTGGCGATGGGCGGCGGTATCGCCGTCATGACGGTGATTGCCGGGTTCCTGTTCGAACATTGGCAGGGCGGGGTGTTCTGGGTGATGGCGGCGGTCGCGGTGCCGGCCTTGTTCATCCGGCCGCCGGCGGTCAGCGTCAGCCGTTGATTAAGGCGCTTCCAGCAGCGCGCGGATGGCCTGGCGCTGCCGGGTTTCCAGCGGCAGCTCGGTGTAGATCAGCGGCGGGTGCGGATCGTTGTGCACCGCCGCATAAGGGGTGATCACCAGCGTGACGCCCTGCGGCGCGCCGCCGCGCAGATAGTCGCTCAGCGGCAGATACTTGATGTTCAGCGGCAGCAGCGTGAGCTCGCGGATCTGATATTCCACTTCCTCTTCCAGCTGCGGATTGTCCAGCGTCAGCAGCAGCACCTGTTTTTCCTGCAGCGCGTTGTCCTGCATCAGCCAGGCGCCGAAGCTGATGGCCACCAGGCCCGCCTCCTCGTTGGAAAAATGCACGCCGTACTCCTGCTCCAGCGGTTTCAGCGCTTCCTGCGTGGTGCGCATCAGCCGCGGGTATTTGCGCACCACGTCTTCCAGCAGCATATTGTCGATGCCGATGGCGAAACGGCAGCGCTCCAGCGCCGGCGCCAGGTGAGCGAACAGCTGGCTGACCAGCTCGGCCTTGCTGCTGAAGGCCATACCGGAAAGTTGCTGGAAACGCTCGACCATGCTGCCGATCGCCGCCATCAACCGCTGCTCTTGCGCCGAGTCATTGCTGTGGTAGCTGTGATTTTTCAACAGGGTGAAGGTCAGCGCCAAAAAATCGCGCTCGTCCGCCTGCGGCGGCTGGTTAAACAGCCGGTTGCAGGCCTGATGCAGCCAGGCGGCGGCTTGCTGTTCCGGCTTTTGCCGCAGCCAGTCGCGCTGAACGGCGTCGAAACGCGGATGGCGCTGCAGGCGATTTTGCCAGGCGCAGTAGAGCAGATAATGCTGCAGGAATTGGCGGTCGCGCGCGTCGAAGTGGCGGTTGAGCAGCGGCTCGCAGGCATCTATCACTTGAGCCAGCTGCGACGCCGACCCGGCATCGGCCGCCAGCGCCAGCCGCAGGCGCGGGGCGAAGTCGCTTTCGACGAACTGCGGGCTGCAGCGCAGGGCCCGCCGCAGCCAATGGATCAGGCACAGGCGTTGGTCGAGCGCGCTGCCCCGCAGTTGGTAGCCATGGTCGGGATCGACGGCGATCTCCAGATGGTGGAAACGCTGGATTTCACTGGCCACCTCGGCTATATCTTGCCGGGTTATCGGGGGGGCGACGCCATTGATTCGGCTTAAGGTCTCCAGCTGTAACTCGGGCTCCGGCGTGTACAGCATCAGCAGCAGATGACAGCGCCGTTGTTGTCCGGAGAGCTCGGGCACGGGAGAGGTGTCCAGGCTCATTATCACCTTCCGGCATTAAAGGTTGCGATTATGCCTAAGCATAGCAAAAGGCTTTGTAACGTCAGGATGACAGCGCGGCTTTTACTTCGGCTTACAACTTTCGTCACAAATATCGCCGGGAGCGGCGGGCCGTTCGGCAGTTATTTGTGTTACGTTATAACAAATGCAGGTAAGACAGGATAATGATGAAGTTACGTCGTCTTTTGGCTGCCCTCGGCGCCGTGTTCAGCGCTGGAGCGGCCGCTCATCCGCACAGCTTTATCGACATGAACACCACCTTCGTCGCCAAGGACCAGCGGCTGGTCGGCCTGAAAATGGTGTGGGTGATGGATGAAATCACCTCGGCGGATCTGCTCTACGATGCGAAAAACGCCAAGAGCGATTCGGAAGTGTGGAAAAAGCTGGCGGCGGAAGTGATGGCCAACGTGCTGGGGCAGCACTATTTCACCGATCTTTACCGCGACGGCAAGCCGGTGAAATACCTGAACTTGCCCAGCGAATATCACCTGTCGCGCCAGGGCAACCAGGCGGTGCTGGAGTTCGTGCTGCCGTTGGCCGAGCCGCAGCCGCTGGCGGGCAAGCCGTTCGAGCTTTCTACTTACGATCCGACTTATTTCGTGGATATGACCTATAAAGACCAAAATGCGCTGCATTTGCCGCCGGAGATGGCGCAGCAGTGCAGCTACAAGCTGATCACGCCGAAGCCGAATGCGTCGCTGCAGGCCTATGCGCTGTCGCTCGACAAGAACGACTCGCCCGGCGAAGACCTGGCGCTGGGGCAACAGTTTGCCCAGCGGGTGACGCTGCAATGTCGCTAAATTTCTCGCCGCCGACGATAAGCCGACGCCATTGGGCCTTTGGCCTGTGGCCGCTGCTGCCGTTCACGCTGGCGCTGATGGCCGCCGCGTTGCTGGCGTGGCACTACTGGCCGCAGCTGCTGATGCAGAGCGTGGTATGGCAAAAAGCGCTGCATCAACAGATGGCGGGGCTGTTGCAGCAGGTGAAGGCCGCGCCGCAGCAGGCCGGGCTGGCGCTGATGCTGTTCAGCCTCGGTTATGGCGTTTTGCATGCGCTTGGGCCCGGCCACGGTAAAGTGGTGATCGCCACCTATCTGGCCACCCACCCGGCGCGGCTGAAAAGCAGCCTGAAGCTGACCTTCGCCGCTTCGCTGGTGCAGGGGCTGGTGGCGATCGCGCTGGTGACGTTGATGCTGGTGGTGTTGCAGCTCTCTTCGCGCCAGCTGCACCAAAGCAGCTTTTGGCTGGAGAAGGGCAGTTTTATTCTGGTGATGCTGCTTGGCGTGCTGCTGAGCTGGCGCGCGCTGAAACGTCTGTTTGCGGCGATCAAAGCGATGCGCCCGGCGCCGGCGCTGCGCATCAACAGCCTGACGCCGCTGGCGGCTGATCATGTGCACAGCGCCGACTGCGGCTGCGGCCACCGGCATCTGCCGAGCGACAGCGAGCTGCAGGCGGGGAGCGACTGGCGCACCCGAACCGCCATCGTGCTGGCGATGGGCATGCGCCCCTGCTCGGGGGCGATTTTGGTGCTGCTGTTCTCCAAGGTGATCGGCGTGTTCGGCTGGGGCGTGCTTTCCGCGCTGGCGATGGCGTTCGGCACCTCGTTGACCATCTCCATGCTGGCGTTGCTGGTGCATTACAGCCGCCGGCTGGCGGTGCGCCTCAGCCGTTCGCGCGCGCCCGCCGCCTGGAGCGCGGTAGCCTGGGGGGCGTTGGCGCTGGCCGGGGGGCTGATCCTGTTGGCCGCCGGGCTGTTGCTGTACGTCAGCGCGCAGCCGGAATTCGGCGGCGGTATCCGCCCCTTCTCCCGCTAACGGGCATAAAAAAAGCGCTGCATCGGCAGCGCTTTTTTTCGATTCGCTTCTGGCGATTAACGCTTCAGCGCTTCGCTCAGTTCTTCACGCATGGTGGCCAGCATGGCTTTCACCACGCGCGGGTTGCCTGCGACCACGTTGCCGGAGCTGAAGTGGTTGTGGCCGCCGACGAAGTCGGTGACCAGGCCGCCGGCTTCACGTACCAGCAGTTCGCCTGCGGCGAAGTCCCACGGCTTCAGGCCGATTTCGAAGAAACCGTCCACGCGGCCGGCGGCGACATAGGCCAGATCCAGCGCAGCGGAACCGGTGCGGCGGAAGTCCGCGCACTGGGTGAACAGTTTGCCGACGATGTTGATGTAAGGCGTGGCGTGCTGTTTGACTTTGAACGGGAAGCCGGTCGCCAGGATGGTGCCATCCAGATCTTTGGCGTTGGTGCCGCGCAGACGGTAACCGTTGAGCTGTGCGCCCTGGCCGCGCGTGGCGGTGAACAGTTCGTTGCGCATTGGATCGTAAACCACGGCCACTTCAGTACGGCCTTTGATGCGTACGGCGATGGAAACGGAGAAATGAGGGAAGCGTTTGATGAAGTTTGCAGTGCCATCCAGTGGATCGATCACCCATTGCACATCGCGATCTTCGCCGATCAGCTCACCGCGTTCTTCGCTCACGATACTGTGTTGCGGATAAGACTTGCGGATGACGTCGATGATCAGATGCTCTGCATCGCGATCGACGTTGGTGACGAAGTCATTGGTCCCTTTCTGGCTCGCTTCTACAGCGTCCGGGGTTTCGTAGTTTTTGGCAATCAGGTTACCGGCCTTGCGCGCAGCGCGCACGGCGATAGTCAGCATCGGATGCATGGGTATCTTCCAACTAGGATGTTAAAGAACAGGAAACGGCGCGAAGTATAGCAGCTGTTCGGCAAATTGCCTACGGCTGTGTTAAGATGCTGCGATTTTCCGCCACGCTCAGAGTTTGTATGCTGCACAATATCCGCATTGTTCTGGTAGAGACTTCACATACCGGCAACATGGGCTCGACCGCCAGAGCCATGAAAACCATGGGTTTAACCAACCTTTATCTGGTTAATCCGCTGATCAAACCCGATTCTCAGGCCATCGCCCTGGCCGCCGGCGCCAGCGACGTGATCGGCAACGCCACTATCGTCGATACCCTCGATGACGCCATCGCCGGCTGCAGCCTGGTGGTGGGTACCAGCGCACGTTCTCGCACCTTGCCGTGGCCGATGCTGGAGCCGCGCGAATGCGGCGTGCGCGCGGTGCACGAAGGCGAGCACGCGCCGGTGGCGCTGGTGTTCGGCCGCGAACGCGTCGGGCTGACCAACGATGAATTGCAAAAGTGCCACTACCACGTTGCCATTCCGGCCAACCCGGACTACAGCTCGCTGAACCTGGCGATGGCGGTGCAGATCCTGGCGTACGAAGTGCGCGTGGCTTACCTCGATCGCCAACAGGCGGGCGCGCCGCAGTTGGAAGAGACACCGTATCCGCTGGTGGACGACCTCGAGCGTTTCTATCAGCATCTGGAGCAGACGCTGCAGCGCACCGGTTTCATTCGCCCGTCGCATCCGGGCCAGGTGATGAACCGTCTGCGTCGGCTGTTCACCCGCGCGCGCCCGGAAGGGCAGGAGCTGAATATCCTGCGCGGCATGCTGACGTCGATCGAGAAACAGGATAAACATCAAGGTAATTAATTGATGTGGCATCACGGTGGGCGACAATAGTATTAGTTATCCAAAGGTTATAACATGTATTTTATATACCTTTGTTCTTGCTAAGTTCAAAACGTGCTAATACTTGAGTTAATTACTGGGTTAAATAGTTGACTGTTTTACTCGGGAATGTCAGACTTTCGGCCATATTTGACCAACAGGTAACCATTGAGCTATGAGACTGACATCCAAAGGCCGTTATGCCGTAACCGCTATGCTCGACGTAGCGCTGCATTCTCAGGAAGGGCCGGTGCCACTGGCGGACATTTCCGAACGCCAGGGTATTTCGCTCTCTTATCTGGAACAATTATTCTCCCGTCTGCGCAAGAATGGCCTGGTGGCCAGCGTGCGCGGTCCGGGCGGTGGTTATCTGCTGGGTAAAGACGCGGGTGAGATCGCCGTTGGCGCTGTCATTACTGCTGTCGATGAATCGGTAGATGCAACCCGTTGCCAGGGCAAAGAAGGCTGTCAGGGCGGCGATCGCTGCTTGACCCACGCCCTGTGGCGCGATCTGAGCGAGCGCATCAGCGGGTTCCTGAACAATATTACGCTGGCAGAACTGGTCAACAACCAGGAAGTGCTGGTGGTGGCGGATCGTCAAAACAACGATACGCGCCGCACGGCCAACGGCCGTCCGCAAGAAACTATCAACGTTAATCTGCGCGCATAAGCAGCTGGCGAAATTATTTTAGTTTTTGGAAGTGATGTACGGAGCACAAGAGCAATGAAATTACCGATTTATCTGGATTACTCAGCAACGACGCCGGTTGACCCGCGCGTTGCTGAGAAGATGATGCAGTTTTTGACCCTGGACGGCACTTTCGGCAACCCGGCTTCCCGTTCCCACCGTTTTGGTTGGCAGGCGGAAGAGGCGGTAGACATCGCCCGTAACCAAATCGCCGAACTGGTGGGCGCTGACCCGCGCGAAATCGTCTTCACCTCCGGGGCGACCGAATCCGACAACCTGGCGATCAAAGGCGCTGCCAATTTCTACCAGAAAAAAGGCAAGCACATCATCACCAGCAAAACCGAACACAAAGCCGTGCTCGACACCTGCCGTCAGCTGGAGCGCGAAGGGTTTGAAGTGACCTACCTGGCGCCGCAGAGCAACGGCATCATCAGCCTGCAGGATCTCGAAGCCGCGATGCGCGATGACACCATTCTGGTCTCCATCATGCACGTCAACAACGAAATCGGCGTGGTGCAGGACATCGAAGCGATCGGCGAAATGTGCCGCGCGCGCGGTATCATCTACCACGTTGACGCCACCCAGAGCGTGGGCAAACTGCCTATCGATCTGAGCAAGCTGAAAGTCGACCTGATGTCGTTCTCCGGCCACAAAATCTATGGCCCGAAAGGCATCGGCGCGCTGTACGTGCGCCGCAAGCCGCGCATCCGCATCGAAGCGCAGGTACACGGCGGCGGTCACGAGCGCGGCATGCGTTCCGGCACCCTGCCTGTCCACCAGATCGTCGGCATGGGCGAAGCTTATCGCATCGCCAAAGAAGAGATGACCGAAGAGATGGCGCGTCTGCGCACCCTGCGTGACCGTCTGTGGAACGGCGTGAAAGATATGGAAGAAGTGTATCTGAACGGCGATCTGGAGCACGGCGCACCGAACATCCTGAACGTCAGCTTCAACTACGTTGAAGGCGAGTCGCTGATCATGGCGCTGAAAGACCTGGCCGTTTCTTCCGGTTCAGCCTGTACCTCCGCCAGCCTCGAGCCGTCCTACGTGTTGCGCGCGCTGGGCATGAGCGATGAATTGGCGCACAGCTCGATCCGTTTCTCCCTGGGGCGTTTCACCACGGAAGAAGAGATCGACTACACCATTCAACTGGTGCGTAAATCCATCGGCCGTCTGCGCGATCTGTCCCCGCTGTGGGAGATGTTCAAGCAGGGCGTGGACATCAACAGCATCGAATGGGCGCATCATTAATTCTCAGGTTTCAGGAGCAAGGTCATGGCTTACAGCGAAAAAGTAATCGATCATTATGAAAACCCGCGCAACGTGGGTTCTTTCGACAACGAAGATCCTACCGTCGGCAGTGGCATGGTAGGGGCGCCGGCTTGCGGCGACGTGATGAAGCTGCAAATCAAGGTTAACGATGAAGGCATCATCGAAGACGCGCGCTTTAAAACTTACGGCTGCGGTTCCGCCATCGCCTCCAGCTCGCTGGTGACCGAATGGATGAAAGGCAAGTCGCTGGATCAGGCTGAAGCGATCAAAAACACCCAGATCGCCGAAGAGCTGGAATTGCCGCCGGTCAAAATTCACTGCTCGATCCTGGCTGAAGACGCCATCAAAGCAGCGATTGCCGACTATAAGAGCAAGCATAGCGCCAAGTAATTTGTCTGAGTCGGCCCGGCCGCGCCGGGCTTTGATGTGAAGTGTGAGGTTGTGATGTCTATTACCATGAGCGACAGCGCTGCGCAGCGTGTTCAGGCGTTTTTGACGAACCGCGGCAAAGGTCTCGGCCTGCGTCTGGGAGTGCGAACTTCCGGCTGCTCCGGGATGGCGTACGTGCTGGAATTTGTTGACGAAGCCAACGATGACGACATCGTGTTTGAAGACAAAGGCATCAAGGTGATCATCGACGGCAAGAGCCTGGTCTACCTTGACGGCACCGAGCTTGATTTCGTTAAGGAAGGCCTGAACGAAGGCTTCAAGTTCAACAACCCGAACGTCTCAAGCGAGTGCGGCTGCGGCGAGAGTTTCAACGTCTGACAGTCCATCGTGCTCCCCCGTTTCGGCGGGGGAACTTCATCCGCTAACGCCCAGAGCACGCTATGGATTACTTTACTTTATTCGGGCTGCCAGTTCGCTACACCGTGGACGGCAGCCTGCTTGCGTCCCGCTTCCAGGATCTGCAGCGCCAATTCCACCCCGATCGTTTCGCCAACCAGCCGGAGCGCGAACGCCTGATGGCGTTGCAGCAGGCGGCGACCATCAACGAAGCCTACCAGGCGCTGAAGCACCCGTTAAAACGCGCGGAGTATATGCTATCTTTGCACGGCTTCGATCTGGGCAACGAACAGCATACGATGCGCGACACCGCGTTCCTGATGGAACAGCTGGAACTGCGCGAAGAGCTCGACGCCATTGAGCGCAAGCCGGAGGCGGAAAGCCTGCTGGCCGATTTCGGCGCGCGGCTGGCCGTCTCCATCAAACAGCGCAGCGCGCTGATGCTGCAGCAGTTGGACAGTGAGCAGTGGGCGGACGCCGCCGACACCGTGCGCAAGCTGCGCTTTTTGGACAAACTCCAGCAACAGGTTGAACAACTCGAAGAAAAACTGCTGGGTTTTGAGTAACACCTTCTGATTCTGATTGTGGAAGCTTCAACATGGCCTTATTACAAATTAGTGAGCCTGGCCTCAGCGCCGCGCCGCACCAGCGACGCTTGGCCGCCGGCATCGACTTAGGCACCACCAACTCGTTGGTCGCCACGGTGCGCAGCGGGCAGGCGGAAACGCTGGCCGACGAACAGGGGCGCCATTTGCTGCCTTCGGTGGTGCATTATCAGGCGGACGCGCAGCGCGTCGGCTGGGAGGCGCGCCAACAGGCGGCGCAGGATCCGGCCAATACCGTCAGCTCCATCAAACGCATGATGGGCCGCTCGTTGGCGGATGTGCAGCAACGTTACCCGAACCTGCCGTATCAATTTCAGGCCAGCGACAACGGCCTGCCGCTGATCGTCACCGCCGCCGGCCCGGTTAACCCGGTCGGTGTCTCCGCTGATATCCTGCGGGCCCTGTCCGCGCGCGCGCAAGCGGCGCTGGAAGGCGAGCTGGATGGCGTGGTGATCACCGTTCCCGCCTACTTCGACGACGCGCAGCGCCAGGGCACCAAAGACGCAGCGCGTCTGGCCGGCTTGCACGTTCTGCGCCTGTTGAACGAACCGACCGCGGCGGCGATCGCCTACGGGCTGGATTCCGGCCAGGAAGGGGTGATCGCGGTTTACGATCTGGGCGGCGGCACCTTTGATATCTCCATTCTGCGCCTCAGCCGCGGCGTGTTCGAAGTGCTGGCCACCGGCGGCGATTCCGCGCTGGGCGGCGACGACTTCGATCATCTGTTGGCCGACTGGCTGCGCGAGCAGGCCGGCGTGGCCGATCGCAGCGACCACGGCGTGCAGCGTCAACTGCTGGATGCCGCCATCGCCGCCAAAATCGCGTTGAGCGATGCCGACAGCGTGCGCGTCGAGGTGGCCGGCTGGCAGGGCGAGGTGACCCGCGCCCAGTTTGAAGCGCTGATCGCTCCGTTGGTGAAACGCACGCTGATGGCTTGCCGCCGGGCGCTGAAAGACGCCGGCGTCGCCGCCGACGAGGTGCTGGAAGTGGTGATGGTCGGCGGTTCCACCCGCGTGCCGTTGGTGCGTGAGCAAGTGGGCGCCTTCTTCGGCCGCACGCCGCTGACGTCGATCGATCCGGATAAAGTGGTCGCCATCGGCGCCGCGATCCAGGCCGACATCCTGGTGGGCAACAAGCCGGACAGCGATATGCTGCTGCTGGACGTGATCCCGCTGTCGCTGGGCCTCGAAACCATGGGCGGCCTGGTGGAGAAAGTGATCCCGCGCAACACCACTATCCCAGTGGCGCGCGCGCAGGAGTTCACCACCTTTAAAGACGGCCAGAGCGCGATGATGATCCACGTGCTGCAGGGCGAGCGCGAGCTGGTGCAGGATTGCCGTTCGCTGGCGCGCTTTACGCTGCGCGGCCTGCCGCCGCTGCCTGCCGGGGGCGCGCACATTCGCGTCACCTTCCAGGTGGATGCCGACGGCCTGCTGAGCGTCACCGCGATGGAGAAATCCACCGGCGTTGAAGCCTCGATCCAGGTCAAGCCGTCGTATGGCCTGTCGGACAGTGAAATCGCCGGCATGATCAAGGATTCGATGGCCAATGCGCAAAGCGACGTGGGCGCGCGCAAGCTGGCGGAGCAACGCGTGGAAGCTGCGCGGGTGCTGGAAAGCCTGCAGGGCGCGCTGGCCACCGACGCCGCGCTGCTGAGCGAGGCGGAAAGCCAGGCGATCGCCGCCGCGACCCAGGCGTTGCAGCAGGCGGCGCAGGGTGAAGATCCCGCCGCTATCGAAGACGCCATCAAAACATTAGATGCACAAACGCAAGATTTTGCCGCGCGCCGCATGGACGCTTCCATTCGCCGCGCGCTGGCTGGCCATTCTGTGGATGAGGTTTAACCATGCCTAAAATTGTTTTCCTGCCCCATCAAGATCTTTGCCCGGAAGGGGCGGTTCTGGAAGCCGAAAAAGGGGAGTCGATCCTCAACGTTGCGCTGCGCAACGGCATTGAAATCGAGCACGCCTGCGAGAAATCCTGCGCCTGCACCACCTGCCACTGCATCGTGCGTGAAGGCTTCGATTCGCTGGAAGAGAGCAGCGAGCTGGAAGACGACATGCTGGACAAAGCGTGGGGGCTGGAGCCGGAAAGCCGTCTGAGCTGCCAGGCGCTGGTCGCCGACGAAGATCTGGTGGTCGAAATGCCGCGCTACACCGTCAATCACGCGCGTGAGCATTAATTGTTAGCCGCAGCGTCAACCCGGAGATCATAATGGGACTGAAGTGGACCGACAGCCGTGAAATCGGCGAAGCCCTGTACGACCAATACCCGGATACCGATCCGAAAACCGTGCGTTTTACCGACATGCATCAGTGGATCTGCGATCTGGAAGAGTTCGATGACGATCCGCAGGCTTCCAACGAAAAAATACTGGAAGCGATCCTGCTGGTCTGGTTAGATGAAGCGGAGTAAATAGCGTAACGGGCTGCCATGGGCGGCCCGTTTATTTTGTATCCGACAAGATTAATAAAAGAATAATCCGGAGTAAGAAGGCTATGACAACAGAATTCATGCAGGTCACGCTGTCGCAACAACCTGCCGACGCCCGCTGGGGCGAAAAAGCGCTGCTGAGCACCAACGGCGAAGGAATGACCATCCACCTGACCGGCGCCGACAAGCTGGGCGCGATCCAGCGCGCGGGCCGCAAAATTGACGGTCAGGGCATCAAAAACGTCAAGCTGGCCGGCGACGGTTGGGATTTGGAAAACAGCTGGGCGTTCTGGCAAGGCTATCGCGGGCCGAAAGGGCAGCGCAACGTCGAATGGGCCGAGCTGCCGGAAGCCGCGCGTCAGGAACTGGATAAGCGCCTGAAGATCGTCGACTGGGTGCGCGACACCATCAACATGCCGGCGGAAGAGCTGGGGCCGGAGCAATTGGCGACCCGCGCCGTCGATCTGATGTGCGACGTCGGCTGCGATGCCGTCAGCTACCGCATCACCAAGGGCGAAGATCTGCGCGAGCAGAACTATGCCGGCATCCACACCGTCGGCCGCGGCTCCGAGCGCCCGCCGGTGCTGCTGGCATTGGACTTCAACCCGACCGGCAACCCGGATGCGCCGGTGTTCGCATGCCTGGTCGGCAAGGGCATCACCTTCGACAGCGGCGGCTACAGCCTGAAGCAAAGCGCCTTTATGGATTCGATGAAATCCGACATGGGCGGCGCGGCCACCATCACCGGCGCCCTGGCGCTGGCGGCGGCGCGCGGCCTGAAGCAGCGCGTGAAGCTGTACCTGTGCTGCGCCGACAACATGGTCAGCGGCAACGCCTTCAAACTGGGCGACATCATTCGCTACCGCAACGGCAAAACCGTTGAGGTGATGAACACCGATGCGGAAGGGCGCCTGGTGCTGGCCGACGGCCTGATCGACGCTTCTGAGCAGAACCCGCAGCTGATTATCGACTGCGCCACCCTGACCGGCGCGGCGAAAACGGCGGTAGGCAACGACTATCACGCGCTGTTCAGCTTTGACGACGCGCTGGCGCAGGAGCTGCTGAGCAGCGCCGCCGCCGAGCACGAGCCGTTCTGGCGTCTGCCGCTGGCCGAGTTCCACCGCAGCCAGCTGCCGTCCAACTTCGCCGAGCTGAACAACGTGGCCGGCCCGGCCTATACCGCCGGTGCCAGCACCGCGGCGGCCTTCCTGTCGCATTTCGTTAAGAACTACCAGCAAGGCTGGTTGCACATCGACTGTTCCGCCACCTACCGCAAAGGCGCGGTGGATCAGTGGTCGGCCGGCGCGACCGGTTTGGGCGTGCGCACCCTGGCCAATCTGTTGCTGAGCAAAGCCAAATAATTGAACGCCCGCCGCGTCGGGCGCTAGAATGCGCATTATCTTCGGGGCCCAGCATGCTGGGCCTCGCTATTTGATCCCTGGAGTTTGCCATGAGTGCCCATCATCACGATGCCGCCCCGAGCGAGAACGAACTTGAACGCCTGCTGAAGCTGGCGGTGACGGAGCCGGCCCACCGCCCGGCGTTCTTCCGTGAACTGCTCGAGGCCACGGTGCTGATCCTCGGCGACAGCGAGCAGGTGCAGCAGGACGGCGACATTACGCTGAACGCGGATACGCCGGTCAATATCCAGCATTGGGAAAAACAGGACGGCGGCAGCATTATTCCGTTCTTCACCTCGCTGGAAGCGCTGCAGAAGGCCGTTGAGGATGAACAGCCGTTCATCGCCATGCCGGCGCGGGTGCTGTTTGAAATCACCCAGGGCGCGGATCTGTTCCTCAACCCGAAGGCGGAATACGGCAAAGAGTTCTACCCGGAAGAGGTGGCGATGCTGCTGGCGACCGGCGGCGTCGTCAAACCGGTGGAGCACTACGTCGACAAAGAGACCCAAATCCTGCTGGGGCAGCCCGAAGAGTATCCGTCGGCGATGGTGGATGCGCTGACCACGCTGTTCAGCCAGCGCAAGCCGGTGCGCCGCGCGTTTCTGGCGCTGATGCACGACCAGGCGGCGGACGAGAAGCCGAATCTGCTGATCGGGCTGGAAGTGGATGCCGAGCCGGCGGAGATCGAGGCGTTGATCAACGAGGCCGGCAGCGTCGCCAGCGAAACGGCGCCGAATGACGAACCGGTGGATTTCTGCCTGGTATCGGAGAAAGAGCGGGGCATCAGCCACTACCTGATCGCCCATACGCAGCCGTTTTATCAGCGCCGCTGGGGCAGTTGGCTGCGCAATGTGATCCCGTCTACCGACAAGACCCAATAACGTCGGTGCGCCGCTGAAAGTGGCGAATGAAGATCATATTTTTTTAATGAAATGTTGATTTTCCCGTAGGCAAGCGTTAACGGCGCACATATAATCTGCGCCACTTGAGAAGGCCGGCAACATTGCAGACCGGCCTGTTTTGGAAGTCATACAGAGGCCATCATGACCGTAGAACGTACCTTTTCCATCGTTAAACCAAACGCTGTAGCCAACAACGACATCGGCGCTATCTACGCGCGTTTCGAGCGCGCCGGTTTCAAAATCATCGCCGCTAAAATGCTGCGTCTGACTCGCGAGCAAGCTGAAGGCTTCTACGCTGAGCACAAAGGCCGCCCATTCTTCGACGGTCTGGTAGAGTTCATGACCTCCGGCCCAATCATGGTGCAGGTTCTGGAATCTGAAAACGCCGTGCAGCGCAACCGCGACATCATGGGCGCAACCAACCCGGACAACGCACTGGCCGGCACCCTGCGCGCCGACTACGCGGACAGCTTCACCGCTAACGCCGTTCACGGTTCCGACTCCGTTGAATCCGCACAGCGTGAAATCGCTTACTTCTTCAACGAAAGCGAAATCTGCGCACGTTAATCGTGCCGTTGCTGATAACCAGGCATTCACCGGCTGAAACAATAAAAATGCCCTGAATGCCTTTCAGCCATAGAAACCCGCTACTAAAATTTGTACAATGCCGCGCCCCTGATAAGACGACTTGTCAGGGGCGTGTTTTTAGTGCCGCCACCCGAATCTCGCGGGCTGAAATGCACAACTTACTTTCCATTCTTTAGCGCCATAACGTGTAATAACGAGGCCAGAGATCATTATGTTAGAACCCATCACGTCCGAGCACACCGTGTCTGAAAATAATTCGCTGACTACCCCCTCCGTTAACGTGGAGCAACCGGCTGCGGCCAAAATCAACCTGCTGGATCTGAACCGCCAGCAAATGCGCGAGTTCTTCGCCGAAATGGGCGAAAAACCGTTCCGCGCCGATCAAGTGATGAAGTGGATTTACCACTACTGCTGCGACGATTTCGAGCAGATGACCGACATCAACAAAGTCCTGCGCGGCAAGCTGCAGCGCGTAGCGGAAATCCGCGCGCCGGAAGTGGCGGAAGAACAGCGTTCGGCCGACGGCACCATCAAGTGGGCGATCAAGGTGGGCGATCAGCAGGTCGAAACCGTGTATATCCCGGAAGCCGACCGCGCGACGCTGTGCGTCTCCTCGCAGGTAGGCTGCGCGCTGGAGTGCAAATTCTGTTCGACGGCGCAGCAGGGCTTCAACCGCAACCTGCGCGTGTCGGAAATCATCGGCCAGGTGTGGCGCGCGGCGAAGATCATCGGCGCGCTGAAGGTGACCGGCCAACGCCCGATCACCAACGTGGTGATGATGGGCATGGGCGAGCCGCTGCTCAACCTGAACAACGTGGTGCCGGCGATGGAAATCATGCTGGACGATTTCGGCTTTGGCCTGTCCAAACGCCGCGTGACCCTGTCTACCTCCGGCGTGGTGCCGGCGCTGGACAAGCTGGGCGACATGATCGACGTGGCGCTGGCCATTTCGCTGCACGCACCGAACGACACCATCCGCGATGAGATCGTGCCGATCAACCGCAAGTACAACATCGAGACCTTCCTGTCCGCGGTGCGTCGCTACCTGGAGAAATCCAACGCCAACCAGGGCCGCGTTACCGTCGAGTACGTGATGCTGGATCATATCAACGACAGCACCGACGACGCGCATCAGCTGGCGGAAGTGCTGAAAGACACGCCGTGCAAGATCAACCTGATCCCATGGAACCCGTTCCCGGGCGCTCCGTACGGCCGCAGCTCCAACAGCCGGGTGGATCGTTTCTCCAAGGTGTTGATGGAATACGGCTTTACGACTATTGTTCGTAAAACCCGTGGTGACGATATCGACGCCGCCTGCGGGCAACTGGCGGGTGAAGTGATCGACCGTACCAAGCGTACCCTGAAGAAGAAAATGGCCGGGGAACCTATCAACGTACGGGCGGTCTGAATCCTATAGCACCATTTTTTGTTATCTAACAGCCTGTTATGCGCAAGCGTGTCGCTGGTGGGCGTTAGCTGACGGCCGATAAGGAAATGAATGCGGGCATGAAGCTGAAACTGTGGGGTATGTGGCTGGCGGCCGGGTTGTTGGCCGGGTGTTCCGGTTCAGCGCCGGAAAAGGAAGCACAGGTCTCTGAGGCGGGTCAGACGCGCCTGCAGTTGGGGCTGGAGTACCTGCAGCAAGGCGACATGGACGCGGCGCGCCAGAACCTGGAGAAGGCGCTGGACGCGGCCCCGCAGGATTACCGCACGCAGTTGGGCATGGCGCTCTACGCGCAGCGCAGCGGTGAAAACGCTGAGGCCGAACAGCGTTATCGGCAAGCGCTCAAACTTGCGCCGGGCAATGGCACCGTACTGAATAATTACGGTGCGTTTCTTTGCGGTTTAGGGCAGTATGTACCGGCGCAACAGCAGTTTAGCGCTGCGGCGCTGGCGCCCGATTATGGCCAGGTCGCCGACAGCCTGGAAAACGCAGGTTACTGTTTTCTCAAGGCCGGACAAAACGACGAAGCGCGCACGCTGTTGAGCCGCGCGCTAAAAGTCGATCCGGACAAAGGCGCTCCGCTGCTGGTGGAGGCCGAAAAGCAATTTGGAGAAGGGAAGCGCGCCCAGTCGCAACTTTTATTGGATGTTTATCAGCATGTTCTGCCGGCCAGCGCCAGCAGCTTATGGTTACAGATTCGTTTCGCCGCGTTAGCCGGCCGCCAGGATAGCGTTCAACGCTATGGCAAGCAGCTAGCGCGAAGTTTTCCACAATCCAAACAGTACCAGCAGTTCTTAGCTAATGAATACTGAAGCCTCCCAAGATAAAACCGTATCCATGACGACGGGCCAGCGCCTGCGTCAGGCCCGTGAGCAACTCGGGCTGAGCCAACAGACCGTTGCAGAACGCCTGTGTCTCAAAATGTCCACCGTGCGCGATATCGAGGAAGACAGCGTGTCCGCTGACCTCGCGTCCACCTTCGTGCGCGGCTACATCCGTTCCTACGCCAAGCTGGTGCATCTGCCGGAAGACGAACTGCTGCCGATGTTGGCCAAGCAGGCGCCGTTGAAGATGGCGAAAGTGGCGCCGATGCAAAGTTTCTCGCTGGGCAAGCGCCGCAAGAAACGCGACGGCTGGCTGATGAGCTTCACCTGGCTTATCGTGTTCGTGGTGATCGGCCTGACCGGCGCCTGGTGGTGGCAAAACCACAAGGCGCAGCAGGAAGAGATCGCCACCATGGCCGATCAATCCTCGGCGCAGCTTTCACAGAATAACGAAGGGCAGTCCGTGCCGCTGACCGACGGCAATGCCGACGCCGGCACCAACGTGCCGTTGACCGACAACAGCGCCGCGCCGGCCGATACCGGCGCAGCGGCTCAGGCGCCGGCGGCGACCGCCCAGGCGCCGAGCGCGGCTCAGCAGCAGCCTGCCGTGGTGTCGCCAAGCCAGACCACCCTGCCGGAAACCGCGCCGGCGGCGCAAGCGCCGTTGCCGACCGCCGATGCGGGCGTGGCTGCGCCGGCGGCCGATCCGAACGCGCTGGTGATGGATTTCTCCGCCGACTGCTGGCTGCAGGTGACCGACGCGAGCGGTAAAACGCTGTTCAGCGGCACCCAGAAGCAAGGCGGCAAGCTGAACCTGACCGGCACTGCGCCGTATAAACTGACCATCGGTGCGCCGGCGGCAGTTCAGATCCAGTATCAGGGTAAACCGGTTGATTTAAGCCGGTTCGTTAAGTCAAACCGTGTTGCTCGCCTGACCGTCGCCGCGCAGTAATCGCGCGGCACCGGTCGTGATGTCAGAGCAGCAATGGAGAGTAAGTAATGCATAACCAAGCGCCCATCAACCGTCGAAAATCTACACGCATTTACGTCGGCAAGGTGCCTATTGGTGATGGCGCGCCGATTGCCGTGCAGTCGATGACCAACACCCGTACCACCGATGTTGAAGCAACGGTTAATCAGATCAAAGCGCTGGAGCGCGTGGGCGTCGACATCGTCCGCGTTTCGGTTCCAACCATGGACGCCGCCGAGGCGTTCAAACTGATCAAGCAGCAGGTCAACGTGCCGCTGGTCGCCGATATCCACTTCGATTATCGCATCGCACTGCAGGTGGCCGAATATGGCGTAGACTGCCTGCGCATCAACCCGGGCAACATCGGCAACGAATCGCGCATTCGCTCGGTGGTGGACTGCGCCCGTGACAAGAACATCCCGATTCGCATCGGCGTCAACGGCGGCTCGCTGGAAAAAGACCTGCAGGAAAAGTACGGCGAACCTACGCCGGAAGCGCTGCTGGAATCCGCCATGCGCCACGTCGACATCCTCGATCGCCTCAACTTCGACCAGTTTAAGGTCAGCGTCAAGGCGTCGGACGTGTTCCTGGCGGTGCAATCCTACCGCTTGCTGGCGTCGCGCATCGATCAGCCGCTGCATCTGGGCATCACCGAAGCCGGCGGCGCGCGCAGCGGGTCGGTCAAATCGGCCATCGGCCTGGGCATGCTGCTGTCTGAAGGCATCGGCGATACCCTGCGCATCTCGCTGGCGGCGGATCCGGTCGAAGAGGTGAAGGTCGGTTTCGACATCCTGAAGTCGCTGCGCATCCGCGCGCGCGGCATCAACTTCATCGCCTGCCCAACCTGCTCGCGTCAGGAGTTCGACGTGATCGGCACGGTGAACGCGCTGGAGCAGCGCCTGGAAGACATCATCACGCCGATGGACGTTTCGATCATCGGCTGCGTGGTGAACGGCCCGGGCGAAGCGCTGGTGTCCACCATGGGCGTAACCGGCGGCCACAAGAAGAGCGGCTTCTATGAAGACGGCGTGCGCCAGAAAGAGCGTTTCGACAACGAACAGATGATCGACCAGCTGGAAGCGAAAATTCGCGCCAAGGCCGCGATGATGGACGAAAGCAAACGCATCACGGTCAACCTGCTGGAAAAATAAGCGTTATCGCTACACGGCGGGCCTGTTGGCCCGCTTGTTTATGAACCTGAAGGGCAGAAAACCGCATCCGCGTTGAATACCGGGCGGCAAAGTCCCTATAATCGGGTTCATTTTTACAGACAACGGACAGAGAACTCACGTGGCAAAGAACATTCAAGCCATTCGCGGCATGAACGACTACCTGCCGGAAGAAACGGCATTATGGCAGCGTATTGAAGGCACCCTCAAGCAGGTGCTGGGCGGCTACGGTTACAGCGAAATCCGGTTGCCGATTGTAGAGCAGACCCCGTTATTCAAACGCGCGATCGGCGAAGTGACCGACGTCGTGGAAAAAGAGATGTATACCTTCGAAGACCGCAACGGCGAAAGCCTGACGCTGCGTCCGGAAGGGACGGCTGGCTGCGTGCGCGCCGGCATCGAACATGGTCTGCTGTACAATCAGGAACAGCGTCTGTGGTACATCGGCCCGATGTTCCGCTACGAGCGCCCGCAGAAGGGGCGTTACCGTCAGTTCCATCAGCTGGGCGCGGAAGTGTTCGGCCTGCAAGGCCCGGATATCGACGCCGAGCTGATCCTGCTGACCGCCCGCTGGTGGAAAGCGCTGGGCATCGCCGAGCACGTCACGCTGGAGCTGAACTCCATCGGTTCGCTGGAGGCGCGCGCCAACTACCGCGACGCGCTGGTGGCGTTCCTGGAGCAGCACGTCGAGGTGCTGGACGAAGACTGCAAACGCCGCATGTACAGCAACCCGCTGCGCGTGCTGGACTCCAAAAATCCTGAGGTGCAGGCGCTGCTGAACGACGCGCCGCGCCTGTCTGAGTATCTGGATGAAGAATCCCGTGCTCACTTCGCCGGTCTGTGTGAACTTTTGGCGCAGGCAGGTATCCCATATACCGTTAACGAGCGCCTGGTGCGCGGTCTGGATTACTACAACCGCACCGTGTTTGAGTGGGTGACCACCAGCCTGGGCGCGCAGGGCACCGTCTGCGCGGGCGGCCGTTACGACGGCCTGGTCGAGCAACTGGGCGGCCGCGCCACCCCGGCGGTCGGTTTCGCCATGGGCCTGGAGCGTCTGGTGCTGCTGGTGCAGGCGGTCAACCCGGAATTCAAGGCGCCGTCGGCTATCGACGTGTACGTCATTTCTTCCGGCACGGGCACCCAGAGTGCGGCAATGCGGCTGGCTGAACAGGTGCGCGACGCGGCGCCGCAGCTGAAGCTGATGACCAATTACGGCGGCGGCAACTTCAAGAAGCAGATCACCCGTGCGGACAAATGGGGCGCGCGCATCGCGCTGATCCTGGGTGAGAGCGAAGTGGCGGCGCAGCAGGTGGTGGTGAAAGACCTGCGCAGTGGTGAACAAGAAACGCTGGCGCAAAGCGAAGTCGCTGCGCGTCTGGCTTTGATGTTAGGTTAAGGAGAAGGACACCGTGGAAGTCTATACCACTGAAAACGAACAAGTCGACGCACTGCGTCGGTTCTTTGCCGAGAACGGCAAAGCGCTGGCGGTGGGCGTGGTGCTCGGAATTGGTGCCCTGGTTGGCTGGCGTTATTGGCAGAGCCATGAAAACTCCAACATGATGGCGGCATCGCAATCCTATCAGGAAGCCAGCGATCGTCTGGCGGCCGGCAAGCCGGATGACGTGGCTGCCGCAGAGAAATTTGTCCAGGCCAACGGCAACAGCTACGGTGTACTGGCCGCGCTGCAGTTGGCCAAGCACTTTGTCGAACAGAATGATTTCGCCAAGGCGGAACAACAATTGGTGCTGGCGCAGGGCCAGACCAAAGACGACAACCTGTTGGCGATGATCGACCTGCGTCTGGCGCGCGTCCAGCTGCAGGAGAAAAAGCTGGATGAAGCGCTGAAAACGCTGGATGGCGTGAAAGGCGAAGGCTGGGTGGCGATGATGCAGGATGTGCGCGGCGATGTATTGCTGGCCAAGGGCGACGCCAAGGGCGCGCGCGAAGCTTACAGCAAAGGCATTGAGTCCAATGCTTCTCAGGCGCTGCAGGTTCTGCTGCGCATGAAATTGAATAACTTGTCCAGCTAAGGGGAATTCCCATGCAATTGCGTAAAACACTCTTGGTCGGACTGGTTTCCGCTGCCTTGCTGAGTGGTTGCTCGCTGTTTAACAGCGAAGAAGACGTGGTTACCATGTCGCCGTTGCCGAAAGTTGAAAATCAGTTTACGCCGAGCAAGGCGTGGAGCACCTCGGTGGGCGACGGTATCGGTGAGTATTACTCCCACCTGCGCCCGGCCTATCAGGACAGCACCATTTACGCCGCCGATCGCTTTGGCATCGTGAAAGCGATGGACGCCGACAGCGGCAACGAGAAGTGGAAGGTCAATCTCTCCGAGAAGACCGGCTTCTTCTCCAGCAACCTGTCTGCGCTGCTGTCGGGCGGCCTGACGGTTGCGGGCGACAAGGTTTACGTCGGCAGCGAAAAAGCGGTGGTTTACGCATTGAACACCGCCGACGGCGCCATCGCCTGGCAGACCAAAGTGGCCGGCGAAGCGATCTCCCGTCCGGTTGTCAGCGACGGCATGGTGTTGGTGCACACCTCCAACGGCATGCTGCAGGCGCTGAACGAAGCCGACGGTGCGGTGAAGTGGACGGTTAACCTGGACATGCCTTCGCTGTCGCTGCGCGGTGAATCCGCGCCGGCCGTCGCTTTTGGCGCCGCCATCGTCGGCGGTGACAACGGCCGCGTCAGTGCGGTGCTGATGCAGCAGGGCCAGATTATCTGGCAACAGCGTATTTCTCAGCCGAGCGGCGCGACTGAAATCGATCGTCTGAACGACGTGGACACCACGCCGGTGATCGTTGACGGCGTGGTCTACGCGCTGGGTTACAACGGCAACCTGACGGCGCTGGATCTGCGTTCCGGCCAGATTATCTGGAAACGCGAGCTGGGTTCGGTGAATGATTTCATCGTCGACGCGGGCCGCATCTACCTGATCGACCAGAACGATCGCGTAGTGGCACTCAGCACCGAAGGCGGCGTGACCGTGTGGACGCAGAGCGATCTGCTGCACCGTAACCTGACGCCGCCGGTGATGTATAATGGTTATCTGGTGACCGGTGACGCCGAAGGTTATCTGCACTGGATCAACACCACCGATGGCCGTTTTGTCGCCCAGCAGGAAGTGGACAGCTCCGGCTTCCTGTCTGCGCCGATGGTGGCCAGCGACAAGCTGATCATCCAGGCTCGCGGCGGGAAAGTTTACGCTTTCACCCGCTAACGCCGCTCGTCGTGACCCTTCTTGCACCCGAAAGCTTTCGGGTTGCAGCCAGGCGGCAAGCGCATGAGTCCTCGGGAGCTCAGTGAACTGAGTGACCGGGGCGAGGGTGCGCAGACAACGCCGCTGTGGCGCGAAAGATGAAGGGGAAAACGGCTCCTGAGTGTTCAGGGGCCGTTTCGTATTTTATAAGCTGCACCGCTGGTGTCTATCCACAGTGCAGTAACGCATTGATTATTAAGTAATGAGGCTTCAACAATGATACCTGTCGTCGCGCTGGTCGGGCGCCCGAATGTGGGTAAATCCACCTTGTTCAACCGTTTAACCCATACGCGTGATGCGCTGGTGGCGGATTTCCCGGGGCTGACGCGTGACCGCAAGTATGGTCGTGCTGAAATCGAAGGCAATGAATTTATCATCGTCGATACCGGCGGCATCGACGGCACCGAAGACGGCGTCGAAACGCGCATGGCCGGTCAGTCGCTGCTGGCGATCGAAGAAGCGGACATCGTGCTGTTCATGGTCGACGCCCGCGCCGGCCTGATGCCGGCGGATCAGGGCATCGCCCAGCACCTGCGCAGCCGCCAGAAGGCGACCTTCCTGGTGGCCAACAAGACCGACGGTCTGGATCCGGACACCGCCACCGCCGATTTCTACTCGCTCGGCCTGGGTGAAGTGTTCGCTATCGCCGCTTCTCACGGCCGCGGCGTGACCCAGCTGATTGAACACGTGCTGGTGCCGTTCGTGCCGGAAAAACCGGAAGACGTCGAGCTGACCGAGGAAGAGGCCAACGCCGCTTACTGGGCCGAGCAAAACGGCGAAACGCTGGAAGGCGAAGAAGACGAAGAGCCGGAAGAAGCGTTCAATCCGCAGGATCTGCCGATCAAGCTGGCGATCGTCGGCCGCCCGAACGTCGGTAAGTCTACGCTCACTAACCGCATCCTCGGCGAGGAGCGCGTGGTGGTGTATGACATGCCGGGCACCACCCGCGACAGCATCTACATTCCGATGGTGCGCGACGAACGCGAATACGTGCTGATCGACACCGCCGGGGTGCGCAAACGCGGCAAGGTGACCGAAACCGTCGAGAAATTCTCGGTGATCAAGACCCTGCAGGCGATTGAAGACGCCAACGTGGTGCTGCTGGTGATCGACGCGCGTGAAGGCATTTCCGATCAGGATCTCTCTCTGCTCGGCTTTATCCTCAATAGTGGGCGCTCACTGGTGATTGCGGTCAACAAGTGGGACGGCATGAGCGAAGAAGATCGCGAGCACGTGAAAGAGATGCTCGATCTGCGTCTGGGCTTCGTCGACTTCGCGCGCGTGCACTTCATTTCCGCCCTGCACGGCAGCGGCGTCGGCAACCTGTTCGAATCGGTACAGGAAGCCTACGAGTGCGCAACCCGCCGCGTAAACACCTCGATGCTGACCAAAATCATGCAGATGGCGGTTGACGATCACCAGCCGCCGTTGGTGCGCGGCCGCCGCGTGAAGCTGAAATATGCCCATGCCGGCGGTTACAACCCGCCGATCGTGGTGATCCACGGCAACCAGGTCAGCGATCTGGCCGATTCGTACAAACGCTATCTGATGAACTACTTCCGCCGCTCGCTGAATGTGATGGGGACGCCGATCCGCATCCAGTTCAAAGAGGGTGACAACCCGTTCGCCGGCAAACGCAATCTGCTGACGCCAACCCAGATGCGTAAGCGCAAGCGCCTGATGAGCCACCTGAAAAAGAGCAAGTAATCGCTTATGAGGGGCGCGGCAGTGATGCCGCGCCCTTTTTTATTGGCCCGAAATCGTTTTATTATCTGAAGATTACCTCGCCTGCCTGAAGGAACACCATGTCCTGGGAAACCTGGAGTTTTGCGTTTAACGTCACCGTGCCGAATCTGCTGATGATGCTGCTGGGGATCCTGCTGCGCCATTGGCGCCTGATGGATGACCGCTTCGTCGACGGTGCGACCCGCCTGGTGTTCAATCTGGCGCTGCCGTGCCTGCTGTTTTTCAGCATTGCCACCAACCATCCGCAGCTGCTCGGCAACCTGCCGCTGGTGCTGTTCGGCGCGGTCGGCACGCTGGCGACCTTCCTGCTTTTGGAGCTGGCGGCCAGGTGGTTGGTGAAAGAACCGCGTGAGCGCGGGGTATTCGTGCAGGGCGGCTTCCGCGCCAATACCGCCATCGTCGGCCTGGCCTACGCCATGACCGCCTACGGCAGCGAAGGCATTGCGCTCGCCTCGCTGTACCTGACGGTGACGGTGATCCTGTTCAATATACTGTCGGTCATCACCCTCACGCGCAGTCTGCAGGGCGGGCAGGGCAAGAAAATCAGCCACCTGTCGCTGCTGCGCAGCATCGTCACCAACCCGCTGATCATCGGTCTGGTGTGCGGGCTGGCGTATGCGCAAACCGGGCTGGGGATCCCGGCCGTGATCCGCCAAACCGGCAGCTATATCTCCGCGCTGTCGCTGCCGCTGGCGCTGCTTTGCACCGGAGCCAGCCTGGATTTTCGCGCCATGTTCCGTTCGTCCAACGTGGCGGCGCTGTCGTCGGCGGCCAAGCTGTTTCTGGTGCCGTGCCTGATGACACTGGCCGGCTGGCTGTGCGGGTTCCAGGGCGCGGCGCTGGGCATTATCTTCCTGTTTTCCGCCACGCCGACCGCTTCGGGCAGCTATGTGATGACGCGCGCCATGGGCGGCAACGCCACGCTGGCGGCCAATATTATCGCCATCACCACCGTCGGTTCGTTCTTCACCACCGCGTTGGGGATCTATTTTTTGCGCTCATGGGGCGCGATTTAACCTGGGAGTCGTTATGGACGCGCACTGTCCGCACTGTCGTCAGACCATGAATTGGGTAGCGGGTCACTACCATTGTGCCGCCTGTCAGCGCGATTATCGGCAGCTGGCGAGCTGCCCGGAGTGCGGGCAGCCGCTGCAAGAATTGAAAGCCTGCGGGGCGGTGGATTACCTGTGCCAGAACGGGCACGGGCTGATCTCCAAAAAGCGGGTGAATTTCAGCTATCAGCCGCTGTAAGCCCTCACTCATCCACCTGGCCGGTTTTCCACAGATCCACCAGCGCCTGCGGCGCGCTGCTTTCCGGGATTAACAGCACGATCTCGGTGCTCAGGGTGGGGCTGGTGTAGTTGATCTGTATGCGGTAGTAGCGTTGGTCGCCGCAGCCGGGGGAGTTGGGCTGGCCTTCTTCCTGCGCATAAGGCAGCGTCTGGTTCAGCAGCTGATTCAGGCGCTGCCGCTGCTCCGGCGTGATATCGGCCAGCGCGATGCGGCGCTGGCCCGCCAGTTTGGGAATGTAGGCGAAGCCTCCCTCGCGCGCCAGCTCAATGACCGTATCCTGATTGAGCGTCGGCAGCGGTTTCATTATTCCACCCCCACCTGATGCCAGGCCTGCTGCACCTTGTCCGCCACGCTCTGGTCGAAACGCGCTTGCGCATGTTTCACCGTGGCGCGGGCGAAGGTGGCGAAATCGGCATTTTGCGGCAGCGCTTTGTCGCATACCGTGTCATACCAGACGTAGCCGGCTTTCTCCCAGGCGAAGCCGCCCAGCGCCGTCGCCGCCAGGTAGAAGGCGCGGTTGGGGATGCCGGAGTTGAGGTGCACGCCGCCGTTGTCTTCCTTGGTCTGGATATAATCCTTCATGCTGGCGGGCTGCGGGTCTTTGCCCAGCAGCGGGTCATCGTAGGCGGTGCCGGGCGCCGACATCGAGCGCAGCCCTTTGCCTTTGATGCCCTTGGCGAGCAGCCCGGCGCCGATCAGCCAGTCGGCTTTATCGGCGGTTTGCTGCAGGTGGAACTGCTTGACCAGCGAACCGAACACGTCGGACAGCGATTCGTTGAGCGCCCCTGACTGCTGGTAGTAGATCAGCCCGGCTTCGCTCTCGGTCACGCCGTGCGCCAGCTCGTGGCCGACCACGTCGATGGCGATGGTGAAACGGTTGAAAATCTCGCCGTCGCCGTCGCCGAACACCATCTGCTGGCCGTTCCAGAAAGCGTTCTGGTACTCCTTGCCGTAGTGCACGCTGCCGACCAGCGGCAGCCCCTGGTTATCCAGTGAGTTGCGGCGGTAGGCCTGCCAGAAGAAATCGTAGGTGACGCCGAGGTAGTCGTAGGCTTCGTCCACCGCCACGTCGTGGTTGCTGGGCTGGCCCTCTTTACGCACCTGTTTGCCGGGCAGTTGGGTGCCGTTCTGGGCGTCGTAGATATCGCGGAGCGCTTCGCCGGCTCGGGCGTTTTTCTCGGTCGGTGAACGTAGCGGCTTGTTGCCGAGCAGGCTTTGCACGTGGTTCAGGGTGTGCAGCGCGCAGTCGCGCTGCGGGGCGTTGCCGTGTTCAATGATGCGGCGCAGCATGTAGGGAGGAATGACGGAACGCATGCGCTGGGCTGGCATAGTGGCTCTCCTTAGGCAAAAATTTTACCTCATCGAATGAATGCACTGTGCCTAAGTGTAGCCTACTCGTCATAAAGCCTGTGGTCATGCGTGCTCACCGCCGGCGCAGTCTTGTGCGGGCTGATGCGCCGCACCGAGGCGCGTACCGCCAGCCGGCCGTGCAGCAGCAGATTGCACGGCGGCGCGTCGGCGCGCAGCATGCGCCGCTGCAGCAGTTGGATCGCCTCGTAACCCAGTTCGTCGCGCGGCACCTGCACCGAGGTCAGCGGCACGTCATGGATTTCCGCCAGGTTGAAGCCGTCGGTGCTCATCACCGACACGTCGCCCGGCACGTTCAGCCCTCGCTTGTTGAGCGCCTTGACCGCCCCGACCGCCATGTAATCGCCGCCGGCCAGGATCGCCGTCGGCAGCGGGGCGTGGCCGTGGATGCCATCGAGATAGGTGGTCAGCGCCTGCTCGGCCTCTTCGCTGCCGAAGCCGGAGGTGGTGACCAGATGTCGGCTGTCGTCGAACGGCAGATGATGCCGGGCGTAGGCTTGCCGGATGCCCGCCAGCCGCAGCTCCATGGTGTGGCGGCGCAGACACTGCAGGTTGAGAATATGGCTGTGCCCCTGCTGGAACAGGTAGCTGGCGGAGTAATCACCGATCAACTGATGATCCGGCGAGACGCTGTCCAGCCGCATCTGCCGATCGCTGCAGTTGATCAGCACGCAAGGTTTGTGCAGATCGGCCGCCAGGGTGTGGATATGCTCGTCGTCGATGCCGATGATCAGCGCCGCTTCGGTGTGCGGATCGCTCATCTTTTCCAGAAACAGCGCGCCGTCGCTGCGCTGCTCTTCCAGCCCGCAGTAGCGGATGCGCACCTCGTGCTCCATCAGCGCGGCGGCAATGCCCTGAATGACCTTGTAGTAGAAGATATCGGTGCGCACGTCGAACGCGCGCTGCGGCGCGAACACCATCACGTTGTTCAGCATCAGCCGGCCGCTGGAAATGCCCTGCAGAATGCCGTTTTGCTGCGCACAGTCCAGCACCTTGCGGCGCGCCTCGGCGCTGGTGTTGGCCTTGCCGGCCAGCACGCGGGAAACGGTGCTGATCGACAGCCCGGTTTGGCGGGCGATCTCCTGGATTTTCAGCTTTCCGTTCATTTTGTGATCTCCTTCAAATTCGTCCATGAGAATATTTTCACTGCGGATTTTCAGCGTCTTGACCGGATTTATCGGCCATTATGACTATTTTTTCACCCGCTTGTGAAAATCTTTGCAAAAAACCCCGTTTCGCTGTGCGCTATCGCTGAGTAGTCTGCATTGGTACACCAATTTTGGGACATGTCAGTCCAATTTTAACGGTGTGCGAAAAAGAAAACAAAAAATAAATCATGGGGTTGTGATGGACTGCCGGTCTGTTATGCGAGCGTTGGCCTGTGTTCACCGTCCCCTTTTGATAGCGCAACGTACCTTACCAATGCGCGCGTCGCTGTCACAGGCGGCCGCGGGGAGAGAACTGATGAGTGTGGAGATCAATCAGGCGGTCGCGCAGAGCGGCCGACGCAAGTTCAAATCGCTGCGCTGGTGGATGCTGGCGCTGTTCTTGCTGGGCGTCACGGTCAACTACATTACCCGCAACTCGCTGGGCATTCTGGCGCCGGAGCTGAAAACCAGCCTGAACATGAGCACTGAGCAATATGCCTGGGTGGTGGCGTCGTTCCAGCTGGCCTACACGGTGTTCCAGCCGATCTGCGGCTGGCTGATCGACGTCATCGGCCTGAAGATGGGCTTTCTGATCTGCGCCGGCATTTGGGCGGTGGTATGCATGCTGCACGCCGGCGCCGGCAGCTGGCTGCAACTGGCCATTCTGCGCTTCTTCATGGGGGGCGCGGAGGCGGCGGCCACCCCGGCCAACGCCAAGGCGATCTCCGACTGGTTCCCGAAAAAGGAGCGGCCGATCGCCGCCGGCTGGGCGGGCGTCGGTTTCTCCATCGGCGCCATGTTGGCGCCGCCGATCATCGTTATCGCTCACGTCTCCTTCGGCTGGCAGGGGGCGTTCCTGTTCTCCGGCGGGCTGGCGCTGATCTGGGTCGTGCTGTGGTGGCTGTTCTACCACTCCCCGCAGCAGCACCCGAACCTCAGCCAGCAAGAGCTGGATCTGATCCGCGAAGACAACGAGCCGGTGTTGCCGAAGCTGCCGTTTTTCACTTCGCTGGCCAGCCTGTGCAAGAACAAGAAGTTTTACGGCATCGCCATCCCGGCCTTTCTCGCCGAGCCGGCCTGGGCGGTCTTCAGTTTCTGGGTGCCGCTGTACCTGGCCACCGAACGCGGCATGGATCTGAAGCAGATCGCGATGTTCGCCTGGCTGCCGTTCCTGGCGGCGGATATCGGCAGCGTCGCCAGCGGCTATCTCACCACCCTGTACCGCAAATGGTTCGGCTGCAGCCGCGTCAACTCGGTGGTCGCCAGCTCGGTGACCGGCGCTTTCCTGATGGTGTCGCTGGCGTTCGTGGCGATCACCCAAGATCCCTATGTGGCGATCGCGCTGATCTCGATCGGCGGTTTCGGCCATCAGGTGATCTCCTGCATGCTCAGCGCGCTGGTGGTGGAGTCGTTCGATAAAAACCAGATGGCGACGGTCAACGGCATGCGCGGCTCCAGCGCCTGGATCGCCAGCTTCCTGTTCACGCTGCTGATCGGCGCGGTATCCGACACCATCGGCTTCAACCCGCTGTTTATTGCCATGGGCTTCTTCGATCTGATCGGCGCTGTGTTCCTGATTGCCCTGATCGCCGAGCGCGGCGGTAAGAAAACCCCTTCACACAGCTAAGTGGAATATGTATGAAAACCTTGAAAAATTGGACGCTGGCGGCGCAGCATGCCGATCATGTCGAGCTGCTGGTCGATGAACGCCACCGTTTCTGCCTGTACGTGCTGGAAGACGGCCTGTTCCGCGTGTTGATTAAACGTGAGGGCGAGCTGGCGCTGGATCGCACCTGGAGCATCGCGCCGCAGAACGATGTGCCCTGGGAGGGGCGCGATCGGCTCAGCGTCGCCGGTTTCAGCCTGCCGGGCTATCAGCTGCGCCAAGAGAGCGATCGGCTGGTGGTCAGCACGCCGCTGCTGCGCGTGACGGTGCATCAGCCGCTGTGGTTGGAATGGGAGCATTGCAATGCCGCCGGCGAGTGGCGGCCGCTGGCGGCGGATCGGCCGACCAGCGCCTACCTGCTCAATGCGCACGGCGACGGCGTGGCGCACTACCAGCGGCGTTTTGCCGATGAGCGCTATTACGGCCTGGGGGAGAAAGCCGGCGATCTGGAACGCACCGGCCGCCGCTTCGAGATGCGCAATCTGGACGCCATGGGCTACAACGCCGCCAGCACCGATCCGCTGTACAAGCACATTCCGTTCACCATCACCCGTGGGCCGGAGGCGAGCTTCGGCCTGTTCTACGACAACCTGAGCAGCTGCTGGCTGGATCTGGGCAACGAGATCGACAATTACCACGCGGCCTATCGCCGCTATCAGGCCGAAGCGGGCGATCTGGATTACTACCTGTTCCTCGGGCCGAAGGTTTTGGACGTCACCAAGGCCTTCGTGCGCCTGACCGGCCGCACCCACTTCGGGCCGAAGTGGAGCCTGGGCTACAGCGGCTCGACCATGCACTACACCGACGCGCCGGACGCCCAGCAGCAGCTGCAGCAGTTCATTGCGCTGTGCCGCCAGCACGCCATTCCCTGCGACTCCTTCCAGCTGTCGTCGGGCTACACCTCGATCAACCACAAACGCTACGTGTTCAACTGGAACTACGACAAGGTGCCGCAGCCCAAGCTGCTCAGCCAGGCGTTTCACGACGCCGGCCTCAGGCTGGCGGCCAACATCAAGCCGTGCCTGCTGCAGGATCATCCGCAGTATCAAGAGGTGGCGGCGCAGGGGCTGTTTATCCGCGATTCGCAAAGCGACGCGCCGGAACGCTCCAGCTTCTGGGACGATGAAGGATCGCACCTCGACTTCACCAACCCGGCGACGGTACGCTGGTGGCAGCAGGGCGTCACGCAACAGCTGCTGGAGATGGGCATCGATTCCACCTGGAACGACAACAACGAGTACGAAGTGTGGGATGGCGAAGCGCGCTGTCACGGCTTCGGGCGGCCGATCGCCATCAAGCACATCCGCCCGGTGATGCCGCTGCTGATGATGCGCGCCTCGATGGAGGCCCAGCAGCGCTTCGCGCCGCAGAAACGCCCGTACCTGATCTCGCGCTCCGGCTGCGCCGGCATGCAGCGCTATGTGCAGACCTGGAGCGGCGACAACCGCACCAGTTGGCAGACGCTGCGCTACAACATCCGCATGGGGCTGGGCATGAGCCTGTCCGGCTTGTATAACCTCGGCCACGACGTCGGCGGCTTCTCCGGCGACAAACCGGACGCGGAGCTGCTGGTGCGCTGGGTACAAAACGGCGTGATGCACCCGCGTTTCACCATCCACTCCTGGAACGACGACGCCACGGTCAATGAGCCCTGGATGTACCCGGCCGCTACCCCGGCGGTACGTGAGGCGATCAACCTGCGTTACCGGCTGCTGCCGTATTTCTACACCCTGTTGTGGCAGGCCTGCGCCGACGACGAGCCAATGCTGCGCCCGACTTTTCTCGATCACGAACAGGATGCGCGCACCTTTGGCGAGAACGACGATTTTCTGATCGGCCGCGATCTGCTGGTGGCCAGCGTGGTGGAGCCGGGGCAGCGCTGGCGTTCGGTATATCTACCGGACAACGGCGAAGGCTGGTACTGCTTCTACAGCGGCCAGTGGTTCGGCGGTGGCCAGACGGTGACGCTGGCGGCGCCGCTGGAGCGTTTGCCGCTGCTGGTGCGCGCCGGGGCGGCGCTGCCGTTGTCGCAGCGGCTGGCGCATGTGGACGTGGCTGCCGACGATCGGCGCGAGCTGCGGCTGTTTCCGCTCAAGGGCTGCGGCGTGAGCAGCGGGCTGTTGTTTGAGGACGACGGCGAAAGCGAAGGTTGGCGGCAGGGCGATGCGCTGTGGCTGCGCTGGGAAATGCGCTGCGACCATCAGCGCATCATGCTGGACATCGCGACGGAAGGGCGTTTTCGTCCGGCCTGGCGCACGCTGACGCTCAGCCTGCCGGAAGGCGAAACGCGCGCGCTGTGGGTGA
Organism: Serratia sp. LSHTC3; assembly: GCF_057197125.1. Taxonomy (NCBI): domain Bacteria; kingdom Pseudomonadati; phylum Pseudomonadota; class Gammaproteobacteria; order Enterobacterales; family Yersiniaceae; genus Serratia; species Serratia sp. LSHTC3. Next base: position 140,441 of record NZ_JBXUNP010000001.1, read on the forward strand.
ACGGCGAACCGGGCGAGCGTTTTACGCTGGAGTAGGGCTTACTCGGCCGCGCGCTTCTTGCGCGGCTTTTTAGCGACGGTGATGGTTTTCACCTCGCTTTCCACCCAACCATCCTGCAGGCGGGTTTTCAGCAGTTCGCCGACCTGCGCCTGCTTGGTGGTTTTCAGCAGCTCGCCGCGCGGAGTTTGCGTCACGCTGTAGCCGCGTGCCAGCGTCGCCAGCGGGCTGACGGTCTCCAGCTGGCTGCAGGCCACGCCGAAGCGCTGGCGGTAGGCGTTGAGCTGCCGCTCCATCGCCTGCTGCAGACGGTATTCCTGCTGCTGCACGCGCTGTTGGTAGCGGTGAATGCGGCCCTGCGGCTGCACCTGCGCCAGCCGCTGCTGGGCGCGCTCGCTGCGGCGGGCGGCCAGGCGCAGCTGTTGCTGCATGCCGTCTTCCATCCGGCGCTGCAGCTTGAACAGCAGCGTCTGCTGGCGCGCCAGGCGCAGATGCGGATGCTGCTGCTGTAAACGGTGATGAATGCGGGTGAACTGCTGCTGACGCTGCGCCAGGTAGTAATCCATCGCCATCTCCAGCCGCTGCTGCTGCGACTGCAGCTGGCGCAACAGCTCAAGCTGATTGCGGCTCACCAGTTCGGCGGCGGCGGATGGGGTCGGCGCGCGCAGGTCGGCAACGAAGTCGGCGATGGTGACGTCGGTTTCATGGCCGACGGCGCTGACGATCGGAATGCGGCTGGCGAAGATCGCTCGCGCCACGCGTTCGTCGTTGAAGCTCCACAGATCTTCCAGCGAACCGCCGCCGCGGCCGACGATCAGCACGTCGCATTCATCGCGGCGGTTGGCGGCCTCGATGGCGCGCACGATCTGCATCGGCGCTTCCGCACCCTGCACCGAGGTGGGGTAGATGACGATCGGCAACGACGGATCGCGCCGCTGCAACACCTGCAGGATATCGTGCAGCGCCGCGCCGCTGGCGGAGGTGATCACCCCGACGCATTTGGCCGGGGCGGGCAGCGGCTGCTTGAACTGCTGATCGAACAGCCCTTCGGCGCTCAGGCGCTGTTTCAACTGCTCGAACTGTTGCTGCAGCAGGCCGTCGCCGGCGGGCTGCATGCTCTCGGCGATCAGCTGATAGTCGCCGCGCGGTTCATACAGCGTGATACTGGCGCGCACCAGGACCTGCTGGCCGTTTTGCGGCCGGAAGGTGACGCGTCGGTTGCTGTTGCGGAACATCGCGCAGCGCACTTGGGCGCGGTCGTCTTTCAGCGTGAAATACCAGTGGCCGGAGGCGGGCTGGGAGAGGTTGGAGATCTCGGCGGAGAGCCAAATCTGCCCCATTTCCATTTCCAGCAGTTGGCGAACCGTCTGATTGAGGCGGCTTACGGTAAAAATGGAAGGCGAAACAGGTAGCGACATGTGACCCAGATCAAATTTCAAAACAATCACTTAATTGGTCGATACTACATGGCTGAAAAAGGTAATCAAGACTTTTTGTAAGAAAGTGCTGGAGGCAACCGATTCCGCTCTGTATAATGCCGCGGCAATATTTTATCTTTTTCACAGCCCACCCTGGTGAGATATTGCCCATGCTACGTATCGCTAAAGAAGCTCTGACGTTTGACGACGTCCTCCTGGTTCCAGCCCACTCCACGGTTCTGCCTAACACCGCAGAGCTCGGCACTCAACTGACCAAAACCATCCGCCTGAACATCCCTATGCTGTCCGCAGCCATGGATACCGTTACCGAATCCGGCCTGGCCATCGCGCTGGCGCAGGAAGGCGGCCTGGGCTTCATCCACAAAAACATGTCCATCGAGCGCCAGGCTGAAGAAGTCAGCCGCGTGAAGAAACATGAAAGCGGCGTAGTCACCGACCCGCAGACCGTTACTCCGGCCACCACGCTGCAGGAAGTGAAAGAGCTGACCGCGCGCAACGGCTTCGCCGGTTACCCGGTCGTTACCGAAGACAACGAACTGGTCGGCATCATCACCGGCCGCGACGTGCGCTTCGTGACCGATCTGACCCAGCCGGTGACTGCGGTGATGACGCCGAAAGATCGCCTGGTCACCGTGAAAGAAGGTGAAGCGCGCGACGTGGTGCTGCAGAAGATGCACGAAAAGCGCGTAGAAAAAGCGCTGGTGGTGGACGACAGCTTCCATCTGCTGGGCATGATCACCGTTAAAGACTTCCAGAAAGCGGAACGTAAGCCGAACGCCTGTAAAGACGAGCACGGCCGTCTGCGCGTGGGCGCGGCGGTCGGCGCCGGCGCCGGCAACGAAGAGCGCGTCGACGCGTTGGTGGCGGCGGGCGTTGACGTGCTGCTGATCGACTCCTCGCACGGCCACTCCGAAGGCGTGTTGCAGCGCATTCGCGAAACCCGCGCCAAATACCCGGATCTGCAGATCGTCGGCGGCAACGTCGCGACCGCCGCGGGCGCCAAAGCGCTGGCTGAAGCCGGCGTGAGCGCGGTGAAAGTGGGTATCGGCCCTGGCTCCATCTGCACCACCCGCATCGTGACCGGCGTGGGCGTGCCGCAGATCACCGCCATCGCCGACGCGGTGGAAGCGCTGGAAGGCACCGGCATCCCGGTTATCGCCGACGGCGGCATCCGCTTCTCCGGCGATATCGCCAAAGCGATCGCCGCGGGCGCATCCTGCGTGATGGTTGGCTCCATGCTGGCGGGCACCGAAGAATCTCCGGGCGAAATCGAGCTGTATCAGGGCCGTTCGTTCAAATCTTACCGCGGCATGGGCTCGCTGGGCGCGATGTCCAAAGGCTCTTCCGACCGTTACTTCCAGACCGATAACGCCGCCGACAAACTGGTGCCGGAAGGTATCGAAGGCCGCGTGGCCTATAAAGGCATGCTGAAAGCCATCGTGCACCAGCAGATGGGCGGCCTGCGCTCCTGCATGGGCCTGACCGGCTGCGCCACCATCGACGATCTGCGCACCAAAGCGGAGTTCGTGCGCATCAGCGGCGCCGGCATTCAGGAAAGCCACGTGCACGACGTGACCATCACCAAAGAGTCACCGAACTACCGCATGGGCTGATGCCTTAACCTCTCCTGAGTGAGAGGCCGGGGTGGGGCGCCAAGCCCCATCCCGAAACACACATTTTCGCTCTTTTTCTCTTGTTGCTGGAATTCGCCTCACATGACACAAAATATCCATAAGCATCGCATCCTCATACTGGACTTCGGTTCGCAATACACCCAACTGGTCGCCCGCCGCGTGCGCGAAATCGGCGTTTACTGCGAACTGTGGGCCTGGGACGTTAGCGAAGCGCAGATCCGCGAATTCAACCCAAGCGGCATCATCCTGTCCGGCGGCCCGGAAAGCACCACCGAAGCCGGCAGCCCGCGCGCCCCTGACTACGTGTTCAACGCCGGCGTGCCGGTGCTGGGCGTGTGCTACGGCATGCAGACCATGGCGATGCAGCTGGGCGGCCATGTGCAGGGCTCCAACGAACGCGAGTTCGGCTATGCGCAGGTGGAAATCGTCAACGAGAGCGCGCTGCTGCGCGACATCGAAGACGCCATCAGCCCGGCCGGCAAACCGCTGCTGGACGTGTGGATGAGCCACGGCGACAAAGTGACCGCGATCCCGTCCGACTTCGTGACCGTCGCCAGCACCGACACCTGCCCGTTCGCCATTATGGCCAACGAAGAAAAACGCTTCTACGGCGTGCAGTTCCACCCGGAAGTGACCCACACCCGTCAGGGGCAGCGCATGCTGGAGCGCTTCGTACTGGACATCTGCCAGTGTGAAGCCCTGTGGACGCCGGCCACCATTATCGAAGATGCGGTCGAGCGCATCCGCGAGCAGGTGGGGGAAGACCACGTGATCCTCGGCCTGTCCGGCGGCGTTGACTCCTCCGTCACCGCGATGCTGCTGCACCGCGCGATCGGCAAGCGCCTGACCTGCGTGTTCGTCGACAACGGCCTGCTGCGCCTGAACGAAGCCAAGCAGGTGATGGAAATGTTCGGCGACCACTTCGGCCTGAACATCGTGCACGTCGAGGCGGAAAACCGCTTCCTGACCGCGCTGGCGGGCGTCGACGAGCCGGAAGCCAAGCGTAAAATCATCGGCCGCGTGTTCGTTGAAGTGTTCGACGAAGAAGCCTGCAAGCAAGAGCAGGTGAAATGGCTGGCGCAGGGCACCATCTACCCGGACGTGATCGAATCCGCCGCTTCCGCCACCGGCAAAGCGCACGTGATCAAGTCGCACCACAACGTGGGCGGCCTGCCGAAGGAAATGAAGCTGGGCCTGGTCGAGCCGCTGAAAGAGCTGTTCAAAGACGAAGTGCGCAAGATTGGCCTGGAACTGGGCCTGCCATACGACATGCTGTACCGTCACCCGTTCCCGGGCCCGGGTCTGGGCGTGCGTGTGTTGGGCGAAGTGAAGAAAGAGTACTGCGATCTGCTGCGCCGCGCCGACGCCATCTTCATCGAAGAGCTGCACAAAGCCGATCTGTACAACAAAGTCAGCCAGGCGTTCACCGTGTTCCTGCCGGTGCGTTCGGTCGGCGTGATGGGCGACGGCCGCAAATACGACTGGGTGGTCTCCCTGCGTGCGGTAGAAACCATCGACTTCATGACCGCGCACTGGGCGCATCTGCCGTATGACTTCCTCGGCCGCGTCTCCAACCGCATCATCAACGAAGTGGACGGCATCTCCCGCGTGGTGTACGACATCAGCGGCAAGCCGCCGGCGACGATTGAGTGGGAGTGATTTAACACTTCCTGCAGCCTGTTAGTAACCAGGCCTTAGTGACTAAAGCCCTCTGTTTTTACAGAGGGTTTTTCTTTATATGGCCATATCTTTTCCGCCTGGTTCCAGTCATGGGTAAAGCAGATTATTGTTTGTGGTCTAAATATGGCCTATGTTCGGACCTTGGTATGATTGGTAGCACCAGGGGGCATAATGAAAGTAGAGACCATCAACTACGTTATAGAATCCTATGAGCAGCAGGAGCGAGAGAACGCCATTGCTCTGCTGAAATTGCTGACGCTGTCAGAGAAGGATAAAGCGGAAGGGCGCGTATTCTCGAAGGAACCGCTGTTGGATGGGCTTTAAGCACTACAGTGCTCAGCATTAAGGGATTGCAATGGAACAGCGGGTGGCCTTGGAGTACACGCGTACCGTAAGGCGCTGTATTGACTCCATTGTCACATCGGCCGGATATCCAGCAGCTGCTGTTTAAGCGTTTAATCATGGCCTGATAGCCCTCAATATGCGCTAGCCCGCCCCCCACTGCGTCAGCAGCGCATGCAGCCTGGCCGGCTCCAGCGGCTTACGCAGCACCAGATAGCCTTCCTGCTCGGCCTCCTGCAGGATCGGTGAATTGAACTCGCCGCTGACCATCGCGCCGCTTACGTTCGGCAGGCGTTCGAACAATGCCTGCAGGATGTCGAAGCCGCTCTCGCCGGAGCGCAGCCGCTGGTCGCACAGCACGGCGAACGGCGTGAAGCCGCCGTCGACAATGGCGAAGGCTTCCTCGGCGGAGGCCGCGCAGCGCACGGTGATGCCCCAGGTACTCATCAGGCTTTCCCAGGCGGAGGTCACCAAGGGATCGTCGTCCACCACCAGGCAGGCGCCGCGCAGCGGTGCATAGCGGGTAGGCGTGGCGGTGTTGTCGTAGGCGGCGGCGGTTTCCGGCGCTTTATCTTCGCCGATGTATTGCGTGAAGCGCATCCAGAAGCGTGAGCCTTTGCCTTCGACGGAGTGCATGCCGTACTTCACCTTCATCAGCTTGGCGCAGCGCGCCACCACCGCCAGCCCCAGCCCGTGGCCGGCGCTGTCGATTTTCCACGCCAGCTCGGGGCGGTAGTAAGGGGAGAAGATTTTGCTTTTCTCTTCGTCGGCGATGCCCACGCCGGTGTCCCACACTTCCACCAGGCACTCGGCGCCGCGCGGGCGGATGGCGATCAGCACGCCTCCCCGTTGCGTGTAGCGCAGGGCGTTCTGGATCAGGTTGATCAGCGATTGCCGCACCAGCAGCGGATCGCCCATCACGCTGATGCGCCGTCTGGGGCGCCAGGTGCGCAGCGCCAGGGCGCGGCTATTGGCCTCTTCGCGGAACAGGGTGACCACCGAGTCGAGCAGGGCGCCGATATCCACATGGGTGGCGGCGGTGCGCACGTTGCCGGATTCGATCTTGCTGAGATCGAGCAGCGAATTGAACATCAAATGCACCGAACGCACGCTCTGCTGCAGATCCAGCAGCTGCGGCGTCAGGCTGTCGTCGCGGTTTTTGTGGATGATGGCCTCGATCAGAAAGCCCATGGCGTGCACCGGCTGGCGCAGATCGTGGCTGGCGGTGGTCAGGAACTGGTTCTTGTCCAGCAGCGCCTGTTCCGCCTCTTCTTTGGCCTGACGGAACTGCTCCGCCAGGCGCGAGCTTTGTTCTTCGAGCAGCGCCTGCTGAATAAAGAACGCATGCGAGGTTAACGCGTGGCGGTAAATGGCGAAGCCGTACAGCAAGTTCAGCATCAGCACGATGAACATCACGTCTTCCAGCCGCCAGATGATGCCGAGGTTCAGCAGCCCCCAGGAGGCGAAGAAAAAGCGGGTAAAGGTGCTGATGACCGGCGTCAGGTGCGTTGCGTTGGCGGCGACGATCGCGGCGATGCTGATATTGAGCAGCAGAAAAAAGTCAAAGTTATGGGTCTGCGGCGTAATTAAATAGAGTGATGAGATCCCCAGCCCGTGAATAAACGCCACCTTATTAATGCGCGGCAGCCAGCGGCGCAGCACGGTGTCTTCATCATTTTCTTTGGCCTCATGCAGGTAGCGACGGTGCCATATTCGGATCGCCACGGCGCATAGCAGGTAAACCATGATCCAGGCAATGGTTGGGCCAAGTTCATCCCCCAGCAAATAAATCCAGATGGCGAAAGGGATGCCGACAAAAGGCACGGCGGTAAAGCTGAACACCAGCCGCATGAAGGTGTTGTCCAGCAGGCGGATCTGCGCGCGGGGCGAAATGCCATCATTTTGTAAATGCTGGAAAAACCTCATGACGACGGATCCCGTTTGCCGTGCAACAGCGTGATGGCTTCCACCCGGCTGTTGACGCCGATCTTTTTCAATATATTGCTGATATGTTCTTTGACGGTGGGTTCGGAAATAGACAGTTGCGTCGCAATTCTTTTATTTGGCAGGCCGCGCAGCATCATAGTTAATACGTCGATTTGCCTCGGCGTTAAATTGAATTTATTTAAGTGCTCATGATGGCTTTTAATGCAGGTTTCATTACCGTCAGGGAACCAATCCTGATTGTTATTCAGCGCAAAAACCGCCCTGGCGAATAATTCAGGCGGTTCGTTTTTTAACACGAACCCATGCCCGCCGGCATTGTTAACTTTCTGCCAGATATCGTTATTCTCGTCACCGCTGACCACCAAAATCCGCACCTGCGGATAACGTTGTTTTACTTCTTTGAGTAATTTCAACGCTGTACCGGAAGAAAGCCAAAAATCGATCACCAGTAAACGCGGTGGGCCATTTTCCCTAATATGGCGGTAGCAATTCTCTTCATTGGTCACCACATGCGCCTGTTTGAATCGGCAATGCGTGCTGAGAAAATTGGCGATGCCGCTTGCTACCAATGGATGGTCATCAACGACCAACGCATAATCCTGCCCCAAAGGATTCTCCTTTCGCCTTCAAATATCAGATAGGTCTGATGAATTATTATCAACCCTCCCTACTTTAGGAGGGTTTTTTCGTTTAGGAAAGGGAAATATATTATTCGAGGATTTGGATAAGAGAAAACATAAAGCCAATCGGTAATTTTAACTGATTGGTTATAAAGGATAATTTATGAAGAAACCACTTATCGCTTTAACCGTTACGATGATGGTAGCCGGTTGTTCCACCTTGAAAACCGATCAGGCCATTCCATTACTGCAGGCGGAAACCGCCAAAATGCTGGGGCTGGGATCGTCGGACGAAATTACCGTGACCAACGTCAATGGCGCACAGCCGGATGCGCTGGGCGGCCAAAAACTTTCATATCGCGCCACCACGGAAAAAGGCCGCATTTTCGATTGCTCGTCGCTGATGATGCCGGGAATTTTAGGTTCCTCGCCGTCGCTGAGCGCGCCGACCTGTACGCCGGTGGTCACGCATAAATAATTCGCTTTGGGGGCGGTATTACCGCTTCCTGGTTTTTCATCGTCGGAGCGTCAGCGCCGGGGGGCAATAAGCTTTTGCTTCGACGATCACTAAACCGGCGTGCGCGAAATAACGCCTCACTTCTCCTCTAGTGTATTGAGTTCCCTATAACAATAAATTTCGCGACATCACGCTAACGAGTACGGAGATAGCCCGTGAATGACAAAACATCGCACCCTTTAGCGGTTAGAACACCGCTTTCCAAACTTTACCTCGCTCTATTTTCCGCGCCGTTGTTGATGCTGGCGCCCGCCGATCTCGCTCGCGCAGACGATGCCATTTTTGACGGCGACTCAAAAATTACCGAATCATTGGCCTACACCGGGGACGTTTACGTCGGCCGTAATCAAAGCGGCAACTTGCTGATCGAGAATGGCAAGATCAGCGCCTATAACATCAATATCGGCCGGATGTTCAACGGCCAAATTCACGACAGCGTGGTCACGGTTCGTGGGCCGAACGCCGAGCTGAACGCGGTGAACGATCAGTTCGTGCTGCGCGGCGGCCTGAATCTGGGGCGGGGCACGCTGCGGGTTGAAGACGGCGCGCTGGCCAGCGCGAAAGAGATCGTGGTCGGCACCACCCGTGGCTACGATAGCCACCTGATCGCCACCGGCGCCGGTTCTCGCGTCACCAGCAATTTTCTCAGTGTCGGCACCGATTTAGGGGCACGATCCACGCTGGCGATCGAAGACGGCGCGGTGCTGAACACCGCCTTTGACGCGCGCATCGGCAATGGCAGCGGGCCGGGTGAGACCGATACGCTGAGCCCGAAAGCCACGATCACGGGGGCTAATTCCCAGTGGAACGTCGGCCGCGCGCTCACGCTGTACGGCGATCTGGACGTGCTGAACGGCGCTGCGGTCAATGTCGGCAACATCCAGGTGGCGGGTGTCTCGGGCGCGCGTAAAACCGCTGAGCTGGTGGTCGCCGGCAACGGCTCACGGTTTACCAGCGGCAGCAGCGTCAACGTCGGCGATTACGGCAACGGCGTGTTGGCGGTCATGGACGGCGGGACATTCTCCGCCGGCGGCAACGAAGTGGTGCTGGGCAAGACCGGTTCCGGCTCGAACCGCGGCGCGCTGATTATCGGCAGCCGCGGCAATATGGACACCGGCACCGGGTTGACCGAGCCGACGCTTGGCGCGGCGGGCGCTGCTGGAGCCATCGATGCCCAGACGTCGATCGCCCTGCGGGGCGGATTGTTCCGCAGCTATGTGTACTTTAACCATACCGACGGCAATTACGTTTTCAGCAACAAGATGAGCGGCGAAGGCGAGGTGATCAACAGCGCCGGGCACACGACGCTGAACGGCGATCTCTCTGAGCTGCAGGCGAACGTCACCGCGCGCGGCGGTAAGCTCATCATCGCCAGCGACATCAATACCCAGAAAGAAGACGACATCTTCGAGATCCAAACCCTCGGCGCCGAGAACGGCGGCACGCTGATCCTGAACGCGACGGCGGGTACCGACGTCAATAACGGACTGGGCTACAGCAGCGCCGCGTCGATCAAGGCCGGCGGCACGCTGGGCGGCAACGGCACGCTGGGCCAGACCGAGATCCAGTCCGGCGGCCATATCTCGCCCGGCGACGGCAATATCGGCACGTTGACGCTGAAACGCTACCTGAACTTTATCGGCGAATCCTTCTACGACGTTGATATCGCCGGCGACGGCCGCAGCGACCAGCTGCTGGTGGCGGGCAAAACCACCATCAGCGATCAGGCCAAAGTGCAGGTGACGGCGCTGGATCCGCAAACCAGCTATAAAACCGGCCAAAGCTACCGCATTCTGACCTCGGACGGCGGCATTGACGGCCAGTTCGCGTCGGCGGTCTCCAAGTCTGCCTTCCTCGATGTGGCGCTGAACCACAGCGCCAACGCCGTGGATCTGACCATCGCGCAGAAAGATACGGGCGGTGAAAATCCGGGTGGTGAGAATCCAGGAGGCGAGAATCCGGGCGGGGAAAACCCGGGCGGTGAGAATCCTGGGGGCGAGAACCCGGGCGGAGAAAACCCGGGCGGTGAGAATCCTGGGGGCGAGAACCCGGGCGGAGAAAACCCAGGCGGGGAAAATCCGGGGGGCGAGAATCCAGGCAACGGCAAGCCGGGCATTTTCCAAACGGTGGCCGAGAGCGGCAACCAGTGGAATACCGCTGGCGCGCTCTCGACGCTGACGCAGAGCGGACCTTCGCTGGCGCTGTACAACTCGCTGCTGCTGCTGAGCGCGCCGGAAGCGCGCGAGGCGTTCAATCAGCTATCCGGCGAAGTCTATCCGTCGATGCAGTCTAACCTGATCGCCGGCAGCACCCAGCTGTTCAATGTGCTGAACCATCGCATGCTGCGCCTGTTCGACAACGACAGTCTGCCGGTACCGCCGTTGGCGATGTCGCTGGTGCAACCGGCGCCGGCGCAAAACAGCGGCGTCTGGGGGCAGACCTTCAGTTCCTGGAGCCGAAACAGCGGCAACGGCAACGTGGGCAAGCTGGATGGCAACACCACCGGCTTCCTGTTGGGGGCGGATCGCAAACTGGCGGACCATAACGTGCGCATCGGCGGCTACTTCGGTTACAGCCGCGGCGACTATGATGTCGACAGCCGCCGCTCCAAAGCCGATACCGACAACTACCACCTTGGCCTGTATGCGGCCGGGCAGCAGGATGCGTTCTCGCTGCGCGGCGCGTTGGGTTACACCTGGCACAAGATTGAAGGCAAGCGCAACGTCGATTTCAGCGGCTTCTCGGATCGGCTGAAGTCGGATTACGACGCCAACTCGCTGCTGGCGTTCACCGAAGCGGGTTACCGTTTCGGCCAGCCGGAGATGAACGTCGAACCGTTCATCAACCTGAGCTACATCCGCCTGCATACCGATAGCTTCCAGGAGTCGGGTGGCGCGGCGGCGCTGAGCGTGCGCAATGAAACGATGAACACCTTCTACTCCACGCTCGGGGTGCGCGGCGTGACCGAACTGCCGAAGAACGTCAGCCTCTACGGCTCGCTCGGCTGGCAGCATGCCTACGGCGATAAGAACACCTCATCGCGCATGGCGTTTGCCGGCAGCGACGCGTTCGTCACGCAGGGCCAGGCCGTGGATGACAACGTGATGGTGGGCGATATCGGCGTGAGCGTGAAGCTGTCGCGCGCTGCGACGCTGGATGTCGGCTATCAGGGGCAATTCGGCGCCGATACCCGCGTTAATTCGGTCAACGCCAACCTGCGCTGGTCGTTCTGATTTTCCCTCTAGACTTCTCTGGTACCGACGGGCCCGCTTGATGCGGGCCTTTTTTATGGTGAGAACTCTGTGGCGGCCTGTGGCTGACTTTCACGATAAAAAAGCCCGCGCAACGGCGGGCTGAACGGGGGAAGGCGTTTAACGCCCTTTTTTCTTGCGCCCCGGCTGGGTAAAGCGCTTGCGGCCGGCCGGCGCAGCGGCTTTGTCGGCGCTTTTCGGCCCGCCGGCGCTCGGCTTTTTCGCCGCGGCGGATTTGGCCGGGGCCTTCTTCGCCGGCTTGGCCTCGGATGAAGAGCCTTCAATCAGCTTGAACAGTTCAATCAGCTCGTCATCGGTCAGATCGCGCCACTCGCCCAGCGGCAACCTTTTCAGGCTGACGTTCATGATGCGCGTGCGTTCCAGCTTGGTGACCTCGTAGCCGAAGTGTTCGCACATGCGGCGGATCTGGCGATTCAGCCCCTGCACCAGCGTGATGCGGAACACGAACGGCGCCTCTTTCTTCACCTTGCACTTTTTGGTCACCGTGCCCAGCATCGGCACGCCGGCGCCCATGCCGCGAATAAACTCGTCGGTCACCGGCTTGTTGACCGTCACCAGATACTCTTTCTCGTGATTGTTGCCGGCGCGCAGGATCTTGTTGACCAGATCGCCGTGGTTGGTCAGAAAGATCAGCCCCTGCGAATCCTTATCCAAACGGCCGATCGGGAAGATACGTTTGCTGTGGTTGACGAAGTCGGCGATGTTGTCGCGCTCGCCGTCTTCGGTGGTGGTGACGATGCCGACCGGTTTGTTCAGCGCGATCAGCACCAGATCTTCTTCATTGCGCGGTTCGATCAGCTGACCGTTAACCTTCACGACATCGCCGGCAAATACCTGGGCGCCAACGGTGGCGCGTTTACCGTTGATGAAAACGTTGCCCTGTTCGATGTATCGATCGGCGTCGCGGCGTGAGCAGATGCCGCTCTCGCTAATGTATTTGTTCAGACGAATGGATGAGTTAGTCAGCATGGGTTCTCCGTAAAACGCGGACTATACATTACCCGGATGACGCTGCGAAGCGAATCATGCAGGGGGCGGCGGCCATGAACAAAATCCGTCCCTGCATCAATAAGTGGTGTCGACAGGCTTGCGTCTTATTGCGATGCTGTTGTCGTCAATAGACTTGCGATCGTCGTTTTGGCATAGCCGATGAATGCTGCCAACGGCTGCTGATGCTGAGGCAGATCATCTATCGCTTGTCCGAGATAAATTCGCCGCGCGGTGCTGAGTACCGGCTGGTGTTCAGATGGCAAGTGTTCCAGCAGCCATTCGGCGGCCACATCTTTGGGGGCGATCCGACCGGTCGCCGCGCTGAACCAGATGCGCGCCAGCGCCAGCACAATGTTGCATTCGTCGCCATGCCAGTCATCAGGCTCGTTCCATTGACTCAGGGTATCGGTGAGCGCGGCGATGAAGTCGCTGCGAGGGACGCTGTCATACAGGAGTTCAAAGGAGGCGCCGAACAGATGTCGATGATGCTGCCGGGCTTTGGTAAGCAGGATCGCCACATCAGGATCCAAGGTGGCGGGGGAGACAATTCCCACCAGCAACTCTTCACGCAGCCATTCGCCAAACTGTAGCTCACGTCGTGGCGGATAGCGCCAGGGTTTGATGTCGGTCTGTACCAGCACGGTGACTTCCAGCGGGCGAAAAATACTGTCGGCACCTGGCGGAGCCGACACGGTCAGCAAAGCTTTCATAAGGGCGGCCCGAGTGGTTGACATCAGCGGCTTGCTGATGACGACCAAGATGTCGATATCGCTGTTGGGTTTAAGACCGCCATCGACCGCGGATCCATACAGATGGATGCCCAAGAGTTTCTCGCCGAGTTGTTCTGTCAGCACTTTGCATGCGGCGTCGATCTGTGCGGCGATTTCGGTTGGAAGTGTTTCTTTTATCGCTAATTGGGGATTGTTAAAAGACGGCTCAAAGCGTTCCCCCACCTTCACCACCCGGGTATTCAGCGGGGTGAGCGTCTGCCCGGCGCTGCCGATCGGTGTCAGGCGCGGCACGGGGCGGCCGCTGTCACTTTCCACCAGCGTTGAGTGCGCCTCTCCCTCGGCGAACAGATGATCTTCCCCCCACTGGCGCAGGCCAACGATCACCGGAAACAGCGCGCGGCCTTTCTCGGTCAGCACATACTCCTGATAGGCGCTGCCGTCCGCGGCGGGCACGATCTCCAGCACGCCGTGCGTCGCCAGGGCGCGCAGCCGGGTGGCAAGAATGTTCTTCGCCATCCCCAGCCCTTTTTGAAACTCGCTGAAACGGGTGACGCCGTCGAAGGCGTCGCGCACGATCAGCAGCGACCACCAGTCGCCAATCACATCCAGCGTGCGCGCCACCGGGCACGGCGCGTCTTCCAGGCTTTTACGTTTCACGGCGGTTATCTCCAGCGACATATTTTGGTTGCATTATAAAACCTCCGCATCTAAAGTTCATTGGGTTTAATTATGAAACCAGATTGAGGTGTGCGATGAGCGACAAACTGCTGGATCCTCCCTGTGCGGCGCTGGGGCGTCTGCCGGCCGCCCTGGTGCTGCTGTTGGCCGGTGCCAGCGCCTTTAGCGTGGCCAACGTTTACTATGCGCAGCCGCTGCTGGACGCCATCGCCCGCGATTTTTCCATCAGCCTGGCGGCGGTCGGCATGGTGATCACCGTGACTCAGTTGGGCTGCGCGCTGGCGTTGCTGTTGGTGGTGCCGTTGGGGGATCGGTTGAACCGGCATCGATTGCTGGCGGGGCAACAGCTGGGGCTGATCGGTGCGCTGCTGCTGGTGGGATGGGCGCACGGCGCGCCCTGGCTGCTGGCGGGGATGTTGCTGGTAGGGCTACTGGGCACCGCCATGACGCAGGGGCTGATCGCTTTCGCCGCCGCACTGGCTGCGCCGCAGGAGCGCGGGCGGGTGGTTGGCGCGGCGCAGGGCGGGGTAGTGTTGGGGCTGCTGCTGGCGCGCACCCTGTCCGGCGCGCTGGCAGACGTCGGCGGCTGGCGCACGGTGTACTTCTTCTCAGCCGGAGTGACGCTGGTGCTGCTGCCGATCCTGTCGCGCCTGCTGCCTGCGCCGCGCACCGCGCCCAGCACGCTGAGTTATCCTGCGTTGCTGCGTTCAATGTTGAGCCTGTTGCGGCATGACCGCACGCTGCAAATTCGCGGCATGCTGGCGCTGCTGATGTTCGGCGCTTTCAGCCTCTTTTGGAGTTCGCTGGTGTTGCCGCTGAGCCGGCCGCCGTTCAACTTCACCCATGCTGCGGTGGGAGCGTTCGGCCTGGTCGGCGCGGTGGGCGCGCTGGCGGCGGTGCGCGCCGGGCATCTGGCGGATCTCGGGCTGGGGCAGGCGGCCAGCGGCGCGTGTCTGCTGCTGTTGACGCTGGCCTGGCTGCCGCTCGGTTTGCTCGGCAGCGGCCTGGTTTGGCTGGTGGCGGGCATTGTGCTGCTGGATCTGGCGGGCCAGGCGATCCACGTGCTGAACCAGAGCATGATCTTCAGCGCCCACCCGCAGTCGCATAGCCGGCTGGTGGGCTGCTACATGCTGTTTTACGCCGTCGGCAGCGGGCTGGGCGCCTTTGCCGGCACCCATATGTACGCCTGGGCGGGTTGGAGCGGCGTCTGCGGGCTGGGGGCCGGCGTCAGCCTGAGCGCGTTGCTGTTTTGGCGGCTGACGCTGCGTGGGATGCCGGATGCGGCGGGTAAGAACTAGCGGGCCGGCGAATGCATCAGGTAATAATCTTCTTCGCCGTCGTTGCCGGTGGAGATGATGCGCCAGCCGTGTTTGCGGTAGAACGCCAGCGCTTTTTCATTTTTCACCAGGCATTTCAGCGAGCCGGTGGCGGTGAAGGTGGCTTGCGCCGCTTGCAGCAGCGCACTGCCGACGCCGCGCGGCGGCTGATGGGGATCGACATACAGGTTATGAATGAAGTTGTCTTCGCGGTAGACGGAGACGAATCCCAGCAGCACGCCGCCGTCTTCCGCCACCCAAATCGCTTCGCCCAGCGTCGCGCGGTCGAAATCTTCCAACTGATAGTTCGAGGTATCGCGCCAACCGAACGCCGCCTTGCGCGACGCCAGGTACAGCGTGCGCAGGAAGGGGCGATCGGCCTCTTGGTAAGGTCTTATTTGCATGGCATCTCCCGGTGGTTTTTGCTCACTATAGCGCATGGCGCCGGGCGTGCATGGCCGCAAACGGAAAATGCTAGGCGTCGCCCCAGGCGGGCAGGCGATTGACCCCGTCGCTCAGCTCCTGAGCCAGGTGGCGCACGGTGTCGGCGTGCAGGGCGGCCAACGGTGGATGAAAGTCGGGCGCCCGCAACGCTTGCGGCGCACGGGAAAGCTGCGCCGCATACTCGGCGAGAACGCGCCCGCCCTGACGTTGCACCTCGAACAGCGCCTGGCGTTCCTGCGCGGACAGCGCCGCGCCACTGCCTGCCAGATAGGTGTTGAGCTTTTCGCTGGTCAGCAACAGGCTGCGCGTCTGGTTAAAGATCAGTTGGATATGCCGGGTGAAGCTTTCATGGTTATCGTCCGCCAGCTGCCAGGTTGGCTCCAGCGTCACCCGGGCCACTACCGCTTCGCAGCCCTCGATCTTTTGCCAGATGCCGATGGCGTTTGTGTTCTCGCCGCCGAGGAAGCGCGACAGTTCCCGCAGCACGTTGGCAACCTGCTGCCGCAGTGACTCCCCTTCGTATTCCGGCCACAGCGTGGCGTGAATGAAGGTGGCGAACCCTACCCCCAGCACGATGCCGATCAGGCGATCGCGGATCTCGGTCAGCCCGGTGACCGGGCCGAAGCTTTCCAGCAGCGCCAGGGAAAAGGTGAACAGGATCTGTACCCCGGCATAGCTTATTTTCTCGGAGCCGGCGGCGATCCAGGCGGAGAGGGCGATCACCGGCAGCGTCAGCAGCAGCAAGCCGACGAGGCTGTCGAGGTGAGGCATGATCCACACCACCGAGATCAGCGCCAGCAGGCTGCCGATCGCCGCGCCGCCGAGACGCAGCCGCGCCCGCCGCTGTGTGGCGCCGAGGCTGGGCTGCGCCACGATCAGGCAGCTCAGCATGATGGTATGAATGCCGGACCAATCGACGGCGGTATAAAACACGTAGGCGACCAGTACGGTCAGCAGCGTTTTCAACGAAAACTGGATGTAAACCGGGTTGGTCAGGGCGTCGGGGGTAAAGAAGGGCACTTTCGGCGGCGGCGCGGCCTGCAGGGCGTCGGCGTAGTCGCTGCGGTTGGCGTAGACCTGCAGGAGGCTGGCCATTTCATTGAGCGGCGCTGGCACCTGCGGATCGTCGCTGCCGGCGATCGCGACGGAAAATCGCAGTGCGCTTTCGTGGCTTATCGCGGTTTGCAGTGCGCGGCAGGCGGCATCTATCTCTTGCGCCAATTGACGCGCGGCCGCGCCGAAAGCCGGCGGCAGCTGGTAGGCCAGGATATTGAGCTGCAACACCAGGGTGATCAGCGCCAGATAACCGGGCTCGTTGGCGCGGCAGCGATCGCTGCGCATCACCGAAAAGCGCAGCAGCTTATGCAGCTCGGTGGCGTGCTGGGAGATGGCGCTCAGATCGCGCGTCTCGCCGCCGTTGGTCAACATAGCGCGGGTTTCGTCCAACACCGCGTTCATCCGACCCTTTAGCTGTTTCAGCGGTTCGGCCGGCAGCAGCAGGGTATTAACGAGCAGGGTGAGCAGGATGGCGTAGTTGATCGCCACCCATACCCACAGCACCAGTCGTATCACCACTTCCGCCTGCGGAGTGAGATCGACAAAGCTTTGCGTGTAGATCACCACCAGCGCCATCAGGAAGAACAGCACCCCAACCTTGGTCACCCGCATCAGGAACACGCTGAGGAAAAACAGCGCGCTGGAGAGCAAGATGCGCAGCATCGGGTAGTCGTAGGTGAACTTCAGCACCAGGATAGCGGCGCCGATCGCCAGCGTGGAGCTGACGAAAAACAGGATACCGATCGCGCGGGTGATCACGATATTGGACTGCGTGATAAAGAAGACCGCGATCAGCGACAGCGCCAGCCACGGTACCTGCAGCGTCTGCGAGATCACGATGGCGATCGCGCTGGAGAGCAGGGCGCGGATCACCAGGTTTATGCGGCTGTCCGAAGGGCGCAGCTCGTCGATCAACTGGGACAGCCAGCCGCGATACATCGTTTTATTCTTCATGGCGCAGGTTCAGCTTGGCCACCGCCGAAGCGCCCACGCGGAACAGCGCCGGGTTGGGAGCCTCTACCGCGATCTTGACCGGGAAGCGCTGAGAAACGTGCACCCAGTTGATGTTGCGCGACACGTTGGGCAGCCCGCCCAGCACGCTGCCGCCGTCGTCGGGCTGCACGCCGTAGCTGACCGACTCTACCTTGCCGCTGAAGGTCTGGCCGGCGTCGCTCATTAAATACAGCGTGGCCGGCACGCCGGGATGCACGCCTTTCAGGTCGGTTTCGCGGAAGTTGGCGACCACGTACCAGTGGCGGGTGTCGATCAGCGTGAACACCGGTTTGGCGCTGGAGGCATATTGGCCGACGGTGGTTTTCAGGGAGGCGATGCGGCCGTCGAACGGCGCTCGCACCTCGGTAAATTCCAGATTCAGCTTGGCGATGGCGATGTCGGCCTGCACTTCGGCGCGCTGCGCGACCAGGGCTTCGACGCCGCTGACGGCGGCTTCCGCCTGTTTCGCCTGCAGCAATGCGGCCTGCAGTTCCGCCTGCGCCGAGCGCTGGGAGGTGCGGGCGGTTTCCACTTCTTCCGCCGAAACGTAGTTCTTGCCGAGCAGCTTCTGTCGGCGGTTGAGGGTGTCGGTCGCCTGCGCCACCAGCGCCTGCGAGCGTTTGACGATGGCGTTCATCGATTCGGCGTTGTACTGCTGCGCGTTGACCGAACGCTGCGTCAGTTTGATCTGTTCATTCAGCGTGATCAGGCGCGCTTCGCTGGCCGCCAGCGCGTCCTGGTAAGGGCGCGGATCGATGCGGAACAGCAGATCGCCTTGCCGCACTTCCTGGTTGTCGCGGATCGGCATCTCGACGATGCGGCCGTTCACCTCCGGCACTACGTCGATGGTGTCGGCATAGGCGTAGGCATCGTCGGTAGTGGGGGCGTTTTCCACCCGCCAGACGACGACGGCGGCCACGATGAGCGTCAACGCCAGGAGGGTAAGCACCAGCAGTCTGCGCTTGTTGGAGGTTTGTGGTTGGGTCATGGCGTCAGTCTCAGTGGGGGAAAACCAGTAACCAGGTCAGCATGGCGATCAGCGCGGTCAGCGCCGGATACGTCAGCAGCTGCGGCGCCAGCCAGGCGCGTTTTTCCGGGGTGCGCAGCAGCAGGTGGATCGCCACCATGCCCGCCACGCCGCCGCACAGGCAAAACAGCCAGTCGGGGAACGAAGCGCCGAACACCACCATGGACGGTGCCGGTGAGCACCCGGTGAGCAGCAGCGCGGTCAGGCAGGTGATAAGCAGTTTTTTGTCGGGCATAGGGCGTTCTCTGGCGATTGGCTTGGTCGACGGGCCGAATGGAATGACTCTTTTTCAGTGAGTGAGGTCACTGTTTGTCTTCCTCACGCTTGCGCAAGGAGAAACTAGAATAAATACTCTACTCTAAACTAGAGGAGTTAATCTAGTTTTTTGTGTCACCCTGCCTTCGCGGCGGCAAATGGGTATAATGCGTTGATGACAGCGGGCAGAAACGAATATGCAAATCGACGAACACATCACCGGGCGGGAGCCGCAGCAGGAAAGAGGGCGGCAACGCGTACAAACCATTCTGGATTCGGCGGCGGCGATCGTGGCGCAGGACGGGCTGGCGGCGCTCAGCATGCAGCGGCTCGCCAAGCACGCCAAAACCTCCATCGGCTCGATGTATCACTTTTTCCCCGATCGCCACGCGGTGATCAAGGCGCTGGCGGATCGGCACACCGAATCGATCGAGGCGCTGGTGCGCGACATGGCGTTGGCCAGCGACGACGAGTGGAGGCGCCTCTCCGCTGAAGAGGTGATCCAGCGACTGTTTTCTCCCTATGCGCAGTACCTGCGCGAGCACGCCGACTACCTGCCGGTGATGCGGGAAATGAACCTGCCGGATGAAAAGTCCAGCTTCCTGGCGCTGATCGCCCGAGTGCTGCAGCTGCGCCGCCCCGAGACCGCCGAAGCGGAGATCCTGCAGCAAACCCGGCTGTTGCAAAGCCTGGTGGCCGGCACCTTGCACCACATCTTCAAAACGGCGCCGCAGAACGTGGCGTTTACCCTGGCGGAGCTGCCCGGCGTGCTGAGCCTGTATCTGGCGGGAAAAGAGGGAAGCATCGCTTAGGCGCGAGCCAATTTAATCGCTTGTTTGTCCGCGCCGCCGCTGGCATGATCCCCTGCAGGGATTAACGCAATGTTGATCACAACCTATTGATTTTCATGACTCGGGGTGCCCTTCCGCGTGAAGGCTGAGAAATACCCGTATTACCTGATCTGGATAATGCCAGCGTAGGGAAGTCACGGCCGCTCAACCGGCGCCGCCTTCTTGAACGCCGGTTGGGAGGAATATGATCGCTCGACCTGATGCACTACCCGGCGCCCGCGCCGCGGCCTGCCTGACCCAATTCCAACAGCGGCCTCCGCTGATCCACTGCCTGACCAACGAAGTGGTGCAATCGCTGACTGCCAACGTGCTGCTGGCGCTCGGCGCCTCCCCGGCGATGGTGGTGGAGCCGCAAGAGGCGGCGCAGTTCAGCGCGCTGGCCGACGGCCTGCTGATCAACGTCGGTACCCTCAACGCGCTGCGCGCCGAATCGATGCGGGCGGCGGTGGCCGCCGCCAATCAGGCCGGCAAGCCCTGGACGCTGGATCCGGTGGCGGTCGGCGCGCTCTCCTACCGCACCGCCTTCGCTAAACAGCTGCTGGACGAGCAACCGGCGGCGATACGCGGCAACGCCTCGGAAATCATGGCGCTCAACGGGTTGCTGGCCAGCGGCCGCGGCGTGGACAGCGGCGACGATTCCTTGGCGGCATTGCCCGCCGCGCGTGAGCTGGCGCGGCGCAGCGGCGCGGTGGTGGCGGTCACCGGCGCGGTGGATTACGTCACCGACGGCCAACGCGACTGGGCGATCGAAGGCGGCTCCCCGCTGATGACGCGGGTGGTGGGCACCGGCTGCGCGCTGTCGGCGGTGGCGGCGGCGTTTTGCGCCCTGCCGGGCGATCGCCTGGACAACGTGGCGACCGCCTGTCGGGTGATGTCACACTGCGGCGGCCTCGCGGCCAGGCAGGCCGCCGGGCCGGGCAGCTTTACGCCGGCGTTCCTCGACGCCCTGTATCAACTGCGCGGGGAGGATCTGTGATGAAACGTATTAACGCGCTGACCATCGCCGGCACCGATCCCAGCGGCGGCGCCGGCATTCAGGCCGATTTAAAGGCCTTCTCGGCGCTCGGCGCCTACGGCACTTCGGTGATCACCGCGCTGGTAGCGCAGAATACCCGCGGCGTGCAGTCGGTGTATTACATCGATCCGGCGTTCGTCGCCGCGCAGCTGGACTCGGTGTTCAGCGACGTGCGCATCGACAGCGTCAAGATCGGCATGCTGGCCAATGCCGACATCGTACAGGCGGTGGCCGAACGTCTGCGCCATTACCGGCCGGAATTTGTGGTGCTGGATACCGTGATGCTGGCGAAAAGCGGCGATCCGTTACTGGCGCCGGAGGCGGTAGAGTCTATCCGGCGCGAGCTGTTGCCGCTGGTGTCGATCATTATGCCGAACCTGCCGGAAGCGGCGGCGCTGCTGGCGTGCGCGCCGGCGGAAGATGAAGCGCAGATGCGCGAGCAGGGGCGGGCGCTGCTGGCGATGGGCTGCCGGGCGGTGCTGATGAAGGGCGGCCACCTGAGCGAAAGCGAGAGCCCGGACTGGCTGTTTACCGCCGAAGGCGAGCAGCGCTTTACCGCGCCGCGCGTCGCCACCCGCCATACCCACGGCACCGGCTGCACGCTCTCGGCCGCGCTGGCGGCGCTGCGCCCGCGCCATGCCGACTGGGCGGCCACGGTGGCCGCCGCCAAGGACTACCTGCAACAAGCGCTGCAACAGGCGGATACGCTGGAAGTGGGGCACGGCATTGGGCCGGTGCATCATTTTCACGCCTGGTGGTGAGCCAACTTTTTGCCGCAACCGTGGTCTGACTAGTTCAGGCCCGGTTTTATGGGCGAAACCTGATTTAACCTAGGGAGAAGGACTATGACGGGACACCAGGCGCTGCGTTGCGCCCTCTTCGGCGCACTGCTCAGCTTCAGCGCGGGCAGCTTTGCCCAGCAGATCGTCACCACGTCGGATTTGATTCAGCAGCCGGGGTATCAGGCCAGTTGGCAAAACATGGTCAAAGGCCAGGCGCGGATGCCGGGCTGGGCGCGTAAGGGCGTCGGCACCTCTACGCCGGCGCAGAATCTGAACTGGAAAGGCAAAGAGTATCTGGTCGGCAATCTGTGCAAACCGCACGACTGCGGCAACAACTTTTTGATCGTGGCGTTCAGCGCGGATAAATCCCAGGCCTGGGGCGTGCGGGTCGAGGTGGAAGATCGGCCGGAAGCCGTCGATCATCCGAAGAAATACGCCAAGTACCAGTGGCTCGGCAAGCCGGATGAAGACATGAAAGCGCTGCTTAAGCAGCAGTTCGAGAACAATCCCGACTGGAAATGATCTGACCGGGGGCGCTGACGATGCCGCCCCCGGCGTTGATCAGCCGATGCCGGCCTGATGCAGATCGTGCAGGTTGAGCGCCCCCACCAGCACGCCGTCCATGTTGACCACCGGGGCCGCGCTGATGTGCTGTTCGTGCAGCGCTTCCAGCGCTTCGCCGGCGCGCCACTGCTCCGGCAGCCGATAGCCGGGGCGGGTGATCGCCGGGCTGAGCGGATCCTGCAGGCTGTTGCCCTTCACCAGCCAGCGGCGCAGGTCGCCGTCGGTAAACACGCCCACTACCCGCTGCTGCGCGTCGCACACCGCCACCAACCCGAGCCCGGTGCGGCTCAGTTCCAGCATCGCTTCCATCACGTTGGCGCTTTCGCTCACGCGCGGCAGGCGTTCGCCGGTGCGCATCAGGTGATGCACGCGGTTCAACAGGCGCGCCCCCAGGCTGCCGCCCGGGTGCGAGCGGGCGAAGTCTTCCGCATTGAAACCGCGCTGGCGCATCAGCGCCATCGCCAGGGCGTCGCCCATCATCAGGGTGTTGACCGCGCTGGAGGTCGGCGCCAGCCCCATCGGGCAGGCTTCGCGCTCGACGCCGATATCCAGTACGCAGGCCGCAGCCTGCGCCAGCGGCGACTCTTTGCCACCGGTGATGGCGATCACCGGAATGCCGTTCTCCGCCAGCAGCGGCAGGATCAGATCCAGCTCTTTGGCGCGGCCGGAATAGGAGATGAACACCACCACGTCATCGGCGCCGATCATGCCGAGATCGCCGTGCAGCGCCTCCGCCGGATGCACGAAGAACGACGGCGTGCCGGTGCTGGCCAGCGACGCGGCGATCTTCTTGCCGATATGGCCGGACTTGCCGATGCCGGAAATCACCGCTTTGCCGCGGCAGTTCAGCAGCAGCTCGCAGGCGCAGACGAAGTTGTCATCCAGGCGCGCCAGCAGGCGCTGCGCTTCGGTCAGCTCGATCTCCAGCGTTTCGCGGGCAAAGGCGAGCAGGGCGTTGGCGTTACTCATCGGGGTCTCCTACCAGAAGGATATTGATGCCTTTCGCCTGTAGGGCGGCGAGATAATCGGGGTTGATGTCTCGGTCGGTGATCAGCGTATCGACGGCGCTGAGTTCGCACACCACGTTCGGGCTCTTGCGGCCGAATTTCGAGGAGTCTACCAACAGAATAATGCGGCCGGCGGCTTCGCACATCGCCTTGCTGACGTTGTGCACTTCGTTGAAGGTGGTGACGCCGGCGTTGAGATCGACGCCGTCCGCGCCGATAAACAGCTTGTCGAAGCTGAATTGCTGAAACGCCGATTCCGCCAGGCTGCCGTGGAACGAGGCCGACTTCTTGCGGTAGGTGCCGCCGGGCATCAGGATGGTCTGATCGTTGTCCAGCTCCACCAGCGCGTTGACGATGGTCAGGCTGTTGGTCATCACCGTGATGTTGTTGAACTGTGCCAGGTGCGGCACCATCTGCAGCACCGTGCTGCCGGCGTCGAAGATCAGCGAGTCGCCGTCGGCGATCAGCGCCACGGCGGCGCTGGCGATCTGACGTTTTTTCTCGGTGTTGATATGGGTTTTGCGGTCGATCGGCTGATCGCCGTCGTCGCGGCTGAGCACCACGCCGCCGTAGGTGCGGATCACCTCGCCTTCTTCTTCCAGCAGGGTGAGGTCCTTGCGGATGGTGGTGCCGGTAGTGGAGAAATGCTCGGCCAGGGCGTCCACTGCCGTTTTGCCATGCTGCTGCAGATATTCAAGGATAGCGGCCTGCCGCTGCTTTGGTTTCATCGCGATTCCCGTTCACAAGAGTTGGGCATTTCCCCTCGCTGAATAATTCACTATGAAAGGTAATGTCTTTTAATGTGAAAATATCACGATTTGGGTTCAATCGCTAACGATAGTGCAGACTGGCATGCGCGATCCTCGGGGAAGATCACATCCGGGCGCAAATCCCGCTGATGCAACCCGTGTAAATGAGGCAGCGGGCGTGGCCGGGCGAAAACGGTCAGGCCGCGCAGCAACAGGCTGCCGCACACCCGCCGATCGGCGTCGAAGGCCAGCGCCAGCACCACCCGCGGGCGGAAACGGCCGCCGGAACGGCCGACGCCGACGGCGCCCAGCCGGCATAAACCGTCGAAGGCGCGGTTGAAGCGCTGCAGTTGCCACCAGCCGAAGGCGATTTGCAGCAGCCAGGCCAGCAGCGCGAAGGCGATCAAAGCTTGTGTCATGGGGTTCTCCTTACGCCCCCTTCCGCGGAAGGGGGCGCCGGTGGCGTCAGAACATCACCTGGCCGCCGGTGATGTTGATCGACTGGCCGGTGCAGTAAGAGGCCTTGTCGCTGGCGTAGAACAGCAGGGTGTTCAGCACATCCTGGTAGTCGCAGCCGCGCTTCAGCGGCACCTTGTCGATGTAGTACTGCTCCACCTGATCCGGCGCGATGCCCAGTTTTTGCGCGTACTGCGGCAGCAGCGACTGGAACATCGGCGACTTCAGCAGGTTGCCGAGCATCAGCGAATGCACGGTGATGCCGTACTCCGCCAGATCGAGCGCCAGCGACTGCGTCAGCCCCACGCCGCCGAACTTGGCGGCGCTGTAGCCGGAGTTGTGCTTGCTGCCGACCTTGCCGGACTTGGAGTTGATCTGGATGATGCGCCCGGCGATGCCGTCGCGGATCATCAGGCGCGAGAACTCGCGGGCGCAGAGGAAATAGCCCACCAGGTTCACCTGCAGCGAGCGGTCGAAGTCGCCCAGCGGGAAATCGGTGATCGGCGCCGCCTTGGCGATGCCGGCACTGTACACCAGCAAATTAGCCTGGCCAAACGCCCGGTCAACCGCCGCCGCCAGCGCGATCACGCTCTGCTCGTCGGTGGCGTCGGCCTGAAAACCGCAGGCGCTGCCTGTGCCGTACTCTTCGTTGATCTGCTGTGCCACCAGACTGGCGTTGTCGGCGTTCAGATCGGCCACCGCCACCCGATAACCGGCCTGCGCCAGCCCGTGGCTCAAAAAGGCACCTAACGTTTGGCCGCCGCCAATCACTACAGCTACTTCAGACATGGTCTACTCCTTATGCGATAAATGACAGCGTGCTGCCCAACGGGATATCGGTCGGCGTCGGGCCGGATACGTGGATCGAGCCGGGAAATTCGGCTTCGGCTTCGCCGTCGAAGCGCACGGTGATATGGCCCAGCTCGCGCAGATTCTGCGTGGCGACGCTGCCGACGGCGGTGATGGCGTAGCGCTGCTGCGCCAGTTCCATCACGCCGCCCACCTGCAGCTCGCCGGCGGTTGCGCCGTGGCGGTGGATGAAGCAGAACTCTTCGATATCCGCCGGGGCGCCTTCACGGAAGGTGATCAGCATGTTGTCCAGCAACGCGTCGCGGGCGCAGCCGCCGATCTGCGTGATGGTGGTGTGAAAAATGGTGTGCATAAACGTCTCCCTGGGGATCACATTATTGATAAATGAAGGCCGAGGCGGCCCAGGCGATCAGGACCGTCGGCGCGCCGGTCAGAAAGCGGCCAACCAGCACTGAAGGCACGCCGACCCGCACGGTGTCCTGTTTGGCTTCCGCCAGCGACAGGCCGACCGGAATAAAGTCGCAGGCGGCCTGCGCGTTGATGGCGAACAGCGCGGGCAGCGCCAGCTGCGGCGGAATATGGCCAAGGCCGATCTGCACCCCGACCAGCACGCCGATCACCTGGGCGATGACCGCGCCGGGGCCGAGGAACGGCGACAGCAGCGGGAATGAACAGATCAGCGCCAGCGTCACCAGGCCGATCGGGCTGTTGGCCAGCGGCGTCAGGCCGTGAGCGATAAAGTCCCCGAGGCCGGAGGCCATGATGATGCCGATCAAGGCCGAGACGAATGCCATAAACGGCAGAATGGTCTTCAGCACGGTGTCGATAGTGTCGCGCCCGGCCTGGAAGAACACCGCCACCACCGATCCCATGCCCATGCCGACCTTCGCCAGCAGCCCGTCGCTTTGCTCGGTGATCTTCTTGCTGGTGTCGTAGTCGCGCGCCTTGGGCGGCGCGGCAACGGC
This sequence comes from Serratia sp. LSHTC3, assembly GCF_057197125.1. Classification (NCBI taxonomy): domain Bacteria; kingdom Pseudomonadati; phylum Pseudomonadota; class Gammaproteobacteria; order Enterobacterales; family Yersiniaceae; genus Serratia; species Serratia sp. LSHTC3. Next base: position 166,578 of record NZ_JBXUNP010000001.1, read on the forward strand.
GGCGGCGGGTTGGCTATCTGCCGCTTCGATTCGGTTGATGTTGTGGTCGCGCACGCCGGAGACATAGATGTCTTCGAGGATAAACTGCGCCAGCGGGCCGGACTGACCGGTGGCATGGATATTGACCGTCGGAATGCGGCGTTTCGGGTACAGGCCGCAGCGCAGGGTGCCGCCGCAGTCGATCACCGCCACGCCGATCTCTTCCGCCGGCGGTTCGCCCTCTTTGAAACCGTCGACGGCCGGCCAGCCGGTCAATTCGCTGAGGCGATCGACGATGGAAGGCCGGGTGCCGGCGGTGATGTACACCACTTTTTTGCCGGGTTCGATAGGCAGTTCCAGGGGGCCGCCCCAGCCGCTGGCGCCTTTTTCAATACGGATATAAGCACTCATGCTGCACTCCACGAATTAAAGTTGCACCTGGCGATCCAGACGGATGCCCATCTTGCGTTCGAACAGGCTGGTGGTGAGATCGGTAACCCAGCCGCGGAAGAAGTTGGTGAACAGCCCCACCAGGAAATAGCTCACCGCCAGCGGGCCGAGCGGCAGGCCGAGGGTGGTCAGGCCGCTGGCGATGCCGAGGTAAACGAACAGCTCGCCGGGGTTGATGTGTGGAAACAGGCCGTTCATCGAGTGGCAGCTGTAGGAGGCCGCCGCGTAGTAGCTCGGCTTGTATTTCTCCGGCATGAAACGCCCCAGGCTGAGGGTCATCGGGTTGCAGAAGACAAAGGTGCCGATCAGCGGTAGCAGCAGATAACGCGAGACGGGGTTGCCCGCGCAGCGCTGCGCCAATCGTTCGATACGTTCCTGGCCAACAAATTTGATCAGCGCGTTCATGATAACCAACAGGCTGATCAACAAAGGCAAAATGCCGGTCACCATGCCGACAAACACTTCACCGCCTTTCTGAAACAGGCCGATAAACCACTCGGCGCCGTGGGTGATTAGCTCAATCATTATGTTCTCCTGTAATGGACTGTTATGGCCTGGAGCGAACGGCGGCTCTGTCGCCATGGGCCTTACAGTAGTCACTTTGTTGGGCTATTTGTTTTAAATAGATCACAATTTGAAAGATAAATATTTTATTTTGAAAGTTTAAAGTGAAAGAAAGAGAAGGTTGGCAGCGTCGGGTTAAGGGGAGCGGGCACAAAAAAGCCCGGCGAACCGGGCTTTGGGACAGGCGGTCCGTCACATCAGGCGATGGTGACCTTCTTGTCCAGATAGGCATCTTGCACGGCGTTGATCAGCGCCACGCCGTCTTTCATCGATTTCTTGAAGGCTTTACGCCCCAGGATCAGGCCCATGCCGCCGGCGCGTTTGTTGATCACCGCGGTGCGCACCGATTCCTGCAGATCGTTCTCACCGGCGGCGCCGCCGGAGTTGATCAGCCCGGCGCGGCCCATGTAGCAGTTGGCCAGCTGGTAGCGCACCAGATCGATCGGGTGATCGGTGGTCAGCTTGGTGTAGACGCGGTCGTCGGTATAGCCGAATTTCACCGCGCGGTAGCCGCCGTTGTTTTCCGCCATTTTCTGTTTGACGATGTCGGCGCCGATGGTGGCGGCGATGTGGTTGGCCTGGCCGGTCAGATCGGCGCTGGAGTGGTAGTCCACGCCGTCTTTGTTGAACGCCGGGTTGCGCAGATAGGCCCACAGCACGGTGACCATGCCCAGCTCATGCGCGCGCTCAAAGGCGATAGAGATCTCTTCGATCTGGCGGCGCGACTGCTCTGAACCAAAGTAAATGGTGGCGCCGACCGCCACTGCCCCCATGTTGAACGCCTGCTCGACGCTGGCGTACAGGGTCTGGTCGTACTGGGTCGGATAGCTCAGCGTTTCGTTGTGGTTGAGTTTGACCAGGAACGGAATTTTATGCGCATAGCGGCGCGATACCGACGCCAGCACGCCGTAGGTGGAGGCGACGCAGTTACAGCCGGCTTCAATCGCCAGCTCGACGATGTTCTTCGGATCGAAATACAGCGGGTTGGCGGCGAACGAGGCGGCGGCGGAGTGCTCGATGCCTTGGTCGACCGGCAGGATAGACAGATAACCGGTGCCGCCCAGGCGGCCGTGGTTGAACAGGGTTTGCATCGAACGCAGCACGCTGTTGGGGCGGTTGTTATCGATCATTACGCGGTCGACGAAGTCGGCGCCCGGCAGGTAGAGATTCTCGGCGGGGATAGTGGTACAGCGGTGTTGCAGCAGATCTTCCGCTTCCTTTCCTAGCAACTGCACAATATCAGTCATGATTCACTCCCGATTAAGCTTCTTCATACACCGGCAATGCAAGGGTTTTTGACCACCGGCGCAGTAAAAAGCGGTGATTGAAGCTGTAAAGCGATGCTACCGAACTTGCTCCGGCAAGGACAAACAATAGATGCGATTGAGAGGAAATGCCATTTGCGTGGCCAAATACGCGGGGGCGATCGCCCCCGGCGCGCTAAGCGATTGATTATTCGATCTCGAACCACGCGGTATTCTGTTGAGCGATCGGGGTGATGGAGTAGATCATCTCCTGCAGATGATCGTGGATGGCGCGCTCCGCCGCCTCGGCATCGCGCGCTTTCAGCGCTTCGTAGATGCGGTAGTGCTGCTTGATCAGGCTCTCCGGCGGCGAGACTTCGCTCAGGCTGAGGAAACGCACCCGATCCATGGTGGCCTTGATGGTTTCGATGGTCTCCCACGCCAGCGGGCAGTCGGCAAACTGGGTCAGCAGCTGGTGGAACTCGTCGTCCAACGCCAAAAATTCGCGCGTTTGCCCGTTCTGCGCCGCCAGCTCTTGACGGTGCAGGTTATGCTCCAGCGTCATCAGCTGCGCCGGAGTGGCGCGCTCGGCCGCGCGGCGCACGATGGCGCATTCCACCGCCTGACGGATAAAGCGCCCGTCGGCCACGCGTTTGGCGGAAATCTTCATCACGAAGGTGCCGCGCTGCGGCAGGATCTGCACCAGGCCGGCCTCCGCCAGCTTGATGAAGGCTTCGCGCACCGGCTGGCGCGAAACGTTGAAGCGGGTGGAGATCTCTTTCTCGGACAGCAGGGTGCCGGGGGGGATGGTGCAATCGACGATATCTTTGCGCAGGAAGCGATAGATCTGCTGGTTGACCGGGACGTTGTTGGTGAGACTGTACGTTTCAGACATGGCGACAATCAGGCATCTGGCTGGAGTTCGAATGCCACCATACTAGCAGATTATTGGTTGAGGGCGGGGGGATAAATCCACCCGCCAGGCAGGGGAACTCAGTGATGCCAATCCTGATATTCCTGCTTGCGCCGCTCTGGCGCGGTTTCCGGCATCAGGCTCAGGCCGAGGGCCGACACCACGCCCAGCACCATCATGTAACCGGCCAGCCCGTAGTAATGGCCGCCGGTCACCTGCAGGATCTTCACCGCCAGCAGCCCGAGAATGCCGCTGCCGATCAGCGAGCCGATCTGCCAGATCAGCGCGATGCCGCTGCAGCGCACGCGGGTGGGGAACAGCTCCGGGAAGTAGGAGGCCTGCGGCGCGTAGCACATGCTGTGGCCGAAGGTCAGCACCACGATCATGGCGATCTGCGTCACCCAGAAATTATCGAGGTTGATCGCCATAAAGAACGGCACGATGCACACCACCTGCAGCAGCGCGCCGGCGATGTAAACCGGTTTGCGCCCCAGCCGATCGGAGAGGCGGCCCATCAGCGGAATGGCGAAAATCTCCAGCAGCACCGCCACGATCATCGCCTCCAGCAAAATGCTTTCGTTGAGGTGGTTGGCCTTGCCGTAGGCCAGCACGATCACGGTGAACATGGCGAAGGCGCAGGCTTCGATCAGCTTGGCGCACACCCCTTTGGCGATAAGGCCGGGATAGCGGCGGGCCACTTCCACCACCGGCCGGCTCTCCACCGCTTTGGTGGCGCGGATTTGGGTAAACACCGGCGACTCGTCGATCTTCAGGCGAATAAACAGCCCGACCAGCACCAGCAGCAGGCTGAGCAGGAACGGAATGCGCCAGCCCCAGTCCAGCATCTGCGCCGGCGACAGCACGGCGGTCAGCAGCGCGAACAGCCCGGACGGCAGCAGGAAACCGGCCGGCGCGCCGATCTGCACCCAGCTGGCGTAGAAACCGCGCCGCGGCGGCGGCGCGTATTCGGCGGTCATCAGCACCGCGCCGGCCTGTTCGCCGCCGACGCCGAAGCCCTGCAGCACGCGGATAAAGATCAGCGCGATCGGCGCCCAGATGCCGATCTGCTCATAGGTAGGCAGCAGGCCGATGCAAAAGGTGCCGAGGCCGACGATCAGGATGGTGATCACCAGCGCCTTCTTGCGGCCGACTTTGTCGCCGATATGGCCGAACACGATGCCGCCCAGCGGGCGCGCCAGGAAACCGACCGCGTAGGTGGCGAAGGCCGCCAGCGTGCTGATCAGCGGATCGGCGCTGGGGAAAAACAGCTGGCCGAAGAACAGCACCGCGGCGGTGCCGTAGGCGAAGAAATCATAGTATTCGGCGGCGGTGCCGATGGCCGACGCGCTGGCGACGCGCCGCAGCAGCGGTTGATTGCCGGTATTGACGGCGTTATGCGTGGTGACGGTCATCGGAAACCTCCCGGTCGGTAAGCGGCAGAGCGGCGACAGCGGCGTTGGCCCCCAGGCTCAGCAGTTGGTGATAAGCGTGGCTGACGGCGTGGACGAAGTCAGGCGAATCGGGCAGATCGCGGCCGAAGACGCTGTCGAGTTGCAGCAGCGCCAGGACGCGGGGCCGGCCTTCCTCGCTGCCGGCGACCAACGCGGCGAGGCGCTCGCGCAGCGGATCGCTGATGGCGATCGGCTCGCCTTGTTCATCGCGGCCGCCGACGTAGCGCATCCAGCCGGCGACGCCCAGCGCCAGGCAGTCGAAGCGGCTGCCGCGCGCCAGATGCCAGCGGATCGCGTCCAGCAGCCGTTGCGGCAGCTTCTGCGTGCCGTCCATGGCGATCTGCGCGGTGCGGTGTTTCAACGCGCGATTGCGGTAACGCTGCAGCAGCGAGTCGGCATACTGCGCCAAATCGACGTTCGGCACCTGCAGGGTCGGCGCCTGTTCCGCCAGCATCAGGTGACGGGCGGCGCGGACAAAATCCGCATCCTGCATGCAGTCGCCGATGTGCTGATAACCGGCCAGGTAGCCGAGGTAGGCGAGAAACGAATGGCTGCCGTTCAGCATGCGCAGCTTCATCTCCTCGTACGGCAGCACGTCGCTCACCAGTTCGGCGCCGACCTTGTCCCAGGCCGGGCGCCCCTGGGGAAATCGATCTTCAATGACCCACTGGCTGAACGGCTCGCAGGCTACGCCGACCTCATCTTCGACGCCGTCCAGCCAGGTGCGCAACTGCCGGCGGGCCTCCGGCGTTACCGCCGGCACGATGCGATCCACCATGGTGGAAGGGAAGGCGACCTCTTGACGCACCCAGTCGGCCAGCGCCGGATCCTGCCGCTGCGCCAGTTCGACCAGCACCTGGCGCGTGACCCGGCCGTTGGCCGGCATGTTATCGCAGGACATCACGGCGAACGGCGGCAGCCCGCGTTCACGGCGCAGGCGCAGCGCCGCCAGCAGCAGCCCCGGCGCCGACTGCGGCTGTGCCGGGTGGGCGATATCATGCGTGATCGCCGGGTGTTCCGCCATCAGTCGGCCGCTGGCGGGGTGGTGGCAATAGCCCTTTTCGCTGATGCTCAGCGAGACGATGGCGATCTCGGGCTGCGTCAGGGCCGCCAGCACCGCCGCCAACCCGTCGGTTTGCAGGTGCAGCGCCTGGCGCACCACGCCGATGACCCGGCCCCGCCAACCGTCGTCGTCCATCTCCGCCACCGAGAACAGCAGGTCCTGTTGCCGTAGATCGGCGATCTTTTGCCGGCCGTGCTGCATGCTGATTTCGCAGTAGCCCCAGTCACTGCCGTGCTCGCTGGCCAGCCTGTCGGCGTACATCGCTTGGTGCGCGCGGTGAAACGCGCCGAAGCCGATATGCGCCATGCGCGGTTTCACGCGCTCACGTGCGTAGCCGGGCCGGATAACGGCGGCCGGCAGCGCGCTGTGGTCGGAAAGTCTCATGTTCAATGTCCCTGGAGAGGTAAGCAAAGGGGCGAAGCCGCCCCGTCTGGCGTTAGGGTTTTAAGATTTGCACGCCCGCCGTTGCGCGCGGCGCCTTGATCACCAGCAGCACCAGCAGCGCGCCCAGCGCGGCGACGCCGCCCGCCAGCATAAAGGCGCTGTCGAATTTGCCGGTGTTCTGCACGATGTAGCCGGTGGCGATCGGCCCGATGATGCCGGAGACGCTGCCGATCAAATGAATGAACCCGCTGGCGCCGCCGACCCGGGATTTATGCACCACGTCCTGGATGATCGCCCAGTAGAGAGCGCCGGTAATGTAGAGGAAGAAGATCGACACCGACATCAGCATCACCGCCGGCACCACGCTGCTGACGGTGCCCGCCAACGCCACGCACACCGCCGCCGCCAGCAGGCTGGTGACCAACACGATCTTGCGCGACAGCAGCAATTTGCCGGTGATGTTGAAGATCTTGTCGGAAATATAGCCGCCGAGCGCCAGCCCGACGAAGCCGACGATCCACGGGATCATCGTGGTCAGGCTCATCTCTTTGATGTTCAGGTTGTGTGCCTGCACCAGATACGAGGGGAACCAGCTCAGGAAGAAGAACAGGATGTAGTTGTAGCAGAAGAAGGCGAAGGCGGTGACCAGAATGATCGGCTGCTTCAGGTAGTAGCCCAGCCCGTGCGGGGCGTCGCTCAAGGCGCTTTCCTCGCCGAGATTTTCCTGTTTCAACCGTGCGATCAGCGCCCGTTCTTCGTTGCTGACGCGTTGGCTTTTCGCCGGGTTATCCGCCACCACGAAGAACCACACCAGCATCCAGACGATGCCGATGGCGCAGATAATCATAAACGCCGGCCGCCAGCCGAACGCCAGCGCCAGATAGCCGACGATCGGCCCGGCCACCGCGCCGCCCAACGGCGAACCGGCGCTGAGCAGGCCCACGGCGGTCGCCGCCTGTTTCTTCGGGAACCAGCCGTTGATCATCTTGTTGGCCGAGGCGCAGATCGGCCCTTCGGCCATGCCGAACAGGACGCGCAGGATCAGCATTGAGTAAAAACCGGTGGCGATCGCCGTCATGCCGCAGAAGATGGACCACAGGCCGACCGCCACGCCCAGCACCAATGTCGGGCCGAAGCGGTCGACCGCCAGCCCGCCGACGAAGTTGAAAATGGCGTAGCCGAAGAAGAAGCTGCCGAAGATCAGACCGAACTGTTCGGCGTTCAGCATCAGATCCTGTTCGATCATCGGCACGGTGATCGACAGCGCCACGCGGTCGAGGTAGTTGATCATGTAGACCATGAACAGCAGGAACACGATGGTCCAACGCAGGTTTTTAAACATAAAGCGCTCCACTGGGTGTCGTTTTAATCGTGATGCTTCGTTGTTTGCATGGGCGGCGGGCGCCGCCCATGCCCCGATGCCGCCTTGGCGTTACTCAAACTGCAGCAGCACCTTGCAGCAGGTGCGCTGATCCCGCTCGAACATCTGCATCGCCCGTTCGACGTCGTCGGCGGGCACGCAGTGGGTGAGCAGCCGCTGCGGGTCTAGCTTGCCGTCCGCCATCCAGGCGATCACCTGCGGAAAGCGCGCGCTGTTCAGGCGCGAGGAGAAGATCGACAGCTCCTTGCTGGTGATGCTCTGCTGGGTCAGGGTGCAGGCGTCGCCGGAAAAGCCCATGATGCCGATGCGCGCCGCCGGCGAAGCCAGCGCGATCGCCTCCGGTAAAATGGCGGGGTGGCAGGCGGCATCGACGATCAGCGTCGGCTGAACGCCGCGCTGCTGCAGCGCCTGCGGCAATGCGGCCTCGGCGTTGTTGAATGTTTGGTCGGCGCCGTTGGCGCGCGCCATCTCCAGCCGCTCGGCGATGCGATCGACGACCCACACCTGCCTGACGCCGTACACCCCTTTCAGCGTCTGGATCACCGTGAGCCCCATCGGCCCGGCGCCGTAGATCAGCGCGATGTCGTCGGGGCGCGGTTGCAGATGGGCGGTAATGTTGGCGGCGATGCTGAAGGGTTCGATCATCGCGGCGTGGCGATCGCTGATGGCCGGCGGAACCGGATAGGCGTTGCGCGCCGGCACGCAGGCATAGTCGCTGAAGCCGCCGTCGCGGTGCACGCCGATCACCTGCAGCGAGGTGCAGACGTTGGGGCGGCCGACCGAACAGGGATAGCAGTGGCCGCAGCTCACCACCGGGTCTACCGAGACGCGTTCGCCGAGGCGCGCCGGATCGACGCCTTCGCCCAGCGCATCGATCAGGCCGAAGAACTCGTGGCCGATCACACGCGGATAGCGGGCGAACGGGTTATGGCCGTGATAGATATGGACGTCGGAGCCGCAGATGCCGGCGAATTTCACCTTGACCCGCACCTCGCCGGCCGCCGGCTGCGGCAGCGCGCGCGTCTGCAGCGCCAGGCGCCCGGGCTGTTCGATCACGACGCTGCGCATGGTGTTTACCAGTTCCATAAGGTGCCATCCTCCAGACGCGCGACCGGCAGGTAGGCCGGTTCATAGGGGTAACGGGCCGCCAGCTTCTCATCGAACTCGATGCCGATGCCCGGCTTGTCGCCCGGATGCATATAGCCGTCGTCGAACGTCCAGCTGTGCGGGAACACCTCGAGCATTTGCTCGGAATAGCCCATGTATTCCTGCACGCCGAAGTTCGGCACCCACAGATCGAAGTGCAGCGCCGCCGCCATGCAGATCGGCGACAGATCGGAAGGGCCGTGTGAACCGGTGCGCACCTGATACAGCGAGGCGAAGTCGGCGATGCGCCGCATGCCGGTAATGCCGCCCGCGTGCGTCAGGGTGGTGCGGATGTAGTCGATCAGCTGTTCTTCGATCAGCTGTTTGCAGTCCCAGATGCTGTTGAACACCTCGCCGACAGCGATCGGCGTGACGGTATGCTGGCGGATCAGGCGGAAACAGGCCTGATTTTCCGCCGGCGTCGGATCTTCCATCCAGAACAGGCGATACGGTTCGGCGCTTTTACCGAACCGCGCCGCTTCAATTGGCGTCAGGCGGTGGTGCATGTCGTGCAGCAGGTGTTCGTTGAAGCCGAACTTGTTGCGCACCGCGTCGAACAGTTTGGGGGTGAAGTCGAGGTATTTTTCCGTCGACCACAGCTGCTCCTCCGGCCAGTCGCCCTTGGTGGCCGGCTCATAGGCCTGGCCTTTGCCCTTGGCCATGCCGTAGGTGGTTTTCATGCCCGGCACGCCGCATTGAACGCGGATCGCCTTGAAGCCTTGCTCTTTATGTTTGGCGTAGTCGTCGAGCACCTCATCGATCGAGTGGCCGGTGGTATGGCAATACACCATCACTCCCGAGCGCGAGGCACCGCCCAACAGCTGATACAGCGGCATGTTGGCGGCCTTGGCCTTGATGTCCCACAGCGCCATGTCGACGGCGGAAATGGCGGACATGGTCACCGGGCCGCGCCGCCAGTAAGCGCCTTTGTAGAAGAATTGCCAGAGGTCCTCGATCCGCTGCGCGTCGCGGCCGATCAACTGCGGGCAGAGGTGATCTTTCAGGTAAGAGGCCACCGGCAATTCGCGCCCGTTCAGCGTGGCGTCACCGAGGCCGATGATGCCGTCATCGGTGGTGATTTTCAGCGTGACAAAGTTGCGCCCCGGGCAGGTGACGAACACCTCGGCGTTGACGATTTTCATAACCTTCACATCCTGTAGCTGCGGAGAGATAGCGCGAAAATACGCCATGAACTAACTACCATACAAGTATGAATTAATGAATTTGCCGGAGAGGATCACATTTGATCGTGCGCGGAAGCGGGTGAACAGAGGGGAAGAAGCGGGGCGCAGCGGCTGCGCCCGACAAGGTCAGCCCAGCAGGGCGCAGTTAGGCGGCAGGCGGCATTCGATGGCCTGCGGCAACACTTCGATGCGGAAATGGCGGCCTTTGAGCGGTTCGCCGTCGAGGTTGAAAGTCATCTCATGCGGCGCGTCGATCTCGAGCCACGGCAGCGCCGCGCTGAGGATGCTGTTGCTCTCTTCGTCGTTGAACAGGGCGGCGACCAGCGCCGGCAGCAGTTCATCGGCGATCAGCAGGCGCAACTGCAGCAGGCCGTCGTTGATCAGCGCGCTGGGGCACAGTTCCTGGCCGCCGCCGGCCTGTTTACCGTTGCCGATGCCGATCACCAGCGCTTCGCCGGCCCAGCGGAAGTCCGGCCCGCGGATTTCACAGCGGTCGGCCTGCAGCGTATCCATGCGCAGCAAGCCGTGAACGAAGTAGGACACGCCGCCCAACGCCGCTTTCAGCTTCTCCGGCGTTTCAGTGGTGATACGGGTGCCGAAGCCGCCGGTGGCCATGTTGATGAAGTAGCGCTCGCCGTTGACCTTCGCCAGATCGATAGGCACCGAGCGGCCCTTGATCGCCAGCTGCAGCGCCAGTTCGGGGGACGGAGGGATATTGCACGCCATGGCGAAGTCGTTGGCGGTGCCGAGCGGCAGGATGCCCAGCGCCGGCCGGTTGTGCGCCGGCAGCTGCACCAGCGCGGCGGCCACTTCGTTGATGGTGCCGTCACCGCCGCCGGCGACGACGGTGCCGACGCCGAGCTGCGCGGCTTCCGCGACATAGCGCGCGGCATCGCCGTGCTCCCAGGTGACGCGCACGTGCAACGTTATCTGTTCTTTGCGCAGCCGGTTGACCGCCTGACGCAGCTCTTCGTTACCGGCGCCTTTGCCGTTGATGATAAGCAGGGCGGACGCATGTGAGTGTTGAGGCATTGCCGATATCCTCCGGCGGAAAACCAAGAATGCCTCAAGATAAACCAGCTGCCGCCACCAGGCCATCAGAATATTCAGCTAATTCCGCTTATTTCCCGGCGCTCAGTGAATATGAAGCAAGGCGAATTTATCTGAATTTTACGCAGAAATAAGCGAAGTGTTAAAGAAGCGAGGATTAATCGCTGTAGCGTTATTTATATATCGAAGCGGCGTGATTATTATTATTAAAACGGATAACGGGAATAAGTTATGGAAATAGGCATGGTGGAAAAAAATAGGCGCACCCATAAAGAAAAAGCCAGCCCAAGGGAGATTGGGCCGGCTAAGGAGGTGGTTCCTAGTATTGCTATGCAAATATTTTCGTTGTTCGTTTTAAGCAGCGTGATAGTAACCAAGCTGCGCGCGCATTGATGTGATCCAATTCTAATATTTGCTAAAAATCGCCACCGAATGACGGCGATTCATTTTTATGCCCCGGCGCTATTTTCTTCCGCCAAATTGCGGATCAGCAACGCATAATTGAGATCGATATCCTGCGGGATCGGCAAATAAACGATATGGCCGTTGCCCGGCGCCACCTCAATCGATTCGCCTTTCTTATTTTGCATGCTCTCGAGGGTGAACACCACGTTGCCGCCCGGCGTCATCATTTCGACGCTGTCGCCGAGCGCGAACTTATTCTTCACGTCGACTTCCGCCCAGCCATCACGGCGCACGCCGGTGAATTCGCCGACGAACTGCTGGCGCTCGGAGAGCGAGGAGCCGTAGTCGTAATTCTGCTGCGCTTCGTGCACGTGGCGGCGCAGGAAGCCTTCGGTATAGCCGCGGTGCGCCAGGCCTTCCAGCGTGGTGAGCAGGGTCGGATCGAACGGTTTGCCGGCGGCCGCGTCGTCGATGGCGCGGCGATAGACCTGTGCGGTGCGGGCGCAGTAGTAGAACGACTTGGTGCGCCCTTCGATCTTCAGCGAATGCACGCCGAGCTGCGTCAGACGCTCCACGTGCTGGATGGCGCGCAGATCCTTGGAGTTCATGATATAGGTGCCGTGTTCGTCCTCGAAGGCGCTCATATATTCGCCTGGCTTTTGCGCTTCAGACAGCATGAACACCTTGTCGGTCGGCGCGCCGATGCCCAGCGTCGGCTCGACGGTTTGCACCGGGATCGGCTCGTGCAGGTGCACGATATTGCCGGTGTCGTCCTCTTTGCCTTCCTCCGCTTTGTACTGCCAGCGGCAGGCATTGGTGCAGGTGCCCTGATTGGGATCGCGCTTGTTGATGTAGCCGGACAGCAGGCAGCGGCCGGAGTAGGCCATGCACAGCGCGCCGTGGACGAAGATCTCCAGCTCCATGTCCGGCACTTCGGCGCGGATCTCGGCGATCTCTTCCAGCGACAGTTCGCGCGACAGGATCACGCGGGTCAGGCCCATTTGCTTCCAGAACTTCACCGTCGCCCAGTTAACGGCGTTGGCCTGCACCGACAGGTGGATGTCCATCTGCGGGAAGGCTTCGCGCACCATCATGATAAGGCCGGGATCGGACATGATCAGCGCATCCGGGCCCATATCGATAACTGGCTTCAGATCGCGCAGGAAGGTTTTCAACTTGGCGTTGTGCGGGGCGATGTTCACCACCACGTAGAACTTTTTGCCCAGCGCATGCGCTTCGTTGATACCCTGCGCCAGATTCTCGTGGTTGAACTCGTTGTTGCGCACCCGCAGGCTGTAGCGCGGCTGGCCGGCGTAAACCGCATCGGCGCCGTAGGCGAAGGCGTAACGCATATTTTTCAGCGTGCCGGCCGGGGAGAGAAGTTCTGGTGTAAACATAGTGTGTCTCGGTCTGATTTCAGGTCAGCACCACGCCACCTGATGGCGCAGTAAAAGCGGGGGATTGTAGCCGCAGCGCGGCAAGAAATCAGCAGTTAACCGGATTTATTCAAGGGAGATTGATCCCGGTCAAACGGAAAACGCGCGGTGGCCGCCACCGCGCGGGTGAAACGGGGGATCAGGCGCTCAAATCGCGGATATCGGTGGTCGGGCCGTTTTTTATCACCGACTGGATACCGTTTTTGGCCGCGCTTTCGGAGCTGTACATTTCGCTGACACCGATCACCTGATGGTTCTTGGCCTTCAGCACAAAGTAGGGCTGATTGCTGGCGCTGTGCTTCAGTTCGTACTGCGCTTCGTGCGGTGAATTGGTCTGCACCGAGGCGATGCCGTTCTCCGCCGAGGCTTTACTGGCATACATCTCGCTGGCCAGAATGATCTCGCCGTTACTGGCTTTCAGGTTGAAGTGGTACTGTCCGTTCTTTGCTTTTTTCAGCTCGTAATGACCGATTGCCATGGTTCTTCTCCTGTAGGTTCCGATTCGTGATGTAAGTGTAGCCAATCGCTTGAAAATCGGCGGCTAAACCTCACAGCAGCTTAGTTGAAAAAATGCGCAGTTTTTTTGCGCCGGCGCGGAGTTTTCGCCCGAGAGGCACAGCGCCGCACGGGAAGCTAAGGGAGAAGGCGTGATTGCGCAGTGCGCCGCATAACGAGGGGAACAGGGTGTCACCCCGTGAGATTGTGCGTTACTGTTTGGCCGTTTCGTCAATGTGGATGAAAAATGAGCGATACATCTTGGCATCGACACGCTACAGGCATATGCTTTGGCCTATGCCTGCTGTGGAGGTGTCGAGATGGAAAGGATCGCAAAGCTGTTTAAAAACGGCAGAAATCAGGCGGTGAGGTTACCGGTGGAATTTGAATTTGATACGGATCGTGTCTATATCCGTCGCGATCGGGAGGGCAACGTGATTTTATCCAAATATCCGGCAAAGCCGGACAGCTGGGCACCGCTGCTGAGCATTATCGCCCAAACGCCGGTGCCGCAAGAGTTTCTTGGCGCGGAAGATCGTCAGCAAGGGGTTGCCGACCGCGATCCCTTCTCAGAGGAAGAGTAGGCGATGTACATGTTTGATACCAACACCGTCAGCCACTTGTTTCGGCAGCATCCGCAGGTGCTTAACGTCATGGAAAAGCTCCCGCCTTCTGCCGTATGTATTTCCAGCGTCACGGAGGCGGAACTGCGTTACGGTGTGGCTAAACGGCGGAACAAGGCGTTGCAAAGCATGGTCGAGGCCTTTCTTGCTGCGGTGACGGTCTATGCATGGGATAGCGAGGCCGCCCGCTGCTACGGTGAAATGCGGGCAAACATGGAGAGAAAGGGCAAAGTCATGGGCGCGATGGATCAACTGATCGCCGCTCACGCGCAGAGCCGTGGCGCGACGCTGGTGACCAACGATCGCGCATTCGCCATGGTGCCCGGGTTGGCGGTTGAAGACTGGACGCGCTGATTTCCCCCTAAACCCCATTCATCAGCCGGCAAGGCTCGGCTTCCCAGCGGTAGCCCACGCCGTATACCGAGCGGATAAAGGATTTTTCCCCATCGATCAGTTCCAGCTTGCGGCGCAGGTTTTTGATGTGGCTGTCGATGGTGCGGTCGGTGACCACCCGGTAGTCGTCGTACAGGTTGTTCAGCAACTGCTCGCGTGAAAACACGTTGCCCGGCTGGCTGGCCAGCGTTTTCAGCAGGCGGAACTCCGCCGGCGTCAGATCCAGCAACTGCCCCTGATAGCTGGCCTGGAAGCGCGGTTCATCGATGTGCAGCAGATCATCTTCCCGCGCGTTCTCCTGTGGCCGATAGCTGCGGCGCAGGATGGTTTTCACCCGCGCCACCACTTCGCGCGGGCTGTAGGGTTTGCAGATGTAATCGTCGGCGCCGATCTCCAGCCCCAACAGGCGGTCAATCTCTTCAATTTTCGCCGTCACCATCACGATGGGCACGTCGCTGAAGCGGCGCAGCTCGCGGCACACCGTCAGGCCGTCGGCCCCCGGCAACATCAGGTCGAGCAAGATCAGCGCCGGCGGATGCTGGTGCACGGTCGGCACCACCTCATTGCCGTTGGTCAGCCAGCGGGTGGCGTAGCCCGCCGCCTGGAGATAATCCACCAGCAGCTGGCCCAGCTTGGGCTCATCTTCAACAATCATGATCTGCACGGGTTGATTCTGAATGTCCATCAGGGCGCCTTATTTTTTATCGGGGTAGCAAATTCTACTGTAATGCGCACGCCGCCTAAAGGCGAATGCTCGGCGCGGATTTTCCCGTCGTGCGCTTCCACGATGTTGTGGCAGATCGCCAACCCCAGCCCGGAACCGCCGCTGGCGCGGTTGCGTGAACCTTCCGCCCGGTAGAAACGTTCGAAAATGCGCGTCAGTTGCTGATCGCTGATGCCCGGCGCGCTGTCCTGCCAGTAAAGAAGCAGCCGCCCCGGCTGCAGTTCGACGCCGATCTCCAACCGGCCGCCGGCGTCGGTGTAACGCAGGCTGTTTTCCAGCAGGTTATTGAACAGTTGGTTCAGGCGATCGGGATCGCCGAACAGCGGCGCCTGGGCCGGCAGATGGGTGACGATATCCAGCCCTTTGGCGCGGAAGCGTTCGCGAAAGGCGGCGACGGCGATCTGCACCAGGTGCACGCAGTCCACCGACGCCTTGCGGTAGGCCAGCGCGCCGAGATCGGAGAGCGACAGCTGGTGCAGGTCGTCGACCAGTTTGGTCAGGGTGGATACCTCGGCCTGCAGCGAACTGAGCGACGCCGGCGTCGGCTGGCGCACGCCGTCCTGCAGCGCCTCCAGCTCGCCGCGCAGCACTGCCAGCGGCGTGCGCAGCTCATGTGATACATCGGCCATAAAGGCGCGGCGCATCTGCTCGTTTTTTTCCAGCGAGGTGGCCAACTGGTTGAAGTCGTGCGCCAGCCTGCCCAGTTCATCCTGGCTGCTGACCGCCACGCGGGTGGTGAAATCGCCCGCCGCCAGGCGGTGGGTGCCCGCCACCAGGCGCTTGACCGGGGCCAGCATGCCGCGCGACAGCAGCCAGGTCACCGCCGCCGCCAACAGGGTGGAGAGCGCGACGATAATCCAGCTGGTGCGCCGCTGCTGGCGATCGAAGTTGATGTCGGTATTGCGCGTCAGGCGCTCGACCGGGGTGGTGAGCACCCAGCCGACGATCTCGTTGTTGTAGCGGATCGGGTGGCGCGGCCCCTCCTTCGGCAAGGGGCCCGAATGCCCGACCAAGCGATTGAACTGGCTGTCCACCACCCAAAACTGGGTGCGCCACCCCTTGGGCGGCAGATTGTGGCTGCTGTCGCTATTCTGCTCGAACGAACGCATGATCTGGTAGACCACCTGATCGTTGTTGCGCAGGAATATCCAGTTGCCATGATGGCTGTACTGTTCCTCCAGCGCTTCGCTCAGCATGTTGATGCGCTGCTCGTTGCTGCTCTTGATGTAATCGATAAAGCCGCGCTCAAAGCTGACGCGCACCCCCCAATGCATGGTGATCAACACCAGCATGCAGGTAGCGAAAATGGCCAGGAACAGTTTTCCGGTAATGCCTATCCTCATTGCAACCTCGTTGAGCCGGTACCCGGCTCTTTGGTCAGCGTGCGGTTGGGCGCGCTATCGGCCGGCACGCGCGCGAAGGCCAGCGCGGGCAGGGCGATAATCAACGCCATACAGCAGTAGCCGTAGATAAATGCGCTGTGGATGGCCGGGCTGTCGGCCACCACCTGGTGATGGGCGAAGCTGCCGATCAAGATGCCGGCGACGCTGACGCCGAGGCTCATCGACAGCTGCATGACCATCGACAGCAGGCTGTTGCCGCTGCTGGCCAGCCGGTCCGGCAGATCTTTCAGCGTCAGGGTGTTCATCGCCGAGAAGCGCAGTGAGTTGATCATCCCCTGGAAGAACAGCACCACCGGCAGCAGCCACAGCCAGCCGAGCATCGCCGCCAGCAGGAAGCTCAGGCTGACCAGCGCCAGCAGCAGCGTGGCGGCCACCAGCTCGTTGCGGTAGCCGAAGCGGTTGACTACCTGCACCACGATGCGCTTCATGCCCATGCTGCCGATGATCATCGGGATCATCATCAGCCCGGCGTGGAACGGCGTGAAACCCATGCCCACCTGCAGGAACAGCGGCGTCATGAACGGCAGCATGCCGCTGCCGATGCGCCCCAGCAGGCTGGCCAGCAGCCCGATTTTGTAGGTCGGGGTGCGCAGCAGCCGCAGCGAGAACAGGGCGCGGCTATTGCCGTAGGCATGCCAAACATACCCCAACAGCGCCGCTGCGCCCAGCGCCACCAGACCGGCGATGGCGCCGCCGGACAGCCCCATGCCTTTATGGCCGTCGAGCGCCAGCGTCAGCGACGCCATGCCGATCGCCAGCAGGATAAAGCCGCTGAGATCGAAGCGGCGGGTCTGCATTTGGTAGTTGGGCATCAGCAGCAGCGTGGCGATGGCGCCCACGATGCCCACCGGAATATTGATCAGGAAAATCCAGTGCCAGCTGGCGTATTGCACCAGGAAACCGCCGAGCGCCGGCCCCATCAGCGGGCCGATCTGGCCTGGCAGCGTCACGAAAGTCATCGCCGCCATGTACTGCTCGCGCGGCACGATCTTCATCACCGTCAGGCGCCCGACCGGCACCATCATCGCGCCGCCGACGCCCTGAAGCACGCGCGAGGCGATCAGCTCGTTCAGGGTTGCCGAGCGGGCGCAGAGGAGGGAGCCGAGGGTAAACAGCACGATGGCGCTGAAAAACACCCGCTGTACGCCGACCTTGTCCGCCAGCCAGCCGCTGGCCGGCAGCGTCACCGCCACCGTCAGCACATAGGAGACGATCACCGACTGCATGCGCAGCGGGTTCTCCCCCAGGCTGGCGGCCATCGAGGGCAGGGCGGTGTTGACGATAGTGGTATCCAGCGTCTGCATAAAGAAGCCGAATGCCACTATCCAGAGTTGCCAGCGTACGGTGGCGGCGTGTTTCATCAGCATCGGTCGGCCATTAATGGGGCAGCGGGGCCAGTTGCTTGTTGCGGCGGAACTTCGCCTGCAGCCGGTCGAAGTAAAGGTAGACCACCGGGGTGGTGTACAGCGTCAGCAGTTGGCTCATCACCAGGCCGCCGGCGATGGTGATGCCGAGCGGCTGGCGCAGCTCCGCGCCGTCGCCGCGGGTCAGCACCAGCGGCAGCGCGCCGAACAACGCCGCCAGCGTGGTCATCATGATCGGCCGGAAACGCAGCAGGCTGGCCTGGAAAATCGCCTCGCGGGCGCTGATGCCGCCGTTGCGCTGCGCCTCGAGCGCGAAGTCGACCATCATGATGGCGTTTTTCTTCACGATGCCGATCAACAGCATGATGCCGATCAGCGCGATCAGGCTGAACGGCGCGCCGAACAGCTCGAGCGCCAGCAGCGCCCCCACGCCGGCGGAAGGCAGCGTGGAAAGGATGGTCAGCGGATGGATATAGCTCTCATATAGCACGCCGAGCACGATGTACACCGTGGCGATCGCCGCCAGGATCAGGATCAGCTGCGACTTCAGGGTGTCCTGGAACACCTGGGCGGTGCCGGCGAACGCGCCGCGCACCGTAGACGGCACGCCGAGCTGAGTCATGGTGCGCTCGACCGCCGCGGTGGCGTCCGACAGGCTGCCGCCGTCCGGCAGGTTAAAGGAGACGGTCGAGGCGGCGGACAGCCCCTGATGGTTGACCGACAGCGGCGCGTTGGCCGGCCGCCAACTGGCGAAGTAGGAGAGCGGTATCGCTTTGCCTTCGTTGTTGATGATGAACATTTTGTCCAGCGAACTCACGTCCTGGGTGTAGGGCGGCGCCACTTCCATCACGACTTTGTATTGGTTGAGCGGTTGGTAGATGGTCGAAATCTGTCGCTGGCCGAAGGCGTTGTTCAATAGGTTGTTGGCGTCGGACACCGAAATGCCGAGGCGCGCCATGGTTTCACGATCGTAGACCAGATCCATCTCCGAGCCTTTATCCTGCTGATCCGAGTTGACGTCCGCCAGCTCGGGCAATGCGGCCAGTGCGGTGCGGATCTTCGGCTCCCATTCGCGCAGCGCGGCGAGATCGTCCGCCAGCAGCGTATATTGATAGCTGGCGTTGGCCTGCCGGCCGCCGACGCGGATATCCTGCACCGCCATCAGAAACAGGCTGGCGCCCGGTTCTTTGGCCAGGCGGGCGCGCAGGCGGGCGATCACTTTCTGCGCGTCGTCGCTGCGTACCGACAGGGGTTTCAGTGAGATGAACATCGAACCGCTGTTGGTGCGCGAACCGCCGGTAAAACCGGTGACGTTTTCCACGTCCGGATCTTCGCGCACGATTTTCATGAAGTCTTCCAGTTTGCCGCGCATCGCCTGGAACGAAATGCTTTGGTCGGCCTGGATAAAGCCCATCAGGCGGCCAGTATCCTGTTCCGGGAAGAAGGTTTTCGGGATGCTGATATACAGCCAAACGTTGAGCGCAACGGTGGCGAGGAACACCGCCAGCACCCAGCGCGAGTGGCCGAGCACCCAGTTCAGCGAGCGCCCGTAGCCCTGCTGCAGCCCCAGCAGCATTTTACCGAAGCCGCGCGCCCGCCGCTGCGAACGCGGCGGCTGGTGGCGCAGCAGGTAGGCGCACATCATCGGCGTGAGCGTCAGCGAGACGATCAGCGACAGCCCGATCGACACCGACAGAGTGACGGCGAACTCGCGGAATAGCCGGCCGGGCAGGCCTTCCATCAGCAGCAGCGGGATAAACACCGCCACCAGCGAAACGCTCATCGACAGCACGGTGAAACCGACCTCCCGCGCGCCCAGCAGCGCGGCGTTGATCGGTTTCATGCCGGCCTCGACGTGGCGGGAAATGTTTTCCAGCACCACGATGGCGTCGTCCACCACAAAACCGGTGGCGATGGTCAACGCCATCAGCGACAGGTTGTTGAGGCTGAACCCGCACAGATACATGGCGGCGAACGAGCCGATCAGCGACACCGGTACGGCGACAGCCGGGATCAGCGTGGCGCGCCCGGAGCGCAGGAAGATGAACACCACCAGGATCACCAGCCCGATGGCGATCGCCAGCGACTGCTCCACCTCGGCCAGCGACGCGCGGATGGTCGGCGAACGATCCTGCGCGACGTTGAGTTGAATCGAAGCCGGGATATTCTCCTGCAGGGCGGGCAGTTCGGCGCGAATGCGATCGACGGTTTCGATGATGTTGGCGTCCGGCGCGCGGCTGATGGCCAGAATGATCGCCGGTTTGGCGTCGGTCATCCCGGCGTTGCGCACGTCTTGCACCGAGTCTTTGACCTCGGCCACGTCGGCTAAACGCACCGCCGAGCCGTTGTTGTAATGAATGATCAGCGGACGATAAGCATCGGCGGTTTTCAGCGCGTCGTTGGCCTGGATCTGCCAGCGCTGCTGCGGGTTTTCCACGGTGCCCTGCGGGCGGCGCACGTTGGCGTTGGCGATGGCCTGCCGTACGGTGTCCAGCGACACGCCCTGATTGAACAGCGCCGAAGGGTTCAGCTCCACCCGCACCGCCGGCAGCGAGCTGCCGCCGACGGAAACGTCGCCGACGCCCTCGGTCTGGCTGATCTTCTGCGCCAGCTGGGTGGAGGCGAAATCGTAAAGCTGCCCCTGACTGTAGGTGTCCGAGGTCAGCGTCAGGATCATGATCGGCGCGTCGGATGGGTTGACCTTGCGGTAGCTGGGGCGGCTCGGCATGCCGGTCGGCAGCAGGCTTTGCGCGGCGTTAATCGCCGCCTGCACGTCGCGCGCGGCGCCGTTGATATCGCGATCGAGATCGAACTGCAAAATGACCCGGGTACTGCCGAGCGAGCTCATCGAGGTCATTTCGTTAACCCCGGCGATGCGGCCCAGCGCGCGCTCCAGCGGCGTTGCCACCGAGGACGCCATGGTTTCCGGCGAGGCGCCCGGCAGCGACGCGCTGATCGAAATCACCGGAAAATCCACCTGCGGCAGCGGCGACACCGGCAGCAGGCGAAAGCCGATCGCGCCGCTGATGGCGATGGCCAGCGTCAGCAGGGTGGTGGCCACCGGCCGGTGAATGAACAGGGCGAAGAATTTCACGGCAGCTCCTGCGTATCCGGCTGGCGATGCGTGTTGCGCGCCAGTTTGTCAAACAGCAGGTAGATCACCGGCGTGGTGAATAGCGTCAGGATCTGGCTCATGATCAAACCGCCGACCATACAGACGCCGAGCGGATGCCGCAGCTCCGCGCCGACGCCGGTGCTCAGCATTAGCGGCAGCGCGCCGAGCAGGGCCGCCAGCGTGGTCATCAGGATCGGCCTAAAACGCAGCAGGCAGGCCTGATAGATGGCGTCGCGCGGCGATAAGCCCTGCTCGCGTTCCGCCGCCAGCGCGAAGTCGATCATCATGATGGCGTTCTTCTTCACGATGCCGATCAGCAGGATGATGCCGATGATGGCGATCACGTCCAGCTCGCTGCCGGCCATCATCAGCGCCAGCAGCGCGCCAACCCCGGCGGTCGGCAGGGTGGAGAGGATGGTCACCGGGTGAATGAAACTTTCATACAGCACGCCCAGCACGATGTACATCGCCACTACCGCCGCCAAAATCAGCCACAGCGTGCTGCCGAGCGCCGCCTGGAAGGCCAGGGTCGCCCCCTGGAATTGGGTGGTGATGTCCCTTGGCATGTTGAGATTTTTTTCCGCCTGGGTGACCGCGTCCACCGCTTCGCCGAGCGAGTAGCCGTCGGCGACGTTGAACGAAACGGTGGCCGATGGGAACTGATCGAGATGGTTGACCGACAGCGGGCCGAAGCGCTCTTCGATTTTGGCGATGGCGCTCAGCGGCACCACGGCGCCGTCCTTGCCGCTCAGACGGATCTCATTGAGCGCCGCCAGCCCCGGTGTCGCGCTGACGTCGTGCTCCAGCACCACGCGGTATTGGTTGGCCTGGGTGTAGATGGTGGAGATCAGGCGCTGGCCGAAGGCGTTGTACAGCGCATTGTCCACGTCGCTCATGGTGACGCCGAGGCGCGAGGCCGAATCGCGATCGACGTTGACGTAGGCCACCAGCCCCTGATCCTGCCAATCGCTGGTGACGTCCGCCAGCTGCGGGGTGCGCTTCAGCTCATCCATCAGCTGCGGCACCCACAGGCTGAGATCGTCCAGCGACATCGCCTGCAGGGTGAACTGGTACTGGGTGCGGCTGACCTGGGTATCGATGGTCAGATCCTGCACCGGCTGCAGGTACAGCTTCACGCCGGGGAACTGCGCCGTTTGCTGCTGCAGGCGGCTGATGACCGCCGGAATGCGGTCGCTGCGTTCGCTCAGCGGTTTCAGGTTGATCTGCAGCCGGCCGCTGTTGAGCGTGGCGTTGCTGCCGTCGACGCCGACGAACGAGGTCAGGCTTTCCACCGCCGGATCTTTGAGGATCTGCGCCGCGACCTGCTGCTGGCGCTCGGCCATGTTGCTGAACGAGACGCTCTGCGGCGCTTCCAGCGTGCCCTGAATGATGCCGTTGTCCTGCACCGGGAAGAAACCTTTCGGGATCAGCAGGTACAGCAGCACCGTCAGCGCCAGGGTGCCCACGGCCACGCCAAGCGTCAGCCAGGGATGGTTAAGCACCGTTTTCAGCCACTGGCCGTAGCGCGCGATCACCCGCTCGAAAAAGCGTTCGGAGGCGGCGGAAAAACGGTTCTGCTTGCGCAGAGATTCGTGGCTGAGCATGCGCGCGCACATCATCGGCGTCAGCGTCAGCGACACCACGGCGGAGATCAAAATCGCTACCGCCAGCGTGACGGCGAACTCGCGGAACAGGCGGCCGACGATGTCGCCCATGAACAGCAGCGGGATCAGCACCGCCACCAGCGAGAAGGTCAGCGAGATGATGGTGAAGCCGATCTCGCCGGCCCCTTTCAGCGCGGCGTCGAGCGGCTTTTCCCCTTTCTCGATGTAGCGCGAGATGTTCTCGATCACCACGATGGCGTCGTCCACCACGAAGCCGGTGGCGATGGTCAGCGCCATCAGCGTCAGGTTGTTGATGGAGAAGCCGAGGAAGTACATGGCGGCGAAGGTGCCCACCAGCGACAGCGGCACCGCCACGCTGGGGATAATGGTCGCCGGCACGTTGCGCAGGAACACGTAGATCACCATCACCACCAGCGCGACAGCCAGCAGCAGCTCGAACTGCACGTCGCTGACCGAGGCGCGGATGGTGGTGGTGCGATCGGTCAACACCTTAACGTCGACCGACTTGGGCAGGCTTTTAATCAGCGTCGGCAGCATTTCGCGGATGCTGTCGGCGGTGGTGATGACGTTGACGCCGGGCTGGCGTTGGATGTTCAGCACGATCGCCTGCTGCTGGTTGGCCCAGGCCGCCAGCCGGGTGTTTTCCGCCCCTTGTTCGATGGTGGCGATATCCTGCAGGCGGATCGCCGCGCCGTTTTGATAGGCGACGATCAGCTGGCGATAGTCGTCGGCGGATTTCATTTGGTCGTTGGCGGACAGGGTGACCGATCGGGTCGGGCCGTCAAGGCTGCCTTTCGCCGAGTTGACGTTGGCGTTGCTGATGGCGGCGCGGATGGTTTCGCTGTTCAGGCCATAGGCGGCGACCGCCGCGGCGTTTAATTTTACGCGCACCGCCGGGCGTTGGCCGCCGGCCAGGGTCACCAGGCCGACGCCGGTCACCTGAGAAATTTTTTGCGCCACGCGGGTTTCCACCATGTCTTCCACCTGCGTCATCGGCATGGCGGTGGAGGTGACGGCCAGCGTCAGGATCGGCGGATCGGCGGGGTTAACCTTGCTGTAAATCGGCGGGTAGGGCAGATCGTTCGGCAGCAGGTTGGTGGCGGCGTTGATCGCCGCCTGCACTTCCTGCTCCGCGACGTCGAGCGGCAGCGTCAGCTGGAATTGCAGCGTCACCACCGAGGCGCCGCCGGCGCTTTGCGACGCCATTTGCTTCAGGCCGGACATCTGGCCGAACTGGCGTTCCAGCGGCGCGGTAATGGCGGAGGTGACCACGTCCGGGCTGGCGCCGGGGTATAGCGTCACCACCTGGATGGTGGGGTAGTCCACTTCCGGCAACGCGGATACCGGCAGCGCGCGATAGCCGATAATCCCCGCCAGCAATATCGCCACCATCAGCAGCGTGGTGGCGACCGGACGCAGAATAAACAGGCGGGACGGACCGCCGCCGGCGTTGGGAGGCATCACCTGCATCAGGACTTCCTCTGAACGTCAGGTTCGCGCTTGGCTTTTGACGTCGCAGGCGCGTCGTTCGGCGCGAGCACTTCCACCTGCATGCCTTCGGTCAGGCGATCGATGCCGTCGGTCACCACCCGATCGCCGGCGTTGAGGCCGGCGCTGATCACCACCTGCCGGCTGTCCTGCACGCCGGCGGTGACCCGATGTTTGCTGACCTTGTTGTCTTCGCTGAGCGTCCAGACGAAGTTGCCTTCGTTGCCCATCTGCAGCGCGGCGGTCGGGATCACCACCGCATCGTGCAGGGTATCCACCTGCAGCCGCGCGTTGACGAACTGGTTGGGGAACAGCGCGTCATCTTCGTTGGCGAAACGCGCTTTCAGCTTGATGGTGCCGGTGGCGGTATCAATTTGGTTGTCCAGGCTCAGCAGCGAACCGGTCGTCAGCTTGTTCTGGTTGGTGCGATCCCAGGCTTCGACGCTCACCGGCCCGGCTTTTTGCGCCTTGAGCAGATCGGCGATGTTGCCTTCGGGCAGCGTGAACACCACGTCGATCGGGTGCGTCTGCGTGATCACCACCAGACCGGTGGTGCTGCCGCTGGTGACGTAGTTGCCGACGTCGACCAGTTTCAGGCCGACGCGGCCGTCGATTGGCGCAGTGATGCGGCTGTAGGTGATCTGCAGTTTGGCGCTGTCGACCGCGCCCTGATCGGCTTTGATGGCGCCTTCGGTTTGCTGCACCAGCGAGGCCTGCGTATCCAGCTCCTGACGGGAAACCAGATTGGTTTTCACCAACTGCTGATAGCGCGCCAGATCGCGTCGGGCGTTGGCCAGCGTGGCCTGATCTTTTGCCAACTGCCCCTGAGCCTGGGTCAGCTGCACCTGGAACGGCCGGGGATCGATCTCCGCCAGCAGATCGCCGGCTTTGACCTGCTGGCCTTCGGTAAAGTGGATCGCCATCAGTTGGCCATCGACCCGGCTGGTGACGGTCACGGTATTGGCGGCGGTGGCGGTGCCCAAGCCGGAAAGATAGCGCGGCACGGTTTGTTGCGTGGCTGTCGCCGCCTGCACCGGCGACATCGGCGCGCCGCGTCTGCCACCCGCCGCGCGGCCCGCTCCCGTTTTACCGGCGGCCTGGTGCGCGCCCGGCGTCGTCCCGGCGGTCGGTTGGGCTGCGCTGAAATGGCGCCAGGCCAGAACGGCGACGATGATCGCAATCGCCGCAGCCAGCAGGCGCAGCAGCAGGGAACGACGTTGGGGTTTTGCATTCATGGTGGTGAAAATTCTCTCCAAAAGGCAGGGGCGCGGGCACTCATTGCCACAAAAATGACACTCCTTACAGGATACTAGTTTAGCCAGCGAAGACGGCATAAAAATGAAGGAAATATGGAGGAACCGTCAGCATTGTCTTAATAAGTGGGTGATTTGCGCGTGCTATGTTTATAAGTGATTTATTCCGGCTTATAGCCAATACGTTTTAACGATTTCCTGCATTTGGCGCTAATAATTAACAGGCAAATCATTTAACCCATGGAGCCTTTGTGATGAGCAAGAAACAACTGGGCCGTTCGGGCATTCAGGTGCCGGCGTTGACCTTTGGCGGCAACGTGTTCGGCTGGACGGCGGATCAAGCGACCTCGTTCAATCTGCTGGATGCGCTGGTGGACAATCAGCTCAACTTTATCGATACCGCCGACGTTTATTCCAGCTGGGCGCCGGGCAACCGGGGCGGCGAATCGGAAACCGTCATCGGCGAATGGCTGAAGAAGAGCGGCAAGCGCGACCAGGTGATCATCGCCACCAAGGTGGGCAAACCGATGGGCGAAGGCAAACAGGGGCTGTCGCCGCGCTATATTCAGCAGGCGGTGGAAGATTCGCTGCGCCGTCTGCAAACCGATTATATCGATCTCTACCAGTCGCACGACGATGACCGCGATACGCCGCTGGAAGAGACGCTGGCGGCGTTCGATGCGCTGATCAAGGCCGGCAAGGTGCGGGCGATCGGCGCCTCCAACTATCAGGCGGATCGCCTGGAAGAAGCGCTGCGGGTGAGCGAAAGCAACGGATTGGCGCGCTACGAAACCCTGCAGCCGGAATACAATCTGTATGCGCGCGAAGGGTATGAAGCCGAGCTGGAAGGCGTGGCGCAGCGCCATGGTCTCGGGGTGATCAACTTCTTTGCGCTGGCCAGCGGCTTCCTGACCGGCAAATACCGCAGCAAAGCGGACGAGGGCAAAAGCCAGCGCGGCGATCGCATCGTCGAACGCTACCTGAACCCGCGCGGTTTCCGCATTCTGGCGGCGCTGGATCAGGTGGCAGGTAAACACGGCAGCTCTCCGGCGCAGGTCTCGCTGGCCTGGCTGATTGCGCGTCCGAGCATCACCGCGCCGATCGTCAGCGCCACCTCGTTGCCGCAGCTGGATGAGTTGGTCAGCGCCACCCGCCTGACGCTGGATGCGGACGACATTCAGACGCTGAACCACGCCAGCGCTGAGTAAGAGCCGCCGGCGATTTTGCTCTATGCTGAAGGGGTCAATATGACTTATTCAGGAAACTGCAATGTCTGGCGATATCATCAACGACCTCGCGGCGCTGGAACAGCTTTACGGCAAACCTGCCGCGCCCTCGGTTTTTAAAGAAGTCAGCTATATCCACCCGGCGTACCGTCCGTTTATCGAGGCGGCGCCGTTTGCCGCCCTCTCGACGGTCGGGCCGGACGGCATGGATGTCTCCCCGCGCGGCGATCCGGCCGGTTTTATCCAGATCGAAGACGAGAAAACCCTGCTGTTGCCGGACCGGCGCGGCAATAATCGCATCGATAGCCTGCGCAATATCCTGCACGATAACCGGGTGGCGCTGCTGTTGCTGATCCCCGGCATCGGCGAAACGCTGCGGATTAACGGGCGGGCGGAGATCGTGGTGGCGCCGGCGGTGTTGCAGCGCTTCGCCCACCGCAACCAGCTGCCGCGTTCGGTGCTGCGCATTCGGGTGGAGGCGGTGTTCTTCCAGTGCAGCCGGGCGATCTTGCGTTCGGGGTTGTGGGAAGAGGGCCGCCGCCTCGAACGTTCGGCGCTGCCCAGCCCCGGCCAAATCTTGGCCGCGGTGAGCCAAACGCGCTTCGACGGTGAGGAGTACGACAGCGCGCTGCCGCAGCGGCTGAAGGATACGCTGTATTAATCGCCGTGGCGTTCGCGCCACGTTTGCCGGTTAAGCCGGTACAAGACGTGCTGTTGCAGCGGATGGCCCGCCGGCAGGCGCGGGTGCAGGAAGGTTTCACCGTCGAAGCGCATACCGATGCGCGTCATCACCCGGCGCGACGGCTGGTTATCTTCGGCGGTGAAGGACACCACTTCCGGCAGGTGCAGCGTGTCGAAGGCGCACGCCAGCGCGGCGCGCGCCGCCTCAGCGGCGTAGCCGTTGCCCCAGTGAGCCGCCGCCAGCCGCCAGCCAATCTCCACGCAGGGGGAGCAGGGCAGGTCGTCACCCGGCCGCGCCAGCCCGACAAAGCCGATAAAAGGCGCGCCGTCTTTCACTTCCACCGCCCACAGCCCCCAGCCGTGTT
Organism: Serratia sp. LSHTC3; assembly: GCF_057197125.1. Classification (NCBI taxonomy): domain Bacteria; kingdom Pseudomonadati; phylum Pseudomonadota; class Gammaproteobacteria; order Enterobacterales; family Yersiniaceae; genus Serratia; species Serratia sp. LSHTC3. The sequence goes on from NZ_JBXUNP010000001.1 coordinate 193,983, forward strand.
GTTGCATGAAGGCGCGGATGCGTTCGGCCTGCGCGCGGCTTTCCTCGGCCGTCATCAGCGCCGGGAAATAGCGCATCACCTGCGGATCGGCGTTAAGCGCGGCGAAGGCCGGCAGATCGTCGTCACGCCAGGGGCGCAGCCGCAGCCTGGCGCTGTCGAGGGTAAGCAAGGTGGACATGATAGGGCCTCCAATAAACAAAGGCGCGGCGAGCCGCGCCCTTGGGCTGTCAACGGAACAGCGTTTGCGCCCAGCGCGCCAGCCCGGCGGTGACCGAGCCGAAGTCGTTGCCGCCGACGATCGGAATGCCCGGCAGCTGCTGTTGCAGCGCGGCGCGCAGCAGCGGCGAACGCGCGCTGCCGCCGGTCAGGTAGATCACCTGCGGCGCGGTCTGGCTGCTGGCCAATGCGGCGCTGACCTGCTCCTGGATGCGCATCAATGGCTGCGAGATGGCGTCGGCGAGCTGATCCTGGCTGATGCTCTCCGCCAGATCGGCCTGCACGAAATTGAGCGGCGCGCTGATGGCCGTTTGGCCGGACAGGGCTATCTTACTCTCTTCGGCCGCCCGCACCAGTCGGTAGCTCAGGCGCTGCTGGTACACTTTCAGCAGGCGTTTCACCTTTTCCGGCTCCGCCGCGTCGAGGATCAGATCGCGCAGCACGCGGCCGTTGGCGGCGCTGTAGAAGTCGTTTTGCGCCGGCACGTCGTTGGTCGCCACCGCGTTCCAGTAAGGCAGCGCCGGCAGGGCGATGCCCTTCGCGGTTTCGCCGCCGAGGCCGAACAGCGGCATCAGCTGTTTGAAGGCCAGCATGATGTCCAGATCGTTACCGCCGACCCGGCAGCCGCTGTGGCCCAGCAGGCTCTGCTGGCGATCGGCGCGGTCGCGCCACTGCGGCCCCATCAGCAGCACCGAGCAGTCGGTGGTGCCGCCGCCGATGTCCACCACCAGCACGGTTTGCTCTTCGCTCAGCGTCGCCTCGAAGTCCAGCCCCGCCGCCACCGGCTCGAACTGGAATTCAATGTCCTTGAAACCGGCGCGTTCGGCGGCGCGCTGCAAAATGCCCTGCGCCTGCCGGTTGGCTTCGTCGCCGCCGATACCCTGGAAGTTGATCGGCCGGCCGATCACCGCCTGATCGATGCCGGTCTGCAGCACATTTTCCGCCTGGCGTTTGATGTGGAACATCATGGCGCACACCAGGTCTTCGAACAGCGCGATCTGCTGCGGCTTCAGGCCGTTGGCGCCGAGGAAGGATTTCGGCGAGCGCACGAAGTACACCTCTTCCGGATCTTCCATGTAGTGCGCCAGCGCCTGCAGGCCGAACAGCACGCTGTCGCCGTTGACCGGAATGTCTTCTTCGCGGTTGTAACTGATGGCGCGGCGCAGCAACTGCTGGTTTTCTTCGCTGCCGGTTGGGATCTGCCAATGGCGGTGCAGGCATTCGCTCACCGCTTCGCGGGTCGGCGCGCACAGCATCGAAGGCAGATAGGGCGCGTTGTTTTCCAGCGTCAACAGCTCGGGGCCGTGGTCGCGCATCACTGCAACGGAACAGTTGGCGGTCCCGTAATCGAATCCAATAAACATCTCTTTTTTGTCCCCATGCCAATGAAGGGGGGCGACTTTACCCGAGACGAGGCCGGCGGGCAATGCGCCAATGCGCGAGTGTCGAAAAATTTAGCGGGCGCGGCGGCGGCGTGCTTAACTTAATGTCCGAATTCCGCACGTCAGCACGCCAGCCGAGCCCCATAATGCAGAAAAAACCGACCCCGAGCGTTGCCATGAATACTCAACAGCAAGCGTTGTACGACGCGCTGCGCGCGCGTGACCGCAAATTCGACGGACGTTTTTTCGTCGGCGTTTCCTCCACCGGCATTTATTGCCGCCCGGTGTGCAGCGCCCGCACGCCGAAGCTGGAAAACTGCACCTTTTATCCGAGCGCGGCGGCGGCAGAGTTGGCGGGATTTCGCCCCTGCCTCAAATGCCGGCCGGAGCTGGCGCCCGGCCTGGCGCTGATCGATCTGGGCAACCGCTATGCGCAGGTGGCAGTGCAGCTCATCGAGCAGGGGTATCTGTCTGAACACAGCTGCGAAGCGCTGGCGGCGCGGCTGGGCATTTCCGATCGCCATCTGCGGCGCATTTTCGCCGAACAGTTTGGCGCCTCACCGATCGATTACGCCCAGTCGCATCGGCTGCTGCAGGCCAAACGCCTGCTGGCGGACACCGATCTGCCGCTCAGCGAGGTGGCGTTCGCCGCCGGATTCGGCAGCCTGCGGCGTTTCAACGAGCTGTTCAAGGCGCGCTATCGCCTGATCCCGTCAGCGCTGCGCAGCGGCGGCGCGCGCGGTGAACGGGCCGCCGCCAGTGGGCTGGTGTTTCACCTGGGCTATCGGCCGCCCTATGACTGGGAGCGCATGCTGAATTTCTTGCAGGCGCGCGCCGTGCAGGGCGTGGAGCGGGTCGACGGACGCCGCTACCTGCGCTCGATCGCCGTCAGCCTGGGCGGCACGGAACACCGCGGCTGGGTCAGCGTGCAGCCGGAAGAAGCGCGCAATCGGGTTCGGGTAGAGATCGCGCCTGCGCTCAGTCTGGTGACGACGGAGGTGTTGCGCCGGGTGCGCCTGCTGTTTGATCTGGATGCCGCGCCGGATCGCATCAATGAGGCGCTGGGCTCGCTGGCGGCCGATGCGCCGGGATTGCGCCTGCCGGGCTGCGTGAACAGTTTCGAGCAGGCGGCGCGGGCGGTGCTGGGCCAGTTGGTCAGCGTAAAAATGGCGGCGACCTTCGCCGGGCGGATGACTGAACGCTGGGGGGAAGCCCTGGCGACGCCGCATGAGGGCATCACCCATGTCTTCCCCACCGCAGAACGGGTGGCGCAGCTGCAGCCCGAAGAACTGCGCCCGCTCGGGGTGCAGCTGAAGCGCGCGGCGGCGCTGATCGAGATCGCCCGCGCGCTGGGCGAAGGGCGGCTGCAGCTCGACAACGTGCTGGATATCGAACAGGGCATCAAGGCGCTGACCGCGCTGCCGGGTATCGGCAGCTGGACCGCCAGCTATATCGCGATGCGCGCCTGGTCGTGGCCGGACGTGTTCCTGGCCGGCGATTACCTGATCAAACAGCGTTTTCCCGGCATGACGCCGCGCCAGATAGAACGCTACGCTGAACGTTGGCGCCCGTGGCGCTCTTACGCCACGCTGCATCTGTGGCACAACGACGGCTGGGCGCCGAAAGGGGAGAGTTGAACGCAGAGCTAGCGAGGGGTGTCGATCAGCTGCAGCAGGCGGCTCATGCCCTCGCGCATCAGGAACGCCAGCAGCTTTTCCCGCTCGGCCGGCGTCAGGTGGTAGTAATACTCGATCCAGACCCGTATCGGATCCTGGCGTTTGACGTCGTAATCCGGATGGTCGGTTTCGCGCAACGCCGACAGGCTGCGCGCGCCGAACGGCAGACTGTCGATATGGTATTCCAGCGCTTTGCCCTGTACGCCGCTGCGGCGGCGGCTGACCCAGCCTTCACGCCGGGCCATCAAATTGACCCCTTGCGGAGTTGAAGGCAACCCCGCCTTACCCATCAGTTCCCTGGCGGAAAACCATTTCTTTTCCATAGTCCCTTATCCCTGAGCCATCACATGCCGAGGAAAATCAACGGATACGCTGATAGTCGCATGGGCGCTTCATCTTACTTAATCGTTTAAGCTTCAGGTGTTATTTATATCACTAATCTTGTCTTGGTTAATATCATGTAACGAACGAGATGCGAGGCGCCGCCTGGGAGACGGCGCCTGAGAGGGGGGAGAAGGTTAACGGATGCCGAAATAGCCGTCGCTGAGCAACACCGCCAGCGGCTGCTCCAGCGCCACCTGGTCGCCGTCCGCCAGATCGACGCCGATGTCGCGCAGCGCCTGCAGCGTCACCGGCTGGTGAGCCGGCCCGGCGAAGGTCTGCGCTTTAATGCGATGCGCCGCGCCGTTGAGCATCGAGACCATCAGCTCGTCCATCTGGTTGCAGTGCACGTTGGTGATAAAGCGCTCATCGATGCGAATGATGTCGATCTTCTGATCGCTGAGTTCATCGAACGCATTGATGTTATGTCCGAAGCCGTTGACGATCAGCCGGCAGCCCTGCTGCTGCAGTTCGCGGAGAAATGCCCGACACTGTGCGGCGTGCTCCAGTATCGCGGCCTCATCGACGCTGAACAGCAGCGCCTGCGGCGGCAGCGAGGAAGCGCGCACCGTTTCCGTCAGGTAGCGCTGGAAGTCGGCGCTCAGCAGGCTGTCGATGGCCAGCGGCAGCGAGAGCGACAGCCCTTTGCGTTTGATGTCGTCGGCATATTTCACCAGCAGTTGCGCCGCCGTCCAGCGGTCGATGTCCGGCATCAGGCCGTACAGCTGCGCGGCGGTGATGAACGCCTCGTGCGACAGCGGGCGCTCGTCCGGCGCCATCACCTGCAGCTTCACCTGGTGAAACGCGGCCGACAGCGGCGTCGCCGGCGGCGCGACCGCGTGAGTCAGCAGCCGCAGTTGCCCCTCGCTGATGATCGTCTGCACTTCCTGCTGGCTCAGTACCTCGTGTTGCCGCTCCAGCAGCTGTTTCTGCCGCGTTTCGTACAGATAAACCTGGCCGCGCCCCTGGTGCTTGGCGGTATAGCAGGCGATATCGGCCTGCGCCAACAGTTCGCTGCTTTTGGCGTCGGCACTGATGCGCGTGATGCCGGCGCTGGCGCCGACGCGATAAATCTTCCCTTCCCAATAGAACGGGTGCTGGCTGATTTGATTAACCACTTGCTGCACCAGCGATTTGGCCTGTTCCAGCCGGCAGTCGTACAGGATCAGACCGAACTCGTCGCCGCCCAAACGCGCCAGGCAGTCGCTGCCGCGCAGTTGGTGCCGCATCAGCTGGGCGATATCCCGCAGCAGGGCATCTCCCGCCGCATGGCCGGCGGTGTCGTTCACCGCCTTGAACCGATCCAGATCGAGGAACACCAGCGAATGCGGCGACGACGGTTCCCCGCCGGCGACGATCGCCGCTTTCAGCTGTTTCTCGAAGCGGGTGCGGTTCGGCAATCCGGTCAGCGCATCGTGCGAGGCGCTGTAGCTGAGTTTTTTCATCAGCTCGCGCGAGGCGGTGACGTCCTGCAGCACCATCACCGCGCCCATGGTTTCCCCGTCGAGGGTTTTCAGCGGTGAGACCGACTGCTGTACGTCGAAATAACGCCCGTCGCGGCTGTGCAGCACCAGCGCATAATCCGCCGGCCATTGCCGTGGGTATTGCGTGAGGTTTTCGATTTCCGGGCCGTCTTTGCCGTTGGTCAGGCGCACCACGCCGGCGACGGGCATACCGATCGCCAGGTCGAGTGGCCAGCCGCACATCTGTTCCGCCACCGGATTCATAAAGGTGATGCGCAGGTGGCTGTCGGTGGAGATCACCCCTTCGCCGATGGCGTCGAGGGTGATGTGCAGGCGCTCTTTCTCTTCGTGCAGCGCCTCGGCGAGGCTCTTGAGCTCGGTCATGTCGATATTGGTGCCGATCAGGCGCAGCGGCCGGCCCTGATCGTCGAGGATCACGTTGCCCTGGCCGCGGATATGGCGCAGTTTGCCGCTGCGCGTAGTGATGCGAAACTCCATGATGAACGGCCGCGGCTGCGCCAGGATCTCGGCCAGCTCGCGATCGGTGCGCTCGCGATCTTCCGGCACCAGCAGGGTGCGCCACAACGCCAGCGTCGGCGTTTGGTCGGGGGGGAGATCGTAGAGTTCGAACATGCGCTGATCCCAGGTGAAGTTTTCCTGGCTCATCACCCATTCCCAGATGCCGACGCCGCCCACCTGGTTGGCCAGCGTGATGCGCTCCACCAACCGGTTGTTCTCCGCCTCGCTGCGCTTAAGGTCGCTGATGTCCTCCACCTGAGAGATGAAGTACAACGGCCGGCCTTCGCCGTCGCGCACCAGCGAGACCGCCAGCAGCGCCCAAACCGTCTGGCCGTCGCTGCGGATATAGCGCTTCTCCATGGTGTAGCTGCTGATATGGCCGTCGAGCAGTTCGTGCAGTTGGGTCAGGTCGGCGTTCAGATCGTCCGGGTGGGTGATCTCTTGAAAGGTCAGGCGATAAAGTCTTTCGGGCGGATAGCCGAGCAGCTTGCACAGCGCCTGGTTAACCTGCAGCCATTTGCCCTCCGGCGACACCAGCGCCATGCCGATGGCGGAATACTCCAGCGCGCTGCGAAAGCGGCTTTCGCTCTCGACGATATGTTGCTTTTCCACCCGGAAGGTGTGCATCACCATCGCCATGGCGTGCGCCGGGATCAGGATCAGCAACATCGGCAGATAGAGGCCGAGTTCGCCCAGGAAAGTGTGCTGGGAAGACTGAAGGCGCAGCAGGCCCAGCGACAGCAGGACGGTGATCAGCAGGAGAGTGCAGAAACAGACGGTGAAGGTTTCGAAGCGCGACAGGGCGATAGCCGCCCACAGCAGCGGCAGGATGACGAAGGTAAAGGGGAAGGGCAGATGCGTCAGCGCCAGATAGCTGAAGGCCAGCGAGCCCATCAGGGTCAACAGCAGCGGATACGGATTCAGCCCGGCCAACAGACGGCGGTGATAGGTGAGCCCGAGCGGCGCCAGCGACAGCACCCCTATCGCTTCAGAGATGAACCAGGTGCCGAACGATTGCCAAAACGTCAGGTCCGGCGTGGGGGTTAGTCCGGCGGCCAGCAGCGCGCTGAACAACGGGGTAAAGATCACCGCGCAGACCACGAAGCGCAGCCAACAGCCCAGATCGCTCAGCGGATCGATCGCCGGCAGCGTGCGGCGCAGCAGCAGAGCGCACACTGCCGCTTCCAGCAGGTTGATGGCGGCCAGCTTGACCGGAATGGCGCTGAAGCCGAACAGCAGGAAGCTGGCGAGTACGATGCCTGTGCCGCTGGCCAGCAGCGGCAAACCCCAATGACGCGGAGGATGGCGATACAGCACGGCGATCGCGGCGGCGGTCGGGAACCACAGCGGCGTGAAGTGATGAGCCTCACTGGATAACGACAGGCTCAGCAAGGCGAGCAAAAATGTCGCCAGCGCCACGAACAGAGAATGTGTCAGCATAACGCCTTTGTGTGTGCCGAACGCGTTCGGCGCGCTGATATCCATAGACATCCTTACCGATGACCTCTGCCTGTGATTGGATTCATGACGTGGATGAATCAAGATGATTTATTGAAAAAGGGTAGTACAGCGCGGGAGGAAAACCTATCGGGAGGGCCGACTTTACTGCGTTAGCGCAAACCCGGCGACAGAATGACGAAAAAGCCGGCGCGGGGCCGGCTTTGAGCGTCTTACAGCAGGAACAGGGTGGCGAGGCCGAGGAAGATGAAAAAGCCGCCGGTATCGGTCAGCGCGGTGATGAGCACGCTGGAGCCGACCGCCGGATCGCGGCCCAGTTTGAGCATGGTCATCGGGATCACCACGCCCATCAGCGCCGCCAGCAGCAGGTTGAGCAGCATCGCCAGCGTCATCACGCCGCCCATCGCCGCGTCGCCGTACAGCAGCCAGGTGATCACGCCCATGATGCCGCCCCACACCACGCCGTTGATGATGGCGACGCCCAGCTCTCTGAGCATCAGGCGCGAGATGTTGCCGACTTCGATCTGGTGCAGCGCCAGCGCGCGCACGATCATGGTGATGGTCTGGTTGCCGGTGTTGCCGCCGATGCCGGCGACGATCGGCATCAGCGCCGCCAGCGCCACCAGCTGGGAAATGGTGTGCTCGAACAGGCCGATCACCCGCGAGGCGACAAACGCGGTGCAGAGGTTGATCGCCAGCCAGGCCCAGCGGGTTTTAACCGCCTTGCTGACCGGGGCGAACACGTCTTCTTCCGGGCTCAAACCGCCCATGCGGCGCAGGTTGGTGTCGCTCTCTTCGTTGACGGCGTCGACGATCTCTTCGATGGTCAGGCGGCCCATCAGTTTGCCCTTGGCGTCAACCACCGGGGCGCTGATCAGGTCGTAACGTTCGAATGCGCCGGCCGCTTCATCGGCCTTGTCCTCAGGCTGAAAGGTGGCGGGATCGCTGTCCATCACTTCGCGTACCGGGATCTCCGGGTCGTTCAGCAGCACCGCGGTGAGCGGCAGTTCGCCCAGCAGGGTGTTTTTGCGATCGGTGACGAACAGTTTATCGGTGGCGTCGGGAATGGTTTTGCGCATGCGCAAAAAACGGTGTACCGCGCCGAGCGTGACGTCCGGCCGCACCGTCACCAGTTCGAAATCCATCATCCAGCCGACGCTGTCTTTGGCGTACTGGCTCATCTCGCGCACCTGAGCGCGCTGCTCCGGCTCCAGCGAGGTCAGTAACCGGCCCATCAGGTTACGCGGCAGGTATTGCGCCAGATAGGCCTGTTCGTCCACGTCCAGCGTTTTGATCGCTTTGAGCAGGTCTTTATCGCTCATTTCCTCGATCAGGCTGTCCCAGACCGGTTCGGCGACTTCCACCAGCGTCTGGCCGCGCTTGCTGTTGCCCACCAGCCGCCACAGCGCCATGCGTTCGTCCTGCGGCAGCGCCTCCAGCAGGTCCGCCAGGTCGGCGGCGTGCATGTCGTCCAGCAGGCCGGTGATTTCCGCCGTCTGGTTCAGCAGTTCGCTTTGGCTGAGGGCGTGTTCATCCCCTGGCCGGCCGAGAATGCCGTCGACCAATTCCTTATTGTTCAACAACAGAGTGAGAATGCGCTGGCGGTGTTCAGCGACTTTTTTGACGTTATGGGTTGCGGCTGACATGGTGTTCCTTAACGGGCGCTCGGCGTTCCTGACGCAGGCTCATTAAAAGATAGAGCATAGCGAGTGCCGGAGTCATTTTTATGAAACGGACGGGGCGCGGCGGTTATTCAGAGGAGGCGTCCTCTTGCGGCGCGCTGACTTCGGCGGCGTTTTGCGCAGCGGCCTGCTTTTTTTCCTGATGATGAGGCACCGCCACCACGGCGGCGTACAGCAGTCGGCCGACTAAAATGATAAAGCTGATAAACAACACTATCTTCGTCATCTGTCCGGTGGTTTTCTTGCGCATATATCACCCGGTATGCCGGTGTCCTGTGTTATTCGCTCGAGAATTTGTAACCGGATTTTAGGCGCTGATGACAAAAGTTGTCCATTTTTTTCCGGCGAGCGGCGCGCCGTATTAGGGTTTCGTTTAGGTTGGCGGAGCGAGGGCGGAAAGAAAAACCCCCTGGCTGGCAGGGGGCGCGGGATCAGGCGGAGCGCTGTTCGTCTTGCGAACCTTCTTCGTCGATCAGCAGCTTCCAGCCGACGACGTCGTTCCAGTAGGCCTGCTCGCGCTCGAAGTCCAGCTGCACCAGGTTGTTTTGCGCCAGGTAGCCGGCCGGGAAGCGCAGCGTCCAGTGGTTGTCGTCGGTGGTCAGGCGCAGCGTTTCCGGCGTGGTGGTCGACTGGCGCTGGTTGTTGAGCAGGGTGCTCAGACGCAGCAGCTGGATCAGCGGCAGGTAGTGTTTCTTTTTGAACAGGTTGAGGCGCGGCAGCTCTTCCAGCTTGATCGCCTTGCGGTGGAAACGCACCAGCGCCGCCAACAGCAGCTGCTGTTCCTGGTTGAAGCCAGGCAGGTTGGAGTTTTGCAGAATGTAGGCCGAATGGCGATGCATGCCGCTGTGGTTGATGCTCAGCCCCACTTCGTGCAGCATGGCGGCCCATTTCAGCAGGGCTTCCAATTGCGGATGCACCAGCTTGGTATTTTGCGCCATCCACTGCGAATAGAGCAGTTCGGTGGTTTCCAGCACCCGCTTGGCCTGTTCGCGGTCGATGTTGTAGTGATCGGCCAGGCTTTTGGCGGTGCGGCTGCGGATGTCCTGGTGGCGGAAGCGGCCTTCCATTTCATACAGCACGCCTTCGCGCAGCGCGCCGTCAGACAGGCGCAGATCGCGGATCGCCAGCGCATCGAACACGCCGCACAGGATAGCCAGCCCCGGCACGAACACCGATTGGCGATCTTCCGACAGCCCCGGCAGGCTCAGTGAGCCGAAGCTTTTGAACTGCAGCACCTGTTCGGCGAGCATTTCCAGGCGTTCGAGGGTGATCAGACCGTCTTTTTCGCCCATCGCCACCAGCACTTCGTGGGCGGCCTTGATGGTGCCCGAGGCGCCCAGCGCATACTGCCAGCCCTGAATGCGGTACTGCCAGGCCAGCGTTTCCAGCTTCTGCGCCGCAGCCAGCCGCGCGCGGCGGAAGTTGTTTTTGCTGATCTCGCCGCCGGGGAAGAACAGCTGGGCGAAGCTGACGCAGCCCATGCGGCGGCTTTCCGCCAGCAGCGGCTCGAAGTCTTCGCCGATCACCAGCTCGGTGGAGCCGCCGCCGATGTCGATCACCAGCTTGCGGCCTTTCTCCGGCTGGGTGTGTTCCACGCCCATGAAGATCAGACGCGCTTCTTCCTGGCCGGCGATGATTTCGATCGGGTAGGGGATCACTTTGGCGGCGCGCTTGAGGAACACTTCGGCGTTCACCGCCTGGCGCAGGGTGTGGGTCCCGACGATGGTGACGTTATCCGCCGGGAAGCCCTGCAGCCGTTCGGCAAACAGCGCCAGGCAGGCCAGGCCGCGTTCTATCGCCTCTTCACTGAGTACGTTGTTGCTGTCCAATCCGTCGGCGAGGTGCACCCGCTGTTTTAAACGGCCCAATACCTGTAAGGCGCCGTTGACGACGCGGGCGATCACCATGTGGAAACTGTTCGACCCGAGGTCGATGGCGGCGATTTCCTGCGGTTTGTTCGTTGCAGTGTTTTTTAGCGGCATAGTTGCTGGCCTACTGTCCTGGTTGTTCCAGAGCTTTTAAATACTCGTAAATAGCCACCTGGGCGCGCACTTTGCGGCGGTTGCCGCGCGGCACGTACTGGTTGCTCAGTTCTTTATCCACATAACGGGCCTTGACCGTATCGCTGAACAGGATCTCCAGAATGTCCAGAACGCGCTGTTTCAGCGCCGGATCCAGCAGCGATACCGCCACTTCGATACGGTAATCTATGTTGCGGGTCATCCAGTCGGCGGAGGACAGATACACCCGTTTGTCACCTTTGTTGTCGAAAACGTAAACCCGATCGTGTTCCAAAAAGCGATCGACGATGCTGATCACCTGAATATTGTCGCTGATCCCCGGCAGGTTGGGAATCAGGGAACACATGCCCCGCACCAGCAGACGGATCTTCACGCCGGCGCCGGACGCGGTATATAACCGATCTACCAGCCCTTTATCCACCAGATTATTTATTTTCAACATAATGCCGGCCTGTTCCCCGGCCTGGGCGTTGGCGATTTCGTTGTCGATCAGCTCATACAGCTTCAGGCGCGAGTTCTGCGGCGACACCATCAGGTTATCGAAGGTGACCGGGCGGTAGGGGTTCTCGATAAAGTTGAATACCCGGCGTACCTCGTTGGTGATGCGCGAGTCGGCGGTCAACAGCGAATAGTCGGTGTAGATGCGCGCGGTTTTTTCGTTAAAGTTGCCGGTACCGATATGAGCATAGCGCACAATTTCATCGCCTTCACGGCGTGAAATCAGGAACAGTTTGGCATGGATTTTCAGCCCCGGCGCCGAGAAGATCACGTGCACGCCGGCCTCGGTCAGGCGCTTCGCCCAGTGGATGTTGGCCTCTTCGTCGAAGCGCGCCTGCAGCTCGACCACCACCGTGACTTTTTTGCCATTGTGCGCGGCGTGGATCATCGATTCGATGATGCGCGAGTCTTTCGCCACCCGGTAGATGTTGATTTTGATCGCCAACACGCTCGGATCGAACGACGCCTGGCGCAGCAGCTCCAGCACGTGTTCAAAGGTGTGGTACGGGTAGTAGAGCAGCACGTCCTTTTCGCGAATGGCGTCGAAGCCGTTGCGGAAACCGTCGAACCAGATGTGGCGCAGGCGCGGCAGCGGCTTGTTGACCAGGTTGGCCTTGCCGACGTTCGGGAAGCTGATGAAATCTTTAAAGTTGTGGTAACGGCCGCCGGCGATCACCGAATCGTAGTTGGAGATGCCCAGCTTGCCGCGCAGCAGCTCTACCATCTCGTTCGGCATGTCGCGCTGATAAACGAAGCGCACCGGCTCGGCGGTGAGGCGCTGTTTCAGGCTGGAGGACATCAGTTCCAGCAGGCTGGATTCCATTTCGGTGACCAGATCGTATTCGGCGTCACGGGTCATCTTCATCGAATAGGCGTTGAGCGCGTCGTAGTCAAAGAAGCCCTTGAAGATATCGTCCAGGCAGTAACGCAGGATGTTGTCGAGCAGGATCATCGGCTTACGGCGGCGCGGCGCTTCCGGCGGCAGATTGACGAAGCGCGGCACCTTGTCGGACGGGATCTCCAGCAGCGCATAGTCGATGCGCGCGCCGCGGATGATCTCCACCGCCAGATAGGTGTAATCGTCTTTCAGGAACTGCACCAGGTTGGTGTCGTGGTTGATCAGGATCGGCGTGATGTGCTGGCGCAGGTGCTGTTTGAAATATTGCCGCAGCCAGATTTGCTGGTTCTCGGACACCTGGCGTTCGTTGATCAGGAAGATCTGGTTGCGCGCCATTTCCAGCAGCAGATCGTTGTACAGACCGTCGAACTCCTGATCGGTTTTCAGCACCTTGGCCTGGATCTTTTTCAGCAGATGGCGTGAGGAACCGGCGGAGCCTTGCTCTTCGCTGATCAGGATGCGCCGTTTGAGATCGGCGAAGCGGACTTTATAGAACTCGTCGAGGTTGTTGGAGTAAATGCCCAGAAAACGCATACGTTCAATCAGGGGATTGCTCTTATCTGCGGCTTCCTGCAACACGCGCTCATTAAAGGATAACCAGCTTAGTTCTTTTTCGATGTAGAGCTTTTCCTGACCCATTGCCACTCCAGTTCAAATTTAGAATAGGATCCGGGACGCAGCGCCCGGATGCCGCTCTAGTGTCCTTCATCATTATTGCGAGAGATTGACAGGAAAGTCCAACATATCCATTGCGTTGGCGCGCGGCGTTTTTCGGCGGCAATAAATTTTCCCCGCGGCGGGATGCCCGGCAGTGAAACGATCAGCATGAAATGACGGTTAGCAGGCTTATTCTTGGCGTTATAAAGCGTGTTTATGGTCATTTTTCAGCAATATATCAAATTCATATTGTCTGATGGCAGTGTAAAAAACCTGAGTTATGGCGGGTAACTTTGTCATGCAAACGTCATAAAACTGACATAAGATGCCCGGTTATCTTACGGCGCAAGCCCGATTACATCAGCGACAGCGAGACACATGACACAGACGACGGCCAATCAACATCCCCGAGATCGCATGCGCGGGCGCATCGACCGCGGCGTGCAGGCGGCAGTGACCGCCAGCGGGCTGATGGTGCTGATGACGTTGATGCTGATCTTCGTTTATCTGCTGTTTGCGGTGCTGCCGTTGTTCAAACCGGCCTCGCTCGGCCAGGCGCAGCCGCTGCCGTTCACGGTATCGGCCCCGGCGCTGGCGCTGGGCATGGACGTGCAGCAGCGCGTCGGTTATCGCATCGACGCGCAGGGCGCGGGGCAATTTTATCGTCTGACGCCGGCGCCGAGCGGCCAGGCCCAGATGCCGCTGGCGCAGCAGACGCTGTTGGCCAAACCGACGCTGCTCGCGCAGGCCGCCGGCGAGCGCGATCTGTTTGCGCTGGCGCAGGCTGACGGCCGGTTTGTGGTGGCGCGCGCGGATTTCGCCACGGCTGAAAACGGCCGGCCGCAGTGGCAGTTCCCGCTCGGGCAGCAGCCATTGGCGCTGGATCCACAGCGCAAGCCGCTGAAGCTGCTGTCGCTGGCGGATGCGCATCGCGGGCAGTATCTGCTGGCCGGAGTGACCGACGATCGGCGGCTGGTGTTCGGCCGCTTCAGCCCCGACCGGCCGCCGCAGTTCAGCGAGCGGCCGCTGGAGCACGAAGGGGAGCAGCTGGTGCTGACGCCGGATGGCCGCCAGCTTTATCTGCTGACCGGCAACCGGCTGGCGCGTTATCAGATCGACGGCGCACAGCTGCAGCTGCGTGAAACGCGTACCCTTGGCGAACACGCCCCGTATCAGATGACGGCGCTGCCCGGCGGCAGCGCGCTGCTGATCAAGGGCGCCGACGGCAATCTGCGCGAGTGGTTCGAGGTGGAAAAAGATCGGCGCTGGCGTCTGACGCCGGTGCAGCATTTCGACCACGGCGCCGACGGGCAGGAGCTGACGGTGGCTGAGCCTTACCGCCGGGTGTTCGCCACCCTGCGGCCCGATGGCGGCTTCTCGCTGTTCTCCGCCATTCAACCGCAGCCGCTGCTGAATACCCGTTTGGGCGCCGAGGTGCGGCAGATGGCGTTCGCGCCGCGCGGCGATGGCCTGCTGCTGGAGAGCGCGCAGGGCTGGCAGCGCTATGCGCTCGACAACCCTTATCCGGACGTTACCTGGCGTTCGTTGTGGGGCAAGGTGTGGTATGAGAACTACCCGCAGCCGGCCTATGTCTGGCAGTCCACCTCCGGCGAAGACAGTTACCAACCCAAATTCAGCCTGATGCCGGTGATCTTCGGCACCTTTAAGGCGGCGGCTTACGCGATGCTGTTCGCCATCCCGCTGGCCTTGGCCGGCGCCATCTATACCGCTTACTTTATGACGCCGGGGCTGCGGCGGGTGATCAAACCGGCTATCGAAGTGATGGGCGCGCTGCCGACGGTGGTGATCGGGCTGGTGGCCGGCATTTGGCTGGCGCCGATCATCGAGCAGTATCTGTTGGCGGTGCTGGCGTTGCCGCTGCTGCTGGCGGCGGCGGTGCTGCTGTGCGGCGCGTTGACCCATCGCTTTATGCCGCGCTGCCGGCCGGGCGTCGATCTGCTGTTGCTGCTGCCGCTGCTGGCGTTGACGGTGTGGCTGGCGCTCAACCTGGGGCCGCGGCTGGAGGTGGCGTTGTTCGGTGAGCCGCTGCATTTCTGGCTGGGGGATAATTATGACCAGCGCAATGCGCTGGTGGTAGGTGTGGCGATGGGCTTCGCGCTGGTGCCGATCATCTTCTCGCTGGCGGAGGACGCACTGTTCAGCGTGCCGGCGACCCTGAGCCAGGGTTCTTTGGCGCTGGGCGCTACCCAGTGGCAGACGGTGATCAAGGTGGTGCTGCCATCCGCCAGCGCCGGCATTTTCTCCGCGCTGATGATCGGCTTTGGCCGCGCGGTGGGGGAAACCATGATCGTGCTGATGGCTACCGGCAACACGCCGATTATCGACGGCAGCCTGTTCCAGGGGCTGCGCGCGCTGGCGGCCAACATCGCCATTGAAATGCCGGAGGCGGTCTCCGGCAGCAGCCATTACCGCGTGCTGTTCCTGACCGCGCTGGTGCTGTTTGTCTTCACCTTCGTGTTCAACACGCTGGCGGAGGCGGTGCGCCTGCGGCTGCGCAAGCGCTACACGCCGAATCAGGAGGCGCCATGAAGAACTGGGTGAAGAGCGGGTCGCCGTGGATATGGCTGACCGCCGGTTCGGTGGCCGTCAGCCTGCTGGCGCTGATCGGCATTCTGTTGCTGCTGGCCGGGCAGGGGATGCGCTATTTCTGGCCGAGCCCGGTTTATCAGTTCGAACTCAATCAGAACGGCGCCGGACCGGTGACGGTGATCGGTGAGCTGTACCAGCAGCAAAGCATTTCCCGGCGCCAGCTGGCCGAGGCGGGCGTTACGCCGCCGGGCGAGGCGCAGAGCGTCGAACGCTATCTGATTAAGGTCGGCAACCGCGAGCGCGAGGGGCAGGATTTCCGCACCTTGCTGGCCAGCGATGTCCACAGCCAAAGCACGCCGCGCAGCCTGCTGGTGCTGGAACGCGACAGCCACGGCACCGCTTACGGTTATCTGGCGGGGCTGCTGGAAGACGGGCAACCGCTGACTGGCCGCAATCTGGGGCAGGCGTTGCAGCAGCGCCTGCCGCAAATCGCCGCGCTCTCGCGCCAGGCGCACGACATTCAATTCCGCGACATGGCGCGCATCAATCAGCAGTTTGACGCGCTGCGGCTGCGGGAAAAGCGCCTGCAGCGCGACGATAAGCTGGACGCCCGCGCACAGGACGCCATCAAGGCCGAACGGCTGGAACTGCAGCGGCAGTATCAGCTGTTGTCCGAACGTCTGGCGGGGCTGAACCGCGATCGCCAGCGCGATGCGTTGCTGCTGCGCGACATGCACGGGCAGACGTTGACCATTCCGCTCAGCCAGGTGCGCGATGCCTGGTACCCGAACGCCATGAACACCACCGAGAAGCTGGCACACTGGGGCGAGCAGGTGAAGAAGTTCCTCACCGACAGCCCGCGCGAAGCGAATACCGAAGGCGG
Source organism: Serratia sp. LSHTC3 (assembly GCF_057197125.1). NCBI lineage: Bacteria > Pseudomonadati > Pseudomonadota > Gammaproteobacteria > Enterobacterales > Yersiniaceae > Serratia > Serratia sp. LSHTC3. The sequence goes on from NZ_JBXUNP010000001.1 coordinate 210,267, forward strand.
GGTGTTCCCGGCCATTTTCGGCACGGTGTTGATGGTGATCCTGATGTCGATCGTGGTGATGCCGTTTGGCGTAATTGCGGCGGTATATCTGCACGAATATGCCGGCAACAATCTGCTGACGCGGGTGATCCGCATCGCGGTGGTCAACCTGGCCGGCGTGCCCTCGATCGTCTATGGCGTTTTTGGCCTCGGCTTCTTTGTTTACATGATTGGCGGCACGCTCGATCAGCTGTTCTATCCCGAGTCCTTGCCCAACCCGACCTTCGGTACGCCCGGCGTGCTGTGGGCGGCGCTGACGTTGGCGCTGCTGACGCTGCCGGTGGTGATCGTCGCCACCGAGGAAGGGCTGTCGCGCATTCCCGCCTCGCTGCGGCAGGGCTCGATGGCGCTGGGCGCCAGCCGGGCCGAGACGTTGTGGCGCATCGTGCTGCCGATGGCGGCGCCGGCGATGATGACCGGCCTGATCCTGGCGGTGGCGCGCGCCGCCGGTGAGACGGCGCCGCTGATGCTGGTGGGGGTCGTGAAATCGGTGCCGGTGCTGCCGGTGGACGAGATTTTCCCGTATCTGCACCTGGAGCGGAAGTTCATGCATTTGAGCTTCCAGATCTACGATATGGCATTCCAGAGCCCGAGCGTAGAGGCGGCGCGGCCGCTGGTGTTCGCCACCGCCTTCCTGCTGGTGACGATCGTGGTGAGTTTGAATCTGGCGGCGATGGGTATCCGCCATTCGTTGAGGGAACGGTACCGAGCATGGTCGCAGTAACAATGACGCTATTTTTGGGGAGTGCGTAATGGGTTTGATGACGCCAGGCAGTTTGCCCCGGCTGGATGTCCAGCATCTCGACGATGAACAGACCGCGCTGGCGGTCAACGGCCTGAACCTGTTTTATGGCGACAAACAGGTGCTGCATGATATTTCGCTGCGTATCCCGAAGCACCGGGTGACGGCTTTGATTGGCCCCTCGGGCTGCGGTAAATCGACGCTGCTGCGCTGTTTCAACCGCATGAACGATCTGGTGGACAACTGCCGTATCGAGGGCGAACTGCAGCTGAACGGCGCGGCGATCTCCGGCGCGCAGATCGACGTGGCGGCGCTGCGGCGGCGGGTGGGCATGGTGTTCCAGCGGCCGAACCCGTTCCCGAAATCGATCTATGAAAACGTGGTGTACGGCCTGCGGCTGCAGGGCGTGCGCGACCGGCGTTTGCTGGATGAGGCGGTGGAGCGTTCGCTGCGCGCCGCCGCGCTGTGGCATGAGGTGAAGGACCGGCTGCGCGAAAACGCGTTCCGCTTGTCCAGCGGCCAGCAGCAGCGCCTGGTGATCGCGCGCGCCATCGCCATCGAGCCGGAGGTGTTGCTGCTCGACGAGCCGACCTCGGCGCTGGATCCGATCTCCACGCTGACCATCGAAGAGCTGATTTCCGCACTCAAGCAGCGCTATAGCGTGGTGCTGGTGACGCACAATATGCAGCAGGCGGCGCGCGTCTCCGACTACACCGCCTTTATTCATCAGGGGCGGCTGGTGGAATACAACGATACCGACGCGATTTTTACCTCGCCGCGCCAGCGCCGCACCGAGGATTATATTACCGGGCGGTATGGGTGAGGCGTTTGGGCTATAAACAAACGAAAGGCTGCATCAACATGCAGCCTTTTGTCTATCAGGGGCATCAGTAATTTGCGCGGATGCGGATCGCTTCTTCTACCCACTCAGCCAGATTTTCTTTGATGTGGTTATAGACATTGGTGCTGGTCAGGTAAGGCGGATCATAGGCTTTGGCGATAGCGGAGAGTTTTGTGTCACCCAGCTTGATGTGATCCAACGGGTTTTTACCTTTCGTGGTTTGGTCGCCGGCGCTGTCTTTCAAATTGTGGATATACACCACCAGCACGCCCATGCCTTTTTTCCAGGCCTCGCAGATTTCGAAATTAATCCATTTGCGATTAGCGGTATCTTTACCGGCGAGAATCACGGCGCAACTGCGATTGTCCAACTGGCTTTTGATCCAATCGGCAATGGCTTTATCGCCGCCTTTTTTCACCTCCTCCCAATCATTATCCGTGGCCGGCCGGTTACCTTCCAGCGTGCCCATTTCACGTATCTGAGAAGCGCGCCAGTTGTCCGGCTCATAATGGAAACTGTAAAAACATTTTCTGGTCATCGGGGGTTATCCTTAGTAATGATATCGATAAGTGCCAACAGGCATTTTTTCTTCTCCGCCAGGCTGCCCGGTTCGTTAAGCTGATCCAGCAGATTCATGGCGGCGGGGTGGCGGTGGTAGAGGGTTTCTTTCATTTCCTCCTTGATTTTTCGGTAGATCTCGGCGGATGCGCTGCCAGTACAACCGATAGGTATGCAGACGCAGCCTTGTTCCGTGGCGATCTGGAACTCTTTCAATAAACCGTCGGCCAGCACGTATTCGCCTTCGGCGTTGCGTTTGTTGCCGAACAAAAAGATTGCGATGCCGCTGAGCGAAATCATGTTCTGACGGTATTCGTGCCAAAGTGCCGGTAGGGTAATGCCGCCGCTGGCGAATTGGGGGAACGGACGCAGCACCAGTTGGCTTTCGCTGATTTTCCCTTGGCTGTCGTAAATGGCTTCCAGTGCGCCGTTGATCACCGCCGTGCCTACGCCCCAGCCGAAGCCGTTGACGATGCGGTGCTGTTTGCGGATAAGCAGGCGCGCCAGACGATGTATGAACTGGATGGACTCTTCACGGGCATAAGGATGGTAGTTGTCGGCGCTGCCGGAGATAAACACCGTGCTTTTCTTAAACTGCGTTTCGATGGCATACAGCAGGTCGGTGATTTGCCGATAGTCATCCACCAGCAGCGTTTGAATGCCGTAACGGCGCAGATCGTTGATCATCAAGCTTTGTTTACGGCTGTTGTAGTCACAGGACGCCTGATCTTCACTGCCGCTGTCGCCGAGCTGAACGCGCCGCATAATGCAGTAGTGATTTCTTTTCCCTTCGGCATACTGTGCATAGAGGCGGCTCAACACATACTGCAGATTGGGATCTTCGAAGCTGAAACCGATAAACAGGAACGTTTTAGCGGTCAGTTCCGCCATCAGCATGTTGATAAAGGGAAGGTGTGTTCGGGAGTAAGTTTCGTATTGTTCGCGGGTGATAATCGCCTGGTTGGGATTTCTATAGTCACCATGCATTTTATATAAAACAACATCACGTTTGTGAATGTTATTGGTCAGGCTTTCCGGTGTGGTTTTAACGTCGCATACGCGATTATAACGGGCATAGCTTTTTTCAATCAGGTCGTCGTAGTTAGTGGTCCAAAGTGACGCTATCGGTAATCTGGCGATAATCCGGTGGTTTTCTGTTTCTTCCGCCTGTTCAGCGAACTCTGTAATGATTTTTTGATTTATCTTATGTCTGTTGCCTTTTTCATTGAGGTGATACTGCGCCAGGGAAATAAGATCGCTCTCTTTTTCGATATCCAGCTCCAGTTCATAAGCGATATCGCCGATAAGCTCTTTCCAGCTGACGAAACCGGCGGGGATGGACAGCCCGGCGCCGGCAAACAGCGCAGCGCTGCCAGCCTTAATATCATTAACGTAATCACGAATAAACAGTTCTATATCACGGTTAAACATGAGATTATTCCCGATATTTTTTCTTTATTGATTAACTAATAACTATGTTTTTTATGAATTAATTATGCGAATAGAACTACCAAGATAAAAGGGTGAATTAACTTTGTAAACTCTGCTTGTTTGTTTTTGTCGATATTGAGCGTGTTATTTTTATATTGAATTTATTTGTTTTTATTATTCTTTTTTTTAATTTTAATATTAATTAAATGCGCTCTGGGTAATAAGCTGCAGTAGCTGTGGCATATGCGCATTTTTTCCGCGTTGTGATTTAGATCAAACAAAAATAATTCTCATTATTATTGATTGGTGGCATAAAATGTATATACTCCGCTAAGGTGTGTAAATTAATGTAAATGGATGTATTTAAATGTGTGCATGGAAGCCGAGGGTTTGGCCTGTGCTTTTGGTGTTTTGCAGCTCTGCGTGGTGCGCGGAAATCACCAGCCCTGCCGATCGCGACAGCATTACCCAACAGCAGAAAACGTTGCTGGAACAGGCCCAGCAACAGCGCGAGGCGCTGCAAAATAACGTTGAATTGCAGGCGTTACCGCTGCCTGTGCCGGCCGCCGCAGGAGCGGTTTGCCAGCCGGTGCGGCAGATTGTTTTTGAGGGCGCCGAGCATCTTTCCTGGTCGGTAAAAGAAAGCCTGGCGCGCCCGTATCAGGGGCGCTGCCTGACGCTGGAGCACATCAACCGTCTGGTGCGCGAAACCACCAACGCTTATCTGCAACGCGGCTATGTCACCTCACAGGCCTGGCTGCAGGAGCAGGATATCTCCCGCGGCGTGTTGATCGTCAGCGCCAGCGAGGGGCGAATCGAGTCCATCACGCAAAACGGCGAGCAGACGCCAGCGTTGAAGATGGCGTTCCCCGGTCTGGTTGGTGGCGTATTGAATCTGCGCGATATTGAGCAGGGCATGGAGCAGCTCAACCGCCTGCCCTCGCAACAGGTGACTATCGATATCCAACCTGGCGAGCAACCCGGCTTTTCCAACGTGGTTTTGCTGCGTGGCGCCACGCGCGCGCCGGTTTCTTTTTCTTTCGGCGCGGATAACAGCGGCCAGAAAAGCACCGGCACCGGACAGATGAACGCCGCCTTCTCGCTGGATAATCCGCTGCGTCTTGCGGATCAATGGTCGCTTTCCGCAGCGCGCAATAACGATTTCAGCCCGCATCATCGCAGCCGCAGCCTGAACGGCAGCGTCACCTTACCCTATGGCTATTGGCTGTTCAGCTATCAGTATGCCTGGAACGATTTTTTCCAGCAGGTGCCGTTCAACGGTGCCGCTTACCGCTATCAGGGCAATAACCAGACCCAGCGTTTGGGCGCCAACCGCACGTTGCTGCGGGATGGCAAACGTAAGCTGGCTGTGGATATCGGGCTGGCGCGGCGCACCACGGAAAATAAGCTGGCGGGGGAACGGTTGAGCGTCAGCAGCCCGACGCTCAGCATCGCCAGCCTGGGCCTCAATTACAGTACGGTCACGGGCGGCGGTTATATGACGCTGAACCCAACGATAAGCCGTGGGCTGCGCATGCTGGGCGCCACCGCCGACGATCCTGAGCGAAACGGGGCGCCGCGCAGCGAGTTCCGTAAGCTTGGCCTCAGCGCCAGTTATTTCTATCCGCTCGCCCCCTCTCTTTACTACCTGACCTCGGCCTACGGGCAAACCAGCGCAGACAACCTGTATGCCGGCGAGCGCATTTCCATCGGCGGGCAATACTCGGTGCGCGGCTTTAAAGAGCAGTACCTGACCGGTAATCGCGGCGCCTACTGGCGCAATGAACTCAACTGGCAATGGCAGACCTTGCCGGGACTGGGGGAGCTCTCTTTGACCGGCGCGTTAGACGCCGGCTGGCTGCAGGGGCGCGCCGGGCAGATAGACGGCGGCAGCGTCGTCGGTGCGGCGCTGGGCGCCACGCTAAGCGGCCGTTGGTTTAATCAGGCGATCACCGTCGGTAAACCGCTGACGCACCCAGACAGCCTGCAACCGGATCGTTGGGTGGCCTACTGGCAAGCCACCGTCACGTTATAACGCCAGCACACAGCAGGAACGCCCTCGGCGTTCACAACAACATCCTTTCGAAGGAATGAATATGGATAAGCTCAACCCTCCGTTGGCGCGGGGCGCCAGCTATTTGCTGATCTACCTGACGGCTTTCCAACCGTTGCACCCGGCGTTCGCTGCCGGTATCACCGCCGCTAACGGCAATACGCAGGTGGTTATCAAGCCGGGCGACGTACCGGTGGTGAATATCGCCACGCCGAACGGTGCGGGCATCTCGCACAACACCTATAAAGATTTCAACGTTGGGCCACAGGGCGCCGTGTTGAATAACGCCACGCACGGCGGCAAAACGCAGCTGGGCGTGGAGATCTACAGCGCGCAGGGCAACACCTACCTGAAGGGAAAACCGGCGGAGTTGATCATCAATGAGGTGATCGGCGGCAGTCGTTCCGAGCTGCAGGGCAAGCTCGAGGTATTCGGCAACAAGGCCAACGTGATGATCGCTAACCCGAATGGCATCACCTGCGACGGCTGCGGCTTTATCAATGCGCCGGGCGTGACGCTGACCACCGGCAAACCGCAGTTCGACAAGCAGGGCGCGCTGGAAGCGCTGGAGGTGAAAAAAGGCGGTGTCACCATCGGCGGTAAAGGGCTGGACGGTAGCGGCGCCGACTACGTCGATATCATCAGCCGCGCCACCGAGCTGAACGGCAAAATCAATGCACAAAATCTGTCGCTGACCCAGGGCGCCAACCGCATCAGCTTCAAGGACGGCAGCATCAAACCGATCGCCGGTGAAGGCGCTAAGCCCCAACTGGCCGTGGATACCAAGGCGCTGGGCGGCATGTACGCCAACAAAATCCGCCTGGTGGCCAATGAGGATGGAGTAGGGGTGAACCTGAAAGACCTCACCAGCAAACAGCGGGATATTACGCTGAGCGTTAACGGGATGATTGAGTTGGGCAATACACACGCCGCGACAGACTTGAACGCCAGCGCCAGAGAAATTCATATCTCATCGGGCGTGAAGGTTCGTGGGGAACGTGACGTGACGATGGCCGCTGATACGCTTAATAACAACGGTAATGTTACGGCACATCGCGATATGCGGGTGTTTGCCGATACGATACGCAATGTGGCATTACGTGATGGTGACAACACCGCATTGCATAGCAACAATAATCTTTGGATCCAGAAAGATGCTCAGGGGAATAAATCTAAACAGATAGAAAATCGCTCCGCGCGCATTCAGACCAATAGTGGCGATTTGGTTATTCGTACCAACAAGCTTGATAACGTGCGGCAGACATTGGCGATTTCTGACCAAATAGAGCCTGTTGATCAAGAAGGAATGCGATTATTTGGTAGCGTATTCAATGCGTATAAAAACGGAGATATAAAAAACCGACAAGATCTTTATAAAGAAGACATGTCGAAGTGGGAGAAATGGCTGCTACCTTGCACGACATCGGAGGAATGTACTTATGCAAATCGGCACTTAGCTAATTGGATACTCGATGAGCGAGTTCGAACCCGCGTTACCTCTAATTCTTCTCCTGCCATTATAGCGTCTGGCAAAAACAGCTACATTAATGCTGGCTCATTGTGGAATGATGCCAGCCAACTGAAGGCTAAAGGAGATATGATCCTTACAGGTAATACCTTCAGTTCCATCAACCACGCCTTTGGTACAAAAGAACGCTTCAACAAATTTAAACCAGATACGGAAGCTTACATCCAATATGAAAAGCTGGGATGGCCTTACCCCCCATTAAGTTATGTCGATACCGGAGAGCGAGCTTTCCGTTGGAGTTATGACGGTATAATTGATGGCGGTATGGTCGCTGATGGCAATCTGACTGCAGACTTCAAGAATCAGATCGAAATCAGAACGGTGATGCCCAATGAAAGCCAATTAAACGACATCAATACGGCTGGGCGCCCGGAAACTATCAGGGCAAAGAATGTACTCCTGCATGCGGCTAATATCGTCAATACCGATGCCATCAACGCGGTAGGCAACATCACCGCTATCGCCGAAGACCGCATCGTGCTGGGTCAAGGTATCCTTTCTGCCGGCAAAGAGCTGAATTTGAGCGCCGTTAATACTATCGATGTATGGCAAAGCGAACTGAAAGGGCAAGACATCACGCTTACCGCGCGTACCGGTGAGATAAAAGTTCACACCAGCGAAAAGCCTAATTACTACCATCAGAATGGTGTGCGTTGGCTGGGCAGTCTGCTGGCCTCTCGTGACCTGACGCTGACTGCAGGCAGCACCATTACGCTGCTCAATACGTTGCTGGCGCCACAAAGTCGCAATATCAGCATGACTGCTTCCGGTAGCATCTCTCTTATCAAAAATGATGCCGTACTGATGCGCGATCGTCCCGGTGAATATCTGCCATCAGACAAGCTGCAACACTACTTCAATGGCCTGTTGAACACAGGAAAACTGAACGCCACCGGCTCGGTCTCACTCAATAGCGGCGGTTATCTGGCGCTGCGCGGTGTCAACATCAATGCCGGCAAGGATGTGACGCTGCTGGCCGGGCATAATGCCGACCTCAACTACCGGGCGCTGGGCGGTAATTCTGGGCATCTTTTTGCAACCTCACGTACCCCAGAACTCGGCAGCAAGATACACGCTGGCGGTAATTTACTGATTAACTCGGCCCGCGACATCGGCACCCAGGGCGGCGCGCTCTCCGCCAACGGCAATATCACGCTGCTGGCCGGGCAGAATCTATGGTTATCGAATGTCGCCTATTCCGCCATTGATGCTGCCAACGACAACAACAAAGACGATCGCCATGTGGTCACTACCCTCAGCGCCGGGAAAAACCTGACCGCGGCGGCGAACAACCAACTGCTGACTTACGGTGCCAGGTTGACTTCCGGCGCTAACATGACGCTAACCTCCGGCGGCGATATGCGCTTCGAGGCGGTGCAAAACCACACTTACCGAGAAGGTGGCAACGAATTTACCGAAACTCGCACCCAGCAAGGGACCGAGCTGAATGCCGGTGGCCTGATGACGGTGATTTCCGGCGGCAGCATTCTGTTCCAGGCGACCAAACTGGTAGTGAAAGGGTTGGGGGCAAACTGGAAACCGCCGGTAGCGGTGACTGATTGGGGCAGCCGCATCGCCGTTGCCGAGCAGCAACTTCAAAATGCGCAGCAGCGCATTAATCAGGCGCAGCAGGATAAGAGTCGCGCTGAACAAGCGAAGCACGGTAAAAGCAATGAGTTAACTACGCTGCAGCGTGACATTAACTCGCTAAAACAAAGACAAGCGGAGGTAATCAAGAAATCTCAAGAGTTTACAGCCAAGCACGGCAAGCTAATGGAAATAAACGACTGGGGTTTATGGCAACAAAGTGCTGCCATCGCAGCCGAAGGTATCGGCATTACCCATGATTTATTGGAAAAGGAGAAGCGAGCGAATGCGCTCCCCAATGAAATCAATGCCGAACAATCCGCCCTCAATGATGCACAACAGCGCCTCTCTCAGGCCACCCAAGACCGCGATGGCGCACAATCACGTCTGACTACCGCACGCAATGAAGCTAAAAGCAAAGGGGCAGACGAGGCTAAGCAAAAAGCTCAGGTCGACGCCCACAACCAGGCTGAAGCCATGCGCGCCGGGAATATGGATATCGCCGCCAAGGGCGGCTATCTCTACGCCCAGGCGATGGAAGAGTCCAGCCATTACGAAAAAAAGGAAACCAAGCGCAAATGGTGGGGCAAGAAAACCGAGGTTAAGCAGACCCGCCACGACGTGACCAACAAGGTCACCGAGTTTACCGCCGCCGGCAATATCACGCTGATGAGCCGCGACGACAGCACCTATGAAGCCAGTAAAATCGCCGCCGGGCAAAACGCGCGCCTGACCAGCACGCATGGTCAGGTTAACTTCAGGGCAGTGAAGAACACTAGCTTCGAACAGACCGTCAGCAATTCGAAAGGCTTCTTTATCAAGCAGGCCAATAAAGGCTACGAAGACAATAAGTGGGTGCTGCCGAGCATTCATACCGGTGGCGCCTTGACCGTAGAGGCCGCCAAGGGCGTCAGCGCCGATGTGAAGGTAAAAAACGGGCAGGCGTTGCAAAGCGCTATCGACGCGCTGGGCAATACGCCGGGCACTACCTGGGTCAAAGATCTGAATAAGCGCAACGACGTGCAGTGGAGCAAGGTCAAGGACGCCTACGACAGCTGGGATTACAAGAGCCAGCACTTGAACCCGGCGGTGGCGGCGGTGATCGCCATCGCGGCCGCGGCGGTGACCGCAGGCAGTTCACTGGCGGCCACGGCGGCCTCCAGCGTTTCCGGCGCCGTGGGCGGCGGGGCGGTAACCAGCGGCGCAGTCACGGCCGGGATGTCTTCTCTGGCCTCCCAGGCGGCGGTCGCGCTGGTGGAAAACCAGGGCAACCTGTCGAAAACCCTGCAGGCGCTGGGCAGCAATGAAAACGTCAAGGCGACTGCCACGGCGATGGCGATCGGCGGCGCGCTCAACGGCTTCGACAGCGCTATGGGCTGGAGCAAGGACGCGGCGGGCAAACCGCTTAACCCGAACAACGTCAAACTGCCGCAGCTGAGCAACGGCGACTGGAGCAAAGTGGCGCAGCGGGTGGCCGGGCAATCGGTCATCAGCTCCAGCCTGAATACCGCCATCAATGGCGGCAGCTTCAAGGACAACCTGACCAATGCGCTGCTGGCGAACATCGGCAGCCAGGTGCAGGCCGAGGGTGCCAATCTGATTGGGGATAACGGCGAAGTCCTGGGCGCGGCCGGGAAGTCAGTCAGTCATGCGGTTGTGGCGGGCATCGCCGCGGAAATCGGGCGCGGCGACGGTAAAGGGGCTGCTGCCGGGGCGCTGGCGGCGGAGCTGGCCGGCGTCGTTATGCAGAGCACGTTGTTCGAACCGGCCAATCTCAACGAAAAAGAACGCCAGCTCTACCGTCTGCAGGAGGCGCTAAACGGCAATGAAGTAAAAGAGCAAACGGCACGAGTGATCGGGGCTTTGACCGGGGCGTTGACAACGCATACACCGGAAGGCGCCTACAGCGCTGCGGACAGTGCACAGTCGGTTTATCGCTACAACATGACCGAACATATGTTGATGCAGTATGCGCTGGATAATCAGAAAGACATTCTGGCCGCTGATAAAGGCGATGTTGCTGCGGCAAAACGTGTTGTGGCTCGCCGAGAGGCTGCCGCAATAGTGGCGACCGTCGGTGGTGGCGGTCTGGTACTTACTGCGGGGGGGATGACGTTGGTGGGCGCTGCGCCAGAATTGGTTCTGGCTGCAAGATTGGCGATTGCCGGTTGCAAAACCAACCCCGCGCTTTGCCTGAACCAAGCCGGTATTTATGCGGCAGATATTGTTGCACCTGAGGCCATCATTGGTACGGGAGCCGTAACCACCGGCAGCACATTGATTTTGGGTAAAACCGAAGACAGCGTGAGGAAGTTGAGCCGGCAGCTGGTGAACGCTTCCGATGAATTATATAAAACAAAAACGTTCAACACTCAGCCGGTTGCCGATTTTATCAAAGGAGAAACGGCAGCCGGGGCGAATTTGTCGACTAAAACGGCAGATTATCTGCGGGACATGCAGAAAGCTAACACTAACCAGTTGGTCAAGGTGTTTGATCCGAAACAGAACGAAAGTAAGCTAAACGTGTTTGGTCAGCAGTTCGAGCAGGTATTAGGTGAGGGCGGCAGCAACAAGCAAGGTAATACAAAAGTGTTTGCCACTGAGAATTTATCGAAACAGGCGATCTTCGATTATGCGCAATCTCTTACCGGAGGGAAACCATTAATAGAAGTCAGAAAAGATGCACTATGGACGGTGGTTTTAAATGAAAAAACAGGTGAGAAATTAACTCTTAGGAGTGTGTCAAGTAGCCAGGAAGATACCAAAGCACGTTGGACGATTGATATCATAGATAATGAACAGCTGAATGCGCTTCAAGGTAAAGTGAAAAAAAGAGTAGAAATCAAATTTCGATGAGGGCAACCATGTTGTATAGCGATGATCAATACAAACTGTTTAGTGAAGAGTTGGACGGTGCTTCCATTGGAACCGTATGGTCAGCTATGAGAGCTGATAATTTTGATAGGAATACATTGTCCTACGAAGAAAAGAAAAACTATTTTTTCGAATTAATTCATAACCTTATGGCTGAAGGAAGAGTAAGGTTAGGCAAACATGGCCAATTCCTTGAGGGAGACATTGAAGAACAGGTAACACATTACAAAGCTGTATTCCCTAAGACAGAAGAGGAATGGAAAACAAAAAATGAAGACATTTGGTTCTATGAAGAGGAATGCCCTGGTGGCCTTGTCTGGATTCATGAAGACGGCTACCAAGATTGGACGTAGTTACTGATACTGTTAGTGGCGTGATAAGCTGTTAACCGGTAATAAAAAACCCGCAAAAGTGGGTTTTTTATTACGCAGTAATAAAAATAATGTGTTTATTTTATTGGTGTTTTAAAATGATTCGGTTTGCAATATATGCACATTGCAGAAGTATTCGCTTTGATAATGAATATGGCGCATATATCGCTCTGCAATATCTACGATGAAATTGGGTTTTTATCGTCCCCGCCCCGTAACCCGCAATACCAACCCCACCACCAACAACGCAGCGCCCGAGGCATAGAGCGGGAACCAGCGCGTCCACCAGAGCGGGGAAAACAGCGGGGTGCTGTTGGGATCTGCAGGCGCGTAGCCGCTGTAGGTATTTAGACCGGCGGCGATGGCGAGCATCGCCAGGCCGATAAAAAGCAGCAGGTTTGAGACGGTTGTCATGGCATTTTTCCTTTGTAGAGGCAGAGGGTAACTCTTACTATCACTATTAATTATTTTTCGATTAATTATATTGGAGAATGTTACTTATTTTCGTATTCATCAGGTTGTTTCCTGACGATAAAATAGCATGCCTTAATACTAGCCAATTATTTTCCAATAAAAAACCCGCCTGGGCGGGTTTTCTCTTTTTTCTCGCGAATTGTCACTTCACCAGCGGCTTATCATTGGGAGTTTTGAACTTCGCCAGATATTGCGGCTGGAAGATGCACATGCGGAGCACGGTGCGGTATTCGCCGTTGACGAAGAACTCGTCGATCAGCTCGCCTTCCACGTTAAAGCCCAGCTTGCTGTAGATGTGGATCGCCTTCGGGTTCTCCTTATCGACGATCAGGTACAGCTTGTACAGGTTCAGCACCGAGAAGCCGTAGTCCATCGCCAGGCGGGCGGCGGTGCTGGCGTAGCCTTTGCCCTGGTGGGCGGGATCGATGATGATCTGGAACTCAGCGCGGCGGTGGATGTGATCGATCTCCACCAGCTCCACCAGGCCGACCTTGGCGCCTTCGTGCTCGATGATAAAGCGGCGCTCGCTCTGATCGTGGATGTGTTTGTCGTAGAGATCGGAAAGTTCGACAAAGGCTTCGTAGGGTTCTTCAAACCAATAGCGCATAACGCTGGCGTTGTTGTCCATCTGGTGGACGAACGACAGATCGTCCCGTTCCAATGGGCGTAACCTGACGCTGGCAGTGCTGGACATGTGGGCTCCTCTGTGCCGTGAAATTGTGCAAAGTATAACTTCACAGAATGGATGAAGGCGAAAAAAAACGGCGCCGCGTGGGCGCCGTTTAGGCAAGGTTCAGGCTGCGCGCATCAGTCGGCGGCGTGACCCTGCTCAGGCAGGCGTTCGCCGTCCAGCCAGGCGGCGCCATCGCGCATCGCCAGGCGGCCGTCGACGAACCAGCTCACCACCAGCGGATAGATCGTGTGTTCCTGGGTTTGCACCCGTTCAACCACGTCATCCTCTTCATCGTCAGCGAAAATCGGCACCTTGGCCTGCAAAATCACCGGGCCGCCGTCGAGCTGTTCGGTCACGAAGTGCACCGAGGTGCCGTGTTCGCTGTCGCCGTTGTCGATGGCCTGACGATGCGTATGCAGCCCCGGGTATTTCGGCAGCAGGGAAGGGTGAATGTTCAGCATGCGACCGGCATAGCGCTGCACGAACTGCGGGCTGAGGATGCGCATGTAGCCGGCCAGCACCACCAGATCGGGCTGATGTTGGTCGATGGCGTCCGCCAGCGCGGCGTCGAACGCCGTGCGATCGGCGTAAGCCTTGGCATCCAGCGCCTGGGCGGCGATGCCCGCCGCTTCGGCGCGCTGCAGGCCGTAAGCCTGCGCCTTGTTGCTGAATACCGCCACGATCTCGGCGGCGATGCGGCCCTGCTGGCAGGCGTCAATCAGGGCCTGGAGATTGCTCCCCTGGCCGGAGACCAACACCACGATCTTTTTCATCAGTTGATGACCACTTGTTGTTCGTCGGAAGAGGCAGTCAGTTTACCGATTTTCCACGCTTTTTCACCTGCCGCGGTCAGCAGCGCGATGGCCGCTTCCACTTCGGCTTCCGGCAGGGCGATGACCATGCCTACGCCGCAGTTGAAGGTGCGGTACATTTCATGACGGCTGACGTTGCCGGCCTGCTGCAGCCAGGTGAACACCGCCGGCCACTGCCAGCTGGCTTCGTCGATCACCGCCTGCATGCCTTCCGGCAGCACGCGTGGAATATTTTCCCAGAAGCCGCCGCCGGTGAGGTGAGCGATGGCGTGGACGTCCACCTTCTCGATCAGCTCCAGCACGGACTTCACGTAAATTTTGGTCGGCGCCAGCAGGTGGTCGGCCAGCGGTTTGCCTTCCAGCTGGGTGGCGGTCGGATCGGTGTTGCTCACTTCCAGGATCTTGCGCACCAGCGAGTAGCCGTTGGAGTGCGGGCCGGAAGCGCCCAGGGCGATCAGCGCATCGCCGGACTGCACTTTGCTACCGTCGATGATCTCGGATTTTTCGACTACGCCGACGCAGAAACCGGCCACGTCGTAATCTTCGCCGTGGTACATGCCCGGCATTTCAGCGGTTTCGCCGCCCACCAACGCACAGCCGGACTGCTTGCAGCCTTCGGCGATGCCGGTGATCACGCTGGCCGCAGTGTCTACGTCCAGTTTGCCGGTGGCGTAGTAGTCGAGGAAGAACAGCGGCTCGGCGCCCTGAACCACCAGATCGTTGACGCACATCGCCACCAGATCGATGCCGATGGTGTCGTGGCGTTTCAGATCCATCGCCAGACGCAGCTTGGTGCCCACGCCGTCGGTACCGGAAACCAGCACCGGCTCGCGGTATTTCTGCGGCAACGCACACAGGGCGCCAAACCCGCCCAGACCGCCCATCACTTCCGGGCGACGGGTCTGTTTAACTACACCTTTGATGCGATCTACCAATGCGTTGCCTGCATCGATATCGACACCTGCGTCTTTATAGCTGAGAGAGGTTTTGTCGGTCACTGCGCGATTCCCCACGACGGTTTGCGGTTTGAAAACTGTGCTTCCGATGTTGATTCCGGAATAAGGCGCGGCAATTCTAACAGCGCAGGCAAACGTTTGCGAGCGGCTTGTGAACCGGCTCTGCTTTTTCGTCATCTATACTGATATTCAAACTTTTGTTGATCCCGATCGGGCTATTGTGGGTGGCGCGGCGAAAAAAAGGAGGTATAATCCCGCGATTTTTTTGGCCGCAACCACCTTAATAGGAGAAAAATGATGAAGATCGTTGAGGTGAAACACCCGCTGGTAAAACACAAGCTTGGCCTGATGCGCGAAAATGACATCAGCACCAAACGCTTCCGTGAGCTGGCCTCAGAAGTGGGTAGTTTACTGACCTATGAAGCGACCGCCGATCTGGAGACGGAAAAAGTCACCATCGAAGGCTGGTGCGGGCCAGTTGAAGTGGACCAGATCAAAGGGAAAAAGATTACCGTAGTACCAATCCTGCGTGCCGGTCTGGGCATGATGGAAGGGGTGCTGGAGCACGTGCCGAGCGCGCGCATCAGCGTGGTGGGCGTATACCGCGACGAAGAAACCCTGGAGCCGGTGCCGTATTTCCAGAAGCTGGTTTCCAACATCGAAGAGCGCATGGCGCTGGTCGTCGACCCGATGCTGGCCACCGGCGGTTCGATGATCGCCACTATCGATCTGCTGAAGAAAGCCGGCTGTCACAGCATCAAGGTGCTGGTTCTGGTCGCGGCGCCGGAAGGCATCGCCGCACTGGAGAAAGCGCACCCGGACGTTGAACTGTACACCGCTTCCATCGATCAGTGTCTGAACGATAAGGGCTACATCGTGCCTGGCCTGGGCGATGCGGGCGACAAGATATTTGGTACCAAGTAAACATTTGAGCCGACTTAACGAGTCGGCTTTTTTTTGACTAAAACCTATAAAACCAATAAACCGAGGAAAAACACACATGACCCGTCGCGCCATCGGCGTCAGCGAGCGCCCGCCGCTGCTCCAGACCATTCCGCTCAGCTTCCAGCACCTGTTCGCCATGTTCGGCGCCACCGTGCTGGTGCCTATCCTGTTCAAGATCAACCCAGCGACCGTGCTGCTGTTCAACGGCATCGGCACGCTGCTGTATCTGTTCATCTGTAAAGGCAAGATCCCGGCCTACCTCGGTTCCAGCTTCGCGTTTATCTCGCCGGTGCTGCTGCTGTTGCCGCTCGGTTACGAAGTGGCGTTGGGCGGTTTCATCATGTGCGGCGTGCTGTTCTGCCTGGTGGCGCTGATCGTGAAAAAGGCCGGCACCGGCTGGCTGGACGTGATGTTCCCGCCGGCGGCGATGGGGGCGATCGTCGCCGTCATCGGCCTGGAGCTGGCGGGCGTGGCGGCCAACATGGCGGGGCTGCTGCCGGCGGAAGGCGCCAGCGCCGACTCGACCACCATCACCATTTCGCTGGTGACGCTGGCGGTCACGGTGCTCGGCTCGGTGCTGTTCCGCGGCTTCCTGGCGATTATCCCGATCCTGATCGGCGTGCTGGTGGGCTATGCGTTGTCATTCTTCATGGGCGTGGTGGATTTGACTCCGATCCGCGAGGCGCACTGGTTCGCGCTGCCGACCTTCTACACCCCGCGCTTTGAGTGGTTCGCCATCTTCACCATTCTGCCGGCGGCGCTGGTGGTGATCGCCGAGCACGTTGGCCACCTGGTGGTGACCGCCAACATTGTGAAAAAAGACCTGATCCGCGATCCGGGCCTGCACCGTTCGATGTTCGCCAACGGCATCTCGACGGTATTCTCCGGTTTCTTCGGCTCCACGCCGAACACCACCTACGGTGAGAACATCGGCGTGATGGCCATCACCAAGGTCTACAGCACCTGGGTGATCGGCGGCGCGGCGGTGCTGGCGATCCTGTTGTCCTGCATCGGCAAGCTGGCGGCGGCGATCCAGGCGGTGCCGGTGCCGGTGATGGGCGGCGTTTCCCTGCTGCTGTACGGCGTGATCGGCGCCTCGGGCATTCGCGTGTTGATCGAGTCCAAAGTGGATTACAACAAAGCGCAAAACCTGATTTTAACCTCGGTGATCCTGATTATCGGCGTGAGCGGCGCCAAGGTGCACATCGGCGCGGCGGAGCTGAAAGGCATGGCGCTGGCGACCATCGTCGGCATTGGCTTGAGCCTGCTGTTCAAGGTCATCAGCCTGTTCCGCAAGGAAGAAGAGGTGCTCGACGCGCCGGACGAACCGGCAGAGCAGAAGTAACGAAAAGGGCAGCCCAGGGGCTGCCCTTTTGACTGATGGCATTCGCCTCAGCTGCGAATTTTGCGGTACACGAACAGCACCACGATGGCGCCGATAACCGCCACCACGAAGCTGCCGAAGTTGAAGCCGTCAACCTTGCCGTAGCCGAAGAAGGTGCTGATATAGCCGCCGACCACGGCGCCGACGATCCCCAGCACGACGGTCAGAATAAAGCCGCCGCCGTCTTTGCCGGGCATGATCCACTTAGCCAAAATACCGGCGATCAGGCCGAAGATAATCCAGGAAATAATCCCCATTTACTGCTCCTTTCTTTTGTGGCTGAGAATAGCTTACTGCTGGGTGGCTGGCTGAGTCTGAGTATTGCCGTTCACCGCCGCATCGGTCTCTTGTTTCAACTCTTGCGCTTTGTTTTCGGCGCTGTTCTTGATGGCTTCGGTCTTGGCCTTGGCCTGCTCGGTCAGATCGTTGGCGCCGTTGATGGCGTCGTTTTTGATGGCCTTGGCCTGATCCACCAACTGCTGGCTCTGCTTGCCGGCGTCATCTTTGATCGCGGCGGCCTTGGCCTTGGCGTCGTTGGTGATGGCGTCCGCCTGCTTGGCGGCTTCATCTTTAATCGCCGAAGCTTTGTCCTTCAGCTGGTCAGCCTGCGTGGCGGCCTCTTTTTTGATTTCATCCGCCGTCGCTTTCGCCTTGTCCGTCAGATCGTCCGCTTTTTTCTGGGCGGCGTCTTTCATCTGCTCGGCGCTGTCTTTGGCTTTATCCAGGTTGGCGTCAACCTTGGACGAGTCATCACAGCCGGCAACCAACAACCCGATAAAGGAGGCCAACAGCACTTTATTCCATACTTTCATCGTCTATATCCTTGCAGAAACCTTGTTGATGGTGATTGCGTTTAGCCTACCTATACTAGGCCAGATTTGGCTTAAATGACAAATTTAACCTGCGCAGGCATGGGGTTAGGGAATGATATCGGATAATTCTTGCCTTGGCGGGAGCCGCAGCCAATCAAGCGGCGCTTAGGCATTGTTCACTATTGCGGCATAAGATCCTGCCGGTTCAACAGCGCCCGTTTTCTGTGTTAAACTGCCCACGTTTTTCTGCCAGTTTTGGTTGAGGTGCTTCTCTGAATACGCCGGCACAGCTTTCACTGCCACTTTATCTTCCCGATGATGAAACTTTCGCCAGTTTTTATCCGGGCGAGAACCCATCCCTATTAGCCGCGATCCAATCCGCCGTCCGTCAGGAACATGGCAGCTATATCTATTTCTGGTCGCGTGAAGGCGGCGGGCGCAGCCATTTGCTGCATGCGGCCTGCGCCGAGCTTTCGCAGAAGGGGGAAGCGGTGGGCTATGTGCCGCTCGACAAGCGCGCTTACTTCGTGCCTGAAGTATTGGACGGCATGGAACAGCTGGCGCTGGTCTGCATCGACAATATCGAATGCATCGCCGGCGACGAAGAGTGGGAGATGGCGATCTTCAACCTTTACAACCGCATCCTGGAAACCGGCCGCACCCGTTTGTTCATCACCGGGGATCGCCCGCCGCGTCAGCTGAACCTGCGTTTACCGGATCTGGCTTCGCGTCTGGACTGGGGGCAGATCTACAAGCTGCAGCCGCTGTCGGACGAAGAGAAGCTGCTGGCGCTGCAGCTGCGCGGCAAACTGCGCGGCTTCGAGCTGCCGGAAGACGTGGGCCGCTTCCTGCTGAAGCGGCTGGATCGCGAGATGCGCACGCTGTTTATGACCCTCGATCAGCTCGATCGCGCCTCGATCACCGCCCAACGCAAGCTGACCATCCCGTTCGTTAAAGAGATCCTGGGGCTGTAGCCGCTACCGTAAAAGAAAGGGCGCAATAGTCCGCGCCCGAATTCGAATTTACAAAATCTCCAGCACCTGCTCCGGCGGCCGGCCGATGCGCGCCTTGCTGCCTTTCACCACGATCGGGCGTTCGATCAGTTTCGGGTTCGCCGTCATCGCCGCCAGCAGTTGCTCTTCGCTCAGGCTGTCGTCCGCCAGCTTCAATTCCTTGTACAGATCTTCTTTTTTGCGCATCAGATCGCGCGCCGATGTGAAGCCCAGTTCTTTCAATAGTTTTTTCAGCTCATCGACCGTAGGGGGCGTATCGAGGTACAGCACCACCTTGGGATCGACACCGTGCTGCTCCAGCAGCGCCAGGGTTTCACGGCTCTTGGAGCAGCGCGGGTTGTGGTAAATCGTGACGTTTTTCATGGCGTTCATTCCTTGTTGAATCAGCTGCGCTGGTATTGGCGGAAGCGCTGTTGCAGTTGGCGCAGCTGGTCGATGCGCGCATCGTAGCGCGCCTGTTTCAGGCTGCCGAGTTTCTGCAGCGAGCTGGCATTGCTGAGCAGGCCGATGGCCTGATCGAGCCGGCCGGTCAGCGCCAGGCTTTCGGCGCGGGCCGACAGCTCTTCATCGCGCAGCCCCTGAGCGGCGCTGGCCTGCGCCAGCAGATCCCAGCCGTTCGGATCGTCCGGATGGGCAAAGGTGTAGCGGTTCAGGATCTTCGACGCCTGCGCCGGCTGGTTGCCTTCGACATAGGCGTTGGCCAGATTGAGCTGCAGCACCGGGTTGTTGTTCTGGGCGGCGTTGGCCGCCTGCAGGCGGGCGATGGCCTGCGGCGCGCGTTTCTGACCGAGATCGATGTCGGTCATCAGGTCGATCAGCCAGACGTTTTTCGCATCCTGCGCCAGCATCGGCTGAATGATGTTGCGCGCGTCGTCGTATTTTTTCGCTTCATAGAACAGAATGGCGCGGCCGTATTTGGCGGCCGCCTGTTCGCGCACGTTGCCCTTGCTGAGTGAGCCGAGCAGCTCTTCGTTCAGGCCGTAGCCTTCCGAGCTGTACATGCCCAGGGCGCGCACCTTGGCCATCAGGTAGTCCTGCGAAGACTGCACGATGTGTTTCGGCATCTGGTTGGCGCGGTTGCGCGCGTCGGAGAGGCGGCTGTCCGGCAACGGGTGCGTCAGCAGCATTTCCGGCGGCTTGGAGGCGTAGCGCGACTGATCCGAGAGTTTCTGCAGGAAGTCGGGCATCGCTTCCGGATCGAAACCGGCGCGCTGCAGCACCTGAATGCCGATGCGGTCGGCTTCCTGTTCGTTCGATTGGGTAAAGCTGATCATGCCTTGCTGGGTGCCGGCCATGGTGCCGCTCAGCGCCGCCATGCCCATGGTCGGGTTGGCCATCGCCAGCAGAATGGAACCGAGTGCGCCCACCCAGGTCAGCGGGGCGTTGCGCTGCTGATCTTCCATGGCGCGCGCCAGGTGGCGCTGGGTGACGTGCGAGATTTCGTGCGCCAGCACCGAGGCCAGCTGGCTTTCGTTGTCGCTGACGCGAAACAGCGCGGAATGCAGCACCACGTTGCCGCCGAAGAAGGCGAAGGCGTTGATTTCGTCGTTGCGCACCAGATAGAAATGGAACGGCGTGCGCACCGAATAGGCGCTGGCCACCAGCCGGTTGCCCAGCTGATTGATGTACTGGCTCAGCAGCGGATCGTTGATCAGCGGGGCGCTGGCGCGCAGTTGGCGCACATAGAAATCGCCCATCGCCAGCTCTTGTCCGATGCTCAGGGTGCCGCCGGCGGAGGTGCCCATATCCGGCAACTGGTCCTGGCTTTCCGCCTGTGCTGGCGCCAGGGCGGTGGCGTTCAGCGTGCTGAGCAGCAGCACCGCTAACGCGGTTTTGGTCAACCGGTTGGTCATAGTCAGGCGTTTCCCTTAAATAATCATTTCTAAGACGTCAGCAGCAGACAAGAGTTCTTTATTCCCGCGGCGCAATCCGCGCGAAAGTGCGGCGGCTCACAAACCGCGGCGGCGGCACCCATCACATCATAGTCAGCCGCAGGCGACAAGGAAACGTTAGCCGAGCGCGAATCGAGCAAAAAAGTTTTATTTTTCATTTTGAAGGGCGCTTTTTCGTCGCTGGCGACATGCATTTTGAATTGAACGCGGACAAAGTTGATCCGTGTTTTATTGACAGGATAAACGCAGACTCATATAGTCTGCGTTATTGAAGATTCACTGACGGTCGAAAACGGACATATGGCGTACATCACAACCAGCGTTGAATATGGCATCCACTGCCTGCTGTGGCTGGTCGGCGATAACCAGCGCGCGCTCAGCAGCCGCGAACTCGCCGAGCTGCAGGGCATCTCCCCCAGCTTTCTGGCCAAGATTTTTCCCAAGCTGGAAAAGGCGGGGATCGTCGCCGCCAGCGAAGGGGTGCGCGGCGGTTACCGGCTGGCCCGTCCGGCGGACGAGATCAGTTTTCTGGAAATTATCGACGCCATCGAGGGGCACAAGCCGCTGTTCGATTGCCAGGAGGTGCGCGGGCGCTGTGCGGTGTTCGATGATTCCCCGCCGGATTGGGCGGTCTCCGGCAAATGCGCTATCCATGCGGTGATGCTGCAGGCGGAGAAGGCGATGCGCGACGCACTGGCGGCGCAGACCCTCGGCGACGTCGCGGCCCGCTTTGGCCGCAAAGCGCCGCAAGGCTTCTTCGGTGAGGTCAACCTCTGGCTCGACGAACGCATGACGGAACGCACCGCGCGCAGCGGCAAAACGGCGCGCGCCAAAACCTAAGCTCCGCCTTTCCTTAAAAAAGCGAAACACACTTTTTCCCGCCTCTTCGGAAGGGGCGGGCGGGCCTTCTGCACCCTGTTACGGGAGCGGAACGGCATCGTTCATCCGAAAACACTGCGGGCACGCCTTATCGCCCGGTTAACCCTGTATGAAGGAGTCATCCCATGACGCAGAAAATAGTGATTGCCGGTTCCGGTTTTGCCGGTTTTTGGGCCGCCGTATCCGCCATGCGCGCCATTACCCTCGCCGGTAAGCATGACGATATCGAGGTGCTCATGGTCTCGCCGACCCCAACGGTCACCATCCGCCCGCGCCTGTATGAAGCGGTGTTGGAAAACATGAACCCGGACATTTCCGCGCAGCTCGCCGCCGTTGGCGTGCGACACCTGGCCGGGGTTGTTGAGCGTATCGATGCCGCTGCTAAAACGCTCACGGTGGCGCCGACGGCGGGGGAACCCCTTGAGTTGGCCTACGATCGTTTGGTGTGGGCCACCGGCAGCCGGCTGTCCGTGCCTGCGGTGCCGGGCTTTGCCGAATACGGTTTCAACGTCGATACGCTGGAAAGCGCTCAGCGTTTGGGCGCCCATATCAATGCGCTGGCGGCCAAACCTTCGACGCCTGCGCGCAACACTGCCGTGGTAGTGGGCGCGGGGCTGACCGGGCTGGAGAGCGCGGCGGAGATGCCGCAGCGGCTGCGGGATGCGCTGGGCAAAGACGAGAACGTGCGCGTGGTGATCGTCGATACCGCGCCGGAAGTAGGCGCGGGGATGGGGGTAGAGCCGGGGGCGGTGAT
The DNA here is from genome assembly GCF_057197125.1 of Serratia sp. LSHTC3. Taxonomy (NCBI): domain Bacteria; kingdom Pseudomonadati; phylum Pseudomonadota; class Gammaproteobacteria; order Enterobacterales; family Yersiniaceae; genus Serratia; species Serratia sp. LSHTC3. The sequence goes on from NZ_JBXUNP010000001.1 coordinate 232,885, forward strand.
ACGCCAGGCGTTGGCGGAGTGCGGCGTGGAAGCGCGGGCCGGCCTGCGCGTCTCGGCCATCGACGCTGAGGGAGTGATGCTGTCGAACGGTGAGCGTATCGCTGCCAACACGGTGATCCTGGCGGCGGGCGTGCGGGCGCATCCGCTGACCGAGCAGATCCCTGGCGAGCGCGACGGCAGCGGCCGGGTGATCGGCGATGCCTTCCTGCGCGCGCCGGCGGCGGCGGGCATTTTCGTGACCGGCGATACGGTGAAGGCGGCGACCGACGATCTCGGTAATCACAACCTGATGACCTGCCAGCATGCGATGAGCCTTGGCCGCGTGGCCGGCCACAATGCGGCGGCGGAGCTGGCGGGGTTGCCGACGCATCCGTACAGCCAGCCGAAGTATGTGACCTGCCTGGATTTGGGGCCCTGGGGCGCGCTCTATACCGAAGGCTGGCAGCGCCAGGTGCGCTTTACCCGCCAGGAAGGCAAAAAGATTAAGCAGGAGATCAACACGCAGTGGATTTATCCGCCGGCGGCGGATCGCGAGGCGCTGTTCGCCATCGCCAATCCGGATTTCGTGATTGTGCCTTAAGGTCGTCAAAACGGGAGCGGCAACGTTCCCGTCCTCATTTTCCCAACGGCAGGAACGAGCGTTCCGGCACCACGGTTTTCATCACCAGCGTGGAGCTCAGGCGTTGCACGCCCGGCAGGGCGGAGAGCTTCTCGTCGTAAAGTTGCTGGAAGGCGGGCAGATCGCGGGCGATAACGTGCAGCAGATAGTCGGGATCGCCAAACAACCGCTGTGCTTGCACCACCTGGGGAATGTCCACCATGGCGTTTTCGAAGGTTTCAACGGCGCGGCGATCGCCTTCGCGCATGGTGACGAACACCAGAGCGGAAAAGTTATAGCCCAGGCTGCCGGGATCGAGTTGGGCGCGGTAACCCCTGATCACCCCAGACTCCTCTAATGCCCGCACCCGGCGGTGACAGGGAGACACGCTCAAACCGATCCGCTCGGCCAGCTCGGTCACCGACAACCGGCCGTCGGTCTGCAATTCAGCAAGAATCTTGCGATCAATCTTATCCATTTGGAAAAATTTCCCCGTTTATGCCGATTTAAGGCAAGTAATTGAAAGCACATTTTAACGTCATGAGGATATTCTTGCCATCTGTTGAACGGTTTTGACGGCCCCCGCGGCAGGCGGAGGCCGTTCTTCTTCCACGAGGAAAGCGCAATGGTTCTCTGTTCGGTGTGGCGCGGTGCGTTTGAGAGGGCGCCGGCATGACGCTCGCTCTGTTCGCCGCGTTTTGGGCGGTGTCGATTTTGTTGGTGATCACGCCGGGTATGGATTGGGCCTATGTGATCTCGGCGGGTATTCGCGGTCGGGTGGTAGTGCCCGCCGTCGCCGGTTTGCTGTTTGGCCATTTGTTGATGATTGCGATCGTGGTGGCGGGCGTCGGCGCGCTGCTGGTCGGCAACCCGCTGGCGCTGACGGCGCTCACCCTGTTGGGGGCGGCTTACCTCTTGTGGATCGGTTTCAACATGCTGTTGCACCCGCCGGTGCCCGGCGCCGGTGAAGATCAGCGTTCTGATTCCTGGCTGCGCTGGGCCGGCAAAGGCGTGTGCGTCAGCGGGCTGAACCCCAAGGTGTTTCTGCTGTTTCTGGCGCTGCTGCCACAATTTACCGACACCCGAGCCGAATGGTCGGTGCCGATGCAGATGCTGGCGTTGGGCGTCGTGCATTTGATCAGCTGCGGCCTGGTGTATCTGCTGGTGGGGTTTGGTTCGCAGTCGGTGCTGCGCACGCGTCCGCAGGCCGCAAAGGTGGTGGGGCGCATCTCCGGCGCGGCGATGATCGTCATCGCCCTCGGGCTGCTGGCCGAGCAGGCGCTGAAATAGCATTACCGTCGGTAGATGTCCGGCCGGGCGATCTGCCAGACAAAATCGGGGCGGTTGATGGCCGAATAGCCCACTTTCTCATAGAGCCAGGGGGCGGTGCTGGTGACCAGCATGACTCGCCTCAGCGTCGCCATCAGCGGATGGGCCTGGCAACATTCCGCCAGCCACAGGCCCAGCCCGCTTTTTTGGAATGTTTCCAGCACGTACACGTCGCACAGATAGCCGAAAGTGGCGTAATCGGTGATCAGCCGGGCGAAACCGATTTGCCTGGCGCCGTGATACAAACCGAAACACAAGCTGTGGGCGAGGGACTGGCGAACGGTTTCTTTATCGATTCCTTCCGCCCATGACGAACGGGTCAGAAAAGCGTGGATGGCATCGAGATCCAGCAGGGCGGGATCGGTGCTGACGAGATAGTCCGCACGCTGCCACTCCAGTGGGGCAGGGGTTGTCATGATGGCTCTTCTCCTGTGCAAGCGTTCAGGTCAGGGTCGCCGTTCAGGCGTGCAGTTCGGCGACCGTCATGGTGAAAATCAGCGTGTCTTCGCCTTCGTTGGCGTACCGATGTGGGCCGTCCGTTTTGGCGACCGCCGAACAGCCCGGCGCAATCATGAGCTCGGTCTGTTCGACGGCAAGGCTCAAGACGCCTCGCTCAACGTGCAGCAGCTCGAAGGTGCCCGTCGGGTGGCCGCCCGATGCATAGGCTTCCCCCGGCGCCATTTCCCACCGCCACAGTTCTATCATGTTCGGGCCTTGGGTGCCCGCGAGCAAACGTGCCGAGCCGCCGCGATCGCCATGCCACAGCGTGGGAATATCTTGGCTTTCAATCAGGTAGGCGGCGGGCGCGCGGGTGACGTTGACGATGTCCGCCACCGACAGGCCCAGCGCCGCCGCGAGCTTGCACAGGATGGCGATGCTGGGATTGGCGCCAGGGGGTCAGAACCCGGTTGAGCGCCGAGGCCGAGCGGATGTGGTTCATCCTGGAGAGCCTGCCGGCGATGCCGTTGGCGGCGCTGCACGAGGCGGGCGACGAATTGATTGCCGGTTTACGGCAAATGATGCCCGGCGTCACGGTAGAGCAACGGCTCATCGGCCGCGCCTCGTAACAGGCGTCAGCACTGGCGGCGAACCAAACCGGTGATCAAATCCAGCGCGTCGTCCGCCGCCGCGATTTCGCTTTCGCTGAGCGCCTGCCGTTCGATGAAGCTCTCGATGGCTTCCAGCAGGGAGAAGATGCTGATTTCATCTCCTATCTTGACGACTTCGCAAATGCCACGCCCGATCGCCAGACAGATGGCTTCATCAAATTCACACGGTTTGCTGTTCATTTTTCCCCCTACGGCATTTGGGATTATATCGGCCATGCTACCGGTTTTTTCCCGGTGGCTGTCTGACGAAAATCCCATTTTTTCGTTGATGCTGACGGGCGCGCGATCGCGGGCATTGGCGAAATTCTGATTTCCTCACCGTGGCCAAATTTCCCTTGTGACCACCGTGCCGGCGCGGTATTGTCGCCAAATGACGACAATACCGCCTCATTGTCCGCATAAAAAATTCATGACGTTATCATCCCTTCATCCCGCTGCCGTGCGGGATTTTTTTATGAGGTTTATCCCAAAGTGCGGATAACCTCGACGCGATCGCTTGCCATGTTCTGGGAATAATCCTAGCTTGAAATAGTCATTTAGGGTTAGCAATCCCTCATGACCTCCTTGTAACACTTGATGCACCAGAACGTTTTCTCCCCCGCTTAGGCGGGGGTTTTTAATGACGTGCATCGGAAAAGGCCGTGAACGTAGAACCGACAGAGTTCGTGACGATAACCAGTTTAAGCATCAGGGGACGGGACAATGAAAAATGATCTGGCGGCGGCGATCGCGATTGGCTGTGTGTTGTTGTTCGCATTGGCGGTCGGTTCGCCCCTTTCTGTCGCTACTTCGCTGTAATCTTCCGCGGCCCCGTTCGGGGCCGCTCATCGAGCCAGTCGCCGCGTCTGCGGATTTTTGCGTCGATCGTCTGCCCGCGCGATAAAATCAGCCAGATCGCTGTTGATGTATGGCGAACTTTGAGTACTCTGAGTGCTTTGTACATCCCGCGTGCGCCCGTTCTATCTATGCTTTAATCAGGCCCATCACAGGAATCGCCATGCCCGCCCGCCAAATCTCAAGGAGCCCGCTCTGATGCTGGAGATGTTATTACAGTGGTACCGCCGCCGCTTCACCGATCCTCAGGCCATCGCGCTGCTGGTGATCCTGGTTGCCGGGTTCCTTATTCTCTATTTTTTGCACGGCATTCTGACCCCGTTGCTGGTTGCCATCGTGCTGGCGTATCTGCTCGAGTGGCCGACCGCGCGCCTGCAGCGCATCGGCTGTTCGCGCACCTGGGCGGCGAGCATCATGCTGCTGGTGTTCGCGGGCGTCGCCATGCTGCTGGTGTTCGTCGTCGCGCCGACCGCCTGGCAGCAGGGCATCAATCTGATGAGCGATCTGCCGGGCATGCTCAATCAGTTCTATAACTTCGCCGCGACGCTGCCGAAGCGTTATCCGGCGCTGGTGGATGCCGGCATCATCGACATGATGGCGGAAAACCTGCGCAGCCGGTTGTCCGGTATGGGCGAATCGGTGGTGAAATTCTCGCTGGCGTCGCTGGTCGGCCTGCTGACGTTGGCTATCTATCTGATCCTGGTGCCGATGATGATGTTCTTCCTGCTGAAGGACAAAGAACAGCTGCTGAACGCGGTGCGCCGCGTGCTGCCGCGCAATCGCGGCCTGGCGGGGCAAGTCTGGAACGAGATGAATCAGCAGATCACCAACTATATTCGCGGCAAAGTGCTGGAGATGGTGATTGTCGGCGTGGCGACTTACCTGGTGTTCGCCGTGCTGGACATGCGCTACTCGCTGCTGCTGGCGGTGCTGGTGGGGTTCTCGGTGCTGATCCCCTACATCGGCGCGGTGCTGGTCACCATACCGGTGGTGGTGGTGGCGCTGTTCCAGTGGGGCGTCGGCGCCGATTTCTGGACGCTGATCGTCGCCTACCTGGTGGTGCAGGGGCTGGACGGCAACCTGTTGGTGCCCATTTTGTTCTCCGAAGCGGTCAACCTGCATCCGCTGGTGATTATCCTGTCGGTGATCGTGTTCGGCGGGATGTGGGGCTTTTGGGGCGTGTTTTTCGCCATACCGCTGGCGACGCTGGTGAAGGCGGTGATCCATGCCTGGCCGGATGAACTGCGGGTCGAGGTGGAAGACAAGGCCGACTGACAGGGAAGAAACGAAGCGCAGCAGGCCGCTGCGCTTCGTGAGAATTACTGCTGCAGGTAGTTCAGAACGATGTCGTGGTGATTGGTGGTTTTGAAATCATCAAACACTTTTTCAATCTTGCCGTTGGCATCGATCAGGAAGCTGATGCGGTGAATGCCGTCGTAGGTCTTGCCCATGAAGGTTTTCTCGCCCCACACGCCAAACTGTTGTGACACCTGATGATCTTCATCAGACAACAGCGTGAAGTTGAGCAGCTCCTTTTCGGCGAAGCGCGACAGTTTTTCCGGTTTGTCGGTGCTGATGCCCAGCACTTCGACGCCGACCTTTTTTAATTCGTCCATGTTGTCCCGCAGGCCGCAGGCTTGCACGGTGCAGCCCGGCGTCATCGCCTTCGGATAGAAATAGACCAATACTCGCTGTCCCTGGAAGTCGGCCAAATTAATTTCCTCACCGTCCTGGTCAGGCAAACTAAATTTCGGCGCTGTGTCACCGGCTTTCAATGGGCTCATCACTACTCTCCATCTTTCTCGTCATGCTGTGGATAGTTCACCACGCTAATACTGCCTTGCGCGTTCAATTCTGTACATAGGCGATGGAAGGCTTGCTCAATATTTGAGGCGTCCCGATCGCCGGAGCTGTGGGCGGTAATTTGGATATACAGCTGCGGCGGCAGGTCGCCGTCCGCCGGCTGCGTGCGCGAGACCAGTTCGGCGATATTCATCTGGCTGGAGTCGAACAAATCGGTAAAGCGTTCGATGATGTGCGGCGAGTCCTTCACTTCCACCTGCACCCACACCGTGGCCGGCATCGGCGGCCTTTCGTGCGAGTTTGTGCGCTTCATCACGATCAGCAGATCCAGCTCCGCGCCTTTTTGCGGCAGGGTGGATTCGATCAGGGTGATGGCGTTCCAACTGCCGGACAGCAGCATGATGAACGTGAACTCCTCTCCCAGCATGGCCAGACGGCTATCTTCGATATTGCATCCGCAACTGCTGACGTGGCGGGTGATGGTATTGACGATACCGGGGCGGTCGGCGCCGAGCGCGGTAATCACGAGATAGTGTTCGTCTGACTGAGGCAAAATAGCGCTTCCTGTCGTGCTTAATGGGGTTACCATGGTAAACATAAAAAAAACCGCCTGCCAAGCGCTTACAACGCGGTTGTGCGCTTGCTTTTGGATAGGCAGCAAAAGTACCATGAGTGACTTGTTTGTGGAGGGGACGGCCAATGTTTACGGGAAGTATTGTTGCACTGGTTACGCCGATGGACGACAAAGGTGCTGTCGATCGCGCGAGCCTGAAAAAATTGATCGATTATCATGTAGCCAGTGGCACCGCGGCGATCGTTTCCGTAGGGACCACCGGCGAGTCCGCAACGCTTGCCCATGACGAGCACGTTGACGTGGTACTGCAGACGCTGGAGTTGGCCGACGGCCGCATTCCGGTGATCGCCGGCACCGGCGCCAACGCCACCGCCGAAGCCATCGCGCTCACCACCCGCTTCGCCAACACCGGCGTGGTGGGCTGCCTGACGGTAACGCCGTACTACAATAAGCCGACGCAGGAAGGGCTGTATCAGCACTTCAAGGCGATCGCAGAGAGCACCGAACTGCCGCAGATCCTGTATAACGTGCCTTCGCGCACCGGCTGCGACATGCTGCCGCCGACCATCGCTCGGCTGGCGAAAATCAAGAATATTGTTGCTGTAAAAGAAGCGACGGGGAACTTAAGTCGCGTTAGTCAGATCCAAGTGCTGGTTGACGATGAAGATTTCATTTTGCTGAGCGGCGACGACGCCAGCGGGCTGGACTTCATGCAACTGGGCGGCAAAGGGGTGATTTCCGTGACGGCCAACGTGGCCGCGCGCGAGATGGCGGAACTTTGCGCGCTGGCGGCGCAGGGCAAATTTGCCGAAGCGCGCCGCTTAAATCAGCGCTTGATGCCGTTGCATCAGGATCTATTTGTAGAAGCAAACCCAATTCCGGTGAAGTGGGCCTGTAAGGCGTTGGGATTGATGGCAACCGATACGCTGCGTCTGCCGATGACGCCGTTGAGCGAAGCCGCCCGCCCGGTGGTGGAGCGCGCGCTGAAAAGCGTCGGCTTGCTGTAACTCTAAGGGAAATTTGATGGCTTATTCATTGCAAAAGTCGACGGTAGCAAAAGTAGTGGGCATCTCATTGGTGATGATGCTGGCAGCCTGCAGCAGCGATCAGCGCTACAAGCGCCAGGTCAGCGGCGACGAGGCCTACCTCGACGCGGCTCCGCTCAAGGCGCTGAACGCGCCGTCCGGCATGATCCTGCCGGTGCAGAGCGGCAACTATGACGTGCCGGCCACAACGGTGCAAGGCAACGTCGGCAAGCAGTTGGACATTCGTCCGCCGGTGCAGCCGTTGGCGCTGCTGAGCGGTTCACGCGCGCAATACGCCGGCGACAGCGGCACGCTGCTGCTGGAAAACAGCCCGCAGAACCAGAACCTGTGGTCGCGCGTGGTCAGCCTGCTGCAGGCGAAGAACATCGCGATCGCTTCCCGTCAGGACGCCGGTCAGACCCTGACCACCGACTGGGTGAAGTGGAACCGTCTGGACGAAGACAACCAGTACGAAGGCCGTTATCAGATCAGCGTGCAGCAGCAGGGCTATCAGCAGGCGCTGGTGGTGAAAAGCGTTGGCCTGCAGCAGCAGGGCAAGACCGAACAGGTGACCGATCAGTCTGAGATCCAGCGCTACAACGGCATGATGATCAACACCCTGATCGAAGGCCTGGACAAGCAGGATAACCTGGCGAGCTCCCAGACGGCCAACCGCTTCGGCGCGCTGGACGTGCAGAGCGGTGCCGATGATACCGGCCTGCCGATGCTGGTGGTGCGCGGCCCGTACACTGTCGTGTGGGATCGCCTGCCGCCGGCGCTCGAAAAACTGGGGATGAAAGTGGGTGACCGCAGCCGTCCGCAGGGCACCGTCGCCGTGACTTACAAGTCCCTGAGCAGCAGCGATTGGGATGCGTTGGGCGTCAAGGATCCTGAACTGACGGAAGGCGATTACAAACTGCAGGTCGGCGATCTCAACAACCGCACCAGCCTGCAATTCATCGATCCGAAAGGCAAACCGCTCACCCAGTCGAAAAACGACGCACTGGTGGCGGCATTCCAGTCAGCCTTCAGCAAAACCAGCGTTAACTAATCAAAAAGGGGCTTCGGCCCCTTTTTGTTTTGTCTATACGGTATCGTTTGCGTCGCAGGTTTGGCACAATAGTGTCCGGCACGCCAAAGAATTCATTAGGTCAATTCTATACCCCCTAATTTCGGGCCGCGCTCGGGAGACAACGGGGATACATCACTGGAGTAAGTAAGATGCAAAAGCTAGCTGAGCTGTATCGCGGAAAGGCAAAAACCGTTTACACCACCGAGAATCCCGATCTGTTGGTGTTGGAGTTCCGCAACGATACGTCAGCACTGGATGGTCAGCGCATTGAGCAGTTCGATCGCAAAGGCATGGTGAACAACAAGTTTAACCATTTCATCATGAGCAAACTGGAAGAAGCCGGCATCCCGACCCAGATGGAGCGTCTGCTGTCCGACAACGAAGTGCTGGTGAAGAAATTGGACATGGTGCCGGTGGAGTGCGTGATCCGCAACCGCGCCGCCGGTTCGTTGGTGAAGCGTCTGGGCATTGAAGAAGGTCTGGTGCTGAACCCGCCGCTGTTCGATCTGTTCCTGAAAAACGACGCCATGCACGATCCGATGGTGAACGAATCCTACTGCGAAACCTTTGGCTGGGTGAGCAAAGAGCATCTGGCGCGCATGCGCGAGCTGAGCTACCGCGCCAACGACGTGTTGACCCAGCTGTTCGACGACGCCGGCCTGATCCTGGTCGACTTCAAACTGGAGTTCGGTCTGTTCAACGGCGAAGTGGTGCTGGGCGATGAGTTCTCGCCGGACGGCAGCCGCCTGTGGGACAAAAACACCCTGGACAAGATGGACAAAGACCGTTTCCGTCAAAGCCTGGGCGGCCTGATCGAAGCCTACGAAGAAGTGGCGCGCCGCATCGGCGTGAAACTCGACTAAGCGTCGGCACCGTCATTCGGGGCGATCCGGCCGGATCGTCCCGCTATTCTGCGTTTTTCCAGAAAATTTCTACATTTCCTCCGCGGCAGACCATTTATAATGATGGATGTGAGATGACTAAAACCTATCCCACTCAGGCTTGAAGCTGCCTTTGCGCTTACGATCGCGGCGCAACTTCAACGAGCAGGGGAAATATCTGGAGTGTATTTATGCGTTGGCAAGGGCGTCGGGAAAGTGACAATGTTGAGGATCGTCGCGGGCAGTCTTCAGGTTTGGGCGGCGGTGGCGGCGGTTTCCGCGTGCCGGTGGGTGGCAAGGGCGGCATCGTTATTCTGGTAGTGGTGCTGGTGGCCGGTTATTACGGCATCGATCTGTCGCCGCTGTTGAACGGCGGTAACGTCGCTCCTCAGGGTCAACAACAGAGCGCCAGCATCAGTCCGAAAGACGATGAGCTGGCCAAATTCACCTCAGTGGTGCTGGCTTCGACCGAGGATAACTGGAAAGAGATTTTCCAGCGCATGGGCAAAACCTATCAACCGCCGAAGCTGGTGATGTATCGCGGCGTAACGCGCACCAGCTGCGGCACCGGTCAGGCGGCGATGGGGCCGTTCTACTGCCCGGGCGACAGAACGGTGTATATCGATCTGTCTTTCTATCAGGACATGAAGACCAAGCTGGGCGCCGGCGGTGATTTCGCTCAGGCCTATGTGGTGGCGCACGAAGTCGGCCACCACGTGCAGAACCTGCTGGGCATCGAGCCGAAGGTGCGCCAGATGCAGCAAGGCGCCAGCCAGGCGGAAGTGAACCGCCTGTCGGTGAAAATGGAGCTGCAGGCGGACTGCTTTGCCGGCGTGTGGGGCAAATACGCCGAGAAGCAGCAGATGCTGGAAGAGGGTGACCTGCAGGCGGCGTTGAATGCCGCGCAGGCGATTGGCGACGACCGGTTGCAGCAGCAGAGCCAGGGCCGCGTTGTGCCGGACAGCTTCACCCACGGCACTTCGCAGCAGCGCTACACCTGGTTTAAACAAGGCTTCGACAGCGGCGATCCCAATACCTGCAACACCTTTGCATCCCGTTAACGCCTCAAGTGCCGGAGCCTGACTCCGGCATTTTTTTCGGATTGAGATACAGCCTTATGCTACAGGCAGCGCAACAACTCATGCGGCGGCAGGGCATCCGGCGTTTGCTGGTGCTCAGCGGTGAACCCGAGTGGTGCCGCGAACAGGCGCAGCGGCTGGCGGCGACGCTGCCGGGCGACTGGCCGTGGGTGGGGGAAAACCCGCCGCCCGGCCTGTCGGCTTTGCCGAGCCGCGCGGTGCGCCAATTGCTGGGGCAGGAGCGGCTGCACGCGGTGTTTGATGCCGGTCAGTCGCTCGACGTGGAGGCGTTGGCGGCGCTGTGCGGCGCATTGCGCGCCGGCAGCTGGCTGCTGCTGTTGACGCCGCCCTGGCGGCAATGGCCTCAGTTGCCGGACGGCGACAGCCTGCGCTGGAGCGATTGTCCGCAGCCGATCACCACGCCGCATTTCATTCATCATCTGCAGCATCATTTGGCCGACGACAGCGAAGTGACTGTCTGGCGGCAGGATGAGCCCCTGACGTTGGCCGCGCTGCCGGCGCGTGAAGGTTGGCAGCCGCCGGATGGCGGGCCGACCGAGGAACAACAGGCGATCTTGACGGCGTTGTTGCAGGCCGAGTCCGGCGTGTGGGTGCTGACCGCCGCCCGCGGCCGCGGCAAATCGACGCTGGCCGGCATGCTGATGGCGCAGTCGCCGCTGACCTGCTGGATCACCGGGCCGAGCCGCGCCGCCACAGAGGTGGCCGGGGAATGGGCGCAGGGGCGCGCACAGTTTTGGGCGCCCGATGCCTTGCTGGCGCAGTGCCGGGAGGGGGACGTCAGTGACGTGGGCTGGCTGCTGGTGGATGAAGCGGCGGCGATCCCCGCGCCGCTGTTGCAACAGCTGATCGGCTATTTCCCGCGCGTGTTGCTGACCACCACGGTGCAGGGCTATGAAGGCACCGGCCGCGGTTTTCTGCTGAAGTTTTGCGCCGGGCTGCCGTCCTATCAGGCGTTGAGTCTGCAACAGCCGATGCGCTGGGCGCAGGGCGATGCGTTGGAACGGGTCACGGACAATGCGCTGTTGTTCAACGAGCTGCCCGCCTGGCCGGTGGATGGCCAGGCGATCGATTACAGCCAGGCGGAGCAGCGTGAACTGTGCGCCGATCCGCAGCGGCTGGCGCGTTTCTATGCTCTGCTGAGCAGCGCGCATTACCGCACCTCGCCGCTGGACTTACGCCGGCTGATGGACGCGCCCGGCATGCATTTCGGGCTGGCGCAGGCCGGACAGGAGGTGGTCGGTGCCGTGTGGCTGGCGGACGAAGGCGGGTTGAGCGCCGAGTTGGCGCACGACGTGTGGGCCGGCCGCCGCCGGCCGCGCGGCAACCTGGTGGCGCAGTCGCTGGCGGCGCATGGCGGCCAGTGGTGGGCGCCGACGCTGCGGTCACGGCGCATTACCCGCATCGCGACGCTGCCGACGCTGCGGCGGCAGGGTATCGCGCGTCAGCTGGTCGAGCGGCAACGCCGCCAGGCGCAGGGGCTGGACTTCCTGTCGGTCAGCTTCGGCTATACCGAGCCGCTGTGGCGCTTTTGGCAATCCTGCGGTTTCGAGCTGGTGCGTATCGGCAGCAAGCCGGAGGCCAGCAGCGGCTGTTATACCGCGATGGCTATCTTGCCCCTGAGCGAGCAAGGGGAGGCGCTGCGGCACGCGGCGCACAAGCACCTGGCGCGCGACTGGCCCTGGCTGCGGCAGCGCATCGAACTCGTGCTGGCGATCCCGGGCGATGACGGCGACACGTCGCTCGGTGAAGAGGACTGGCGCGAGCTGGCCGGTTTCGCTTTCGCCCATCGGTCGCTGGAGGCCAGCCTGGGGGCATTGCAGCGTTTGCTGTTGGCCAGCAGTCTGCCGCTGCCCGCGCTGCGCGGCCATCTGCAACGGCGGCAATCCCCGGCGGCCTGCGTGGAGCAGGCGGGCGTAAGCGGCCAGAAAGCCTTGCTGCGCCACTGGCGGCACGAAACGGCGCAGGCGCTGGAACAGTTGAATGCGCAACACTGCCGCTACTGGCGCGACTGGGCGCAGTCGTTGCAATAAATTGAATAACTCGCTCAATAAAACCCGATTTTCCCGATTTCTCAACGGCGTATAGTCACTGTCAGCGGTGCGGCGGCGACTGTCGCCACACCAGGTTTGGTTACTATTAAGGAGTCATCGATGAAACATGAGCATTTCGTTGTCCAAAGCCCGGCGACCCCGGCGGCGCAGCTGATCTTGCTGTTTCACGGTGTCGGCGACAACCCGGTGGCGATGGGGGAGATCGGCAGCTACTTCGCCAAAGACTTTCCTCAGGCCCAGGTGGTGAGCATCGGTGGTCCCGAAGCGTTTGGCAACGGCGCCGGGCGCCAGTGGTTTTCGGTACAGGACGTGACCGAAGAGAACCGCGCGGCCCGCATCGCAGACGTAATGCCGCAGTTTGTGGCCGTGGTGCGCCATTGGCAGCAGCTGAGCGGCGTGGGCTATGCCGGCACTGCCCTGGTGGGGTTCTCGCAGGGAGCGATCATGGCGCTGGAGGCGTTGAAGGCGGAAACCCGGCTGGCCGGGCGAGTGGTCGCGTTCAGCGGGCGTTTCGCCCAGTTGCCTGAGCAGGCTTTCGGCGACAGCGTGGTGCATTTGATCCACGGTGAAGAGGACGCGGTGATCGCGGTGCAACACGCTCACGCGGCGGCGGAAGCGTTACGGGCCAGCGGCGTGGATTTCACGCTCGACGTGGAAGAGAACGTCGGGCATGCGATCAATCAGGGCATGATGAACGCCGCGCTGGAAAGGCTGCATTATTACGTGCCGCAGCGCTACTGGGACGAGGCATTGTCCGGCAAGCGCGGCGAGCTGATCGCCTTTCGCTAAAAACTCAGGGCGCCGATGAGCGCCCTGATGTCATTTCTTTTTCGGCCAGTCGTCTTCGTCATCCCACTGGGCGTTGTTGTCGCGGTGCGGCGGTATCTCCGGCTTGTTGGCCAGATAGCTTTTCACGTCGACGCGGCGCAGTTCCTTGATGCCGCTGACGACCATCCCCACCAGAACCAGCAGAATAATCCACCAGTAATCAGCTAACCATTGCATAGCTACTCCTTTCCTTCACTGCGTATGAAACGCGAAAAAATCGAGGGCAGATGGCGTTCGAGCCATTCGACACCGGCGACCTCCTTGTCTTGCCAGGCCGCCAGCAACAACGCCGGGGTCAGCAAATGTTCAGCCTCTTGCGCCAGCGGCCGGTAGCTTAGATGCCACGGCTCCACCGCCACGCCGCCGCTGTCTTCGGTAAAGGGGCGATAGAAACCGAACTCGGCCATATGCGCCGTCAGCCACTGGTTGAGCGGCGCAAAGTAACCGCCTTCTTCATATTCCCACGGCTCCAGCTGCAGCTTTTGCCCTTCCGGCAACAGCGACGGATCGTACACGTCCAAATCGCTGCCCCAGTGATGGCGGCTGGCGCCAGGCAGGGCTGACCAGCGCAGGATCGCCTCACAGCGTTCGGCGGCGGACAGCGGCGCGACGTCGATCGGTTGACTGTCCTTATCTAATACTGGCCGCTGGCCGCAGAATTTGCCATTCCAAATCGCCAACTGGCGGTCGAAGTCGCGGAAGGTGCTGGCGGGCTGGAGATCGAATCCGGCTTCACGCGCGGCCTGCTGCATCGCCAGGAAGGCATTGACCGCCTGCGGCTGCAGCCGATGGTTGCCGCTCAGCGGCGCCAGGTGTTCGGTCGAACGGCCGGTGAGCATCTCTGCGGTGATCATGCGACCAATTGCTCCATGATGCGTTGATACATGCGGCTCAGCAGCTGCAGATCCGCGGCGTTGACACATTCGTTGACCTTGTGGATGGTGGCGTTGACCGGCCCCAGTTCCACCACCTGCGCGCCCATCTGCGCGATGAAGCGGCCGTCGGAGGTGCCGCCGGTGGTCAGCAGCTGCGGCGTCAATTCAGAATAGTGCTCGACGGCGTTGACCACCGCATCCACCAGCGCGCCGCGCGAGGTGAGGAACGGTTGACCGGACAGCCGCCATTCGATGCTGTAATTCAACTGGTGGCGTTCCAGCAGCTCTTCCACGCGCTGCTTGATCATCGCGTCGGTGAGTTCGGTGCTGAACCGGAAGTTGAACTGCACGTAGAGATCGCCCGGGATCACGTTGTTGCTGCCGGTGCCGGCCTGCACGTTGGCGATCTGCATGCTGGTCGGCGGGAAGAACTCGTTGCCGCGATCCCATTCGATCGCCACCAGTTCATTCAGCGCCGGCATGGCGCGGTGCACCGGGTTGTCCGCCAGATGCGGATAGGCGACGTGCCCCTGTACGCCGTGGATATGCAGGTTGGCGGTGATGGAGCCGCGACGGCCGTTTTTCACCACGTCGCCGACGCGTTCGGTGCTGGACGGCTCGCCGACCAGGCAGTAATCCAGCCGCTCGTTGCGCGCCATCAGCGCTTCGACCACTTTAACCGTGCCGTGGGTGGCGCTGGCTTCTTCATCCGAAGTGATCAGAAATGCCAGGCGGCCCCGGTGATTCGGGTTGGCGGCGACAAAGCGTTCCGCGGCCACCACCATCGCGGCCAACGAGCCTTTCATGTCCGCCGCGCCGCGGCCATACAGCATGCCGTCGCGGATTGTCGGTTCAAACGGCGGGTTGTCCCAGCGTTTTTCATCGCCGGTCGGCACTACGTCGGTGTGCCCGGCAAACGCCAGAGTTTGCCCTTCGCCGCGCCAGGCCCAGAAGTTTTGGGTGTCTTCGAAGTCCATGGCTTCGACGGTGAAGCCGATCGCCTGCAGGCGTTCGATCATCAGTTGCTGGCAGCCTTCGTCACTCGGGCTGAGGGAAGGGCGTTTGATCAACTGCTGGGCCAGTTCGATAACCGGGCAAGTCATACGGCAACCTCGGCGATAAATTGTTGGTAAGCGTCGGCGTTGAAACCGAGCAGAGCGTGGCCGTTGCCGTCGTCCAGCAGCGGACGTTTAATGATTGCCGGCTGCGCCAGCATCAGCGCGATGGCGGCGTCGGCGTTATCACAGGCGTTGCGCTGCGCTTCATCCAGCTTGCGCCAAGTGGTGCCGCGGGTATTGAGCAGCGGCTCCCAACCCAGTTGCGCGACGAAACCGCGCAGTTGCTGTTCGGTCAAGCCGTCGGCGCGGTAGTCGTGAAAATGATAGGCTATGCCCTGATCTTCCAGCCAGCGGCGGGCTTTTTTGATGGTGTCGCAGTTTTTGATGCCGTACATCGTCAGCGTTGTCTGTTGCGGTTTATTTGCCATGGCGTAAAGCTACCTGTCTCGTCGAGTCGATACTGAGCGGCGGGCGCGGTCTTAGGCCTTCTCGCCGCCCGGCGATAGCAGAGATAATGCCAGTAAAGCGGCGGCGAGATCCAGACAACGATGCGGATGCGCGCGAGAGACGATTGGGCGCCAGGGAGAGAGGTTGGCAAATTGATGAAACGGCTATCTTCGCCGGCGGGGCTGTTAAAAGGCGCCGGCGAACGCGTTCTGCCGCCAATGCGGCGCGGGGGAGAGAGAACTACTCTTTATTGATTCTTATGTTTAAACGCTCGGTCAAACACCGTACGCGGGTAATATGCAACAGCGGTTTTATCCTGCTGGCGCCGAGTTTTTTCATGATTCGTGATTTGTAATGATTGGCGGTTTTATTTCTGATATTCATGGCATTGCTGATGTCGGCCAGCGATTTTCCCGTTGACCACTCCGAGAGAAAATGCGATTCGCGCTGAGAGAGTTGCGGCGGCTCGGTATAGTGACTGTAACGCTTATATAAGTCGCCGATCAGGTGGCTGAAGCGGATCAATGATATAAGGTTTGATAATATAATGGTCTTATTGTCGACAATCACCATCTCATGCAGGCAGTCGGTAATAATGATTATTTTGTAGGTATTGGGGTTGGCATATTCATCGCGGTAACGCGCTTCAAAGTTGGCGATGGTGACATCGATAAAGCAGACCCTTCTGCGGCTAAAGCCGGCCGGCGCGCGTTTTTCCGCCCAGGTTTGGTTAATGAGTTGTCGGATGCCGACGGTGGTATAAGCACACTCGCTGAAAATATCAATTTCCATTTTATTATAATCCTTTACTTTTTATTTCCCGGTGAGGATGGCTATCTTAAAACATAAAAAAAGAAAAAATCCAAATAATTGCATGTTGAACTTTTCTTGCGCCGCAAATGAATGAGCGTTATCTGGGCGCGAGCTTTGAAGGGAAGGTTATATACTAGCATGATTTATAAATAGTAAATCTTTTTTTTCAACCGAATTTTTAAGCAAGGTAAGGTTAATAGAATAGACATCTTCTATTAATACCTCGGTAATTAAAAGGAATTAACATAGATTAAGACTATCAAAATATGTAAAATGATCGGTTTTGACGATCATTTAAGGGTGGCTGTTTGGGCTTAACGAATTAATAACTAAGATTTTTCTTGGTTTTGTCACGATGAGTGGCTTTATTTTGAACGTCACCAGAGTCGGCGATGAGGTCATGAAAAAATTAACGTTGAAATTGAGACAAAGATAATTCTAAACAAAGAAACTGCGATGTTTTAAGCTGTAATCAGAGTGTGAACATGGATGATTGATCCGGAGAGCCGGCGTGAAAAAATGTCATATCGAAATTTCCGAGCGGGTAACGCAGGAAATAACGTCCTGTATCGCGGAGGGATTGGACCGTTTTAACGATCAACATATCGGCTACGGCGATCGTCTGCCGCTGGCGGTGGTGGTAAGAGATCCCGACAGTGGGGAAGTTCTGGGAGGGATTACCGGACGCTCATCGTTAGGGCTGCTGTTTCTCGATCTCTTTTATCTGCCGGAAGCGCTGCGCGGCGCGGGGTTGGGCAGCGAACTGTTGCGCCGCTTCGAACAGGAAGGCCGTCGGCGCGGTTGCCTTTCCGCCGTGTTGTACACCATCAGCTTTCAGGCGCCGGACTTTTATCAACGGCATGGCTGGCAGCGTATGGGTGAAGTGCCTTGCTTGCCGCCGGGAACCCGCCGTATCTTTATGAGCAAAACCTTGTGATGCACATTTAACGCACGTAGCCCCCTTGTTGCAGGCGCTGCAGCGCAGCGCCGTCCGCATACACCATGCCGGTGGTCAAATCGTGAAAGCCGTACTTTTTATAGAAGGCGAGCTTTTCCGGCACGGAATAGATGAAAATCTTGCCGAGCGGCGCCAGATCTTGCATCACCCGATCCATCAACCTGCGCCCCAGCCCTTGTCCCTGAAAGCGCGGATCGATCGCCACGTCCGCCAGGTAAGCGACCGATGTCAGATCGCTGATGGCATGTGCAGTGGCGATCAACTCGTCGCCGATAAACCCCCAATAGCAAAACTGGCTGTGTTGGTAAACGCGCCGCAAGGTGTGCGGATCGCGCTTGCCCAGCCCGGCGGCCTCCAGCAATTCACACAGCCGCTGCCAGTCGATGGCGCGGCGACTCGAGTCGGTGATAATTTCCATCGTTTTCCTCTAACCGATAAGACTGAGATCGGCGGCATAGTGCCGAATGGCGCGTTGATAACCGCGGATGTCGGGGTCTGACGAGGTTTCCGCCAGCAGCAGCAACAGATCGGTCACGGCCCGTTTATTTTCACCCAGGTTGTACAGCGCCATGGCGCGAAACAGCATCAGCTCGTTGGCCTGCGGGAACTCGGCCAGGCCGTCGTCGAAAGCCCGTAGCGACGCCGAATATTCTCCCAGGGCGCGGTAGGTGCTGCCGAGACCCAGCCAGGCCTCGCGGCGTTGGGCGGGCGGCAAATCGCGAGCCAACGCCGCGAGGTAACAGGGAATGGCCTGTTGCTCCAGGCCCTGTACGTCATACAGGCAGGCCAGCTGAAAGTGCAGCGTTGCCGCTTCCGGCTCTGCCGCCAGTTGCCTTAGCGCCAGCGCGGTCGCCTCCTGATAGCGGCCCTGCGTTTTTAACTCTAAGAGAGACAAAGAAGTGGACATGATCTGGGCTCCATTGGCGTATTTTTATACCTTTTACACGCTATCGTGGAGAAATTGATATCACAAGGGAATAGCTGCACTGAACATTGATCAGATAAATACGAAAATGTGCGCTAAGCCCGGTTTCCGAGCCCGGCATCGTTCCCGTTTCCCTTCACATGGTCAAAAAACAGGCGTAGAATCCGCTTCGTCAAATAATTGAGGTTGTAAAGTATTATGGTTGATCGTGAATTAGGAAACTGGAAAGACTTCATTGATGAGATGTTGGGCAACTGACACAGCGTTGAAGCAGATGGCAAGGTTGAGTCATTGGAAAGTCACTGAAACACCTTGGGAACGAGATTTTCGTTCGAAATAAAGCAGCATCGGTAACCCGACGCTGCTTTTTTTATATCTCGCGGATCAGTCCCCGGTGGCCGGCGTATTGCCTGCCGGATGCGCTTTACCCGGGAAACGGCGGCGAACCAGCACAAAGAACAATGGCACGAAGAAAATCGCCAGCAGGGTGGCGGAGATCATGCCGCCCATCACCCCGGTGCCGACCGCATGCTGGCTGCCGGAACCGGCGCCGCTGCTGGTAGCCATCGGCAGCACGCCGAAGATGAACGCCAGTGAGGTCATCAGGATCGGCCGCAGGCGCATGCGGGACGCGTCGAGCGTCGCCGACATCAGATCCTGCCCTTTATGGTTCAGCTCATTGGCGAACTCGACGATCAGAATGGCGTTTTTCGCCGACAGCCCAATGATGGTCAACAGGCCGACCTGGAAATAGACGTCGTTCTCCAGGCCGCGCAGCCAGGTGGCGGCGACCGCGCCGATCACCCCCAGCGGCACCACCAGCATCACCGAGAACGGTATCGACCAGCTTTCGTACAGCGCCGCCAGGCACAGGAACACCACCAGCAGCGAGATGGCATACAACGCCGGTGCCTGCGAGCCGGACAGCCGTTCCTGATAGGACATCGCCGTCCATTCCAGCCCGAAACCGGTCGGCAGTTGGCTGACCAGTTTTTCCATTTCCGCCATGGCGGTGCCGGTGCTGACGCCGTTGGCCGCCTCGCCGACGATCTCCAGCGCCGAACTGCCGTTATAGCGCTCCAGCCGTGGCGAACCGTACTCCCAGTGCGAGCTGGCGAAGGCCGAGAACGGCACCATGCCGCCCGCGCTGTTGCGCACATACCATTTGTTGATGTCATCCGGCAGCATGCGGAACGGCGCTGCGGCCTGCACGTAGACTTTTTTCACCCGCCCGCGGTCGACGAAGTCGTTGACGTAGGTCGAGCCCCAGGCGGTGGAGAGGGTATTGTTGATGTCGTCGATCGATACGCCCAGCGCCTGAGCCTTGCGCTGATCGATATCGATTTGCAGCTGCGGGCTGTCGTCCAGGCCGTTGTGGCGCACGCGCGACAGCAGCGGGTTTTGCGCCGCCAGCTGCAGCAGCTGATCGCGCGCCGCCATCAGTTTGGCGTGGCCGAGCCCGGCGTGGTCTTCCAACTCCATGTCGAAGCCGGAGGAGTTGCCGAGACCGGTGATCGCCGGCGGGCTGCTGGCGATCACCCGGGCTTCGTTAATCTTGTTGAATGCCAGCGTGGCGCGATCGATGATGTCGAACGAGCTGTTGGCACCCGAGGTGCGCAGATCCCAGTCTTTCAGCCGCACGAACAGGCGCGCCACGTTTTGGCCGTTGCCGCCGGGCCCGGAGCCGATGATGGCGAACACCGACAAAACGTCCTGTTTCTCTTCGGTGAGGAAGTACCGCTCGACCTTTTCCACCACTTTGGAGGTTTGCTGCAGGGTCGAGCCCGCCGGCAACTGCACCTGTACGGTGAAGATGCCGCGGTCTTCCTGCGGCAGGAACGAGGTCGGCAGCTTGATGAACAGCAGCGCCATGCCGCCGAGCAACAGCAGATAAATCACCATGTAGCGGCCGCTGGCGTGCAGAATGCGCCCCACGCCGCGCTCATAGCGATCGGCATTGCGGTTGAACATGCGGTTGAACCAGCCGAAGAAGCCGCGCTTGCCGTGATGGTGCCCTTTGGCGATCGGTTTAAGCAGCGTCGCGCACAGGGCCGGGGTCAGGATCATCGCCACCAGCACCGACAGCACCATGGCGGAGACGATGGTGATGGAGAACTGGCGATAGATGGCGCCGGTGGTGCCGCCGAAGAACGCCATCGGCACGAACACCGCCGACAGCACCAGGGCGATGCCGACCAGCGCGCTCTGGATTTGCCCCATGGATTTGCGCGTGGCCTCTCGCGGCGGCAAGCCTTCCTCGCTCATCACGCGCTCGACGTTCTCCACCACCACGATGGCGTCGTCCACCAGCAGGCCGATCGCCAGCACCATGGCGAACATGGTGAGGGTGTTGATGCTGAAGCCGCAGGCGGAGAGGATGGCGAAAGTGCCCATCAGCACCACCGGCACGGCGATGGTGGGGATCAGCGTGGCGCGGAAGTTCTGCAGGAACAGATACATCACCAGGAACACCAGCAGGATGGCCTCCAGCAGCGTTTTCACCACGTCCTTGATCGAAGCTTTGACGAACGGGGTGGTTTCATAGGCCACTTTGGCCTCCAGCCCGTGCGGGAAGTATTGTGACAGCTCGGCGATCTTGTCCTTCACCAACTGGTCGGTCTGCAGTTCGTTGGCGCCGGAGGCCAGCTTGATGTTCATGCCGGCGGCCTGCATGCCGTTGTAGCGGCTGAGGTAGTTGTAGTTCTCGCCGCCCAACTCAACGGTGGCGACGTTGCCCAGCGTCACCAGCGAACCGTCCTGATTGACCCGCAGGGTGATCTGGCGGAACTGTTCCGGCGTCTGGAGCTGCGACTGGGCGTTGATGGTGGCGTTCAGCGCCTGTTTATCGACCGACGGCGTGCCGCCCAACTGGCCGACCGCCACCTGGGCGTTCTGCGACTGAATGGCCTTGACCACGTCCTGGGTCGTGAGCTGATAGCTGTTGAGCTTGTTGGGATCGAGCCAGATGCGCATGGCGTATTGTGAGCCATACACGTCCATGCTGCCGACGCCGTTGATGCGGCTGAGCGGATCCTGCAGGTTGGAGACGATGTAATCGGCGATGTCCTGCTTGTCCATGCTGTTGTCGGTGGAGACGAACGCCACCATCATCAGCGTAGTGTCGCCGGATTTCGAGACCGTGACCCCTTGATTCTGCACCGCCTGCGGCAAACGTTTGATCGCCGCCTGCAGCTGGTTTTGCACCTGCTGCATCGCTTCGTTGGGGTCGGTGCCGGCTTCGAACGTCAGCGTGACGGTCGCCTGGCCGGTATTGGTGCTCTGCGACGACATATACATCATGTTGTCGAGGCCGGTCATATTTTGCTCAATGATTTGGGTGACGGTGTTTTCCAGCGTTTGCGCCGAGGCGCCTGGGTAAGTTGCGCTGATGCGCACGTTCGGCGGCGCCAAATTCGGGTATTGTTCTACCGGTAAAGAAAAAATCGCCAATGCCCCGGTCAGGCAAAGAATAATTGCCAGCACCCAGGCGAAAATCGGGCGATCAATAAAAAAATTGGCCATGCAGCGCGAACCTCGTTATGACTTGTTCTATCTTTAAAACGCATCGGAAATATGCATTTCAGCGGCAGGGAAGGATTCCGGCGCTATTGCACTTTACTCGGGATAGTCGAGGAAAGCGTGGAGAAAAAAAGGAGATAGTGTAAATAACGGTAGCGGGAAACGGCGTGGGTGCCCCGGTGTCGATAATTGTACGCTATTAAGACATTTTTATTACTATCAAAGGCCTTGCGCATGTCTTCGCCGCAGGGAGCCGAAAAATAAAAACTGGATCCACCTTACAGCAGGAGCTTGGCATGGGAATTAACCCGGTATTTGCCCGTCGGCTTTATTTATGCTGGCTGATCAGCCACAGTGAGCGGCCCAATGTGCCGCGGTTGATGGCGCTGACCGGCTGGCCGCGCCGCACGTTGCAGGATGTGCTGAAGGCGCTGCCCGGCATGGGCGTCGAGCTGCAGTTCGTGCAGCAGGGCGTGCGCAACAACGACGGTTTTTATCAGTTGGAAAGCTGGGGGCCGTTCAACAAGAGTTGGGTGCATCAGCACCATCAGGCGCTGCTCAGCGCCATCGAGTAAGCGGCCCCGGCGTATTGGCCGGGGCGGGGCGATCAGTGGCTTTTGTACTCCAGGTACATCACCGTCGCCGCCACGCGAGAACGCACGTCCAGCTTGCGCAGTATGTTGCGGATGTGCACCTTCACGGTTTCTTCAGAGATATGCAATTGCGCCGCCACCTGTTTGTTGGACAGGCCGCGCGCCACCTCTTGCAAGACGTCCAGTTCGCGTTCGGTCAAGGCGGTGAAGGGATCGCGCTGCTCGCTGCGCGCCAGCAAATAGTCGGCCATGGCGTCGCTGATCACGTTTTGCCCCTCGGCGGCGGCGCTGATGTGTTCCAGCAGCTGCTCCGGTTCACTGTCTTTCAGCAGATAACCGTCGGCGCCGGCGTCGATCAGCGCATACAGATCGCTGCGCGCGTCGGAGACCGTCAGCACGATGATGCGTGCGTCCACGCCTTCGTCGCGCAGAGCCTGCAGCGTATCCAGCCCGGACATGCCCTTCATGTTCAGATCCAACAAGATCACGTCCGGCGCGTGCTGCAGCGCCAGCGCAACAGCCTCGCTGCCGTTGCCGGCCTCTGCCACCACGCCAAATCGCGCATCCAGTCCCAGCAGTTGTTTGATGCCGCGCCGCATCAACGGATGATCGTCAACGATCATGACTCGGTATTGCTTCATCACCATGAAATATGCTCCCTGTAGCAAGTAAAGCCACTCAAACGCGCCCGGAGGCGTGCTTCACAGTGGGACTGTCTCTTCAAAAATAGCGGCATTCTGCACCGCAAACCTCTCCGGGCGGCCTTCTGCCCGGCGGCAACCGTAACGCAGAGTGAACAGCCGCAAGGTCAGGGCGAGAATGTCAGGCAGACCGCCGTGCCGCCGCGGCTTCTGCGCCGAATGCGCAGCGTTCCTCCCAGTCGCGCCGCGCGTTCGCTCATGATGGTCAAGCCGTAATGCCCTTCCGGTTCTTCCAGACTGGCGATACCGCAACCGTCGTCGGTAATGCTGAATACGTTGTCGCCTGCGGCGTTGACCTCGCAACACACCGCGATCTCGCTCGCTCCTGCGTGCTTGACGGCATTGAGCACCGCCTCGCGCACGATCTGCAGCGCGTGCACCTGCTGCTGGGCGTTGAGCGCCTGCGAGGGCAGCCGACAGTGTAACTGAATCCGCGCGGTGGTTAGCGCCTTTAATGGCTGCAGCAGTTGCTCCAGCGCGGCATTCAGATCCGCCTCCTGAATGTTGAGGCGGAAGGTGGCCAGTAATTCTCTCAGCTGGCGATAGGCATCGGCCAGCGTGCGATCGAAATCGTCGATAATCGTCTGTGCCGCCGGATCGTCGGCGGCGCGCCGGAGCAGCGTCAGCTGGATGCGTAGGAACGACAGCGTCTGCGCCAGCGAATCGTGCAGCTCGCGGGCGATGGTCCCACGTTCTTCCATCAACAGCAGATATTGGTGCTGCTTTTGCGCCCGGTTGAAGTAGACGCCACGCCCCAGCATGTTGGCCAGGCTCTGCATCAGGTGAGGATGCGGCGGCTGCGCTTCGGGCTGCCATCGCAATTCACCCAGCAGTTTATCGCCTTGGGTGATCGGCAGCGCGCTCCAGGTTTGCGCCGGCGCCGGCTCTCCTTCGTTCAGTTGCCACTGGCCATGATCGTCCGCCACGTTCAACCGGATGCAGCGCAGTCGTTCGCTTTGGCGCACGATGCGCAGCACATTCTCGAATGCCTGCTGATCGATCTGGCGCACGCTCAGCGCCTGTGAACAGCGATACAGCACCTCCAGCGTTTCGTTGGCCTGCTGCAGGCGCTGGGTTTTTTCCTGCACTTTCAGCTCCAGCGACTGATAGAGCCGGGCCAGCTCGTCAGACATGGCGCTGAAGGTTTGCGACAGCACGCCGAGCTCGTTCGGCAGCTCCACGTCCAGCTGCGGGTGGCGAAAGTCGCGCTGTTGCACGCGCTGGCTGGCGTCGACCAGATGCTGCAGCGGCATGACCACCTGGCGGCGCATAAAGCGGATGCAAAACAGCACCAGACCGATGATGGCGGCGTAGCCCAGCACGCTGACGGCGGCCACCAGGGTGAGTTTCAACTCGGAATAACGCTGCAGAGCGGAAACAAAATGATCGACACGGTTGACGTAGCCGGCGACCTCCGTCCGGTAGGCGGCCGCTTGCCCGTCACGGATCTGCCGCTCCATCGCTTGCCATGTTCGTTGCAGCGCCAGATAGTGGTTGCGCACCTCGGCCGGGACGTAAAAGCGCGCCAGCTTTTGCAGCGCCGGCGCCTGCAAAGATTGCCGGTACTGCTGCAGGTGCAGCTCCAGTTCCGGGCTCTGTCGATCGAGATCAAAGGCCAGGCGGTAGCTTTGCATGCGCAGCGAACCGGCAATGTTGATCGCCTCGGCATCGCTCTGGCTGCCGGCGACGGTCGTCAACGCCAACCCGGTGGCGAGCACCGACAGTATCACGATGCCGAATAGCGCCCTGGCCAGGCTGCCGGTCACGGAACGTTTAACAAGCAATCACGGAATCCTTTTCTCTCAGGTGAGGGCTGCGCCAGTTTCATTCGAAAGCAAAACTATAACTTTTGCAACTAAATTGCACCGCGATTTGTATCAAGTTGTCAACAAAACGGGAACAATTGTCGTCGTGTAATCAAATGAATAGCGAAATGCCCGCCGATGTTCAGCTGTAGCTCGGTTTCCACTGAGGATTTGTCTTTGCGGATGCGATTCGTCTGTCAGATTATGCGTCCGCCCACGATGTATTTTTAATCCTGGTTTGCCCGGAGAGGCGTTGTGATTTTTGTTGCAAATCGTCTGCTGCGGCGCAGCGTAATCGCGGTATGATTTTCACGTTGCAACTCAAGGAAAAAGGGTCATGTCGTCGAAAATTGAGAATGTGAAGAAAGAGCTGTTGTCGGACAACTGGTATGTGCTGCATAAGTACACGTTCGATCTGAAACGCAAAAACGGCGGTTCGGTGCAACAGATGCGCGAGGTTTACGATCGCGGCAACGGCGCCACCATTTTGCTGTACAACCGCGCCAAGGGCACGGTGGTGCTGACCAACCAGTTCCGCATGCCGACCTATGTCAACGGCAACGAAAGCGGCATGCTGCTCGAGGCCTGCGCCGGCCTGCTGGACGCCGATTCGCCGGAGCAGTGCGCACGCCGCGAAGCGGTGGAAGAGACCGGTTTTCAGGTGGGCGAGGTCAAGAAAATCTTCGAAGCCTACATGTCGCCGGGCGGCGTGACCGAGATCGTGCACTTCTTTATCGCCGAATACCATGACGATGAGCGGCGCGCGGCCGGCGGCGGCATTGAAGATGAAGATATCGAAGTGATCGAACTGCCGTTTAGCGACGCGGTGGCGATGATCGCCGATGGCCGGATTAAAGACGGCAAGACCATCATGCTGCTGCAGTATTTGCAGATTCATCGGGTGATGGAATAAAAAAAGCCGGTCATGATGACCGGCTTTTTTATCGGCTTGCGCCCGGCGGCTTACTTCAGCAGCGCCTGCGCCTTGGCCACCACGTTGTCCACGGTGAAGCCGAACTCGGCGAACAGCTGCTCCGCCGGCGCCGACTCACCGAAGGTGGTCATGCCCACGATGGCGCCGTTCAGGCCCACGTACTTGTACCAGTAGTCCGCGATACCCGCTTCCACCGCCACACGTGCCGTCACCGCCGCCGGCAGCACCGACTCGCGGTACGCCGCATCCTGCTTGTCGAACGCGTCGGTCGACGGCATCGACACCACGCGCACCTTGCGGCCCGCCGCGGTCAGTTTGTCCGCCGCCTCCACCGTGATGCCCACTTCGGAGCCGGTGGCGATCAGGATAACGTCCGGCGTGCCCGCGCAGTCTTTCAGCACGTAGCCGCCGCGGTACACGTTCGCCAGCTGCTCTGCGGTGCGCGGCTGCTGGGTCAGGTTCTGGCGCGAGAACACCAGGGTGGTCGGGCCGTCGTTACGCTCGATGCCGTACTGCCACGCCACCGCCGATTCCACCTGGTCACACGGGCGCCAGGTGCTCATGTTCGGGGTCACGCGCAGGCTCGCCAACTGCTCCACCGGCTGGTGGGTCGGGCCGTCTTCGCCCAGACCGATGGAGTCGTGGGTGTAGACGAACACGTTGCGCAGCTTCATCAGCGCCGCCATGCGCACCGCGTTGCGGGCGTATTCCACGAACATCAGGAAGGTCGCCGAGTACGGCAGGAAACCGCCGTGCAGCGCGATGCCGTTGGTGATGGCGGTCATGCCGAACTCGCGCACGCCGTAATGAATGTAGTTGCCCGCCGGGTCAACGTTCAGCGCTTTCGAGCCGGACCACATGGTCAGGTTGCTCGGCGCCAGGTCGGCGGAGCCGCCCAGGAACTCCGGCAGCACCTTGCCGAACGCTTCCAGCGCGTTCTGCGACGCCTTGCGGCTGGCGATGTTGGCCGGGTTGGCCTGCAGTTTTTCCACGAACGCCTTGGCGTCGGCTTTCCAGTCCGCCGGCAGCTCGCCGTTCATGCGGCGCTTGAACTCGGCGGCCAGTTCCGGGAAGGCCCGGGCGTAGGCGGCGAACTTGTCGTTCCAGGCCGCTTCTTTGGCCTGACCGGCTTCTTTGGCGTCCCACTGGGCGTAGATGTCCTGCGGGATTTCAAAGGCGGCGTATTTCCAGCCCAGCGCTTCGCGGGTGGCGGCCACTTCGGCGGCGCCCAGCGCGGCGCCGTGCACGTCATGGGTGCCGGCCTTGTTCGGCGAACCGAAGCCGATAACGGTCTTGCACATCAGCAGCGACGGCTTGTCGGTCACCTGGCGGGCTTCTTCAATCGCCGCCTTGATGGCGTCCGGGTTGTGGCCGTCGACGTTGCGCACCACGTGCCAGCCGTAGGCTTCGAAGCGCAGGGCGGTGTCGTCGGTGAACCAGCCGTCGACGTGGCCGTCGATGGAGATGCCGTTGTCATCGTAGAAGGCGGTCAGCTTGCCGAGCTTGAGGGTGCCGGCCAGAGAGCAGACTTCGTGCGAGATGCCTTCCATCATGCAGCCGTCGCCCATGAAGGCGTAGGTGTGGTGGTCGACGATGTCATGGCCGGGGCGGTTGAACTGCGCCGCCAGGGTGCGTTCGGCGATGGCGAAGCCGACGGCGTTGGCGATGCCCTGGCCCAGCGGGCCGGTGGTGGTTTCAACGCCCGGAGTGTAGCCGTACTCCGGGTGGCCCGGGGTTTTGGAATGCAGCTGACGGAAGTTTTCCAGCTCGCGCATCGGCAGGTCGTAGCCGGTGAGGTGCAGGAGGCTGTAAATCAACATGGAGCCGTGGCCGTTGGAGAGCACGAAACGGTCGCGGTCAGCCCAGTGCGGGTTAGTCGGGTTGTGGTTGAGGTAGTCACGCCACAGGACTTCGGCGATGTCCGCCATGCCCATAGGGGCCCCCGGGTGGCCGGAATTTGCTTTTTGTACGGCGTCCATGCTGAGTGCGCGGATAGCGTTGGCAAGCTCTTTACGAGAAGACATAACGAAACTCCAGTGCGATTACAGTTGAGCGGCCAACATGTCTTCCAGCTTCTGCTGGTCGACGGCGAACAGGCGAATGCCTTCGGCGAGTTTCTCCACCGCCATGGCATCCTGATTATGCAGCCAGCGGAACTCCGCTTCGGCCAGCGGAGCCGGTTGGTGGAAGCCTTCGGTAGACGGGGTCAGCTTGCGTTCGACCGGCTGCTCGCTGTTTTTCAGCTGTTCCAGCAGGTTTGGGGCGATGGTCAGGCGATCGCAGCCGGCCAGCGCCAGGATCTGCTCAACCTTGCGGAAGCTGGCGCCCATGATCACCGTCTGGTAACGATGACGCTTGTAGTATTCATAGATGGTGCGTACCGATTTCACGCCAGGATCCTGATCGGCGTCGTAGTCGGCGGCAGGCTGTTTGGCCTGGTACCAGTCATAGATGCGGCCGACGAACGGCGAGATCAGATACACGCCGGCTTCGGCGCAGGCGCGGGCCTGGGCGAAGGAGAACAGCAGCGTCAGGTTGGTGTTGATGCCTTCTTTTTCCAGCTCCTCGGCGGCTTTGATGCCTTCCCAGGTGGAAGCCAGTTTGATCAGGATGCGCGATTTGTCGATGCCTTGTTCTTGGTACATGGCGATCAGTTTGCGCGCTTTGGCGACGCACATGCCGCGATCGAACGACAGGCGGGCGTCCACTTCGGTGGAGATGCGGCCCGGCACGCTTTTGAGGATCTCGACGCCGATGTTGACCGCCAGTTTATCGCTGGCGTTGATCAGCTGGGTTTCCTTGCTGCCGCCCTGGCGGCGGGCATACTCCAACGCTTCGGTGATCAGCGCCTTGTACTGCGGCAGCGCGGCGGCTTTCAGGATCAGCGAAGGGTTGGTGGTGGCGTCCTGGGGTTCGAACTGGCGGATGGATTCGATATCGCCGCTGTCGGCGACCACCGTGGTCAGCTGCTTGAGTGCGTCTAATTGATTCATTGATAAGCTCCTTGACCAAGCTCAATGTAGGGAAATGAGAACCTTTTTCATCATAGGGGGAACACACTGCATCATCGGATCGAGAATGAAAATGCGCTTTTTCTGATTGTTGCGATGGATAATAACAATGAATGCCGAATAAACCCAGGCGGAGCGCGGCTTGCGCGCGACCGCCATCGAGACGGCAGGCGGTTTAACGCCGTCCGGCCGCGTTTTCGTAATAGCCTATTCGCTCGACTTTCGGTGCCGATCCTCCCCCTTCAAACTCCGATTCCAGCCAGGCATCGACGATGGTTTTCGCCAGTTCGGCACCGATGACCCGCGCGCCCAGCGTGATGATCTGAGCATCATTGCTTTTGCGCGCCCGCTGGGCGGAGTAGGTATCGTGACATTGTGCCGCACGAATGCCGGGCACTTTATTGGCCACGATGCTCATACCGATGCCGGTGCCGCACAGCAGGATGCCCCGCCGATGTTTTTCCTCCCGTATCGCCTGCGCGACGCGATAGGCGATATCGGGATAGATCCCCGTTTCTGCGGCGCGATCCGTCGTGTAGTCAATGACGGGGATGTCCCGTTGTTGCAGGTGGGCAACGATCAGATCTTTCAGTTCAATGGCGGCATCATCGGCGCCGATGGCGATAGGCAGCATAGCGATCTCCTGATTGGTAACGAAAAGGGTGGCGATCCTCGGTGGCGCCACGTTCATTACCGTATCCCTGTTTAATCAAATGTTCAATCTGTGTTCTTTTGTTTTTTGCCTGGCTTTTCAGTTTGCCACTGTAAAAGGTGATCTTAGTCACTAAAAAAGGGCTTTTAATCGTTGTTCACTCTAGTGGAGACGGGTTTTTGAGCGATATCACACTTTGATAAGTTCACTGTGGGCAAATTGAATGCATGGCGTTAGTGTTCATTTGTTCTTTGTTTGTGTTAATGATCAAAAGAAGTTTCCCTACCAGAGGAGAGTGCTATGTGTCAGACCTGCATAACAGAGGCGAAAATGGCGGCCGGTATCCCCGAGATCATGAAGGCGGTTGTGGCGTACGCCCCGAAAGATTACCGCCTGGAACAGGTGCCGGTACCGAAGATCGGCCCGAAAGAGATCCTGGTGAAGATCGAAGCCTGCGGCATCTGCGCCGGTGATGTTAAAGCGTTCGAAGGGGCGCCCAGCTTCTGGGGCGATGAAAAACAACCGGCGTACATCAAGGCGCCGATGATCCCCGGCCATGAATTTATCGGCCATGTCGTGGGGTACGGTGAAGGCGTCGAGGGCTTCAATCTCGGCGATCGCGTGATATCAGAACAAATCGTTCCCTGCTGGCAATGCCGCTTCTGCAACCGCGGTCAGTATTGGATGTGCGAAAAGCATGACCTGTACGGTTTCCAGAAAAACGTTAACGGCGGCATGGCCGAGTACATGAAGTTCACCAAAGAGGCAATTAACTATCATGTGCCGGCCGACCTGCCGATCGAAAAAGCCATTCTGATCGAACCCTATGCTTGCTCCTTCCATGCGGTGCAACGCGCCAATATCAAACTGGGCGATGTGGTGGTATTGGCCGGCGCCGGCACCCTGGGGCTGGGCATGATCGGGGCCATCAAGAAATCCGGGCCCTCGAAGCTGGTGGTGCTGGATCTGTCCGACGAACGTCTGGCCTTGGCGAAGCGCTTCGGCGCGGATGTGACGCTCAATCCCACCCGTGACGACGTGCCCGCCGCGGTTAAAGCGATGACCGAGGGCTACGGCTGCGACATCTACATCGAGGCGACCGGCGCACAGAAGTCCGTAGAACAGGGCCTGACGCTGATCCGCAAGCTCGGCACCTTCGTCGAATTTTCCGTGTTTAAGGATCCGGTGACCGTCGACTGGAGCATCATCAGCGACCGCAAGGAACTGGACGTGCTCGGTTCGCATCTCGGCCCTTACTGCTATCCGCTGGTGATCGAAGGCATCGCCAATGGCGATCTGCCGACCGAAGGCGTGGTGACGCATACGTTGCCGCTGGAACAGTTCGCCGAAGGTTTCGAGCTGATGAAGCGCGGTATCGGTTCAATCAAAGTGGTGCTTAATCCAAACCTCTGAAACCTGCGTCGTTCCTCGGGTGCGGGCGAGCCTGCACCTCCATAATCACATGTGCTGGGGTGTTCTATGTTGCATGGACTGATTCATCGCATTGGTCTGTCACCGAAACTGCTGCTGGGCTATGCCGGCGTGTTGGTGTTCATGATGGGCGAAGGGCTGGAACAGGGCTGGCTGTCGCCTTATTTGATTGGCAAAGGGCTGAGCATTCAGGAATCGGCGCTGCTGTTCAGCGTTTATGGCTTTGCGGCCGCCATCGCCGCCTGGTTTTCCGGCGTGTTGGCGGAAATCTTTACCGCCCGGCGGGTGATGTTGGCCGGCCTGCTGCTGTTTCTGTTCGGTTCGGTGTGTTTTTTGACGTTCGGCCTGCCGAGCAACAACCTGGCGATCATGGTGCCGACCTATGCGCTGCGCGGCTTGGGTTATCCGTTGTTCGCCTACGGTTTTCTGGTGTGGGTGGCGTATGAGGCGCCGCCGGAAAGGCTGGGGTCGGCGGTGGGGATTTTCTGGTTCGTCTACAGCGGCGGGCTCAGCGTGCTGGGCGTGCTGTATTCCAGCATCATGCTGCCTTATCTCGGCGAGATCCACACGCTGTGGAGCGCGCTGATTTTCGTCGTGCTGGGCGCGGTGATTGCGCTGATGCTCAATCGCGACGACGGCGCGGCACAGAGCGGCAACCGTGAAAAGGCGTCGCTGGGTTATGTCTTGAAGGGCATCACCATCGCGTTTGAAAACCCGAAGATTGGCCTGGGCGGCATCGTGCGCACCATTAATACCTCTGCGGCTTACGGCTTCGTCGTATTCATGCCCATGTACATGATGGATATGGGGTTCACCCGCACGCATTGGCTGCAGATGTACGCCGCGCTGTGGACGGTCAACATCATTTTCAACCTGATTTTCGGCGTGATCAGCGACGGGCTCGGCTGGCGCAATGTGGTGATGTGGTTCGGCTGCGTTGGCTGTGCCTTGACCACGCTGATGTTCTACTACGTGCCGCAATTCTTCGGCGCCAACTACCTGCTGACCGTGTGCGCCGCCGGGTTGTTTGGCGCCTGCCTGGCGGCGTTCGTGCCGCTGTCGGCCATCATGCCGTCGCTGGCGCCGGACAATAAGGGCGCGGCGATGTCGATTCTCAATCTGGGTGCCGGCCTGAGCACCTTTGTCGGCCCGGCGGTGGTGGGGCTGTTTATCGGCAGCCTCGGCACCGTTGGCGTGATCTGGATCTTTACCGGTTTGTACCTGTTCAGCGGCGTGCTGATGAAATTTGTCACGCTGCCGAAGGAAAGCGCGACGGCGCAGGAAGAACGCGGCGCGAGTTTGGCGAAAATATCCTGACCGAGGGTGAAGTTCACAGTTTTAAGGGGAAATTTATGATTAATCATCAAACTACGGCGCCGCGCGAGCTCTCGCTGCAGGGCAAGGTGGCGCTGATTACCGGCGGCGCTGCGGGGATCGGTCTCGCTATTGCCGAACGCTATCTGCAAAACGGCGCGCGCGTGGCGCTGCTCGATCGGGCGCCGCAGGTTGCGGAAGTGGCGCGACAGCTGGACGCCGAGTCGGCGGTGGGCGTCGTGGCCGACGTCACCGATGCCGCATCGGTGGAGCGGGCGGTGGCGCAGATTGAGGCGCATTTCGGGCGGCTGGACGTGCTGGTCAACAGCGCCGGCATCGTCGCGCTGCATCCGTCCGAGGAGCTGCCGGAAACGGCGTGGGATGCAACCCTGGCGGTCAATCTGAAAGGCGTGTTTCTTACCTGCCAGGCGGTGGGGCGCCGTTTCATTCGCCAGCGCGGCGGCAGCATCATCAATCTCGCCTCGCAGGCCGGCGTAGTGGCTTTGCCTAATCACCTGGCCTATTGCGCCAGCAAGGCGGGCGTAATCGGTCTGACCCAGGTGTTGGCGCTGGAGTGGGGGCCGCACAACGTGCGGGTCAACGCCATTTCGCCCACCGTGGTTTTGACGGAGCTGGGCCGTAAGGCCTGGTCAGGCGAGGTGGCGGAACAAATGAAGCAGAAAATCCCGCTGCGGCGTTTCGCTGAGCCGCAAGATATCGCCGCCAGCGCCCTGTTTTTGGCCGGCGACGCGGCGGCGATGATCACCGGCGCCAACCTGGTGGTCGACGGCGGTTACACCATTCAATAATTTCTTATTCAGGCGACAGAGAGGCCGCGATGAACAGAATCATTAACGATCCCGATCACGTAGTGGAAGACGCCATTCAGGGCTACAGGCTGGCCCACCCGAACTATTATGCCGCCACCGACAATGCGCGGGTGTTGAAATATCCGCCGGCGCCGATCGCCGGCAAAGTGGGCATCGTCACCGGCGGCGGTTCCGGCCACGAGCCGGCGTTCCTGGGGTATGTCGGCAAAAACATGTTGGATGCCGTCGCGATTGGCGAGATTTTTTCATCGCCTACGGCGGGGGCTTTTCTCGACGCTTTCAAGGCGGCGGACAGCGGTGCGGGCGTCGCTTGCCTGTACGGCAACTACGCCGGCGACAACATGAACGTCAAGATGGCGATCAAGAAGGCCACGGCGGCCGGCATACGGGTGAAAACCGTGGTGGCCAACGATGACGTCGCCTCGGCGCCGGCCAGTGAGATCGATAAACGGCGCGGCGTGGCCGGCGAAATTCTGATGTGGAAGGTCGGCGCGGCGGCGGCGGCCAAAGGGTACGATCTGGACGGCGTGATCGACGCGGCGCAAAAGGCCATCGACCGGTGTCGTTCGATCGGCGTCGGCCTCAGTTCCTGCACCATTCCCGCGGTCGGCAAACCCAATTTTCATATCGAAGACGGCAAGATGGAGATCGGCATCGGCCATCACGGCGAACCGGGCATTGAGGTATCGCCGATCCAGTCGGCGTCGGCGATGGCCGGCACCATGCTCGATTTCGTGCTCAACGACATGCCGCTGGAACAGGGGCAGGAGGTGGCGTTGCTGATCTCCGGGCTTGGCGCCACGCCGGTGATGGAGCTGTATATCTATTATGCCGAAATAGAGCGTCGGTTGACGGCGAAAGGCGTGCGGGTGCATCGGCGCTACGTCGGCAATTACTTCACGTCGCTGGAAATGATGGGCGTGACGCTGACGCTGATGACGCTGGATGACGAACTGAAAACGCTGCTGGACATGCCGGCGCAATCTTTAGGCTTAACCCAGGTGGAGTGAATCATGACGGAACAAATTTCAACCCGGTACGGCAGTGAGATCGTTACGGGGCTGATAGAAACCATTGTCAGCAACCGCGAATACCTGAGCGAAATCGACGGCGCCATCGGCGACGGCGACCACGGCATTAACATGTCGAAGGGATTCGCGATGTGCGGCGATGCCATTCGCGGCCGCGAGCTCACGTTGGCGCAGGCGTTCGATGCGGTTTCCGATGCGCTGATGGAGGGCATCGGCGGTTCGATGGGGCCGCTGTACGGCAGCCTGTTCATGGGCATGGCGGAGAGCGTGCGCGAGCGCAGCGTGCTGGATAAGCAGGCATTTTTGGCGATGTTGCACGGCGGTTTGCGCGAACTGCAGGACATCAGCAGCGCGGGCGTGGGGGACAAGTGTCTGATGGATACGCTGATACCGGCGGTAGCAGCGTTTGAGCAGGCGGCGGGGCGCGGTGACGACTTCGCCGCTGCGCTGGAACAGATGAGGATCGCCGCGGCGCGCGGGCGCGATTCCACGCGCGAGCTGGTGGCGAAAATCGGCCGCGCCAGCCGTCTGGGCGAGCGTTCGCGCGGCGTACTGGACGCCGGCGCGGTATCTTGCTGCCTGCTCTTGACCCGATTGGCGGACGAGGTGGAGCAACGACTGAATACCGTTGCCGCCTGAACGCGTTATACTAGCGGGCATTCAGCATTGTCGGAGGGGCGTGTATCGTCCCTCCGCCATGATTAACCGGCCTGCCGTGGGGAAACGTCTAACGGATGGAAAAACAAACTGTGTCCCAGGATAACGAACTGCTGACCGAAATCGCCGTTGCTTATTATCAGGATGAGATCACGCAGGAAGAGATCGCCAAAAAGTTCGGCATCTCACGGATCAAAGTCGGTCGTTTGCTCAAGCGCGCCAAGGAAGAAGGCATCGTCGAGATCAACGTGCGTTATCACCCGGTGTTCAGCACCCGGCTGGAACAGCAGATGATGGAACGTTTTCCCATCAGCCGCGCGCTGATCGCGCTCGATCATCAGGACGAAGAGGAACAGCGTCGGCAAGTGGCGGCGCTGGTGTCCAACTACCTGGCGATGTCGCTGAAAGACGATATGGTGTTGGCGGTTGGGCAGGGACGCAACGTGGCGGCGATCGCCGATCACGTCGGCAGCGTGACGGAGCGCAACTGCAAGTTCATCTGCGGCATCGGCGGCACCCACCGTCCGGGCGATGCGATCAACGCCGACCATATCAGCCGGCGTCTGGCGAAGAAGTTCGGCGGCAGCAGCGAGACGCTCTATGCGCCGGCCTACGTCGAAAATCGCGCGCTGAAAGACGCCTTCATGCAGAACGGCACGATCAAGGAAACGTTGGATCGCGCGCGTAAGGCCGATGTGGCGTTAGTCGGCATTGGCGACATGAATGAAAACAGTTATATGGTGAAATTGGGGTGGTTTACGCCGCACGAGATTATCGACGCCAGCCTTAATCAGGGCGTGATCGGCGACATCGCCGGCTATGACTTTTTCAATGCCCAGGGGCAGCATGTCGATACGGTGATGAATGACCGTGTGATTGGGCTGAGCATTGATGAGCTGCGCAAAATTCCGTGTGTGATCGCCATTGCCTCCGAGAATACCAAGGCGCTGGCGATTTTGGGCGCGTTGCGCACCGGCGCCATCGACATTATCGCCACCAGCGCGCTCAATGTGCGCACTATCCTCAACATGTCGCAATAGCGACACCCGCAAAAAAAGGGTTCAGCGCCAGGCTGAACCCTCCAGAGACATCCCCCTTTTGACGGATCAGTGGCTGAGGTTGACGTCAATCGCCTGATAGAAGGCGTTGGCGGTGTCGGCTATGTCCCACACGGCAAGGATCACGTGCGAACCGCTGCGATCTGCCGGTATGTTGCACTGGTGGGTGACCTGCGCGGCAGGGATGGCGCCGCCGTCGTTGAACTGGCAGAACGGCGTCAGGTCAAAGGAAGCGCGGGTCAGCGGTTGAGAAGCGTCCCAGTTCGGCTTGGTGATGAAATAGCGCCAGCTGGTGGTGCTGTGACGCGCGGTCAGCTTCCAGGTAAAGGAGTTCGGGCCGGTTTTCAGGTTGAGCTTGTTCCAGCGCGTCGGCGTTTGCTGATCCAGTTCGAAGAAGGTGGACTTGTTGGCGCTGGCGATATGGCCGTCAACCGGGCCGGCCTGCGGGAAGCCTTTCAGGCCCTCGACGCTCTGCGGTTCGTACTGCACGCTGCCGCACTGGGTGTTGAGCTGCAGTTTGCACTGGTAGGCGCGGCTGGCCGGCGACTCGACATAACCGTGAGCATTCGCCTGTTGCGAAACGCCGAACATGGCCGCGCTCAGCAGGCCCAGAGAGAGCAGGGTACGGGAAGTTTTGTTCATAAGTCACTCCTGACTGAAATTATGTTGTAAGTTGAGCGTATTTCACCGACAAAATGAGAGATTAATAACGCAATTAGAAATAACCCTTCTTGTCGGCTTGTTTTATTTTTATCATTCTGGTCGTGCGATAGAGCGGAATGTTTTAACGGCTATTAACGAAAATTATTATGATGACGATCTTTGATCGTTAGGCTGAATTTATTTAACTGTCGCTGTGTAAAAGTAGGGCGCTATGATGAATTTTATATCAGGTCGTGATGAATAGTATTTAAGATAGCGCTCTCATTTATGAAGTATATTGCTTGTTGCTATGAGTACCTTTGTTCGATTTGATCGATTTTTGTGCGCCACCACCTTGGGAATTTAGTGTCATTTTTCTTATTTTATTTTAAAGAGGAATTTGTATGACTAGATTATCCCTGGACGCGATTAAAATAATCAGCACCATCAAGAGCACCGGTTCTTTCTCTATGGCGGCGGAGGCGCTGCATAAAACGCCTTCGGCGATCTCTTATCGGGTTTCCAATATTGAAAGCAAACTCTGCGTGAAACTTTTTCATCGCAATGGCCCCATGATTACCCTGACGGATGAAGGGGAATTTCTCCTGCAGGAAGGCAGCTGGATATTAAATGCGGTGCAGGATCTGGAAAGCCGGGTGCGCAACATCCCCAAGCTGGACAATAATATCCGCCTGGCGGTAGACACCTTCTTCCCGTTGGAAACCCTGACGCAGGATATCCGCGACTATATTCAGCATTGCCCGAACGCCAGTATCTCGGTGCAGCGAGAAGCGTTGAACGGCACCTGGGATGCGCTGAAGAACAACCGGGCGGATCTGATCATCGCCATCGGCCAAATTCCCGACAGCGTGCAGGCTAAAACCCTGATGCTCGGCAAGCTCAACTTTGTGCTGTGCGTGTCGCCTTCGCACCCGTTCGCGGCGCAGAGAAAGCCGGTGTGCAAGAAACAGCGGTTGAACGACATCGTGGTGGTGATCGCCGACAGCAGCCATGAGCTGCCCAAGCGTAATCACGGCACGCTGCCCTTGCAGCGTCAGTTGGTGGTATGCGACGTGGAAAGCAACCTGGCGCTGCTCAAACGCGGCATCGGCCACGCTTTTCTGCCGCCTGCTTTGATCGAAAAGGAATTGGCCAGCGGCGAACTGGTGACGGTGCCGGTGGAGATGCAAAAGGGCGACGAAATGATTTGGCTGGCGTGGCACCCGGCCAGCAAGGGCGCCGGGTTTAACTGGTGGCATGAGCGGCTGACGCGCAAAAGCGATGTCTACAGCCTGATGGGCCGCGAAGTGGTGCGGGATGGCGGTTATCCTTGGTGCCACAACTGAAGGAATAGAGACGAAGGGACGCGAAAATCAAACGGTTAACTCAATGAAAACCCCGCAGCATTCGGCTACGGGGTTTTTTTACGGCTTACGCCACGCGGCCCACCTTCAGCCAGGCGCCGTCAGAACCGGGCGCCGAGGTGATGTAACCCCATTTGGTTTGCCAGACGTAACCCTGGTAGGACACCAGCGCGCCCTGCGCGTAAGTGGTGCCCGGCACATAAGCCGGCGCGGTCATGATCGGCAGGTTGCCGGGGCCGACGCCGGTGTAGCGCAGCCCGGTGCCCATATCCAGCTGGCTGTCGTCGTAGTCCGCGGCGTTGAAATAGCGATCCAGCGCGGCCAGCAGATCGCCGTTGCGGTTGTCTTGCCCCAGATGCCAGAACATCACGCCGCCCAACTGCTGCTGCTTGATGTATTTCGCTTTGTATTTGAAGCTCTCGGCATCGTCATAGGTGACGAACAGCCCTTTCTGCGCATGATACAGGTAAGGCGTTTTGGTCTTGTCGTTCCACAGCCGCTGATAGCCGTAGTTGCCCAGCAGCATCTGCTCCAGTTGGCGATAGGAGGCGATGCGCGGATCCTTGTCGCGCACGCACTCTTCGCAGCCCACCAGCCAGTAATCGGTGTTCGGGTACGGATCTTCGCCCGGCGTGCTGTGGCTGCTGTATTGCCCGCCGTTGCCGCCGCTGACACCCTTGAAGGCGCGGCCGTAGAAGGGCACGCCCATCACGATTTTGGCGCTCGGCACGCCTTCCATCATCAGGTGTTGCTGCACCGCGGCGTCGACCGTCAGGCTGAACGGGCTGGGGAAGGCGCGGGTCAGTTCTTCCCAGCTCCAGCCCAGGTTGGCTTCGCGCAGCGCATTGTAGAAGGTCGGCCCGGCC
Organism: Serratia sp. LSHTC3; assembly: GCF_057197125.1. Taxonomy (NCBI): domain Bacteria; kingdom Pseudomonadati; phylum Pseudomonadota; class Gammaproteobacteria; order Enterobacterales; family Yersiniaceae; genus Serratia; species Serratia sp. LSHTC3. The sequence continues at coordinate 271,573 of NZ_JBXUNP010000001.1, forward strand.
GCATCGCCGAACAGCGCCGCCTGGTGGTTGGTTACCTTCTCCCAGGGGCCGGCCAGATCGTAGGTCATCAGGTTGATGTAATCGAGCGGCGCGACGATCTGCGCCAGCTTGCTGTAATAGCGCGACAGGAAGAAGGCGCCGCCGGCGCCGGCGATGGTCAACTGGTACGGCAACGCCTGGCGGCCGTCGGCGACGGTTTGCTGGTTCAGCAGGGTGCGGATCTCCTGCAGCGCGGCGATGAAACCGTCCACTTCCGAGGCTTGCGGGTACTCCCAGTCGATGTCCACGCCGTCGAAGCCGTAATCCTTCATGATGCGCACGCAGGATTGGGCAAACTTGGCGCGCGACGCCGGGGTTTTCACCGCGTTGACGTAGTTGGCGTGCGACACGCCCAGATCGTTGGAGTAGTACCAGCCGCCGATGGAGAACATGATGCGCAGGCTGGGGTTGTGCGCTTTGAGCGCGGTCAGACGGTTGACCACATCGCGCGCCTTGGCGTCGTTGGTGGCCGGATCCCAGGCGCATTCCAGATTGCTGTTGATATCCAGGAACGAGAAGTTAATGTGCGTCAGCTGTTTGGCTTTGGCCGGCGTGATGTTGGAAACCGGGAACGGCACGACAGACGTATCGGTCTCGGTGTAATTATTGATTTGGTTGGTCGGAATAAAATAATACCCAATAACGGCTTTACGTGTGGACATGGCATTTCTCCAGAATGGATGTTTTTCGATGGGGAAATATTTCCCGTTGCCATTAATGTTTATTTTTCGCAGAAATAACAGTCGAAACAAATCACGATAAGAATGAATTTTTTATTCACTGCCGCCTGCCTTGGCGTTTATGTGTTGTGCCAGCATTCAGCATGAATAAATTCGACCATAGGGCCTGTATTTATTCATTTGCTTTGTAATAGCATCCTTAACTAGATTCTGAGTATCCGATGTCCCACCGGCCGTGATTGGCATTTAATTAAAAATAAAAAAGGAGATGAGCTATGTCCAGCATAGAGCCTGACGCTGTTGGCTTAATAGTCCAGCGAGTATGTGAATATCTTCAGCCGGTATTGAACGCCATTCTGGCCGGCGTGATGGCGCTATTACACGGCGCCTATCGCAACGTGGGTATTCGGCGCCGTTTATTGAATGCGGCGATGTGCGCGTTATTGGCCTGGACGGTGCGCGATGCGCTGGCGTTGATGGGCCTGGAATTAAACTGGGCGAATTTGGCCAGCGTATTGATTGGCTTTATGGGGGCGGATTACATCAACGCCTTAATTAAAAAATTCATCGGCAAAAAAACGGGGTTTAAAAATGTTAAATGACATCGAAGAGATTCGCTTTACCGCCCGCAGCGAAGAGAATCTGCGCGGCGTGCATCCGGATCTGGTGCGCGTTATTCGTCTGGCGCTGCGTTATTCGCTGGTGCCGTTTTCCGTCAGCGAGGGGCTGCGCAGCATGGCGCGCCAGCGGGAAATGGTGCGCGCCGGCAACAGCCAAACGCTGCGCAGCCGCCATCTGACCGGACACGCGGTGGACGTGGTGGCGATGCCGGCGGGCGTGGTCTCCTGGGAGTGGGATTACTACGCGCAAATTGCGGTGGCGGTGCGGCGCGCGGCGCGTGAATGCGGCATCAACGTCGAATGGGGCGGTGAATGGAAAACCCTCAAGGATGGCCCGCACTTCCAGCTGCCGTTTCGGGACTATCCGGCATGAGCGGCTGGCTGCAGAAACTGATGCAGGGCGGGTTGCTGCTGCTGTTGCTGGCGGCTATCTGCCTCGGCGGCTACAGCGCGCTGTTGTCGCACCAGTTGGCGTCCGCGCGGCAACAGGCGGCGGAACTGCAAAAAAGCCTGGCGCAGCAGGCGGGGCTTATCGCCACCTTGCAGACACAGGACGCGCAAAATCGTGCGCTGATGGCGGCGCAGCAGCGGCAGGAACAGCAGCTGCGCCAGCAACACGAGGCTTATCAGAGGAAATACCGTGAAGCGATTAAAAACGATCCCTGCGCCGCTCAGCCTCTGCCTGGCGCTGTGTTTGAGCTCCTGCGCCCGGCCGCCGGCGCCGCAGGCCGTGCCGCTGTTGCCCCCTGAGTCGGTGTTCGCGCCCTGTGAGCAGCCGCTGCTGCAGGGGGAGAGCTGGGGCGATGCGGTGAGCTATGCCCTGGCGTTACAAACCTCGTTACACATTTGCGCCGGCCAGGTGGAGACGCTCAACGCCTGGCGCGCCACGCTGCCGCCGCGCTGACGGCGGCGTTTCTCTGCTCGTCCCGCAGGCCTTCTTTTTTTACTTTTAAAACGCTTTTTCGACCAAGGTTATGGCGTGCTTCAAAGTTTGTGATGTTTCTCTCACTATACTTCAAGGCTGTGCCCTGTCATTGTAATTGGGCGCCATGGCCCACGGCAGGGCGCAGCCTCAAAGCCTTACCTCAACATAAAAGCAAAAAACAAAGGAATCCATAATGGACGAACAGCTCAAACAGAGTGCCCTTGATTTCCATCAGTTTCCTGTCCCAGGGAAGATCCAGGTTTCCCCTACCAAACCGTTGGCGACCCAGCGCGATCTGGCGCTGGCCTATTCGCCGGGCGTCGCCGCGCCTTGTCTCGAGATCGCCGAAGATCCGCTGGCGGCCTACAAATACACCGCGCGCGGCAACCTGGTGGCGGTGATTTCCAACGGCACGGCGGTACTGGGTCTGGGCAATATCGGCGCGTTGGCCGGTAAGCCGGTGATGGAAGGCAAGGGCGTTTTGTTCAAGAAGTTTTCCGGTATCGATGTATTTGATATCGAAGTGGATGAGCATAACCCTGACAAATTAATCGACATTATCGCCGCGCTGGAACCGACCTTCGGCGGCATCAACTTGGAAGATATCAAGGCGCCGGAGTGTTTCTACATCGAACAGAAACTGCGTGAACGCATGAAGATCCCGGTGTTCCACGACGACCAGCACGGCACGGCGATCATTACCACCGCCGCGGTGCTTAACGGCCTGCGCGTGGTGAAGAAGAACATCTCCGATGTGCGGCTGGTGGTGTCCGGCGCCGGCGCGGCGTCCATCGCCTGCCTGAACCTGCTGGTGGCGCTGGGGCTGCGTCAGCAGAACATCACCGTCTGCGACTCCAAAGGCGTCATCTATAAAGGCCGCGACGCCAATATGGAACAGACCAAAGCCGCCTACGCCATCGAGGATAACGGCCAGCGCACGCTGGGCGACGCCATCCCGAACGCCGACATCTTCCTCGGCTGCTCCGGCCCGGGCGTCCTGACGCAGGATATGGTGAAAACCATGGCGCGCGATCCGCTGATCATGGCGCTGGCCAACCCGGAACCGGAAATTCTGCCGCCGCTGGCCAAAGCGGTGCGCCCGGACGCCATCATCTGTACCGGCCGTTCCGACTACCCGAACCAGGTGAACAACGTCCTGTGCTTCCCGTTCATTTTCCGCGGCGCGCTCGACGTGGGCGCCACCACCATCAACGAAGAGATGAAGCTGGCCTGCGTGCACGCCATCGCCGATCTGGCGCTGGCGGAGCAGAGCGACGTGGTGGCTTCCGCGTATGACGATCAGGATCTCTCCTTCGGGCCGGAATACATCATTCCGAAACCGTTCGATCCGCGTCTGATCGTCAAGATCGCGCCGGCGGTGGCCAAGGCGGCGATGGATTCCGGCGTGGCGACGCGCCCGATCGAAGACTTCGACGCCTACGTGGAGAAGCTGGCGGAGTTCGTCTACAAAACCAACCTGTTCATGAAACCGATCTTCTCGCAGGCGCGCAAAGAGATGAAGCGGGTGGTGCTGGCGGAAGGCGAGGAAGAGCGCGTGCTGCACGCCACGCAAGAGCTGGTGTCGCAGGGGCTGGCCTTCCCGATCCTGGTCGGCCGGCCGAGCGTGATCGAGATGCGCTTGAAAAAGCTGGGCCTGCAGCTGACGCCGGGCAAAGATTTCGAAGTGGTGAACAACGAGTCGGATCCGCGCTTCAACGAATACTGGGGCGAGTACTACCAGATCATGAAACGCCGCGGCGTCTCGCAAGAGCAGGCGCGCCGCGCGGTGATCGGCAACCCGACGCTGATCGCCGCCATCATGCTGCACCGCGGCGAAGCGGATGCGATGATCTGCGGCACCATCGGCAGCTACCACGAGCATTACGACGTGGTGAAGAACGTGTTCGGTTTCCGTGAAGGCGCGCACGTCGCCGGCGCGATGAACGCGCTGCTGCTGCCGAGCGGCAACACCTTTATCGCCGACACCTACGTCAACGACGATCCGACGCCGGAACAGCTGGCGGAGATCACCCTGATGGCGGCGGAAACCGTGCGCCGCTTCGGCATTGAGCCGAAGGTGGCGCTGCTGTCTCACTCCAGCTTCGGCTCGTCTGACTGCCCGGCGGCGCGCAAGATGCGCAAAACGCTGGAACTGGTGAACGAGCTGGCGCCGGAGCTGGAGATCGACGGTGAAATGCACGGCGACGCCGCGCTGGTGGAAAGCATCCGTCACGATCTGATGCCGGACAGCCCGCTGAAAGGCTCGGCCAACCTGCTGATCATGCCGAACATGGAAGCGGCGCGCATCAGCTACAACCTGCTGCGCGTCTCCTGCTCGGAAGGGGTGACCGTCGGGCCGGTGCTGATGGGGGTCGCCAAGCCGGTGCACATCCTGACGCCGATCGCCTCGGTGCGCCGCATCGTCAACATGGTGGCGCTGGCGGTGGTGGAAGCCCAGACCGAACCGCTGTAAGGCCGGGATGAGTGACTGGCCCCCTGCGCCGTTGGCGCCGGGGGCTTTTTTATTTCCAGCGGACGTGGTACAAATAATCGTCAAATATGTACATGTACAGGTAAAGAAAATGACTACGATTAGCTACACGGCGGCGAGAAACAATTTGGCCGAGGTGCTTTTGGAAGCGCAAAAACAGCCGGTGGAAGTGACGCGCCGCGGACACGATGAGGTTTACATCATCAGTAAGGCCGACTATGAGGTTTTGGTCAAAGCCAAAGTGAAAGCGCGCATTCAGGCTAAACACGCGGATACGATTAAGGCGCTGGCCAATAGATGATCTTTTTGACCGCAGAGGATATTGCGGAATTCAACGCTGAAATTGTGCCTCACGGCCGCCAGGAAGGCAGCAAAGTTGAGGCTGTAGCCAACCGCGTGCTCAATGCTTACCACTATGAGAACGTCACCGACGTTTACCGCTTGGCCGCGCTCTATCTCATCGCCATCAGCCACGGTCACATTTTTCTTGATGGCAACAAACGTACGGCCTTCCAAAGCATGGCGCTATTTCTCGGTATTAATGGCATTGCACTGCGGGAAGACGCAGAACTGGTCGAAATTACGGTTGAAGCAGCTCAAGGCCGCCTCAACGTTGAACAAGCCGCGGAGCAACTGCGCCGGCTAACCGAATAACTCCCATTCTCATGCCTTGCAGCGCGCGGCGATGGCGCGAATATCCTGCGGGGTGGTGCGGCAACAGCCGCCGATCAATTGCGCGCCGAGCGCGCGCCACTCCGTCGCCTGATCGGCCAGGCTGCCGTGTTCGCCGCCGCAGGCGTGCCAGGTTTTGCTCACCGCATCGTAATGCTCCCCGGAGTTCGGGTAGACCAGCAGCGGTTTGTCGGCCAGCGCGCTCAGCTGACGCAGCGCCGGGGCGACCTTGTCCAGCGCGATGCAGTTGATGCCGATCGCCAGCACCTGCGGGTTGCCGCGCAGTGCGGACATGACCTCCGTCAGCGGCGTGCCGTCGCTGAGGTGTTGGCTGTCGCGCAGGGTGAAGGCGAACCAGGCGCCGAGCGTCGGGAACTCCTGCAGCAGCGTCAGCAGCGCCTGCAGTTCAGCGAACGACGGCAGCGTTTCGCAGGCCAGCAGATCGACGCCGGCGACGGCCAGCGCGGCGAGGCGCGGGCGGTGGAAGGCAATGAAGTCATCCTGCGCCAGCCGATAGTCGCCGCGGTATTCCGAGCCGTCGGCCAGATAGGCGCCGTACGGGCCTACAGAACCGGCGATCAGCAGCGGCGCGGCCTGCGGGTGTTCGGCCAGATAATCGTGGCGCGCGCGTTGCGCCAGCTGCACGCTTTTGGCGATCAGCGCCAGCGACCGATCCTGATCCAGGCCGCGACGCAAGAAGCCCTGCGGCGTGGCCTGATAGCTGGCGGTGATGGCGCATTGAGCGCCGGCGTTGAAATAATCGAGATGCACCTGATAGATAAGCTCGGGATTTTCAATCAGCACCTTGGCCGACCACAGCGGATCGGTCAGATCGCAGCCGCGCGCTTCCAGTTCGGTGGCCAGCGCACCGTCCAGGATCAGCGTCGGCTGTTCGGCCAGCAGGCGGGCGACGGGGTTGTTAACCGACATGTTGTTCTCCCAAAGCGGTTTTTTGCCCGGCGCGCCGGGTCAGGAAATAGGTGAGGTAGCACAGGGCGACGAACGGCAGCCCGCAGTAGAGCGCGATGCGCTGCTCCGGATCGAACGCCAGCCCGATACAGGCCAGCAGGCACAACGCAAAGCCGAGGATCGGCGTCAATGGATAGCCGGGGGCGCGGTATTTCAGGCCGCTTATCGGCTGGCCGCTGCGCAGATAGGCGCGGCGGAAAGCATAGTGGGCGGCGCAGATGCTCAGCCACACCGCCACCACCGCAAAGCCGGAGATCGCCGACAGGGCGACGAACACCGTGTCCGGCGCGATCACGCTGGTCAGCAGCGCCAGCACGCCGCCGAGCATGCTGAAGGTCAGGGCGTTGATCGGAATGCCGCGTGCATTGACGCGCGCAAAGTAGGCCGGCAGGGTACGCTGGTGGGCCAGCGACCACAGCATGCGCCCCGAAGCGTACAGGCCGGAGTTGGCCGCCGACAGGATGGCGGTCAGGATCACGAAGTTGAAGATATCGGCGGCGTAAGGCACGCCGATGCGTTCAAACACCAACACGAACGGGCTTTTGACGATCCCCGCCTGATCCATCGGGATCAACGCCGCCAGCACGAAGACCGTGCCGATAAAGAACAGCATCAGGCGGATCACCGTGGTGCGGATCGCCAGCGGCACGACTTTCTCCGGGTTCTCGGTTTCACCGGCGGCGATGCCGATCAGTTCCGTGCCGGAGAAGGCAAAGTTCACCGCCACCATGGTCATCAGGATCGGCAGCGTGCCGTGCGGCAGCCAGCCGGAAGCGGTCAGGTTATGCAGGAACGGCGCCGGCGTGCCGTCTTTCATCGGCAGCAGGCCGAACATGGCGGCGCCGCCCAGAATGATGAACGCCAGAATGGTCACCACTTTGATCAGCGAAAACCAGAATTCGCTTTCGGCAAAAAAACGGGTGGTCACGACGTTGAGCAGGAAAATCGCCGCGCAGAAGATCAGGCACCACAGCCACACCGGCGACTGCGGGAACCAGTACTGCATGCAGAATCCGGCGGCGGTCAGGCTGGAGCCCAGCGCCACCGTCCAGGTGAGCCAATACAGCCAGGCGACGGCATAGCCGGTGGCCGGCCCCAGATAGCGCGAGGCATAGACGTGAAAAGCGCCGGTTTCCGGCATCGCCACCGACAGCTCACCCAGGCACAGCATCACCAGGTACACCACCAGCGCGCCGATCAGGTAGGCCAGCAGGGTGCCGAGCGCCCCGGTGGTGGAGATGATATAACCGGTGTTGAAAAACAGCCCGGTGCCGATCACGCCGCCCAGCGACAACATCACCAGGTGCCGGGCCTTCATGCTGCGTTTGAACTGCCCTGCGGCGGGCGCCGATGCGTGCATAATAATCTATCCGTATAGACGTCTAAATATCTGAATGGCTATTGGTTATACCCGTAATGCCTTTTTAACGCAATGCGCCACCGGCGATCGCCGCGTAAAAAAATCGTTAAGTCGGATCTATATGCAAATGATAATTATTATCTATAATGTCGCCATTTTCGCTAATGGGACAACATGATGAGATATCTGATTTTATTGGCGGCCTTGGCGCTCGGCGCCTGCAGCCAAACGCCGGTGAAGGCACCGGCCAATGACATCGCGAGTTTGGGGAGCATCACCGATCTGCACAGCGGTGCGAGCCTGACGCCGGAGCAGCTGTTGACGCGATTGGCGCAGCAGCCGCGGGTGATCGTCGGGGAAAAACATGACAATCCTTACCACCATCAGGTTGAGCAATGGCTGGTGCAGCAACTGCCGCAGCGGCGGCCGCAGGGCAGCGTGCTGATGGAGATGATCAACCCGAACCAGCAGGCGCAGGTGGACAAAGTCAAGCAGTGGCTGCAGAGCGACCCCACAGTGCGTGACGGCCGCGTGGCGGAGCTGATCGCCTGGCAGCCTGGCTGGAAGTGGGAACTGTATGGCGGGGTGACGATGGCGGCGATGCGCGCGCCATACCCGCTGTGGTCAGCCAACCTGGATCGCAGCGAGATTACGGCGTTCTATCAGCAGCCGCAGTTCCCGGCGGGGCAGCTATCGGCGCAGCCGGCGGTGCGCAAGGCGTTGGAAGAGACCATCCGCACTTCGCACGGCGGCAAGATTGAGGCCGACCAACTGCACGCAATGTTGGCGATCCAGCAGCAGCGCGATCGGCGCATGGCGGAACGTTTGCTGGCGGCGCCCACGCCCGCGCTGTTGATCGCCGGCGGCTATCACGCCGCCAAATCGGTGGGCGTGCCGCTGCACGTGCGGGATCTGCAACCGGCGGCGGCGCCGACGGTGCTGATGCTGGCGGAGCCGGGCGTACAGGTCGATGCGAACACGGCGGACTACCTGTGGATCACACCATCAGTGAAATGAATACGTTAAGGCAGTGAAAAGGGGTGTTAATTATAGTTGCAAATGATTATCATTAGTAAATGTGATCTGCAATCATTCGCAATTAAGCAAGCTAATGCCCCTATGTTAAGTCAGTCTTATTCCCTTCCGGCCTTTGAGCTGCCGCAGCCGCGCTGGGCGCGCGGCCTGCTGCTCGCCCTGGCGGCGCACGCGGCGTTGGTGCTGCTGTTTTATTGGCCGCAGACGGCGCTCGAGCCGGTCGAGCTGCCGCCGCCGGCGGTGATGATGAGCTGGGCGGCGCAGATTGAAGCGCCGGAAAGCAAACCGCTGCCGCTGGGCGTGCAGCAGGCGGAGTCCGCCGCGGCGCAGCCCGCTGAGCAGCAGCAACAGCCGGATCTGCCTAAGCTGGCGCGCGCCGATAAAGCGAAGATCGTGACGGCGCAGAAGAAGCGCGCCGAACACCGCCCCCCGCAAAAAGCGCAGCCGAAACCGCAGGAACAGGCCAAAGAGACGCGCAACGCCGCCGCGTCCAGCGCCGCCGCGCCGCAGGCGCAGACGCTCTCCCACCAAACCGCCGCGCCGATCAACAGCGATGCCAACAGCAGCGCGCAGGCCAAGCTGTCGTGGGAGAGTCTGGTGAAAGGCAAGCTGAACCGCATCAAGGAATATCCCCCGGATGCCCGCAACCGCCGGCGCAGCGGCATGCCGCAGGTCAGTTTCAGCGTCGACGCGCAGGGGCGGGTATCGAACGTGATCCTGCTGGCGCGTTCCGGCACCGCGTCGCTGGATCGGGAAGCGGTGGCGGTGGTGTCGCGCGCGCAGCCGTTGCCGCCGCCGCCGCCGGAGATGCTGCAGCAGGGGGCCGTCAGGGTAACGATGCCGATCGATTTCAATCTGGCGGAGCTGAACGCCCGCCGTTAATGCCCGCAGACGCCGCCTCGCCGCCGTCCGCCTTTTCAAACTTCGTGAGGGATTATGAATCCGCTGTTATTCACCCCGCGTCGCCGCATCGCGGCCGCGCTCTGGCTTTCTTTAGGCGTCGCCGGCGCCGCGCTGGCGCAACCGCAGCCGCCGTTGGCGGAACGGGCGCCGAAAGCGCTGACGGCCCACGGCGAGACGCGCACCGACGATTATTACTGGCTGCGCGACGACAGCCGAAAAGAGCCGAAGGTGCTGGACTACCTGAAGGCGGAGAACCGCTACACCGAGCAGATGATGGCGCCGTACCAGAAGCTGCGCGCCACGCTGTATCAGGAGATGCTGGGCCGCATGAGTCCTGACGATCGTTCGGTGCCGTATCAGCTCAACGGCTATCGCTATCAGGAAAGCTACGCCGCCGGTAAAGATTTCGCGCGGTATCAGCGCCAGGCGCTCACCGGCGACACGCCGTGGCAAACCCTGTTGGACGCCAATCAGCGCGCGGCAGGCCATGCCTATTATCGCCTGGGGGCGCTGGACGTCAGTCTGGACAACCGCCGCCTGGCGGTAGCCGAAGATCTGCAGGGCCGCCGCCAATACCGCATCTCCCTGCGCGAGATAGACAGTGAGCGTTGGTCGCCGGAAACGCTGGAAAACACCTCCGGCAACATGGTGTGGGCCAACGACAGCCAAACCCTGTTCTACGTGCGCAACCACCCGCAAACGCTGTTGCCGTACCAGGTCTATCGCCATCAGTACGGTACGCCGACGGCGGAAGATAAGCTGGTGTACCAGGAGAACGATCCGGCGTTCTACCTCAGCCTCAGCCGTTCTTCTTCGCGTGACTACTTGATACTCACCATCAGCGGCAACACCACCTCCGAAGTGCGCCTGATCGACGCCAACCAGCCGCAGCGCGAGCCGCAGCTGTTCGCCGCCCGGCAAAATGGCCGCGAGTATTATCTCGATCACTACCGCGGCGAGTTCTATCTGCGTTCCAACCATCAGGATCCGAACTTCGGCCTGTACCGCACGGCGGCGGCGGGCAACCCCTGGCAGACGCTGATTGCGCCGCAGGCGCAGCACGAGGTGGAGAGCTTCAGCCTGTTCCGCGACTGGCTGGTGGTGCAGGAACGCGCCAACGGACTGGTGCAGCTGCGGCAAATCAGCTGGGACGGTAAAACCGAGCGCGCCATCCCGTTCGACGACGCCAGCTACATGGCCTGGTTGGGCTATAACCCGGAGCCGGACAGCGATCGGTTGCGCTACGGCTATTCGGCGATGACCACGCCGACCCGCACCTATGAGTGGGATCTGAACAAGGGCGAGCGCACCCTGCTCAAGCAACAGGAAGTGAAAGGCGTCGATCCCAGCCTGTATCACAGCGAACGCATTTGGATCACGGCGCGCGACGGCGTGAAGGTGCCGGTCTCGCTGGTATATCGCAAATCGCTGTTCAAAAACGGCCATAACCCGCTGCTGGTCTACGGCTATGGCGCTTACGGCATGAGCATGGATCCGGCGTTCAGCGCCAACCGTATCAGCCTGCTGGATCGCGGCTTCGTCTATGCGCTGATCCACGTGCGTGGCGGCGGCGAGTTGGGGCAGAGCTGGTACAAACAGGGCAAGCTGACGCACAAACCGAACAGTTTCAACGATTTCATCGACGCCACTCAGGCGTTGATCAACGGCGGCTACGGCCAACCGGGACGCATCTACGCCATGGGCGGCAGCGCTGGCGGTTTGCTGATGGGGGCGGTGATCAATCAGGCACCGCAGCTGTACAACGCGGTGGTGGCACAGGTGCCGTTCGTCGACGTGGTGACCACCATGCTGGATGACAGCATTCCGCTGACCACCGGGGAATACGAGGAGTGGGGCAACCCGCACCAGCCGGCCGCCTATGCGCTGATGAAGTCCTACAGCCCGTACGACAACGTGCGCAAGCAGCATTATCCGAACCTGCTGGTCACCAGCGGTTTGTACGACTCGCAGGTGCAGTATTGGGAGCCGGCCAAATGGGTGGCGAAGCTGCGGCGTTTCAAACAGGGCGATTCGCTGTTGCTGCTCTCCACCGACATGACCGCCGGCCACGGCGGCAAATCGGGCCGCCTGGCGCGGCTGGAAAACGGCGCGCTGGAGTACGCCTTTATTTTGGCGGCGGATCGGCAGATGCAGAAATAACCTTCAGCGCCGCGGCACGCTGCGGCGCAATAAAACAATAACAATCTTTTACCGCGCGTTTCGGCGGGCTTTTTGCTGGGCATTGTCGGCCATCAAACCTTATTGGCTATTTCTGGGGATATATGAAAATCAAAATGATAGCGAGCCTGATCGGCGCGGGACTGGCGCTGTACGGGCCGGCTGCGGCCGCGCAGGAACAGGCGGAAAACAATAAAGGCAGCGTGGCGTTCAGCCCGCTTAACGTCTCGGCCGCCGACGGCGGCAAGAGCAGCGAAAAAGAGGCGTTGGCGAAGCCTGGCGCATTCAGCTCGCGCGACGAAAACAAAAATCTGGAGTCGGTAGACAGCATTCTGCGCAGCATGCCGGGCACCTATACCCAGATCGACCCCAGTCAGGGGGCGGTCAGCGTCAATATTCGCGGCCTGAGCGGCTTTGGTCGGGTCAACACCATGGTCGATGGCATTACCCAAAACTATTACGGTACTTCCACGTCTGGCGTGATATCGCACGGTTCGACCAATAACCAGGCGGGCGTTTTGATTGACCCCAATTTCATCGTCGGCGTGGACGTGGCGCGCGGTGAGAACAGCGGCGGCAGCGGCGTAAACGCGTTGGCGGGCAGCGCCAACTTCCGCACTATCGGTGTTGATGATGTGATCTTTTCCGGCAATCCTTTCGGCGTGAGAACCAAATTCTCGGTCGGCAGCAACGGCATTGGCCGCAGCGGCATGATCGCCGTCGCCGGTAAGGGACAGGCGTTTACCGATACCGGCAGCATTGGCGCGATGGCCGCGGTCAGTGGGAGCTCTATTTATTCGAACTTCAACAATGGCGACGGTATCAGCAGCGAAGATTTTGGGTACGATGAATTTATGAAGCAAAATCCCAAGTCACAGCTGTTCAAACTGGATATCAAGCCTAACGAGTTCAATAGCATTGAGTTTTCCGCCAGGAACTACCAAAACCGCTTTTCTCGGCGCGATATCGATAGTCATGACCTCTACCTCAAATATCACTATGCGCCGTTTTCGGAGCTGGTGGATTTAAACTTCACCGTCAGCACCAGTAAAGGCAATCAGAAATACGACGGCGGTTCGCTATTCACCTTCTTTAACACCAATGCAAAAAACCGCTCCGATGCGCTGGATATCAACAACACCAGCCGATTCAGCCTGCTGGATACTGATGTAGCCTTCAGTTATGGCGGCAAGCTGATGCGCAACCAATACCGCAAACATGTTGAATCGGCGATAGAGAATGCGCAGACGGCGCAGGAGGCGATAGAAAATAACACCTTCGCGCCATCCGGCGAGCAGCGAATCGGCAGTTTATATACCGGCCTGCAGCTTAACCGGGATATTTATCAACTCGATCTCAATCTGAACTACACCAGCAACAAGCTGACCGGCTACAAGCCTGAATGCGATTATCGCGTGGAATGCTTCCCGCAAGGGGCCGCGAACATCAATTTGAAAGAGCAAGGGTTCAATCCTTCGGTAATGCTATCGGCGCAGGTGACGCCGTGGTTGCAGCCATTCGTCAGCTACAGCAAATCGATGCGTGCGCCGAACATTCAAGAAGTGTTCTATTCCAACTCGGGTGGCGCATCGATGAACCCGTTCCTCAAGGGGGAACGGGCGGAAACCTGGCAGGCCGGCTTCAATGCCAACGGACACGATCTGTTGGTGAAGGAAGATTCATTGCGCCTTAAGGTCGTGGGCTATACCAGTAAGGTACGTAATTACATCTTCAGCGAGTCCTACATGGTATGCCGCAATGGGCGGAAATGCAGTTATCGCGAAAATCTGGAAAACGATTGGGCCGATGCGAGCGAAGATTACTCGGACAACATGTATATCTACGTCAACTCTCTGACGCCGGTACGCATGCATGGTGTTGAGGTTGAAGCCAACTATGACGCCGGTCGAGCATTCGCCCGCGTCTCTTTCAGCAAGCAACACACCGAGCAGCCGACCTCCATCGCCAGCACCTATTTCGGCGCCGGGGATATCAATGAACTACCGGACATGTATTTTACGTTGGATACCGGGGTGCGTTTCCTTGATGAATCGCTAACCGTCGGCAGCATCGTGAAATACACGGGCAAAACGCGTCGCTTGTCGCCGGATTATGAACAGAGCGAAGTGACCGGTGAAATCCTGAAGCAAGAGATGCCGAACATTCCTACCATTATTGACCTGTACAGCACTTATCAGATCAACCGCAACGTCATGCTGAAATTTAGCGTGCAAAACGTGATGAACAAGAGCTATTCCGAGGCGTTGAACAAACTGAATATGTTGCCGATCCAAGGGGATGACGCGACGGCCGCCAACACCGCCCGTGGGCGGACTTATATCTTCGGCGGGGAGGTGCGCTTCTAAACCGCAGCAGAGCAGGGCGCAGTCACTGCGCCCGTTTCGCCTGCAGCAGCCATTTGTCCAGCTCGTTGGCGAACTGCTGGCGGTCGCGCTGGTTCAGGGCGTTCGGGCCGCCGGTCTGAATGCCGCTGGCGCGCAGAGTATCCATAAAATCGCGCATGTTGAGGCGCTCGCGGATGGTGTCCGGCGTATAGCGCTCGCCGCGCGGGTTCAGCGCCACCGCGCCTTTCTCTATCACCTCCGCCGCCAGCGGGATGTCGGCGGTGATCACCAGATCGCCCGCTTCGCAGCGGCGCACGATCTCGTTGTCGGCCACGTCGAAACCGGCCGCCACCTGCAGCGAACGGATGTACTTCGACGGCGGCGTGCGCAATGGCTGGTTCGCCACCAGCGTGACGGTGATGGCGGTGCGATCGGCGGCGCGGAACAGCACCTCTTTGATCACGTTCGGACAGGCGTCCGCATCGACCCAAATCTGCATCATTTCGGCTCCTGCAGCCAGTCGCGCACCGGCAGGAAATCGCGCGTCAGCGCCGCTTCCGGGCTGTCGGCCTCCGGCTGGTAGTTATATTCCCAACGCACCAACGGCGGCATCGACATCAGGATGGACTCGGTGCGCCCGCCGGTTTGCAGCCCGAACAGCGTGCCGCGATCCCACACCAGGTTGAATTCCACATAGCGGCCGCGGCGATACAGCTGGAACTGGCGCTCGCGCTCGCCCCAGGTCAAGGCCTTGCGTTTTTCGACGATCGGCAGATAGGCGTCGAGGAAGCCCTGGCCCACCGCGCGGGTGAAGGCGAAACAATGGTCGAAATCAGGGGTGTTCAGATCGTCGTAGAACAGGCCGCCGATGCCGCGCGCTTCGTTGCGGTGCTTGATGAAGAAGTAATCGTCGCACCATTGCTTGTATTTCGGGTAAACCTCGTCGCCAAACGGCGCGCACAGCTCGGCCGCGGTGCGGTGCCAGTGCACTGCATCCTCTGCGAAACCGTAGAACGGCGTCAGGTCAAAACCGCCGCCGAACCACCACACCGGCGCCTCGCCCGGTTTTTCGGCGATGAAGAAGCGCACGTTGGCGTGGCTGGTGGGTACATAGGGGCTGAGCGGGTGGATAACCAACGAGACGCCCATCGCCTGGAAGCTGCGCCCGGCCAGTTCCGGACGGTGCGCGGTCGCCGAGGCCGGCAGAGTGGCGCCGGAGACGTGCGAGAAGTTGACCCCCGCCTGTTCGAACACCGCGCCGTTGGTCAGCACGCGGCTGCGGCCGCCGCCGCCTTCTTCACGCGTCCATTGGTCTTCGGTGAACACGGCGCCGCCGTCGGCCTGGGCGAGCTGCGCGCAGATGTGATCCTGCAGCGCCAGCAGGAAGGATTTTACTTCAGCGATGTTAGGTAAACTCATGCGGGGTCTTTATAGCGTCTGGCTGAACAAGGCGCTGAGTATACTCTTATTCGCCGCCCGCGGCATCAGCGGGGTTTGCGTTGGTGTGCGTCGAAATAGTCGAAGAAGTTGATGATGCCGTCCGCGATGGCGCGGGCGATTTTCTCGCGAAACGCGGTGGTGCCCAGCAGCCGCTCTTCGTTCGGGTTGGTGATGAATGAGGTTTCCACCAGCACCGAGGGGATGGACGGGGATTTCAGCACCGCAAACGCCGCCTGTTCGGTGCTGTCGCTGTGCAGATGGTGCACCGGGCGAATTTGGCCGAGCACGTGGCGGCCGAGCGTCAGGCTGTTGTTGATGGTGTCGGTTTGCACCAGATCGAACAGCACCTGCTGCAGGTAGTTGTCCTGATCCTTGTACTTGCCGCCCGCCACGTCGTCGGCGGCGTTTTCACGGTTGGACAGGTAGCGCGCCATGGCGCTGCTGGCGCCGCGGTTGGAGAGGGCGAACACCGAAGCGCCGGAGGCCGACGGGCTGGTGAAACCGTCGGCGTGAATGGAAATGAACAGATCGGCCTGGTGCTGGTGGGCGATCTCCACCCGCTGGAACAGCGGAATGAATTCGTCTTCTTCGCGCGTCAGGCGCGCCTCGACGTGATCGTGCTCATGCAGGAATCGGCGCACGTGGTTGGCGATTTCCAGCACGATGTGTTTTTCCTGCGAGCCTTCATGGCCGACCGCGCCGGAGTCGATGCCGCCGTGGCCGGGATCGATCATCACCCGCTTTTTGCCGCCGGCCGGTTTCGCCGCCGGTTTGCTGTGCTGATTGCGCAGCAGGCCTTCCGCCTTGGCGTTTTGGCTTTTCACGCCGAACAGCGCCACCGCCAGACCGGAAAGCAAAAGTTGGCGTCGCGTCGGGGAAACGGCAAGCGGTTTAAAATTGAGGAAGGGTTTACCCTGCTTTTTCATTACGCAACGCTCCGTCGACGTTTCTATTTTGCGACGTTATATCGTATTGATAATCATTAATCGACCCGATAACTATTTCCATTTATTACGCCTGTTACCGGCGATTTCCGGGCAAAATAGCGCGCTAAATCGCAGTTTGATATTGCGTAAGTGAATAATCACGCGATAATCAGATAAACACCTTAATTAACAGCGGCCAACATCGATGGAAATTCGCGTATTTCGACAAGACGACTTTGAAGAAGTCATTACCCTGTGGGAGCGCTGCGATCTGCTGCGCCCCTGGAACGATCCGGAAATGGACATCGAGCGCAAGCTGAACCACGACCCGGAGCTGTTCCTGGTGGCGGAAGTCGGCGGCGAAGTGGTCGGTTCGGTGATGGGCGGCTATGATGGGCACCGCGGCTCGGCGTATTACCTCGGGGTGCATCCCGACTATCGCGGGCGCGGCATCGCCAATGCGTTGATCAACCGTCTGGAGAAGAAGCTGATCGCCCGCGGCTGCCCGAAGATCCAGATCATGGTGCGCGAAGACAACGACACGGTGGTTGAGATGTACGAGAAGCTCGGCTACGAAATCCAGGGCATCACCAGCCTGGGCAAACGGCTGATCGAAGATCAGGAATATTGATCGAGCGGCGGACGGCGGTATAGCCCGCCCGCCGCAGCGCATTACGGCAGCTTTTTGACGGTTTTTACGTCCACTTCCACGCTGCTCCAGTCTTTATCCACTTTCCCTTCCAACTGCACCTTGTCTTTCGGTGTGACGGTTTGGCCGTTCCAGCGCTTGCGATCGATCTCGACCGTCAGGGTGCCGGTGGCGTCGCGGAAGGTGTAGGTATCGTCGCCGATGCGCTGCTCGATGTTGCCCTGCAGCATCACCCAGGTGTCGTCGCTCAGCGATTTCACCTTGTCCACGGTGGTCAGCGCCGCGCTGGGGCCGGAGAAACCGCCCTGCGGAGCGGCTTGCGTTTGTGCCTGCGGCGCGGCCGGATCGAGGAACCCGCCTTGTTGCGCCAGTACCGGTGCGCTGCACAGCGCGATCAGAGCGGCCAGAGTCAGTTTTTTCATGTTGCGCTTCCTTATCGTTATCGAAAATCACATCCCGCTGATATCGGGTGCTTGCTTGGTGATAAGGATTAAAACACGCCGATCTTAAGAGCTTCTTAAGCCGACGCATTGAAATTCTCGCTGGCGGCGCCCATCTGTAGCCATAGTCTTTATTCTGTGACAAGGAACGAGCGTTGAAGCCATTCTCCCCCCGGTTTTCCCCGGACGATTACGACCAGCATGGCGCGCTGCGGCTGCCGCTGGGATTTTGGGCCGTGCTGATTTTGCAGGCGCGCACCTGGCTGTTGTTCGTGATGGCCGGCGTTTCGCGCGAGCAGGGCGAAAGCCTGTTGGCGCTGTTTTATCCGGATACCCAACGCTTTTGGTACGGCATGCTGCTCGGCCTGCCGGCGGCGCTGGCGTTTTTGCTGAGCGGCCGTCGCCACCAATGGCCGCGGCTGTGGCGCGGCTGGCGCTGGGGGCTTGCTGTCTCGCTGCTGGCGTCTCTCGGCGGCTCGCTGTTCAGCCTGTGGCGCCAGGACGGCGATGCGCCGGGGCTGGAGCTGGCGTTGGTGTTGCTCGACGCGCTGGCGCTGAGCTATCTGCTGCTGAATGTGCGCCTGAAAGCCTGTTTCGCGCCGCCGGAGCATACCGACTAATTGCCGAGAAGTGCGGCACTTTTCGCATTTTCCGCACTCCAAGCTGGCAACCGTTGGCGTAGTGCGGGCCGTTGTGAGAGGCTGGCACGCAGCAAAACGCCGAATGCGGCAGGCGCGGGCTACCGCGCCGTGCCATTGATGTCTAAGGAGCTAGAGATGAATATTCGCCCCCTGTTGTTAGGGCTTCCGCTGTTACTGACCGGCTGTTCGAGCATGTCCAATTTCTCCTGGTCCAGCCTGTCGCCGTTCAACTGGTTCGGCAGCAGCCTGGAGGTCGGCGCCAAGGGCGTCGGCAAGCTCAACGCCGGCACGCCGATGTCGGAAAGCGCCATCAATGACGGGCTGGACGGCAACTACCGCCTGCGCGGCGGCATGGCGACCAACAACGGCCAGATCGTCTCTTATTACCAGGCGCTGTCCGGCGACGAAGTGAAACTGGTGATCACTGGCGAACCGAAAGGGCGCCTGCAGCGCGTGGACGTGCTGGATCCGAAAGTGGCGACGGAGTGGGGCAACAAGCTCGGCACGCCGTTCGGCGATATGTACAGCAAGGCGTTCGGCTCCTGTAAGCCGGGCAGCGGCGAAGACGCCGGTAAAGTGGAGTGCGTGGCGGAGCAGAGCAAGTACGTTACCTACATCTTCAGCGGCAAGTGGGCCGGGGCGCAGGATATCATTCCGCCGGACGACACCCTGAAAAGCTGGACGGTCAGCAAAATCATCTGGCACGCCAAGCCGCAGCAGTAACGTGTTCAACGGGCGCCGGTTCGCGGCGCCTGCCTTTTCAAGCCATTACCCCTATTTTCTTTGCGCTGCTGCAAGGCAATCGTCCGCGCTTGCGGTATGATAGCGCGCGTTTGTAACAGGGAACCCGCGCGTCAACCGCCATACCTGTTGCCTGGTTTTGGTATTGAGGATAACAACATGACACAGGTTCAGAGCGGCATTCTGCTGGAGCACTGCCGTTTCGCCATTTTTATGGAAGCCAGCGTACAGGGCGAATTCGCCGACTTGCGCCAGGGCTGCAAGCAGTTTTGTCAGACCCTGAGCGAGCTGCAGCAGCAGTTCCCCGATGCGCGCCTCGGCGCGGTGATCGCTTTCGGTTACGACGTTTGGCACGATCTCTCCAGCGGCCAGGGCGCGAAAGAGTTGAAGCCGTTCACGCCGCTCGGCAAAGGGCTGGCGCCGGCCACCCAGCGCGATATGCTGATCCACATCCAGTCGCTGCGCCACGACGTCAACTTCACGCTGGCGCAGGCGGCGCTGGCGGCGTTCGGCAATGTCATCAAGATTGAAGAAGAAACCCACGGCTTCCGCTGGGTGGAAGAGCGCGATCTGAGCGGCTTCATCGACGGCACCGAAAACCCGCAGGGCGACCAGCGCCCGGCAGTGGCGACGATCGCCGAAGGCGAAGAGGACGCCGGCGGCAGCTATGTGCTGGTGCAACGCTACGAGCACAACCTGCGCCAGTGGCAGCGCTTTACCACCGAACAGCAGGAGCAGATCATCGGCCGCACCAAGCACGACAGCGAAGAGCTGCCGGCCGATCAGCGCCCGGATACCTCGCACGTCAGCCGCGTCGATCTGAAAGAGAACGGCAAGGGCCTGAAAATTTTGCGCCAGAGCCTGCCTTACGGCACCGCCAGCGGCAAGCACGGCCTGTTCTTCATCGCCTATTGTGCGCGCTTGCACAATATCGAGCAGCAGCTGCTGAGCATGTTCGGCGATCTGGACGGCAAACGTGACGCGATGTTGCGCTTCAGCCGTGCGGTGACCGGCAGCTACTATTTTGCGCCATCGCTGACGCGCCTGCTGTCACTTTGACGCCGTCGCCGAAGCCGGCGCGTCCGGCTTCGGTCTGTTTTCCCTTCCCAAAACGCCTCGCATTCCCTGGCTTATAGCGTTTGATGCTTGTAAATCACTAAACGGTATATAAAAGCGTTACAGCTCCGCACCGAGTTATAAATACACTGGTCGTCAATAAGGCGAAAGCCTGAAGGAATGACTCAGTGATAAGGTGCAGAATGAAACAAAACCGGGTTAAAAATCTCGTGCTGAAAGGTTGGCTGGCGGCTGCGCTGTTGGCGAGCGGCGCCGCGTCGGCGGCGGAATTGCTGAACAGCTCTTATGACGTTTCCCGTGAATTGTTCGTCGCGCTGAATCCCGGCTTTGAACAGCAGTGGAATCAACAGCATCCGAACGACAAGCTGACCATCAAACAATCGCACGCCGGCTCGTCGAAGCAGGCGCTGGCGATCCTGCAGGGCCTGCGGGCCGACGTGGTGACCTACAACCAGGTCACAGACGTGCAGATCCTGCACGATCGCGGGCAGCTGATTCCGGCGGACTGGCAGGCGCGCCTGCCGAACAACAGCTCGCCGTTCTATTCCACCATGGCGTTTTTGGTGCGCAAGGACAACCCGAAGGGCATCCACACCTGGAACGATTTGGTGCGTGACGACGTGAAGCTGGTGTTCCCGAACCCGAAAACCTCCGGCAACGGCCGTTACACCTATCTGGCCGCCTGGGGCGCCGCCAGCCAGGCTGACGGCAACGATGCGGCCAAGACCCGCGCCTTCATGACCCGCTTCCTGAAAAACGTGCTGGTGTTCGATACCGGCGGTCGCGGCGCGACCACCACCTTCGTCGAGCGCGGTTTGGGCGACGTGCTGATCAGCTTCGAGTCCGAAGTGAACAACATCCGCAAGCAATACGGTGAAGACAAGTACGAAGTGATCGTGCCGCCGGTCGATATTCTGGCGGAGTTCCCGGTGGCCTGGGTCGACAAAAACGTAGAGCGCAACGGCACCGAGCAGGCGGCCAAAGCCTATCTGAACTACCTCTACAGCCCGGCGGCGCAGCAGGTGATCACCAGCTTCTACTACCGCGTCTATGACCAGAAAGCGATGGCGGCGGCGAAGGGGCAATTCCCGGACACCCAACTGTTCCGGGTGGAAGACCAGTTCGGCGGCTGGCCGCAGGTGATGAAAACTCACTTCGCCACCGGCGGCGAGTTGGATCAGCTGCTAGCGGCAGGGCGCAAGTAAATGTTGGCGTTGTCGTCCAGTAAACGGGTGCTGCCCGGATTTGGCCTCAGCCTCGGCAGCAGCCTGTTTTATACCTGTTTGATCCTGCTGCTGCCGCTCAGTGCGCTGGTGATGCAGCTGGCGCAGATGAGCCTGGCGCAATATTGGGAAGTGATTTCCAACCCGCAGGTGGTGGCGGCGTACAAAGTGACGCTGCTGGCCGCCGGCGTCGCCAGCCTGTTCAACGCGGTGTTCGGCATGCTGATGGCCTGGATCCTGACGCGCTACCGTTTTCCCGGCCGTTCGCTGCTGGACGGCCTGATCGATCTGCCGTTCGCGCTGCCGACGGCGGTGGCCGGCCTGACGCTGGCCGGTCTGTTTTCCACCACGGGCTGGTACGGTCAGTGGCTGGCGCACTTTGACATTAAGGTCACCTTCACCTGGCTTGGGATCGCGGTGGCGATGGCGTTCACCAGCCTGCCGTTTGTGGTGCGCACCGTGCAGCCGGTTTTGGAAGAGCTGGGGCCGGAATACGAAGAGGCGGCCGAGACGCTGGGCGCCACGCGCTGGCAGAGCTTTCGCCGCGTGGTGTTGCCTGAGGTGGCGCCGGCGCTGCTGGCCGGCACCGCCATTTCCTTTACCCGCAGCCTGGGCGAGTTCGGCGCGGTGATTTTCATCGCCGGCAACATCGCCTGGAAGACGGAAGTGACCTCGCTGATGATTTTTGTGCGTTTGCAGGAGTTCGATTACCCAGCGGCCAGCGCCATCGCCTCGGTGATCCTGGCGGCGTCGCTGCTGCTGCTGTTCAGCATTAACGTCTTGCAAAGCCGCTTCGGCAGACGTTTGGGAGGAGGGCACTGATGGCTGATGTTTCCGCCTTCAACGGCGCCGAGCGCCCGCGCGTCAACTGGGGCAAGTGGACGTTGATCGCCATCGGCGCGCTGTTTTCGGTGCTGCTGCTGGTGGTGCCGATGATGTCGATTTTCGCCGAGGCCTTCTCCAAAGGGGTTGGCGCGATGTGGAGCAACTTGCTCGATCCGGACATGCTGCACGCCATCTGGCTGACGGTCTTGATCGCGCTGATCACCGTGCCGTTCAACCTGGTGTTCGGCACGTTGCTGGCGTGGCTGGTGACGCGTTTCACCTTCCCCGGCCGCCAGTTGCTGCTGACGCTGATCGATATCCCGTTCGCCGTCTCACCGGTGGTGGCGGGGCTGATTTATCTGTTGTTTTACGGCAGCAACGGCCTGCTGGGCGGCTGGCTGGATGCGCATAACATTCAGATCATGTTCTCCTGGCCGGGCATGGTGCTGGTGACCATCTTCGTCACCTGTCCTTTCGTGGTGCGCGAGCTGGTGCCGATGATGCTCAGCCAGGGCAGCCAGGAAGACGAGGCCGCCATTCTGCTGGGGGCGTCCGGTTGGCAGATGTTCCGCCGCGTGACGCTGCCCAACATTCGCTGGGCGCTGCTGTACGGCGTGGTGCTGACCAACGCGCGCGCCATCGGCGAGTTCGGCGCGGTGTCGGTGGTGTCCGGTTCGATTCGCGGCGAAACCTACAGCCTGCCGCTGCAGGTTGAGCTGTTGCAGCAGGATTACAACACCGTCGGGGCCTTTACCGCCGCCGCCCTGTTGACCCTGATGGCGATCGTTACCCTATTTTTGAAGAGCGCGCTGCAGTGGCGTCTGGAACGTCAAAACGCGCGTCTCGAGCGGGAGGAAAATCATGAGCATTGAGATTAACGGCATCAACAAGTACTTCGGTCGCACCAAGGTATTGAACGATATCTCGCTCGATATTGCTTCCGGCGAGATGGTGGCGCTGCTCGGGCCATCCGGCTCCGGCAAGACCACGCTGCTGCGCATCATCGCCGGGCTGGAAAGCCAGAGCGGCGGCAAGCTGGGCTTCCACGGCACCGACGTCAGCCACATGCATGCGCGCGACAGGCGCGTGGGCTTCGTATTTCAGCACTATGCGCTGTTCCGCCACATGACGGTGTTCGACAATATCGCCTTCGGCCTGACCGTGCTGCCGCGCCGCGAGCGGCCGAACGCCGCGGCGATTAAACAGAAAGTCACTCAGTTGCTGGACATGGTGCAGCTTGGCCATTTAGCCAATCGCTACCCGTCGCAGCTGTCCGGCGGCCAGAAACAGCGCGTGGCGCTGGCGCGCGCCCTGGCGGTGGAACCGCAAATTCTGCTGCTGGACGAACCGTTCGGCGCGCTGGATGCGCAGGTGCGCAAAGAGCTGCGTCGTTGGCTGCGTCAGCTGCATGAAGAGCTGAAGTTCACCAGCGTGTTCGTCACCCACGATCAGGAAGAGGCGATGGAAGTGGCCGACCGCATCGTGGTGATGAGTCAGGGCAATATCGAACAGGTTGGCTCGCCGGAGGAGATTATGCGCGAGCCGGCCAGCCGCTTCGTGCTGGAGTTTATGGGGGAAGTGAACCGTCTGAACGGCGAAATTCGCGGCTCCCAGCTGTTCGTCGGCGCGCACCAGTGGCCGCTGTCGTTCCAGCCGATGCACCAGGGCAGCGTCGATCTGTTCCTGCGCCCGTGGGAAATGGAAGTGGCGACCGAGAGCAGCGAGCGCTGCCCACTGCCGGTTCAGGTGTTGGAAGTCAGCCCGCGCGGCCATTTCTGGCAGCTGACGGTGCAGCCGATCGGCTGGCATCAGGAACCGATCGGCGTGGTGTTGCCGGAAGGCAACGCCACGCCGGTGCGCGGCGGCCGTTATTACGTCGGCAGCCTCAATGCGCGGCTGTATGCCGGCGATCAACTGCTGCAACCTGTTGCGTTAGCCAAAAGCGCCTGATAGGTTTTAGCCAGTCCTTTTCTTTAAGGCAACCCCGGGGTTGCCTTTTTACTTTACGCACACCAACACACAGGCAAAGATCGTGACAACGCTCGAACAATGCATCGGTAATACCCCGCTGGTACAACTGCAACGGCTGGCCGCCCAGGCGGGCAGCGAGGTATGGGTCAAACTGGAAGGCAATAACCCGGCGGGATCGGTGAAGGATCGCGCCGCGTTGGCGATGATCCAGCAGGCGGAGCTGCGCGGGGAGATCAAGCCCGGCGACGTGCTGATCGAGGCTACCAGCGGCAACACCGGCATTGCACTGGCGATGATCGCTGCATTGAAAGGCTATGCGCTGAAGCTGCTGATGCCGGAGAACATGAGCCTGGAGCGGCAGGCGGCGATGCGCGCCTACGGTGCGGAACTGATCCTGGTCAGCCGTGAGCAGGGGATGGAAGGGGCGCGCGATCTGGCGCTGGAGATGCAGCGCCAAGGGCAGGGCAAGGTGCTGGATCAGTTTAACAATTTCGACAATCCCTATGCCCACTTCACCACCACCGGCCCGGAGATCTGGCGCCAGACCGAAGGGCGCATCACGCACTTCGTTTCCAGCATGGGCACCACCGGCACCATTACCGGCGTGGGCGGTTACCTGAAGAGCCAGAATCCGCAGGTGCAGATCATTGGCCTGCAGCCGGCGGAAGGCAGCAGCATCCCCGGCATTCGCCGTTGGGCGCCCGCTTACCTGCCGGGTATTTTCCGCCCGGAGCTGGTGGATCAGGTGTTGGATATCGAGCAGCGCGATGCCGAGCAGACCATGCGCCAGCTGGCGCAGCGTGAAGGCATTTTCTGCGGCGTCAGCTCCGGCGGTGCGGTGGCCGGCGCCCTGCGCGTTGCGGCGGCTAATCCCGGCAGCGTGGTGGTGGCGATCGTCTGCGATCGCGGCGACCGTTACCTCTCCACCGGCGTGTTCGACTGACCGTTCCTTCCCGGCGGCGCGTCCCGCCGGGAAACGCCTTCTCACCTCCCTGTTACAGACTGCCTGTCCGGCCCGCCGACGCGGCGGCTATCGCCTGCTCGCGCGCCAATCCCCTGACTGAAGTAGAGAAATCGCGCGACAGCGGCCACACTAACGGTGGCGAGACGCCAAGAGCGATGTGTAAGGATTGAGTAAAACCGGCTGCGGGCCGGCGGAATTGGCGGGAAAATAACGAAAATCGGTGAAGGAGCAAGGCATGAAAATTTTACTGGTCGACGATGACCTGGAGCTTGGCACCATGCTGAGCGAATACCTGACGGGCGAAGGCTATGACGCCACGCTGGTGCTGACCGGCAAGGCGGGGGTAGAGGGCGCGCTGTCGGGCGACTATACCGCGATGATCCTCGACATCATGCTGCCGGACATGAGCGGTATCGACGTGCTGCGCGACGTGCGTAAAAAGAGCCGGCTGCCGATCATCATGCTGACCGCCAAAGGCGACAACATCGATCGGGTGATTGGCCTGGAGATGGGCGCCGACGATTACATGCCCAAACCGTGCTACCCGCGCGAATTGGTGGCGCGTCTGCGCGCGGTGCTGCGCCGTTTCGAAGAGCGGCCGCAAGAGGCGGAGGACGAGGCCGCCATCAGCTTCGGCGAGCTGACGCTGAACCCTTCTACCCGCAGCAGCGAATGGCGGGGCAAGGCGTTTGATCTGACGGCTTCGGAATTCAATCTGCTGGAGCTGTTGCTGCGCGCGCCGGACCGCGTGGTGTCGAAGGACGAACTGTCCGAGAAAGGACTGGGGCGCCCGCGCGAGGCCTATGATCGCAGCGTGGACGTGCATATCAGCAATATCCGCCAGAAGTTGAGCGCGCTGGCCGGCAGTAAGCTGAGCATCGAGACGGTGCGCAGCATCGGCTATCGCATACGGTAACCAGACATGCGCGGAAGACTGTTCTGGAAAATTTTGCTCGGCTTTTGGCTGACCTTTCTCATCATGACGCAGGCCTTGTGGGTGGCGTTTTCTCTTTATGGCGACCGCTATGTGCCGCCGGAGAATTCCATGGCGCGGCGGGCGATCGGCCTGCAGCTGACCTCCGCCGCCACCCAGTTGCGCAGTGGCGGCATGCCGGCGCTGGAAGCCCTGATGCGCGACTGGCCGGAGGACGATCGGCGTCTGCTGTCCGTTACGCCGATGACCCAACCGCCGCCTGAGCCGGAAGAACCGCTGTTTGAAGGGCGACGGATGCCGAAAGCGATTTCCGCCTGGGTGCAGACCGGAGAAGGGCAGGGTTACTGGCTGAGTTATAACGTGCGCGGGCTGCGGGAAGAGTATCGGCCGGAGCGGCGTTCCCACTTCTTCAACATTCCAGCACCGATGCTGTGGGTCGGCGGGCTGGGCGGTTTGCTGTTCAGCGCCGTGCTGGCCTGGAACCTGACCCGGCCGATGCGCCAGCTGCGCGGCGGCCTGGATCGGGTGGCGCAGGGCGATCTGTCGGTGCGGCTGTACCCGAATATGCGGCGGCGTCATGACGAACTATCCGACGTGGCGCGCGATTTCGATACCATGGCCGAGCGGCTGGAGCTGCTGGTCAGCGCCCGCGAGCAGCTGTTGCACGATGTCTCGCACGAACTGCGTTCACCGTTGGCGCGCCTGCAGTTGGCCATCGGTCTGGCGCGGCAGAATGCCGGCAACGTCGAAACCTCGCTGAAGCGCATTGAACATGAGTCGGGGCGGTTGGACAAAATGATCGGCGAGCTGCTGGCGCTGTCGCGTACCGAACACAGCAGCCTGCCGGACGAAGAGTATTTCGATCTGTACGGCCTGGTAGACGCGGTGGTGAGCGATGCGCGCTACGAGGCGCAGGTGCCCGGCGTGGATATCGTGCTGCAGGCCGAATCGGACGTGGAGTATACCGTCAAGGGCAATGCGGAGCTGATGCGGCGTGCGGTGGATAACGTCGTGCGTAATGCGTTGCGCTTCTCCAGCCACGGCCAGCGGGTGACGGTGGCGCTGTCGCGCGTCGACAATCAGTTTCAGATCGCCGTCAGCGATCAGGGGCCGGGCGTCGAGGAGTCGAAGCTGTCGAGCATCTTCGATCCTTTCGTACGCGTGAAATCGGCGCTGTCGGGCAAGGGCTACGGCCTGGGGCTGGCGATTACCCGCAAGGTGGTGCTGGCGCACGGCGGCCAGGTTGAGGCTCGCAACGGCGACAAAGAGGGGCTGATCATTACCCTGCGCATCCCGCGCTGGCAATAATAGACTATCTTACTTGCCATTTTGAACTAGGGCAGTGCTCGCCTTCGTCACGTACTGCGTGTACGCTCCGAAGGTTGCGCGCTGTCCATGTTCAAACTGCCTGCGCCGATAACGTCTATTATCCGCGGTATACCCAAAGGGTTTCGAATTGCAGCTAGGCGGCAAGCGGGGGAATCCCCGGGAGCTTACTCCAGTAAGTGACCGGGGTGAGCACGTGCGGCCAACAACGCTGCGGTTCGAAAGACGAAGGGGATAAAAAAACGGCGCCGAGGGCGCCGTTTTTTACTGCTCATTCGCGATAACTTCGATTACTTCTTGATGCGGATGATCGGGGTTTCGCCAACGGTTACGCTGCCGGACAGTTTGATCAGCTCTTTGATCTCGTCCATGTTGGAGATAACGACCGGCGTCAGGGTCGACTTGGCTTTCTCTTCCAGCAGAGGCAGGTTGAACTCGATAACGACGTCGCCTTTCTTGACGCGCTGGCCTTCTTCGGCGATGCGTTTGAAGCCTTCGCCTTTCAGTTCTACGGTATCGATGCCGAAGTGGACGAACAGCTCAATGCCGCTGTCGGATTCGATAGAGAATGCATGGTTGGTTTCGAAAATCTTGCCGATGGTGCCGTCAACCGGAGCAACCATTTTGTTGCCGGCCGGTTTGATGGCGATACCGTCGCCAACGATTTTTTCAGCGAACACTACGTCCGGCACATCTTCGATATTGACGATTTCGCCAGAAAGGGGAGCGACGATCTCGATAGTGCCCGTGTCTTTCTTGTCATCAGAAACCAGAGATTTCAGTTTATCGAACAAACCCATGATCTTCTCCTAAGCATTAAATTGGGCGGCGTTCCAGTGTCGTGGAAGTTTAGCAGAGCGTTTTTTCTTCGATGAATTTATTGACGCAATTCATCAGGTCTTGTGCCGTTGGCTGTGCCAAGGCCTGCGCTGCCAACGCCTTCACATCTTCGAAATTCGTGTTACGAATAATTTTCTTGATGCGCGGGATTGAAATCGCACTCATGCTGAACTCATCCAGCCCCATGCCCAATAACAACAGTGTAGCACGCTCATCACCAGCCAGTTCGCCGCACATGCCGGTCCACTTGCCTTCCGCGTGAGATGCATCAATAACCTGTTTGATCAGGCCAAGCACTGATGGGGACATCGGGTTATAGAGATGAGAAATCAGCTCGTTGCCGCGATCTACCGCCAGAGTATACTGGGTTAGATCGTTTGTCCCAATACTAAAGAAGTCGACTTCTTTCGCCAGGTGGTGAGCAATGACCGCCGCGGCCGGTGTTTCCACCATCACGCCCACTTCGATGCTCTCGTCAAACGCCTTGCCTTCTTCGCGCAGCTGCGCCTTCAGCGTCTCGATTTCGCCTTTCAGATCGCGCACTTCTTCCACGGAGATGATCATCGGGAACATGATGCGCAGTTTGCCGAACGCCGAGGCACGCAGGATGGCGCGCAGCTGGGCGTGCAGGATTTCACGGCGGTCCATCGCGATGCGGATGGCGCGCCAGCCGAGGAACGGGTTCTCTTCCTTCGGCAGGTTCATGTACGGCAGGTCTTTGTCGCCGCCGATGTCCATGGTGCGGACGATCACCGCCTGCGAGCCCATGGCTTCCGCCACGGCTTTATAAGCCTGGAACTGCTCGTCTTCGGTCGGCAGCGAGTCGCGGTCCATGAACAGGAACTCGGTACGATACAGGCCGACGCCTTCCGCGCCGTTGCGCTCTGCACCTGCGACGTCGCGCACGGTGCCGATGTTGGCGCAGACTTCAACCTGATGGCCGTCCAGCGTAATCGCCGGCAGGTCCTTCAGCTTGGCCAGATCGTTTTTCTCGGTGATGTATTGGTTCTGGGCGGCTTTCAGCTGATCGATAACGTCAGCGGTCGGGTTAACGTAAATTTTGTTGTTAACCGCGTCCAGAATCAGGTAGTCGTCGTTTTTCACCTGCTTGGTCACGTCGCTGGTACCGACGATCGCCGGCAGCTCCAGGGAGCGCGCCATGATGGAGGTGTGGGAGGTACGGCCGCCGAGGTCGGTGATGAAGCCCAGCACTTTGTCCAGGTTCAGCTGCGCGGTCTCGGACGGGGTCAGATCGGTGGCCACCAGGATCACTTCGTCCTGAATGGAGCCCAGATCGACGATCGGCATGCCCAGGATGTTCTGCAGCAGGCGCTTACCGATGTCGCGCACGTCGGCGGCGCGTTCTTTCAGGTATTCGTCGTCCAGCTCTTCCAGCGCTTTCGCCTGACCTTCGATCACGGTGTAGGCGGCGGCGTCTGCGGAGGCCAGATCGTCTTTGATTAGGGCTATGATTTCCTGCTCAAGCTCTTCGTCTTCCAGCAACATGATGTGGCCTTCGAAGATAGCTTCCTTCTCTTCGCCGAAGGTTTCGCCAGCTTTGGTCTTGATCGCTTCCAGCTGTTCGGACGCTTTCGCGCGGCCGGCCAGAAAACGCGAGACTTCCTGCTCTACTTGATCAGCAGAGATTTTCTTCCGGTTGATGACGATGTCGTCTTCTTTCAGCAAGAGAGCCTTACCAAAAGCGATGCCCGGTGATACTAAAATGCCTGAAATCATAACCCTACCTTACTCTTGACTGGTGTTAACTAAAAAGACGGGCCGATTACTCAAGCTCTGCCATCAGTTTTACCAAGTGCTCAACGGCTTTCTGCTCGTCTTCACCTTCAGCGGAGATGGTCACTACGGTCCCTTGAGTCAGCCCCAGAGTTTGCAGTTTGAACAGGCTTTTAGCGCTGGCGCTTTTGCCGTTGGAGGTCACGGTGATGTCAGACGTGAAGCCTTTGGCTTCTTTAACGAACTGAGCGGCAGGGCGAGTATGCAGACCATTCGGAGCGGTAATAGTAACTTCTTGCTGGAACATTGATGTTTCCCCAACTTATTGGATTAATGTTGTGGAGTTAAAGTTTAGCCCAGGGGGCTGACTTTAACTTGTCTGGTTATAGCGCCTGACTATGGACAGGGGCGAACGTTGATGCAACAGAAAACGACGCGTTAGGCACTTCAGATCAAAAAACTCGGCTTTAGACGTCGTTCCAATCCGCTCCCCATTATGCCCGATTCGCCGCGTCGGCGACAGATGAGTAAATCGATTCAGCCTCGACCGGGCTCGGAGAGTGATTAATTTTGCGCATCGAAATAATGCACCGTTAAATACTAAAGGCGACGGGCAAAAGCAATCTTGGACTGCTATAAAGTTTGATCCAGTCCACAAAAAAGCACCCTGCAGGGTGCTTTTTTAGCGATTTGTGCAGTGGCGGAATTACTGCTGCAATTCCTGCTCGGTGAACAGATCGGCGAACAGCGCGGTGCTGAGATAACGTTCGCCGGAAGAGGGCAGGATGACCACGATAGTCTTGTCGGCGAACGCCGGTTCTTCGGCCAGTTTCACCGCCGCCGCGACCGCTGCGCCGGAGGAGATGCCCGCCAGGATGCCTTCTTCGTCCATCAGGCGGCGCGCCATGCTGATGGCTTCGTCGTTGGAGACTTTCTCGACGCGATCCACCAGATCCAGATCGAGGTTGCCCGGAATGAAGCCGGCGCCGATGCCCTGGATCTTGTGCGGGCCCGGCTTCAGCTCTTCACCGGCCAGCGCCTGGCTGATGACCGGCGAGTCGGTCGGCTCTACCGCCACGGTGGTGATGGCTTTGCCTTTGGTGTTTTTGATGTAGCGGCTAACGCCGGTCAACGTGCCGCCGGTGCCGACGCCGGAGATGAACACGTCGACTTCCCCGTCGGTGTCTTCCCAGATTTCCGGGCCGGTGGTTTTTTCATGGATGGCCGGGTTGGCCGGGTTGCTGAACTGTTGCAGGATCAGGTAACGGTTCGGATCGGTGGCGACGATCTCTTCCGCCTTGGCGATGGCGCCCTTCATGCCTTTCGCCCCTTCGGTCAGCACCAGGTTGGCGCCCAGCGCCTTGAGCAGCTTGCGGCGCTCGATGCTCATGGTTTCCGGCATGGTCAGCGTCAGCTTGTAACCGCGCGCGGCGGCGACGAAGGCCAGCGCGATGCCGGTGTTGCCGCTGGTCGGCTCCACCAGTTCTTTACCGGCGGTCAGCACGCCGCGTTGTTCCGCATCCCAAATCATATTGGCACCGATGCGGCATTTGACGCTGAAGCTCGGGTTGCGTGATTCAACCTTGGCCAGAATGCGTCCGTTGCCGATACGGTTCAGACGAACCAGCGGCGTATGGCCGATTGTTAATGAGTTGTCTTCATATATCTTGCTCATAGCCCGTCCTTTAACTCTATGAAAATGTGGGGAACATCGAAAGCATACGCTAACAGTACCGGCAGGGAAGTAAAGAATTGGTATATCTATATGTTATTAGGAAATAAGTTTTAAGCACAATGATAAGGGCGCGAAATGCGCGCCCTGTCGAAAATTTCCGCGCTATCGGCGGCAAAAAACGGCGGTTATCGGACGAATTGCGAGCGGTAGCGATCGACCCACATCGCGGTGGCGCCGCAGACGGCGACCGGCAGGATCACCAGGTTGAGGATCGGGATCATGGTGAACAGGCTGACCAGCGCGCCGAACTGCAGGTTGTCGGTTTTGTGCTGGCGCAGTGCGCGGCGCATATCGGCAAAGCTCACCTTGTGGTTGTCGAACGGATAGTCGCAATACTGGATCGCCAGCATCCAGGCGCTGAACAGGAACCACAGCACCGGCGCCACCGTTTGACCGATGCCGGGCACGAAGTACAGCGCCAGCAACAGCAGCGCGCGCGGCAGGTAATACATCAGCTTGCGCCATTCGCGCGCCATGATGCGCGGTAGATCTTTGGCGATGCCGAGCAGGCCGGTATCCGGCAGCGGTTTGCCGGTCAGGCTGCCTTCGAGCTGTTCGGCCAGCAGGCCGCAGAACGGCGCGGCAATAAGATTGGTGATGGTGCTGAACAGATAGCTGAACACCAGCAGTACCGAAATGACCGCCAGCGGCCACAGCAGGTAGCTCAACCATTGCAGCCAGTCGGGAACGTGGCTCATCATCGCCGGGATCCAGTCGCCGAGGCGGCTGAACAGCCACCAGAAAGCGGAACCCATCAGCAGCACGTTGACCAGCAACGGCAGAACCACATAGCGTTTAATCCCCGGGCGTGAAATCAGGCGCCAGCCTTCGGCGAAATAGTGAATGCCGCTGGTCGATCGGGGAGAGGGCTGCGTATAGGACATATCTTAAGTTATCTCGTTGTCTGAACAGGCATCATTATCATATAGGGATGATTTTCCACTGGCTAGGGTAGGGTTGGCTGAAAAACCAGCAGAAAAAGGCAGTATAATCATCTTTATTGGCATAAAGTTCAGCACGGACTTGCACTTGTGTGCGCGGGCAAATAGAGTTAAAGAGTGAATGTTTGCCGCGGTGGCAATGTATTGGAACAACAGAGATAGCAATGATGCAGGATTTGCGTCTGATATTAATCGTTGTTGGCGCGATCGCCATAATAGCGCTGTTATTGCACGGTCTGTGGACCAGTCGCAAAGAACGGTCAGCGCTCTTCCGCGATCGCCCAGCCAAACGTTCCCAAAAGGAACGTGAACAAACTCCGATCGACGATCTCGAAGAAGGCGTCGGTGAGGTGCGCGTACGCGCCGCTCACCCGCAAGACGAGCCGTCATTCGGCCATTTCGATGCCGCACGCGAAGAACCCGTGGCCGCGCCGAAGCCCGCTCCGGCGGCTGCGCCTGCGCCCCGCGCCGTTCAGCCGACTGCTCATCAGACGCCGCCTCCGCTGTCTCAGCGGCCGGAGTACGATGACATCCTGCTGAACAACTACGCGCCGGACGAAGAACCGGCCGAACCGCAGCAACCGCAACCGGCCGCGCGCCGTGAGCCGCGCGTCGACGATCTGCCGCATGAACATGAGGCGCCGCAGGGGGCTGAACCGGCATTCCACGCCGAGCCGGCCCCTGTGCAGCCCGCGCCGGAAGTGAAGCCGGCGCAGGAGCCTGCGCCACAGCCACAACAGCCGGCGGCTGCGCCAATTCAGGCCAAGCTGAAAGAGACCGTGCTGGTGCTGCACGTCGCGGCCCATCAGGGCGGCGTAATCGGCGGCGAAGTGCTGCTGCAGAGCGTGTTGCAGGCGGGCTTCCAGTTTGGCGAGATGGGCATCTTCCACCGCCATATCAGCCCGGCCGGCAGCGGCCCGGTGCTGTTCAGCCTGGCGAACATGGTCAAGCCGGGGTCGTTCGATCCTGACATGATGTCCGACTTCTCCACACCGGGCGTGTCGATGTTCATGATGGTGCCGTCTTACGGCGACGCCAATCAGAACTTCAAGCTGATGCTGCAGTCGGCACAGCGCATCGCCGACGACGTGGGCGGCGTGGTGCTGGACGACGAGCGTCGCATGATGACGCCGCAGAAGCTGGAAACCTACAAAGCGCGTATCCGTGAAGTGTTGGAAAACAACGCCTGACCGGATTGCCGCGCGCACTGAACATCCGTAACAACAAAGCCCCCGCTAGCCGGGGGTTTTTTATCTTTGATGGTGAGCCATGGAATCGATAATCCAACAAATCAATCAACTACGAGCCACACTGCGCCATCATGAATACCAGTATCATGTGCTGGATGCGCCGGAAGTGCCGGATGCGGAATATGACCGCCTGATGCGCGAGCTGCGCGAGCTGGAGAGCGCGCATCCGGAGCTGATCACCGCCGATTCGCCGACCCAGCGCGTGGGCGCGGCGCCGCTGGCGGCGTTCGACCAGGTGCGTCACGAAGTGCCGATGCTGTCGCTGGACAACGTGTTTGACGAAGAGAGCTTCCTGGCGTTTTACAAGCGCGTGCAGGACAGGCTCAAAAGCAGCGATCCGCTGACCTTCTGCTGCGAGCTGAAGCTGGACGGCCTGGCGGTCAGCCTGCTGTATGAAGACGGCGAGCTGGTGCGCGCGGCGACGCGCGGCGACGGCACCACCGGCGAGAACATCACCTCCAACGTGCGCACCATTCGCGCCATCCCGCTGCGCCTGACCGGCGACAACATCCCGCGCCGGCTGGAAGTGCGTGGCGAAGTGTTCATGCCGCAGGCCGGGTTTGAACAGATGAACGAAGAAGCCCGGCGCAAAGACGGCAAGGTATTCGCCAACCCGCGCAACGCCGCCGCCGGCTCGCTGCGCCAGCTCGATCCGCGCATTACCGCCAAACGCCCGCTGACCTTCTTCTGCTATGGCGTTGGCCTGCTGGAAGGCGGCGAGCTGCCGCGCAGCCACTTTGAGCGCCTGATGCAGTTCAAGGCCTGGGGCTTGCCGGTCAGCGATCGCGCCCAGCGCCGCACCGGCAGCGAGGAAGTGCTGGCGTTCTATCGCCAGGTTGAGCAGGACCGCGCACAGCTCGGTTTCGATATTGACGGCGTGGTGATCAAGATTGACGACATCGATCTGCAGGAAACGCTGGGCTTCGTGGCGCGTGCGCCGCGCTGGGCGACGGCGTTCAAATTCCCGGCGCAGGAGCAGATCACCGTGGTGCGCGAAGTGGAGTTTCAGGTTGGCCGCACCGGCGCGATTACGCCGGTGGCGCGCCTTGAGCCGGTGCTGGTGGCCGGGGTGACCGTCAGCAACGCCACCTTGCACAACGCCGATGAAATTGAGCGGTTGGGGCTGCGCATCGGCGATACGGTGATCGTGCGCCGCGCCGGCGACGTGATCCCGCAGGTGGTGGGCGTGCTGGAAGACCGCCGGCCACAGGATGCGCGCGAAGTGGTGTTCCCGCTGCACTGTCCGGTGTGCGGCTCCGACGTTGAGCGCGTGGAAGGCGAGGCCGTGGCGCGTTGCACCGGCGGTCTTATCTGCGGCGCGCAGCGCAAAGAGGCGTTGAAGCATTTCGTTTCCCGCCGCGCGCTGGACGTTGAAGGTATGGGCGACAAGATCATCGAGCAGCTGGTGGACAAGGAGTACGTGAAGAACCCGGCCGATCTGTTCCGCCTGTCCGCCGGCATTCTGACCGGCCTGGATCGCATGGGGCCGAAATCGGCGCAGAATCTGGTCAACGCGCTGGAGAAATCCAAGCAGACCACCTTCGCTCGCTTCCTGTATGCGCTCGGCATTCGCGAGGTCGGTGAAGCGACCGCCGCCAACCTGGCCGCGCATTTCGGTTCGCTGGAGAAGCTGTTCGCCGCCGACATTGAGGCGCTGAAAGAGGTGCCGGATGTCGGCGAAGTGGTGGCCAAACACACCCGCAATTTCCTCGATGAAGCGCTCAATCAGCAGGTGATCAACGAGCTGGTGGGCGCCGAGATCGGCATCCGCTGGCCGGCGCCGGTGGTGGTGGTGGCGGAAGAGATAGACAGCCCGTTCGCCGGCAAAACCGTGGTGCTGACCGGCTCGCTGAGCCAGCTGTCGCGCGACGAGGCCAAAGATCGCCTGACGGCGCTGGGCGCCAAGGTCAGCGGCAGCGTGTCGAAGAAAACCGACCTGGTGATCGCCGGCGAGGCGGCCGGCTCCAAGCTGGCGAAGGCGCAGGAGCTGGGTATCGCCGTGATCGACGAAGCGGAAATGATCCGCCTGCTGGGTGAGTGATGGAAAAAGAAAACCTGCTGGAGATCGCCAATACCGTGATGCCGTTCGGCAAGTACCAGGGGCGGGTGCTGATCGATCTGCCCGAAGAGTACCTGCTGTGGTTCGCCCGCAAGGGTGAATTCCCCAAAGGCAAGCTCGGCATGCTGATGGAGATGACGCTGGCGATTAAAATCGAAGGGCTTGACCACCTGGTCAAGCCGCTGAAGAAAAGCTGAACTGACGGGCCTCGGCCCGTCTTTTTTTTTTACCCGCGCGACGCCTGCGCGTTGGCGTTGGGCACTGCCTGTTGTGCCCGCTGCTTGCGCTGATACCTTTTGGCCAGCACTGCACAGGTCATCAACTGCACCTGATGGAACACCATCAGCGGCAGCACCATGATCCCCACCGTCGCCGTCGAGAACAGGATATTGGCCATCGGAATGCCGTTCGCCAGGCTCTTCTTCGAACCGCAGAATACGATGGTGATCTCGTCCGCTTTGCTGAACCCCAGCCAGCGCGCCATGTAAGTGTTTACCACTAGCACGATCGCCAGCAGCACGATGCTGCCGCCGACGATAAACGCCAGTGAGCCCATCCCTACCTGATGCCAGATGCCGTGCGTCACCGCCTCGCTGAAGGCGGCGTACACCACCAGCAGAATCGAGGTCTGATCGGTTTTACCGATAAGCGGCCGATGGCGTTCGATCCAGCCGCCGATCAGCGGCCGCAGCAGGTGACCGGCGACGAACGGCACCAGCAGCTGCAGCACGATCGAGCCCACCTGCCGCAGGCTGCCGGTATCGCCGTGCACATTCATCAGCAGGCCGACCAGCAGCGGCGACACGAAGATCCCCAGCAGGCTGGAAGCGGAGGCGCTGCACACCGCCGCCGCCACGTTGCCGCCCGCCAGCGAGGTGAAGGCGATGGCCGACTGCACGGTGGCCGGCAGGATGCACAGGTAGATAAAACCGGCGTACAGCTCGGGGCTGACGTCGATCGGCGCCCACCAGGCGAACAGCATGCCCAGCGCCGGAAAAATGATGAAGGTGCTGCACATCACCCACAGATGCAGCCGCCAGTTGTTGCTGCCGGCCAGGATGGCCTCGCGCGACAGCTTGGCGCCGTGCATGAAGAACAGCAGGGCGATGGCGGCGATGGTCAGGGCGTTGAGCCAGCCGACGAACTCGCCGCGCGCCGGCAGGAACGACGCCAGCAGCACGGTAGCGATCAGCGTCAGGGTAAAACGATCGGGCAGAAATCTCATGGCGGTGCGCTCAGGGTAGAAAATCGATGGGGCTATTCTCCCGCGCGGACATATAATAATTAAATTGATTTATTTAATTCATATATGAATAAAACACATGAATTATTCACTCAAACAGCTGCGGGTGTTCGTCGCCATCGCCCGCCACGGCAGCTTCAGCCGCGCCGGTGAGGCGATCGGCCTGACGCAATCGGCGGTCAGCCACAGCGTGAAAGAGCTGGAAGCGGAGGTCGGCGTTCGCCTGCTGGATCGCACCACGCGTG
This sequence comes from Serratia sp. LSHTC3, assembly GCF_057197125.1. Classification (NCBI taxonomy): domain Bacteria; kingdom Pseudomonadati; phylum Pseudomonadota; class Gammaproteobacteria; order Enterobacterales; family Yersiniaceae; genus Serratia; species Serratia sp. LSHTC3. The sequence continues at coordinate 308,994 of NZ_JBXUNP010000001.1, forward strand.
AAGTGGTGTTGACCGATGCCGGCCTGCGGCTGGCCAACCGGGTCGAACGGTTGCTGGACGAGCTGCAGACCACTCTGCTGGATGTGCGCAGCTTTGGCGTACAGCGCAGCGGTACGGTGCGGGTGGCGACGAGCCAGACCATTTCCGCCCATCTGATGCCGCAGTGCATCGCCGCCGGCGAGCGTGAATACCCGGAGATCCGCATCATGCTGCGCGATCAGGCGCAGCAGCAGGTGCTGCACAGCGTGCGTAACGCCGAGGTGGATTTCGGTATCGTGGTCGATCCGGTGCAGGCGGTGGATCTGGAGTGCGAAGCGGTGCTGCATGAACCGTTTCTGCTGCTGTGCCGCGACGATCACCCGTTTGCTGAGCAGCAAGAGGTGCGTTGGTCGGCGCTAAACGGCTGCCGCCTGGTGTTGCAGGACTATGCGTCGGGCAGCCGGCCGCTGATCGACAGTGCGCTGAGACAGCAGGGCGTGGAGGCGCAGGTGGTGCAGGAAATCGGCCATCCGGCCACGTTGTTCCCGATGGTGGCGGAGGGGATTGGCATCAGCATTTTCCCGGCGTTGGCGCTGCCGTTGCCGGAAGGGGGGCGGCTCCGGGTGCGGCGGCTGGTGCCGGAAATTAACCGCGCGCTGATGCTGGTGCGGCGCAAGAACCGCTCACTGACGCCGGCGGCGGAGGCCATCTGGCAGGTGGCGCGTCAGCAGGCGGCGCTGCTGCACCAGCGCCGGCGGGAAAACGCGGAATATTGACTCAGATATAGACATCCACGGCGTTGAGCGGCGTTGGGCGGTTTACGCCGTCGCCGGATTTCGCCGCGGCTTTTTCCATTTGCTCCTGCTGCTGCTTTTCCATTTCTTCTTTCTGGATGCGTGCGATCTCGGCCTGCAACATCTTGATCTGCGCTTCGATCAGCTGCTTCTGCTTTTCGATCTCTTTGGGATCGGCGTCGGAATCCTTCAGTTCCACCAGCTTTTGCTGCAGCGCCTGAATCTGCCGGTTCAGCGCCTTGATGCGGGCCGAGGCGCGGCTTTCATTGAGGTTGACCGGTTCGTCATTGCCGTTGGCGCGTTCGTTTTTCTCCATCTTGCCGCCTTGCGGCTGGTTGTTGACCGGTTTGGCCATCAGCAATTCGCCCTGATGGCCCGGCGCGCTGAACACGTTGCTGACGCCGGGAACGGTATTTTTGATCGGTACGATCATGGTGATGGTGGTCGACATGAATGCTCTCCCTGAGTCGGTATATCGCTGTTCAGGGTATCGGCAGCGGCGGCTAAATCTTTACCTGCTGCAGACGCGGCCAGCGCAGCAGCCAGCCTTTGTCGAGCACCCGCTGGGCATAGGCCGTGCGATCGCCATTTTTCACGTTGAAGGTAATGGTGTCGTTGAACAGCGCCGCGAGCCCGAAAGGGGCGACCAGCGTGATGCTGTCGTCGGCGTTCAGGCGCGCGCCGATCGCCGTTTCCACTTCGGTCCAGAAGCTGATGGCCTCTTCGCTGTTGCGGTAGGGCGCGCGGCCGCTGCGCAGGTGCATGCGCGCCTGGTTCTTGACCGACCAAGGTCGCGGCAGCCACTGTTGCAGCCGCGCCTCCAGCATGCGATCGCGTTCGGCGTCCGCACGCTCCGCATCGAAGTGGATCACGTCGATATCGTTGAGCGGCGTGGGCTCCGTATAGCCATGGCGGCGATCCCACACCAGATTGCGCACAAAGCCTGCGCCGAGGCACCAGTCATTCAGGCCGAGCCGGCGCACGGTGCGCAGGGCGGCCATGCGTGCGTTATCTTGTTGCAGCCAGTCGATAATTTGCCGTTGCGGATCCATCACCCCTCCTGTTTTCGCGGCTACTGTAACCCGAAGCGGCAACGGGTGAAATGGGGGAAAGCGTGATGGTGGCGATCGCGTGCAAAATAATTTTCTTTTCCCACTGACTACACTTGGTGCAGGGCTTTTATCTCGTCACGCAGGGCAAGGGAGGGGGCTATGTTTCAGGCAACGGTGGGCCAACGCGGCTATCGCTTTGGCGATCTGCGCCAGCTGATGGCGAAAGCATCGCCGGCGCGTTCCGGCGATTATCTGGCGGAGGTGGCGGCGGAGAGCGCCGAAGAGCGCATGGCGGCGCGCATCGCGCTGGCGGATGTGCCGCTCAAGGCGTTCCTGCAGCAGGTGCTGGTGCCGTACGAACAGGACGAGGTGACGCGCCTGATTATCGACAGCCACGACGCCGCCGCCTTTGAGCCCATCTCGCACCTCACGGTCGGCGATTTTCGCGACTGGCTGCTGAGCGAGCAGGCGGACAGCGCCATGCTGGCGCAGGTGGCCGCCGGCATTACGCCGGAGATGGCGGCAGCGGTAAGCAAGATCATGCGCAATCAGGATCTGATCCTGGTGGCGAAGAAATGCCGGGTGGTGACGCGCTTTCGCAATACGATTGGCCTGCCGGGCCACCTCAGCGTGCGGCTGCAGCCCAATCACCCGACCGACAGCCTGCAGGGCATCGCCGCCAGCATGCTGGACGGTCTGCTGTACGGCAGCGGCGACGCGGTGGTCGGCATCAACCCGGCCAGCGACAGCCTGCCGCTGCTGGAAAAGCTCAACTACATGCTGGACGACGTGATCCAGCGCTTCGCCATACCCACCCAATCCTGCGTGCTGACCCACGTGACCAACACGCTGCGGCTGATGGAGCGCGGCACGCCGGTGGATCTGGTGTTTCAGTCGATCGCCGGTACCGAAGCGGCCAATCGCGGTTTCGGCATCAGCCTGGCGCTGCTGGCGGAAGCGCAGCAGGCGGCGCTGAGCCTCAGGCGCGGCACGCTGGGCGATAACGTGATGTATTTCGAAACCGGGCAGGGCAGTTGCCTGTCCGCCAACGCGCATCACGGCGTCGATCAGCAGACCTGTGAGGCGCGCGCCTATGCGGTGGCGCGCCATTTCTCGCCGCTGCTGATCAATACCGTGGTGGGGTTTATCGGCCCCGAATACCTGTATGACGGCAAACAAATTATCCGCGCCGGGCTGGAGGATCATTTCTGCGGCAAGCTGCTCGGCCTGCCGCTGGGCTGCGACGTCTGCTACACCAACCATGCCGAAGCCGATCAGGACGACATGGACACGCTGCTGACGCTGTTGGCCGCCGCCGGGCTGACGTTCCTGATCGGCGTGCCGGGCGCGGACGACATCATGCTCAACTACCAAAGCACCTCGTTCCACGACGCGCTCTATATCCGCGAACTGCTGGGGCTGAAGCACGCGCCGGAGTTCGCCGCCTGGCTGGCGGCGATGAACATCACCGACGAGCGCGGGCGGCTGCGCGACGCCGCCGCCAATCACCCGCTGTTGCTGGCGCTGCAGGGAGAACGCACATGAGCAAACCGGTTCACGTCAACAGTTGGGACTCGCTGCGCGCCTTTACCGACGCGCGCATCGCGTTGGGGCGCACCGGCGCCAGCCTGCCGACCGACGAGCTGCTGCGCTTCGGCCTGGCCCATGCCCAGGCGCGCGACGCGGTGCATCAGCCTTTCGACAGCGAACGGCTGGCGGCGGATCTGCACGATGCCGGTTGGCCCACGCTGGCGGTGCACAGCCAGGCCGCCGACCGCGCCGCCTATCTGCGCCGTCCGGATCTGGGGCGGCGATTGGCGCCGGACAGCCGCCGCCTGCTGCTCGGCGTGCCGCCGCGCCGGACCGATCTGCTGCTGGTGGTGGCGGACGGCCTTTCTTCCAAGGCGGTGCACCGCCAGGCATTGCCGCTGCTGCAGGCGCTGCGGCCCTATCTCGATACATTGGGGCTGGCGATCGCGCCGGTGGTGTTGGCGCATCAGGCGCGAGTGGCGCTGGGGGATGAGATCGGCGAGTGCCTGCAGACCCGGGCGGTGGCGGTGCTGATCGGCGAACGGCCGGGGCTGTCGTCGCCGGACAGCCTGGGCATTTATTTGACCTGGGAGCCGAATGCGCGCAGAACGGACGCCGAGCGTAACTGCATCTCCAACGTGCGGCCGGAGGGGCTGGATTACCCGCAGGCGGCGTTCCGTCTGGCCTGGCTGCTGGAGCAGGCGTTCCAGCGGCGGCTGAGCGGCATCGAGCTGAAGGACGAGAGCGACAATCCGGCGCTGCACAACCGGGTGACACCGCTTTACCCCCAGTTGGGCGGCTGACCGAGGGTTTGCTGCAGCAGGGCGGTGAAGGCCGCCAGCCGGGCGGACACCTTCGCCATCGGGCGCAGCAGATAGATGCCTTGCTGCTCATGGCGCGGATCTTCGAGCATCTGAACCAGTTGCCCATTCTGCACGTCTGGCCCCACCACCCAGTTGGGCAGGAAGGCGATGCCGAGGCCGAGCTGCGCCGCCTGGCGCTGCGCGGTGAAGTCGTCGCAGCGCAGCGCCATGGTGCAGCGGCTCATCAGCGCCGCGTCGAGGATCTGCGCCCAGCAGGCCGGCTGCTGTTTGTGGTAGCGGGCGATCAGCCGATGCTGCGGCAACGCTTCCAGATCGCTCGGCAGGCCATAGCGGGCGACGTAGGCGGGGCTGGCGCACATCACCCAGCGTTGGGTGGCGATACGGCTGGCGTACAGCGCGCTGTCCTTCTGTTCGCCGATGCGGAGGGCGGCGTCCAGCCGTTCCTGCGTCGGATCGGTCTGGCGTTCGGTCAGATCGAGATCGATAGACAGCTGAGGATAGCGTTCCGCCAGCGTCGGCAGCAGCGGCAGCACATAGGTTTTGCCGAAGGTCGGCAGGCAGCTGATGCGCAGCGTGCCCTGCGGCGTTTCGTTCAGCGCGTTCAGCTCGGCGTGAATGCCGGTAATGTCCGTCATCAGCGCGGCTGCGCGCGTCAGCAGCAGCTCGCCGGCGTCGGTCAGCAGCAGCCCACGGGTGGAGCGGACGAACAGCGTGGCGCCGAGCGCGCTTTCCAGGGCGTCGATATGGCGCACCAGCGAGGAGGGCACCATGCCCAGCCGGCGAGCGGCGGCGGAAAAGCTGCCCAGGCGGGCCACGTCGAGAAAAATCGGCAGATGTTCAACATAACGGGCGTCATTCATTTTTGCATTATATGCAAAAGCGTTTCTTATGAATACCCGCTTCTCTGTCGGCGGCGCTGCGGCTACTCTGGCTGCGGGTTGACGACGGGCTTCAACGCCGCCTTATCCCGGCCGTATAGAGAGAAAACGCATAAACCTCGCGGCGCTTAGCACTAAATAACAGATGTTTTTCCCAGGCTGCATGAGCCGCCTGCGGAGTTGATTGTCGCTCCAACACCAGATTAACCGTTCAATTTGATATCCGACTTGGCATTAATGATTAGTGAGCCTTTACTTTCACACGTCATGCCGTGGGTTCTGGATATCGGCCGGCCAGCCGTGCCGGTTTTTTTGTCGCCTTAGGCTGAATCGTTCCAACTGATGAACGCGCCTTGGGGGGCATCTTGGCCCACCGTCGGTGGGTCTTTTGAACGCGCGGAATCGCGATCCCGCGCTGGTGGAGGAGTGAGTCATGAACGAAAAACACGGGTGTTCCTGTGCGCGCCATTTGGCGCAGGGTTTTGCCAGGCAGTCGATCAACGCCGGGGAGGGCGAAATCTATCAAATCTCGCTGATGAGCGCGCTCATCGACGGGGTCTACGAGGGTGAAACCACCATTGCCGAGTTGCTCAAACACGGTGATTTCGGCCTCGGCACCTTCAATCACCTGGACGGCGAACTGATCGCTTTCGACCAGGAAATACACCAGCTGCGCGCCGACGGCAGCGCCCGCCCAGCCGGTTTGCAACAGAAAACCCCTTTCGCCGTCGTCACCTTTTTCCAGCCCAGTATCAGCCAGCAGTTCGACCGGCCGATCACCAAGGCGCAGCTGCACCAGTGCATCGATGAACAGGTCGCCTCGCCGAACCTGTTTTGCGCGGTGCGGGTCGACGGTGAGTTCAGCCACGTGGAAACCCGCACCGTGCCGCGTCAGGAACGGCCCTATCGCCCGATGCTGGAAGCGATAGAAGAGCAGCCGACCTTCTCGTTTCATCAACGGCGCGGCACGCTGGTCGGCTTCCGCTCGCCGGATTACATGCAGGGCATCGGCGTGGCCGGCTATCACGAACACTTCGTTACCGACGACCGCAGCGGCGGCGGCCACGTGCTGGATTACCAGCTCGATCACGGCCGCCTGCAGTTCGGCGTCATCACCCGTCTCAATCTTCAGTTGCCGCATGATGCGGATTTCTTGCGCGCCAACCTCTGCCCAGAGGATTTGGATCGCGCGATTCGTTCCGCCGAGGGCTAACCCCGGCGATCGTTTTCTTAGGAGGTGGAACCATGGCACAGGAAAAAACAGGCAATGACTGGCAATGCGGCGCCGATTTGGTGGTGAAAAATCTGGAAGCACAGGGCGTCAAACACGTTTTCGGCATTCCGGGCGCCAAGATCGACCGGGTGTTCGACTCGCTGGAGGACGCGCCATCGATTGAAACGGTGGTGGTGCGGCATGAGGCCAACGCGGCCTTTATGGCGGCGGCGGTCGGCCGCCTGACCGGCAAGGCCGGGGTGGCGCTGGTCACCTCCGGGCCGGGCAGCTCCAACCTGATCACCGGGCTGGCCACCGCCACCTCGGAGGGGGACGCGGTAGTGGCCTTTGGCGGGGCGGTGAAGCGCGCCGACAGCCTGAAGCAGACACACCAGAGCATGGATACCGTCAGCATGTTCCGGCCGGTGACCAAGTATTGCGCCGAAGTGCACGCCGGTTCGGCGATTTCCGAGGTGATCGCCAACGCCTTCCGCCGCGCCGAGTTCGGCCGCCCGGGAGCCTCGTTCGTCAGCCTGCCGATGGATATCGTCAATGAACCGGTCAGCGCGCCGGTGTTGGCCGGCTGCCGCTTGCCGCGCATGGGGGCCGCGGCGGCGGACGACATCCAGGCGGCGGTGAAGCTGATCCGCCAGGCCAAATGCCCGGTATTGCTGCTCGGTTTGCAGGCCAGCCGGCCGGAGAACAGCGAGGCGGTGCGCCATCTGCTGTACCGCACCCACATGCCGGTGGTCGGCACCTATCAGGCGGCGGGGGTGATTGACGTCAACCACTTCGCCCGTTTCGCCGGCCGCGTTGGCCTGTTCAACAATCAGCCGGCCGATCAGCTGTTGCAGAAGGCCGATCTGGTGGTGAGCGTCGGCTATGATCCGATCGAATACGATCCCTGCATGTGGAACAGTCATGGGCGGCTGAAACTGGTGCACATCGACGTGCTGCCGGCGGATATCGACACCTGCTATCGGCCGGACGTCGAACTGGTGGGCAACATCAGCGCCACGTTGAACATGATGACTGAAACGTTCAATGAGGCGGTCTGCGTGCCGCCGGAGGTGGAGCTGATCCTCACCGATCTCGGCCGCCAGCGCACTGAACTGGCGGAGCGCGCCGCGCGCCGCGGCGGCATGCCGATCCACCCGCTGCGCATCGTCAAGGAGCTGCAGGACATCGTCAGCGACGACGTGACGCTGTGCGTGGACATGGGCAGTTTCCACATCTGGATCGCCCGCTATCTTTACAGCTTCCGCGCCCGCCAGCTGTTGATCTCCAACGGCCAGCAAACCATGGGGGTGGCGCTGCCGTGGGCCATCGGCGCGGCGTTGGTGCGCCCCGGCGACAAGGTGGTGTCGATCTCCGGCGACGGCGGCTTCATGCAGTCGAGCATGGAGCTGGAGACCGCGGTGCGGCTGAAAAACAACATCGTGCACGTGATCTGGGTCGATAACGCCTACAACATGGTGGAGATGCAGGAAGTGAACAAATACCAGCGCAAATCCGGCGTGGAGTTCGGGCCGATTGACTTCAAGGCCTATGCGGAATCCTGCGGCGCGGTCGGTTTCGCCGTGCAGTCGGTGGACGATCTGCGGCCGATGCTGCGCAAGGCGATGGCGATCCAGGGGCCGGTGGTGGTGGCCATTCCGGTCGACTACGCCGACAACTATAAGCTGATGGCGCAGATGAACTTCAGCCAGATGATTTAATTTCATCATCGCGTGGTTTCACCGGGGCAGGCCGCTTGCGCGCCTGCCCGTTTTTATGCGCGGAATTTGTCCTTTACATCGCTAACTGCATGATTTATTGCTATCCGTTGGGCTGTTTTTTCACCACTGGGGATAGCGCAATGAAAAGAAAAGCAATAACGATCGGGCTGCTGGCGTTGGCGATTGCCGGCGGCGCGCGGGCCAATACGCTGGTCTACTGTTCTGAAGGCTCGCCGGAAGGCTTCAACCCGCAGCTGTTCACCTCCGGCACCACGGTGGATGCCAGCTCGGCGGCGATCTATAACCGGCTGGTGGATTTCAAACCCGGTACCGTCGAGCTGCAACCCAGCCTGGCGGAAAGCTGGGAGGTCAGCGAAGACGGCAAGCGCTATACCTTCCACCTGCGCAAGGGCGTGGCATTCCAGAGCAATAAATATTTTACCCCCACCCGCGATTTCAACGCGGATGACGTCATCTTCTCGTTTATGCGCCAGAAGGACGCCAACAACCCGTATCACAAGGTCTCCAACGGTGCCTACACCAACTTCGAGTCGATGGAGTTCGGCACGCTGATTGACCGGATCGTCAAGGTGGATGACCACACCGTGCGCTTTGAGCTCTCCCGCGCCGAGGCGCCGTTCGTTGCCGATCTGGGCATGTACTTCGCCACCATTTTATCGGCGGAATATGCCGACGCGATGCTGAAGGCCGGCACGCCGCAGCGGGTGGACAACGATCCGATCGGCACCGGGCCGTTCCAACTGGTGCAGTACCAGAAGGACGCAAAAATCCTCTACAAGGCGTTCGACCGCTACTGGGAAGGCAAACCGAAGATCGATCGGCTGGTGTTCTCGATCACGCCGGATGCGACGGTGCGTTACGCTAAACTGCAAAAGAACGAGTGCCAGGTGATGCCGTTCCCCAACCCGGCGGATCTGGCGCGCATGCGGCAGGACGGCAACCTGCAGGTGATGGAAAAATCCGGCCTGAATATCGGCTTCCTGGCGTTCAACACCCAGAAGAAGCCGTTGGATAACGTCAAGGTGCGCCAGGCGTTGGCGCTGGCGGTCAACAAGCCGGCGATCATCGACGCGGTGTTCCACGGTGCCGGCCAGCCGGCCAAGAATCTGCTGCCGCCGACCCAATGGGGCAGCAACGCGCAGCTTGAAGATTATCCGTATTCGCCGGAGCGGGCGAAGCAGCTGCTGCAGGAGGCCGGGCTGGGGCAGGGGTTCGATATCGATCTGTGGGCGATGCCGGTGCAGCGGCCCTATAACCCCAACGCCAAGCGCATGGCGGAGATGATCCAGGCCGATTGGGCCAAGATCGGCGTGCGCGCCAAAATCGTCACCTTCGAGTGGGGCGAGTATTTGCAGCGGATTAAAAACGGCGAGCACCAGACCGCGCTGATGGGCTGGACCACCGCCAACGGCGATCCGGACAACTTCTTCGGCCCGCTGTTCACCTGCGCTTCGCTCGGCGGCTCCAACTCGGCGAAATGGTGCTACAAACCGTTCGACCAGCTGATCCTGCAGGCGCGCGAGGAGAACGATCACGCCAAACGGGTGGCGATGTATCAGCAGGCACAGGTGGTGATGCACGATCAGATGCCGGCGCTGATGATCGCGCACTCGACCATCTTCGAACCGGTGCGCAAGGAAGTGAAAGGCTACGAGATAGACCCGTTCGGCAAACACATCTTCAAACAGGTGTCGCTGGAGAAATAACCAAGAGGCCGGGTTAACCCGGCCTTTTTCATGCCTGCGGCGCGTCGCAGTGGTAGCGGCCGCGCGGGATCACCAGCGGCGTGTGGGACAGCGGATCGTCGATGATCATGCACGGCATGCCGAACACCCGCTCCACCAGTTCGGCGGTGATGATCTCCGCCGGTTTCCCTTCCGCCACGATCTTGCCGTCGCGCATGGCGATGATGTGATCGGCATAGCGGCAGGCGTGGTTGAGATCGTGCAGCACCGCGATCAGGGTTTGACCGCGCTCGCGGTTGAGCTGGCGGAACAGATCCAGCAGTTCGATCTGGTGCGCGATGTCCAGATAGGTGGTCGGCTCATCCAGCAGTAGCAGCGGGGTTTGCTGCGCCAGCGCCATCGCCACCCAGACGCGCTGACGCTGCCCGCCGGACAGCTCGTCGACGCTGCGATCCGCCAGCTGGCTGACGTTGGTGGCCGCCATGGCGGCTTCCACCGCCTGTTTGTCGGCCTGCGTCCACTGTTTCAGCAGGCTTTGGTGCGGATAGCGGCCGCGCGACACCAGATCCGCCACGGTGATGCTGTCCGGCGCGATCGAAGTTTGCGGCAGCAGCCCAAGCTCGCGCGCCAGCACCTTGGTGGCGAAGCTGCTGATGTTCTTGCCGTCCAGCATCACCTCGCCGGCGCTGGGTTTCAGCAGGCGGCACAGGGCGCGCAACAGCGTCGATTTGCCGCAGGCGTTCGGCCCGACAATCACCGTGAAAGCGCCGTCGGGGATCGCCACGCTCAGATCGTCAGCGATGATTTTATTGTCGTAGCCCAGCTTCAGGTGCGAGGCGTGCAGGCGGTGGCTCATGGCATTATCACTCTTCATTATCTGCGGGCCTCTCGGATGAGCAGCCAAATCAGGTACAGGCCGCCGATGCAGACGGTCACAACCCCGACCGGCAGTTGGATCGGCGCGAAAAGATGTTGGGACACCACGTCGGCGCCGAGCAGCAACGCCGCGCCCATCAGCGCCGAGGAGGTCAGGGTGACCGAGGATTGGCCGGCGAGGCGACGGGCGATCTGCGGCGCCGCCAGCGCGATAAAGGAAATCGGCCCGGCGGTGGCGGTGACGGCGGCGGTGAGGGTAACGCCGAACAGCATCAGCCACAGCCGGCTGCCTTCGGCGTTAACGCCCAGCGCGCGCGCCGTGTCATCGCCCATTTCCAGCAGCTGCAGCCGTTTGCCCATCAGCAGCGCGGCCGCGGCTGCCAGCACGATGAACGCCGTGGCGGGCTGGGCTTTTTGCCAGGTCATGCCGTTGAGCGAACCGGCCTGCCACATGGCGGCGTCCATGGCGCGCTCGAGCGAGGCGGTGATGATCAGCCAGGTGTTGGTGGAGACCAGCACCGCGCTTATGGCGATGCCGACGATGATCAACCGGAAGCCGGCGATGCCTTGCCGCCAGGCCAGCAGATAGATGGCCAGCGCGGCGAGAATGCCGCCGGCCAGCGCGCCGCCGGCGATGTAATAGTAGCCGCCGTTGAACAGGGTGATGGCGATCAGCGCGCCGGTGTAAGCCCCCATGTTAAAGCCGATCACGTCCGGGCTGCCGAGCGGGTTGCGGATAATCGACTGGAAGATGGCGCCGCTCATGCCGAGCGCGGCGCCTAACAGCAGCGCCATGGCGATGCGCGGCAAGCGCCATTGGGTGACCACGGTGACCAGGTTTTTCGGCGCCTCGCCGGTCAGCGCGGCAAAAACCTGCTCCAGCGAAAGTTGCAGCGTGCCGTAGCACAGGGCGGCGACGGCCATCGCCAGACACAGCGCCAACAGTGAAAGGTTGACCAGCAGCAGGCGCAGCGGCAGGCGCCCGTTGATGACGCCGTCCGGGCGGCCGATATGCAGCGTATGCGGCAGACTCATCACAGACCCCCCAGCGTTTTCTTGCGGCGCACCAGCCAGATCAGCACCGGCGCGCCGATGAAGGCCGCCACGATGGAAACCCGCAGTTCACCGGCCGCCAGCAAGCGGCCGACCACGTCGGCGCACAGCAGTAAAATCGGTGCCAGCAGCATGGAGTAGGGCAGGATCCAGCGCTGGTCGGGGCCGACCCACCAGCGGGCGATATGCGGCACCATCAGGCCGATGAAACTGATCGGGCCGACGGTGGCGGTCGCCGCGCCGCACAGCAGCGTGATGGCGATCACCGCGATCACCTGAGTCAGCACCACGCGCGCGCCGAGTGCGATAGCCAGATCTTCCCCCATGCCGATGGTATTCAGCGGCCGGGCGATGAGCAGCGTCAGCAGGCAGCCGAGCAAAATGGCGGGGGCGGTGACCGGCAGCGTGGACAGCGTGCGGATATCCAGCGTGCCGGCCTGCCAGAAGCGCAGTTGGTCGAAGGTTTGCGGATCGATCAGCGACAGCCCGGTGGTGATGCCGAGCAGCACCGCGCCGATCGCCACGCCGGCCAGCGTCAGCCGCACCGGGTTGATGCGCCCGCCCGCTAGCGTGCCGATCAGGTAGACCAGCAGGGTGGTGAGGGCAGCGCCGGCAAAGGCGTAGGCCATGTAGCTTTCGGTGGTGGCGGCGCCGAAAAACATGATGCCGATGACCACGGCGAAGCTGGCGCCGGCGTTGATGCCGAGCACGCCGGGATCGGCCAGCGGGTTGCGCGTCAGCGCCTGGATCAGCGCGCCGGCGGCGCCGAGCGCCATGCCGGCCAGGATGCCCGCCAGCGTACGGGGCACCCGGGCATTGAGAATGATGGTGCTGTCGGAACCGCTCGCGGCGCCCTGCAGGCTGAGCCAGACGGTATGGAAGGGGATGGCTTTGGAACCCAGCATCAGGCTGGCCATGATGCACAGCAGCAACAGCGCCAAACCGATACCGAACCCGGCGATGCGTTTGAAGCCACTGGCGTAAGCTGCGTGCGGAGCGGACGAAAGCGTCCGCTCAGTCGGAGTGGGTACGTTCACACCGGTAACTCCTGTATGATTTTTATTCTCATTGTTATTTGCGTTCATGCGGGGCAATAGTAGCACGAGTTTACGCCCGCATGCACCCGCCGGTTGGTGGCAAAGGTGCGTGGACAATGTTAATAACTATTGATATTTCAATTGATTGAATGTGAACGTTCGCCCCGCTTGCGGAAAGTGTCGGCAGGGGGCTGACCTGCCGACGGCGTGATTCAGGGCTTTTTGAACAACCGTTCGATTTGATTCAGCATGTTGGTGGCGCTGTAGTAATCGAGGCGGAAGGTGTCGTTGCCGACGGCGTAGACGTGCCGCTGTTCCACCGGCTCCAGATGTTTGAGGAACGGGTTGGTCAGCACCTCTTGCACTTTGCGCTCATTGGTGGCGAACAGGATCAGGGTTTTGCCATTCAGACCTTCGGCCATTTTTTCGCCGGAGATCTGGATGATGTCATGGCGTTTACCCATGCTGGTGTTGCCTTTGGCGCTTTCCGGCGGGGTGGCCAGTTGGAAGCCGAGCTGGGTCAGCAGTTTGCCCTGGGCAGAACCCGGCGTCCACAGCATGGCCTCGCGGCCGTTGTCGGCATACACCAGCGGAGTGGTGGGCTGCGGCGGCAGCGCGATCGCCTGTTTCACTTGCTCCACGCGCTGCTCGAAACGATCTTCCGCCTGTTTGGCGCCGGCTTCATGACCGGTGATCTCGCCGAGCTCGCTGGCCAGCTGTTGCCAGCTTTTGTCGCCATAGTCGAGCACCAGAGTCGGCGCAATGGCGGACAGCTGGTCATAAAGTTTCAACGCCGAATCACCGCCGGTCGCGGCGACGACGATCAAATCCGGCGCGGCGGCGGCGACGGCCTCGGCATTGGGCTCCACCTGGTACAGCCGCTCGACGTGGCGCTGTTTGGCCACCTCGCTCCACTGGGTAAAGAAACCTTGTTTATCGGCCACCAGGGGATTTGGGCTGGTGGCGGCGCTGGCGACCACCGGGGCGTCGATAGCCAACAGCGTGCCGGTGATGGTGACGCTGGTGGACACGATGCGCTGCGGCGGTTTTTCCAGCGTGAATTTCCCTTTGACGCTGTCGATGGTGCGCGGCCAACTGCCGTCGGCTGCGGGGGCGGACGGTTTCTGTCCGTCGCTCTTGTCGTCCGGGCCGCAGCCGCTGAGCAACAGGCTGGAAGTGGCGATAAATGCAATGAACAGCTGGCGTAAGGATAGGGTCATGAGCGGGCTCTTTCTTTCCTTGAACTAAGGCGTATCAATCCGGCTGAGGATTGGCTGTGTGGTGGATGCCGGCTAATTTACCATTCAAGCCGCCAAAATGATAACCATTCGTATCTCAGCGCGTGGTGAATAAGAAGAAAGGGAGGCGAACGGCAGAAACGAAAAAAGCGCCAAAAGGCGCTTTTTTCTGAATTGGTGGGTCGTGCAGGATTGATTCGGCCTGTGGCCTCACCCTGCGGGCAACGCTGCGCGTTGTCGTATCGCTGCGCGATGCTCGAACCTCTACGGTTCTTCATCCTGCACGACTCGGTAAACTATGCCTGCGAGAAGATGAAGTCAGAGGTGGGTGGCGCAGAAACGAAAAAAGCGCCAAAAGGCGCTTTTTTCTGAATTGGTGGGTCGTGCAGGATTCGAACCTGCGACCAATTGATTAAAAGTCAACTGCTCTACCAACTGAGCTAACGACCCGCAGATGTGGTGGGTGATGACGGGCTCGAACCGCCGACCCCCTCCGTGTAAAGGAGATGCTCTACCAACTGAGCTAATCACCCACTTCAGGACTTCCAGGTTACTGCTAAACGAGAGAATGATGGTGGGTGATGACGGGCTCGAACCGCCGACCCCCTCCGTGTAAAGGAGATGCTCTACCAACTGAGCTAATCACCCTCATTCGTTCTCATTTTTTCTCAACAAGATGGTGGGCGATGACGGGCTCGAACCGCCGACCCCCTCCGTGTAAAGGAGATGCTCTACCAACTGAGCTAATCGCCCCGTCTTGTTGGAGTCGCATTATAGGGATAGTTCAAAGTGAGTCAACGGTTTTTAAAATGATTTCAATCGTTCGCCGCAAATTTAGGCAGGGCGCGATAATAATCGCCAGCAGCGCCGATTCTTTGCGCGATGCTATGCGAAACTCGCCGCAAAACGCGCGAAATCGACCGGTGCAATATCGTGTCGGCGTTGAGGAATTAGCGCGTGGTGATACAATGTCGTCCACTCTTTTTTCAATTCCGAGCAATCGTCGGCAACCGCCGACACGCGTTGCGTAATAAGGCAGTGAACCCAATGAAAATCAAAACCCGTTTTGCACCGAGCCCGACCGGCTATCTTCACGTCGGCGGCGCGCGTACCGCACTTTATTCCTGGTTGTTCAGCCGCCATGCGGGCGGTGAGTTCGTTCTGCGTATCGAAGATACCGATCTGGAACGTTCTACCCAGGACGCGATCGACGCAATTATGGATGGCATGAACTGGTTGAACCTGGATTGGGATGAAGGCCCGTATTTCCAGACCAAGCGTTTCGAACGCTACAACGCGGTCATCGATGAGATGCTGGAGCAGGGCACGGCCTATAAATGCTATTGCTCCAAGGAACGTCTGGAAGCGCTGCGCGAGAAGCAGATGGAAAATGGCGAAAAGCCGCGTTACGACGGCCACTGCCGCGACAGCCAGTGCAGCCACACCGACGACGAGCCGCACGTGGTGCGCTTCCGCAACCCGCAGGAAGGGTCGGTGATCTTCGACGATAAAATTCGCGGCCCGATCGAATTCAGCAACCAGGAGCTGGACGATCTGATCATCCGCCGCACCGACGGTTCGCCAACCTATAACTTCTGCGTCGTTGTCGATGACTGGGACATGGAAATCACCCATGTGATCCGCGGTGAAGACCACATCAACAACACCCCGCGCCAGATCAACATTCTGAAAGCGCTGGGCGCGCCGGTGCCGGAATACGCGCACGTGTCGATGATCCTCGGCGACGACGGTAAAAAGCTGTCCAAACGTCACGGCGCCGTGGGCGTGATGCAGTACCGCGACGACGGCTATCTGCCGCAGGCGCTGCTGAACTACCTGGTGCGTCTGGGCTGGTCCCACGGCGATCAGGAGATCTTCTCCATCGACGAGATGAAAGAGTTCTTCACGCTGGAAGCGATCAACAAATCCGCCAGCGCCTTCAACACCGAGAAGCTGCAGTGGCTGAACCACCACTACATTAACCATATGCCGGCGGAAGAAGTGGCGGTGCATCTGGCATGGCACGTTGAGCAACTGGGCATTGAAACCCGCAACGGGCCGGAACTGAAGGATATTGTCAAGCTGCTGGGCGAGCGCTGCAAGACGCTGAAAGAGATGGCGGAGTCCTGCCGTTACTTCTACGAAGACTTCAGCGAGTTCGACGCCGATGCCGCCAAGAAGCACCTGCGTCCGGTCGCGCGTCAGCCGCTGGAAGCGGTGCGCGCCAAGCTGGCCGCCATCACCGTCTGGACGCCGGAAAACGTGCACGACGCCATTCAGGGCACGGCGGATGAGCTGGGCGTCGGCATGGGCAAAGTCGGCATGCCGCTGCGCGTGGCGGTGACCGGCGCCGGCCAGTCGCCGGGCATGGACGTGACCGTGCATGCGATCGGCCAGAAGCGTTCGCTGCAGCGCATCGATATGGCGCTGGCTTACATCGCTGAGCGCGAAGCGCAAGCCTGATTCGCTGCTACGCCATAAAGAAAAAGCCCCGAGGAGCAATCCCGGGGCTTTTTTCATGGCGGTTGTCAGGCGTGTTCGCTGGTCGGTAAACCGGGGCGATAGGCGAGGAAATACATCAGCCCGACAAAGCCGGCGCCGCCCAGCGCATTGCCGAGAAATACCGCGACGAAATTAGGCAGATACTGCTCCCAGCCCATGCCGCCGGCAAAGATGGCCGCCGGGATGATGAACATGTTCGCCACCACGTGCTGGAAGCCGATGGCGACAAAAGCCATGACCGGGAACCACATGCCGATCACTTTGCCCGGCACATCTTTGCTGGCGAAGGCTAACCACACCGCCAGGCACACCAGCCAGTTGCAGCCGACGCCGGAGATGAAGGCGTGCAGGAAGTCCGCATCCACTTTGGCCTGCGCGATCGCCAGCGTCTTATGTAAAAACGCGCCTTCGGTCAGGCCCAGCAGGTGGCCGAAGAAGTAGGCGACGGCTACGCTGCCGGCGAAGTTGGCCAGGGTGACCCAAAACCAGTTGCGCAGCACGGCGATGGCGGGAATTTCACGGGCGAACCAGGCCATTGGCAAGGTCATCATGTTGCCGGTCAGCAGTTCGCCGCCGGCCAGAATGGTCAGGATCAGGCCGATCGGGAACACCGCTGCGCCCAACAGCGCGCCGAAAGAGCCCCATTCGGCCGGCAGGGTGCCGATGACGTGAATATCCAGCAGGAAGCCGGTGGCGATAAAGGCGCCGGCGAGAAAGCCCAGAATCAGCAGATTAGCGAGCGGGGCGCGGCTTTTGTTTATCCCGGCCTGAACGGCGAGGGCGGCGATTTCTTTTGGTGAATGCAAAGACATGACGGACTCGGTTTATAGTAATGAAGTTTATGGCGCGGGCAGTCTATGCCGCTCGGGAGTCCGACTCAAGCGCATTTCGCTAACATTCCGTTAATTAAAAATCAACGTGATATGCAGGGTCTTTCGCCATTTTGAGATGTAGCGCGCAAAATGGATGAACTCTGCGCAAAGTGATGATTTTTTGGCGCCAAAGATGCTGATTTGGCGGCTTTTTCAACGCTTGATTCAGTAATTCAATTTAGCCGTTGACAGCTTTGAGCGGGTTTCATATTATGCGCCCCGTTCACAGCACAAAGTGATTGTGGAACGGGGCTATAGCTCAGCTGGGAGAGCGCTTGCATGGCATGCAAGAGGTCGACGGTTCGATCCCGTCTAGCTCCACCAATCTTCTTCTCAGAAAGGTTGGGGATACCGTAACGCCGGTCAAAGCGTACCACTTTTGTGGGGCTATAGCTCAGCTGGGAGAGCGCTTGCATGGCATGCAAGAGGTCGACGGTTCGATCCCGTCTAGCTCCACCACCATTTAAAAAGCCGACCTTAGGGTCGGCTTTTTGCTTTGTGTCATTTAACCTTCGCCGAATGCCGGCCAATAAAAAAGGCGCCCGCAGGCGCCTTATCATTGCTGTGAATTTCAGGCTTAGCCCAGCACCAGACCCGCGATAGAAGCGGACAGGATGCTGACCAGCGTAGAGCCGTACACCAGCTTCAGGCCAAAGCGTGACACCACGTTGCCCTGGTGTTCGTTCAGGCCCTTGATCGCACCGGCCACGATGCCGATGGAAGAGAAGTTGGCGAAGGACACCAGGAACACCGACAGGATCCCCAGGCTGCGCGGCGACAGCTCGGCAGAGACTTTCTGCAGTTCCATCATGGCCACGAATTCGTTGGAAACCAGCTTGGTGGCCATGATGCTGCCAACCTGCAGGGCTTCGTGCTTAGGAATGCCCATGATCCAGGCGAACGGATAGAAGAAGTAACCGAGGATTTCCTGGAAGCTCAGGCCGAAAATGGCGCTGAACACACCGTTGAGCGCGGCGATCAGGGCGATGAAGCCAATCAGCATCGCGGCGACGATAATCGCTACTTTGAAGCCCGCCAGGATGTATTCACCCAGCATTTCAAAGAAGCTCTGGCCTTCGTGCAGGTTGCCGAGGTGCAGCTCTTCTTCTTTATTGGTGTCGTACGGGTTGACCAGCGACAGCACGATAAAGGTGCTGAACATGTTCAATACCAGCGCCGCCACCACGAATTTGGCGTCCAGCATGGTCATATAGGCGCCGACGATGGACATGGAAACCGTAGACATCGCGGTCGCCGCCATGGTGTACATGCGCTTTTCCGACATCTTGCCCAGGATATCCTTGTAGGCGATGAAGTTTTCGGATTGCCCCAGGATTAGCGAGCTGACGGCGTTAAACGACTCCAGCTTGCCCATGCCGTTCACTTTCGACAGCACGGTGCCGATAATGCGGATGATGAACGGCAGCACCTTGATGTACTGCAGAATACCGATCAGCGCCGAAATGAAGACGATCGGGCACAGCACCTTCAGGAAGAAGAACGCCAGGCCTTTGTCGCCCATGCCGCCGAACACGAAATCAGTCCCTTGTCCCGCAAACCCGAGCAGTTTGTCAAACAGCGCGGCGAATCCTTTTACGAAGCCCAAACCCGCTTCCGAATGCAGGAAAAAGTAGGCCAGCAGTACTTCGATAACCAGTAGTTGAATAACATAGCGAATGCGGATGCTTTTACGATCGCGGCACACCAACAGGGCCAGGATCGCTACCACCACTATCGCCAACGCAAAGTGCGCAATATGGGACATGTTTGCTCCAAATTTGAGGCAGGCTGAATTTCGGCTGTCATTTTATGTAACGCTACGTTTAAAAACGAGACTTCTATTGCAAATATGGAAAATCATAGTGGGAGTTCTCCTAAAGTGTTGCGCAAAAGCATAAAAAATCAAGATGTTAAAGCAGCAATAGGAAATTCGTATTCTTGTGCTAACCTGTCTTTCAGGGGGATTGCAGCCAAAATCCCATCAGAAAAGCACGGAAATCGGCAAGCTCCGCGCTGAACCCTTCGATAAAACCGTTAATGTTGGCTATTACAGAGATAAGTTTTACCGCTCTAAATGCGCTTGATAATTATTATCATTTATATAGAGTGGAGATAAACGTAATTTCAGTAAGGGTTCAACATATGCTGAACAGTCGCGTGGTTGAAACCACCTCCGGTCGCTCCGCCAGAAAAATCAAACTCTCGCTCATGGGGCCCGCCTTCATCGCCGCTATCGGCTATATCGATCCCGGCAACTTCGCCACCAACATCCAGGCCGGCGCCTCATTCGGCTACAGCCTGCTGTGGGTGGTGGTTTGGGCCAACGTGATGGCGATGCTGATCCAGCTGTTGTCCGCCAAGCTGGGCATCGCCACCGGGAAAAATCTGGCCGAGCATATTCGCGATCGCTTTCCGCGGCCGGCGGTGTGGGCCTATTGGGTACAGGCGGAGATCATCGCCATGGCGACCGATCTGGCTGAGTTTATCGGCGCGGCGATCGGCTTCAAGCTGCTGCTCGGTGTCTCTCTGTTGCAGGGCGCAGTGCTGACCGGCATCGCCACCTTTTTAATTCTGATGCTGCAAAAACGCGGGCAAAAGCCGCTGGAGCTGGTGATCGGCGGGCTGTTGTTGTTCGTCGCCGCCGCTTACATAGTCGAGCTGGCTTTCTCCCAGCCGCAGTTGGCGCCGCTGCTGAAGGGGATGGCGCTGCCCGATTTGCCTAACGGCGATGCGGTATTCCTGGCTGCCGGGGTATTGGGCGCCACCATCATGCCGCACGTGATCTATCTGCATTCGTCGCTCACCCAAATCGGCGGCGAGCACGACAAGGCGGAACGCTATGCCGCCACCAAAGTCGACGTCGCCGTGGCTATGACCATCGCCGGTTTCGTTAATCTGGCGATGATGGCCACCGCCGCCGCCGCGTTTCATTTCAGCGGCCACAGCGGCATCGCCGATCTCGACGTGGCTTACCTGACGCTGCAACCGCTGCTCGGGCACGCCGCCGCCACCGTGTTCGGCCTGAGCCTGGTGGCCGCCGGCCTCTCTTCTACCGTGGTGGGCACGCTGGCGGGGCAGGTGGTGATGCAGGGGTTCGTGCGTTTCCATATTCCGCTGTGGCTGCGGCGCGCGGTGACCATGCTGCCGTCGTTTATCGTCATCATGTTGGGGATGGATGCGACGCGCATTCTGGTGCTGAGCCAGGTGCTGCTCAGCTTCGGCATTGCGCTGGCGCTGGTGCCGCTGCTGGCTTTCACCGGCAATCGGGCGCTGATGGGGGAAATGGTCAACGGCCCGCTGGTGCAAAATCTGGGCAAGCTGATCGTACTGGTGGTGGTTGGGTTGAACGGCTACCTGCTGATCGGCAGCGTGCTGTAAGCGAAAACAGTGCGGGCCGGCGTTGCGCCGGCCCGTCGTCTTTAATCGCGGTCGTCATCGCCGTGGCGGCGCCAGCGATCGCGGTCATGATCGTGATGGTGCTTTTTCTCTTTCTTCCAGTGGTGCTTATCGTAGTGTTTGTCGTATTTACGATAGCGTCCTTCATGATAGTAATAGTGTTTACGCCAGTAGTCGCCATCGCGCCAGCGATAGCCGTCCCAGTAGTAACCGCGACGGCTGCGGTCGCCGAGATAACGGCCCTGATGGCCTTGCCACCAGTCGCGATCCCGCCAATCGTAACCGTCCCAGTAACGGCCGCGGTTATCCTGATCGCCGATGCGCAATGAAACGCCCGGCATCAGATCGATGCTGATCCCTTCGGCATGCGCCTGCTGTGCGGCGGGCAGTACCGTCGCCGCCAAAATGGCGGCCAAGAGCAGAGGTTTAAACATGGCTTCTCCTTCCCGCTTGCGCGGCCTGGCCGTTTGTCACTTTATGAAGCGCGTTCATCAGTTTAAAAGCGGCCTTATCGTTATTTTTGCTGCAATATCGGCATCATAGCGCCGGCGTATAGGGTTGAATCTGAGAGCCACTCTGAAAATGATGCAGGAGGTTAAGATTTGAGATTTTTCTGGAGTATCGCCGCTCGATTGAACGGCGGAATTTGTAAACGATTACAATAAGATGTTCTCGATCTGCGCGAGCTCTTCTTCACTGAAGTGACGATTGGCCAGCATGCCCACCGCGTCTTCTATCTGCGCATTCTTGCTGGCGCCGATCAGCACTGAGGTCACGCGATCGCCGCGCAGCACCCAGGCCAGCGCCATCTGCGACAGCTTCTGCCCGCGTTGCCGCGCCAGCGCATCGAGGCGGCGCACCTTGTCCAGTCGCTCGGCGGTCAGCTGCTCCGGCTGCAGGAAGCGGCTGCCGCTGGCGGCGCGAGAATCTTGCGGGATGCCGTGCAGGTAGCGATCGGTCAGCAGGCCGCCCGCCAGCGGCGAGAAGGCGATAGAGCCGACGCCATGTTCCTCCAGCGTATCCAGCAACGCCGTCTCCGGCCCGCGTTCCAACATCGAATACTTCGGTTGGTGGATCACGCACGGCGTGCCGAGCTGCTGCAGAATGTCGAAGGCCTGTCGCGCGCGCTCGGCCGGGTAGTTGGACAGGCCGACATACAGCGCTTTGCCCTGGCGCACCAGCAGATCCAGCGCCGCCATGGTTTCTTCCAGCGGCGTGTCCGGATCCGGCCGATGATGATAAAAGATATCCACATACTCCAACCCCATGCGCCTCAGGCTCTGATCGAGGCTGGCGACCAGGTACTTTTTCGAGCCCCAATCACCGTAGGGGCCGGGCCACATGGTGTAACCGGCTTTAGAGGAGACGATCAGCTCATCGCGCCAGGCCCGCAGATCGGCGTTGAGAATGCGGCCAAAGTTCTCCTCGGCGGCGCCGGGCGGCGGGCCGTAGTTATTGGCCAGATCGAAATGGGTAATGCCGCGATCGAAGGCGCAGCGGATCAGGGTACGGGCGTTGTCGTACAAAGTGGCGTCGCCGAAGTTGTGCCACAGGCCGAGTGAGACGGCGGGCAGCTTCAGCCCGCTGCGGCCACAGCGCCGGTATTCCATAGCTTGATAACGCGAGGGGGAGGCTGGGTAAGACATAGTTATCCTTGTCGGCGAAAGGTGAAGTGCTTTGAGTGTATACGTTTCCACACCGCGTTGCCGCGGGAGCGATCACGACGCCGGCATGTAACGCCAGGTTGCCGTTCGATGCCGGGATGATTGTTCGAAATTTGAACGGCATCTTCGATAATTAAGATAATCGCTTCAGCTGCAGACAGGTGATGATCATGACTCAGACCTATACGGTGGCCGATTATCTGCTCGATCGTCTGGCCCAAATCGGCATCCGTCATTTCTTCGGCGTGCCGGGGGATTACAACCTGCAATTTCTCGATCACGTCCTCGCGCATCCGCAAATCACCTGGGTAGGCTGCGCCAACGAGTTGAACGCCGCCTATGCGGCTGACGGCTATGCGCGCTGCAAACCGGCGGCCGCGCTGCTCACCACCTTCGGCGTGGGGGAGCTGAGCGCGTTGAACGGGGTGGCCGGCAGCTACGCCGAATACCTGCCGGTGATCCACGTGGTTGGCACGCCGGCGCAGCGCGCCCAGCGCGCCGGTGATTTGCTGCATCATTCGCTGGGGGATGGCGACTTCACTCATTTCGCCCGGATAGCCAAAGAGGTGACCGTCGCGCAGGCCGACCTGACCGCCGACAACGCTGCGCTGGAGATAGACCGCCTGATCGGCGCCGCCTTGCTGGAGCATCGCCCGGTTTACCTGATGTTGCCCAGCGACGTCGCGCAGGCGCCGCTGCCGAGTAAACCGGCGCCGCTGATGCTGCGCCAGGCCAAACTGTCGCAGAGCGCATTGCAGGCGTTTATCGCCGCGGCGCGCGAAAAGCTGCTGTCGGCACGGCGGGTGTCGCTGCTGGCGGACTTCCTGGCCGATCGCTTCGGCGCCGAAGCGGCGCTGGACGAGTGGCTGCAGGAGGCCGATATGCCGCATGCGACGCTGTTGCTCGGCAAGGGCCTGCTGGACGAGAATCGCGCCGGTTTTGTCGGTACCTACTGCGGCGGCGCCAGCGATCCGGCGGTGAAACAATTGATCGAAAACGCGGATGTGGTGATCAACGTCGGCGTACGCTTGACCGACACCATTACCGCGGGGTTCACGCATCACCTGCCGGTGGAAAAATGCATCGATATTCAACCGTTCGAAGCCTGGGTCGGGCGGCAGCGCTTTAGCCGCATTCCGATGCGCGAGGCGGTGCAGGCATTGCACCGCCTGAGCCTGTCGCTGGCGTCGCGTTGGCCGTTGCCGCCGATCGTCCGCCCGGCGCTGCCGGAAGGCGATGGGGAAGGGCTGGATCAGCACGCCTTCTGGCGGCAAGTACAGGATTTCCTGCGGCCGGGGGATATCGTGCTGGCCGATCAGGGTACCGCCTGTTTCGGCGCGGCGGCGCTGACGTTGCCGCGCGGCAGCCGGATGATCGTGCAGGCGCTCTGGGGATCGATCGGCTATACCTTACCGGCGGCGTTCGGCGTGCAGACCGCCGAACCGCAGCGCCGGGTGGTGCTGTTGATCGGCGACGGCGCCGCGCAATTGACCGTGCAGGAGCTGGGATCGATGCTGCGCGACGGGCTTAAACCGGTGATCTTCGTGTTGAACAATCAGGGGTATACCGTTGAGCGCGCGATCCACGGGCCGGAGCAAAGTTATAACGACATCGCGCGCTGGAACTGGACGCAGTTGCCGAAGGCGTTGGCCGGTGATCGGCCGGTGAAGGCGTTGCGGGTCAGCGATCCGGACGGATTGCGTCAGGCGCTGCGCGAGGTAGCGGGCGACGAGCGGCTGGCCTTCATCGAAGTGATGCTGCCGAAGATGGACATTCCGGAACTCCTCGATACCGTCTCTCGCGCCATTCAGGCGCGCAACGCCGCCGCTTAAGGCAGGGTGTCGCCCAGCAGGCGCTCCAGCATCCAGAACCCCGCCGGGCCCGGCGGGGTCAGTTTGGACCAGACCGCATCCACCGAAATCAGTTTGGGCCAGCCGCGCGGCCGCAGCTGGGTGAGCCTGCCGTGGCCGTATTGCTGCACCAACCAGTGCGGCAACACCGCCCAACCGAATCCCTGTTCCGCCATCTCGAGCAACAGCAGATAGCTGGGTGCCGACCAGACCAGCCCGCCTTGTCTGGCCGCCTCGGCGCCGGTGTAGGTGTTCAGGATCAACTGGCGGGTGCTGGACAATTGCTCCGGCGTCGGCGCAGCGACCTGCGCCAGCGGATGCTGATGGGCGACGAACAGCCCCATTTCGGTCTGCTCAGGCAGCCGGGAGAAGGCGATATCCGGCGGATAACTTTTTTGCACTTCCACCATGCCCAAATGCGCGCGGCCGCTTTGCAGCAGATCGATTACGTCGCCTTCCTCAGCGATCATCCATTCCAGCTCAATCTCCGGGTAGCGCTGTTCGAACAGTTGCATCAACCGATCGTGATGCTTGGGCTGGTAGGTATCGGAAAACACCATGCTCAGGCGCGGTTCAACCTCGCCCGCCAACTGAATGCTCAGGGCGTCGAGGCGTTCGCTGGCGGCCAGGATCGCCTGCACATGTCCCAGCACTTTGCGGCCGGCAGCGGTGAGCACCGGCTGGCGCGCGCCGCGATCGAACAGGGTCAGCGCCAGGTCGGCTTCCAGATTGGCGATGGCGGTGCTGATGGTGGATTGGCTTTTGCGCAGTTTGCGCGCGGCGGCGGAAAACGAGCCGAGGGCGGCGGCTTCGACAAACGCGTGCAACGCTTCCGGGGAATAGTGCATGATCTATCTACTTTATCGATGGAATCTATTTTTAATCTACCCAAAAAAGCGATGATAATCACCTGGCTTTCGCAACAACTGTTGAAAAAAAGGTGATGTATGCAACTGCAAAACAAGTCTCTCATTGAACGTATCGTCCACGCCGTCGGTTTCGAGGCCATCGCCGTGATGGTTTGCGCCCCGCTGGGCGCGTGGCTGCTGAACCGTTCAATGGTGCAGGTCGGTGCGTTGGCGGTAATGCTCTCCACCGTCGCGATGCTGTGGAACATGGTTTACAACACGGTGTTCGACCGCCTGTGGCCGGTCAGCCGGGTGGTGCGTAACCTGAAGGTGCGTGCGCTGCACGCCGTCGGCTTTGAAGCCGGTTTTATCCTGATCGGCGTGCCGATCGCCGCCTGGATGCTGAGCATCTCCTGGACGCAGGCGTTTATGCTGGAAATCGGTTTCTTCCTGTTCTTCCTGCCGTACACCATGGCCTATAACTGGCTGTACGACATGCTGCGTCAGCGCTGGTTCGAGGCGCGCCAGCCGATCAATTCCGGCGCCAAATAAGGCGTCGTCAGACCGACGATTCTCAGGTAAGGTCAGAGGATCGTCGGAAATGCTGAGGAACGAAGGATGAAAGTGTTGGGTCTGCTGGGCGGCATGAGCTGGGAATCCACCATTCCGTATTACCGCACCATCAACGAGCAGGTAAAGGCGCGCCTTGGCGGGCTGCATTCGGCCAAAATCGTGCTCTACAGCGTCGATTTCCAGGAGATTGAGCGCTTGCAGCACCAGGGCGATTGGGACGGCGCCGGCCGGCTGTTGGCCGCCGCCGCGGTGGCTTTGCGCGCCGCCGGCGCCGAAGCTATCGTGATCTGCACCAACACCATGCACAAGGTGGCGGAGGCGGTCGAGCAGGCCAGCGGTCTGCCGCTGATTCACATCGCCGATGCCACGGCGCTGCAGGTGCGGGAAAAAAACATTTGCCGCGTTGGGCTGCTGGGCACGCGCTTTACCATGGAGCAAAACTTTTACCGCGGCCGCCTGCAGGAATTGCACGGCATCGACGTGGTGACGCCGGTCAGCGCCGATCGCGACATCGTACACCGCATCATCTATGACGAGCTGTGCCTCGGTAAAATTCGCGACGCCTCGCGCGACGAGTATCGCCGGATTATCAGCGATCTGGAACAACAGGGGGCGCAGGGGATTATTTTCGGCTGCACCGAAATAGGCTTGCTGGTGAGCGAGCGGGATGCGTCGGTGCCGGTGTTCGACACCACTGCAATCCACGCCCGCGCCGCCGCGGCGTTCGCGCTGGCCTAATCGTCGCGCGGCGGTTGCCGGCGGTTTACCAGCATCAGCGGCTTGCCCGCCAGCGCCAGCCAGGCGGGCAGCATCACGATGCACAACACCGGCAGCAGGTGCAGATCCGGCACCACCGCCACCGCCATAAACAGGCTCAGCCAGCCGTCGCGCGTCACTACCAGCACCAGCCCCATGATGGCGCAGGAGACGGTGATCGCCGCCGGCACCGCCGGAACATGCTGGTGCAGCATCAGGCCCAGCGCCGCACCGACGAACACCGCCGGGAAGATGCGCCCGCCGCGAAAACCGCAGGCGGCGGCGATCACCAGCGCCGCCAGCTTGGTCAGGGTAATGGTCAACAGCGCCGGCACCGAATAGCTGTCGTCCACCGCCAGGCGTTTCATCTCATCCAGCCCCTTGAACAGGGTAATCTCTCCGCCCAACAGCGCCAGCAGCCCCAGCACAAAGCCGCCCAGCCCTAACATCAACACCGGATTCTTCATTGAATGGAACAGGCGGTGAACGTGCGGGAAACACCACAGCGCCACCATGCCGAGCGCGATGGCGATCAGCGCCACGATGGCGCCGCTGAAAATGTCCGGCAGCCGCGTCACGTCGTAGGCATCGAGCTGCAGGGCGAAATTGGGCACGAAGAACATCTGCGTGGTGACCGCGCCGGCGGCGGCAGCCACCAGCGGGGCGAACAGCCGATCCCACAGCGGCGTTTCGTTATTGCCGGCCAGGGTTTGCGAAAAGATCAGCGCGGCGGCGACCGGTGTGCCGAACATTGCGCCGATAGTGCCTGCCGCCGCCAGGATGATCCAGTCCATGCGCGGCACCTTCGGCAGCAGGCGCGCGCCGGCCGCCGCCACCAGTGCGATGTTGATGGCGGTGATCGGGTTCTCCGGCCCCAGACTGACGCCGCCGGCCAGGCCGACAATCAGCGCCAACCCCAACCCCGGCAAGGCGGAGAGTGGCAGCGGCATGCCGATCAGCGATTCCGTCGCCGGATCCGGCCCGGCGTGACCCGGCATATAACGCACGATCAGGCCGACCGCCACGCCGGTCAGCGTCAGCATCGCAACCGGCCACCAGGGCGACTGGGCGTCCAGGCTCAGCGCATCGGGCAGCGTCACCCACAGTAATTGCTGCAATGCGGCGGCAATTTTCATCACCAACAGCAGCACCAGACTGGAAACGGAACCGATAATCAGCGCAGGCAAAGCAAAGGCCAACATGGCATTGGCGCGCGGATGCAGCATGAATAATCCCTTGTCGATGCCTCCCTGCGGGGCAGGGAGTGCGGGTGGTTGGGCAGTGGCCACAGCTTGCCAGACTATCGGCGCGCAGGCACGCATTGATATTGCCCGGCGGCGATGACGGTTAACAGTCGCCGGGGGGCGTTTTTTGCCGCAATTTGTTTCAAATCGCGGCATAGCGGACAAGCTGAAACGTTTTTTGTGATCCGGATCGCTATTGAGGTGCAGATCCGAGGCGGGTGATTGTTGTTTTCGCAGCAGGATTTTACAGTGTGGGCAGCGTTTTATTTTTCATTTTGCGGAGACGAAATCAATGACCTATGCCCTCGTGGGTGATGTTGGCGGCACCAATGCCCGCCTGGCGTTGTGCACTGTTGCGACGGGTGAGATTACCCAGGCGAAAACCTATTCCGGCCTGGAGTTCGACAGCCTGGAGGCGGTGATCCGCCAATACCTGAAAGAGTGCGAGATCGAGGTGCAGGACGCCTGTATTGCGATCGCCTGCCCGGTGACCGAAGACTGGGTCGCGATGACCAATCACAGCTGGGCGTTCTCGATCAAAGAAATGAAGGCCAGCCTGGGGCTGAGTCACCTGGAAGTGATCAACGATTTCACCGCCGTCTCGATGGCGATCCCGATGCTCTCGCCGGACGACGTGCTGCAGTTTGGCGGCGGCGATGCGCAGCCGGGCAAACCGATCGCGGTGTACGGCGCCGGCACCGGGCTGGGCGTCGCCCACCTGGTGCAGGTCGATCGCCGCTGGGTCAGCCTGCCGGGCGAGGGCGGCCATGTTGATTTCGCGCCGAACAGCGAAGAAGAAGACATTATTCTGGAGGTGCTGCGCGGTGAAGTGGGGCACGTTTCCGCCGAGCGCGTGCTGTCCGGGCCGGGCCTGGTCAATCTGTATCGCGCCATCGTTAAGGCGGACAACCGCCTGCCGGAGAAACTGGAGCCGAAGGACATCACTGAGCGGGCGCTGGCCGACAGCTGTATCGACTGCCGCCGCGCGCTGTCGCTGTTTTGCGTGATCATGGGGCGCTTCGGTGGCAACCTGGCGCTGAATCTGGGCACCTTCGGCGGTGTGTACATCGCCGGCGGCATCGTGCCGCGCTTTATGGAATTCTTCAAGGCCTCGGGCTTCCGCGCCGCCTTCGAAGACAAAGGGCGTTTCCGTGACTATGTGCGAGACATTCCGGTGTTCATGATAACCCATGGCCAGCCGGGCCTGTTGGGGGCCGGCGCGCATCTGCGCCAGACGCTGGGCATGCGGCTGTAAGCCGCGCGGCGGGGCAATAAAAAAGGGGCGCAACCCGCAGGTTGCGCCCCTTGTCGTTTTCGCAGGGGATCAGGCTTTGGCCAGCTCCGCCGCCTGTGCGGTTTCTTCGCTTTCCATTTCCACCGCTTTCGGCGCTTTGATGAACAGTGTAATCAGCAAAGAAGCGGCAGACAGGACGCCAATCACCATGAAGGTGGCGTGGAAGCCGCCGAAGTATTTGGCGACGAACGAACCGGCCAGCGCGCCCAGGCCGAAGCCCTGATAGATGATGCCGTAGTTCTTGCTGTGGTTCTTCAGGCCGAAGAAGTCGCCGACAATCGCCGGGAACACGGTGATATTGCCGCCGAAGCAGAAGGCCACCGCGCCAACGCAGATGAAGAACAGCGTGTGGTTCAGGGTCATGAAACTCAGCGCGACAATCGCCAGCACGGTAACCAGCATGGTGAAGCTGATGACGCGCATACGGCCTACTTTATCAGACAGCGTACCCAGAATGATGCGGCCGGCGGTGTTGAAGATGGCGACGGCGGACACGGTGTTGGCGGCGGTGGCCAAATCCATCCCGGCCAGCTGAACGCCCATGTCTTTCACGATGCCAATCAGGTACAGACCGCTCATGCAGGCGGCGAAGAAGATGGTGAACAGCAGGTAAGCTTCTTTGGTGGCCAGCATCTGGCGCACGCTGAAGTCGTTGCCCAGACCGTTGGCGCCTGGCTGTGCGGCGCTGGTTGCCAGCACCGGCTCTTTCAGCAACAGGGAGCCGACGACGATCAGGCCCATCACGATGGCACCCCAGTAGAAGAAGGCGCCTGAAACGCCGACGTCGGCGATCAGGGCGGCGTTGACGTATTTGAACAGCAGGCTGCCGCTGCCGAAGGCGCCGACGGAGATGCCGGAAATCAGGCCTTTGTTGGCCGGGAACCATTTAATCAGGTTGGACAGGGTGGAGATGTAGGCGATACCGACCGCAAAGCCCACCACCACGCCGGCCAGCAGGTAGATCATGTCGAGCGAGCTGACATGGGCGCTGGCGATCAGGCCCAGGCCGACCAGGATGCCGGAACACAGCGTCAGGTTGCGGATGCCGAAGCGTTCTTGCAGCTTGCCGGCGAACAGCGTGGCGAAAGCTAGGAAGAAGCTGGTGATGGAGAAGGTGGTGGCGACGTCCGCCAGTCCCCAGTGGAACTTGTCGACCAGCGGCTGGTTGAACAGGCTCCAGGTGTAGATGGTGCCCAGACCCATCTGACAGATGATGGTACCGAGAACGATTAAGCTGCGATTTGCCGGTTTGGTGTTCATGGCCGGTCTCCTTCCTGTGTGTGCGTTGCCGGGCGTGAGCCGCTGGCTGAAATTTGCGGGGTGAATCTGTGTTCCCGCGGTCTGGGCTTATTATATGGCCGGCCCCCCCGGCGGACGGCGGATCGGGAATGAATTGCACGGCAGAAGGAATGAAATGCATTTTATACGGCGTGAGTTGCCGTTTTTACGCCTAAAAGCGCGTGAAATGCCGGGAGTAACACGTGATCTACATCAAAGATATCAACGATTTATTGTTAATCGCCGGTGAACGATTGTGGTGAAATTGTGAAGGATGCGTCTGCAAGGCGTAAATCGGCATTGCGCCTATAGAGCGGCGGCGAGCGCGGGACTATGTTATCTGCGATCGGACGAGGTCCGCTCTGCAGGAGTCCATGAAATGAAAAAAACGCTGTTGTTACTGGCTGCGCTGCTGGCGCTGCCGCTGGCGAGCCAGGCCGACGTCTCCATCGGCGTGAACGTGCCGGGCCTGTCGTTGCATATCGGCGATCGCGATCATCGCGGCCACTACTGGGACGGCTATCGCTGGCGCGATCCGCGCTGGTGGGCCGATCATCACCGGTATGAACGTTCGCGCGGGTACTATTATGGCCCGCCGCCACGGGTGATTTACTACGGGCCGCCGCGGCGCGACTGGCGAGATCGGCCGCATTACCGCATGCCGCCACCACCGCCGCCCGGCTATTACTACCGTCCGGGCCCGCGCTGGTAAGCGCTTACAGGCGCATCAGCTTGCGAAATTCTTTCACCTTGCTGCGGCTGACCGGCACTTCAAACTCAAGATCGCTCAGCCGCAGAATGTAGGTATTGTTGAACCAGGGCACGATCTCGCGGATCTTGGCCAGGTTAACGCAGTAAGAGCGGTGGCAGCGGAAGAAATGCTCTTCCGGCAGCCGGCCGTAAAACTCGGTGAGGTTCATCGGCATCACGAATTCTTCCCGGCGAGTATAGACCCGCGTCACCTTTTCATCGGCGGCGGCGTAATAGATGTCGTTGATGTCGGTAACGATGATCCGCTCGTCTTTGATCAGGTTGATGCTGTGGCTGCCGCGGCTCGGCGCGCTGGTCGGTTCCGCCGCGCCGGCGGGGCGATGATGCAGCGCCTCCAGTTTTTGCAACATGGTGACGATGCGCGCCTCGTGATAGGGCTTGAGGATATAGTCGAACGCCTCGATCTCGAAGGCTTCCACCGCGTGTTCTTTATAGGCGGTGATGAACACGATCGATGGCCGATGGGCGAACTTGCTGATGTTTTGCGCCAGCAGCACGCCGTCCAGCGACGGGATGTTGATGTCGAGGAAAATGGCGTCGACCTGGTGGGTTTGCAGGTATTTCAGAACGTCGAGGCCGTCCTCGAAGGTAGCGACGATATCGATATTGCTGTGTTTCTTGATCAGGTAGCTGAGTTCTTCCTGCGCGAGGAATTCGTCTTCCACGATGATAGCTTTCATGAGGCCTCCCCGACCGGCGGCGCGCTCGGTTCCTGATGCAGCTTGCCGCCGTTTTTGCTGATATAGAACGCGATTTCGGTGCCCGGCTCCAGGCGGCGGATATGCAACCCTTCACCGTACAGCAGCGACACGCGGTGATGCACGTTGAGCAGGCCGATATTGTGGCCCGGCATCTCGTTGCGCGCCACCCGGTCGATGGTTTCCTGGTTGATGCCGTGGCCGGTATCCTTCACCGAAATTTTCACCCGATCGCCCTGATCTTTCACCGCGATCACCACCACCCCTTTACCCTTGCAGGGCTGGATGCCGTGCACGATGGCGTTCTCCACCAGCGGCTGGATCAGCAGGCTCGGAATGCGCACCGAGACGTCGTCGTCGATGTCGTAAATCACCGTCAGCTTGGCGCCGAAGCGCGCCTGTTCGATGGCGATATAGTCCTGAATCTGATGCAGTTCCTTACGGATATCGATCAGTTCGTCGTTCAGCTCCAGGTTGTAGCGCAGGTAGCGCGACAGGTTAATGATCAGCTGGCGCGCGGTGTCCGGATTCAGGCGGATGGAGGAAGAGATGGCGTTCAGCGCGTTGAACAGGAAGTGCGGGTTAATCTTGCTCTGCAGCGCGCGCATTTCGGCTTTATCCGCCATCTGGCGCAGATGCTCGATGCGCGAAACCTCCATCTGGGTGGAGATGATCTGCGACAGCCCGACCGCCATCACCTTCAGCGTGTTGGTGATCTGGTGAGCGTGGCAGTAGTAAATTTTCAGCGCGCCGGTCACTTCGCCCTTTTCCCACAGCGGCACCACCAGCTGCGAATGGATCTGCGGCGCGGCCGGGTTTTCCAGGTTGTTTTTGATGATGATTTTGCCGTGGCGAATGCTTTCGCGGGTAACGCGGCTCAGCCCTTCGCGGCCGATCGGGTAGGCTTCGCGCCCCACGCCAACGTAAGCCAGCACCTGATGGGTATCGGTGATCGCCACCGCGTCGGCGCGGATGTCCTGGCGGATGATATCGCAAATGGTGGCCAGCGATTCGCTGTTGATGTTGCGAAAATAGGGCAGCGTCTTGTGGGCGATATCCAGCGCCAGCTTGGCCTGGCGTGCGGCGATCACTTCTTTTTCATCTTCGACGCTCTGCACCAGCAGCACGATCAGGCCGATGCACACCGTGCCGAGGATCATCGGCAGCGCGATCTGCGACACGATGTCGAGCCCAAGCTCGGTCGGCTTGGCCCACAGCACGATCAGCAGCATGGTGAGGGATTCGCACAGCATGCCGCCGACGATGCCGGCGCGCCAGCGCTGCTCTTTTCTCACCTTGAGGTTGATGTAGCCGGCGCTGATGCCGGCGATGATGCTGGTGATGAGGCAGGGCACCGAGGTGATGCCGCCGATGTCGATCAGATAGCGGTGCACCCCGGCGATGATGCCGGTGACGATCCCCACCCAGGGGCCGAACAGAATGCCGCCGGCCATGATGGCGATGACGCGCACGTTGACCAGCGATCCCTCAACGTTGATGCCGGAGTAGGTGCTGAACAGCGCGAACAGCGAGAAGATCGCCGTGACGATGCCGAGCTCGAGCGGCGTATGGTCTTCTTTTTGCAGCAGTTGGCGGAACAGCCGGGTGCGGGTCAGAAAAAACAGACAGATCAACATCAGCGCGGCGCGATCAAACACCGCCAACAGCATTTCAAAAAAAGGGTGCACGACGGGTTCTCGCTGCGGCCTACGGATGGCGGCAGTATACCACAGCGAAAGAGGCCCGTGGCGCGTGCCACGGGCGGGCGGTCAGCGCATGCCGAGCTGCGTTTTGCCCAGCGGCGTCAGCAGATCGGCGGTGGCGCGGCCGTCAAAATCCACTTCGAAGTCGTCGGGAGCGAAGTCCGGCGGCGTTCTGCCGTCGATAAAGCTCGGCAGCTGACGCTGCAGGTAGGCGTCGTTTTTCGCGCAGCCCGGCGCGGCGGCGATGTACATCACGTTGCTGTCGAACTCGCCGTTATGCTCGTTCTCCACCGCGTGGATCACGTCGCAATGCCAAAATACCGTGTCGCCCGGCTCCAGATCGGGAATAGGGGAAATCCCATTTAATAAAAGGGGATGCCATTTTTCCGAGATCGACAACGCGCGGCCCGGCGCCGCATCGCACAGATCGTCGTCGGCGACGTCGTCCTGCAGCGCGCGCAGCAACACATAGGCCATGGCGTTGGCGATCGGCACCAGGTTTAGCGTGCCGGCGTTGGTGCGTTGCGGCGTCAGCGCCGTCCAGCCCTGGAAGGTGCGGAACATCGAGCAGACTGCCGGGGAGGCAATTTCGCGCACTTCGGTGCGGCCGTCGGCGGCAAAGGGATCGTACTGCTGCCAGTCGCCGGAGAACACGTGGCGATACACATAGCGGAAATTCTCGTCCAGCCAGCGCTCGATGGTGCCGCTGTCGACGTGCGGCGACAGGCCCAGCGACGAGGAGTTCGGCGGGCGGCGGCGAGTGCGATCGGCGTAGGTGGCGATGCGGGTCGGATCGAAATGCTGCTTGCCGTTGCTTTCGGTGGCCCACAGGCTGTTGAGGAACACCTGCACCGCATGCATGCGCGCATCCTGCCGCGCTTCGACCTGCGGCTTTGACCAATAGATGCCATAAATCTGTGGTTTGCTGGCGGCCAGCTTGCCGAAATAGTTGTCTTCGGCAGCGTTTTTCAACCGCTCGACGAAGTTGTTGCGCTCGAGATAGTCGCCGATTTCCCGGTTCCAGCCTTCGGCCTTGGCGCGGGGAAACACGCCGCGAATGGCGCAGGCGCCGCGCTGCTTGATCAGCGCTATCTGTTGATCGCTGACGCGCTGCTGCAGGATATCTTCCGCGTCGATCTGCGGCACCGGATTATGGCCGGCGGCCAGCTCGCGGCGGATCTGGTCGACCTGGCCGCGGATGTTCTCCTCCAGCGCCAGAAAAACTTCGCGGTAGTTCGGCAAGGCCTGGCGCAGCTGGCGCTTGACGTTAACGATCGTCTGCGGAATATCATCGATGACTAAAGAGGCCATGGTGTTCTCCTGGTGCCGCGTGAGTCACTGCGGCGGACGGTTGTAGGGAATCGGGCAAGACGTTATGGTTTTGTGGTTTTAACGTGAATGATTATCGGCAACCAATCGGGGAAAATAAAGAGATATCTTTCATTCGTAAGTTCCTCTTTTTCGTTTTTCGGAGATTTTATGAAGCTGGTCACTGAACGCTTGTACTTACAGTCGATAACCGCCGAGGACTGGCCGCTGTTTCTGCGCCTTTACCAGGATCCTGAGGTGATCCGCTATATCGCCGATCCGCTCAGCGAAGCGGCGATCCGCGAGCGTTTCGACGCGCGGCTGCCGGCCTGGGACAAACACGGCGATCAGTGGCTGTGCCTGGTGATGCGTGAGAAGCACAGCGGGGAGGCGGTGGGCATTACCGGCTTTCGCCCGCAGTGGCTGCCGTATCGGCAGGCGGAGGTGGGATATGGCAGTTTGCCCTCCGGCCAGGGCAAGGGCTATGGCAAGGAGTCGCTGCGGGCGGTGCTGGATTTTGCGGTGAACGCCTGCGGTTTTCACAAGCTGACCGCTACCGTGACCTCCGGCAACCTCGCCTCGCGCGGCCTGCTGGAGTCGTGCGGTTTTCAGCTGGAAGGCACGCTGCGCGATAATTTCCGCCTGGCGGGAGAGTGGCGCGACGACTGGCTGTTCGGGCTGTTGGCGGCGGAGTTTCAGGGCGGCAAATAAAAATATCGCGCCGGGTATCGACAAGCTCGCCGGCGCTGCGCTATGTTCGATATTCGGTCAGTTCGCTGGCCAGCGTCGCTCGGACGGTCCGGGCGCTAACGTTTATCGAGGAATCCCCTATGGCTGATAACAGTCCACAGCGCCGTTTTACGCGCATTGAACGTCTTCCCCCTTACGTATTCAACATCACCGCCGAACTGAAAATGGCCGCACGCCGTCGCGGTGAGGATATTATCGATTTCAGCATGGGGAACCCCGACGGCCCGACGCCGCCGCACATCGTGGAAAAACTGTGCGCCGTCGCCCAGCGCGACGACACCCACGGTTACTCCACCTCGCGCGGCATTCCGCGCCTGCGCCGCGCCATTTCGCGCTGGTATGCCGATCGTTATCAGGTGGATATCGATCCGGAAAGCGAAGCCATCGTCACCATCGGTTCGAAAGAGGGGCTGGCGCATCTGATGCTGGCGACCCTGGATCACGGCGATACCGTGCTGGTGCCGAACCCCAGTTACCCGATCCACATTTACGGCGCGGTGATCGCCGGCGCCCAGGTGCGTTCGGTGCCGCTGGTGGACGGCGTGGATTTCTTCAGTGAACTGGAGCGCGCCATTCGGGAAACCATTCCGCGCCCGAAAATGATGATCCTCGGCTTCCCGTCCAACCCGACTGCGCAGTGCGTGGAGCTGGATTTCTTCGAGCGGGTGGTGGCGCTGGCCAAACAGTACAACGTGCTGGTGATCCACGACCTGGCCTATGCCGACATCGTTTATGACGGCTGGAAAGCGCCGTCGATCATGCAGGTGCCGGGGGCGAAAGACATTGCGGTGGAGTTCTTCACCCTGTCGAAAAGCTACAACATGGCCGGCTGGCGCATCGGTTTCATGGTCGGCAACCCTGAGCTGGTCAGCGCGCTGGCGCGCATCAAAAGTTATCACGACTACGGCACCTTCACGCCGCTGCAGGTGGCGGCCATCGCCGCGCTGGAAGGCGATCAGCAGTGCGTGCGCGATATCGCCGAGCAGTATCGGCAGCGCCGCAACGTGCTGGTGAAGGGGCTGCACGAGGCCGGCTGGATGGTGGAAAACCCGAAGGCGTCGATGTACGTGTGGGCGAAAATCCCCGAGCCTTATGCCCACCTCGGTTCGCTGGAGTTCGCCAAGCGCCTGCTGGCGGAAGCCAAGGTCTGCGTCTCGCCGGGCATCGGCTTCGGCGACTACGGCGATACCCACGTGCGCTTCGCGCTGATCGAGAATCAGGATCGTATCCGCCAGGCGGTGCGCGGCATCAAGGCGATGTTCCGCGCGGACGGGCTGCTGAAGCCGGGTAAAGCCGGCAGCGCCAAATAACCCTGTCAGGCCGGGCGTTCGCCCGGCCTTATTTTTTCCGTCCCAAGGTTTTCTTCATTATTTCCCCATTATGCTCAACTACGCTGAATTTTATTTTTTGGACAGAGTGTATGAGCAACCGCTACGCGCGATCGCAAATCGTTTTACATTGGCTGACGTTGCTGATGGTGATCCTCACCTATGCGGCGATGTTGCTGAAAGATTCGGTGCCGGAGGCGTGGGCGCCGATGGTCAAAAATCTGCATTTCAACTTTGGGGTATCGGTCTTTGCCCTGATGCTGATTCGGTTGGCGGTGCGCTCTTTCCACGCTGCGCCGCCAACCACGCCTCCGCTGGAGGAGTGGCAGGAGGTAGGCGCGAAGATTTTCCATTGGCTGCTGTACGTGGTCTTCCTGATGTTGCCGCTGCTGGGCATGTTAACCCTGGCCTACGGTGGGAAATCGTGGTCTTTGCTGGGCTGGCCGATGCCGCAGTGGGTGACGCCGGATCCGGTGATGCGTAAGCTGGTCAAAACGGTGCATGAGACGCTGGCAAACGTTGGCTACTTTATCATTGGCGCGCATGCGCTGGCGGCGCTGTATCACCACTACCTGCGCAAGGACGACACCCTACGCCGCATGATGCCGGGCAAATGAGCGCTAGCCGAAACGACAAAGGGACGCTTGCGCGTCCCTTTGTCTGTGTTCCTGGTGTGGCTGCTGTCAGGCAACCATCAACATGAAGGTGCCAACCCAGGCAACCAGCATGAATGACACGCCCATCAAAAAATATTTCACTGAACAACTCCTGTCTGGAGTCCTCGCCAGCAATGATCCCGATTGTTGTGCTGAGTATTTTATGGGCAACCTGCTTGTCGGGCGGATTCTTCCAAGCGGAAGAACAACGTCCTCGAGCGCGGGTTGTCCGGTTGTCGCGCCTCATGCTCCGTGAGGTAAAATCCGAACCGCGACAGGATCGGCGCTAATGTACTCTCAATACTGGTCTGATTTCAATACTGTGTTTTTGATCACAATTTTAGGCTATTTTTTAAACAGGGTGCGCTGTTTTATAACGCTTTTTATTTATGTTTACCTATAGTAAGTTTCGACGCTAGGATAGCGTTGTAACGTAGGCTGGCTACAATCGAAAAGGATTTTTAATTTGTTGTTATTAAAGTTTTTTTTTAAAGCATCGGTGCTTTTTTTGATAGCGGCCCCGCCGTCTGCTTTTGCCAGTAATGCTTTGTGGCGCGTAGTGAATAATCTATGTGTGTTTAACTATCAATATTTAGGAACACCATTTCCCTGCGATAAAGTTTCAATGGATGAAGGTGTCGCTCGTGGCTATGCCATCGTACGCGATCTTGAAAGCCGCTATCATTATTTGCTCGTGCCAACGTTGAAAATGGCGGGAGTCGAAAGTCCGGAACTGTTATTAGCTGATACGCCAAATTATTTTGCGTTGGCTTGGCAGAATCGACATGTTCTGGAAGAGGTTTATGGCTCTTCATTGCCACGAGAAGCTTATGCTTTAACAATAAACTCGCAGCGAGGCCGTACTCAAGGGCAATTGCACATTCACATTTCATGCTTGAAACCGCATGTCAGACGCAGTATAGACCGCCAGCTACCTAATATTGGGGATGAATGGACACCGTTGAAAGACAACTTGGTTGGGCAACATTATTTAGGTATGCGAATAAGGCAAGCGGATTTGGACGGTGTGTTTCCATTTATCAATATAGGTCATGATCTGATTAAAAAAAACGCGGATATGAGAAAGTTTGGTGTGGCGGTCGTCCCCGTTACTTTTGAAGATAAACAACAAGGGTTTATTTTATTGGCTGACGAGGAAGGGGCGATGAAAAACAATACGGGGCACACTGAGAATTTGCTTGATTTTTCTTGTAAGAACTTTACCACGCATTCCAGTTAGCGATACGTCGTGAACAGAAAGCCCGCCGTGTGGCGGGCTTTAAAATCGGGTATTGCAATACGGTGGCAGGCGCTCAGGCGACGGCGTTGATGCCGGTCGCCAAAATGACCCAAAAAACGAGACAAGACAGCAGAATAACGGCCCAAATATGACGGCGACTCCACTCCATTTTTAGCCTTCGTTGTTGCGACAAGTGATTAGGTAGCCATCATATCGGCGCAAAACGGGGGAAATTTAGCCCCCTTGGATAATATTTCGCTTACCTGCCGCTAACTTATTGGCAAACTTCACTTATCGTCACGCGCACTTCGTAGCCCAGCAGATACAACGCCTGCTCCAGCGCTTCCACTTTTGAAGCGTAGCCGATATCCAGCAACCGCTCCATTTGCCCGCCGTTGAAACCCAGCTTGCGCGCCAGCGCCGCTTTACCGGTGTTTTTGCGCAGCATC
The DNA here is from genome assembly GCF_057197125.1 of Serratia sp. LSHTC3. NCBI lineage: Bacteria > Pseudomonadati > Pseudomonadota > Gammaproteobacteria > Enterobacterales > Yersiniaceae > Serratia > Serratia sp. LSHTC3. Next base: position 348,072 of record NZ_JBXUNP010000001.1, read on the forward strand.
GCGTTGTGCAGTTCGATCTTCAGCGCCACCAGCGCCGGCAGATGTACCCTCAAGTCATCGGTTTGCGAAGGAGAAGGGGCGGGCAGGGGCAGCCCTTCATCCATCGCGGCGGCGATGGCGGCCAGCAGGCTTTCCTGCGCTTCCAGCTCGATGTCTTCGCGTTTATAGCAGGCAGATTGCCACTCGGGGAAGTCGTGGAAACCGATCTGCCAGGCGTCGCTGTCGCTATCGAAGGTGTAATGGGCGGGGTAGTGGCTGTACATGGCAATCCCTGATTGAAACCAGAATGAGGCGCTATTGTGACGGCATGCTCGGGAGATAGCCAGCATGAATGTATCCGTGGGGGAATTTAAATTGAATTGAATAATTATTAGCAGGCAAATTTAATGTTCGTGTTAACAATAATCTTGTTATTTTCTCCAACAAGGCAGGTTATTTAATTGGATGTTTGGATTAATATTCCTGTCGGCCGGTGATAATGAGAATTAAAATCAAATATCACACCGGTTTTATACAATTTCACACGAAAGAGTGAAATTAAGAATATTGATCATTAATGTGTTTTATCTTATTGATTTGTATTGTTTTAATTTTTGTTATTTCACTTATTGATAATTGTGAAATTCCAGTTTCAGGCAGATATCACCTGGCTGCGGTATTCATTGGCAGATTTATAAAATACTCTTTTTAGGCAAAGGCGCATTCGATTCTATTTAAGCGTGCGCCAGACAGAAATATTCATTACTCCATGCTTATTACCCGGCGGCTCTAGCCGACTTTTCGGGTGCCTGCTCGCATTTCTACTTTGCCAGGACAGCAGCTCACGGATTAAAGGAATACCTCGTGCCTAAAGTTAACTCGCGTTCATTACGCTTTACCGAACGCCACGCTACCAAATATGCGGCGTCATTGCTGTTTATCGGTTTATCCCTGCCGGCCACCGCGCTGGCGGATGAACGCTATGACGCGCTGATCCGTCAGGCCAGATCGGGCGATACTGCGCCGGTGCTGGCGTATTTATCGCAGCGGCGCGCTCAGGAGGGGTTGAGCCTGCAGCAGCGAGCCGATTATATCCAGGTGGCCGGGTGGGCCGGCCACGATGAAGAGGTAGTCGCGCTTTGGCGTGCCGACGGCGCCGCGCTGCAGCGGGATAGCGCCAGTCTGGCGACGGCGGCTCGCGCCTATCGCAACCTGAAGCAGTGGCAACCATCGCTGCGACTGTGGCGTACGGCGTTGCAGCTCGCTCCCGCCGACGGCGGCTTACAGCGTGGCTATGTGATGACGCTGGCGGATGCCGGGCAGGATGCGCAGGCGCAAACGGAGGCGGCCAAAGCGGAGAAGCTGCTGGAGCCGGCGACGTGGTATCTGACGCGCGCCTATGTGGACCAGGCCGCCGGCCGCAGCTGGGCGGCGCTGGAAAACGCCACTCATGCCCGCGCGCTGGCGCCGTCCGACACCGGAATTCAGGCTTATTACGTGACGCTGCTGGCGGCGAATCGGGTTGCGGATCCGGCGCTGCGTGAAAGCCAGGGGCTGACATTGCCGCCCGTGCAGCAGCGGCGCCTGCAGGCGGATGAAGCCGCCGAGCTGGTGCGGTTGTCGTTTATCGATGCTCGCGGCGAACAGGAACGTTTCGTCATCGCCGATCGCGCGCTGGCGCGCTATGACCAACTGCTGACGCAGTGGCGGCCGCTGCCGGAGGCGCAGGACAGCTACCAACAGGCGCGTATCGATCGCCTTGGCGCGCTGCTGGCGCGTTATCGAATGGCCGACGTGGTGAGCGAGTATCAAACCCTGCAGGCGGAAGGGCGCACGGTGCCGGATTATGCCCAGCGCTGGGCGGCGTCCGCCTACCTCTATCTGCAGCAGCCGGACAAGGCGCAGGCCATTTTCGGCCGCCTGAACGCCGCCGCACCGCAGGCGGTGACCGCCGAAGACGAAACCGATCTGTTTTACGCGCAGGCGGAGAACGAACGCATCGATCAGGCGGCGCTGCTGGCGCAGCGCGTCAGCCAGCGCTATCCCTACGCGACCCGCCTGTACCAGCTGCCGACGCTGGCCTACAACGATGACTGGCTGGTCGGCCAATCGCTGTTGGCGCAGTCGCGGGTTTATCAACGCGATCTGGCCGAGGCCGAACGGCAGCTGACCCATCTGGCGCGCACGGCGCCGGGCAATCAGGGTCTGCGCATCTCCTTGGCCAGCGTTTATTTGGCGCGCGGCTGGCCGCGTCGCGCCGAGGAGGAGTTGAAACAGGTGGAAGGGCTGGAGCCGCGCAGCCTGCCGTTGGAGATCCAGCAGGGCTATGTCGCGCAGGGGTTGCAGGAGTGGCGCCAACTGGATTTGCTGGCCGACGACGTCATCCAGCGCGCGCCGGAAAGCGTCGCCGCTCAGCAGTTTGAACGTTCGCGCCGCATTCACCATATGTCTGAACTGCGCATCAGCGGCAATCAGGGCATCGATTCCGACGGGCCGGTCAGCGGCAGCCACGATTTCGGCATACACGCCGCGCTCTATTCACCGCCGATCGACGACAACTGGCGGCTGTTCACCGGCTGGGGATTCAACACCGGCCAGTTCGACGAGGGCAAGGGCATCAACCGCGATCTCAGCGCCGGTGCCGAGTGGCGCTCGCGCGATCTGTGGCTGGAGGCCGAGGTGGCCAACCGCAACTACGGCCACGGCAATGAGCTCGGCCTGCGCCTCTCATCCTGGTATGACCTGAATGATCAATGGCGCCTCGGCGGTTCGGTGGCGCGCCTGTCGGCCGAGACGCCGCTGCGCGCGTTGACCAACGGCATCAGCGCCAACGGCGGCAACCTGTGGCTGCGTTGGCAGCAGAACGAAAGCCGCGAGCTGCGCGCCAGCGTGGCGCCTTCGCACTTCTCGGACGGCAACAACCGGCTGGAATACGGCCTGGAAGGGCGGCAACGGCTGCTCGCCGGCGCCCGTTATCGGCTGGACATGAACCTGACGCTGTCCGGCAGCCGCAACAGCCAGGAGAACGTGCCGTATTACAACCCGAAGCACGACTTCACGCTGCTGCCGTCGTTAACGCTCGATCACACCCTGTATCGCCATTATCAGACCGAGTGGAGCCAGCAGTTCCAGGCCGGCGCCGGCAGCTACTGGCAGCGGGACTATGCGCGCAAGCCGATCACCCAGCTGGGTTACGGCCAGCGCGTCAGCTGGAACGGAGTGCTGGACGCCGGCGTGATGCTGCAGTTTGAGAAGCATCCGTACGACGGCAAACGCGAGCGGAACATCGGCGTGACGTTTGATCTGAATTATCGTTTTTAAAGGAATCATCATGCTTATTCGATCCTCGCTTTTAGTGCTGGCCGCGTTGCTGACCACCGCCTGCAGTCAGGCGGACGTACCGCGCTTCACGCCGCCGGCGGAGCGATCCGTGGGGCCAATGGAACGCCCGTGGCCGGCCAACCGCTACGCGGTGCTGGCGTATCACGACGTGGAAGACGGCGCGGCGGACCAGCGCTACATGTCGGTGCGCACCAGCGCGCTTAACGAACAGTTCGCCTGGCTGAAGCAAAACGGCTATCAGCCGGTTTCGGTCGAACAGATCCTGCAGGCGCAGAACGGCGGCCCGGCGTTGCCTAACAAGGCGGTGCTGCTGACTTTCGACGACGGCTACCGCAGCTTCTACAGCCGGGTATTCCCGTTGCTGAAGGCCTACAACTGGCCGGCGGTGCTGGCGCCGGTCGGCGTTTGGCTGGATGCGCCGGCCGACAAGCCGGTCGATTTCGGCGGCCTGATGACGCCGCGCGATCGCTTCCTCACCTGGCAGCAGGTGCGGGAAGTGTCGGACTCCGGGCTGGTGGAGATCGGCGCGCATACCTACGCCTCGCATTATGGCGGCATCGCCAACCCGCAGGGCAATACCGAACCGGCGGTCGCCAATCGGCTGTACGACGCCAAGCAGGGCCGCTATGAAAGCGAGACGGAATACCGCCAACGCATCGAGAAGGACGTGGCGTTGATCACCCGGCGCATCACCGCTGCCACCGGTAAGGCGCCGCGCGTGTGGGTCTGGCCGTACGGTGCGGCCGGCGGCGTGGCGCTGGATATCGCGCGCAAGCACGGTTACCGCATGGCGCTGACGCTGGAGAACGGGCTGGGAGACGTCAACGCGCCTGAGAACGTGCCGCGCATGCTGGTGGCCGGCAATCCGTCGCTGACGAGCTTCGCCCAGCAGCTGACGCAGATACAGAACCGACAGATCATGCGGGTGGCGCACGTCGATCTCGACTACCTCTACGATCCCGATCCGCAGCAGCAGGCCAAAAATCTCGACAAGCTGATCCAGCGCATCTACGACCTGCGCATCAATACCGTTTTCCTGCAGGCGTTCGCCGATCCAAAAGGCGACGGCAACGTGCGCGAGCTCTATTTCCCCAACCGCTGGCTGCCGATGAAGGCCGACCTGTTCAACCGGGTCTCCTGGCAGCTCTCGTCGCGCACCGGCGTGGCCGTGTATGCCTGGATGCCGGTGCTGGCGTTCGAGCTGGGGTCTGACGTGCCGCGCGTGCAGCGCCTCGATCCGCAAAGCGGGCAGCTGTCGGTAGACGACAAGCAGTATCGTCGCCTGTCGCCGTTCAGTCCGGTGGCGCGCCAGCGCATCGGTGAGATCTACGAGGATCTGGCGGCCCACGCCACTTTCAAAGGGATCCTGTTCCACGACGATGCGCTGCTGTCGGACTTCGAAGATGCCGGCCCCGAAGCCGTTGCGGCCTATCGCCAGGCCGGTTTCGCCGATTCGGTGGCGGCGATTCGTCAGGATCCGCAGGCGATGGCGCGCTGGACGCGCTTCAAGAGCCGGGCGCTGATCGACTTTACCCAGTCGCTGGCCGAACGGGTGCGGGCGATCCGCGGTCCGCAGGTGCAAACCGCGCGCAATATTTATGCGATGCCGGTACTCGATCCCGCCAGTGAAGCCTGGTTCGGCCAGAATTTAGCGGATTTCCTGCAGGCCTACGACTGGGTAGCGCCGATGGCGATGCCGCTGATGGAAAACGTGCCGCGCGCCGACAGCGGCCGCTGGCTGGATCAACTGGTGGGCAAAGTGGCCGCTTACCCCGGCGCGCTCGATAAAACGGTGTTTGAGTTGCAGGCTGTCGACTGGCGCAAGGAGCGCCGAATCAGCCTGGATGACGGTCAACTGCTGGCCGAATGGATGCGTCGCCTGCAGCGCAATGGCGCTCAGAGCTTTGGTTATTACCCCGACAACTTCCTCGACGATCGGCCTAAGCTGGACGCCGTTCGCCCGGTGTTGTCCTCAGCCTGGTTCCCACTGCCATGACAGATCGTTTAATTGCCTTATTTATCCTGTGTCTGGTGTTGAGCGTGCCTTTCGGCATCGTCCTGCTGTTTACCGGCGAAATGCTGCTCAACTTCGTGTTCTTCTGGCCGTTGTTCATGTCCGGCATCTGGATCGCCGGCGGCATCTATTTCTGGCTGCATCGCGAGCGGCATTGGCGCTGGAGCCCGGACATGCCCGCGCCGGCGCTGCCGGGCAACCCGTCGATCAGCGTGCTGATCCCCTGTTTCAACGAAGGGTTGAACGCGCGTGAAACCATTTCGGCGGCGATGGCGCAGCGCTATGACAATATCGAAGTGATCGCCATCAACGACGGCTCCAGCGATGACACCGCCGAGGTGTTGGACCAGTTGACGCTGGAGTTCCCCCGGCTGCGAGTGATCCATCTGGCGCAAAATCAGGGCAAGGCGATTGCACTGCAGGCGGGCGCAGCGGCGGCGCGCAGCGAGTATCTGGTGTGCATCGACGGCGATGCGCTGCTGGATCGCGATGCGGCAGCCTATTTGGTGGCGCCGCTGTTGGCCAATCCGCATGTCGGCGCGGTGACCGGCAATCCGCGCATCCGCACGCGCTCCACGCTGATCGGCCGCATCCAGGTCGGTGAGTTTTCGTCGATCATCGGCCTTATCAAGCGCACGCAGCGCGTTTATGGCCGCCTGTTCACCATCTCCGGCGTGGTCGCGGCGTTTCGTAAGCAAGCGCTTACCGATGTCGGTTACTGGAGTCAGGACATGATCACCGAAGACATCGACATCAGCTGGAAGCTGCAGCTGAAGCACTGGGCTATCTTCTTCGAACCGCGAGCGCTGTGCTGGATCCTGATGCCGGAGACCTTGCGCGGGCTATGGAAGCAGCGCCTGCGCTGGGCGCAGGGCGGCGCCGAGGTGTTTTTAAAGAATCTGCGCAACCTGTGGGCCTGGGAGCACCGGCATATGTGGCTGCTGTTCGCCGAGTATTGCCTCTCCACGCTGTGGGCGTTCACTTACCTGGTCAGCGTGCTGATTTTTCTGGTTGGACTGGCGATACCGCTGCCGGAGGGCATCCGCATTCACTCGCTGCTGACGCCGGCGTTTACCGGCCTGGTGCTGGGCGTGGTGTGCTTGCTGCAGTTCACCGTCAGTCTGCTGCTGGAGAAGCGCTATGAGAAGGGCTTTGGCCGCTCGTTGTTCTGGATCATCTGGTATCCGCTGGTGTATTGGCTGCTCAGCTTGCTGACCACGCTGGTGGCGTTTTCCAAAGTGATGTTGAAAGCTCGGCGCGGGCGTGCGCGCTGGATAAGCCCCGACCGGGGCATTGGGAGGATCAAAGAATGACGGACGTCCTGATTTATTCCGAGCGCGGCCTGCTGCCGCGCGTGGTAGACAGCCTGCTGACGCTTTTCGCCTGGTGCGGCTTTCTTTATCTGTTCAGCCGCGGCCTGATGTCGGTGATGGATCAGCACGGGGTGGGCTCCGCCCTGTCGCTGCTGGAAGTGATCTCGCTGTATATCATTGTGGCGTTGTTCAATGCCGTCACTCTGATCGCCTGGGCCAAATACAACCAGTATTTCTCCCGTCGCAGGGCGGCCGACCGCTGGCGGAAACAGCAACAGAACACCCACATCGGCTATATCACGCCGGAGCTGACCCGGCAGTTGCGGCGTTTGCCGATCGCCGTGGTGTCCCACAACAGCGGCGGCGGTATCAGCCAGGTTAGCGGCAGGCTGACGGCGGCCGAACCGGCAGCGAACAAGGTGGTGCAGCTGCGTTAATCGTCAGCGTTGCCGTCCGGCTTGCGGCGCAGCCCGTCGGGCGGCAACAGCAGGGCGCAGATCATCCCCGCCAGACTGAACAGCGGCAGCCAGCTCGCCACCGGGCCGGGAGAGTAATTGTTCAGCACCGAACACACATAGCACGCCACGGCCAGCGCCCAACCGGGCAGGCCGATATCGTTGAGCCGAAACGCGGTTTTGGCCATAAACCACGCCACCAGGCCAAAACAGAACAGCGCCCACACCATGATGCACAGCAGATACAGCAGCACCGAGACGAATTCCTCGGTATCGCCGTGCGCATGGGCGCGAAAATGGTTTTTATCCAGATAGGTCGACAGAAACGACAGTAGCACGATGCCAACGGCGAAGATCGCCAGCGAAAAAACAAAGGGTTTGCGCGAGATGCGCCCACGATAAAGGTCTTTGGCGAGTTGTCCGAGAGAGTCCATCACAATCCGTTGTCGTAATCATTGACCGCCCGGCGGTGGCCGGATGGCAAGCAGCCGGGCATTTTATCGGGGTAAATGCGGGCGTCAAGGTGATAATTTTTCTCATTTAGTTGCGGTTGAGATTCCACGCGGCCGCATCGGGCGTCCCTTCACCGTGCAAAACGTCACAATTTGGCACGTTTGGCTACCTGGCGCGGTAATTGGCGGCATAATCCTGTTTGTTCGCGTTGAACAATGCATTAACATAACTCCCACTTATCTCTTGCATGGCTATATGGATATCCGATGCGTCACCTGGTTGCGCTTTTACCGCTGATTACCTTGCTTGCTGCCTGTAGCAGCACGCCGAAACCCAGTACCACCGCTACGCCGCAGAGCACCCCGGTAAAGGGCGGCTTTTTGCTGAGCCCGGCGCACAGCGGCGCGCCGCTGGGGGGGGATTTCGCCAATAACCCGAATACCGCGCGCTTTATCGATAAGATGGTGCAGGAACACGGCTTTGATCGGCAGCAGCTGCACGACGTGCTGGCGCAGGCACGGCGTTTGGATTCGGTGCTGCGGCTGATGGACAGGCAGGCGCCGACGCCGTCTACCCAGGGCCCAACCGGGCCGAACGGTTCCTGGCTGCGCTACCGCAACAAGTTCATCACCCCGGATAACGTGCAGAACGGCGTGGTGTTCTGGAATCAATATCAGGATGCGCTGCAGCGCGCCTGGCAGGTGTACGGCGTGCCGCCGGAGATCATCGTGGGGATTATCGGCGTGGAGACCCGCTGGGGCCGCGTAATGGGTAAAACCCGCATTATCGACGCGCTGGCGACGTTGGCCTTCAACTACCCGCGCCGCGCCGATTACTTCGCCGGTGAGCTGGAAACCTTCCTGCTGATGTCGCGCACCGAAGGCGACGATCCGCTCGAACTGCGCGGCTCCTTTGCCGGCGCGATGGGCTATGGGCAGTTCATGCCTTCTTCCTTCAAAAGCTATGCGGTCGACTTCAACGGCGATGGGCATATCAACCTGTGGGATCCGGTCGATGCCATCGGCAGCGTGGCCAATTACTTCAAGGCGCACGGCTGGTCCAAAGGCGAACCGGTCGCCATTCAGGCCAACGGCCAGGCACCGGGGCTGGAAAACGGCTTCAAGACGCGCTACTCGGTTGCCGCGCTGGCGGAAGCCGGCCTAAGCCCGCAGGGCTCGCTCGGCGATAATCAGGAAGCCAGCCTGCTGCGGCTGGACATCGGCACCGGCTACCAGTATTGGTATGGCCTGCCGAACTTCTACGTCATCACCCGCTATAACCACAGCACCCATTACGCCATGGCGGTATGGCAGCTGGGCGAGGCGGTCGGGCGCTCGGCGCGCGGCGGCTTCTGACGCTGCGTCAATAAACGAAAAAGGCCGCTTGCGCGGCCTTTTTTGCGTTCTGAGCAATCAGAAATCGTAGCGCAGGCGCACCACGGTCATATCGCCGAGGTTGTCGGTGCTCGATGTCAGCACGTGCTCCACGTCAACGCGGAAACCGTAGTCAAACTGCACGGTAACCCCGAGGCCGTTGTCGATGCGCTGGTAGTTGCGGCCGGTGATGTATTCCAGGCGGTCGCCCATGAAGTACGGCATCACCGATTTCACCGCGTACTGGCCAACCGGCACGGTATAACCGGCCAGGTATTCGATACCCCATGCGTCGCCGGCGAAGTAATTATTGATGTCGGCTTTCTTGGTGGTCAGGAAGTCGTTGTAGTAACCGCCGCCGAAGGTGAGGGTCCAGTTGTCCGGTTTCCAACTGATGGCGGTACCGAAAATGTTCTGGTCATAGCTCTTGCTGCCGCTGGTGGACGGATTGCGCATTTCGGCGCGGGTGTAGTTCCAGGCGGTGCCCCAGGTCAAATCCGGCGTAATGTGGTAATCCACGCCCAGTGAGCCGCCGCCTTTGCGCTTGTAGCGCAGGCCGTTGCCCGGCAGATAGTCGCTGTCGCTGAACAGGTACGAAGCGTAAACGTCCGCATCGCCGAAGCGGTTCTTGTACTTCAGCATTTTGCGTGAGCGGTAAGAGCCGTCGTAGTCACCGTTGATGCCGTTGCCCGGTGCCTGGGCCAGCATGTCGTAGTCCCAGATATCGGTTTTGGCACCCACCACGTCATAATAAACGCTGTTCTGTTGACCGAAGGTCATCTGGCCCCAGGTGTTGCTTTTCAGGCCGGTGTACAGCATGCGGCGGCTGGTGTTTCTCGCGCCGTCGGCATAGTGGTGATCCCAGTCGAACAGCGCCGGAATGTTCACGCCCAGCTCGTAGTAGCTGATCCAGCTGATATCGTCGAACAGGTAGTAGTCCGCCGCGAAACGGAAGCGGGTGCCGCCGTCGAAGCCGTTACGCTTGTAGGAGCCCTTGTCACCGTCGCCCGTCATGTTGTTGAACTGCGGACGGATACTGCCGCCAACGGTGAAGTTCAGGCGGCTGAGCGGATCGCCAGCCTGCGGATCCTGCTTCAGCAGGGTGATTTCCGCCTGAGCGGCGAACGACGCGCTGCCGATCGCCAGACCCAGCGCCACCGCTTGAGTCAATACGCGCAATTTCATTGCCATGTGTTATCCCTGTTTTATGTATGACCGCCCCCATCAGCGCCGCCATGCCGATGTTTTGCGCAGAACGCTGCGTTTTCACGCATTTTGACGGTTTTTTTGGTATTTTAGCGGCGGGCGGCATTTGTAACATAAACGGTAAAATAAATAATTACTTTTCTTGCTAATTATTGGCCGGTTTTTGACCATTTCGTGCGGTGAAAAGGGCCGCTTTTCATGCCTTTCGATTCGGATGAATTCATCTAACGCCAAGGTTTATATTTTTCATTTGTCAGTCATCGGCGTCAGCCTGTAATTTTATCCGTGCAAGAGATAATTAATTAAAGCCTGTCACCGCCGTATTAACGTTAGCCGCTTTCTGCGTAATCGGTCGGCAGGAATAAGCGATTGGGAGGTCGCCATGAGGAATCTGTTAATGTTGTTGGTGGGGCTGTTTTCATTACCGGCGATGGCGGCGGAATCGCACGTTTGTAATTCTCAAGCTTATGATTATGCAGAGGTTAGTAAGCTCAGGTTGTCTGACGACACCCTGTTTTCCTGCCGCGGCGTGGGGCGCCTGACGATCCCGGAACTGGCGCGCAAAGGATGGAAGGTGATTCATTTAGCGCAGCAAACTGAATATACCGACTCCGTCGACAGCGACGGCGAGGTTATTAAACTTTATCAGGAAATCGTGGTGTATAAAGAATAACGCGACGGCAGCCTGTTATTATTTCAACGGCGACGAGAACCCTATTATGAATGCAAGAATCGGTATTGACGGCAGAGCTGCCGCCGCCATGGTGATGCTTTGCGCCATCTGGGGAATGCAGCAGGTGGCGATCAAGGCTGCCGAGGCGGATGTGTCGGCGGTGCTGCAAATTGCCATTCGTTCGGGTCTCGCCGCGCTGGGGGTATACCTGTTGGCGCGTTGCCGCGGCGAGTGTTTCACCTGGGATCGCGCCACGCTGAGCGCCGGTCTGAGCGTAGGGGCATTGTTCGCGCTGGAGTTCTTTTTTGTCTCCGAAGGGCTGCGCTATACCAGCGCCTCGCATATGGCGGTGTTTTTGTACACCGCGCCGCTGTTTTCTGCCCTTGGCCTGCATTTCCTGAATCGTCAGGAGCGTCTGTCGCCGGTGCAGTGGCTGGGCATGCTCATCGCCTTTGGCGGTGTGGTGCTGGCCATATCGGGCATGGCCGAGGGCAGCGGCGGGGCCGATCGGCTGAAAGGCGATTTCTATGGCCTGCTGGCGGGGATCGCCTGGGGCGGTTCTACCCTGGTGATCCGTACCACGCGCCTGGCGGAGTGCCCGGCCAAACAGACGCTGCTGTTCCAGTTGACGGGCGCCTGTGTGCTGCTGTCGCTGCTGGCGCTGGCTACGGACAATTTGCACGTCGTCCTGAGCCCCGTGGCGTGGAGCAGCCTGTTGTTCCAAACGGTGATCGTGTCGTTTTTCAGCTACCTGATCTGGTTTTCATTGTTGCGCCGTTATCAGGCTTCCTCGCTGGGCATTCTCACCTTTATGACGCCAGTATTCGGCATCCTGGCGGGGGCCGTCATTCTCGGCGAACCGTTGCAAATTGAATTTGTATTGGGTGCTGTGTTGATCGTACTGGGGTTAGTCGTAGTGAGTTGTTCATATCTTATTTATGTTGACCGAAGGGTGGCACCAAAAATATAAATTATGGATGTTGATGTACAGAACTACCAAATAAGCTGCGAAAGCCAATTCATTATTCAGCTGCAAATATCCCGCTATGCCTGGGGCGTGCCGCTGATTACGCTCAGCGATAACGGTGATTTTACCGTGATAAGAAGCCGAGGTTGGTCGAGGTTGGCTAATGGGATGCAATTGGAGGTTTATTATTTTGCCAATAATTCTCTGCTGACCTGGGATAAAAACCGCAAAAATATCTCTTATTCAAAGGCCGGCCGGCTCTACGCCTGCGCGCTGCATTTTTCTTATTCCCCCAAAGTATGGCGATAATCCTCTGGCCATCAGACCAGAGGGGCGATTTTCATGATCCACTGCTTAAACGCGAGGATCTTCGGCCACTGCCGCTCGGAGATGGTCGAGGTAAAATAGCAGTGCTCGCAGGGCACGGTCATGTCGGTGAACGGAATGATCAGTTCGCCGCTTTTGATCCAGTCCTGCACCAGATTGAGCCGCCCCATGGCGACGCCAAGGTGTCGCGTCGCGGCCAGCACTGCAAGATCGGAACGGTCGAACTCCATGCTTTTACTGTCGGTATCCAGCCCCAGCGCAAAGTGTTGCGACCAGGTTTGCCACTCATCTTCGCCGGAGTTGTAGCGATCGTGCAGCAGCGTGCAGAGGGCCAGGTTTTCCGGCGCATCGTACAGGTTATGCGTGGCGGCGTACTGCGGCGTGCAGATCGGCACCATTGATTCCTGCATAAAGGCTTCGTCCAGATGCCGCCCCGAGGGCAGTTTGCCGAAGTACATCGCCAGATCCACGCCGCGGTTGGCCAGGTTGATGATTTCCTGCCCGGTCAGAATATTGAGGTGAATGGTGGGGTGCTGGGCGATAAAGTCGCCGATGCGCGGCAGCAGCAGACATTGCACCAGGGATGGGTGCGAGTAGAGGGTCAAGGTCCCCGTCAACTCGCGATTTTTGATGTCCAGAATTTCTTGATTCAAGGTGTTGAAGGAACTGTCCAGCGCCCATTGCATGCGCTCGCCCTCCGGCGTCAGCGTAATCCGGCGATGAAAGCGTTGGAATAGCAGAAAACCCAATTCCTTTTCGAGCAAATTAATACGGTGGCTCACGGCGCTGGGGGTGATCGACAATTCTTGCGCCGCCAGCGCAAAAGATAAATGACGGGCGACGCATTCGAAAGTATGCAGCCGGGAAAATTGATAGCTGGTCAGCGGGGTCGCCCGCTGCGAATGTTTTTTACTGGGGAACATGCTATTTCTCCATGCGCATAATACGGCAATATTAACATTTAATGGCGCGGAGGATAAACCCAGACTGATTGATATATTCAGTTTTTACGCTGAGAAATATCGTTATGTTGCAGGGAAATTAACTGGCTTGCATAACAACCGGAAATAACAGGCGGTGGGCGCGTTGAGTGAGAGGGTGATGATAATCTGCAATAGGACGAATATAATAAAAAGACGTGCCGTATAAGCAGCGAGTAAAGACGGTGTGCGGCAGCCTGAACGATAAAGGCTCATGTTCCCTGCGTGATATAACGGTTTCGCCGCAATAATTCGTCGCATGGCGACACAGAATACGCGTTAATCCCAGCGGCAAGCGAGTGGAGGCATCAATCGATAATACTGCGCCCCCCTTAGGCCGATAGAACCGCGCCCGGTGGTTACCCACCGGGCGCGGCATTCAGGGAAAAGCGGTTTGTTCGTCGGCGAGTATCAACGGCGGCGCAGCAGCAGGCCGGTCAACAGGCCTGCGCCGGCAATGAGGGCCAATGCGGCGAGGGGGTTTTTCTTCATCATGTTGCCGGCGCAGCTCAGGGCATCGCCGTATTTTTCTTGCAGCACGCCCGCTGCCTGGCGCGCGGCGCCTTCGGCCTGCAAACGTTCGTTGCCGGTGACGTCGCCCGCGATTTCCTGCGCCTTGCCCGCCACTTTTTCCATCATGCCATTGGCTTTTTCGCTGTTCATTGTGATGCGCTCCTAAGGTTCGATCCGTTTGGCTTCCGCACAGGACGGAAGCCTGCATTTGCACCGCCATGTTATGCACTTCACTTTTGGCCTATAAGGGGCGTTTGCATCGGTTTGGGTAGTGCATTTGCAGGCTACTTGCCATTCCTGAAGGCCAGCCCACCGGTAAACAGCCCGCGTTCTCTGGCCCAGACGATGGCTTCGCTGCGGCTATGCACGCCGAGTTTGGAATAGACCGTCGCGACATGGTTGCGGATGGTGTTGAGCGCCAGATTGAGACGCGCCGCGATTTTCTTGTCCGGCAGCCCCTCGCAAATCAATTCCAGCACATCGCGCTCGCGCGGCGTGAGATCGCTGGCGGTAAATCCAGCCTGGTCGGGCCGATTGATGCTTTTCACGTTGGCCAATTTTTCGATCAGGGTTTGGCTGAACCAGGAGGCGTCCTGCATCACTTCTTCGATGGCGCTTACCAGCTCCAGCTCCGAGCGTTTGCGTTCGGTAATGTCCATGAGCACCAGCAGATAACAGGGCGCATTGTGGATGCTGACGGCATCCGCCGAGGCCACACAGTCAATCGACTCGCTCCCTTTCTTGCGCACCCGGATGTCCAGCCCTTCGACGTTGCCGCTTTTTTCCAGGGCGGCAAACAAACGGCGGTTCGCCTCCGGATCGTCAATAAACGGGATCTCTCCGACCGTCTTGCCGATCAAGTCTTCGGCGTCGTACTCGGTGGTGCGGGTGAAGGCTTCGTTGACATCCAGCACGCGCCGCTCGTGCGCGGTACATAACAACGTCGGCACCGGGCTCAGGCGAAATGCCTTGGCAAACCGTTCTTCACTTTCTCGCAGCGCCGATTCTGCCTGGCGCCGGGGTTCGAGATCGGTAAACGTGAATAGCATGCAGTCGTCTTCATTGATATCCAAGGGTTGGCCGGCAACCACCACCAGCTTGCTTCCGCCGCCGGGCAGCTTCAGCTCGGCCTCCATCTGCGGAATGGTAGCGCCTTCCCCCAGGCGCTGAACGGCCAGTTCTTTGTGCTCCGCCTGTTCCAAAACGTCGAGTTCATAAACCGAACGCCCCATGACCTGTTCACGTTGGTAACCGGTCATATCAAGGAACCCCTGGTTGACCTTGACGTAACGCAGGTCGCTTAGCCGACAAATGACTGCCGGTGCCGGATTGGCGTTGAAGGTTTTTTCAAAGCGCTGTTCGGCGCTGGCCCACTCCGTCGCGTCGCTCAGGATCAGTGCCAGCAGCTCCGGTTGCCCCTGCGCATCGGTGATAATCAGGCTCCGCAGGCGGTGCACCCAGAAGCTGTCCGGATCGTCGACCTGCCGAACCTCCACCACCACATCGGTGAAGGTTTCGCCTTCGGCAACCCGGTTCAGCGGGTACTGTTCCAAAACCAGCGGATGATTGTTGCGATAGCGCAGGGCAAAACGCGCCGCGTATTCGCCGGCATTGGCCCCCAGAGCTTTCTGATGACTCACGCCATGCATGGTCAACGCGGCCTCGTTGGCCCATAGCAAGGTTTGATCGGTATCCGTCAGGATCACGCCGTCGGACAAGCCGGAGATGATTTGCTGCAGGTGGCCGCTGTGGGTTTCGCTGGCCAAAACGGATTGGCTCATGTGTTCTCCGCTAGACAGAAGGGGGGCGGCCTCTTAAGGCGGCCGCGGGTTACGCTATTCGCTGAGCAGCTTAGTGCATAACGTGCGTATTCGCAGGGTGTGAATGCACCAGGCATTCTAATGCAAATGAACCGGGACGGCCGACGACGCCGCGCGGCAGACTGAATTTGTCTGCGCGGTTACCCGCCGTGCGTGCAATCACTTGTCCAGAAAATATAAGGAACAACGATGACCACTGTCTATGAATCAAATCGCTTAGCGTTTCAGGTGTCATGGGGCTCGATATTGGCCGGGAGTGCCGTGGCGCTGGTGACTTATCTGACCTTCAGCGTGCTGGGCACGGCTATTGGTGCCCAGGCTGTGGATATGATGCAAAAGGGCAACCCGCTGAGCGGCTTTGGCACCGGCACCGGGATCTGGCTGCTGGTTTCAACGTTGGCATCGCTGGCCGCAGGCGCGTTCGTCGCCGGCCGCTCCGCACCGAATCGCGGCGGCTTGCATGGCTTGCTGAGCTGGGCGATCACCACCTTGTTGACCACCTGGCTGATGGTTTCATTGGCGAGCGGCGTAGTGGGGCTGGCGGGAAGCGCGGTGGGTAAAGGGCTTTCGCTGGCAGGCAGCGGCCTGGCGGCGGCAGCGCCAAACGTAGGCGAAGGCCTCAAGCAACGGCTGGATAAAAAGGGCATCAGCCTTGACTGGGGAAGCCTGGAAAATCAGTTGAACGCCACCCTTAAGCAGAGCGGTAAGCCGGAGCTGGATCCTGCTCGGTTGGAGCAGAGAGCCAATCGGGCGGCCGCCGACGGCAAACAGTCGGCCGTGGATGCCGCGGCCGATCCGGCGCAGTCCGCCACCGAGCTTAAGCAGTGGTTCGAGCGCGTCAAGCAGTCCGGTGAGCCGGCGTTGAGCGCCGCCGATAAGGACGCGCTGGTGAATATCGTTGCGGCACGCACCGGCAAGAGCCGCGATGAAGCGAGCCAAATCGTCGATAACTACGCCCAGGCTTACCAGCAGGCGGCGCAGAAGGTGGAAAAACTCAAGGCCGAGGCCGAGCAGAAAGCGCGTGAAGCGGCCGATGAAGCGGCCAAACAGCTGTCTCGCGCCGCGTGGGGTTCGCTGTTGGTGCTGCTGTTGGGCGCTGCGTTGAGCGCCGGCGTGGGGCGGATTGCCGAATCAACCCGCCGCACTGTCGCGGTAAGTTGAGATGAAAAAAAACCTGTCGTGCATCTCGCTGAATTATCGAAAAGTAGCGGGGGCCTCTGCTCCCGTGCTCGTCATCGATTTCTGCAACGAGAACAACGAGCGTTATACCTTGCGCTACAACCTGCCGCCGGATACCCCGGAACGCACCGAGCGGCGGGTATCTTTGCTGCTGTACCTGTTGCGCAAGCACAGGTCCGCAGAGATCGACAACCTGGCTGATTAATCAGGCCGTTAATGAAAAGCCCAGCCTCGCGTGCTGGGCTTTTTGTTTGCGGCCGCAGGCCGTTCTGACAACAAGGCGCGGGCGAGTCGGCTCGGCATTTTACCGGGGGAGAGATGGGCGATTCATGGGAGTAGGCAGGGTTCCCAATGGGCGTGGTTTGTAAAACAGGGCATCGAGCAAGGTTTGTTAAAATATCCGTTTTCTCTGCGCAGGAACGATAAAAAAGAAACGCGCTATTGCGACGCGAGATTATTGAGACCGATGTTCAGCCTTGAGCTTATCCCTCCCGTCTTCTTTTACTGTCGGTCATACTTTATATCTCTTTCGCAGTGCGTTTTATCGGCGGGCCAAGCATATAAAATGCGTTTTCATTTGTGATGATGAAATTCCTATTCGGCCATGCAATCTGGCTGTAAAAAACACTTTAAGGTAAAACAATTAGCAAAAAGTGTGATTCTGCCTGGTGTGGCAAGTGCATCTTTGATGAGTGCACTTTACGCGAGTTGATTTTGTTTTATGGGTTTCTTGCGGAGAGATTTATATAACATGATCATTTTCAGTTATTTATGCGATAGTTTTTCCTATGCCGAAAAAAATGAATTGACAGGCTGGTTTTTTTTAGGATTAATCTTAATGACTTGGTTTGGTTGGTTAACGATTTTAATAAAAAGGACGAGAATCTTATAAAAGCAAGGAGCACATATGGATTACAGAAAAGATATTCTTTTGCAGGTGTTGGAGTATATGGAAAAGAATATTGTCGAGGGGCTGACAGTTGAAAAGGTTTCCATTATATCAGGTTACTCTAAATGGCATTTGCAACGGCTGTTTAAGCATTATTTTGGTATAACGCTAGGGACTTATATAAGGAATAGAAAACTGAGTCGCTCTGCTATTCTGCTTAAACAGCACCAAGGGAACATATTGGATGTCGCCCTGGCATCCGGGTTTGCCTCTCAGCAATGTTACACGCGGGCATTCAAACGTTTCTTTGGCGAAACGCCCAACAGCTTTAGAAACAGCCGCGGATGGGATTTTTCCACGCAGATCCCGCCGTATGGCAACGATAAGAAACCCTACTTCTACCACACGGTCATGCCGGATGACATTGAGATGTTAAAGCATTACAAATCACTGATTTTTCATTCTATAAGAAAATTCAGAGATGCCGGCGACATTGCACAGACCAATGAGAAATGGTTAAGCAAGCAGCGGGGGGCATGTAATGTGGAAAAGAACAGGAGTAATAAATGGCATTCCAACAGCAAGGGGCAAGAGGTTTTTCATTCCATCTTTAACTTCTATATCCCTATGGGTAAATATATTGTCATCCCCTTTACGGGGGCGTTTTCAGAATATATTGACTTTTTCGATGTAATGTATGACGCTTATCTGCCTGCCATCAATGTCAAAATGCGGGAGAGTTTTTTTATAGAGTTATATAGGCAAGAGGATCTAAATGGCAAGGTTGTCAATGTCGATATACTTATTCCTGTGACATAGTGATGAGGCAAGAAGACATCATGAATAGAGAAAAAACTCTCGACTCGATTAATAAGCGCCATCCAGCTCGCTTTATGCTACCTTCTATATTGTCTGAACTTGGTCGAACAATCGTTGCCGGCTCAGGCCGGCAAGCCATTCAATTAACTGCGGTGTTAATTTCTCTCATGTTTTCAGGAAATGCGATGGCCAATAATCGGGAACATCAGCAAATAGCGTTAGTCGGTACCTGGACCCATATTCCGAATGCGCCTGCGGTGCAGAAACCGGCAAGACCCAGTGAAGGGCTCTATCGCCTGGCGGTTAATGGCGACGGCACGTTAACGCTGCTCGACGTGGTTAAAATGAACAGCCCATCGTGGATCGTAAAATCTCGCGATGGCCGCTTCGCCTATGCCACCAATGAGGAAAACGCGGGAACGGTGACCGCCTTGGCAATAGACGAAGCTGGCAGCGTGCGGGTGCTGAATACGGTGAGCAGTGCGGGCCAGCAGCCGACGCATGCCACCCTCAGCCCGGATGACAAGTTTCTGTTTGTCGCCAACTACTCCGTCGCCAAAGGCGGCGCGGGGATGACGGTATTGCCAATTGGCAGTGACGGCAAACTGGGTGAACGGGTGCAGCATTATCCGTTTATATCAGGTTCTGGCGCCGTGCAGGGGCGTCAGGAAGGGGGCCATGCGCACTCAACCACCTTCAGCCGCGATGGTAAATATCTGTATGCGGCGGATCTCGGCGGGGACAAGCTGCACGCCTATCGCTATCGCTCGGATAGCGCACAGCCGCTGCAGGCGGACGCATCGCGCGATGTCAGCTTTGCGCCAGGCGCCGGCCCAAGACACATGGTGTTCTCGCCGAAAGGTGAGTATGCCTATGTCATCACCGAAATGGCGGGTGAAATCGAGGTGTTTACCGTCAGCGACCATCGATTGACGCAACAAGGGAAAGTGAAACTGAACGGCGCGCAGGATTCAGCGGAGGCGAAAAGCGGCGGAGCCATTATCCTCAGCCCGAGCGGCAGATATCTTATTGCCACCAATCGCGGTGCCGATAACCATTTGCTGGTATTAAAAATTGGTGGGGATGGGCTGCCAGGGGAGACGACGCGCTATGAGGCTGGCGGCATTGAACCGCGTGCGCTCGCTTTCGATGCCACCGGCAACCATCTTTATGTCACGAATGTGTTCACCAATACCGTTACGCTGTTCGATTTCGATGATGAGACGGGTGAGTTGAAGGCCAGAGGCGAGGCGGCGACGATTGCTACGCCGACGGATATTAAATTTTTCAATTAACGCCGATCATAACGCGCGGGGGAAATCGGGTCTGAGGCGTGGAGAAGGGGGATTGCGGGTGCCAATGATGGGGAATGGCTTGATAATAAATAATGGCGTCCCCGACTGGAATCGAACCAGTAACTAGCCCTTAGGAGGGGCTTGTTATATCCGTTTAACTACGGGGACGCTGCGGACCGGCAACCGAAGCTGCCGGGGCATTATACCTTTTTTTACCCGCAGAATAAGCGCTTAGCGGCGCGTTTGCTCAATACCTCGCCAGTTCGCGCCGAAATTTCCTCGGCTAACCGACGGCGATCACGGTTTTTCCCCGCCGTGGCGCCGTTTTTCCTCTTGCACGCGCGCCGCCTTATTTTTGGCGCTCAAATCGTTGCGGATTTGCGCGTGGCTTATCAGCGCAAAGATAAAGGTGCCGCCGATGATGTTGCCCGCCAGCGTCGGCAGGGCGAACGGATAGACGAATTCCTGCCACCCAATCGCGCCGTTGAACACCAGATAGAGGATCTCCACCGAGCCGACCACGATATGCGTCAAATCGCAAATCGCCACCAGGTAGGTCATCAACACGATCACCCAGATTTTCGCCGCGCCGGCGGCCGGGAACATCCATACCATGGTGGCGATGATCCAGCCGGCCAGGATGCCGTTGGCGAACATTTCTCCCGGCGTATGGCGCATCACCTCTTCACCCAGGCTGATGAAGGCGCGGCGCGTTTCGGCATCGAACAGCGGCATATGGGTAAACGCCAGCGCCGCCAGCGCGGTGCCGATCAGATTGCCGAGCAGCACCACGCCCCACAGACGCAGCAGGATCAGCAGGTTGCGCGGCGTGGGCTTATGCATGATTGGCAACACCGCCGTGACGGTGTTTTCGGTAAACAGCTGCTGGCGCGCCATAATGACAATGATAAAACCGAAGGTGTAGCCGAGGTTCTCAATGAAAAAGCGGCTGGGATCGTCCGGCAAGCGGGCGTGGAAAATGCCTTTTGCCGCCAGCGAGGCGCCCATCGACAGCCCGGCGGCGATCGCCGACCACAGCAGCGCCAGCCCGTCGCGCTCCAGCTCTTTTTCGCCTTCCATCCGGATCTGTTCATGCACCGCCGCCGCGCGCGACGGCAGATTCTCTTCCCTGACTTCGATTTCGCGCTTGCCCTGTTCCTGCTCTTCACTCTCTACCCGCATCGTTTCATCCTGCTCATGCTCCTGGCGTTGCTGTTCGTTCATGCTGTCGCTCCTGCTCAATAAGGGTGAGGTCACGTCATTAAGCGTAGTTGCCCGGCCTAAATGCGGCGAAATACAGAAAAAGGTAACAAGAGTTAAAATCCGCCGCTTTTTTCCGCGCATTCTTGATCCTGCTCGCCATATTGGCCCCCGGCGCGCCCGCCGCAGGCTGCGTGTGGGGAAAGGCTTATGCTATGATTCGCTATCCCAAAGAAAAATATGAGTTCCCCGATGCTGGAAGCCAAAAGTCTGAGTTGCGTGCGCGATGAGCGCATCCTGTTTAGCGAACTAAGCTTTTCAGTTCAGCCGGGCGATATCATTCAGGTAGAAGGGCCGAACGGCGCGGGCAAGACCAGTTTGCTGCGCATCCTCGCCGGTCTGGCGCGGCCGGACGGCGGTGAGGTGTGCTGGCGCGGGCGCAACACGCTGCGCGATCGCGCGGCGTATCAGCAAGATTTGCTGTTTATCGGCCATCAACCGGGCATCAAAGCCGTATTGACACCCTTCGAAAATCTGCAGTTTTATCAGGCGGTGCGCGGCGCGGCTGAGCAGCAGGCCATCTGGCGCGCGCTGGAGCAGGTGGGGTTGGTGGGCTACGAAGATCTGCCGGTGGCGCAGCTTTCCGCCGGGCAGCAGCGACGGGTGGCGCTGGCGCGATTGTGGCTCAGCGCGGCGCCGCTGTGGATCCTCGATGAACCGTTGACGGCAATCGATAAACAGGGCGTGGCCGAGTTGATTAGCCTTTTTGAACAACATGCGCAGCGGGGCGGCATGGTATTGTTGACCACCCATCAGGATTTGGCCGGCGTCAGCCAAACGGTGGGCAAAATTCGTTTGGCGGAACACGACGCGGGGAGTTTGTGATGTTTTTGACTCTGGTGCGTCGCGAATTGAAGATCGCCTGCCGTAAAGGGTCGGAGATCGTCAACCCGCTGTGGTTTTTCCTGATTGTGATCACGCTGTTCCCGCTGGGGATTGGCCCTGAACCGCAGCTGCTGGCGCGCATTGCGCCGGGCATCGTGTGGGTGGCGGCGCTGCTGGCCTCGCTGCTGTCGCTGGAGCGACTGTTTCGCGACGACTTTCTCGACGGTTCGCTGGAGCAGCTGTTGCTGCTGCCGACGCCGCTGCCGATGACGGTGCTGGGCAAAGTGTGTGCTCACTGGGTTGTGACGGGATTGCCGCTGCTGATCCTGTCGCCGCTGGTGGCGCTGCTGCTGTCGCTTAATATGCAAACCTGGCTGGCGGTGGCGGGGACGCTGCTGCTCGGCACGCCGACGCTGAGCCTGATCGGCGCTATCGGCGTGGGTCTGACCGTCGGCCTGCGCAAAGGGGGCGTGCTGCTCAGCCTGCTGGTGCTGCCGCTGTATATCCCGGAGCTGATCTTCGCCACCGGCGCGATCGACGCCGCCGCGATGGGCATGCCGATTGATGGTTACCTGGCGATACTCGGCGCGATGCTGGCGGGCAGCGTGACATTGGCGCCGTTTGCCGCCGCAGCGGCGCTGCGAGTGAGCGTGCACTAGCTAACAAATTGAATGAACAGACGGGGCAAGGCCGACAAGAGCGTACCCCGCAGAAGATTTTCGCCGTTTCGAACGCTCGGAGCGGCCGACGCATAAAAATTACCGTGAGCACTGACGACAATGTGGAAATGGTTACATCAACTGGCGCGGCCTGAACGGCTGTATCACGTCTGCGGCCGCTTTATCCCCTGGCTGGGACTGGCGGCGGCGGCCTGCCTGCTGCTTGGCTGGGCATGGGGCTTTGGCTTCGCGCCGAAGGATTATCAACAGGGCGACAGCTTCCGCATCATTTATATTCACGTGCCGGCGGCCATGTGGTCGATGGGCATCTACGCCTCGATGGCGGTGGCGGCGTTTATCGGCCTGGTGTGGCAGATGAAAATGTCCGATACCGTGGTGGCGGCGATGGCGCCGATCGGCGCGGTGTTCACCTTTATCGCGCTGGTGACCGGCTCCGCCTGGGGCAAGCCGATGTGGGGCACCTGGTGGGTATGGGACGCGCGGCTGACCTCCGAGCTGGTGCTGCTGTTCCTCTATATGGGCGTCATCGCGCTGTATAACGCCTTCGAAGACCGCCGCCTGGCGGGCCGCGCCGCCGGCATTCTGGTGCTGGTGGGCGTAGTGAATATCCCGATCATCCATTTCTCCGTCGAATGGTGGAATACGTTGCATCAGGGTTCGACCAATATGCAGCAATCCATCGCGCCAAGCATGCGCACCCCGCTGCGCTGGGCAATCCTCGGCTACCTGCTGTTGTTCGTCACGCTGACGCTGATGCGCCTGCGCAATCTGATCCTGTTCCAGGAGCGCCAGCGCCCGTGGGTCGCCGGGCTGGTGAATAAGGAGCGTCAGTCATGAATGCCGCATTCGATTCCTGGTCGGCGTTTTTCGCCATGGGCGGTTATGCCTTTTATGTCTGGCTGGCGGTCGCCGCCACGCTGATTTCGCTGTTGGGGCTGGTGGCGCACACCGTCTGGCAGCGGCGGCAGTTGCTCGCCGAGATCGGCCGCCGTCAGGCGCGCGAACGGCGCATTCGCCATGCGCAACAGTCAAAACAAAAATCCGCCGCACCGCGGGAGAAATCATTGTGAATCCACGTCGTAAAAGCCGCCTTTATCTGGCGATCGTTGTGCTGATCGGCATCGCGCTGACCGCAACCCTGATGCTGTACGCGCTGCGCTCCAACATCGATCTGTTCTATACCCCGGGGGAAATCCTGCAGGGCAAGGGCGAAAACCACGAGAAGCCCGAGGTCGGCCAACGGCTGCGCATCGGCGGCATGGTGATGCCCGGCTCGGTGAAACGCGATCCCAATACGCTGCAGGTCAGCTTCAAGATTTACGACGCGCGTGGCGCGATCGGCGTAACCTACACCGGCATTCTGCCGGATCTGTTCCGTGAAGGGCAGGGCGTGGTGGCGCAAGGGGTGCTGGGCGAGGGCAACGTGGTCAATGCGCGCGAAGTGCTGGCCAAGCACGACGAGAAATACACCCCGCCGGAAGTGGCCGACGCGATGAAAGAGAATCACAAAGGGCCGGCGGAAGCGTATAACGCGCCGAAGGCTGAGGGCGCCAAGTCATGATGCCGGAACTGGGCAGTTTTCTGCTGTGCCTGGCGCTGGCGATCGCGCTGCTGCTGAGTATTTACCCGCAGTGGGGCGCGGCGCGCCAGGACAGCCGCATGATGGCGGTGGCTCGGCCGCTGACCTATGGCATGTTCGCGGCGATTGCGCTGGCGTTCCTGTGCCTGGTGCATGCTTTCGTGGTCAACGATTTTACCGTCGCCTACGTGGCCACCAACTCCAATACCCAACTGCCGGTGTATTACCGCATCGCCGCCACCTGGGGGGCGCATGAAGGTTCGCTGCTGCTGTGGGTGCTGCTGCTGAGCTGCTGGTCGCTGGCGGTGGCGTTGTGCAGCCGGGCGATGCCGCAGGATGCGGTGGCGCGGGTGTTGTCGGTGATGGGCATGATCACCGCCGGTTTCCTGCTGTTCATCATCATGACCTCCAATCCGTTCACCCGCACGCTGCCGAACTTCCCGATCGACGGCAGCGATCTCAACCCGCTGCTGCAGGATATCGGCCTGATCTTCCACCCGCCGCTGCTGTACATGGGCTATGTCGGCTTCTCGGTCGCCTTCGCGTTCGCCATCGCCTCGCTGATGGCCGGCCGGCTCGACACCGCCTGGGCGCGCTGGTCACGCCCGTGGACCACCGCCGCCTGGGTGTTCCTCACGCTGGGCATCGTGCTCGGATCGGCCTGGGCCTACTATGAGCTGGGCTGGGGCGGCTGGTGGTTCTGGGATCCGGTGGAGAACGCCTCCTTTATGCCGTGGCTGGCCGGCACCGCGCTGATGCATTCGCTGGCGGTGACCGAGAAACGCGGCACGTTCAAAGCCTGGACGGTGTTGCTGGCGATCACCGCTTTCTCGCTGTGCCTGCTGGGCACCTTCCTGGTGCGCTCCGGCGTGCTGGTCTCGGTGCACTCTTTCGCCTCCGACCCGGCGCGCGGCATGTTTATTCTCGCCTATCTGGTGATCGTCATCGGCGGTTCGCTGCTGCTGTACGCGGTCAAGGGCGGCCAGGTGCGCAGCCGGGTGCAGCACGAGACCTTCTCGCGCGAGACCTTCCTGCTGGGCAACAACGTGCTGCTGATCGCCGCCATGCTGGTGGTGCTGTTGGGCACGCTGCTGCCGCTGGTGCACAAACAGCTGGGGCTGGGCAGCATCTCGATCGGCGAGCCGTTCTTCAACACCATGTTCACCTGGCTGATGGCGCCGCTGGCGCTGCTGTTGGGCATCGGGCCGCTGGTGCGCTGGCGCCGCGATGAGCCGGGCAAACTGTGGCGCCGCCTCGGCGTGGCGCTGCTGGCGACGCTGGTGCTGTCGATTCTGCTGCCGTGGTTGCTGCAGGACAGCATCGCCGGCATGACGGTGGTGGGCCTGATCATGGCGCTGTGGGTGATCATCCTGACGCTGATGGAGCTGCATGAGCGCGCCACCCACCGCCACGGTTTCTGGCGCGGTCTGCGGCAGCTGTCTCGCAGCCACTGGGGCATGGTGCTCGGCCACCTCGGCGTGGCGGTGACGGTAATCGGCATCGCCTTCAGCCAGAATTACAGCGTGGAGCGCGACGTGCGGATGAAGGCCGGCGACAGCGTGGATATCCACAACTATCACTTCGTGTTCCGCGACGTGCATGACATTCGCGGCCCGAACTACAGCGGCGGCGTCGGCATCATCGACGTCACGCGCAACGGCAAGCCGGAGGCGACGCTGCACGCGGAGAAACGTTACTACAGCGTGGCGCGCAGCATGATGACCGAGGCGGCGATCGACGGCGGGTTCAGCCGCGATCTGTACGCGGCGCTGGGCGAGGAGCTGGAAGACGGTTCCTGGGCGGTGCGCCTGTATTACAAACCCTTCGTGCGCTGGATCTGGTTCGGCGGTGTCTTTATGGCGATCGGCGGCCTGCTGTGCATTCTCGACCCGCGTTATCGCATGAGCAAAAAGCTCAAGCGTGAAGGCAAACTGGAGGCGCAATCATGAAGCGTAAGCTGCTGTTTATCCCGTTGGTGCTCTTCCTGCTGCTGGTGGCGGCCCTGATGGTGCAGCTCACGCGCAACGCGGGCGGCGAAGATCCGACCATGCTGGAGTCGGCGCTGATCGGTAAGCCGGTGCCGACCTTCAGGCTGGAATCGTTGGATCAGCCGGGCAAAACCTACGATCAGGCGGTGCTGCGCGACGGCAAGCCGATCTTGCTCAACGTCTGGGCCACCTGGTGCCCAACCTGCCGCGCGGAACATCAGTATCTCAATACGCTGGCGGCGCGCGGCGTACGGGTGGTCGGCCTGAACTACAAAGACGATCGCGCCAAGGCGGTGACCTGGCTCAACTCTCTCGGCAATCCCTACGCCCTCAGTCTGTACGACGGCGACGGCATGCTGGGGTTGGATCTCGGGGTGTACGGCGCGCCTGAGACCTTCCTTATCGACGGCCAGGGGATTATTCGCTATCGCCACGCCGGCGACATGAATGAGCGCGTCTGGCAGCAGGAAGTGCTGCCGCTGTATAAAAAGTACGGGGGTGAGGCATGAGGCTGATTGTTCTGCTGTGCGCCGCGCTGCTGAGCTGGAGCGCCGCCGCGGCGATCGATACCTATCGCTTCAACTCCGTCGAGCAGGAGCAGCAGTATCGCGAGTTGACCGAACAGCTGCGCTGCCCGAAATGCCAAAACAACAGCATTGCCGATTCCAACGCCATTATCGCCGCCGACATGCGCACCAAGGTGTACGAGCTGATGATGCAGGGGCAAAGCAAGCAGCAGATCATCGATTACATGGTGGCGCGTTATGGCAACTTCGTCACCTACGAGCCGCCGGTAACGCCGGCGACGCTGATCTTGTGGATCGGCCCGCTGCTGTTCGTATTGATCGGCGGGGCAGTGGTGATCCTGCGCACCCGTCGCAAGCCCGACGCGGCGGTGGACGATGCATTCTCCGAACGGGAACGGCAGCGCCTGGCTGCGCTGTTGCAAGAGACTGACAGGAAGAAACCCTAATGGCTTTTTGGCTGATTATTTGCGTGTTGCTGGCCGGCGCTGCCGCGTTGCTGGTGGTGCCGGCGATGCGCCTCGGCAAGCAGAGCGCCGCCACGCGCGATGCGCTGAACAAGGCGTTTTATCAGGATCGCCTCAGCGAGTTGGAGCAGGATGAGCAGCAGGGCGTGGTGGCCGAGCGCCCGGAACTGGTCAAAGAGCTGCAACAGAACCTGTTGAACGACATCCCGGCCGAGCAGATGGCGCAGGCGAAGCCGATCAACCGCTGGGCGCTGGTGCCGGGCGTGCTGTTACTGCTGGCGGTGACCGTTGGCTTTTATCTGAAAACCGGCGGGCTGGCGCAGGTGCTGGACTGGCGTCTGGTGCAGGCGCAAATGCCGGAATTGCGCGAGCGCGTTGCCAATGAGCGCGCCAAACCGCTGAGCATGGAAGAGATTGCTCGCCTCGGGCTGGGGCTGCGCACCGCGCTGCAACAGGACGATCGCAACATCAGTGACTGGATGATGCTGGGGCGCGTCGGCATGGCGCTGAATAATGCCACCACCGCTACGCAGGCGTTTGCTCATGCTTATCAATTGGATCCGAATAGTCTGGAAGTGCGGCTCGGCTATGCCGAGGTCTTGACGCGCTCCAACGATCCGGAGGATAACAAGCAGGCGGCGCAGCTGTTGCGGCGCATGATCGCGGAAAACCACGGCGATCCGCGGGTGCTGAGCCTGCTGGCGTTCAATGCCTTCGAACAGGGCGATTTCAAGCAGGCGATCGGCGCCTGGCAGGTGATGCTGCAGCTGCTGCCGGCCAACGATCCGCGCGCGGAAGTGATAAAGCGCAGTATTGCACAAGCAAAAGCCCAGGCAGGCGGAGAAAATGTTAAACTGAATGTGACCGTTGCGCTGTCACCGCAGGCGGCGAAAGCCATGCCGCCGCAGGGGACGCTGGTCATTTCGGTCACCGACGGCGTCAGCCCGGTGCCGGTCGCGGTAAAACAATTGCCGCTGAGCCGTTTTCCGCTGTCTTTCTCACTGGATGACAGCAACGCCATGATGCCCGAGCGTCTGCTCTCGGCGCAGCATCAGGTGCAGGTGCGTGTGCGCCTCTCACAGGACGGATTGGCCACGCCGCAGCCGGGGGACTGGTTCGGCGAAAGCTCGCTGCAGACATTCAGCGGTAAAGAGCAGGTTAGCGTTCAGATAAACAAGCAGGTCCCTGAAAAATAAGACCGAACGTGTTTTTATGGAGAAAAATATGAACTTTCGCCTGACTGGGGTGGCATTCGCAACGGTATTACTGGTGGGCTGTGCCAGCGCGCCAGACAACGATCCGCAAGGGCGTTCCGATCCGCTGGAAGGATTTAACCGGACGATGTTCGACTTCAACTACAACGTCCTGGATCCTTATATCCTGCGTCCGGTCGCGGTGGCCTGGCGCGACTACGTGCCGATGCCGGCGCGTAACGGCATCAGCAACTTCACCTCTAACCTGGAAGAGCCGGCCAGCATGGTCAACGCCTTCCTCAAGGGCGATCCCTACCGCGGGATGATCCACTTCAACCGTTTCTTCCTGAACACCCTGCTCGGGATGGGCGGCCTGATCGACGTGGCCGGCATGGCCAACCCGAAACTGGCGCGCGAAGAGCCGAACCGTTTCGGCAGCACGTTGGGGCATTACGATGTGGGCTACGGTCCGTACGTGATGCTGCCGGGCTACGGCAGCTTCACGCTGCGTGAAGACGGCGGCGACTTTGCGGATACGCTGTATCCGATGCTGAGCTACCTGACTTTCTGGATGTCGGCGGGCAAATGGGTGGTCGAGGGTATCGAAACCCGCGCTCAACTGCTGGATTCCGACGGCCTGCTGCGCAACTCCTCCGATCCTTATGTCATGGTGCGCGAAGCTTACTTCCAGCGCCACGACTTCATCGCCAACGGCGGTTCGCTCAAGCCGGAAGAGAACCCGAACGCCAAGGCGATTCAGGGCGATCTGGACGAGATCGACTCGCAGTAACCGCCGGCCTTATGCCAATGAAAACCCGCCGTCTGGCGGGTTTTTTTACGCCCGCGGCGAGCGACAGGCAAAGAAAAAGCGCCCCGCGGGGCGCTTTGGCATCCATCTCAGGCGAGATTAGAAGCGGTAGTTGAAGTTGGCGCCGTACAGCCAGGCCTTGCCTTCGGAGGTGAAGGTGTAAGGACCTTCATTGATGGTGACTTTCTGGCCGTGCATGTAGGACACGCCGACGTCAACCGAGGCGTCTTTGTTGAACGCATAGGTGGTACCGGCACTCAGCCAGAAACGGTCCTGATCCGGAATGGAGATCGAACGGTTTTGGGCAGGCACCGGGCTGTCATCGAAGGCGATACCGGTACGGAAGGTCCAGTTATCGTCGTAGAAGTAGGTGGTGCCCAGCGCGATGCGGTAAGCGTCTTTGAAGCCTTCATGCTTCTGGAACAGCGTCTGGCCGTTGTTGCCGGTGGCTTTCAGCTCCTGGAACTGGCTCCAGCTGGTGTAGGCCAGGCTGTAGTGGATAGCCCACTGCGGCGCCACTTTGTTGTAGCCGGACAGTTCCCACATTTCCGGCAGGTGCAGGCTCAGAGAACCCGGAATGGTGGTGCCGTTGGTGCCCCACGGCAGACCTTTAGAGGCCAGCAACGGGTTGAAGGCTGAAGGCAGGCTGCTTTTGTAATCGCCGTCAAAGTCGATTTTCACTTCTGAGCGATAGGTGAAGCCGTAACGGTTGTTTTCATCCACTTCGTACAGAATACCGGCGTTCCAGCCGAAGCCCCATTCGTCGCCTTTCAGGTGCGAAATCTGGGTATCTGCCGGGATCTGCGAAACCGGGCCGGCCAACTGCGGCGGTAACTGGCCCGATCCGGCGATCAGTTTTGGCAGATCGCCGGCATAGCGCTCGAGTTTGGCCTTGGCATAAACGGCGTCAAAGCCCAGACCGAAGCTGAAGTTCTTGTTCAGGCGATAAGCGCCGCTCAGGTTAAGGTTCAAGGTTTCCAGGTCGGTTTTGCCGCCCATGGAACCCGCCGCGTAACCGTCGTTGTATTCGGTCGCCAAACCGAAGTTGCTGGTGACCGAGCCGCCTACGGCGAATTGATCGTTAATCGGGTGAACATAATGCAGGTTCGGCACCCAGGCGGTCGGCGCGATGTTTTTCGCATCCAGACTGGCGCCGGAAGGGGATTGGCCACTGATATCGACGTCCGGATCGATGAAGACTGCGCCGAAAGAGAGTTCCGGGCGGGTATACATCATCAGCAACGCCGGGTTGCGGCTTGCGGAGGCCGCCGTATCCGCCATGGCGCCTTCGCCAGAATACGAACGTCCTAAACCAGCTGATGAGAACTCATTCAGCTGGAATCCTGCGGCAGACACGTTTGAAGAAATAATTGCCACTGCAGCTGCGAGAGCTGATTTAGTCAATAGGTTTTTCTGGCTCATGACCAAAACCTCATTATGTGTTTATTATTTAAACTATTGTTACACGAAGTAACAAGGAGCGCGGGATTGTAGGGTCCGTTATCGTTCAGACAAATCAGACCAGTGGCTGAAGTATAGGTCTGACCTGTGAAAATGTTGCAAGTTTGTTTTTGAAATATTTCCAACCTGATATCAAAAAAGAGATCTGCTTAACAAAAAGCCAGCGGTAAATAACAAAATTCTTACCATTCCTTAGCAGTCGCTCATTTTTATTTGTGATTTCCATCACTTAAAACACCCAGTAAAAGTAAGTGCTAGTGATTGCCGGCGCGGAAGCGTAAAATACCTGCAGAATTTTGTGGCTTTGTGCCGGTGAGTGAAACGGCAATTTGGGCTGATAACCGAGGCCCTTGAGGAGAACCAATCATGTCAGATGCAATTAATAAATGCAGCGCCCAGGAAACCGCCGCGTGTTGCTGCGTGGATGTCGGCACCGTGATGGATAACACCGATTGCACCGCATCCTACAGCCAGGTGTTCAGTAATCAACACGATGCGGAGGCGATGTTGGCGGCCCTGAGCGAAAAGGCGCGTGCGGTCGAATCCGACCCTTGTGACATCAGCAGTAGCATTAAACCGGTTGACGGCGGCGTGCAATTGGAGGCCGATTTCACCTTCGCCTGCCAGGCGGAAACTCTGATCTTCCAGCTCGGCCTGCGTTAATCCCGGCTTTACCCCCGGCGCCGCCTGTTGTGCGCCGGGGATTTACTTTCCCGTACCCCCTCCCGATAGAAAGTGCGCCTGCTCGCAGTTTTGAT
Source organism: Serratia sp. LSHTC3 (assembly GCF_057197125.1). NCBI lineage: Bacteria > Pseudomonadati > Pseudomonadota > Gammaproteobacteria > Enterobacterales > Yersiniaceae > Serratia > Serratia sp. LSHTC3. The sequence goes on from NZ_JBXUNP010000001.1 coordinate 379,212, forward strand.
CTCTGCCGGTTTGCCAAATGTAACCGTTTGGTTAACAATGACCTCATCAGGTCAGACCTCTTTCTGCCCATTGCGCTGACGTTATTTTCTTCAGGAGCATTTATGAGTAAGGCACTGCCGTTGGTGACCCGTCATGGTGACCGCATTGCGATTGTGAATGGACTGCGTACCCCCTTTGCCAAACAGGCGACCGCCTATCACGGCATTCCGGCGGTGGATTTAGGGAAAACGGCGGTGAGCGAGCTGTTGGCGCGCAGCGGTATCGATCCGCAGCTTATCGAGCAGTTGGTGTTCGGCCAGGTGGTGCAAATGCCCGAGGCGCCGAACATCGCGCGTGAAATCGTGCTGGGCACCGGCATGAGCGTCCATACCGACGCCTACAGCGTGTCGCGCGCCTGCGCCACCAGCTTCCAGGCGATCGCCAACGTGGCGGAGAGCATCATGGCCGGCAGCATCAGCGTCGGCATCGCCGGCGGGGCGGACTCTTCTTCCGTCTTGCCGATCGGCGTCAGCAAGGCGTTGGCGCGCACGTTGGTGGACGTCAACAAGGCGCGCACGCTGTCGCAGCGCCTCAAATTGTTCAGCCGGCTGAAATTCCGCGATCTGATGCCGGTGCCGCCGGCGGTGGCGGAGTATTCCACCGGCCTGCGCATGGGCGATACCGCCGAACAGATGGCGAAAAGCCACGGCATCACCCGTGAAGCGCAAGATGCGCTGGCGCACCGTTCCCACGAGCTGGCGGCCAAGGCCTGGCGGGAGGGGTGGCTGCGCGATGAGGTGATGACCGCCTACGTGCCGCCATACCGCGCGCAGCTTTCCGAAGACAACAACATCCGTAAAGACTCCAGCCTGGCGTCCTACGCCAAGCTGAAACCGGCGTTCGATCGCAAACACGGCAGCGTCACTGCGGCCAACAGCACGCCGTTGACCGACGGCGCGGCGGCGGTACTGATGATGAGCGAATCGCGCGCCAAAGAGCTGGGCCTGCAGCCGCTCGGCTATCTGCGCAGCTTCGCTTTCGCCGCCATCGACGTGTGGGAAGACATGCTGCTGGGGCCTTCCTACGCCACGCCGCTGGCGCTGGATCGCGCCGGCATTGGTCTGGCCGATCTGACGCTCATCGATATGCATGAAGCTTTCGCCGCGCAAACGCTGGCTAACCTGAAGATGTTCGCCAGCGAAGCGTTCGCCCGTGAGAAGCTTGGCCGCAGCCAGGCGATCGGCGAGGTGGACATGGACAAATTCAACGTCCTGGGCGGTTCCATCGCCTATGGCCACCCGTTCGCCGCCACCGGCGCGCGCATGATCACCCAGACGCTGCGTGAGCTGAAACGCCGCGGCGGCGGGCTGGGCCTGACCACCGCCTGCGCCGCCGGCGGGTTAGGGGCCGCGATGATCGTGGAGGTGGAATAATGAGTTTCGAAAACGCATTGCATGAACAGCGCGCCAAACCGTCGGCCTTTCAACTGACGATCCGCCCCGACAACATCGGGGTGATCACCATCGACGTGCCGGGCGACAAGGTCAATACGCTCAAGGCCGAGTTCGTCGAACAGGTGAACGACGTGCTGATCCGGGCGCAGCAGCACACTGCACTGGAAGGGCTGGTGATCGTTTCCGGCAAGCCGGACTCGTTTATCGCCGGCGCCGACATCACCATGATCGCCGCCTGCACCAGCGCCAAAGAGGCGGAAACGCTGGCCAAGAAAGGGCAGAGCACGCTGGCGCAGATCGCCGCTTTCCCGGTGCCGGTGGTCGCGGCCATCCACGGCGCCTGCCTGGGCGGCGGGCTGGAATTGGCGCTGGCCTGCCACGGCCGCGTCTCTTCGCTGGATGACAAAACCGCGCTCGGTCTGCCGGAAGTGCAGCTGGGCCTGCTGCCGGGCTCTGGCGGCACTCAGCGCCTGCCGCGCCTGATAGGCGCCGCCAAGGCGCTGGACATGATCCTGACCGGCAAGCACATTCGCGCCCGCCAGGCGCTGCGCATGGGGCTGGTGGACGACGCCGTGCCGCAATCGATCCTGTTGCAGACCGCCATCGAGCGGGTGAAACAGGGCTGGAAACATCAGCGCGAGCTGCCGTGGCAGGATCGCCTGCTCAATGGCCCGTTGGGCAGAAATCTGCTGTTCAGCATCGTGCGCAAGAAAACGTTGGCGAAAACCCACGGTAACTACCCGGCGGCGGAGCGCATTATTCAGGTGGTGCGCACCGGGCTGGATCACGGCAGCGCCAGCGGCTATGAGGCCGAAGCGCGCGCCTTTGGCGAGCTGGCGATGACGCCGCAGTCGGCGGCGTTGCGCAGCTTGTTCTTCGCCTCCACCGCGCTGAAAAAAGAGCGGGGCGGCAATGCTCAGCCGCATGCCCTGCATCGCGTCGGCATTCTCGGCGGCGGCCTGATGGGCGGCGGCATCGCCTGTGTCACCGCCACGCGCGGCGGTTTGCCGGTGCGCATCAAAGACATCAATGAAACCGGCATCAATCATGCGCTGAAATACAGCTGGGACGTGCTCGGCAAACGGGTACGCAGCAAGCGCATGCGCCCGGCGGAGCGGCAAAAGCAGATGATGCTGATCTCCGGCTCCACCGATTACACCGGCTTCGAGCAGGTGGATATCGTGGTCGAGGCGGTGTTTGAGGATCTGGCGCTGAAGCAGAAAATGGTGGCCGAGGTCGAAGCGAACTGCGCGCCGCATACCGTGTTCGCCTCCAACACCTCTTCGCTGCCTATCGGCCACATCGCCGAACAGGCCCAGCGGCCGCAGCAGGTGATCGGTCTGCACTACTTCAGCCCGGTGGATAAAATGCCGCTGGTGGAAGTGATCCCGCACGCCGGCACCAGCGAACAAACCATCGCCACCACCGTAGCGCTGGCGCACAAGCAGGGCAAGACTGCCATCGTGGTGGGCGACAGCGCCGGTTTTTATGTCAACCGCATCCTGGCGCCGTACATCAACGAAGCGGCGCGCTGCCTGCTGGAAGGCGAGCCCATTGAATCGCTGGACAAAGCGCTGGTGGACTTCGGCTTCCCGGTCGGCCCTATCACCCTGTTGGACGAAGTGGGCATCGACGTCGGCACCAAGATCATTCCGGTGCTGGTTGAGGCGCTGGGGCCGCGCTTCGCCGCGCCTGCCGCGTTCGATGCGGTGCTGAAGGACGGGCGCAAAGGGCGCAAGAACGGCCGCGGCTTCTATCTCTACCCGAGCGAAGGGCAGCAGCGGCAGCGGCGTAAACGCGCGGATACCTCATTGTATACGTTGCTCGGCGTCACGCCGAAGGCGCACATGCTGCCGGCGACCGTCGCCCAGCGCTGCGTGATGATGATGCTGAACGAAGCGGCGCGCTGCCTGGATGAAGGCGTGATCCGCAGCGCGCGCGACGGCGATATCGGTGCGGTGTTCGGCATCGGTTTCCCGCCGTTCCTCGGCGGCCCGTTCCGCTATATGGACGAGCTCGGCGCCGAGAAAGTGGTGAAGACGCTGGACTACCTGCGCCAGCAGCACGGCGAGCACTTCGCGCCGTGCGAGCGCTTGCAGCGCATGGCGCAGCAGGGCGAGCGCTTTTACCCGCTGGGGAGCTGAACGCAGGGCGGCCCGATTTGCACTATAGTTGCAACAGGGCCGCGTTGTGATCGCCATCACTCCTTGCGACAGCGTCAGCCGGTGAGGCTGTACAGCAAGGCTGAGGCAGCGGTAAGTTAGCTTGACCGCCATCAATAAATTTCATGGCGGCAAGGTTAAAATTTAACCCGTTGAATTGATTGTTCTGTGAGCAATCGAGGTTTGCCCGGGGAGGGTTGCTGTAAAAAACAGCGTTTTCTTTAGGCAAACTTTCAGGCAAAATGCCCGGCCGCCATAAAGAGACGGCGCGTTATCGTTTTAAAGCTTTGGCTTTGGGTTGGAAAACTCGGCGGTACAGCACGCACGGCGTTTCTGTATAGCGTTACTTTGTCAACAACAGCGGTGCAATATGCAAGTTTTGATTATGCGTCACGGAGAGGCGGCGCTCGAGGCAGCCAGCGATGCGGTAAGGCCCCTTACCCTGTGCGGCCGCGACGAGTCCCGTCAGATGGCGGCCTGGTTGAACACCAAGTCTGTGGATATTGAACGCGTGCTGGTCAGCCCCTATCTGCGGGCCGAACAGACGCTGGCGACGGTGCGTGAAGCCTTGACGCTGCCGGAGGGCGAAGAAGTGCTGCCCGAGCTGACGCCGGGCGGCAACGCCGAACAGGTCGGCAGCTATCTGCAGGCGCTGGCGATGCAAGGGGTGAGCTCGGTGCTGATCGTGTCGCACCTGCCGCTGGTGGGGTATCTGGTGGCGGAACTGTGTCCGGGCGAGTGCCCGCCGATGTTCGCGACCTCGGCGATCGCCAACGTCGATCTGCCGGCGGACGGCAGCTACGGCAAGTTTGAATGGCAGGTCAGCCCATCGCAGGTGATGGCCAAAGTGTGAACCGCGGATGCGGTGCGGAATAAACTCAGGGCGATGTCTGACATCGCCCTGAGTCGTTTCTGAGGGGGGCTACTCGGCCAGCTCCACCAGCAGCAGGATGGCGGCGTTGCCACCCCATTCCTTCGGCGCCTGGTGGAACGCCAGCACGTCGGGGTGCTGCGCCAGCCACAGCGGCGTTTGCTGCTTGAGGATATGCTTGCCGTGCCCGTGCATCACACAGGCGCAGTGCACGTGCTCGCGTTTGCAGGCGGCGATCAGCGCCCCCAGCTCCTGCTTGGCCTGCAGCTGGGTCAGGCCGTGCAAATCGAGAAACAGCTCCGGCGAGTAATCGCCGCGCCGCAGCTTCTTCAGCTCATACGGGCTGCTGCCGGGGCGCACGTAGCGCGTCGGGCCTTCCTCTTCCAGCTGCGGCTGGTATTCATCTGAAAAATAATAGCTGGCATCGACCTGCTCCTGCAGCAATCGCTGCGGCGCAATCTGTTTGACCTTGGGCTTCGGCGGGCGGTGGACGATGGTGTCCTGGCGCAGCTTTTTCGCGCCCGCCACCGACTCTCTGAAGAGCTGTTGTTCGTCTTTGCTCAGAGGGGGCTTGTTCTTCATGCTTCATTCACCGGAAATCGTTTATTTCGCTAGTTTACCTTGTGAATGAGCGCTGTCGACGCAAAACTCGGGCCAGAGTGAAAAGCGCGAGGGGCAAGCGTGATTTGTCGCGGGCTTCATGGCAAACTATGCGGCTAAATCATGAAACACAGCGCCTGCCGGAGGGCAAATTGGACAAAATTTTCGTCGACGAAGCAGTGAACGAACTGCACACCATTCAAGATATGCTGCGCTGGACGGTAAGCCGCTTCAACGCCGCCAATATCTATTATGGTCACGGAACCGATAATCCGTGGGACGAAGCGGTGCAATTGGTGCTGCCAAGCCTGTTCCTGCCGTTGGACATTCCGGAGGACATGCACACCGCCCGTCTGACTTCCAGCGAGCGCCATCGCATCGTTGAGCGCGTGATCCGCCGCGTCAACGAACGCATCCCGGTCGCCTATCTGACCAACAAGGCCTGGTTCTGCGGCATGGAATTTTACGTCGACGAGCGCGTGCTGGTGCCGCGTTCACCGATCGGCGAGCTGATCAACGATCGTTTCAGCGCGCTGATCCCGCACCCGCCGCGCCATATCCTCGACATGTGCACCGGCAGCGGCTGCATCGCCATCGCCTGCGGCTACGCTTTCCCGGAAGCGGAAGTGGACGCGGTGGACATCTCCAGCGAAGTGCTGGCGGTAACCGAGCGCAATATTCAGGCGCACGGCGTCGAACATCAGGTGATCCCGATCCGTTCCGATCTGTTCCGCGACGTTCCCGCGATCCAGTACGATCTGATCGTCACCAACCCGCCTTACGTCGATGCGGAAGACATGTCGGATCTGCCGCAGGAGTTCCGCTTTGAGCCGGAACTGGGGCTGGCGGCGGGCAGCGACGGCCTGAAGCTGGTGCGCCGCATCCTGGCGTGCGCGCCGGACTACCTGACCGACGACGGCGTGCTGATTTGTGAAGTGGGCAACAGCATGGTACATCTGATGGAACAATATCCGGACATCCCGTTCACCTGGCTGGAATTCGAAAACGGCGGCGACGGCGTGTTCATGCTGACCAAGCAGCAGCTGGTGGATTGCAAGGATCACTTCAGCCTCTATCGCAGCTAAGCCGCATTTCCAAGGCCCGCATGGCGGGCCGCATAACGATAAAAGACTAACGGTAAGGAGCCGTGATGGCAGGAAACAGTATTGGGCAGATTTTCCGCGTCACCACCTTCGGTGAATCTCACGGGGTGGCGCTGGGTTGTATCGTCGACGGCGTGCCGCCCGGCATCCCGCTCACCGAAGCCGATTTGCAACACGATCTGGACCGCCGTCGTCCGGGCACCTCGCGTTACACCACCCAGCGCCGTGAACCGGATCAGGTGCGCATTCTCTCCGGCGTATTCGAAGGCGTGACCACCGGCACCAGCATCGGTCTGATCATTGAAAACACCGATCAGCGCTCGCAAGACTACAGCGCCATCAAAGACGTGTTCCGTCCAGGGCATGCCGACTACACCTACGAACAGAAATACGGTCTGCGCGACTATCGCGGCGGCGGCCGCTCTTCGGCGCGTGAAACCGCCATGCGCGTCGCGGCGGGTGCTATCGCCAAGAAATACCTGCAGCAGAAGTTCGGCGTGCAGGTGCGCGGCTATCTGGCGCAGATCGGCGACGTGACCTGCGAGCTGAAAGACTGGGATCAGGTCGAACAGAACCCGTTCTTCTGCCCGGATCCGGACAAGCTGGAAGCGCTGGACGAACTGATGCGCGCGCTGAAAAAAGAGGGTGACTCCATCGGCGCCAAGGTCAGCGTGATTGCTGAAAACGTGCCGGTTGGCCTGGGTGAGCCGGTGTTTGACCGCCTCGATGCCGATCTGGCGCACGCGCTGATGAGCATCAACGCGGTGAAAGGCGTGGAGATCGGCGACGGGTTCGCCGTGGTGACCAAACGCGGCAGCGAAAACCGCGATGAAATCACCCCGGAAGGCTTCCAGAGCAACCATGCCGGCGGCATTCTCGGCGGCATCAGCAGCGGCCAACCGGTGATCGCGCATCTGGCGCTGAAGCCGACCTCCAGCATTATGGTGCCGGGGCGCACCATCAATCGCCAGGGCGAAGCGGTGGAAATGGTCACCCGTGGTCGCCACGATCCGTGCGTGGGCATCCGCGCCGTGCCGATCGCCGAAGCGATGATGGCGATCGTGTTGATGGATCACCTGCTGCGCCAGCGCGCGCAAAACGGTGATGTGGTTTCCGACGTACCGCGCTGGTAATCGCCATGAAAAACTGGATGTTGGGCCTGGTGGCCCTGACGGCCTCCGCTTCCGCCATGGCGCTGACGCCGTGGCAGAAAATCGATCATCCGGTGGCCGGCGCGCCGCAGGCGGTGGGCGGTTTCGCCAACGGCTGCGTCATCGGCGCGCAGCCGTTGCCGCTGAACTCACCGAACTACCAGGTGATGCGTACCGACCAGCGCCGCTATTTCGGCCATCCGGATCTGCTGGCGTTCATACAGCGCCTCAGCAGCAAAGCGAACCAGAAAGCGCTGGGCACGGTGCTGATCGGCGATATGGCGATGCCGGCCGGCGGGCGCTTCAGCAGCGGCCACGCCAGCCACCAGTCTGGGCTCGACGTCGACATCTGGCTGCAGCTGCCGCGCCAACGCTGGAGCGCGCAGCAATTGCTCAAGCCGCAGCCGATCGACCTGGTGTCGGGCGACGGCAAGCAGGTGGTGGCGAGCCAATGGCAACCGCAAATTGAGTCGCTGATCAAGCTGGCGGCGCAGGATGCGGAGGTGACGCGCATCTTCGTCAACCCGGCGATCAAGCAGCGTCTGTGTCTGGACGCCGGCGCCGATCGCGCCTGGTTGCACAAGGTGCGGCCGTGGTTCGGCCACCGTGCGCACATGCACGTGCGCCTGCGTTGCCCGGCCGGCAGCCTGGAGTGCCAGGAGCAGGATACGCCGCCGCCGGGCGATGGCTGCGGCGCCGAACTGGCGAGTTGGTTCGTGCCGCATCAGCCGAACGCGAAGCCGGGCAAACCCGTGCCGCCGCCGTTACCGCCTACCTGTCAGGCATTGCTGGATCACCATTTCTCAGCGGAATAACTCATGGACTGGTTCGTCATTGGCCCCGAGATGCTCGGGGTGTTGTTTGCGGTAGCGCTGCTGGCGGGGTTTATCGACTCCATCGCCGGCGGCGGCGGATTACTGACGGTGCCGGCCCTGCTGGCAGTGGGGGTTCCTCCGGCGCAGGCGCTGGCGACCAATAAGCTGCAGTCAGTCGGCGGCTCCTTCTCCGCCAGTCTGTACTTCATTCGTCGGCGAGCGGTGAACCTCAACGACCAGAAGCTGACGATTTTTCTGACGCTGATCGGCTCGATCGCCGGCGCCATTCTGGTGCAGCATATGCGCGCCGATGTGCTGCGGCAGATGTTGCCGCTGCTGGTGATCGGCATCGGTCTCTACTTCCTGCTGATGCCGCGCCTGGGTGAGGAAGATCGTCAACGCCGCCTCGGCGCCTTGCCGTTCGGGCTGGTGGCCGGCGGCTGCGTCGGGTTTTACGACGGCTTCTTCGGCCCCGGCGCCGGCTCATTCTACGCGCTGGCCTATGTGACGCTGTGCGGTTTCAACCTCGCCAAGTCTACGGCGCACGCCAAAGTGCTGAACTTTACCTCCAACGTCGGCGGGTTGGCGCTGTTCATCATCGGCGGCAAGGTGGTGTGGAGCATCGGTCTGGTGATGCTGGTGGGGCAGGTGCTGGGGGCGCGTTTGGGCGCGCACATGGTGCTGACCCGCGGCCAGAAATTGATTCGGCCGATGATCGTGATCGTCTCGCTGGTGATGAGCCTCAAGCTGCTGTACGACAATCACGGCGCAGAGATTCAGCAGTGGCTGTCCGCCTTCTTGCACGGTTAAAGATGAAGAGGGTGCGCTGCTTACGCGCCCTGTCTTATCGGGTATAATGGCCTCTTTATTTTTGTGGTTATAGAATTTTTATGTCAGACACGCAGACCCGTCATCACTATGAGCAGTTGATCGCGATCTTCAATCGCTGCTTCAGCGATGACTACAACACCCGCCTGGTGAAGGGCGACGACGAACCGATCTACCTGCCGGCTGACGACGAACTGCCGTATCACCGCATCGTGTTCGCCCACGGTTTCTACGCCAGCGGCCTGCACGAAATTTCGCACTGGTGCATCGCCGGTGAAGCGCGCCGCCAATTGGTGGACTTTGGTTATTGGTATTGCCCGGACGGGCGCGACGCGCAGACCCAGAGCGAATTCGAAGCCGTGGAGATCAAACCGCAGGCACTGGAATGGATGTTCTGCGTGGCGGCCGGTTTCCCGTTCAACGTCAGCTGCGACAACCTGAACGGCGACTGCGAGCCGGATCGCATTGCGTTCCAACGCAAGGTGCGCGCCCGGGTATTGACGCTGCTGGAGCAGGGAATACCCACAAGGCCTGCGCGCTTTATTCAGGCGCTGCAATCGTTCTACAATACGCCACCGTTGGCGGCCGAGCATTTTCCGTATCCGGAAGATCTCAACTGACGCCACAGCCCGTTATTTAATGAGGAAATTTGATGATCGCAGAATTTGAAGCGCGCATTTTGGCGCTGATTGATGACATGGTAGAGCACGCCAGCGATGATGAACTGTTTGCCGGTGGCTACCTGCGCGGTCATCTGACGCTGGCGGTGGCCGAAGCGGAAGAGCAGGGCGAACACACCGCCGCAGCGCTGAAAGCGCGGGTGGAGGAGAGCCTGCACAAAGCGATCGCCGCCGGGGAACTCTCGCCGCCGGATCAGATCCTGGTGCGCGGCATGTGGGAAAACCTCTATCAGGCTGCAACCCCTGCCGCCTGATCGTCATGCCGGGGCGCGTCGCCGCGCCCCTCAAGGTTGATTAAACCGCACGGCCTTTCAGCAATTTCCGCACCCACATCCGATTCGGATTCAACGCCGCCAGCAGACGCGCGTCGCCCGGTAACGGCTCGCCGAACAGCTGCGCCGCCAGAATTTCCGCCGCCAACGGCGCCGAACATAGCCCGCGCGATCCCAACCCACCGATAGCGAACAGGCCGGGATAGACCGGCGCATCGGCGACGGTTTCGCCGCGCTGGTTCTGCCGCTGCAAATCCTGATACTGCGTCAACGTGGCCTGATAGTCCGGCAGCGCGCCGACCATCGGCAAATGATCGCGGGTGGCGCTGCGCACGCCGCAGCGCGCCTGATGAGCGCTGACGTCCACCTGCTGCGGCCAGGCCTGCTCCGGCAGACAGCGCAGCAGACGCTCGCGGTTCTCTTGCTGTTCCTGCTCGCGGTAGTCGGTGGCGGTGTCGCCGCGCTGATAGCTGGCGCCGATGCAGTGCTGGCCGTTGTTGGCGTTGGCCGGCGTCAGGTAGCCGTCGTAGCACAAGACCTGTTTCAATTGACCGAGGGCCGGCGAGCTTGGGATATGCGACACCTGCCCGCGTACCGAATACAGCGGCAGGGCTTCCGTCGGCGCCAGTTCGGCCAACCGGTGGCCATTGGCCAGGATCACCGTCGCATGGCGCCGGCTGTCGCCGTGGGCGAAATCGATGCGCCAGCCGTTTTCTTCCTGCGTCAGCCTCTGTGCATCGTGCCGGTAGTGGCAGACCAAGCCCTGACGCTGCGCCAGCGCGATAGCGCCGCGCGTCAGCTCGGCCGGGCACAGCCAGCCGCCTAGCGGGTAGGTGATGCCGCCAAAGCCGGTATCGACGCCGCACCGATCGCTGAGAGTCTCGCGGTCGGCCGCCGTCGCCAAGGCCTGCGGCCAGTCGGTTTTCAGCATATTGGCGATCTTGGCGCCGCTCTTTTCGTCATAGGCCAACTGGCTGACGCCGCACCACTGGTGATCAAAGGCGACGCCTTGTTGCAACAGCGCGTCGTACTGGCGACGGGCGAAGGGAAACGCGGCGCTGAAGAAACTCTCCAACACGTCGCCGCTGCCGTTCAGCAAAGGATAAATCGCGCCCTGGCGGTTGCCGGATGCCCCCTCCGCCGCCTGTTCGTCGGCGCAGTACAGCGTGACGGTGGCGCCGCGCCGCAGCAGGGCCAGCGCAGTGAGCGCGCTGGCGACGCCGCCGCCGATCAGGGCGACGTCGGCGGTGTTGTCCGCCGCCGGGCGTCGATACCAGGGCGCCGGATGTGCGGCGGGCTGCGCATCGGCCGGGAGTTCGCCGGCGAGCATCTCACGCTTTTGGCCGAAGCCTTTGCAGCGGTTGACCTGAAAACCGGCCTGTTGCAAGCCGCGACGCACGAAGCCGGCGGCGGTAAAGGTGGCGAAGCTGCCTCCCGGCCGGGCGAAACGCGCCATGGCGACGAACAGTTGATCGGTCCACATGTCGGGATTTTTTGCCGGTGCGAAGCCGTCAAGGAACCAGGCATCCACCTGGTTATTCATGCTGGCGTCAAACTGCGGCAGCAGATCGTTGACGTCGCCGAACCACAGATCGAGCGTAATGCGGCCTTCGGCCAACAGCAGGCGATGGCACCCCGGCAACGGCAGCGGCCATTGGGCGCGCAGTTCGTCGGCGTAAGGGGCCAGCTCCGGCCAGCGCGCATGCGCCGCCGCCAGGTCAGCCTGCTGCAGGGGAAATTTTTCGAAGCTGATAAAGTGCAGGCGCTGCAGCGTCGCGTCCGGCTCGGCCTGGCGGAAGCCGGCGAAGGCCTGCCACAGCGTGAGGAAATTGAGCCCGGTGCCGAACCCGGTTTCCGCCACGACAAACAGCGAGCGCGGGTGGGCGGCGAAACGCTGCGGCAGCCGATTGCCGTGCAGGAAGACGTAGCGGGTTTCTTCCAGCCCATCCTGATTGGAAAAATAGACGTCATCAAACTGTTTCGAAACAGGTGTACCCTGTTCGTTCCAGGTTAGCGTTGCGGTTTGGATGGGGGCGTGGTTCACGGTCAATGGCTCGAAATTCAAGGGATGCCGCGAATTCTAACGGCGCTGGCGCCCCGGCGCAAACTGGACGACAATAAAGCTAAAAAACGCTGATCGGACTTGTTCGGCTTACATCTGTACGCTAAAGTGCGATGCAAAATCCCGTAGGTTAATAGTGGAAGAGGTATTGAATGAAACGTGCAGTGATTACTGGCCTGGGAGTTGTCTCCAGCATTGGTAATAACCAGCAGGAGGTCCTGGCAAGCCTGCAGGAAGGACGTTCTGGGATCACTTTCTCCCAGGAGCTGAAAGATTCCGGCATGCGTAGTCACGTATGGGGGCAAGTTAAGCTCGACACTACCGGCCTGATCGACCGCAAGGCGGTGCGTTTCATGAGCGACGCTTCCATTTATGCCTTCCTGGCGATGCAAGAAGCGATCGCGTCTTCCGGCCTGAAGGAAGAAGAGTATCAAAACAACCCGCGCGTAGGCCTGATCGCCGGTTCCGGCGGCGGTTCTCCGCGCTTCCAGGTGTTCGGCGCCGATGCGATGCGCAGCCCGCGCGGCCTGAAAGCGGTTGGCCCGTACGTGGTGACCAAGGCCATGGCTTCCGGCGTTTCCGCCTGCCTGGCGACGCCATTCAAAATCCACGGCGTGAACTACTCCATCAGCTCCGCTTGCGCGACCTCCGCACACTGCATCGGTAACGCGGTTGAGCAAATCCAGCTGGGCAAACAGGACATCGTGTTCGCCGGCGGCGGCGAAGAGCTGTGCTGGGAAATGGCCTGCGAGTTCGATGCGATGGGCGCGCTGTCCACCAAGTACAACGACACGCCGGAAAAAGCCTCTCGCACCTACGACGCCGATCGTGACGGTTTCGTCATCGCCGGCGGCGGCGGCATGGTGGTGGTTGAAGAACTGGAGCACGCGCTGGCGCGCGGCGCACATATCTACGCAGAAATCGTTGGCTACGGCGCAACGTCTGACGGCGCCGACATGGTTGCACCTTCGGGCGAAGGCGCAGTGCGCTGCATGAAGATGGCGATGCAGGATCTGGACGCGCCGATCGACTACATCAACGTGCACGGCACCTCCACACCGGTGGGCGACGTGAAAGAGCTGGGCGCCATTCGCGAAGTGTTCGGCGACAATACCCCGGCCATCTCCTCCACCAAGGCGATGACCGGCCACTCGCTGGGCGCCGCGGGCGTGCAGGAAGCGATCTACAGCCTGTTGATGCTGGAGCACGGCTTTATCGCACCGAGCATCAACATCGAAACCCTGGATGAACAGGCGGTCGGCATGAACATCGTGACTCAGCCGACTCAGCGCGAGCTGACCACCGTGATGTCCAACAGCTTCGGCTTCGGCGGCACCAACGCCACCCTGGTGATGCGCAAACTGGCGAAATAATTCCGCCTGAGCTTCACCTCGCCATCAAGCCCGCGTTTTCGCGGGCTTTTTACTGCCCTAAGCCCATTTGACGGGCGCTCGGAGTTTTCCCAAATCACATCCCCTGACACATCATTACCTCGCCATTACACGCGTTGGGCATACAATAGCCTGGTAGCATGATTATCGCTCGGCGTAGCTTTCTAAAGTGATCGAACATTGAGGCAAGAAGTATGAAAAAGTTAATTGCGGTTGGGTTACTGTCGGCCGTGTTGGCCGGATGCGCCACCGATTCTCCCTGCGTGCCGGTCTATGATGACCAGGGGCGTCTGGTGCACACCAACACCTGCATGAAGGGCACCACTCAGGATAACTGGGAAACCGCGGGCGCGATCGCCGGCGGCGCGGCGGCGGTTGCCGGTCTGACCCTCGGCATCATCGCGCTGACCAAGTGATCGGCGCGGAACAGGACCAAGCCCGGCCATTGCGTGCCGGGCTTTTTTTATCTCACTGCACCAAAAACGCTTTGAACTGCGGCGTCATCACGGCGCTGAAACCGTCGTCGGTTTTACTGATCAGGTAGACCGCCAGCCCTTTCTCTTCTGCGAGCTGCAACGCTTTCTCCGGGCCCAGCACCATCAAACCGGTATCCCAGCCGTCGGCCTCGAGCGCGGTCGGGGCGATCACCGTGGCGGAAACCAGCCGGTGGTTGATTGGCCTGCCGGTGGTCGGATCGATGACATGGGAGTAACGCTGGCCGTTTTGTTCAAAGTAGTTGCGGTAGCTGCCGGCGGTGCTGATGCCGTAACCGTGCAGATCCACCAGCGCCTGTACCGCATTTTCACGGTCGGTCGGCTTTTGGATCGCCACCCGCCAGGGCTTGCCCTGGCCGTTGACGCCGCGTGAAGAGACCGCGCCGCCTACCGATACCAGGTAGTTGGTAATGCCGTGACGGTTCATCAGGCGCACCAGCTCATCGGCGCCATAGCCTTCGCCCAGCGTCGAGAGATCGACATACATGCCCGGCAGATCTTTTTGCAGCCACTCCCCGCGGTTGTCGCTGATCAGCTTCAGGTGCTGCAGGCCGGTGCGCTGCTTTGCCGCGTCGATCTGCGCCTGTTCCGGCACCTTGACCGGATGCTTGTCTGGGCCGAACCCCCACAGGTTCACCAGCGGGCCGACGGTGATGTCCATGGCGCCGCCGGTATCGCGGCCGATGCGTTGGGCCATCAACACGATGTCCGCCATGCCGCGCGGGATAGGCTGCGGTTCGAGGCTAACATTGCGGTTAAACCTCGACAGCACCGAATCGGCGCGGTAGGTCGAGATGTCGTCGTTGGCCCGTTCGAGCACCGTGTCGATCTGCCGCTGCAATTCTTGTTTGCCGATCGCGACGTCACCGCTGACTTTTACGCTGTAGAAAGTGCCCATGGTTTTGCCGTCAATATCGATTTGCGGGCGGGAGGAGGCGTCGTCGCAGGCGGCGAGCAGGGCGCATAAGGCGCTCAACAGCGCTCCTTTGGCGAACAGGGAAGCCATAACATGTCCTTTGAAACCGTGAAAGCCGCTACAAATAAAGTAATGCGCGGCAAATGGAAAGCGGATAAAGGTAAAATAGCATTTTGCTGGCGCTGAAGCCGCGTCTGAGCTAACGTCTGCCCATTCTTTTCGGTGAGGTTCACACTGCCGCTATGAGTTCAACCGCCATTTCCCGGCTCATCCATCCCTTTGCCAAAGACCGTTTCTTGCATGCATTGCTGCTGGCCGGCGTGGCGATGTTCGCCTTTCATCCGCAGCCGCTGGCAGCGCTGGGTGGTTTTATCGACGGCCGTACCCTCATCACCCTGTTGGGGCTGATGCTGCTGACCAAAGGGGTGGAGGTCAGCGGCTACTTCGATTTTGTCGGCCGCAAGATTATCAACCGCTTGCACAGCGAACGGCGGCTGGCGCTGTTCCTGGTGTTCTCCGCCGCGCTGTTGTCGTCATTTCTGACTAACGACGTAGCGCTGTTTATCGTCATACCGCTCACCATCACGCTGAAAAAGCTGTCGGCGCTGCCGGTTGGCCGCCTGATCATCTTCCAGGCGCTGGCGGTGAACGCCGGTTCGCTGCTGACGCCGATCGGCAACCCGCAAAATATCCTGCTGTGGAGCCGCTCCGGCCTCTCTTTCCTCGGCTTCATCGGCCAGATGGCGCCGTTTGGCGCCGCAATGATGTTGAGCCTGCTGGCGCTGACCTGGTTCAGCTTCCCGGCGCGCGACATCGTGAAAACGCCGAATACCGAGGGCTATCCCTACCAGCGGCCGCTGTTGCTGAGCTGTGTAGGGCTGTATGCGGTTTTCCTGCTGTGTCTCGATTTCGATCTGCCGTTGTATGGGCTGCTGGCGGTGTTCGCCGGTTTCTTGCTGCTGGCGCGCCGAGTGCTGTTGCAGATCGACTGGAGCCTGATTTTCGTGTTCGCCGCCATGTTCATCGATGTCGGCCTGTTTACCCGCCTGCCGCCGCTTCAGCCGGCGTTCGCCGCCATCGCCGGGCTGAGCGAGGGGAGCGTGTATGCGTTGGGCGTCGGGCTGTCGCAGATCGTCAGCAACGTGCCGGCCACCATACTGTTGCTCAACTATGTGCCCTCCAGCGCTCAGCTGGCCTATGCGGTCAACGCCGGCGGCTTCGGGTTGGCGATCGGATCGCTCGCCAACCTGATTGCGTTGCGCATGGCGGGGGAGCGCAAGATCTGGTTGCGCTTCCACTATTATTCGCTGCCGCTGTTGGCATGGGCCGCGTTGCTCGGCTGGGTGATGAGCTAAGCCGGTTGGCCGCTTTGCCGCGCGGCCAGCAGGCAAATGCTGCGGGTCACCTGATAGGATTTCACGAAGGCGCTGACGGGTAAAAACTCGAAGCGCGAGTGGAAGTTATGCGCGCCGGTGAAGTAATTGGGCGTCAGGATGCCGCGGTTGGAGAGCGCCGCGCCGTCGGTGCCGCCGCGCATC
Source organism: Serratia sp. LSHTC3 (assembly GCF_057197125.1). Classification (NCBI taxonomy): domain Bacteria; kingdom Pseudomonadati; phylum Pseudomonadota; class Gammaproteobacteria; order Enterobacterales; family Yersiniaceae; genus Serratia; species Serratia sp. LSHTC3. The sequence goes on from NZ_JBXUNP010000001.1 coordinate 395,529, forward strand.
GGGATCACCTTCGGCGGGATGCCGTGGGCGGCGAGGGCGCCGAAGATCAGATCGATAGCGCGCCGGTCCTCGCCGATGGCGTTGCTGATGTTGCTGTAGATGTCGCTGACGCTGCAGCTGACGTTGGCGCGCGGATAGTTGGCCGCCACCTGGCGCACCGTCTCCTCAAGGCGGGCCTTGCGCGCCTCGAACGCCGCGCGATCGAAGTCGCGAATCGACACCTTCAGCGTCGCCTGATTGGCGTTGGCGGCCAGATCGGTGAACCAGAAATAACCCTCGCGCCCCTCGGTGTGCTCTGGGGTATCCTGCACGTCGAATCGATTGATGATGTCGTTGGCGATGCGTATCGGGTTGATTAATACGTTTTTCGCCGACATCGGGTGGGCGGTCACCCCCTCGATGCGGATCTCCGCCGCCGCCGCGTTGAAATTCTCGTACACCACTTCACCCAGTTCGCAGCAGTCGATGGTGTAGGCGAAATCGACGGGGAAACGCTGCAGATCCAGCGCTTTGGCGCCGCGCAGGCCGATCTCTTCGTCCGGCACGAACGCCACCACGATATCGCCGTGGCGATCGGCTGCGGTCAGGTTGGCCAGCAGCGTCATCACCACGGTGACCGCCGCCTTATTGTCGGCGCCCAGCACGCTGGTGCCGTCGCTGAACAGGATCTCTTCGTTTCGGTAGGGCAGGATCTCCGGATGCTCGGCGGTACGCAGCCAGATGCCTTGCTCGGCGTTCAGGCATAAATCTTCGCCGGTGAAGCGCAGGCGCTGCGGGCGAATCTCGGGCGACAGGCCGACGTCCACGGTGTCGATATGCGTGATGAAGCCGATGCGCGGCGCGCCGGGTTGGGTGCCGGGCTTGCGGGCGGTGACGGTGGCGTGCTCGTCGATCTGCACGTCGGCCAGGCCGAGCCGGCGCAGCTCGTCGGCCAACAGTTGCGCCATCTCATGCTGCCCCGGCGTGCTGGGCAGGGTGGCTGCGGCGGCGTTGCTCTGGCTGGTCACCGCCAGATAGCGGAAGAAACGTTCGGTAAGCTGTTCGGCAATCGGGCTGGTCATCGGAACTCCTCGCGGTTGGCAATCTACCGGTTTTAAAACGAAATCAGCCGTTTGTCCAACGGTGCAATGCGTAAACCGCCAGAATGCGAAGCATCGCGCAGAAACGAAAAATAGCGGTGCAACTAGGAAATAGTCGCAGGTTTCTGCGGCAAAATCGGTGTTAGCTGTGGGCCAGGAAGCGCCCACATAACACTTATCTGTCCCTCAAGGAGAATTCATGCACACCGGTCACGCTCTGCTTATCACCTTACTGTCCCTGGGCATCTCTCACAGCGCCTGGTCGTCTGCCGATACCGGGCACGCCAACAGCAACGCCAACAGCCGCGAAGTGGCCAGCGCGTTGGGCGGCCTGAAGAACAAAACCTACGAACTGGAGCAGGCGCCGAAGATCCGCGTCGCCAGCTTCAATATCGCCGCCGGCAAGGTCAGCGACATGACCGCCATCGCCAAGGCGATTCGCGCGATGAATGTCGACGTGGTGGCGCTGCAGGAGGTGGATAAACTCACCGCCCGCAGCGGGCGGGTCGATCAGGCGGCGGAACTGGCGAAACTGACCGGCATGCAGGCGGTGTTCGGCCGGGCGATCGATTTCGACGGCGGTGAATACGGCCTGGCGTTTCTGTCGAAGTATCCGCTGCACGATGCCGTGATCTATCCGCTGCCGTCCGGCCAGCGCGAACAGCGCATCGCCTTCAGCGCCAAGGTTGATGTGCCGGAGTTCCCGACGCCGATCACCCTGTTCAACACCCACCTCGATACCAAGGAAGATCCGACGATGCGTCTGGATCAGGTACGGGAGCTGAACGATCGCACCATCGAAGTGCGCGGCATCAAGCTGCTGTTCGGCGATATGAACGATGTGCCGGGCAGCGTCACCTGGCTGGAGCTGAGCCGCTATTGGAACGATATCATGCCCAACGGGCAGGACGGCCGCAGCTGGCCGGCGGAAAACGCCGAGATCAAGGTGGATTACATCTTCACCGGCAACGCGCAGCGCTGGCATCTTGACAGCCTGACGGTGCCGAACGCCAGCGGCGACTGGAACGGCGTGCATTGGCCGGCGGTGAGCGACCACCTGCCGCTGGTGGCGGAGATGCGCCTGACCGAACAATAAGCCGATCGGCGTCCCATTGGGGCCAGGCTAAGCCACGGTGATCCGCGCCAGCCGCTCGACGGCGCAGCGGATCTCGCCCGGCGTCAGGGCCGAAAAGCCCAGCAGCCACCCGTCGCGCTGCGCCTGAACCGTTTGGTATTGCGCTGTTAACCCGGGCGTAAGGATGCCGAGCCGCCGCGCCTGCCGGCTGAGCGCCGCCTCCTGGCCGGGCGGCAGCCAGACGCTGAGCTGCAGGCCGCCGGCGGCGGGAGCGGGGGTGGCGAAGTGGTCGAGTTTTTCGCGTACTGCCGCCAGCAACACATCGCGCCGGCTATGGTAGAGTTGGCGCATGTAGCGGATATGCGCGGCGAAGTGCCCCTGGCGGATGAATTCGGCGGTGACCGCCTGCATCAGCTGCGCGCTGTGGCCGTCATACACCGTGCGTGCGGTGACGAACGCTTCAACCAGCGTGGGCGGTACGATCAGGTACGCCAACCGCAGCGAAGGGAACAGTGATTTGGAGAAGGTGCCGAGGTACAGCACCCGGCCACGGCGATCCAGACCCTGCATCGCCGGTATCGGCAGGCCGTCGTAATGAAACTCGCTGTCGTAATCGTCCTCAATGATCCAGGCCTGCTGCTTTTCCGCCAGCGTCAGCAGTGCCAAGCGGCGCGCCAGGCTGAGCGCTGCGCCGGTTGGGTATTGGTGCGAGGGCGTCAAATAAATCAAACGCGGCTCGGGCAAGGAGGGCTCAGCGCGCAGGCCGTCGCCGTCTACCGCCACCGGCGTCAGGGCGGCGCCGGCGCTGATAAAGGCGTTTCTCGCCCCGGCGTAACCCGGTTCTTCCATCCAGACGCTGTCGCCGCTGTCCAGCAGCAACGTGGCGATCAGCTGCAGCGCCTGCTGTGAACTGGTCAGCACGATAACCTGGTTTGCATCGCAGATTACGCCGCGCGTTTGGTTGACGTGGGCGGCAATCGCTTCACGCAGCGGCAAATAGCCCTGCGGGTCGCCGTAGCGCAGCAGGCTTTCTCCCTGTAGCCGCAGGCGCTGTGCGGTCAGTTGCTTCCACAAGGCTAGCGGAAACGCGCGCAGATCCGGCGAGCCGGCGGCAAACGCCTGTGGCTGCTGCGGATCGCGGCAGCCGCCGGTTTGCACGATCTGTTGGCCGCGTTGCGAAAGGCGCGGCATGGCGGTGCGAGGCGGCGGCGGCGGCGATTTGGCGATGCGGATAGCCACAAATGTGCCCTGGCCGACGCGGCGCTGCAAATACCCCTCCGCCTCCAACTGGCCGTACGCTGCTTCGACGGTCACCCTTGAGAGTTTCAGATCCCCAGCCAGCACTCGGCTGGAGGGCAGGCGTTGCCCAATGTTCAATGCGCCGTGGTGGATGGCCTGCCGCAATGCTGCACAAAGACGTTCGCGCAGCGTGCCGACGGCCTGGGGCGATTGCTGAAACAGCGTGATCAGCGTGTGCCGCATAATGGGTCTTATCATCTGTGGATAATGGGTATCAATCATAAGACCAAAATGGGGCACTATTGTCATCTGTCTTGATGCACGGGAGTAAGTGATATGTCGAAAGAATCATTGGTGCTGGCTTTTCCGCCGGCGGCGCCGGAAGAAAGCCTGGCCTATCTGGCGGCTAAACTGAGCCGCTATGCGGATGCCTGGGATGTGGCGGAAGATCTGCGCAATGGCGTGGACGGGATGGTGGTGATCGACACCCGCGCGCAGGCGCTGTACGCCGCCGGGCATATCCCCGGTGCGCTCAGTTTGCCGCATCGCCTGATGGATGAAGCCGGCACGGCGCAGCTGGATCGCCGGAAAGTGTATGTGACCTACTGCGACGGCATTGGCTGCAACGGATCCACCAAAGGTGCTTACAAGCTGGCGAAACTGGGATTCAGGGTGAAGGAGCTGATCGGCGGGCTGGACTTCTGGCTGCGCGATGGCCATCCATTGGCCATCGGAGAACAGCCGGGATCGTTGCGCGATCGGGCGGCTGCTGAGGACTGCGGCTGCGCCTGAGGCGTTAAAACACCAGCGCCAGCACGATCGCCAACGCCAACAGCAGCAGGATCAGCGCTACGGCCGGCTTGCTCAGCGCTTTTTGCAGCGGCAGAGGCAAGGCGGCGATCAGCGGGTTGAGCAGCGGCTGCGGTTCGACAGGGTGGCTGGCGATCGGCTGCGCCTGGCCGGCTTTATCCAGACGGCGGGCAAACAGCTGATGAATGGCGTCGCTCATTTGCGGATGCGTCAGCGGCGCATTGGCGCCGCAGTTGAAGCGCGCCTGGCAATAGTCGTTCATCTGCTGCAGTTCTCGCTCGTCCGCCGGCTGCTTGAGCGCCGCCAACAGGTTGTTCAGCGTCGGCGCGTTCTGCGGGCTGAGCGCCACCTTCACCTGTAAAAACTGGTTCAGCAGCTGGAAGTGGCGCGCCGGCAGCGGATCGTTGGTTTTCACGCCCGCCAGATCGAACAGCGTTTGCCAGATTTTAGCCGGCGCTTCGCCGGTGGCGGCGCTGAGTTTGGTGATCTGCTGCTGCAGGCTTTGATGCTCTGCGGGCAGCAGCGGGCGATCGCTGGTGGCGGTTTGCTGCGGCTGGGGAATGGTCAGGCCGCCGGTTTGCAACAGATTAAGTACCTGTTGCAATTGCGGTGGGCTCAGTTGGCTCAACACCGTATGGCCGAACTGCTGACGAATAAAGTCGCTGACCGCCTGGCGGTTATTGCCCTGCGGCAGCAATTCGGCCAGCTGTTGCAGCAGTTGGCGCCCGGCATGGTTTTGCTGCGCCTGCGTCAGGCGCGTTTGCAGCAGCTGTTCCGCCGGTTGAAAATGGCGCGCCAGCAGTTCGCCGCCTTTGTCGGCGCCGAGATCGTGACGCAGAGACGCCCAGATCTCCGCCGATTTGACCGGGCTGAGCGTCATGATTTTCACGATCAGTTTTTCCAGCGTCGTGCGCTGCGCCGGAGAGAGGGGTTGATCGTCAGTGGCCGCCGTTTTGCCCGGGGAGGGGGGGCGTTCGCCGGCGATTGGGGTGCCCGGCCCACTCAAAGGTTGCATATCACCAGTCCTTCGCTGTGTATCCCCGCAGAATGCCTGGAGGAGAGAATCGTCATCGTACCCGGCGAAAAGCGCAGGCTTACCCACTATGATACCTGTAAATCGCCGCCATCAATACCGCCGCTCAGACATTTCTTTACCGACAAAACGTTGCTAATCGCGTCTGCGCCGCTAAGATAACCCCAGATCTGAACATGAGGATGGCATGGTTAAACGGCAGCGGATTGCAAAATGGTTTTTATGCCTGGCTTGCCTGGTGGTGCTGACGTGCATGACCCAGCGCATGGCGGGCCTGCATGCGCTGCAGCAAACGCTGGGGATCCCGGCCGCCACCGCCGTTCAATCCGGCGATGAGGCCGCCGAAGCGCAGCCGACGCCCTGTGAGCTGAGCGCCAAGTCATTGCTGGCCGCGCCGCCGGTGATGTTCGAAACCGTGCTGTTCGGGCTGGGTCTGCTGCTGGCGCTGTTGGCGCCGACCATCGCCGCGCGTCTGCGCATTCCTCCTCCTCGCGCCATTTCACCACCCACCCTCAGGGTGCACCTTCGATTATGCGTCTTCCGTGAATGAGTTAATCGCCCGTTTTTCGTGGTGAATTAATCATTTATGGAGAATTAACATGTTGAAAATCATCAGGCTGGCCTGCGCTTGCCTGTTTATGCTGTGGCTGCCTGCCTTGCAGGCGGCGGACAGCGGCTGGCTGCAAAATCCGGCCAACGATCATGCCAAGGTGCGGCTGCGCGCCGACACGTCACAGCCGGGTGAGACCCGCCTGCTGCTGTCGGTCGAGCTGCAAAAAGGCTGGAAAACCTATTGGCGCTCTCCGGGCGAAGGCGGCATCGCGCCGGCTATCGTCTGGCAAGGCAACCCACCGCCGGCGACCTGGCACTGGCCGACGCCGCAGCGTTTCGAGGTGGCCGGCATTTCCACCCAGGGTTATCACGATCGGGTCACGTTGCCGATCGTGATGTCAGGCCAGGTATCCGGCCCGCTGGCGGGTACGCTGACGCTGTCCACCTGCAGCAACGTCTGCATTCTGACTGACTACCCGTTCAGTCTGGATCTGGCGACGCCGAACGATCCGCAGTTTAATCACGATTTCGCGCAGGCGATGGGGCAGGTGCCGATCACCGCCGGGTTGGCGGATAACGTCAAGGCCGGGTATCGCAGCGGCGAGCTGCAGATTGCCGCCGAACGCGCCGCCGGCTGGCAACAGCCTGCGCTGTTCTTCGATACGCTGGCGGATGCCGATCTCGGCAAGCCGCAGGTTGAAACCGACGGCGATCGGTTGCTGGCGCGAGTGCCGGTCAGCGATGGCTGGGGCGATGCGGCGCCGGACCTGCGCGGCAAAACGCTGACGCTGGTGATCGACGACGGCGGCATGGCGCAGCAGATTACGCTGCCGATTGGCGATGCGTTGGCCGCGCCCGCCGGTGCGGCGTTCCCGTTGTGGCAGGCGGTATTGATGGCGCTGGCGGGCGGGTTAATCCTCAACCTGATGCCGTGCGTGCTGCCGGTGCTGGGCATCAAGCTCGGCTCCATCCTGCAGGTGGAGCGGCGCGATCGGCGCAGCGTTCGTCTGCAGTTCCTGGCGTCGTCGCTGGGCATCGTCGCCTCGTTTATGGCGCTGGCCCTGCTGATGACGCTGTTGCGGCTCGGCAACCACGCGCTCGGCTGGGGCATTCAGTTCCAGAATCCGTGGTTTATCGGCTTTATGGTGCTGGTGACGCTGCTGTTCAGCGCCAACCTGTTCGGCCTGTTCCATTTGCGTCTCTCGTCCGATCTGAATACCTCGCTGGCGACCCATAACGGGCGCGGTCTGAGCGGCCATTTCTGGCAGGGCGCGTTCGCCACGCTGCTGGCGACGCCGTGCTCGGCGCCGTTTCTCGGCACGGCGGTGGCCTTCGCGCTGGCGGCGTCGCTGCCGGTGCTGTGGGGCATGTTCATCGCGCTCGGCATCGGCATGAGCCTGCCGTGGCTGCTGATCGCCGCCTGGCCGTCGCTGGCGCTGCGATTGCCGCGCCCCGGCCGCTGGATGAATACCGTCAAGCTGGCGATGGGGCTGCTGATGCTGGCGTCGTCGCTGTGGCTGCTGAGCCTGCTGAGCAACCATATCGGCGCGCAGGCCACGCTGTGGCTGGGGGCGTTGGCGCTGTTGGCGTTGCTGTTGGCGGTGTGGCGCCAACAGGGGGCACGCTTGGCGGCCAAGCTGGCGGCAGGCACTGTGGTGCTGGCGGGTGTGGTCCTGCTGGCCGGATCGCTGAGCGCCGGCCTGTGGCGCCAACCGTTGCAGGATCGGGTGCAGTGGCAACCGCTGAGCGAGCAAGCGATCGCCGAGGCGCTGGCGCAGCATAAGCGGGTGTTCGTCGACGTGACAGCCGACTGGTGCGTGACCTGTAAAGCCAACAAATTCAATGTGCTGCTGCGTGATGACGTACAGCGCGCGCTGAGCGCCGACGATGTGGTCGCGCTGCGCGGCGACTGGAGCCGTCCATCGGCCGACATCGGCGCCTTCCTGCAAAAGCGCGGCAGCGTCGCCGTGCCTTTCAACCAAGTCTATGGCCCCGGCAGCCCGGACGGCGTGGTGCTATCCCCGCTGTTGACCCGTGACGCCGTGCTGCAAACGCTTTCCCATGCCAAAGGAACCGAACAATGAAAAAACTACTGATTTTACTGATGATCATCGCCGCCCCAGCGTGGGCCGCCGAGCCTTTTACCCCGGCGCAAGAGGCGCGTATCAAAGAGATGATCCGCGAAACGCTGGTGTCCAATCCGGACATTCTGGCGCAGGCGGTGGACGCCTGGCAGCAGCAAACCGCCGGCGAGCAAATCAGCCAGGCTATCAAGCAGAACGCCAAAACGCTGTACCAGGATCCGGCCAGCCCGCGCCTGGGCGCCGCCAACGCCAAACTGACGCTGGTGACCTTTACCGACTATAACTGCCCGTACTGCAAGCGTTTTGATCCGATGCTGGAGAAGATCGTCAAGCAATACCCGGACGTGGCGCTGGTGGTGAAGCTGCTGCCGTTCAAGGGCGAAAGCTCGGTCAGTTCGGCGCGCGTGGCGCTCACCACCTGGCAACAGCACCCGGACCAATTCTGGGCCCTGCACCAGCGGCTGATGGCGAAAAAGGGCTTCCACGACAATGCCAGCATCGCCGCCGCGCAAGAGAAAACCGGCGTCAAGGCGGTGGCGCCCAGCGAACAGAGCATGACCACGCTGCGCACCAATATGGCGTTGGCGGAGCAACTGGGCGTACAAGGGACGCCGGCGACGCTGATCGGCGATCGAATGCTGCCGGGGGCGGTGTCGTATGAAGAGCTGGAAGCGATGGTGAAACAGCAGTTGGCGAAGGCTAACAATGGCTAAGCTCAAGCGCTGGGGGCGCGAGTTGTTGCTGCTGGCGCTGATCGCATTGGCGGTGGTGACGGTGATGGATTGGCTGAACGCGCCGCAGGCGCCGCCGGCCTTCGATGCCCAGACGCTGACCTCGCTGGACGGCGAGCGCGTGTCGTTGGCGCAGCTCAGCCATGAGCGGCCGCTGCTGGTTTACTTTTGGGCCAGCTGGTGCGGCGTTTGCCGTTTCACCACGCCGGACGTCGCCCGCTTGCAGGCGGCGGGCGGCAACGTGCTGACCGTCGCGCTGCGCTCGGGCGATGATGCCCAGGTGAAGCAGTGGCTGGCGCGCAAACGGCTGGCGCTGCCGGTGGTCAACGATCCGGCCGGCGCGCTGTCGGCGCAGTGGCGGATTGGCGTCACGCCGACCTTCGTGGTGATCTCGCAGGGCAAGGTGGTGCAAAGCACCACCGGCTGGACCAGCTACTGGGGGATGAAGCTGCGGCTGTGGTGGGCCGCCGTCTAACCGGCGTTTTTCTCCGTTATTACCTGCTCAATCGCCCGGCACAGCCGGGCGATACCTTCTTCAATCTGCGGCGGCGAGTTGGCGGCAAAATTCAGCCGCAGGCCGTGTGCGCCCAGCTGTTCCTGCGCATAGAAGCATTCGCCGCGCGCGAAGGTCACCCCGTGTCGCCAGGCCACCGGCATCAGCTCGGCGGTGGTCACCGCCTCCGGCAGCGTCAGCCAGATAAACAAGCCGCCTTGCGGCGTTTCGAAACGGCACCCCGGCGGCAACCGCTGCTGCAACGCGTCGATCATTACTTCCAGATGCAGGCGGTAGACGCGTCCGGCGCGCCGCAGCTGCTTGTCGTAACGGCCGACGGTGACGAACGCGTCCAGCGCGCGCTGGATCAGGCTGGAGCTGGTGAAGCTGTCGACGTGTTTCAGCCTGGCGAAACGCTGATAGTGTTCGCTGTCCGCCACCAGATAGCCGATGCGCATGCTGGGCAGCAGCATCTTGGAGAAGGTGCTGACGTAGATCACCGCGCCCGGCTGCGCCAGCGCTCGCAGCGACGGCAGCTGTTTGCCCTGATAACGCAGATCGCCGACGAAGTCGTCCTCCAGGATCACCACGCCGGCCTGTTGGGCGATCGCCAGCAGGCGCCGCCGGCGGGCCTCGCTCAGGCAGCGGCCGGTCGGGTTGTGGAAATTGGGGATGGTGTAGATCAGTTTAGGGCGGTGGCGTTCCAGCAGCTCGGGCAGTCGATCGACCAGCATGCCGTGGCGATCGCCGGGCACGGAGACGATATTGATGCGGTGCTGGCGCAGCAGGCCCAGCGCTTCGGCGTAGGTCGGCTCTTCGACGATCACCGTATCACCCGGCGCCAGCAGGCTTTGCACCACCAGACTGATGGCATGCTGCGAACCGTTGGTGATCAGCACCTGTTCGGCCTGCGTGGGGATGCCCTGGGCGCTGAGAATGCGGCTCAGCGTATCGCGCAGCGGGTAGTAGCCGCAGTATTCGCCGTAACTGAAGGCTTCTTCCGCGTGGCGGCTGAGCACCGACAGCAGCACTTTGCGAAACGCCTCCAGAGGAAATATCTTGGGGCTGCCGACGCCGGCGGCAAAGTTGATCAGCCCCTCCGGCAGCGGGGCGTCGGCATAGCCGTCCAGCCGCGAGGTGAGGGTGGTGAAGCTCTCCAGCGGGAAAGGGGCGTTGCTGGTCGGCCGGGCCGGGCGCGTTTGCGCCTGCGGGTGCGCGACATAGGCGCCGCTGCCGCGCCGCTGGTGCAAAAAGCCCTTGGCCGCCAGTTCGGCATAGGCGTTATCCACCGTCAAACGGCTGACCGCCAATTCGGCCGCCAGCGTGCGTGTCGAGGGCAGCTTGTCGCCATCCACGAACACGCCGGTGAGGATGGCGCGCCGCAGCGCTTCTTCGATCTGCAAATACAGCGGAACGTCCTGTTCGCGATCTAACGGGATGTGCATGCGAAATTGGCCCGGTTAGGGAGATGGTTTTTTACTATACCCCATGTCAACAGGGCTTCAAGCGCATAAAAGTGGCCTGCATGACAACGCTGAAAAGTGGCTATAGTGGGAAAAAATGGCCGCGTTACACTGTGCGCCTGAGCATTTATGTCGCCATTTTCCCGAGGATCTCATGTCATTACCGTCAGGCGTTTCCGCCCGGCCTTTGTTGCCCGGCGCGCGCCTCTTTCAGGGCAGCAGCCAGGGTTACGTCATCGCCATTATCAGCGCCATGCTGCTGGCCTTTACCGCCATCATCATCCGCGCGCTGACCGAGTACTATCAACTGCCGACCTTCGTGCTGGCGTTCTGGCGCGCGGCGCTGGTGGCGCTGGTGCTGTTGCCGCTGCTGTTGCTGGTGAAACCGCAGTGGGCGCGTCTGCGCCGTGAGCAGGTGGTGTTCTACGCGCTTTACGGGCTGCTGCTGGCGCTGTTCAACAGCCTGTGGACGCTGTCGGTAGCGCTGAACGGCGCGTCGGTGGCGACCATACTGACCTACTGTTCGGTGGGCTTTACCGTGTTCCTCGGCTGGGTGATGTACAGCGAGCGCCTGACGCTGCGCCAACTGCTGGTGATCGCCATCAGCCTGGGCGGTTGCTTCCTGGTCAGCAACGGCGACAGCATGGGCAACAGCCACTTCGATCTGCTGGGGCTGCTGGTAGGGATGCTGTCGGGCATCGGCTATACCCTGTATACCCTCGGCGGGCGGGTGGCCAGCGAACGCGGCTATCCGGTGTGGAACACCATCCTGTACGTGTTCGGTTTTTCGGCGTTGTATCAGCTGGCGTTCAACGCGGCGCTGACGGCGTTCCCGTTGGCGGCGTTCCACGGCATGGCCGGCGATTTGTGGTTCCTGTCGCACGGCGCGCAAGGCATCCAGTGGAGCGGCTGGCTGTTGCTGCTGGCATTGGCCGCCGGGCCGACGCTGTTGGGCTTCGGGCTGTATAACATCAGCCTGAAAACGCTGCCGCTGGCGGTGGCCAACCTGATCCTGTCGCTGGAACTGGTGTTCACTGCGGTGATCGCCTATTTCCTGCTGGGGGAAAGCATGAATCAGCTGCAGCTGCTGGGCAGTGCGCTGGTGATGGGCGGGGTGCTGCTGTTGAAAAGCAAGACCGCCGAGGCGTGATCGGTTACCCTTGTGCCTCGCAAGGGAGGCACTAATGATGAATAACCCGAGATTGAAACGAGCGCTTATCGCTTGAATGGCCGTGTTGAGTGAACGACAACACGGCCACAGACATTCCGTTCCGTGGCTTTTATTCCGGTAACAAGAGAATACGCCATGTCCGAAAAACACTGGTCCCAAACCGAACTGCTGCATCAGACGGTGACCAACCCGAATATCATCGTCAAAGGCACCCACAGCTACTACAGCGACTGCTGGGATAACGGCTTCGAACGCTCGGTGGTGCGCTATCTGCACGGCGACGCGGTCAGCCGCCAATGGCAGCCGCTGGGCGAAATAGATCGCCTGCTGATCGGCGATTATGTGTGCATCGCGGCCGAAGCGGTGATCCTGATGGGCGGTAATCACACCCATCGCATCGACTGGCTGAGCCTGTATCCGTTTATGGCAACCATCAAGCAGGCATACCGTCCCAAAGGTGATACCCGGCTGGGTGACGGCTGCTGGATCGGCATGCGGGCGATGCTGATGCCGGGGATCTCGATAGGCGAGGGGGCGATCGTCGCCGCCGGTAGCGTGGTGGCCGGCGATGTTGCGCCTTATGCCATCGTCGGTGGTAACCCGGCGAGGTTTATCCGTTGGCGGTTCGCGCCGGAAGTCATAGCACGGTTGCTTGCCTTGCGCCTCTATGACTTGTCCGAGGTGGACTTTGCGGTGATTCAGCCGTTGCTTGCCGATAACGATATCGGGGCGCTGGAAAGGGGAATGGCGGCCTTGCGCCGTTAAACACTACGGGCGGGGGATCCCCGCCCGTTTCGCGTTATTCGGCCTTGGCCTCGGCCGTCGGTTGGCGGCGTTTGCGCATCAGGCGCAGCAGCGGCGGCAACGCCAGCACCGCGACCGCCAATACCAGCAGCGTTTGCGCGATGCTGCTGCTCCACAGAATGCCGAACTCGCCGTTGCTGATCGACAGCGCGCGGCGCAGGTTTTGCTCCAACATCTCACCCAGCACAAAGCCCAGAATCAGCGGCGACATCGGGAAATGCATTTTGCGCAGGATGTAGCCGAACACCCCCAATCCGACCATCAGCAGCAGGTCGAAGGTGGTGCTGTGCACCGCATAAACCCCCACCGCCGAAACCGCGGCGATCGCCGGTACCAGGAACCACAACGGGATGGTCAGCATGCGGGTGAACAGGCCGACCAGCGGCAGGTTCATGATCAACAAAATGACGTTGGCGATCAGCAGCGCGGCGATCAGCCCCCAGACGATATCCGGCTGTTCGGTGAACATCGCCGGGCCGGGGGTGATGTTGTACAGCGTCAACGCGCCCATCATCACCGCCGTGGTGCCGGAGCCCGGCACCCCCAGCGTCAGCATCGGAATGAACGAACCGCAGGCCGAGGCGTTGTTGGCCGCTTCCGGCGCCGCGACGCCGCGGATATCGCCTTTACCGAAGGTGTCGCTGTTGCCGCTGATTTTCTTCTCGGTCATGTAGGTCAGCGCGCTGGCGATAGTGGCGCCGGCGCCCGGCAGAATGCCGACGAAGAAACCGATCACCGACGAACGCAGGGTCGGGCCTGCGCACTGCGCCGCCTCTTTGCGGTTGAACAGCAGCCGGCCGGTTTTACGCACCAGCTTCTGGCCGGCGCTGGTGCTCTCCAGCATCAACAGGATTTCGCTGACCGAGAACAGGCCGATCACTACCACGATGAACTGCACGCCGTCGGAGAGGTGCACGCTGTCGAAGGTAAAGCGGTAAACGCCGGTGTTGGCGTCGACGCCCACCGTTGCCAGCCCCAGGCCGATCAGCGCCGCCAGCAGCGATTTCAGTGGGTTCTGGCTCATCATGCTGCCGAGGCAGGCGATGGCGAACACCATCAGGGCGAAATACTCCGCCGGGCCAAAGGCCAGCGACCAGCGGGCCAGCAGCGGCGCGAACAGAATGATGCCGCCGATGGCGATCATCGAGCCGACGAACGAGCTGACCGCCGAGATGGACAGCGCCACGCCGGCGCGCCCCTGCTGCGCCATTGGGTAGCCGTCCAGCGCGGTCATGATCGCCGCCGCGTCGCCCGGCACGTTGAGCAGAATCGACGAGATGCGCCCGCCGTATTCGCAGCCGATATACACCGTCGCCAGCAGGATCAGCGCCGATTCGGCCGGCAGTTTGAGGGCGAACGCCAGCGGCAGCAGGATCGCCACGCCGTTGATCGGCCCCAGCCCCGGCAACAGGCCGACGATGGTGCCGACGAAGCAGCCGATCAGGGCGATAATCAGGTTCTGCGGCACCAGCGCCACTTCAAACCCTTGGGTCAAATACATCCAGGTATCCATCATCGCTCCCGTTAGCTCAGCCAGGCGCCGAGCGGCAGTGTGACATCGAGAAGTTGGTCAAAGGCGTAGTACAACGCTGCGCCCATGATGACGCCGGAGATGGCCGCCGCCGGCAGGCTGGCCTGAAACAACAGGCCGATGCTGAACGTCAGCAGCGCGGTCGCCAGCGGGAAGCCGAGCCATTCAAAGCCCCAGGCATACAGCACCAGGGTGATCACCAGCACCAGCAGCCGCTGCAACACCTTGCTGTGCGGCCACTCCACCGCCTGCGGGTGGCGCAGCAACAGCAGGGCCGCGCACAGCGCCATCAGGCTGAGGATCGCCAGCGGGAACGGGCGCGGCCCCAGCGGTTCATAGCTGTATTCGCTCTGGATGCCCCATCCGATGAATAGCCCGCCGATACACAGCAGCAGCCAAAAACCGGCAAAAATACGATCGCTCATGGTTTTCCCCTGCGGTTATTTGGCCAGGCCGAACACTTTCGCCTGCTCACGGTATTGGGCAACCTGGTTCTTCACGTAGGCGTCCAGCTCTTTGCCGGTCAGGTTGAATTCGAACAGGCCGCGCAGATCGCGCTGCTGCTTGAATTCGTCGGTCGCCATCATTTTCTGGAAGGTGTCGATCCACCACTGATACTCTTCATCGCTGACTTTCGGCCCGACGTAGAAGCCGCGAATGATCGGCCACACCAGGCTGTATCCCTGCTCTTTGGCGGTGGGAATATCGGCCAGCTGGCCCGGCAGACGTTGCTCGGCATACACCGCCAGCACGCGGATCTTGTCGCCCTGCAGGTAAGGCACCATCTCGCTCAGGTCACCGGAAACCGCCTGAATATGGTTGCCCAGCAGCGCGGTGACCGGCTCGCCGCCGCCTTCGAACGCCACGTAGCGCATCTTGCGCGGATCCACGCCGACTTCGCGCGCCAGCAGCGCGGTTTTCATCCAGTCCTGGCTGCCGATGGAGGCGCCGGCGCCGAACACCACGCTGTTGGGATCTTTTTGGAAAGCGTCCATCAGGTCTTTCAGGGTTTTGTAAGGCGAGTCGGCGCGCACTGCGATCATGCCGTAGTCGGTGCCGACCGCCGCCAGCCATCTCACGTCGTCCACGTTGTAGCGGCCGAACTTGCCCTGGGCCAGATTGAGCAGCGAGCCGCCGGAGAAGGCCACCACGGTGCCGAACTCCGCCGGGCGCTGCGCGACGATGGCGTTGTAGGCCACCGCGCCGACGCCGCCGGGCATATAGGTGACGCGCATCGGTTTATCGATGGCCTTGGTATCCTGCAGCGACACCTGAATCAGTTTGCAGGTCAGATCGAAGCCGCCGCCGGGTTTGGCCGGCGCAATGCATTCGGTGCGTTTGGGCGCCTCTGCGGCGAAGGACTGAGAGGCCGCCAGCAACAGGGCGGCGGCGGTAAAGGTTCGGGTCATTATTTTTTTCATTGTGACTTGCCCTCGGTATTGTTCTGGTTGTGAAATCCCGCCGGGTGCGGTTGCAGGATTGTTAAAACAACAACCTTTCATTTACCTTTCAGTGGCCGGAAAAGTTTCCAGTCTGTGATTAGGGTCTCTTGTCGCCAGCGAATGGCGGGTGCGCTACCATAGAAACGAGGACAAGAACAGGGCGCTAAACCGGCCAAAATCCTGCGTAATATCAGGTTTGTCGTTCTGCTTTTGCGATAAAATCATGATCAGTGAAATGAATAGAGACGCAGTAATATGTTTTCGTTAGGGAAATTGTTTGGTGGCAGGGACAGCGCCAAAGTATGTGCAATTAAACGGTTGCCTGAGGTCTACGCCGAGATGGCGGGAGAAAGCGGGCAGTGTCGTTTGAAGCGCCTGCGCCCCGAGGTTGGCGTGTTTGAGCTGCATTTCGTCAACGCCGACGGTGAAAAGTATGCCTGTCAGATGACCGCCTGCGTGACCGGCATCGATCTGGTGTTTGCCGCCAACAACCGCTCCGTGCTGGTTTCTTCGCCGTTTACCGCCGACAAGCTGCGCCCGGTGCTGGACATTGCCGTTGCCGATAGCCCCATTCCGCTGATCTGACGCCGCCCTGCGATCGCGCTCCATACGCATAATTGTGTGCCAGCTCCCAAAACTGGCGGCGCGGCGCTCTTTTATCCCCTTATTTTCCATGCCATCCTTTGTTATCAGCCTGTTAACGGATGCCGTGTCGGCGCCAGGTTGTTCAGGTAAATCAATGGAATGGGAACATGCGACTGTTATTGGTTGAAGATCACCCCGAGCTGTCTCACTGGTTGCAAAAGGCGCTGACCGGCGCCGGGTTTGCCGTCGACGTCGCCCCGGACGGCGTGGCGGCCGATCATCTGTTGCTCAACGAGCGTTATGCGCTGGCGGTGTTGGATGTGGCGTTGCCGCGTTTGAACGGCCTGGATTTGCTGGCGCGCCTGCGCAAGCGCGGGCAGGATCTGCCGGTGCTGTTGCTGACGGCGCGCACCGACGTGGCCGATCGGGTAAGGGGCCTGAATCTGGGGGCAGACGATTACCTCACCAAGCCGTTCGAATTGGACGAGCTGGAGGCGCGTATTCGGGCGCTGCTGCGCCGCAGCGTCGGCGCCCCACAGCCGGCGTTGCAGTACGGCGCGTTGACCTACCATGACGAAGGCTATTTTCTGCTGGAGAGCAAGCCGCTGGCGCTGACGCCGCGCGAACTGGCGGTGTTGACCGCGCTGATGCATCGGCGCGGCCGCCCGGTGGCCAAACAACAGCTGTTCGAGCAGGTGTTTACGCTGTCCGACGAGGCCAATCCGGAGAGCATCGAGCTTTACGTACACCGCCTGCGGAAAAAGCTGCAGGGCAGCGACGTGGCGATCGTCACGCTGCGCGGTCTGGGCTACAGTCTGGAGCTGTGCAATGCGGTGGTTTAACGCCCCGCGTTCGCTGTTCTATCAACTGCTGCTGTTTTTTGGCCTGCCGCTGCTGGCGTTGGGCGGTATCTCCATCTACACCCACTATTTCAGCGCCATGAGCGCCGCCACTCTGGCTTACGATCGCACGCTGCTGGCGTCGGCGCGCACCGTGGCGGAGCGACTGGTGGTGCGCGAAGGCAAGTTGGCAGTCGATGTGCCCTATGTGGTGCTCGACAGCTTCGAGCGCAACATGAACGATCAGCTGTATTACGAGGTGATTTCGCCGCAGGGAAAAAGCATCTCGGGCTATGACGATTTGCCGTCGCTGCCGCCCCATATCCCGCGTTCCACGCTCTACCCGGCGCTGGTGCATTTTTACGATGCGGAATATCTCGGCCGGCCGATCCGCGTGGCGGCGCTGTTTCAGCCGGTCAACGAGTCGGGGGTGAGCGGCATGGCGACCATTTTGGTGGCGGAAACCCTGGAGTCGCGCCGTTACCTGGCGCGGCAGATGATGATCGCGGCGCTGCTGAGTCAGGGCACGGTGGTGGTGTTGACCCTGATCCTGGCGTTCGCGCTGCTCAAGCGGGTGTTGAAGCCGATGCGTAAACTCTCCGGCATCATGCTGCGGCGCGATCCGGGCGAGCTGACGCCCTTGCCGCGGGTATTGCCGTGGTCGGAGATGCAGCCGCTGCTGGTGGCGTTCAATCGCTATATCGAACGGCTGCGGCTGATGGTGGCGCGTCAGGAACGTTTCAGCGCCGACGCTTCCCACCAGCTGCGCACGCCGCTGGCGGTGTTGAAGACTCAGGTCGGGGTGGCGCTGGCCAGCGATCGGCCGCAGCAGTGGCGCGAAAGCCTGCAGGCGATGAGCGCGACGCTGGACAATACCGTGGCACTGACCGACCGCCTGCTGTATCTCTCACGCCTGAAGGCCAGCGAGCACCAGGCCGAGCGCAAGCTGCAGCCGGTCAACCTGGCGCAGGTGCTGCGCGACGCCTGTTTCTCTCGCTTGCCACAGGCGCGCAGCAAACAGATCGATCTCGGCTTCGAAGGTGAAGCGGCGTGTCAGGTGGCGGGGGAACCGCTGCTGTTGGCCGAGCTGTGCGCCAACCTGTTGGACAACGCGTTGAAATACACACCGCGTCAGGGCGTGGTCACCGCTCGCCTCACGCAGGAGAAGGCGACGGGGGAAGGCGTGCTGGAGATTGAAGACAGCGGCCCCGGCATCGCCTTGCAGGACAAGGCGCTGGCGCTGCAGCCATTTCACCGGCTGGACAACGTGGGCGATCAGCCGGGCGCCGGCCTGGGGCTGGCGCTGGTGAAGGACATCACCGCCTATCACGGCACCCGCCCGGAGCTGTTGAGCTCCGCCGCGCTGGGCGGTCTGTTGGTGCGGGTGCGTTTCAGGCTGTTGCCTTAAGCCTGTTCTTTGCAGGACTCGACGTCGGCCGCCGGGGCTTTGGCTTTACGCGTCAGCGGCGTGCGCAGCCGCTGCGACAGGATAACGCCCAGCAGGGTAATGCCGCCGCCGATCAGGTGATAACCGTGCAACTGCTCATGCAGGAACAGCACGGCGATAGCGGCGGTAAACACCGGCGCCAGGTTCATGAAGATCGAGGCGGTGTTGGCGCCCAGGCGCATCACGCCCTGGATCCACAGGAACGGGGCGATGATCGAAGCCGGAATGCCGGCGAACAGCACCAGCGGCAGGTTATGGCCGTTCAAGCCGACATCCTGCGCCATCAGGAAATTAGGCAGCAGCAGCAGCACGCCGAACAGGATCTGCACGTACAGCGATTGCCAGTTCGGCAGCGCGATGGCCCAGCGTTTGGTCAACACGCCATACAGCGCGTAAGAGGCGGTGGCGAGCAGCATCATCAATTCCCCCTTGCCGATACCGTGCTGCAGCAGCACGCCGGGCTGGCCGCCGCTGACCAGCCAGATCAAACCGCCGAAGGAGAGAATACTGCCGAGCAGCACGCCGACGGTCGGCGCAATGCGCAGCAGGACGATGCTGATCAGGATGGTCAGCAGCGGGATCAGCGACACGATGATGCCCATAAACAGCGCGCTGACGCTGTGCGCCGCGTAATAGGCCAGGCTTTGATACAGCACCATGCCCAGCAAGCCGAGGATCATTAGTTTCCACCAGTTGGCGCGCACCTGCGCCCAATTGC
Organism: Serratia sp. LSHTC3; assembly: GCF_057197125.1. Lineage (NCBI taxonomy): Bacteria > Pseudomonadati > Pseudomonadota > Gammaproteobacteria > Enterobacterales > Yersiniaceae > Serratia > Serratia sp. LSHTC3. Next base: position 414,625 of record NZ_JBXUNP010000001.1, read on the forward strand.
GCAGCACGCCCGGCAGCACGAACGGCGTCAGGGCGATCAGCGCCAGCAGCCAGCGGTAAAGTGAAATGGCCGCCGGATCGATGGCGGTGGCGGAGAGTTTGCTGACAACGGCGTTAATCGACCATATCAGCACGGCCAACAGTGGGAAGAGCATATTCATGATAATTATTCTCAATAACGTCCAACATGCTGGCTAGTCTACGCGTGTCCGGTTTATCATATATAGCGATATCCAGACAAAAATCGGCGTAAACAAGACAAATCACGGGACGAAACCATGCCAGAAATCCGCCATTTCCCTGAGTCGCTGATCCCGGCGCCCAACCCGGTGCAGTTCCGCTGTGAAGAGTTTAACGCGCGCACCGAATTCCAGCCGCACAGCCACACCTGGGGCCAGTTGATGTGGGTCAAAGCCGGGGTGATGGTGCTGCGCATCGGCGGGCAGCGCTTTCTGGCGCCGCCGGAGTTCGTGTTGTGGGCGCCGGCGGGCATCGAACACTCCTGCTACAACCAGCGACTGGCGCAGTGCCGCATGGTGGACATTACGCCGGCGCTGTGCGCCGGCATGCCGGCCGACCCCTGTCTGGTGAGCGTAACGCCCATCTTCCGTGCCATCGCCGAGGATTTCTATGCGCGCAAGCAGTACATTCCGCAGGCGGAGGAGGATTTGCGCCTCTGTCAGGTGCTGATCGACCAGCTGCGCCTGTCGCCGCGTCAGCAAACCTATCTGCCGTCGTCGGACGACAAATTTTTGGCGCCGGTGCTGGAAGCGCTGGAGCATTGCCCGGCGGACAACACCTCGCTGGCAACGTGGGCGGCGCGGGTCTACACCACCGAGCGCACGCTGTCGCGCCGCTGCCAGCAGGATCTGGGCATGTCGTTCAGCGAGTGGCGCCAGCGCCTGCGTTTTCTGCATGCCGTGTCGTTGCTCGAGCAGGGCAAAACCGTGCAGGACGTGGCGTTGGACGTCGGCTACAGCTCCGCGTCGGCCTTTATCGTCATGTTCCAGCAGATCGCCGGCACCACCCCTGAGCGCTTTCGCCGTGCCTGATTCAGTGGCACACTATTTCGCAGACCAATAGCCGTAAACCGTCGGAGAACGCAGTGAAAATTCTGGTTGATGAAAATATGCCGTACGCGGCCGAGCTGTTCAGCCGCCTGGGCGACGTGCAGGCGGTGCCGGGGCGTCCGATCCCGCTTGAGGCGCTGGCGGATGCCGACGCGCTGATGGTGCGTTCGGTCACCAAGGTCAATGAAGCCCTGTTGGCCGGCAGCCGCATCGGCTTTGTCGGCACCGCCACCGCCGGCACCGATCACGTCGATGACGCCTGGCTGCAACGGCAGGGCATCGGGTTTTCCGCCGCGCCGGGCTGCAACGCCATCGCGGTGGTCGAGTATGTGTTCTCCGCCTTGATGCTGCTGGCCGAACGCGACGGCTTCCACCTGCGGGATAAAACCGTCGGCATCGTCGGCGTGGGCAACGTCGGTTCCCGCCTGGACGCGCGCCTCAAAGCGTTGGGCGTGCGCACGCTGCTGTGCGATCCGCCGCGCGCCGATCGCGGCGACGCCGGGGAGTTCTGGCCGTTGGAGAAGCTGGTGGCCGAGGCCGATGTGCTGACCTTCCATACGCCGCTGAATAAATCCGGCCCTTACCATTCGCTGCATCTGGCGGATGCCGACCTGCTGGCGGCGCTGCCGGACAACCGCATTCTGATCAACGCCTGTCGCGGGCCGGTGGTGGATAACGCCGCGCTGCTGCAGGCGCTGGAAAAGGGCAAAAAGCTGAGCACGGTGCTGGACGTGTGGGAACCGGAGCCGGACCTCGCCTTGCCGCTGCTGGCGCGGGTGGATATCGGCACCGCGCACATCGCCGGGTATACGCTGGAAGGCAAGGCGCGCGGCACCACCCAGGTGTTCGAAGCGTTCAGCCGCCATCTGGGGCAGCCGCAGCAGGTGGCGCTGGCCTCGCTGCTGCCGGTGCCGGAGTTCAGCCAGATCCGCCTCAACGGGCCGCTGGATGAAGCGCGGTTAAAACGATTGATGCACTTGGTGTATGATGTGCGCCGCGATGATGCGCCATTGCGCAAAGTCGCCGGGCAACCGGGCGAATTCGATCGCCTGCGCAAGCACTACCAGGAGCGCCGCGAGTGGTCTTCGCTGGCCGTGCAATGCGATGACAGCGCCAGCGCCGAGCTGCTCGGCAAGCTGGGCTTCAGCGTGGCGTAGGGCGTAAGGTTGTCTTAAGCCAACGCCGCTACAGTGAGCGGTAAAGATTATCGGGCGGTGATTGCACTGCCCGTGTGCTTTTATGAATGAAATACTCTGGAGAAAACCCGATGTCTGACGGCTGGAATATCGCGCTGCTCGGCGCCACTGGCGCGGTAGGTGAAGCGTTGCTGGAATTGTTGCAGGAACGCCAGTTCCCGGTGGGTGAGCTCTATCCTCTGGCAAGCGAACGCAGCGCGGGCGCCAATGTGCGCTTCAACGGCAAGTCTCTTCTGGTGCAAAACGCCGAAGAGTTCGACTGGTCGCAGGCGCAGCTGGCCTTCTTCGTCGCCGGCAGCGACGCTTCCGCGCGCTATGCCGAAGAAGCCGGCAACATGGGCTGCCTGGTGATCGACACCAGCGGCCTGTTCGCCATGGAGCCGGATGTGCCGCTGGTGGTGCCGGGCGTGAACCCGCAGGTGCTGGCGGATTACCGTAACCGCAATATCGTGGCGGTGGCCGACAGCATGGTCAGCCAACTGCTGACGGCGATCAAACCGCTGACCGAACAGGCGGGGCTGTCGCGTCTGCACGTCACCACGCTGATGTCGGTATCGTCGCGCGGCAAGGTGGCGGTGGACGATCTGGCCGGCCAGAGCGCGCGCCTGCTGAACGGCATTCCGGCCGAGGAAGGCGTTTTCGGTAAACAGCTGGCGTTCAACCTGCTGCCGCTTGTCGCCGACGAGCAGGGCAGCGTGCGCGAAGAGCGCCTGATCGTCGATCAGGTGCGCAAGGTGCTGCAGGATGAAGGGCTGCCGATTTCGGTGAGCTGCGTTCAGTCGCCGGTGTTTTATGGCCACGCGCAGGTGGTGCACCTGGAAGCGCTGCGCCCGCTGTCCGCCGAAGAGGCGCGCAGCGAGCTCGAAGAGGTCGAAGATATTCAGCTGAGCGAAGAGGACGATTACCCGACCCAGGTCACCGACGCTTCCGGCAGCGATGCGCTCAGCATCGGCTGCCTGCGTAACGATTACGGCATCCCCGAGCTGCTGCAGTTCTGGACGGTGGCGGACAACGTGCGCTTCGGCGGCGCGTTGATGGCTGTCGAAACCGCCGAGCGTCTGGTGCAGGAGCAGATGTACTGATGTCTGAGGTGGTCTCGCCCGCTCAGCCGACGCTGAAGGTAGCGCTGGGCATCGAATATGACGGCAGCCGTTATTACGGCTGGCAGCGGCAGCAAGAAGTGGCCAGCGTGCAGGAACGCCTGGAGCAGGCGTTGAGCAAGGTGGCGGATGCACCGATTACCGTGCTGTGCGCCGGGCGTACCGACGCCGGGGTGCACGCCACCGGGCAGGTGGTGCACTTCGAAACCACTGCGCGCCGCAAGGACGCCGCCTGGACGATGGGGGTGAATACCCATTTGCCGCCGGATATTGCGGTGCGTTGGGTGAGCCCCGTTGCCGACGATTTTCACGCGCGTTTCAGCGCCACCGCGCGCCGCTACCGCTATATCATTTTCAACCATCGCTACCGGCCGGCGGTGCTGCAGCAGGGGGTAACGCATTTTTATCACCCGCTGGACGCCGATCGCATGCATCGGGCGGCGCAGGCGCTGCTGGGCGAGAACGATTTCACGTCGTTCCGCGCGGTGCAATGCCAGTCGCGCACCCCGTGGCGCTGCGTAAAACACGTTAAGGTTACGCGCTACGGCGAATATATTGTGGTAGATATCAAGGCGAATGCCTTCGTGCATCACATGGTTCGCAACATCGTCGGCAGCCTGATGGAGATCGGCTGCGGCAATCAGGATGAGAACTGGATGGCCGAGTTGCTGGCGCTGAAGGATCGCAATCTGGCGGCGGCGACGGCGCGAGCCGAGGGGCTGTATCTGGTTGCCGTGGATTACCCTGACCACTTTGGTCTGCCGCGGCCGCCGATGGGGCCGCTGTTTTTGCCCGACGATTAAACGCCGGCACGCCTGAAAGCGTCGCTCCCTTGTGCTTCTGCCGGGTGATTGAAACGCCCGGCATCAATGAGAGAATTTATGGACATCATCAAGTTTATTATTGATTTCATTCTGCATATTGATGTGCACCTGGCCGAACTGGTCGCACAATACGGCATGTGGGTCAACGCTATTCTGTTCCTGATCCTGTTTTGTGAAACCGGTCTGGTGGTGACGCCGTTCCTGCCGGGGGATTCTTTGCTGTTCGTCGCCGGCGCGTTGGCGGCGTTGCCGACCAACGATCTGAACGTGCACACCATGGTGGCGTTGATGGTGGCGGCGGCGATCCTCGGCGATGCGGTGAACTACACTATCGGGCGGTTGTTCGGCGAGAAGCTGTTCAGCAACCCGAATTCGAAAATCTTCCGCCGCAGCTACCTGGATAAAACGCATCAGTTTTATGAGAAGCACGGCGGGAAAACGATTATTCTGGCGCGATTCGTGCCGATCGTGCGTACTTTTGCGCCGTTCGTCGCCGGTATGGGGCATATGTCCTATCGCCACTTCGCCGCCTACAACGTGATTGGCGCACTGGTTTGGGTGCTGCTCTTCACTTATGCTGGCTACCTGTTCGGCGATCTGCCGGTGGTGCAGGAGAACCTGAAACTGTTGATCGTCGGGATCATCATCGTTTCGATTCTGCCGGGGGTGATTGAAATTTGGCGCCACAAGCGCGCGGCCGCCCGCCAGCAAAAACAGTAAAAACATCGCTTAACCTGTCGGTTCGACCAGTTTTTTGTCCACAGCGTCGGGCCGATATGGTTTAATGAGCGACATTATGGTCTGTTCCTGCGAACAACCCTGAAGCCGATGCCTCAGTCGCCGCGCTTGCCGCGCCGCGAACGGGCATTTTTTCATTGGGGTGTTTTCGGGGGGATTGTTAAAGCATGAACAGCGGACTGGCGTGTGCCAGGTTCAAACAGAAAGGTCATCGATGAGCTGGATTGAACGAATTCTTAACAAGAGCAATATCACACAAACCCGTAAGGCGAGCATTCCTGAAGGGGTCTGGACTAAATGCGACAGCTGCGGCCAGGTTCTCTACCGCGCCGAGCTGGAGCGGAATCTGGAAGTGTGCCCGAAGTGCGACCACCACATGCGTATGGGCGCGCGCGCGCGTCTGCATACCCTGCTGGACGAAGGCAGCGAAGTGGAGCTGGGCAGCGATCTGGAGCCGAAGGACGTTCTGAAATTCAAGGATTCCAAGCGCTATAAAGATCGTCTGGTCGCCGCACAGAAAGCGACCGGCGAGAAAGACGCGCTGGTGGTGATGAAGGGCACGCTGTACGGTATGCCGATCGTCGCCGCGTCCTTCGAATTCGCCTTCATCGGCGGCTCTATGTCTTCCGTGGTCGGCGCGCGTTTCGTGCGTGCGGTTGAGCAGGCGCTGGAGGACAACTGTCCGCTGGTGTGCTTCTCCGCCAGCGGCGGCGCGCGTATGCAGGAAGCGCTGATGTCGCTGATGCAGATGGCGAAAACCAGCGCGGCGTTGGCCAAAATGCAGGAGCGCGGCTTGCCGTATATCTCCGTGCTGACCGACCCGACCATGGGCGGTGTCTCCGCCAGCCTGGCGATGCTGGGCGATATCAACATCGCCGAGCCGAAAGCGCTGATCGGTTTTGCCGGCCCGCGCGTTATCGAGCAAACCGTGCGCGAGAAACTGCCACCAGGCTTCCAGCGCAGCGAGTTCCTGATCGAAAAAGGCGCGATCGACATGATCGTTCGCCGTCCGGAAATGCGCCAAACGTTGGCGAGCATTCTGTCCAAGCTGACCAACCAGCCGCAGCCGCATTTCGATGAGGCCGCGCCGGTCATTGAGCCGGAGCAGCAGGCCGACGCCTGAGGCAAAGACAGATCCCGCCCGGGTTCAGCCGCCACTTTGTGGCTAAGTGACGGCTGATGCCCGCTCTCCGCCGGCCGTAGCCTATCCGCTGCGGTTGGCAGGCTGGCGGCAGTCACGAAGCGCATCGCCTTTACCGCGGTGAGGGTGGTGCCCTGATGGATTAATGAACCCAAGTTCAGTGATGGGACTCATGCAAAACCACCAAATTCCCCAAGCCACGTCGCCATTGAGCTCGTGGCTTTATTATCTGGAACGTCTGCACAGCCAGGCGATCGAACTCGGCCTTGAGCGCGTACAGCGCGTCGCGGCGCATCTGGATTTACTGACCCCCGCACCCACGGTGTTCACCGTTGCCGGCACCAACGGCAAAGGCACCACCTGTCGCACCCTTGAAGCGATTCTGCTGGCCGCCGGCCTGCGTGTCGGCGTCTACAGTTCGCCGCATCTGGTGCGCTATACCGAACGCGTGCGCATTCAGGGGGAAGAGCTGAGCGAAGCGGAGCACAGCCGCTCGTTCGCCGCCATTGAAGCCGGCCGCGGCGAAACGTCGCTGACCTATTTCGAATTCGGCACCCTGTCGGCGCTGCAGCTGTTCAAACAGGCGCGGCTCGACGTGGTGATCCTGGAAGTGGGCCTGGGCGGGCGTCTCGACGCTACCAACATCGTCGATCCGAGCGTGGCGGTGATCACCAGCATCGCGCTCGATCACACCGACTGGCTGGGTAACGATCGCGAAAGCATCGGCCGTGAAAAGGCCGGCATTTTCCGCAGCGGCAAACCGGCGGTGGTCGGTGAACCCGACATGCCGGACAGCATTCGTCAGGTTGCCGAAACGCTGGGCGCACCGCTGTCTCGCCGCGGCGAAGCCTGGCGCTTCAGCGAGCAGGGCGATCGCTGGCAGTGGCAGGGCGGCGACACGCTGCTGACCGATCTGCCGACGCCGAACGTACCGCTGGCCAACGCCGCTACCGCGCTGGCGGCGCTCAACTGTTCTCCACTGGAAATCGACGAACGCGCGATTTTCACCGGGCTGCAGCAGGCGACGCTGCCGGGGCGCTTCCAGATCGTGCGGCGTGAGCCGACGCTGATCCTCGATGTGGCGCACAATCCGCACGCCGCCGGCTATCTCGCCGGGCGTCTGGCCAAACTGCCGCGCAACGGCGGCAAGGTGCGCGCGGTGGTGGGCATGCTGTCGGACAAGGATATCGCCGGCACGCTGGCCTGCCTCAGCGAGCAGGTGGATGAATGGTACTGCGCGCCGCTCGACGGGCCGCGCGGCGCCAGCGTCGAACAGCTGGCGCAACATCTGGCGGAACCGCGCCGCTTTAATGATGTCGAAACTGCCTGGCGGCAGGCTATGCAGGATGCTGATAAACAGGATATTGTGATCGTCTGTGGATCGTTCCACACCGTGGCGCAGGTGATGGCGGCGTCAGACGAGATGCGGGGAGTGTGAGTGGCGAGTAAATTTCAGAACCGACTGGTCGGAACCGTGATTCTGGTGGCGCTGGGGGTGATCATCCTGCCAGGGTTGCTGGACGGTAAAAAGAAGCATTACGAGGATGAATTCGCGGCCATTCCGTTGGTGCCGAAGGCGGGCGACGTCGAAGAGAACGACGTGCTGCCACCGGTGACGCAACCGTTGCCGGCGCAGCCGCCGGAAGGGGCGGGCGCGCTGGTCGAACAGCAGGCGGCCAATGAAGCGGCGGCGCAACAGGCGGTGCGGCAAGGTGCTCAGCAGCCGGCGCAGGTGGCGCCGCCGCCGGTCGAAACGCGTCCTCAGCCGGTGCCGCAGCCCAAGCCGAAACCGGTAGAAACCAAACCGGTGGAAGTGAAACCGAAACCGGCGCCGCAACCGAAACCGGTGGAAGTGAAGCCGGTACCGAAGCCGGAGCCGACGCCGAAACCTGAACCGACGCCGCAGCCGAAACCGGCGGAAGAAAAAGCGCCGGCCGGGCAAGCCTACGTCGTGCAGCTCGGGGCGTTGAAAAATGCCGCCAAGGCGAACGAGATTGTCGCCTCGCTGCGCCTCTCGGGCTATCGCGCCTTTACCGTGCCGTCAACGCCGGTGCAGGGGCAGATCACCCGTATCTACGTCGGCCCGGATGCCTCCAAGCAGAAGCTGCAGGCGGCGCTGCCGTCGCTGAACTCGATCAGCGGGCTGAGCGGGCAGGTGAAGCCGTACGGCCGTTAAACCCCGCAGGGGCGCAGCACGATGCGCCCCTGAATTAAGGAGTGGTGGAGAGAAAGCGAGAAAAACCGCGCCTTTTACAGGCGAAATCACCTATGTAGGCGCGGCGATTGGGAATTTTTTGATCGCCGCTTTTTATTTGTAACGTGGTAGGAAATCCCCTACGCAAACGTTTTCTTTTTCTGTTAGAATTCGCCGCGAATTGGATGCAGGGGCGATTCATCATTGGAATAGTTCATGGTCTGGATTGATTACGTCATTATAGCGGTGATTGGATTTTCGGCTCTGGTGAGCCTGATCCGAGGGTTTGTTCGCGAAGCATTGTCACTTGTGACATGGGGATGTGCGTTTTTTGTTGCCAGCCATTTCTACTCTTACCTTGCGGTCTATTTCACTCGTTTTGAAGATGAACTGGTGCGAAACGGCATCGCGATCGCGATTTTGTTCATCGCGACCTTGATCGTAGGGGCTATTGTTAACTATGTGATTAGCTCACTGGTAGAGAAAACCGGGTTGTCGGGCACCGACCGGGTGTTGGGCATCTGCTTCGGCGCGCTGCGCGGAGTATTGATCGTCGCAGCGATCCTGTTCTTCCTGGATACCTTTACCGGCTTTTCACAGAGTGCCGACTGGAAACAGTCGCAGCTCATTCCCCAGTTCAGTTACGTCATCAGGTGGTTCTTTGACTACCTGCAGAGCACGTCGAGTTTCTTGCCGACCCAATTGCCGGGGCGGTAGCGCTGATGAGGAAAAGACAACATGTGCGGTATTGTCGGTATCGCCGGTTTCATGCCGGTAAACCAGTCGATTTATGATGCGCTGACGGTGCTTCAGCACCGTGGCCAGGATGCCGCAGGCATCGTCACCATTGACGCCCACAACGGGTTCCGTTTGCGTAAAGCCAACGGCCTGGTGAAAGATGTGTTTGAGGCGCGCCATATGCAACGCTTGCAGGGCAACATGGGCATTGGCCATGTGCGTTACCCGACGGCCGGCAGCTCGAGCGCCTCTGAGGCCCAGCCTTTCTACGTCAACTCGCCGTTCGGCATTACGCTGGCTCACAACGGCAACCTGACCAACGCCCATGAGCTGCGCCAAAAGCTGTTCGAAAGCGGCCGCCGCCATGTCAACACCACCTCCGACTCGGAAATCCTGCTGAACGTGCTGGCCAGCGAGCTGGATCGCTTCCCGCACTACCCGCTGGAGGCCGACAACATCTTTACCGCGGTCGCCGCCATGCATCAGCAACTGCGCGGCGCTTACGCCTGCGTGGCGATGATCATCGGCCATGGCCTGCTGGCGTTCCGCGATCCGAACGGCATTCGCCCGCTGGTGATCGGCAAGCGCACGCTGGAGGATGGCCGCAGCGAGTACATGGTGGCTTCCGAGAGCGTGGCGCTGGATACCCTGGGCTTTGAGTTCCTGCGCGATGTGGCGCCGGGCGAAGCGGTGTACATCACCACCAAGGGCCAGCTGTTCACCCGCCAGTGCGCAGAGAACCCGAAAACCAACCCGTGCCTGTTTGAATACGTCTATTTCGCTCGCCCGGACTCCTTTATGGACAAGATCTCGGTCTACAGCGCCCGCGTGCGCATGGGCCAGAAGCTGGGTGAGAAGATTGCCCGCGAATGGGAAGATCTGGACATCGACGTGGTGATCCCGATCCCGGAAACCTCCTGCGACATCGCGCTGGAGATCGCGCGTATTCTCGAGAAGCCCTACCGCCAGGGCTTTGTGAAGAACCGCTACGTCGGCCGCACCTTTATCATGCCGGGCCAGCAGGCGCGCCGTCAGTCGGTGCGCCGCAAGCTGAACGCCAACCGCGCCGAATTCCGCGACAAGAACGTGCTGCTGGTGGATGACTCCATCGTGCGCGGCACCACTTCGGAGCAGATCGTCGAAATGGCGCGCGAAGCGGGCGCCAAGCGCGTCTATCTGGCTTCCGCCGCGCCGGAAGTGCGTTTCCCTAACGTCTACGGCATCGACATGCCGAGCGCCAACGAACTGATCGCCCACGGGCGTGAAGTGGATGAAATCCGCCAGATCATCGGCGCCGACGGGCTGATCTTCCAGGACCTGGACGATCTGATCGAAGCGGTGCGCGAAGAGAACCCGGACATCACCCAGTTCGAATGCTCGGTATTCAACGGCATCTACGTGACCAAAGACGTCGATCAAAGCTATCTGGAATACCTGGAGTCGCTGCGCAGCGACGACGCCAAGGCGCTGCGAGGGCAAACCGAAGCGGAAAATCTGGAACTGCACAACGAAGGCTAACCGGCCGCGTTGATTACTCGGGGGGGGGGGGCATCGCCGCGTCTGCGGCGGTGCGCCTTGCTCCTGTGAACTTGCTTATCCCTCGCCATTGCGGCAAAGTCTGCCTGATCTTACTTTTTACGGCAGAGGCCATTTTCCATGAAACGACTCATCATCGGCATTTCCGGCGCCAGCGGCGCGATCTACGGCGTGCGCCTGTTACAGGTTTTGCGCGACGTCGCAGAGGTGGAAACCCATCTGGTGATGAGCAACGCTGCACGGCAGACGCTGGCGCTGGAAACGCCGTACAGTCTGCGTGAAGTGCAGGCGCTGGCCGACGTGGTGCACGATGCGCGCGATATCGCCGCCGCCATCTCCTCCGGCTCTTTCAAAACCCTGGGTATGGCGATCCTGCCATGTTCGATCAAAACCCTGTCCGGCATCGTCAACAGCTACAGCGACGGGCTGCTGACCCGCGCCGCCGACGTGGTGCTCAAAGAGCGCCGCCGTTTGGTGCTGTGCGTGCGGGAAACGCCGCTGCACCTTGGGCACCTGCGGCTGATGACGCAGGCGGCGGAGATGGGGGCGGTGATCATGCCGCCGGTGCCGGCGTTTTACCACCAGCCGAAAAGCGTGGAAGACATCATCGATCAGACCGTCAATCGGGTGATCGATCAGTTTGATATCGAACTGCCGGCCGATCTGTTCACCCGCTGGCAGGGCGCTGATTAACATTTTCATCCCCAAATTGGTACATTTGTGCAACACCGCACTGAATTAGGGCGGCGCATGCACCATAATGATCCCACTTCATCACGTTCACTGTTTCATGGCGCCGCCTTATCGCGGCTGCCAGTGGCGCGGCCCCGAGCGGCCGATTTAATTTTGCGGTTATCGTCCCAGGAAACAGTATTGTGAAGGCCGGAGCCGTTCCCTCCGCCCGTAGCACCTAATGTGGCACGATTACTGCAAATTGATTTGGTGGGGAAAAGTAATGCCCGTAGTGGCATCAAAAAAATCAATTTGAGGGTAATTTATGAAAAAGCGGGTTTTGATTTTGCCGTTAGTTCTGGCTTTGAGCGCCGCCAGCAGCGCCTTTGCCGCCATTCCTTCCACGCTGAAGATTGGCACCGATCCGACTTACGCACCGTTTGAATCCAAAAACGCCAAAGGCGAATTGGTTGGCTTTGACATCGATTTGGCCAAAGAGCTGTGCAAACGCATCAATACCCAATGCACCTTCGTGGAGAGCGACTTCGACGCGCTGATCCCATCCCTCAAGGCGAAGAAAATCGACGCCATCATCTCTTCGCTGTCCATCACCGAAAAACGCCAGCAGGAAATCGCCTTTACCGACAAGCTGTATGCCGCCAACGCGCGTCTGATCGCGCCGAAAGGATCCAAGCTGTTGCCTACCGTGGACGCCCTGAAAGGCAAGAGCGTGGGCGTGTTGCAGGGCACTACCCAGGAAGCCTACGCCAACGCCATGTGGCAGCCGAAGGGCATCACCGTCGTGCCTTACCAGAACCAGGATCTGGTTTACGCCGATTTGGCTTCCGGGCGTATCGACGCCGCCTTCCAGGATGAAGTGGCGGGCAGCGACGGCTTCCTGAAACAGCCGCCGGGCAAAGACTATGCGTTCGCCGGCGAATCGGTGAAGGATGACAAGTTCTTCGGCGTCGGCACCGGCATGGGGCTGCGCAAGACCGATACCGAGCTGAAGGCGGCGCTGGACAAAGCTTTCGCCGAGATGCGCAAAGACGGCACCTACGACAAATACGCGAAAAAGTACTTCGACTTTGACGTCTATGGCGGGTAATCCGCTTACCGTTCCATGCTGTGACTGTGGGGCCGGCGTGCCGGCCCCGATGGTTCGGATCCTAGACCACAGGGTGAAGTAGATGCTGCAAGGCTATTCCCAACTGATTTTCGAGGGGGCTCTGGTGACGCTGGAGCTGGCCCTCAGTTCCGTGCTGCTGGCGGTGGTGATCGGCCTGATCGGCGCCGGTGGCAAACTGTCTCATAACCCCTTTATCTCCGGCCTGTTCGGCGCCTATACCACGCTGATCCGCGGCGTGCCCGATCTGGTGCTGATGCTGCTGATCTTTTATGGTCTGCAAATCGCGCTGAACAATATCACTACGCTGCTGGGCTTCGCGCAGATCGATATCGATCCGCTCGGCGCCGGCATCATAACCCTCGGCTTTATCTACGGCGCTTATTTTACCGAGACCTTCCGCGGCGCTTATCTGGCGGTGCCGAAAGGGCAGATCGAAGCGGCGACGGCCTATGGCTTCAGCGGCGCGCAGATCTTCCGGCGCATTCTGTTCCCGGCGATGATGCGTTTTGCCCTGCCGGGCATCGGCAACAACTGGCAGGTGATCCTGAAGGCGACGGCGCTGGTGTCGATTCTCGGCCTGAACGACGTGGTCAAAGCCACGCAGCTGGCGGGGAAAGGCACCTATCAGCCGTTCTTCTTCGCCATCGTGGCCGGCGTGGTGTATCTGGTCTTCACTACCGTTTCCAACGGCGTGCTGCTGTGGCTTGAACGGCGTTACTCACTGGGCGTCAAGAGGGCCGAGCTATGATCGATATCCTGCAACAGTACTGGCAGTCGCTGCTGTGGAGCGACGGCTACCGCTTTACCGGCGTGGCGATCACGCTGTGGCTGCTGATCGCTTCAGTGGTGATGGGCGGGCTGCTGGCGATCCCGATGGCGGTGGCGCGCGTGTCTTCCCTTCGCTGGGTGCGTTTCCCGGTGTGGCTCTACACCTATGTGTTTCGCGGTACGCCGCTGTACGTGCAGCTGCTGGTGTTCTACTCCGGCATGTACAGCCTCGAGATCGTGCGCGGCAGCGAGTTTCTCAATGCGTTTTTCCGCAGCGGGCTCAACTGCACCATCCTGGCGCTGACGCTCAACACCTGCGCTTATACCACCGAGATCTTCGCCGGGGCGATCCGCTCGGTGCCGCACGGTGAAATCGAGGCCGCCAACGCCTACGGTTTCTCGCGCTTCAAGATGTATCGCTGCATCATTTTGCCTTCGGCGCTGCGCACCGCGCTGCCGGCTTACAGCAACGAGGTGATCCTGATGCTGCATTCCACCGCGCTGGCGTTTACCGCCACCGTGCCGGATCTGCTGAAGATCGCGCGCGACATCAACGCCGCGACCTATCAGCCGTTCTACGCCTTCGGCATCGCGGCGGTGCTGTATCTGATCATCTCCTACGTGTTAATCAGCCTGTTCCGCAAAGCTGAGAAACGCTGGATGGCACACGTTAGTCACTGATAAATGACGGGAAGAAAACCATGTCTGAGAATAAATTAGCCGTCACGGAACTGCACAAACGCTATGGCGACCACGAAGTGCTGAAGGGCGTCTCGCTGGCGGCCAACGCCGGGGATGTGATCAGCATCATCGGCTCATCCGGCTCCGGCAAAAGCACCTTTCTGCGCTGCATCAACTTCCTTGAGAAGCCGAGCGAAGGTTCGATCAGTCTGAACAACGAAGATATTCGCATGGTGCGCGACAAGGACGGCCAGCTGAAGGTATTCGACAAGAAGCAGCTGCAGCTGCTGCGCACCCGCCTGACCATGGTGTTCCAGCACTTTAACCTGTGGAGCCACATGACGGTGCTGGAGAACGTGATGGAAGCGCCGGTGCAGGTGCTGGGGCTGAGCAAGGCCGACGCGCACGAGCGCGCGGTGCGCTACCTGGACAAAGTGGGCATCGACGAGCGGGCGCGCGGCAAATACCCGGTGCACCTGTCGGGCGGTCAGCAGCAGCGCGTCTCTATCGCCCGCGCATTGGCGATGGAGCCGGAGGTGCTGCTGTTTGACGAACCGACGTCGGCGCTGGATCCCGAACTGGTGGGCGAGGTGCTGCGCATCATGCAGAAGCTGGCGGAGGAGGGGAAGACCATGGTGGTGGTGACGCACGAAATGGAGTTTGCGCGCCACGTTTCCAACCACGTGATCTTCCTGCACAAAGGGTTGATTGAAGAACAGGGGCCGCCGGCCGAGCTGTTCGGCAACCCCAAAAGCCCGCGCCTGCAGCAGTTCCTGTCCGGCGCGTTGAAGTAACCTCAGATCAGCGGGCTTCGGCCCGCTGATTGACAACGTCATCCAACGCCTGTTCCAACTCCAGATAGCGGAAGTGGAAGCCGGCTTCTTCCAGGCGCTTCGGCACCGCCCGCTGGCCGCCGAGCACCAGCACCGCCGCTTCCCCCATCAACAAACGCATGACGAACGCCGGCACCCGCAGAAACGCCGGGCGATCGAGCACGTTGGCCAATTGGGCGGCGAACTGTTCGTTATGCACCGGGTAAGGAGCCACCATGTTGAACGGGCCGCTCAGGGTGGCGTGATCCAGCAGATAAATAATGCCGTTGACCATGTCGTCGAGATGGATCCACGGCAGATATTGGCGGCCGTCGCCGATCGGGCCGCCCAGTCCGAAGCGGAACGGCGGCAGCATTTTGGCCAGCGCGCCGCCCTGTGGCGCCAGCACCACGCCGGTGCGCAGCAGGCAGACGCGGGTGGCGTCGCTCTGCGCCTGCAGCGCCAGCGTTTCCCAGCGCTGGCACAGCTGGTGGGTGAATTCGTCGTGCGGCGGCTCCTCTTCGGTGACCACCGCCTGCCCCTGATCGCCGTAGTAGCCGACGGCGGAACCGGAAATCAGCACGCCGGGCGGCGTGCTGCCGGCTTTGATCAGCTGCGCCAGGCGTTCGGTCAGATCCCAGCGGCTGCGGCACAGGCGCTCTTTCTGCTGCGCGCTCCAGCGCTTGTCGGCGATAGGTTCGCCGGCCAGGTTGATCACCGCGTCGAAGTCATCCAGCGACTGCCGGTCGTCCAGCGTTTGCCAATAGCTCGGCCGATCGCCCAGTTTGGCTCGGGCGCGCCGCTCGTCGCGGGTCAGTACCGTAATGTGGTGAGAAAGCGCCAGCAGTCTTGCCGTCAGGCTGCTGCCTATCAATCCCGTTGCGCCGGTGATCAGGATCCGCATGGTCTACCTCCCTGAGTTAGCCCCGGCGGTAGCTCATGGTCATGGAGACCGAATCGGCGTAGCGCAGAGCCAGAAGTTTATCTATCTCCACTTCAGCATAGGTTACCCAGGCGTGTTCTTTTACGATGTCGAGCACATCCTGCGTTAATTTTTCCAGCAACGCGAAACGGTTATCTTCCACATGGCGGATGATCGCTTTGGTGATGGTGCGGTAGTTGAGCGCGTCGGCGATGTCTTCGCTGTTGCGCGCCTTGTCCGCCGGGTAGTGGATCACCACGTTGATCAGCACGTCCTGCCGGTTGTTGATTTCCTCTTCCTTGATACCGATGAACGTGCGCAGCCGCAGATTTTTAATGCGAATAACGGCGTCGGGTTGACTGAAAGACATCAGAGATTCTCCATAGGTCTGATTATTAGCGTTCAGAATACACGGAAAGTAAGGAAATGATAACGTGAGGACGATGTGACTCCCCGGCCGACGGGGAGTCGGAGGAGGCGCTTAGGCTTGTTCGGCCAGTTTGTAGGCGCGCTCGGTCGCCGGGCGGTTGCTGATGCGCTCGAACCAGTTGCGCACCGCCGGGTAATCTGCCAGATCGATGCGCTGGCGCGGATGCGACACCACCCACGGGTAGGTGGCGATATCGGCGATGCTGTAGTTATCGCCGCCCAGGTACGGGTGTTTTTGCAGTTCAGCGTCCAGCACGCCGTACAGCCGTTTGGTTTCCAGATGGTAACGCTCGATGGCGTAAGGCACCGGCTGCGGCGCGTAGTGGTTAAAGTGGTGATTCTGCCCGAGCATCGGCCCGAATCCGGCCACCTGCCAGAACAGCCACTGCAGGGTGGCGGCGCGTTCGCGCAGGCCCTTGCTCAGCAGCTTGCCGGTCTTCTCCGCCAGATACAGCAGGATTTCCCCGGACTCGAACAGGCTGATTGGCGCGCCGCCGTCCACCGGTTGCTGATCGACAATCGCCGGGATTTTGTTGTTGGGAGAAATGCTCAGAAAGTCCGGTTTGAACTGCTCGCCGGCGCTGATGTTTACGCGATGGATACGGTAGGGCAAGCCGACCTCTTCCAGAAACAAGGTGATCTTGTGACCATTGGGAGTAGGCGCGTAATACAGGTCAATCATGTTGCCTCCTGCGGTAAGGTGATCTGTAATTCATTACACGTTGCTGCGGTCTTCGCCGCGCACAAAGGTATATCAGAGATCCAACAATAGCAGCTAAGGATAGCAGGCTATGTGGGATTCGTCCGATGCTATCTGCACAGTTGGATCACAATTCTACACCGGGGCGGGCGGCGGTTTGCCGCACGGCGCCGGCGCGGTAAAATGGCGCTTATTTCCCTCTATAGGACAAGGTTATGAAGCTGATGTTCGCCTCGGATATCCACGGATCGCTGCCGGCTACCGAACGCGTGCTGGAATTGTTCGCACAACAGGGCGCCGACTGGCTGATTCTTCTGGGCGATTTGCTGAATCACGGCCCGCGCAACGCGCTGCCGGCTGGGTATCAGCCCGCTCAGGTTGCCGAACGATTGAACCGCTATAGCGACAAGATCATCGCTGTTCGCGGCAATTGCGACAGCGAGGTCGATCAGATGCTGCTGACGTTCCCTATCGAGGCGCCCTGGCAACAGGTTGTACTGCAAAAAAGACGATTGTTTTTGACCCACGGTCACCTTTATCATCCCTCGGCACTGCCGCCGTTATCCCGCGGTGACGTCCTGGCCTACGGCCATACGCATCTGCCGCAGGCGGAGCGGCAGGGTGAGATCTATTGCTTCAATCCGGGCTCGGTCAGCATCCCGAAAGGGGGGTTTCCGGCCAGCTACGGCATGTTGGATCGGGGCACTTTGCGCGTGCTGGCGCTCGACGACGGCAAGGTCGTCGCGGAGGTGGCGTTAACACGCTAAACGCACTAATTTATACACACACAATAAAAATCTTTGAAAAACACTCATTGATTAACCAGCGCGCGGGATGCATCGCGCCAAAATAGAAGGTTTTAGAGGATGGCGGAACAGGGTCAGGCTGCAGATACCGAATGGGTTGATATCGTCGACGAGCAAAACGAGGTGATTGCGCAATCCAGTCGTCAACAGATGCGGGCGGAGCGGCTGCGTCATCGTGCTACCTATATTGTGGTGCATGATGGGATGGGAAAAATTCTGGTGCAGCGTCGCACCGAGATCAAGGACTTCTACCCGGGCTGGCTGGACGCGACGGCGGGCGGCGTAGTGCAAAGCGGTGAAAACGTGCTGGACTCGGCGCGCCGCGAGGCGGAAGAGGAGCTGGGCATCGCCGGCGTGCCTTTCGCCGAACACGGTCTGTTCTACTTCGAAGAAGAGCAGTGCCGGGTGTGGGGCGCGCTGTTCAGCTGCGTATCGCACGGCCCGTTCGCGCTGCAGGAAGAAGAAGTGGCTGAAGTGTGCTGGCTGACGCCGGAAGAGATCACCGCGCGCTGCGACGAGTTTACCCCGGATTCGCTGAAGGCGCTGTCGCTGTGGCTGACGCGCAACAACGAGCAGGATTACGGTAAGCCGCTCGATAACCACTGAGACGCCAACGCGTGAGGAAAGCCGGTCATCGACCGGCTTTTTTTATGCTGTGGATTCAGCAGCTGTCGCGGCGGCACAGCGTGGCGGGCAGGGAACCTGCCGGCTGCCAGGGTTGCTCGTTCAGCCTCGCCAGCAGCGCCTGACCGGCCTGAATGCCGATATCGCGATGCGGAATGGTCATGGTGGTCAGCGGCGGCTGGCACACCCGGCTGAACTCGCTGTTGCCGAATCCCACCACCGCCAGATTGTCCGGCACCTTGATGCGCCGCCGCTGGCATTCATACAGCGCGCCGCCCGCCAGTTCGTCCGAGGCGCACACCAGCGCGTCCAGCTCCGGCCAGGCCAGCAAGAATTCCGGCAGCTGCTGCGCGCCGGTGCTGAAGCTGGCGGGCTGCGCGGCGTTGATCACCCGATGCGGCGACATATGGTTGCGCAGCAGCGCCTTGTGCCAGCCCTGCAGGTGCTGCTGGAAAATCCACTGTTCCTGATTGGCGCACAGCAGCCCGATGTTCTGATAGCCGCTGGCGATCACCGTTTGCGTCAGCTGATACATGGCCGCCACGTAATCGATGCCGATGCTCATGTCGATCGGATCGGCGCGTACGGCGCCGATCTCCACCACCGGAATGTTGGCGGCGATCAACGCGTTGCGGGCATTTTGCGAATGCTCGACGCTGAGCAGCACCGCCGCCGCCAGGTTGTAAGAGAGCAGGGTCTCCAGCAGTTTCTCCTCGCGTTCCAGGTGGTGCTGCGACTCCGCCAGCATGATGTGATAGCCAGCGGGCTGCAGCACTTTCTGCAGGCCGGCGAACATCTCGGCGCAGCCGGATTCGGACAGGCTGGGCACCACCATGGCGATGGTGTAGGAGGAGGCCGACGCCAGCGAACTGGCGGCCAGGTTGGGCAGATACCCCAACTCGCTCACCGCGGCTTCAATCTTCTCGCGCAGTTTGTCTGAAACCTGCTCCGGCGTGCGCAGCGCGCGCGACACCGTCATGGTGCCGACGCCCGCCAGCTGCGCTACATCAGCCAACGTCACCCTGCCCGTGCTGCGTCGTTTTTTACCGATCGACATGCCAAATCCCGACTGAAATGCGCGCGCGGCGCATAAAAATGGTGAGGGTGGGAAGCCGACGGCGCGGCTTCGACGATCCCCGTATGCGGCACATTCTACCCCGTTACCCGAAAGAGCGAGAAAAAATTGTGGTTAACGTCATACCGCAGCACGGCGTTTTGATAGCGCTATCACAGATCTGCATGATAGCGCTTTGGTAGCGCTATCTTTGTGATATCCATCACTGTGTGGCCAGGAGGGGTTGATTAAAGTTTTACCGTCGCCGGTGAATTAATCACCGGCCGCAATCATCGACTCTCGGGAGGATAACGTGCTGAAAGAGTGGCTGACCGCCGATCATATACAGCTGTGCGAACGGGTGGAGGACTGGCGCCAGGCGGTAACGCTGAGCGCGCAGCCGCTGCTGCAAGACGGTGTGATTACGCCGAATTACCTGACGGCCATCTTTCATCAGCAGGAGAAGCTCGGCCCTTACTTCGTCCTGGCGCCGGGCATCGCCATGCCACACGCCCGGCCGGAGCTGGGCGCCAACGCGCTGGGGTTATCGCTGTTGAAGATCCATCAGGGGGTGAACTTTCATTCCGCGGATAACGATCCGGTTCAGGTAGTGGTGATGCTTTCCGCACCCGACAGCAACAGCCACATCGAATTGATTTCGCAACTGGCGGAATTATTTTCCGATAACCAGGCCATGGAGGCGTTATTTCACGCCAAAGATAAACGGCAAATCGAGGATATTATCGCCCGCTATTAACGTTTAATCACCAGGAACATTATTAATGCTAACAACGCCGGGAATATGACCGGCGGCGCTACCCTACACGCTAAATTCAACAGGTGGATATCATGAAAATCATGGCGATTTGCGGTTCAGGTCTCGGCAGCAGCTTTATGGTGGAAATGAACATTAAAAAGGTGCTGAAAAAGATGGGGGTGGAGGCCGAGGTTGAACACTCCGATCTGTCGTCCGCCACTCCCGGCGCGGCCGACGTGTTCGTGATGGCAAAAGACATTGCCGACAGCGCCAGCGTGCCGGCCGAGCAGCTGGTGGTGATCAGCAACATCATCGACATCAATGAGCTGGAAGCCAAGCTGCGCGCTTACTTCGAAGCCCACTCAATCCTCTGAATAAAACGATTGGCGAGGTGGATATGTTTATCCAGGAAACGCTCAAGTTTGTGGTGGATATATTAAAGGTGCCTTCGGTGCTGGTCGGGCTTATTGCGCTGATCGGTTTGCTGGCGCAAAAGAAATCCTTTTCCGACGTGGTGAAAGGCACGGTAAAAACCATTCTCGGCTTTATCGTGTTGGGCGGCGGCGCCACGGTATTGGTCGGGTCGCTCAATCCGTTGGGCGGCATGTTCGAACACGCGTTTAATATTCAGGGCATCATTCCTAACAACGAAGCGATCGTCTCTATCGCGCTGGAGAAATACGGCGCTTCCACCGCCTTGATCATGGCGTTCGGCATGGTGGCGAACATCGTGGTGGCGCGCTTCACCCGGCTGAAATACATCTTCCTCACCGGCCACCACACCTTCTACATGGCCTGCATGATCGGCATCATCCTGACGGTGGCAGGCTTCGAGGGCGTGCAGCTGGTGTTTACCGGCGCGTTGACCCTGGGGCTGGTGATGGCGTTCTTCCCGGCGATTGCCCAGCGCTATATGCGCCGCATCACCGGCAACGACGATATCGCCTTCGGCCACTTCGGCACCCTGGGCTATGTGCTGTCCGGTTGGATCGGCTCGAAAGTGGGGAAAAACTCGCGCTCGACCGAAGAGATGAACCTGCCGAAAAATCTCAGCTTCCTGCGCGACAGTTCCATTTCGATCTCGATGACCATGATCGTCATCTACCTAATCCTGGCTATCTGCGCCGGGCGGGCCTATGTGGAAAGCGAGCTCAGCGGCGGCCAGAACTACCTGGTGTACTCGATTATCCAGGCCATCACCTTCGCCGCCGGGGTGTTCATCATTCTGCAGGGCGTGCGCTTGATTCTGGCGGAGATCGTGCCGGCGTTCACCGGCTTCTCGGAAAAACTGGTGCCTAACGCGCGGCCGGCGTTGGATTGTCCGGTGGTTTATCCCTATGCCCCCAACGCGGTGCTGATCGGCTTCCTGTTCAGCTTCCTTGGCGGGTTGGCCGGGCTGTTCCTGCTGGGGCAACTGAAGATGGTGCTGATCCTGCCCGGCGTGGTGCCGCATTTCTTCACCGGCGCTACCGCCGGGGTGTTCGGCAACGCGACCGGCGGGCGGCGCGGCGCGATGCTGGGCGCCTTTGCCAACGGGCTGCTGATCACCTTCCTGCCGGTGCTGCTGCTGCCGGTGTTGGGGGCGCTTGGTTTTGCCAACACCACCTTCTCCGACGCCGACTTCGGCGCGATCGGCATCCTGCTGGGCAATATGGCGCGCTTTATGTCGAAGGAGATGATCATGTTGGCGATCGTCGCCGTGTTCGCGCTGCTGGTGGCGCATAACTTCCTGGGAAAACGCAAAGGCGCGCCGGCCGCTGACCGCGTCGAGAAATAACGAGGGCAGACTGATGAACGACACAACGAGCGAAACGGAAATTGAAGAGCTGCGTGCCCTGGCGCGCGCGATCCGCCTGGAAACGCTGAAAGCGCTGACCGGGCTGGGCTTCGGCCACTATGGCGGCTGCATGTCGGTGGTGGAGACGCTGGCGGTGCTGTACGGCGGCGTGATGCGCATCGATCCGGCGGATCCGGACTGGCCGGAGCGCGATGACTTTGTGCTGTCGAAAGGGCACGCCGGCCCGGCGCTGTACAGCACGCTGGCGATCAAGGGCTACTTCCCGCTGGCGGAACTGAAGACCCTCAACCAGAACGGCACGCGCCTGCCGAGCCACCCGGATCGGCTGCGCACGCGCGGCGTGGACGCCACCACCGGCTCACTGGGGCAGGGCGTGTCGATCGCCGCCGGCATGGCGTTATCCCATCGGCTGGCGGGGCGGCGCAATCGGGTGTTCAGCATTCTCGGCGACGGGGAGCTGAATGAAGGACAGTGCTGGGAGGCGTTCCAGTTTATCGCCCACCACAACCTGAACAACCTGACGCTGTTCATCGATTACAACAAACAGCAGCTGGACGGCGCGCTGGACGAGGTGATCCAACCGTTCGATCTGGCCGCCAAGTTCCGCGCCTTCGGCTTTGAGGTGCAGACTGTCAAGGGCGACGACATCGCGGCGCTGCTGGCGGCGGTAGCGCCGGCGCGCGGCGGTGAACAGCGGCCGCTGGCGATCGTGCTCGACAGCATCAAGGGGCAGGGCGTGACCTATCTGGAAAACCTGTCGAACTCACACCACCTGCGCCTGACGCCGGACGTGCAGCTGGAGATTGAAAAAGCCATCGCCGAACTGGAGGCCGCCCATGTTTAACGTAGTGACGCAGTTGGAAAACGACACCGTCGAAATGCGCAAAGTCTACGCCGGCGCGGTGCGGCGGCAGATTGAGGCGGGCGCGCCGATCATCGCGCTGGAGGCGGATTTGATGAGCTCGATGGCGATGGACGGCGTGCACCAGGATCACCCGCAGCACGTGATCAACTGCGGCATCATGGAGGCCAACGTGATCGGCGTCGCCGCCGGGCTGTCGCTCACCGGCCGGGTGCCGTTCGTGCACACCTTCACCGCCTTCGCCAGCCGCCGCTGTTTCGATCAGCTGTTCATGTCGCTGGATTACCAGCGCAACAACGTCAAGGTGATCGCCTCCGACGCGGGGGTGAGCGCCTGCCACAACGGCGGCACCCACATGTCGTTCGAAGACATGGGCATCGTGCGCGGGCTGGCGCATTCGGTGGTGCTGGAGGTGACCGACGCCACCATGTTCGCCGACGTTCTGCGCCAGCTGATGGATCTGCGCGGCTTCTATTGGGTGCGCACCATCCGCAAGCAGGCGACGCGCATCTACCAGGAGGGCTCGCGCTTTACCATCGGCAAGGGCAACCTGCTGCGCGACGGCGACGATATCACGCTGATCGCCAACGGCATCATGGTGGCGGAGGCGCTGAAGGCGGCGGAGATGCTGGCGCGGCAGGGCGTCAGCGCGGCGGTGATCGATATGTTCACCCTCAAGCCTATTGACCGTGAACTGATCAAAACCTACGCGGCCAAGACCGGACGCATCGTCACCTGTGAAAACCACAGCATTCATAACGGGCTGGGATCGGCGGTGGCGGAAGTGCTGGCGGAGGAGTGCCCGACGCCGATGCGGCGCGTGGGGGTGAAGGAGCGTTACGGCCAGGTGGGCACTCAGGCGTTTTTACAGCAGGAGTACGGCCTGACCGCCGAGCATATTCTGGAGGCTGCCGGGCAGTTGCTGGCGCGTTAGGGAACGCAAAAGAAAAGCGCCGGTCAATGACCGGCGCTTTTTTATCGCTCAACCTGAAGAATATCAGGCCTTGGCGGCGGCAGCGTCAGCCTGGGAAGACTGGATCGCCGTCAGCGCAACGGTGTAGACGATATCGTCAACCAGTGCGCCGCGCGACAGGTCGTTCACCGGCTTGCGCATGCCTTGCAGCATCGGCCCAATGGAGACCAGGTCAGCGGAACGCTGTACCGCTTTGTAGGTGGTGTTGCCGGTGTTCAGATCCGGGAAGATGAACACGGTCGCCTGGCCGGCCACCGGTGAGTTCGGCGCCTTGGATTTGGCAACGTCGGCCATGATGGCGGCGTCGTACTGCAGCGGGCCGTCGATGATCAGGTCCGGGCGTTTTTCCTGCGCCAGACGGGTCGCTTCGCGCACTTTCTCGACGTCGCTGCCCGCACCGGAGTTGCCGGTGGAGTAGGAGATCATCGCTACGCGCGGCTCAATGCCGAAGGCCGCGGCGGAATCCGCAGACTGGATGGCGATTTCAGACAGCTGCTCGGCGGTCGGATCCGGGTTGATCGCGCAGTCGCCGTAGACCAGTACCTGGTCAGGCAGCAGCATGAAGAACACGGAGGACACCAGCGAGCTGCCCGGCGCGGTTTTGATCAGCTGCAACGGCGGACGGATGGTGTTGGCGGTGGTGTGAACCGCGCCGGAGACCAGACCGTCGACTTCGCCTTGTTCCAGCATCAGGGTGCCGAGCACCACGTTGTCTTCCAGCTGCTCGCGCGCGACCACTTCGGTCATGCCCTTGCTCTTGCGCAGCTCAACCAGACGCGGCACGTAGTTTTCACGCACGGCGACCGGATCGACGATTTCGATGCCTTTGCCCAGCTCAACGCCTTGCGCCGCCGCGACGCGCTGGATCTCGTCCGGGTTGCCGAGCAGCACGCATTCCGCGATGCCGCGTTCGGCACAGATGGCCGCCGCTTTCACGGTGCGCGGCTCATCGCCTTCCGGCAGCACGATGCGCTTGCCGGCTTTACGCGCCAGTTCGGTCAGCTCGTAACGGAACGCCGGTGGAGACAGGCGGCGTGAACGCTCGGAGGTGGCGGTCAGCGAATCGATCCACTCGGTGCTGATGTGGCTGGCCACGTAGTTCTGCACTTTCTCGATGCGCTGGTGGTCGTCCGCCGGCACTTCGAGGTTGAAGCTCTGCAGGCTCAGCGAGGTCTGCCAGGTGTTGGTGTCGACCATGAACACCGGCAGGCCGGTCTGGAAGGCGCGTTCGCACAGCTTCTTGATCGGCTCGTCGATGGCGTAGCCGCCGGTCAGCAGGATAGCGCCGATTTCCACGCCGTTCATCGCCGCCAGGCAGGCGGAGACCAGTACGTCAGGACGGTCTGCGGAGGTCACCAGCAGGGAGCCTGGGCGGAAGTGTTCCAGCATGTGCGGAATGCTGCGCGCACAGAAGGTCACGGACTTCACGCGGCGGGTCATGATGTCGCCTTCGTTGACCACGCGGGCCTTCAGGTGGCGAGCCATGTCGATGGCGCGGGTGGCGATCAGATCGAAGCTCCACGGCACGCAGCCCAGAACCGGCAGCGGGCTGTTGGCGAACAGCTGCGCAGGATCGACATGGGCGATGCTGGCCTTGGTGGAGTCGTCGAAGATTTCGGACAGGTCAGGACGGGTGCGGCCCTGATCGTCGACCGGTGCGTTCAGCTTGTTGATGATCACGCCGGTGATGTTTTTGTTCTTGCTGCCGCCGAAGCTGGTGCGCGCCAGTTCGATGCGCTCTTTCAGCTGCGCCGGGGAGTCGTTGCCCAGCGCCAGCACGAAGACGATCTCGGCGTTCAGGGTTTTGGCGATCTCGTAGTTCAGCGCGTTGGCGAACTGGTGTTTGCGGGTCGGCACCAGGCCTTCGATCAGCACCACTTCCGCGTCTTTGGTGTTCTCGTGGTAGCGCGCCACGATCTCTTCCATCAGCACGTCTTGCTGGTTGGAGCTCAGCAGGCCCTCAACGTAATCCATGCGCAGCGGTTCGGCCGCCGGGATGGTGGAGTTGCTGCGGATGATGGTGGTGGTCTGGTCGAGTGCGTTGTCGCCGGTGCGCGGTTGAGCGATAGGCTTGAACACGCTCAGACGAACGCCTTTTTGCTCCATGGAGCGGATGACACCCAGGCTGACGCTGGTCAGGCCGACGCTGGTGCCGGTGGGGATCAACATAATAGTACGTGACACAGAATAGTCCTCTTCACGATTAACATGAGGCTAAAACAACACCGTCAGCCTGGGCTGACGGTGTTTTGAGAGCATTACGCGGTCAGGCGGGATGCGTCCTGCGCGATGACCAACTCTTCGTTGGTCGGGATCACCAACGCCAGGCGGCTGCCGTCTTTGGTGATGGCGCCGGATTTGCCGAAGCGAGCGGCCATGTTGCGGTCGTGGTCGATTTCGAAGCCCAGCAGGCCCAGTTTGTTCAGGGTCAGCTCACGCACCATGCCGGCGTTCTCGCCGATGCCGCCGGTGAAGATCACCGCGTCCAGACGGCCTTCCATCAGCGCGCTGTAGGCGCCGACGTATTTGGCCAGACGGTGGCAGAACACGTCCATGGCGCGTTTGGCGTCGGCTTTGCTGTCGTAGTTGTCTTCAACGTAACGGCAGTCGCTGGTGACTTCGGTCAGGCCCAGCAGACCGGATTCTTTGGTCAGCATCTTGTTGATCTGATCAACGCTCATGCCCAGAGAATCGTGCAGGTGGAAGATGATAGCCGGATCGATGTCACCGCTGCGGGTGCCCATTACCAGGCCTTCCAGCGGGGTCAGACCCATGGAGGTGTCAACGCACTGGCCGTTGCGCACTGCGGTGACGGAACCGCCGTTGCCCAGGTGGCAAGTGATCACGTTCACTTCTTCCACCGGCTTGTTCAGCATCTTCGCGGCTTCCTGAGTCACGTAGAAGTGGCTGGTGCCGTGTGCGCCGTAGCGGCGAACGCCGTGGTCGCGATACAGGCTGTACGGCAGGGCGTACAGGTAAGATTCTTCCGGCATGGTCTGGTGGAACGCGGTGTCGAACACGGCAACGTTCTTGTCAGCCAGGTGAGGGAAGGATTTCAGCGCTTCCGCGATGCCGATCAGGTGAGCTGGGTTGTGCAGTGGTGCAAACGGCACGGAATCTTTGATACCCTGCAGAACTTCGTCGTTGATCACGGCGGAGGCGGTGAACTTCTCGCCGCCGTGCACGATGCGGTGGCCGATGGCGGTCAGCTGCGCGGAAAGCTCTGGTTTTTGTGCCAGAATAGTATTAACAATGAAGTTCAGCGCTTCGCTGTGTGCAGCGCCGGCCCCCAGGGCAGCTTCGTGTTTGGCGCCGTCCATTTTCCACTTGATGCGAGCTTCAGGCAGGTGGAAACACTCGGCCAAACCGGAGAGGAATTCGTCGCCGTTAACGGCATCGATGATGGCGAATTTCAGAGAAGAACTGCCGCAGTTAAGAACCAGTACTAGCTTACTCGACATGGAAGTACCTACTTAAATAGTCGTGTTGTTAAAAGAAAATCGAACACACGTGGTGAATTAATCGTCAATCAGACAACAAGCGTAGCGCATAGTGCCGATGACATTTATGATTAACATCATGTGAAGTGCACAAATCACAGGATGATGGAAAAACCGATGATTTCTCTGCGGTTTAAATAATCTTGATTTTTATAGGGCTAAAAGTTGACAAAATTTACGTCATCTTCTACCGGCCACAAGGCCGGCTTAGGATACCGATAGCCCGGTGCAAACACAAAATAAATTTAAAGCTTCAAATTTTTTAGTATGGTCTCTGGCAGCACGCTTTTAGTTTCTTTACGTGACGTTGAGGTACGCAATGACGAGCAAACCGTCCGGTTCCGTAAGCTGGTTTCAGGTCTTCCAGCGCGGGCAGCATTATATGAAAACCTGGCCGTCAGACAAACGTCTGGCACCGGTCTTTCCGGAGAACCGCGTTGCGCGTGCCACCCGTTTCGCTATTCGTTTCATGCCGCCGTTGGCGATTTTCACGCTGACCTGGCAGATCGCGCTCGGCGGCCAGCTCGGCCCGGCGATCGCCACCGCGCTGTTCGCTTGCAGCCTGCCGATGCAGGGCTTGTGGTGGCTGGGGCGCCGCTCTGTTACGCCGCTGCCGCCGACGCTGTTGCAATGGTTCCATGAGGTGCGCAACAAGCTGACGGAAGCCGGGCAGGCGGTAGCGCCGCTCGAAGGCACGCCGACCTATCAGACGTTGGCTGATTTGCTCAAGCGCGCCTTCAAGCAGCTGGACAAAACCTTCCTCGACGATCTGTAAATGAAAAAAGGCCGCGCTGATGCGGCCTTTCTCGTCAAAGCGCCAATAACCCCGGTTTAAATCAAAGAACGGTCGAGTTGTGATTTCCTGCGTTCTTGCGCTGTGCGATGCTCCCGCCATCACACAGAAATGAGGAAATCCTGATGGAAATGACCAACGCCCAGCGGCTGATCCTGTCGAATCAGTACAAGATGATGACCCTGCTCGATCCGGACAACGGCGATCGTTATCGCCGGTTGCAAACCATCGTCGAACGCGGCTTCGGTTTGCAAATGCGCGAGCTGGATCGCGACTTCGGCGAACTGAGCGAAGAGGTGTGCCGCACCATCATCAACGTGATGGAGATGCATCATGCGCTGCAGGTTTCCTGGGGCAACCTGAAAGAGAAGCAGGATCTGGACGAGCGCCGCCTGGCGTTTCTCGGTTTCGATGCCGCGACCGAGGCGCGCTACCTGAGTTACGTGCGTTTCCTGGTTAGCACCGAGGGGCGCTATACTCACTTTGATTCCGGCAGCCACGGTTTTAACGCCCAGACCAAAATGTGGGAAAAATATCAGCGTATGCTGGCGATTTGGCAGGCCTGCCCGCGCCAGTATCATTTGAGCGCCGTTGAGATAGCGCAAATCATCAATGCTTGATTAAGAAGAGGTTTTCTGTGGAGTGTAAGGGTTTTCTGTTCGATCTTGATGGCACCCTGGTGGATTCGCTGCCGGCGGTAGAGCGCGCCTGGACGCACTGGGCCGAGCGCCGCGGCGTCGACCCGCAAACGGTGCTGGACTTCATTCACGGTAAACAGGCCATTACTTCTCTGCGCCACTTTATGCCGGGCGAAAGCGAAGCGGAAATTCAGCGTGAATTCCAATTGCTGGAGCAGGTGGAAGCGCAGGATACCGACGGCGTTCGCGCGCTGCCGGGCGCCATTGCATTGCTGGAGCGCCTGAACGCGCTCGGCATCCCTTGGGCGATCGTCACCTCCGGTTCGGTGCCGGTGGCGAGCGCCCGCCGCCAGGCCGGCGGCTTGCCGCAGCCGGCGGTGTTCATCACCGCTGAGCAGGTTAAACACGGTAAACCGCAGCCCGACGCCTATCTGCTGGGCGCCGAGCGCCTAGGGCTGGCGCCGCACGAGTGCGTGGTGGTCGAAGACGCACCGGCCGGCATTCTCTCCGGCCTGGCGGCGGGTTGCCAGGTGATTGCGGTCAACGCCCCGGCCGATGCGCCGAAGCTGGAGCAGGTCGACCTGCGGCTGGATTCGCTGGCGCAGATCGCCGTCGATAAAACGGCGCAGGGCGCGATCGTTCGCCGGCTGGCCTAAGTGGCATTATCTTCACCCTAATTGATTAGACCCCGCCTCGGCGGGGTTTTTTTATGCTATTTTTTAGGCCTTTGGACATTTGCCGGATGAGGCCGTTTTGAACAGCGAATTACTGTGGGTGCTGAGTTTACTGCTGATTGCCATCGTGCTGTTTACCACCAACAAGCTGCGTATGGACGTGGTGGCGCTGTTGGTGATCATCGCTTTCGTGCTGAGCGGCACGCTCAGCCTGCAGGAGGCGACGGTCGGTTTCAGCGATCCCAACGTGATTTTGATCGCCGCGCTGTTCGTGATCGGCGAAGGGCTGGTGCGCACTGGCGTGGCTTATCAGGTGGGCGACTGGCTGGTCAAAGTCGCCGGCAGCAGCGAAACCAAAATGTTGATGCTGCTGATGGTGACGGTCGCCGGGCTCGGGGCATTTATGAGCTCGACCGGCGTGGTGGCGATCTTTATCCCGGTGGTGCTCAGCGTGACGGCGAGAATGAAGATCGCGCCGGGGCGGCTGATGATGCCGCTCAGTTTCGCCGGGCTTATCAGCGGCATGATGACGCTGGTGGCCACGCCGCCCAACATGGTGGTCAACAGCGAACTGGTGCGCGAAGGCATCCATGGTTTCGGTTTCTTCAGCGTGACGCCTATCGGCCTGGTGGTGCTGGCGCTGGGCGTTGGCTACATGCTGATCGCCCGCCGTTGGCTGGGCAGCAGTGACACGGGCAAAGCCGGCGACGACTGGCAGCGCCGCTCCTTCCGTGACCTGATCC
This sequence comes from Serratia sp. LSHTC3, assembly GCF_057197125.1. Taxonomy (NCBI): domain Bacteria; kingdom Pseudomonadati; phylum Pseudomonadota; class Gammaproteobacteria; order Enterobacterales; family Yersiniaceae; genus Serratia; species Serratia sp. LSHTC3. The sequence goes on from NZ_JBXUNP010000001.1 coordinate 444,496, forward strand.
GCGATTACAAGCTGACCGGCCGTGCGCGGCGGCTGGCTGTCCGCAGCGCTTCGCCGCTGATCGGGCGTTCGCTGGACGAGCTGCACCTGCGTGCGCGCTATGGCGCCAACGTGGTGGGCATCGAGCGCTGGAAACGCTTCCGGCGGGTGATGGTCAGCGCCTCCGGCAGCACCGAGCTGCGCGAGGGCGACGTCCTCTTGATCGACATGTCGGACAGCCAGGTCGATCTGCGCGAATTCTGCGGCGAACAGCGGCTGGAGCCGATGGTGCTGCGCGGTGATTACTTCTCGGAACAGTCGCGCAACGTCGGCATGGCGGAGGTCTCGCTGATCCCGGACTCGGCGCTGCTGGGTAAAAGCCTGCGCGAAGCGGCGTTCCGCAGCCGCTACGATCTGAACGTGGTGGGCATCCGCCGCCACGGCGAGACGCTGGGCGGCAAATTGGTGGACGAGCCGCTGGAACTGGGCGACATCTTGCTGGTGATCGGCGACTGGAAGGCGATTCGTCAGCTGCAGGCCAAAACCCACGACTTTATCGTGCTCAATCTGCCGGCCGAGGTGGACGAAGTGGCACCGGCCATCACGCAGGCGCCGCACGCGCTGTTTTGTCTGGCGCTGATGGTGGCGATGATGCTGACCGACGAAATCCCCAACCCAATCGCGGCGCTGATCGCCTGTTTGTTGATGGGCAAGTTCCGCTGTATTGATATGGAGAGCGCCTATAAATCGATCCATTGGCCGAGCATTATTTTGATCGTCGGCATGATGCCGTTCGCGCAGGCGCTGCAAAAGACCGGCGGGGTGGATCTGATCGTCAGCGGGCTGATGGACGTCGCCGGCGGCGCGGGGCCGCGCGTGATGCTGCTGTGCCTGTTCGTCTTGTGCGCCACCATCGGCCTGTTTATTTCCAACACCGCGACGGCGGTGCTGATGGCGCCGATCGCCATCGCCGCCGCGCGCGAAATGGGGGTATCGCCATACCCGTTCGCGATGATTATCGCCGTCGCCGCGTCCGCCGCCTTTATGACGCCGGTCTCTTCACCGGTCAATACGCTGGTGCTGGGGCCGGGCAATTACAAGTTCGGCGATTTCGTGCGGCTCGGCGTGCCGTTCACCCTGTTGGTGATGGCGGTCAGCGTGATTGTGGTGCCGTGGCTCTACGGTTTTTAACGGCGCAGCGAGGCTGCGCCGGCGGGGTTACAGCGAGCTGTCGAGGCTGATTTCGTCCAATGACAGGCTGAAGCTGGGAATGAATACCTCCATGAAGTAGTCCATTTCCGGGCTGCGGCGCTGCTCCAGGGTTTTATCCAGCCGCGCCTTGGCCAGGGTGAATTCGTTGTTGCCGGCAGACAGCTCCTCCAGGCATTTCAGATAGGCGCACAGTGCGTCCGCCTGCTTCACCACCTGCTTTTCATCTTCGCTGTAGTAGTGCTCATCGAGAATGGTGCGGAAATCGTTGCGCAGCTCAGCGGGGATCATGTCCAGCAGCTTTTGCTGGGCGATCTTTTCGATCTTCTTGTACTCATGGGCGATCTGCGGATTGTAGTACTTGATCGGCGTCGGCATGTCGCCGGTGATCACTTCGCTGGCGTCGTGGTACATCGCCAGCAGGGCAACGCGATCGGCGTTGAGGTTGCCGTTGAATTTGCGGTTCTTGATCACCGCCAATGCGTGGGCGACAAAGGCCACCTGCAGACTGTGTTCGGAGACGTTCTCGGTACGCACGTTGCGCATCAGTGGCCAGCGGTTGATCAGTTTCAGGCGGGACAGATGGGCGAAGAAATGGCTCTGGCTCATGGTGCTCTCTTTAACGGCAAGTGAGGGCTCCATTGTGAAGCAGTGACGGCGAATTTTGCAACCGGGCAATGAGAGAAGGGCGCAGCAAGGCGCTGCGCCCCAGGCGATTACTGATGGTAGCCTTCAAGGAAGCGGCCCAGCTTGCCGACCGCCATTTCCAGCTCGTCTACGCGCGGCAGGGTGACGATACGCACGTGATCCGGGTAGGGCCAGTTGAATGCGGTCCCCTGCACCAGCAGCACTTTTTCCTGCAGCAGCAGATCCAGCACCAGTTTCTGGTCGTCATGGATATTGAAGCGTTTGGCATCGATGCGCGGGAACATATACAGCGCGCCCTGCGGCTTCACGCATGAGACGCCCGGAATGTCGTTGAGCAGTTCCCAGGTGCGGTTGCGCTGTTCGTACAGACGGCCGCCGGGCTGAATGAATTCGCTGATGCTTTGATAACCGCCCAGCGCGGTCTGAATGGCGTGCTGCATCGGCACGTTGGCGCACAGGCGCATCGAAGCCAGCATCTCCAGCCCTTCGATATAGCCTTTGGCGTGCTTCTTCGGCCCGTTCAGCACCATCCAGCCCTGACGGAAGCCCGCCACGCGGTAGGTTTTCGACAGGCCGTTGAAGGTCACGGTCAACAGATCCGGCGCCAGCGCAGCGATCGAATGATGCTCCGCTTCGTCATACAGGATCTTGTCGTAGATTTCGTCGGCGAAGATGATCAGGTTGTGTTGGCGGGCGATCTCGACGATCTGCTCCAGCAGCGCTTTACTGTACACCGCGCCGGTCGGGTTGTTCGGGTTGATGATCACGATGCCGCGGGTGCGCGGGGTGATCTTGCTGATGATGTCGTCCAGATCCGGGAACCAGCCGGCCTGCTCATCGCACAGGTAATGTACGGCCTTGCCGCCGGACAGCGAGACCGCGGCGGTCCACAGCGGATAGTCCGGCGCCGGCACCAGCATTTCGTCGCCGCTGTTGAGCAGCGCCTGCATGGATTGAACGATCAGCTCGGAGACGCCGTTGCCAATGTAGATATCCTCAACGGTCACGTCACGCATGTTGCGCGCCTGATAGTGCTGCATGATCGCTTTACGCGCCGAGAAGAGGCCCTTGGAGTCGGAGTAACCTTGCGCCGTGGGCAGATTGCGGATCACGTCGACCAGGATTTCGTCCGGGGCGTCGAAACCGAACGGGGCAGGGTTGCCGATGTTCAGTTTCAGGACTTTGTTGCCTTCTTCTTCAAGACGTTTAGCTTCTTTAAGCACCGGGCCGCGAATGTCATAGCAGACGTTGTCCAGTTTGCTGGATTTCTCAATGGGGGACATAAAAAGTTGAGCCTTTTGCTGGGATAGGGGCGCTCCTACCGTGGGACGCCGCAACCCGCCCAATGTACTCCTGGCGTAGTTGCTTTTGAAGGGTTTTGCACGCCTTTGGTGCAAATGCATGTCGTAAAGGGGGATTTTAGTTATGATAAGCAAAGGTAAAGTTATTTTGTGGTTCATAATTTCATGAACTATAATTTTACTAGGGTTTTGTTCTGTTAAATTGCGTGTCGATAAACGAGACGTGCCGGCGATCGCGGCCGGTAGCAGTGAAATGATAAGCCGAAAGTGAGAATGGGCTTCAATAAACTGTAAAGGAACGATAATACCGGAGTTGTCTGATAGCGGGTTGCCGGTTAGCGCACCACACTAAGAAAATGGCATATTTACATTAGCTTTACTTTATATTTCAGCTTAAGCATTGTTTATGTGGTTATAGGATTATTATTTAAAGTAAAAATCTTACTGATTGAATTTATTAAATTCATTGAGTGATAACACGAAGTTGGTGCCGTTAATTATTTATTTTTCTTACTCTGTAATGCAGTCTGAACGCCGGTTGATAAGGATTCTCAGTAGCACGAATGGAGTGGAAATTAGGCGGTATCAATGAGTAAAATCTCAGGTACGGTGGGGGTTTTCCCTTTCCACCGGTATTCAGTCCCCCGCGTTCTATAAGCACCATCGATAGATCGCATTTTAAAAGGCGATAGAGGTAACGAATCATAAGTAATTTTTTTGCCCTCCACTTATGAGTGGGGTACTGTCATAACAGGCTCCGTCCTTTTCAACGGCGTCTGAGAAACACACCAGGGTAGTAGTTCGTAAATTAGAATTTAAAAAAGTGAAGAATACACTATGACAACTGCAAATCGTCCGATACTTAATCTCGACCTCGATCTGCTAAGAACCTTTGTTGCGGTTGCTGATTTGAATACCTTCGCGGCGGCGGCTGTTGCCGTTTGCCGTACGCAATCAGCCGTCAGCCAACAAATGCAGCGATTAGAGCAACTGGTCGGCAAAGAACTGTTTGCCCGCCATGGGCGCAACAAACTCCTGACTGAGCATGGTATTCAGCTTCTCGGTTATGCCAGGAAGATCCTGCGCTTTAACGACGAAGCCTGTACCTCGCTGATGTACAACAATATTAAAGGTGTTCTGACCATCGGCGCTTCCGACGACACCGCCGATACCATTCTGCCTTTCCTGTTGAACCGCGTGACCGCCATCTATCCGAAGCTGGCCATTGACGTGCGCGTAAAGCGCAGCACGACGATGGTCGATCTGCTGGAAGAGGGTGAGATCGATCTGGCGGTGACCACGGCCGATCCGGCCGGGCACCCGCACATCGTGCTGCGCACGTCGCCGACGCTGTGGTACTGCGCTGCCGATTACCACTATCAGGCCGGCGAACCTATCCCGCTGGTGGTGATGGATGAACCAAGCCCGTTCCGCGCGCTGGCGATCAAACAGTTGGACGAAGCCGGTATCCCGTGGCGTATCGCCTACGTCGCCTCCACGCTGTCTGCGGTGCGGGCGGCCTGTAAGGCCGGTCTGGGTGTGACCGCGCGGCCGATCGAGATGATGAGCCCCGATCTGCGGGTGCTGGGCGCGGTGGAAGGTTTGCCGCCGCTGCCGGATACCCAGTATGCGCTGTGCAAAAACGCGCAGTGCAGCAACGAACTGGCAATGGCCATCTTCAGCGCGATGCAGGGCGGCAATGACGGCTATGGCTTCAACGGCGCGGAAGCCGGTCTCCAGGGCGATCAGGATGATGCCAGCCTGGTGGACGAAGAAGAATAACGCCGCGGCGTGATATCTGATGAAAAACCTCTGCTTCGGCGGAGGTTTTTTTTGGCCGTTTTTTGGCGATTTTTACTGTTATAGGGATTTAATGACGATTTTGTTATGAGTTGGCTGTTTTATTAACTTTTAAGCGTTGCTGAAAAGAGAATTTGACCGGGTTTAAGATGCTGGGTTTATTTTTTGAACAATAAGATTGAATGAGTTAAAGGCATGGTAATGTTAGGGTTATTTTGTTAGCTTATGGCGGCCGTTTTTGCGGCTTAATTTGAGGAAAATTGTTAAAGGGCCACACTTTTTTTGAGGATTTATGCTGAAAACGTGTCCTGGATCAAAAAAATACCCCTAGGTAGTGAGTGGAAGAACAGGGAATTCCTGAGACAATGGTATAGTAAAACTGAAATGTGCATGTTGGTTTATATCTATCTGTTTCTACACAAAAATTAACTGACACGATTTAGCCTGTCCCTGGCGCATCAAATGTTAATCAAATGATACGTATGTAAACTAGTGTGTAGATACTTTTGTCAAAGTTGACAAAAGGTTATAGAAAGGAGTAAAAAGCCCACAGAAAAACGCTGCCTAACTCGCTGTAAAAGCAGTTTGTTTGTGTGGTTATTTATCCTTCCCTTAAATCGATGTGGCGCACTAACTGCCGGTGACAAGAGCAGTGCGATCGACGCCACTTTTGATGAGTAAGCATAGAGTATGTCAACAACCACTGAAGTTATCGCTCATCACTGGGCGCTCGCCGTATTTCTCGTCGTGGCTATCGGGCTTTGCGGCTTAATGCTGCTGGGTGCGTTCTTCTTGGGCGGGAGAGCCCGGGCGCGCGCCAAACACACCCCGTTTGAATCAGGTATCGACTCCGTCGGCACGGCGCGCATGCGCTTGTCCGCCAAGTTCTACCTAGTGGCCATGTTCTTCGTTATTTTCGACGTTGAAGCCTTATACCTGTATGCCTGGTCGGTCTCGATTCGCGAGAGCGGCTGGGTGGGCTTTATCGAAGCCGCCATTTTCATTTTGGTGCTATTGGCCGGTCTGGTTTATCTGGTGCGCATCGGCGCGTTGGATTGGACTCCGGCGCGTTCCCAACGCCGCAGCAAACCAAGCACGATCACTAACACCAACAGTCATCCGCAGTAACAGCGAGGCATTAAGATGGACTATACGCTCACCCGCATAGACCCGAACGGTGAGAACGACCGTTATCCCCTGCAAAAACAGGAGATCGTCGCCGATCCCCTGGAACAACAGGTCCACCGCACGGTTTACATGGGTAAACTCGAACATGCGCTGCATGACATGGTGAACTGGGGGCGTAAAAACTCTATTTGGCCGTATAACTTCGGCCTTTCGTGCTGTTACGTGGAGATGGTGACGTCGTTTACCGCCGTTCACGATGTGGCGCGTTTCGGTGCGGAAGTGTTGCGCGCCTCCCCGCGTCAGGCTGACCTGATGGTGGTGGCCGGCACCTGCTTCACCAAGATGGCCCCGGTCATCCAACGCCTGTACGAGCAGATGCTGGAGCCCAAGTGGGTGATCTCGATGGGCGCCTGCGCCAACTCCGGCGGCATGTACGACATCTATTCCGTGGTGCAGGGCGTGGACAAGTTCCTGCCGGTCGACGTGTACATTCCCGGCTGCCCACCGCGTCCGGAAGCTTACATGCAAGCGCTGATGCTGCTGCAGGAATCTATCGGCAAAGAACGTCGCCCGCTGTCGTGGGTTGTCGGCGATCAGGGCGTTTACCGCGCCAATATGCAGTCTGAAAGAGAGCGTAAACACGGCGAGCGCATCGCGGTGACCAACCTCCGGACGCCTGACGAGATTTAAGACGTTCATTTAACGTCCATCTTAGTGCGCTATTGGTTAACACAGCGAAAAGTGAAACTTGCGGCGAATAACCCTTTAGTGTGGTGAAAAAAAATTATGACAGATTTGACGACGCACGACGCCTTGCCTGCCTGGCAGACCCGAGATCACCTTGACGACCCGGTGATCGGCGAACTGCGCAACCGTTTTGGGCCGGAAGCCTTTACTGTTCAGGCCACCCGCACCGGCATGCCCGTGGTATGGGTTAAACCTGACCAGTTACTGGAAGTAATGACGTTCCTGAGAAAACAGCCGAAGCCGTATGTCATGCTGTTCGATCTGCATGGCGTGGACGAACGTCTTCGCACCCACCGCGACGGCCTGCCCGCTGCGGATTTCTCCGTTTTCTACCATCTGATTTCCATCGAACGCAACCGCGACATCATGCTGAAGGTGGCGCTGTCTGAAAAAGACCTGCACGTGCCGACGGCGACCAAGGTGTTCCCGAACGCCAACTGGTACGAGCGCGAAACCTGGGAAATGTTCGGCATCACCTTCGACGGCCACCCGCACCTGTCGCGCATCATGATGCCGCAGACCTGGGAAGGGCACCCGCTGCGTAAGGACTACCCGGCGCGCGCCACCGAATTCGATCCTTTCGTGCTGACCAAGCAGAAAGAAGATCTGGAGATGGAAGCGCTGACCTTCAAGCCGGAAGACTGGGGCATGAAGCGCGGCACCGAGAACGAAGACTTCATGTTCCTCAACCTCGGCCCGAACCACCCGTCCGCGCACGGTGCGTTCCGCATCATTCTGCAGCTGGACGGCGAAGAGATCGTCGACTGCGTGCCGGATATCGGCTATCACCACCGCGGCGCCGAGAAGATGGGCGAGCGTCAATCCTGGCACAGCTACATTCCGTACACCGACCGCATCGAGTACCTCGGCGGCTGCGTGAACGAAATGCCTTACGTGCTGGCGGTCGAGAAACTGGCCGGCATCAAGGTGCCTGAGCGCGTCGACACCATCCGCGTGATGCTGTCCGAGCTGTTCCGCATCAACAGCCACCTGCTGTACATCTCCACCTTCATTCAGGACGTCGGCGCGATGACCCCGGTGTTCTTCGCCTTTACCGACCGTCAGAAGATCTACGATCTGGTGGAAGCGATCACCGGCTTCCGTATGCACCCGGCCTGGTTCCGCATCGGCGGCGTCGCGCACGATCTGCCGCGCGGTTGGGATCGCCTGCTGCGTGAATTCCTCGACTGGATGCCGAAGCGTCTGGATTCCTACGTGAAAGCGGCGCTGAAGAACAGCATCCTGAAAGGCCGCTCCATCGGCGTCGCGTCTTATAACGCCAAAGAAGCGCTGGAGTGGGGCGTGACCGGCGCCGGCCTGCGCGCGACCGGCGTTGAGTTCGACGTGCGTAAATGGCGCCCGTACTCCGGCTACGAGAACTTCGACTTCGAAGTGCCGGTCGGCGACGGCACCAGCGACTGCTACACCCGCGTGATGCTAAAGGTGGAAGAGCTGCGCCAGAGCCTGCGCATCCTCGAACAGTGCCTGAACAACATGCCGGAAGGCCCGTTCAAGGCCGATCACCCGCTGACTACGCCGCCGCCGAAAGAGCGCACGCTGCAGCACATTGAAACGCTGATCACCCACTTCCTGCAGGTTTCCTGGGGCCCGGTGATGCCAGCCAACGAATCATTCCAGATGATTGAAGCCACCAAAGGGATCAACAGCTACTACCTGACCAGCGACGGCAGCACCATGAGCTACCGCACCCGGGTACGTACGCCGAGCTTTGCGCACCTGCAGCAGATCCCATCGGTCATCCGTGGCAGCCTGGTTTCCGACCTGATCGTCTATCTGGGTAGTATCGATTTTGTAATGTCAGATGTGGACCGCTAACTATGCATGATCAAAAAGACAATCACGCAGTCAATGATGCGCTCGAGCCCATCAACGCAGCCGCTCCTCAGAGCGGCGTTGATGCATTTGTACTGAGCGCGGAAGAACGTGATGCGATCGAGCACGAAAAGCACCATTACGAGGATCCGCGCGCCGCTTCCATCGAGGCACTGAAAATTGTGCAGAAGCAGCGCGGCTGGGTTCCGGACGGTGCGATTTACGCCATCGCGGAAGTGCTGGGCATCCCCGCCAGCGACGTAGAAGGCGTGGCCACGTTCTACAGCCAGATTTTCCGTCAGCCAGTAGGACGTCACGTGATCCGTTATTGTGACAGCGTTGTTTGTCACATCACCGGTTACCAGGGCATTCAGGCCGCTATCGAGAAGAAGCTGAACATCAAACCGGGTCAAACCACCTTTGATGGCCGCTTCACGCTGTTGCCGACCTGCTGTCTGGGCAACTGCGATAAAGGGCCGACCATGATGATTGATGAGGACACTCACAGTCAGCTGAAGCCTGAAGATATCGAGACGCTACTGGAGCAGTATCAATGACCAAGCACATTGTACGCACTCCCGAAACGCATCCGCTGACCTGGCGTCTGCGCGATGACAAGCAGCCGCTGTGGCTGGACGAATACCGCAGCAAAAACGGCTATGCCGGTGCGGAAAAGGCCCTGAAGGGCCTGGCGCCCGACGAGATCGTCAGCCTGGTGAAAGATTCCGGGCTGAAGGGTCGCGGCGGCGCGGGCTTCTCCACCGGTTTGAAGTGGAGCCTGATGCCGAAGGACGAATCCATGAACATCCGTTACCTGCTGTGTAACGCCGATGAGATGGAGCCGGGCACCTATAAAGACCGCCTGCTGATGGAGCAGCTGCCGCACCTGCTGGTGGAAGGCATGCTGATCTCCGCGTTCGCGCTGAAAGCCTACCGTGGCTACATCTTCCTGCGCGGTGAGTACATCGAAGCGGCGGCGCACCTGCGTCGCGCCATCGCGGAAGCCACCGAAGCCGGCTATCTGGGCAAGAACATTCTCGGCACCGGATTTGATTTCGAGCTGATCGTGCACACCGGCGCCGGCCGTTACATCTGCGGCGAAGAAACCGCGCTGATCAACTCGCTGGAAGGCCGCCGCGCCAACCCGCGCTCCAAGCCGCCATTCCCGGCCAGCGCCGGCGTGTGGGGCAAGCCGACCTGCGTCAACAACGTCGAAACGTTGTGCAACGTGCCGGCCATTTTGGCGAACGGCGTGGAGTGGTACACCGGCATCTCCGGCAGTGAAGACAAAGGCACCAAGCTGATGGGCTTCTCCGGCCGGGTGAAAAATCCGGGCGTCTGGGAGCTGCCGTTCGGCACCACCGCGCGTGAAATCCTGGAAGACTACGCCGGCGGCATGCGCGACGGTCTGCGCTTCAAAGCCTGGCAGCCGGGCGGCGCGGGCACCGACTTCCTGACCGCCGATCACCTCGACCTGCCGATGGAATACGGCGCGATCGGTAAAGCCGGCAGCCGTCTCGGCACCGCGTTGGCGATGGCGGTAGACCACGAAATCGGCATGGTGCCGCTGGTGCGCAACCTGGAAGAGTTCTTCGCCCGCGAGTCCTGCGGCTGGTGTACGCCATGTCGCGACGGCCTGCCGTGGAGCGTGAAGATCCTGCGTGCGTTGGAGAACGGCGAAGGGCAGCCGGGGGATATTGAAACCCTCGAACAGCTGTGCCGTTCCCTCGGCCCGGGCAAAACCTTCTGCGCCCACGCGCCAGGTGCCGTAGAGCCACTGCAAAGCGCGATTAAATATTTCCGTGAAGAGTTCGAGGCGGGTATCGCCGTGCAGCACTTCGGCAACGCTCATGCGATTGGCGGCATTCAGCCGAACAACCTGCTGAAGCAGCGCTGGTAAGCCGACTCGCCCGAACACGGCCAGAATTTTTGATTAACGCCTGCCGCAAGGCAGGCCACTTGGAAGCATGCTGACTATGGCTACGATTCATGTAGACGGCAAAGAGTATGAGGTAGACGGGGCGGACAACCTGCTGCAGGCTTGTCTCTCCCTCGGCCTTGATATTCCTTACTTTTGCTGGCATCCGGCGCTGGGAAGCGTCGGCGCTTGCCGCCAATGTGCGGTAAAGCAATACCAAAACGCGGAAGATACGCGCGGCCGTTTGGTGATGTCCTGTATGACCCCGGCATCCGATGGCACCTTCATCTCTATCGATGACGGCGAAGCGAAGCAGTTCCGTGAAAGCGTGGTTGAGTGGTTGATGACCAACCACCCGCACGATTGCCCGGTGTGTGAGGAAGGCGGTAACTGTCACCTGCAGGATATGACGGTAATGACCGGCCACAGCTTCCGTCGCTACCGCTTCACCAAGCGCACCCATAACAACCAGGAACTGGGGCCGTTTATCTCGCACGAGATGAACCGCTGCATCGCCTGCTACCGCTGCGTGCGTTACTACAAAGACTATGCGGACGGCACAGACTTCGGCGTGTACGGCGCGCACGACAACGTCTACTTCGGTCGCCCGGAAAGCGGCACGCTGGAAAGCGAGTTCTCCGGCAACCTGGTGGAAGTGTGCCCGACCGGCGTATTCACCGACAAAACGCACTCCGAGCGCTACAACCGTAAATGGGACATGCAGTTCGCGCCGAGCATTTGCCAGCAGTGCAGCATCGGCTGTAACACCAGCCCGGGCGAGCGTTATGGCGAGCTGCGCCGTATCGAAAACCGTTACAACGGCAGCGTGAACCACTACTTCCTGTGCGACCGCGGCCGTTTCGGTTACGGCTACGTCAACCAGAAAGATCGTCCGCGTCAACCGCAGCAGCTGCGCGGCGACGACTGGATCACCCTGAACGCCGAGCAGGCGATGCAGGGCGCGGCGGACATCCTGCGTCAGGCGAAGAAAACCATCGGCATCGGCTCCCCGCGCGCCAGCCTGGAAAGCAACTTCGCACTGCGCGAGCTGGTCGGCGCCGAGAACTACTACACCGGTATCGCTCAGGCGGAGCAATCACGCCTGGCGCTGATGCTGAACGTGCTGAAGAACGGCGGCGTTCATACGCCGGCGCTGCGTGAGATCGAAGATTACGACGCGGTGCTGGTGCTGGGCGAAGACCTGACGCAAACCGGCGCGCGCATCGCGCTGTCCGTGCGTCAGGCCGTCAAGGGTAAAGCCCGCGCGATGGCGGCGGCGCAACGCGTGGCCGACTGGCAGATCGCGGCGGTGCAGAATATCGGCCAACACGCCAAGTATCCGTTGTTCACCACCAACGTCGATAACACCCGTCTGGATGACATCGCCGCCTGGAACTACCGCGCGCCGGTAGACGAGCAGGCGCGCTTCGGTTTCGCCATCGCGCACGCGCTGGATAGCGCGGCACCGGCGGTGAACGATCTGGCTGAAGGCCTGAACAAGAAAGTCGACATCATCGTGCAGGCGCTGACCGGCGCACGCAAACCGCTGATCGTGACCGGCAGCAACGCCGGCAGCGAAGCCATCATCGAAGCGGCGGCCAACATCGCCAAAGCGTTGAAGGGCCGCGGTGCCGATGTCGGCATCACCTTCGTGGCGGGCGCAGCCAACAGCATGGGCCTGGCGATGATCGGCGGCGGTTCGCTCGATCAGGCGCTGGAACAGCTGGCGAGCGGCGCAGCCGACACCGCCATCGTGATGGAAAACGATCTCTATCGCCATGCGCCGGCGGCGCAGGTGGACGCGGCGTTGGCCAAGGTCAATAACCTGATCGTCGCCGACCACCAGCGCACCGCGATCATGGACAAAGCCAATCTGATCCTCTCCTCGGCCAGCTTTGCCGAGAGCGACGGTACGCTGATCAATCAGGAAGGCCGCGCGCAGCGCTTCTTCCAGGTATACGATCCGGCTTACTACGACGACGCCAAGAAGAATCAGTTCACCGTGATGCTGGAAAGCTGGCGCTGGATGCACTCGCTGCACTCCACCTACACCAGCCGCCACGTGGACTGGACCCAGCTCGATGACGTGATCGCCGCTTGCGTCGCCGCGTTGCCGCAGCTGCAGGGCATCGTCGACGCCGCGCCGGACGCGACGTTCCGCATTCGCGGTCAGAAGCTGGCGCGTTCGCCGCACCGTTCCAGCGGCCGTACCGCCATGCGCGCCAACATCAGCGTGCACGAGCCGCGTCAGCCGCAGGATAAAGACACCATGTTCGCCTTCTCGATGGAAGGGAACAACAGCCCGCTGGCCGATCGTCAGCAGATCCCGTTCGCCTGGGCGCCAGGCTGGAACTCACCGCAGGCATGGAACAAGTTCCAGGCCGAAGTGGGCGGCAAACTGCGCCACGGCGATCCGGGCGTGCGCCTGATCGAAGCGGGGGAGGGCAGCCTCGGTTACTTCGACCGCGTGCCTGCCGCGTTCAATCCGGTCGACGGCTGGCGTGTCGCGCCTTACTACCACCTGTTCGGCAGCGATGAAATGTCGCAGCGCTCTCACGTGATCCAGCAGCGTATGCCGGAAGCCTACGTGATGGTCAACCCGGCCGATGCGGCGACGCTTGGCGTTAATGCGGGCAGCCTGGTGGAGTTCAGCTGCGCGGGCCAGACTCTGCGTCTGCCGGTGCGTCTGAGTGAAACCCTGACCCAGGGCCAGGTTGGTTTGCCGCTCGGCTTGCCAGGGATCCCGCCGATCTTGGTGGGTGCTAAGGTAGACAATCTGCGGGAGGCGGCACGATGAGCTGGTTTACCCCTGAGGTGATCGACATCTTGATCGCCATTCTTAAAGCGGTCGTGATCCTGTTGGTGGTCGTGGCGTGCGGGGCGTTCATGAGCTTCGGCGAACGCCGCCTGCTCGGCCTGTTCCAGAACCGTTACGGACCGAACCGCGTAGGCTGGGGCGGCTCGCTGCAGCTGGTCGCCGACATGATCAAAATGTTCTTCAAGGAAGACTGGGTGCCGAGATTCTCCGACCGGGTGATCTTCACCCTGGCGCCGATGATCGCCTTTACTTCCCTGTTGCTGGCATTTGCCATCGTGCCGGTCAGCCCGACCTGGGCGGTGTCCGATCTCAACATCGGTATTCTGTTCTTCCTGATGATGGCCGGCCTGGCGGTGTACGCCGTGCTGTTCGCCGGCTGGTCGAGCAACAACAAATACTCGCTGTTGGGCGCGATGCGCGCCTCCGCGCAAACCCTGAGCTACGAAGTGTTCATCGGCCTGTCGCTGATGGGCGTGGTGATGCAGGCGGATTCGTTCAACATGCAGGCCATCGTTGAATCTCAGGCGCACGTCTGGAACGTCATTCCGCAGTTCTTCGGCTTCGTGACCTTCGCGATCGCCGGTGTGGCGGTGTGTCACCGTCACCCGTTTGACCAGCCGGAAGCCGAGCAGGAACTGGCCGACGGTTACCACATCGAATATTCCGGCATGAAGTTCGGTCTGTTCTTCGTGGGGGAATACATCGGTATCGTCACCGTGTCCGCCCTGATTGTGACGTTGTTCTTCGGCGGCTGGCAGGGTCCGTTCCTGCCGCCATTCATCTGGTTCGCGTTGAAAACGGCCTTCTTCATGATGATGTTCATCCTGATCCGCGCCGCGCTGCCGCGTCCGCGTTATGACCAGGTGATGTCCTTCGGCTGGAAAGTGTGCCTGCCGCTGACGCTGCTGAACCTGCTGGCAACCGCCGCGGTCATTTTGTACAACGCTCAATAAGGGGTGAATAAACCATGACATTGAAAGAGTTAGTGGTTGGTTTCGGCACCCAGATGCGCAGCATTTGGATGATTGGCATGCATGCCTTCGCCAAGCGCGAAACCCAGATGTATCCGGAAGAACCGGTGTACCTGCCGCCACGCTACCGCGGCCGCATCGTGCTGACGCGCGATCCGGACGGCGAAGAGCGCTGCGTCGCCTGTAACCTGTGTGCGGTTGCCTGCCCGGTCGGCTGTATCTCGCTGCAAAAGGCAGAACAGAAAGATGGCCGTTGGTATCCGGAGTTCTTCCGCATCAACTTCTCGCGCTGCATCTTCTGCGGCCTGTGCGAAGAGGCTTGCCCGACTACCGCTATCCAGCTGACGCCGGATTTCGAACTGGGCGAGTACAAGCGTCAGGATCTGGTGTACGAAAAAGAAGATCTGTTGATCTCGGGGCCGGGTAAATATCCGGAATATAACTTCTACCGGATGGCCGGTATGGCGATTGACGGCAAAGCCAAAGGCGAAGCCGAAAACGAAGCCAAACCGATCGACGTCAAAGGTCTGTTGCCCTAAGGAGCCAGCAAGCATGGAAATTGCATTTTATCTGGCAGGTTTGATTGCGGTGGCCGCGACGATTCGCGTGATCACCCATACCAACCCTGTGCATGCGCTGCTGTATCTGATCGTCTCGTTATTGGCGATCTCGGCAGTCTTCTTCTCTCTCGGCGCCTACTTTGCCGCCGCATTGGAAATCATCGTTTATGCGGGCGCCATCATGGTGCTGTTCGTGTTCGTTGTGATGATGCTGAACCTCGGCAACGTGCAGCAGCAAGAGCGCGACTGGATGAAACCGACGGTGTGGATCGGGCCTGGCCTGCTGTCACTGGCGCTGCTGGTGGTATTGATCGTTGCGATCCGCAGCGTATCCGATCAGGGCATCAGCGGTGAGATGGTCGACGCGAAGGCGGTGGGCATCAGCCTGTTCGGGCCTTACGTACTGGCGGTTGAGCTGGCTTCAATGCTGCTGTTGGCGGGGCTGGTTGTCGCCTTCCATATCGGCCGCGAGCACAAGCCTGGCGAGGTGCTGAGCAACGCGCCGGTGGGTGGCGAAATGGCGAGAAGAAAATCGGAGGAGCAAGCATGATCCCTCTTCAACACGGCCTGATCCTGGCGGCTATCCTGTTTGTGCTCGGGTTGACCGGGCTGCTGGTGCGCCGCAACCTGTTGTTTATGCTGATCAGCCTGGAAGTGATGATCAACGCTGCGGCGTTGGCGTTTATCGTGGCGGGAAGCTACTGGGGCCAGGCGGACGGGCAGGTGATGTACATCCTGGCGATCAGCCTGGCGGCAGCCGAGGCCAGTATCGGCCTGGCGCTGCTGCTGCAGCTCTACCGTCGTCGTCATACCCTGAATATTGATACTGTCAGTGAGATGCGCGGATGAACCTATTATATTTAACAATTCTGCTACCGCTGATCGGGTTCCTGCTGTTGGCATTTTCCCGCGGTCGCTGGTCTGAGAACACGGCGGCCACCGTCGGCGTGGGCTCTATCGGCCTGGCTGCGCTGGTCACGGTGTATGTGGCGATGGATTTCTTCGCCCAGAAAGCCGCCGGCGTGCAGCTGTTCGAGCAAAGCCTGTGGACCTGGATGGCCGTCGGCAACTTCAATATCGGCGTGACTCTGGTGCTGGACGGCCTGTCGCTGACCATGCTGTCGGTGGTCACCGGCGTCGGCTTCTTCATCCACATGTTCGCTTCCTGGTACATGCGCGGTGAAGAGGGCTATTCGCGCTTCTTCGCCTACACTAACCTGTTTATCGCCAGCATGGTGGTCCTGGTGCTGGCGGACAACCTGCTGCTGATGTATCTGGGTTGGGAAGGCGTGGGCCTGTGCAGCTACCTGTTGATCGGCTTCTACTACAAAGATCCGGCCAACGGCGCGGCGGCGATGAAAGCCTTTATCGTCACCCGCGTGGGCGACGTGTTCCTGGCGTTCGCGCTGTTCATCCTCTACAACGAGCTGGGCACGCTGAACATCCGTGAGCTGATGATCCTGGCGCCGCAGAAACTGGCGGTGGGCGATACGGCCATCACCTGGGCGACGCTGATGCTGCTGGGCGGCGCGGTCGGTAAATCGGCGCAGCTGCCGTTGCAAACCTGGCTGGCGGACGCGATGGCGGGCCCAACCCCGGTTTCTGCACTGATCCACGCGGCAACCATGGTGACCGCAGGCGTCTACCTGATCGCCCGCACGCACGGCCTGTTCCTGATGGCGCCGGAAGTGCTGCACCTGGTGGGCATCGTCGGTGCGGTCACTCTGCTGCTGGCCGGCTTCGCCGCGCTGGTGCAGACCGACATCAAGCGCGTGCTCGCTTACTCCACCATGAGCCAGATCGGTTACATGTTCCTGGCGCTGGGCGTGCAGGCATGGGACGCGGCGATCTTCCACCTGATGACTCACGCGTTCTTCAAGGCGCTGCTGTTCCTGTCGTCCGGTTCGGTGATCCTGGCCTGCCACCACGAGCAAAACATCTTCAAGATGGGCGGCCTGCGCAAGAGCATCCCGCTGGTGTACGTCTGCTTCCTGGTGGGTGGCGCGGCGCTGTCTGCGTTGCCGCTGGTCACGGCCGGCTTCTTCAGTAAGGACGAGATCCTGGCGGGCGCGATGGCCAACGGCCACATCAACCTGATGGTTGCCGGCCTGGTCGGTGCGTTCATGACCTCGCTGTACACCTTCCGTATGATTTTCATCGTGTTCCATGGCGAAGAGAAAATCAAAGCGCATGCCGGTAAAGGCATCACTCACCACCTGCCGCTGCTGGTTCTGCTGGTGCTGTCCACCTTCGTCGGCGCGATGATCGTGCCGCCGTTGCAGGGTGTGCTGCCGGAGACGACCGAACTGGCGCACGGCAGCGTGCTGACGCTTGAAATCACCTCCGGCGTGGTGGCTATCGTCGGCATTCTGCTGGCGGCCGCGCTGTGGCTGGGCAAACGCAGCCTGGTCAACAGCATTGCCAACAGCGCGCCGGGGCGTTTCTTCTCGACCTGGTGGTTCCATGCCTGGGGCTTCGACTGGCTGTATGACAAAGTGTTCGTCAAGCCGTACCTGGGCATTGCGAAGCTGCTGCAACGCGATCCGCTGAACTCGCTGATGAACCTGCCGGCCGTCTTCTCCCGCTGGGGGAACCGCGGTCTGACGGTGAGCGAGAACGGCCAGGTGCGTTGGTATATAGCGTCTATGGGTGTGGGTGCAGTGGTCGTATTGGCTCTGTTGATTCTGGTTTAATTGAATAATTTAAACAGACGCATTTTTCGGGCGTAGCGCCGGGCAGGCGCTACGTACAAAGTTTGAAATTATTCGTATAAGGGACACAAAACGCCATGCTATTACCTTGGCTAATTCTTATCCCCTTTATCGGCGGTCTGCTGTGCTGGCAGCTTGAGCGCTTCGGTACTAAGGTGCCGCGCTGGATAGCGCTGATCGCAATGGGGCTGACGTTGGCGCTCTCTCTGCAGCTGTGGATGCAGGGCGGCTATACATTGACCACGCCGAAAGGCATTCCGCAGTGGCAGAGCGAATTCCTGCTGCCGTGGATCCCGCGCTTCGGCATCTCCATCCACCTGGCGCTGGACGGTCTGTCACTGCTGATGGTGGTGTTGACCGGTCTGCTGGGCGTGCTGGCGATCCTCTGTTCCTGGCGTGAAATCCAGAAGTATCAGGGCTTCTTCCACCTCAACCTGCTGTGGATCCTGGGCGGCGTTATCGGCGTGTTCCTCGCCATCGACATGTTCCTGTTCTTCTTCTTCTGGGAAATGATGTTGGTGCCGATGTACTTCCTGATCGCGCTGTGGGGCCACAAGGCGTCGGACGGTAAAACCCGCATCACCGCGGCGACCAAGTTCTTCATCTACACCCAGGCCAGCGGTCTGGTGATGCTGATTGCGATCCTGGGCCTGGTGTTCGTGCACTACAACGCCACCGGCGTGTGGACCTTCGATTACGAAGACCTGCTGCAAACGCCGATGTCCCACAACGTGCAATATCTGCTGATGCTGGGCTTCTTCATCGCCTTCGCGGTGAAAATGCCGGTGGTGCCGCTGCACGGCTGGTTGCCGGATGCGCACAGCCAGGCGCCGACCGCAGGTTCCGTCGACCTGGCGGGCATCTTGCTGAAAACCGCGGCCTACGGCCTGCTGCGTTTCAGCCTGCCGCTGTTCCCTGAGGCTTCACACGAGTTCGCGCCAATCGCCATGTGGCTGGGCGTGGTCGGTATCTTCTACGGCGCCTGGATGGCGTTCGCGCAGACCGACATCAAGCGTCTTATCGCTTACACCTCGGTCTCGCACATGGGCTTCGTGCTGATCGCCATCTACACCGGCAGCCAGCTGGCTTACCAGGGCGCCGTGATCCAGATGATCGCGCACGGCCTGTCCGCCGCCGGTATGTTTATCATCTGCGGCCAGCTGTATGAGCGCCTGCACACCCGCGACATGCGTCAGATGGGCGGCCTGTGGGGGCGTATCAAGTTCATCCCTGCGCTGTCGCTGTTCTTCGCCGTGGCTACGCTGGGGATGCCGGGCACCGGTAACTTCGTCGGCGAATTCATGATTCTGTTCGGCAGCTACCAGGTGGTGCCGGTGATCACCGTGATCTCCACCTTCGGTCTGGTGTTCGCTTCGGTTTACTCGCTGATCATGATGCAGCGCGCTTACTACGGTGCGCCTAAGTCAGACCAGCCGCTGCAGGGCATGACCGCGCGCGAACTGTTCATCATTCTGCTGCTGGTGGTGTTGCTGGTTCTGCTGGGGGTTTACCCGCAGCCGATTCTGGATACTTCCAACGCGGCGATGAGCAACGTGCAACACTGGTTTGGTTCGTCAGTTTCAGCAATTTCAACAACAAGGCCGTAATTCGCCATGACAATAACTCCTCAACAACTGATCGCACTGCTGCCGCTGTTGATCGTCGGATTGACGGTGGTGGTTGTGATGCTAGGCATTGCGTGGCGACGCGACCACTTTATCAACGCCACCCTGACCGTGATCGGTCTCAACCTGGCGCTGCTTTCGCTGTACTTTGTCGGCCAGGCAGGCCCAATGGACGTCACCCCGCTGCTGCGGGTTGACGGCTACTCGATGTTCTACACCGGGCTGGTGCTGCTGGCGAGTCTGGCGACCTGCACCTTCGCCTATCCGTGGCTGGTCGGCTATCCGGATAACCGCGAAGAGTTCTACCTGCTGGTGCTGATCGCCGCTCTGGGCGGCATCCTGCTGGCGAGTGCTAACCACCTGGCTTCGCTGTTCATCGGTATCGAGCTTATCTCGCTGCCGCTGTTCGGCCTGGTGGGCTACGCCTATCGCCAGAAGCGCCCGCTGGAAGCCGCCATTAAGTACATGCTGCTGTCCGCCGCCGCGTCGTCGTTCCTGCTGTTCGGCATGGCGCTGCTGTATGCCGAGTCCGGCGATCTGTCGCTGGCCGGCCTTGGCAAGAGCCTGCAGGAAAACATGATGCACCAGCCGCTGATCCTGGCCGGTATGGGCATGATGATCGTCGGTCTGGGCTTCAAGCTGTCGCTGGTGCCGTTCCAACTGTGGACGCCGGACGTGTATCAGGGCGCGCCTGCGCCGGTCTCGACCTTCCTGGCGACCGCCAGCAAGATCGCGATCTTCGCGGTCGTGATGCGTCTGTTCCTGTATGCCCCGGCCGCCGACAACGAAGCGCTGCGCATGGTGTTGTCGATCATCGCGTTCTGCTCCATCTTGTTCGGTAACCTGATGGCCATCAGCCAGACCAACATCAAGCGTCTGCTGGGCTACTCGTCGATCGCTCACCTGGGCTACCTGCTGGTGGCGCTGATTGCGGTGCAAACCCATCAGCTGTCGCTGGAAACCGCCGGCGTTTATCTGGCCGGTTACCTGTTCAGCAGCCTGGGCGCCTTCGGCGTGGTCAGCCTGATGTCCAGCCCATACCGCGGCCCGGATGCGGATTCGCTGTTCTCTTACCGAGGTCTGTTCTGGCACAAGCCAATCTTGTCCGCGGTGATGACGGTGATGATGCTGTCGCTGGCAGGTATCCCGATGACGCTGGGCTTTATCGGTAAGTTCTTCGTGATCGCGATGGGCGTCAGCGCACACCTGTGGTGGCTGACCGGCGCAGTCGTGGTAGGCAGCGCCATCGGTCTGTACTACTACCTGCGCGTGACCGTCAGCCTGTTCCTCAGCGCGCCGGAATCGCTGCAGCGCGACACCCCGAACAACTGGGCGTTGACCGCCGGTGGCGTCGTGGTGCTGATCTCCGCCGCGCTGGTGCTGCTGTTGGGGGTTTATCCGCAGCCGCTGATTTCGCTGGTGCAGATGGCGCAGCCGACGTTCTGATAACGCTTCAGACGGTAAAAAGGTCGCTTCGGCGGCCTTTTTTTATGGGCGAAACGGCACTCAGCCGTAATGGGCGCTAAACGACGTTTCCAGCGCCTGCACTACCGCGCGCACGCGGGCTGCGCGTTGCAAATCGGGATGCAGCACCAGCCAGATATCCACCCAGTCTTTGTTCTCCGGGAACAGACGCACCAGTTCCGGGTCTTTGTCCGCCAAAAAAGCGGAGAGCAGGCCGATGCCCAGCCCGCTGCGGGTGGCGGAACGCAGCAGCAGCTGCGAATTGCATTGCAGCACGACGTTGGGCTCGTGCAGAGCCTCGCCGCAGAAATTGTTCCAGTGGCGCGGCACCAGCTCGCGCGGGAACATCAGCAGATCGTGGCCGCGCAACTGTTCGCCCTTGACCGGCATGCCGCGCCGCGCCAAATAGTGCTGAGTGGCATACAGGCCCATTTCGATGGTGGCTAACCGTTTGATGATCAGCTCATCGTCATCGGGACGGGCGCCGCGGATCGCCAGATCTGCGCCGTGGTAAGAAATATCGGCGATGTTGACCGCCGTCAGCAGCGTGACGGTGATGGCCGGATAGCGTTCCCGCAGATCTTGCAGCGCAGGCATCACGAAGGCTTCGGCCAGGGTATCGGTGGTGGCGATGCGCACGTTGCCGCACAGGCTTTCGTCACCGCTGGCGGCTTTACGGTTGATCGCCTGCACCGCATTTTCCATCTTCATCACGTCCGCCAGCATTTCCTCCCCCAGCGGGCTGAGGGCGAAGGATTTCGGCGTGCGGATAAACAGCTTGGAGCCGAGCGCATCTTCGAAAGCGGAGAGCCGTCGGCCGACGGTCGCCTGATCGACATGCAGCTGGCTGGCGGCTTTGCGTAGCGTGCCCCAGCGCGCAACGGCGAGAAAAAATCGAGCGTCGTCCCAGTTCATTGCACACCTCCTCTGTACAGACTGGCGGGAGGGGGAAGGAAGCGGTGTGATGCGGTGTTTATTCTGGTGTGGAGACCGAAAAAAATGCTTCGTATCATCATTATTTATAATGTTTCAGGATATGTATAAATGCATCACCGTGAAGCGGTTTTGCACCTTTATTTTTGTCTGGTAATGCTTATTCTTATCGGCGCTTATGCTGCGACCCGACGCACATTTTACACCAAGGCCACCCTAATGCATAAGCAATACGAATAAGAGCCGGTTCCCGTTATTTCTGGGCGACCGCCAAGTGGGATCGACTCTGAATCAAGTTAGCTCACGATGATATGACTGGATATAAAAAAATGGAGTCTCACGCAGAGATGCTGTGCCCCCCCGTTGCGTTGGCGACGGAGGACGGAGTCAGAGTTACCGTGGCGCCAGGCGCCGAGAAGATGGAACGCAACAACGCCGATGTCATTATTCAAGGCCTTGCAGCGCGCGGCATTCAACATATCTTTTTGGTCCCCGGCAAACTGGTTTACCCGTTAATCACTTCTATTGACCGTTCCGAGATTGTCGGCATCGTCGGTGCCCATGAAACCGCATGCGGATTTATGGCCGATGGCTATGCCCGCGCCAGCCGAAAGTTTGGCGTCTGTTTGGGCATTTCAGGCCCCGGCACCATGAATTTCCTGCCGGCGATGGCCGCCGCGCAAGCCGATAAGATCCCCGTGCTGTACCTGGCCGGCAGCATCGCCACCTATCATGAGGCGCAGGGCGCTTTTCAGGACGGCAGCAACAGCGGCATCGATGAGCTGACCATCGTCAAACCGTTGCTTTGCGCCGCGATAGAAACGAAAAACAACCTGACCTTGCAGCATGAGCTGCGCCGCAGCCTCTCCAGCCTGAACCCACAGCGGAAAGGGCGCGCCTATCTGAGCGTGCCGGTCGACATGCAGAAGAAAACCGCGTTCGGCGATCGTCGCGACCAGCCTGAGCGAGTGCCGCAGCACCGTGAAGCGGCCGTGGATGTGCAAGCGGTGGAACAGCTGCTGCATGATTATCTGCTGCGCGGTCTCAACGTCGCCTGCCTGGTAGGCAACCGGATGAACAATCCGCAGGATGCCGCGCTGTTGTTGCGGGTAGCGGAAAAATACCGCTTGCCTGTCGCCACGACGTTGTCCGGCAAGGGCGCGTTTCCCGAAGGGCACGCCCTGGCATTAGGGGTCTACGGTTTTGCCGGCCATGCCCGCGCGGTAGAAACCCTCAACGGTGAAGGCGTTGACGTGCTGCTGGTGCTGGGCTGCGATCTCAGCCAGCGCGACAGTCTGAACTGGAACCCGAGACTGCACGGCAATAAAACGCTGGTGGCGATCGATGAAGACTTCGACAAAGTGAGCTCGCATTACCAGCCGGATCTGCAGATATTTTCCAGCCTGAGCGG
The DNA here is from genome assembly GCF_057197125.1 of Serratia sp. LSHTC3. Classification (NCBI taxonomy): domain Bacteria; kingdom Pseudomonadati; phylum Pseudomonadota; class Gammaproteobacteria; order Enterobacterales; family Yersiniaceae; genus Serratia; species Serratia sp. LSHTC3. The sequence goes on from NZ_JBXUNP010000001.1 coordinate 467,551, forward strand.
TACGTTGCACTGTTTGTTGGCCGCGGTTGGCGATGAGGACGCGCGGCTTGGCGACGCGGCTCACCTGCGTGACGCCTGGTTGGAAGGGGTTCGCGCACTGCCGCTGGAACAGCCGCAGCCGACGTTGCAGGCGCGCATCGCCCAGGGCGAAAGCCGGCTGTATCCCGGCGATGCGATTAAACACATTCGCAGCCGCATGAATCCGGATACCAACGTCGTGGTCGATTCGGGCGCACACCGCATTTTCATGGCGCATCACTGGCTGGCGGCCGGGCGGGGGGATTATCACACCTCCAGCTCCCTGGCGCCGATGGGGTGGGCCATTTGCGCGGGCATCGGCATCAAGCTGGCGGCACCGCAGCGGGATTGCCTCGTGGTGACCGGCGACGGTTGCATGCTGATGCACGGCATCGAAATTCAGACCGCCGCGCGTTATGGCGTGAAGGTGGTGTTCGTGGTGATGAACAACAGCGCGCACGGCGCCATGCACATCGACACGCTGCAAAATCGCGGCATTTCCGCCGACTATACCGCCTTGCCCAACCATGACTGGAAAGCGTTTGCCAACAGCCTGGGGGTCGCCTCCGCGAAGGCGGAGACGCTGGAGGATCTGGACGAGGCCCTCGGCGCCGCAGCGAAACATCCGGGGCCGTACCTCATCGAAGTGATGGTGGGCAACTTTGCGGCGCCTAACCGCTACTACGCCGAGAGCATCGCAGAATACGAGCAGCGCATCAAAGGACTGTAGCACAACGCTGTTTTTTCAACTCGCCAGGTTCACCGCGCGCGGCGCCTGGCATTTTTACTCGCGGCAGTCAGGGAGCGATAAGATGGTTAAGTGGGGCATTTTGGCATTGTTGGCAGTATTTCAGGGGCCGGTTCAGGCTGCCGAGGGGCATGGCGAAGGCATCGTCAAAACGACGTTGCTCAAGACCGACAGCGCATGGGAGGGCTCGGCATATCGTCAGTATCCCGCAGGCGCGCCGCAGATCACCATGCTGAAGGTGACGGTAGAGCCGAACAAGGTACTGGCCTGGCATACGCATCCTTGCATCAGCGCAGTGTACATGAGCGGCGGCAGCGTTTCGCTCACCGTGAGGAAAACCGGTGAACGCCGCACGTTCCGGCAGGGGGATTCGTTTACCGATACCGTGGATATCGTGCATCAGGGCGTTTCCGGCGAGCAAGGCGCCGAAATGCTGGTGTTCTTCGCTTGCGCGGACGATAAACCGTTGACGGTGAAAGCCGCCGGGTAGTGTTGATACGGCCCTGTCCAAAGGCCGTTAATAAGAGAAGATCATGGTAGCTTTGTGGATGGTCGTCGCCAGCGGATTCTTTGCGCTGATGGGTGCTTGCATCAAGTTGGCGTCGACGACGGTCGGATTTTTCGACATCATTTTTTATCGTTCTCTCATCAATGTGCTGATCGTCGCGGCGCTGATCAAGATCCAGCGCCTCGGTTTTCGCACCCGTCATCTCGGATTGCATATGAAGCGGGCGGCGATAGGCAATGCGGCGATGTACTGCGGTTTTTATTCGCTGATACATCTGCCGATCGCCACCGCCACCACGTTGGGTTATACCAACCCCCTCTTTCAGTCGGCGATCGCGTTCATCACGACCCGAGGGCAGCTGACCGGTCGGCTGTTGTTTTCCGTGCTGTTGGGCTTTGCCGGCATTTTGGTCTTGCTGCGCCCCGACGCCCCCAACGGGGAGTACGTTGCCACGCTGGTCGGGCTGGCGGCCGGTTTGTTGACCGCGCTGGCTTACTTTAACGTCGGCAAGCTGGTGCGGCGCGGTGAGCCGGAACTGCGCGTGGTGTTCTATTTCTCGCTGGTGGGAACGCTGGTTGGCGGCCTGATGACTGCGTTGCTGGGCTTTTCCTTGCTGGACGGCGCAATGCTGCTGTGCGTCTGCGCCATTGGCGTCTTCGGCAGTCTGGGGCAGATCGCCATGACTCGCGCCTACGGGGGCGGCAATGCGGTGATTGTCAGCATTCTCTCTTACAGCACCATTATTTTCTCTACGCTGCTTGGCTATCTGATATTTGGCGAGCAGCTGTCTTATATCGCCGCCGCCGGTATGGCGCTGATCGTGTTGTCCGGCGCGTTGGCGGTGCGCAAGCGTGCTTCGGCCAAGTCCGAGCAGGCGGCGGTGGCATAACGTGATAAGGAACGAAACAATGAACATGCGTCCGGTTGGCGCCATGGCGATGGCGGTCTTGTTTGGCATAGTGGCGACGCTGACGATGGATGGGGTGAACAGTGTCGCCTCCAGCGTCGGTCTCATCGGCAAGCTCAACCTGGCCTTCATCGGCAAACTGATGAATCAATGGCTGCAGGGGCAATTTTGGTTTTTGCGGCCTGGCGACATTCCCGATGTGCCAGAGGCTCTGATGATGGGCTACGGCGCGCACTATTTTGCCGGCATTAGCCTGGCGATCCCGTTCTATTGCCTGATCTGCCCGCGCGTTAAGTCGGGGGGTGGCCTGCTCGTTGGGGCGCTGACGTATGGCCTGGCCTGTTCGCTGATCTCGCTGTGCTTCATTTATCCCTCGGTGGGGTTGGGGCTTTGGGGAATGGCCGGCAAAAATCCGGCTTTGCTGATCGCCAGCCTGGCCAACCATGCAGTGTATGGCGTGGCATTGGGCGGTTGCGCCATCGCTTGGCGGCATCGCATGCTGCAGAAATGCATGCCTGACGCTGCGATGCTGCATTAATGAATCACGATGATGCATTCTTGGCTATTTTGGGCGTGATAGCCCAACGCTATGATAAGCGCGCTTCCTGAAGCCGCGTGGCATGCGGGAAGACGCATTTATTTAGGGCGAATGCCTGATCGATTCGGGAGTTGAACATGTCAGAAAGTATCGCCGTTGAAGAAACGGCTAAAGCGAAGGCGGGTACATCGCATTTCGCTATCTTGCTGTTTCTGGCGTTGGCATTGATGTCAGCGCTGTTGAACAGCAGCGCGCCGACGCCGCTTTATCCGCTTTATCAACATGAGCTGGCGTTGAGCTCGGTCAGCCTGACGATCATCTACGGCGCTTATGCCGCCGGCGTGCTGATTTCGCTGTTCGGCGTAGGCAATATGGCGGGGAAAGTAAAAGACCTGCGCAGCATGATCGTGCCGGCGCTGTTGGTGGTGTTGCTTGGCGCGCTGCTGTTTTCGGTGGCGTCGTCGTTCTTCATGATGTTTATGGCACGGCTGCTGGCCGGCGTCGGCACCGGCGCCCTGACCGGTGCGGCGAATATCGCGTTGGTGCGTTTCGGGCCGCAGGACGGCGGAAAAAATGCGGCGTTGATCGCGACGCTGTCCTTTACCACCGGATTGGCCCTGGGCCCGATCTTTAGCGGCGTCGCACTGCAAACCGGTTTTCATACCACGTCATTGCCGTTCATCATCATCATGGCCATTGCCGCCGTCGCCGCACTTGGCGTGATGCTGCGCTGGCCGCGAGAGGCGGTGGCGGCGCAGGCCGATAGCGCAGCGGCGGATAACGCGCCGGTGGCGAAAAGCTCTCTGGCGGATGGCCTGCGCGCGACCGGCGGCAAATTCTTCCTGTGCGCCGGGGCGTTGTTCATTTGTTGGGCGGTTGCCGCCAGCATTCTGGCGATAGGGCCGAGCGTCGCCGAAAAACTGTTGGATATGCAGAGCCGTGGCGTCTTTGGCTATGTGGTCGCCGTCTATCTGGTGATTGCCGGCATCAGCCAGATTTTGAGTCGTCGCATCAACGCCCGCCATTCGCTGATGTTCGGCTGCCTGGCTCAGGCTTTGTCGGTCGGGGTGTTCGCCGTGGCGATTCAGATCCATTCGCTGGCGCTGGCCGCCGCAGGCATGGTGATCGCCGGTTACGCCTATGGCGCGATCTTCGTCGGCAGCGCCACGCTGGTGAATCTGATTTCACCGAAAGCCAGCCATGCGCGTTTGATCTCCCTGTTCTACGTGATCGCGTATATCGCTAACTGGGTGCCGATCCTGTTAGGCGTTGTGATCGACCACGCCGATTTGCATTTGGCGACCCACTTGTTATTCCTGAGCAGCGCCGTGATTTGTTTGATGTTGAGCGTCATGGTAACGCGTGCGGGCTTCCCTCGCTGAAACCGGCGTTCGGGAGGGGGGCGACAGGCGTCGCATGTAGGCATTTCATTTGAGATCGTGATTTCCCTGGTGTTGTGTTATTCCAGCGTGCTCGTCACGCTGGCTTTTTTTTGTGATACACATTGCTTTTTTGATATTTACATTTCCTTATTTGCATTTTTTTCGTGATTTTAGTCACGAAAAAATCACTCGCTTCGGGTAAACTGCGCGCTTTATTTTTGCCGCAGGTCACTTTATGAACGTTCTTTTCGCCATTGCCGTTACTACCGGGATCCTCTCCGGCGTTTGGGGCTGGGTTGCCGTCAGCCTGGGGCTGATCGGTTGGGCCGGTTTTCTCGGCTGCACGGCGTATTTCGCCTGCCCGCAGGGCGGGCTGAAAGGGCTGTTGATCGGCGCGTTGACCTGCTGCAGCGGCGTCTTCTGGGCAATGGCGATCATCCACGGCAGCGAACTGGCGCCGCAGTGGAATCTGCTGGGGTATCTGCTGACCGGCGTCGTGGCGTTCCTGATGTGCATTCAGGCCAAACAGCAGTGGCTGGGGTTCGTGCCCGGCACCTTTATCGGCGCCTGTGCGACCTTCGCCGGCGGCGGCGATTGGCCGCTGGTGACGCTTTCCCTGCTGGTGGGCCTGCTATTCGGCTATGCGATGAAAAACAGCGGTCTGTGGTGGGCGGCGCGCAGCGAAAAAGCCCGCGCTACGCCGCCGATTGGCCCGAATGCCGGCTCAAACGGTGCCGCCGAGTGAGAGACGGCAGTTCACCACCAGCGTTTGGTTACCCGGCGTTTGGGTTACGCCGGCCCATTGTGCGATGTCCTGTCGCGTAACGCGGAGGTGTTTCATTCGGTGGCCTTCACGGGCGGCGCGGCAAGGGGGATAGCGGCATGTTAACCCATCGATTTGGCGATAACAATGAATGTACTTCTATTGAAAATAGCCGTTTTTCAATCGGATAGATAAGTTTTACCCGCTGACTGCCTGCGTGAGATCACGTTAAGGGTAACAGGGTTTCGTAACATGATTTTCAGTGATTTCCATCACGTTTTTACCGGTAACAATCGGCTGAGATAGAAGCCTGTCCGATTGGAGGCCTGATGGCCGGGAATCACTATGAACAATCTGTTTTCACTGGATAACAAGACCGTCTTGATCACCGGCGCCTCGCGCGGCATCGGTTTTCTGCTGGCACGCGGCCTGGCGCAGCAAGGCGCGCATATTCTGGTCAACGCCACCACCGAAGAGCATGCCCGGCACGCCGCCGAACGTTTGCGCGAAGAGGGGCTGCGCGCCGAGGCGGCGGCGTTCGATGTCACCGATTCCCAGGCGGTGCATGCCGCCATCGACCGTATCGAAGCGGACATCGGCGCGATAGACGTTTTGATCAACAACGCCGGCATCCAGCGCCGCCACCCGTTCACCGAGTTTCCGGAGCAAGACTGGGACGACATCATTGCCGTCAACCAGAAGGCGGTCTTCATCGTGTCGCAGACCGTGGCGCGTTACATGGTGCCGCGCCGGCGCGGCAAGATAGTCAACATCGGCTCGATGCAAAGTGAGCTGGGCCGCGACACCATCACCCCTTATGCGGCGTCCAAAGGGGCGGTGAAAATGCTCACGCGCGGCATGTGCGTGGAGCTGGCGCGCTACAACATTCAGGTCAACGGCATTGCCCCCGGCTACTTCAAAACCGAGATGACGCAGGCGCTGGCCGACGATCCGGCCTTCACCGCCTGGCTGACCCAACGCACGCCCGCCGCGCGCTGGGGCGATCCGCAGGAGCTGATCGGCGCGGCGGTGTTCCTGGCCGCCGACGCCTCCGCCTTCGTCAACGGGCAACTGCTGTTTGTCGATGGCGGCATGTCGGCGGCGGTGTAATCTTTTTCCGTGGAGTCTTGCGATGAAAATTCAAACTCAGTCCTACGTGGTCAAAGGCAAGCGAGACGTGGCGGTGATCGCGCAAGAAGTGGATTATCGAGGGCAGGGAACGCTGGTGAAAATCAGCCGCGGCGGCATCTGCGGCTCGGATCTGCATTACTTCCAGGAAGGCAAGGTCGGCAATTTTCAGGTGCGTCAGCCGATGGTGCTGGGCCATGAGGTGATCGGTGAGGTGGTCGCCAGCGATTCGCCGCAGTTGCCGGCCGGTCAGAAGGTGGCGCTCAATCCCAGCAAACCCTGCGGGCAGTGCAAATACTGTCTGGAGCAGCAAAGCAATCAATGCGTCGAGATGCGCTTTTTCGGCAGCGCGATGTATTTTCCGCACGTCGACGGCGCTTTTACCCAATACAAAGTGGTGGATAGCGCGCAGTGCATTCCTTACGCCGCCGATCGCGACGACAGGGTGATGGTGTTCGCCGAACCGCTGGCGGCGGCTGTCCACGCGGCGAAGCAGCCCGGCGATGTGGCGGGGAAAAAGATCTTCGTGTCCGGCGTCGGCCCGATCGGCTGTCTGCTGGTGGCGGCGCTGAAAGCGCTGGGCGCCGCCGAGATTGTCTGCGCCGATCTCAGTCCGCGCTGCTTGGCGATCGCCAGCCAAATGGGGGCCAATCGGTGCCTGCATGCCGCGGATGACGATTTTAGCGACTATCAGCAGGACAAGGGCTACTTCGATGTCGCCTTCGAAGTGGCGGGGCACCCGCTGTCGCTGCAGCGCTGTCTGGAGATCACCCGCGCCAAAGGCACCGTGGTGCAGGTCGGCATGGGCGGCAGCTTCCCTGATTTCCCGCTGATGTTGTTGATCGCCAAAGAGTTGAACCTGCTCGGATCGTTTCGCTTCGTGGCGGAATTCGCGCTGGCGGTGGCCTGGCTGGCCGGCGATGTGGTCGATCCGCTGCCGCTGTTGTCGGCGGAATTCGCCGGGGACCAACTGGCGCAGGCGCTGGAGTTTGCCGGCGACAAGCGCCAGGCCGCCAAGGTGCAATTGGTGTTTTAGGGTAAAAGTCCGATGGCCGCAGGCGACGATCCTTGTCTATAGTGTAGGAACGCTTAATTTTTCAACCACGGAGATCTCACTATGGCAAGACATTCGGATGCTGAGCAAACTACGCTGGATGACGATCTGAGAATGCTGACCGAGACGCTGGAAGAAGTGTTGCAATACACCGGCGATCGCGCGGATCAGGCCTACATTGACATCAAGTCGCACGCCGAGCAGGCGCTGAGTGAGGTCAAGGCGCGCTGGGCGAACACCGGCGAATCCTACTATGCGCGCGCCAAAGAAGCGGTGCACCGCACCGACGACTACGTGCGGGATAAACCCTGGCACAGCGTAGGCATCGGTGCCACCGTCGGGCTGGTGCTGGGGCTGCTGCTGGCCCGCAAATAAATCATGTCATCGGGGCGGCGCAGGCCGCCTCGTGCTTTTCTGCAGACTGTGTCGTTCATCCCGCCGTTTCCCCGATCGCTTTCCCTTATCCCGCCTATACTTCCCGCTGGCCGCCGTTGGAGCACCTTTATCTCCCTTGTTTTTGTATGGACGGATTGAGCCGGCGTCGCCGCAAGTGTAAAGTGTTTGTGTTTTAATTGTTTGTTTTTTGTTCTAAATCAAACAATTATCTGGTGTAAACACCCAGGGATATACGGCGTTCTTGCGCTGGCGCAAAAGCCGTGAAAATAACACCTCATATAATACAGAACGTAACTACAGGCGCGGCGTCCGTCGGCTGCGCCGGGGACGATCTCTGCTAACTGACTTGTGAGCGAACTATGTCGACAAGTGTTTTTAATCGCCGGTGGGCGGCTGTGCTGCTCGAGGCGCTGGCCCGCCATGGGGTGCGGCATGTTTGTATCGCTCCGGGATCGCGCTCCACGCCGCTGACGCTGGCCGCCGCGGCCAACCGATCGTTTATCTGCCATACCCATTTTGATGAGCGCGGGCTCGGCCATTTGGCGCTCGGGCTGGCGAAGGCGGCGCGTGAGCCGGTGGCGGTGATCGTTACGTCCGGCACCGCGGCGGCGAACCTTTATCCCGCGTTGATCGAAGCCGGCCTGACCGGTGAACGGCTGGTGTTTCTCACCGCCGATCGGCCGCCGGAACTGATCGACTGCGGCGCCAATCAGGCGATCCGTCAAAACGGTCTCTACAGCAGCCACCCGACGTTGGCGATCGATCTGCCGCGTCCGACGCCGGATATTCCGGCCGCGTGGCTGGCCTCCAGCGTCGACAGCGCGATGGCGCGCCTGCAGCATGGCGCTTTGCATATCAACTGCCCGTTCGCCGAACCGCTGTACGGCGGCGATGAGCGTCACTATGCCGATTGGTCCGCCGCGCTGGGCGACTGGTGGCAGAGCGATCGTCCGTGGCTGCAGGAAAGCGAGACGCGTACGGCGCCGTCGCCGCAGCCGGACTGGTTCTCCTGGCGGCAAAAGCGCGGCGTGGTGCTGGCCGGTCGCATGAGCGCACAAGAGGGCGCGCAGGTGGCCGACTGGGCCGAAACGCTGGGCTGGCCGCTGATCGGCGATGTGCTGTCGCAGACCGGGCAACCGCTGCCCTGCGCCGATTTGTGGCTCGCGCATCCGCAGGCGCAGCGCGTACTGCAAGATGCGCAGCTGGTGGTGCAGTTCGGCGGCAGCCTGACCGGCAAACGCCTGCTGCAATGGCAGGCGCAGTGTCAGCCGGAAGAATATTGGATTATCGACGAGCTGCCGGGGCGGCTCGATCCGGCCCAACACCGGGGGCGGCGCCTGCGCGCCGGCGTGGCGCAGTGGTTGGCGCAGCATCCCGCGCAACCGCGCGCGCCGTGGGCCGCCGGGCTGGCAGCGCTGGCGGATAAAGCGTTGACGGCGGCGTCCACGCATCTGCACGATAACTTTGGCGAAGCGCAGCTGGCGCACCGCCTGCCGGAACTGCTGCCGGAGAACGGCCAGCTGTTTCTCGGCAACAGCCTGGTGGTGCGACTGATCGACGCGTTAACGATGCTGCCTGCCGCTTACCCGGTATTCAGCAACCGCGGCGCCAGCGGCATCGACGGTCTGATTTCCACCGCCGCCGGCGTACAGCGCGCCACCGCCAGGCCGACGTTGGCGGTGGTGGGCGACCTTTCCGCCCTGTATGACCTCAATGCGCTGGCGCTGCTGCGCCACTGTTCGGCGCCGACGGTGCTGATCGTCGTCAATAACAACGGCGGCCAAATTTTCTCGCTGCTGCCGACGCCGGAAGAGGAGCGTCAGCGCTTTTACTGCATGCCGCAGAACGTTGAGTTCAGCCACGCGGCGGCGATGTTCCAGCTTGACTATGCGCGGCCGGAAAACTGGAGCCAGTTGCAACAGGCGGTTGAGCAAGGCTGGCGGCGCGGCGGCGCCACGTTGATAGAGCTGCAGGTGCCGCCGAGCGCAGGGGCCGAAAGCCTGCAATACCTGGTGCAACAGATGGCGGTGCAATGATGCTGGCGACGCGAATTTTGCAACAGGGCGAAGCGGGCCGCCCCTGGCTGATATGGTTGCATGGCCTGCTCGGCAACAACAATGAATGGCGGGTGATCGCCGCGCGCTGCCCGGAATGGCCGTCGTTGGCCATCGATCTGCCCGGCCACGGCGATTCCGTGGCGGTGAGCTGCCGCGGCTTCGACGACATCAGCGCGCAAATCGCCGCGACCCTGCAACTGCGCAATATCGAACGTTATTGGCTGGTGGGCTACTCGCTTGGCGGGCGCATCGCCATGTATCACGCTTGCCACGGACGCCACGACGGTCTGCAAGGCGTGCTGGTCGAGGGCGGCAATCCGGGGCTTGAGGACGAACAACTGCGCCGCGACCGTTGCGAGCAGGATGCGCGGTGGGCGGCGCGTTTTCGCAGTGAGCCGATTGCCGAAGTCCTGGCGGACTGGTATCAGCAACCGGTGTTCAAAGAGCTTAGCCACGTGCACCGCCAGGCGCTGATCGCCGCGCGCTCGGTCAACAGCGGCCCGGCGATCGCCGACATGCTCGAAGCCACGTCGCTCGGGCGACAGCCCTATCTGGCGCCGCAGCTGCGCCAACTGACCGTGCCGCTGCGGGTGCTGTGCGGTGAGAACGACCCCAAATTTCAACGGCTGGCGCGCGACGCCGGGTTGCCGTTGCGCATCGTGCCGCAGGCCGGCCACAACGCGCATCTGGCCAATCCGCAGGAGTTCGTCGCCGAGCTGCAGACCTTTCTCGTTAACCCTGGTTAAAGGAACCGAACATGCTTTATCCGAATGAAGAACAGCTGTATGCCGCCATCGCCTGGCAGGATTGCACCGGCGATTTCGAAGACATTCTGTATCACAAGTCCGCCGACGGCATCGCCAAAATCACCATCAACCGGCCGCAGGTGCGCAATGCGTTTCGCCCGCAAACGGTCAAAGAGATGCTCGACGCGCTGGCCAACGCCCGTTACGACGACGGCATCGGCGTCATTATTCTCACCGGCGCCGGCGATAAGGCATTCTGCTCCGGCGGCGATCAGAAAGTGCGCGGCGACTACGGCGGCTATCGCGACGACAGCGGCGTACACCACCTCAACGTGCTGGACTTCCAGCGCCAGATCCGCACCTGCCCGAAACCGGTGGTGGCGATGGTGGCCGGCTATTCGATCGGCGGCGGCCACGTGTTGCACATGATGTGCGATCTGACCATCGCGGCGGATAACGCCATCTTCGGCCAGACCGGCCCGAAAGTGGGCTCGTTCGACGGCGGCTGGGGCGCGTCTTACATGGCGCGCATCGTCGGTCAGAAGAAGGCGCGCGAAATCTGGTTCCTGTGCCGCCAGTATGACGCCGCCGCCGCGCTGGACATGGGGCTGGTCAATACCGTGGTGCCGCTGGCCGATCTGGAAAAAGAGACGGTGCGCTGGTGCCGCGAAATGCTGCAGAACAGCCCGATGGCGCTGCGCTGCCTGAAGGCGGCGCTGAATGCCGACTGCGACGGCCAGGCCGGTTTGCAGGAGCTGGCGGGCAACGCCACCATGCTGTTCTACATGACCGACGAAGGGCAGGAAGGGCGCAACGCGTTCAACGAGAAGCGCCAGCCGGATTTCAGCAAATTCAAGCGTAACCCGTAATGAGCGGGGCAAACCGCAGCGCGGCGCTATACCGTTACAGCCTGCCGATGGAGGCGGGCGTGGTGCTGCGCAATCAGCGGTTGAAAACGCGTGACGGATGGGTGGTGCAGCTGTGTCAGGGCGAGCGTGAGGGGTGGGGCGAGATCGCGCCGCTGCCGGAGTTCAGCCGGGAAACGCCGGCGCAGGCCGAACGGGCCGCATTGGACTGGCTGCAGGCGTGGCTGGCGGGCAACGAACCGGATGACAGCGAGCTGCCCTCGGTGGCCTTTGGGCTGAGCTGCGCGCAGGCCGAGCTGGAGCAGCGTTTGCCGACGCAGGCGGATTTTCGCAAGGCGCCGCTGTGCACCGGCGATCCGGACGAGCTGTTCGAGACATTGAGCGCTTTGCCGGGCGAGAAAGTCGCCAAGGTGAAAGTAGGGCTGTATGAGGCGGTGCGTGACGGCATGATCGTCAACGTGCTGCTGGAGGCGCTGCCGGATCTGCGGCTGCGGCTGGACGCCAACCGCAGCTGGACCCGCGCCAAGGCCGACGGCTTCGCCAGGTACGTTAACCCAGCGTGGCGCGATCGCATCGCTTTTTTGGAGGAGCCCTGCAAGACCCGTGATGAATCGCGCGACTTCGCCCGGGCGACCGGCATTGCCATCGCCTGGGATGAGAGCGTGCGCGAGGCGGATTTTGTGGTGCAGGCCGAGCCGGGCGTGGCGGCCATCGTGATCAAACCGACGCTGGTCGGCAGCCTGGCGCGTTGCCAGACGCTGGTGGCGCAGGCGCACGCGGCGGGCCTGACGGCAGTGATCAGTTCCAGCCTCGAATCCAGCCTGGGGTTGACCCAACTGGCGCGCATTGCCCATTGGCTGACGCCGGATACCGTGCCGGGCCTGGACACGCTGGGATTGATGCAGGCGCAGGTGCTGCGCCCGTGGCCGGGCTGCGCGTTGCCGCTGCTGGATGTTTCGGCGCTGGAGTGTCTATGGCGCCGTTGAACGATTGGCCGTGGCGGCACTGGGCGCGCCTTCAGCCGCAGGCGACGGCGCTGTTGCTCGGCGAACAACCGCTGAGCTGGCTGGCGTTGCAAAGCCAGGTGGATGAACTGGCGGCGGATTTCCAGCATCAGGGCGTTGAACCGGGCTGCGGCGTGGCGCTGTGCGGTAAAAACAGCTATCCACTGCTGCTGGCCTATCTGGCGCTGTTGCAGTGCGGCGCACGCCTGTTGCCGCTCAATCCCGCCTTGCCGGCGCCGCTGCTGGCGCAGCTGTTGCCGGAATTGGATATGACCTTTGTCTTCGGCCCGGACTCGTTGCTGGCGCTGCCGGAAGAGGTGATTCGATTGACGCCTCCCTCGACCGAGCCGCGTTGGCCAGACCTGCCGACGTGGGATGCGCAGCGTCTGGCGACGCTGACGTTGACTTCCGGTTCCAGCGGCATGCCGAAGGCGGCGGCACACAGCTACGCCAACCATCTGGCCAGCGCCGCCGGGGTGTTGCAGCTGATGGATTTTCAACGCGAGGATTGCTGGCTGCTGTCACTGCCGCTGTTTCACGTCTCCGGCCAGGGCATCGTCTGGCGCTGGTTGGCGGCGGGCGCGCGGCTGGCGGTGCGCGAGACGCACCCGCTGGCGGAGGCATTGGCAGGATGCACGCATGCTTCGCTGGTGCCGACGCAGCTCTGGCGGCTGTTGGCGCAACCGCTGACGGGCATGACGTTGAAAGCGGTGCTGCTCGGCGGCGCGATGATCCCGGTGGAGCTGACCGAACGGGCGGAGGCGGCGGGGATCCGCTGCTGGTGCGGCTACGGGCTGACCGAACTGGCCTCCACGGTGTGCGCCAAGCGCGCCGATGCGCGGCCAGGCGTCGGCCTGCCGCTCGGCGGCCGCGAAGTAAAACTGGTGGACGAAGAGGTCTGGATCCGCGCCGACAGCCTGGCGCTCGGCTACTGGCGTCATGGGCATCTGCAGCCGTTGGCCGATGAGCAGGGCTGGTTCGCGACCCGCGATCGCGGCGTGATGGCGGAGGGGGAACTGCGCATTCTCGGCCGGCTGGACAACCTGTTTTTCAGCGGCGGCGAAGGGGTGCAGCCCGAGGATATCGAACGTGTGCTGGCGGCGCACCCGCAGATCACGCAGGCGTTTGTAGTGCCGGTGGCGGACGCCGAATTCGGCCAGCGGCCGGTGGCGGTGATCGACGGCGATCCGGGGCTGTCGTTGGGGGCGCTGCTCGCCTGGTCGCAGGATAAGCTGGCCAATTTCCAACGCCCGACGGCATTGCTTCCGCTGCCTGACGAGCTGAAAAACGGCGGCATCAAGATTTCGCGCCGCCAGTTGCAGCAGTGGGTGGCGCAGCGTCTCTCCCAGGCATAAAAAAGCCGCCCGAAAGGGCGGCTGAGTGGATGGCAGCAGGAGGTTATTTCAGCCCCAACGCCTTGGCGACGCCGGCGCCGTAGTCCGGGTGCACCTTGGTGAACAGCTCGACCTGACGGCGCTGAATTTGTTCCGGCACCTGCGACAGTTCGCCGGCGATGCGGGTGAACATGCGCTGGTGCTCTTCGGCGCTCAGCAGGTTGAACAGCGCGCGCGGCTGGCTGTAGTAATCGTCGTCTTCACGATGGTTCCAGTGGTCGGCCGCGCCCTCAATGCTCAGCGGTGGTTCGCTGAAGTCCGGCTGCTCCTGGAACAGGCCGAAGCTGTTCGGCTCGTAGGTGGCGCCGTTGCCGCTGTTGCCGTCCACGCGCATCGCGCCGTCGCGATGGTAGTTGTGGAACGGACATTTGGCGCCGTTCACCGGGATCTGGTGGTGATTGACGCCCAGGCGGTAGCGGTGCGCATCGCCATAGGAGAACAGACGGCCCTGCAGCATTTTATCCGGCGAGAAGCTGATGCCCGGCACCACGTTGGCGGGGTTCATCGCCACCTGCTCGACCTCGGAGAAGTAGTTGTCGGGATTGCGGTTGAGCTCGAAATAGCCGACGTCGATCAGCGGGTAGTCGCCGTGCGGCCACACCTTGGTCAGATCGAACGGGTTATAGGGCGTCTGCGAGGCCTCGTGTTCCGGCATGATCTGAATTTGCAGCTTCCAGCGCGGGAAGTCGCCGCGTTTGATCGCCTCGAATAGATCGCGCTGTGAGCTTTCGCGATCCTTGGCGATGATCGCTTCTGCCTCTTCATCCATCAGGTTTTCAATGCCTTGTTCGCAGCGGAAGTGGAATTTCACCCAGAAACGTTCGTTGGCGGCATTGATAAAGCTGAAGGTGTGGCTGCCGAAGCCGTGCATGTGGCGGTAGGACTTCGGAATACCGCGATCGCTGAAGTCGATGGTCAACTGGTGCAGTGATTCCGGCAGGTGGGAGAAGAAGTCCCACTTGTAGACCGGGTTGCGCAGGTTGGTATGCGGATCGCGTTTCACCACGTGGTTGAGATCGGGGAATTTCAGCGGATCGCGCAGATAGAACACCGGCGTATCGTTACCCACCAGATCCCAGTTGCCTTCTTCGGTATAGAACTTCATGGCGAAGCCGCGAATGTCGCGTTCGGCGTCGGCGGCGCCGCGTTCACCGGCGACGGTGGAGAAGCGGATAAACATGTCGGTCTGCTTACCGATTTCGGAGAAGATCTTGGCGCGGGTGTAGCGGGTGATGTCGTGGGTGACGGTAAAGGTACCGTAGGCGCCGGATCCCTTGGCATGCATGCGGCGCTCGGGGATGACTTCACGGTCGAAGTGGGCCAGTTTTTCCAGGAACCACACGTCCTGCAACAGCATCGGGCCGCGTTTGCCTGCGGTGATCACGTTATTGTTATCGACAACCGGGGCGCCGGCTGCGGTGGTCAGTCCTTTCTTGCTCATCACTTGCTCCTTATCGTAGTGCATTTAAGTAAAGACTCGGGCGGTTTAAGCGTTCATCAGCATAGTCCTTTGGCGGGGCTTCTTCCCCTGACCTTGGTCAAAGCCACTACTAGTTGTAGCCCTATTGCCGAGCGACGGCAAATAGGTCTCGGTTATCGTTGGCATCGCCTTGACGAATATAGATTACTGTTTGCAAATATTTACATTTATTTGATTATTGAAGAATTTTTTCGCTTTTATCCCTTAAATACGCATTGCGCTTTGGTATAGACTCGTGACGTTATTATTATGCGTTGATTCGAACATTCGATACGGATGACAAACCAGAGGGAAAGATGATGAAAAAGACTTGGGTCGCGTGCGCGGCAGGATTGCTGTTGGTGACCGGCGCGGCGAACGCCATCAGCGTGTCGGGCGAAGCCGGGCAGCACTACACCAACCTGGGCGTTGGCATGAGCACCGGCTCTTCAGGTCTGGGCCTGACCGGCAACTGGGCGCGCAGCGACCACGACGGCAACGTCGGCAGCGTGGGGTTGAACTTCGGCGTGCCGCTGGGGCCGTTGACGGCGACCGTGGGCGCCAAAGCGCTGTACCTCAGCCCGAAAGACGGGAAGAGCGGCGGGGCGGTGGCGCTGGGCGGCGGCCTGGAGTGGGAGATTAACCGTTACTTCAGCCTGCACGGCGAAGGTTACTTTGCCCCTGAGTCTTTCACCAGCGGCGTGAAGGCCTATAACGAAGCCAGCGGCGGCCTGCGCTGGAAGTTCCGTCCGCTGAGCGTGGACGTGGGCTACCGTTACATGCAGATGGAAGGCAAAGACGGGCGTCGCGACAACACCCTGGCCGATGGCCCTTATGTCGGCGTAGGGCTGAGCTTCTGACGCTCAGCAAAAAGGGGCCATTGCGGCCCCTTTCTCTTTATCATTTCTTGTCTTTCGTCGCTTACCCGACCGCCGGCAGCATGCCGCTGGCGATGCCCAGTTGGATGGCGATCACCGTTACCCCGCAGACAAACACCAGCGCCAGCGCAGGGGTGCCGCCCCAGACGCGATACTGCGCCTGATGTTTTTGGCGGGTTTTCCACACCAGCAGCGAAGGCAGCAGCAGCGCCAGTACCGACAGGGCGATGGCGGCGAATCCCAACGCCAGCACGAAACCGCGTGGATAGAACAGCGCGAAGGCCAGCGGCGGCAGGAAGGTGATGGCGCCGGTTTGCAGGCGGCCACGCACGTTATCTTGCCGCTTGAACAGGTCGGCCAGGAAATCGAACAGCCCAAGCGCCACGCCGAGGAACGAGGTCGCCAGCGCCAGATCGGCGAACAGGTGCACCGCCAGTTCAACGTGCGGCGAAGCTACTGCATCACGCACCGCCTGCAACAGGCCGTTCAGCCCGGCCTGCTGCGCCAGAATGCCGACGAAGGTGTCGGAGCTGATGCTGCCCAGCGTCGCCAGTTGCCAGAAGATATAGGCCATCAGCGGGATGGCGCTGCCGATGATAAACACCCAGCGCAGTTTGCGAATGTTGCCGCCCATGTAGTTGACGATGCTCGGCACGCTGCCGTGGAAGCCGAAGGAGGTGAAGATCACCGGAATAGCCGACAGCGCCAGGCCTTGCTCCAGCGGCAACGTCATCAGGTTGGTTTGGTGGATATTCGGCAACATCAGGCCGAGCATCACCACCAGAAATACCACTTTGGCGCTGAACAGGATACGGTTGAACAAGTCGACCGAGTGGGTGCCGATGCACACCACGCCGCCGGCCACCAGGGTGAACAACAGAACGCCGAGCGACACCGGGAAGTCCTGCGATGTCCATTGGCTGATGCTGGTGGCGAGCAGTTCGCCGGCGCCGCTAATGTAGGCGGCGGTGAGGGCGTACATCAGGAACATCATGCTGAAGCTGGTCAGCCACTGGCCGCCGCCGCCGAGATAACGTTTGGCGAGGGTACCCAGACCGGTATCCGCCTGCTCATGCTGGTAAACCTCTACCAGCAGCAGCGCGGTGTAACACATCAACAGCCACAGCCCGACCAGTAAGGCCAGCGTGACGCCGAAGCCGACGCCGGCCGCCGCCAGCGGCATCGCCAGCATCCCGGCGCCAATGGTGGTGCCCGCCACGATAAAAACACTGCCAAGAGTGCGATTCTTCACGTTTTTTCTCTACCAGCCGAAAGATTTTGAAAATTATAGGTAACGATTTATGAGGATGGCAGGATAGTGGAAGCCCTAATTTGTGTCAAACCGACGTTACGCATGGTGTACATTAATGTTTACATTGCAGCGTGCTGCATGGCGCATGAGAAACGAACCCATGGCTGAAATTATCCGCAGGCGGCTAGTGAAAAGTTATTTACGGGCTTCTATAGTGGAATGACCAAAAAATGTGGGAGAGATCAATGTTAAGGGTGGAGATGCTCAGCACCGGCGATGAGGTGCTGCACGGGCAAATTATTGATACCAACGCCGCCTGGCTGGCGGACTACCTGTTCCAGCAGGGGGTGCCGATGAGCGGGCGTGAAACGGTCGGGGACAGCCTCTCTGCGTTGATCGAGATCCTGCAGGAACGCAGCCACATCGCCGATGTGTTGATCGTCAACGGCGGCCTGGGGCCGACCAGCGACGATCTCAGCGCGCTGGCCGCCGCGAAAGCCAGCGGCGTAGAGCTGGTCGAACGGGCTGACTGGTTGGCGCGCATGGAAGCCTATTTCGCCGAGCGCGGGCGGCCGATGGCCCCTTCCAATCGCAAGCAGGCGCAGATCCCGGCCAACGCGGAAATGCTGGATAACCCGGTAGGCACCGCCTGCGGGTTCGCGCTGCAGCTGAACCAATGCCTGATGTTCTTCACCCCCGGCGTGCCGTCGGAATTCAAAGTGATGGTCGAACAGCAGATCGTGCCGCGTCTGCGCCAGCGCTTCACCTTGCCGGCGCCGCCGCTGTGCCTGCGCCTGACGACCTTCGGCACCTCCGAGAGCGATCTGGCCGCCGAGCTGGACAGCCTGCCGCTGCCGCCGGATGTGGTGTTGGGTTACCGTTCCTCCAGCCCGATCATCGAACTGAAGCTGACCGGGCCGGAAAGCCGGCGTGCGGAGATGGAGCTGGCCTGGCGACGCGTGCGCGAAGTGGCGGGGGACAACTGCATCTTTGAAGGCACCGACGGGTTGCCGGCGACGCTGACGCAGCGGCTGAATCAGCAAGGGCTGAAGCTGGCGTTGAGCGAGCAGTTCAGCGGCGGTTTGATCAATCTGCAGCTGCAGAGCGAAGGGGCGCCGCTGGCGGGTGGCGAGCTGCTGCCGGCGCACTGCATCGAAACGCTGGAAACGACGCTGGCGCGCGCCCGCTCGCTGGCGGAATTGACCGGTGCGCCGTTGGCGTTGGCGGTCAGCGCCATGCGCGATGAGCAGGTCAGCATTGCGCTGCACACGCCGCGCGGCGGCATTGGCCAGACCGTGCGTTATCGCGCGTCGCGCCACGGCCTGCGGCTGCGGCAGGAGTCGGTGGCGATGCTGGCGCTGGATATGCTGCGCCGTTGGCTGAATGGGGGCCAGGCGTGCGGTAAAAACGCCTGGCTGGAGGTGGTGGAAATTATCGAGTGACGGGTATTGGCGTTGCTGAGTCTCCCGTCTTGTCGGCTTCATCGCGCTGCATCAGCCGTTCGGACGCCAGGCGTGAAAGACGTATTGCCGCGGCGCCTCGCGTTTGCAGCTCTGTACCGTAGTTCCTGAGCGCCTGCGCGGCGCTGTCTGAGTGCGCCAGATGCGCCGCCAGGCTGGCGGCGTCTACCAGCGCGGTGTTGGCGCCGAGCCCACCCGCCGGGCTCATGGCGTGCACGGCGTCGCCGAGAAAGGCGATGCGTTCGCTGTGCCATTCTGGCATCGCCGCCGTAACCTGCACCGTCCGCACGCTGAGCGACAGGGGATCCGCCAGCGCTAACGCCGTTTGCAAGGCGGGCGCCCATCCCTGCGAGATATGCCGTACGCGCGCCTGCAGCGCAGCGGTTCCCTCAGTTCGCACCGGCCCGCCGAGACGCCCAGCCGATCCGATACAGGCCCAATAGAGATAGTCGTCGACCGGTGAGAGGCGGCAATCGGGTGCGTAGTCGGCCGCCAGCTGCGCCATGGGGGCCTGAAAGCGCATCGGTTCAACCACCAGCGACACGCCGTCGGCGAAGATCACCGATACGCCGTTCAGCAGCTCGGGGGCCAATTGGGCCCGGGTCGCCGCATCGAGCGGCGTTTTACCGTAAAGGGTGACCGCGCCGCTGTCTTCGGGCCCCGCCTCGGGCAGGCAGCGCCGCCGCACCAGCGAGTTGACGCCGTCGGCGGCGATCAGCACATCGACCCGCACTTGCTCGCCGTTGGCGAACTGCAATTCCACGCCCTGCGGCGTTTGTGCAAATTCACGCAAGGTATGGCCGAAGCGCACCTGGTCTTGCAGGCCGGCAAGCAGGATCTCGCGCAGCGTTTGGCGATGAATGCCGAGATCGCCGCTCGGTTCTTGCGTTTGGCGCTGGCTGGAGGGCAACCAGTGCTCGGGGCGTCGGCTGGTGAGCGGGGCAAGCTGCGGATCCCATAGATTGCTCTCGCCGCTGTTTTGCGCGCTGCCGGCGCAGAGCAACCGGTAGTGTGCCGGCGGCAGGCAGGCTGCCAGCGCCTGCTGGCCCGACGGATCGATGCGCAGCCGGTAGCCCTGATCGCGCGCCTGCGGTGTGGCGTCGCGTTCAAATACCGTGGCGTGGATGCCGAAACGGCGCAGTCCCTGAGCCAGACACAGGCCGCCGGGCCCTGCGCCGATAATGCCAATGCTGAGTGTTGTCATCATATTCCCTCGTGAAACAGTGGCCACAGACGGTCGCGGCCGGAAGCATTTCATTATGTCGGCGCAGGAAAAGGTTGGTATAACGGTATCTGGACTAAAAATAGTGATTAGTGGCCAATATGAATGCGAACCTTCACGCCCTCGACGCTGACTGCAGCGAATGGTCGACGGGCCCCTGGCTGATCGCCCTTGGCGGCCGCGACGCGGCAGGCCGGGAGTATCGGTTGGGCACGCGAGAATACGACTGGCA
The DNA here is from genome assembly GCF_057197125.1 of Serratia sp. LSHTC3. Taxonomy (NCBI): domain Bacteria; kingdom Pseudomonadati; phylum Pseudomonadota; class Gammaproteobacteria; order Enterobacterales; family Yersiniaceae; genus Serratia; species Serratia sp. LSHTC3. The sequence continues at coordinate 487,563 of NZ_JBXUNP010000001.1, forward strand.
TCAGCATGTGCGCGGGCAGTTGCTGTGCGTCGAAAGCGGCTTGTTGCATGTACGCACGGCGCAGGGCGATTGGGTGCTGCCGCCTCAGCGGGCGGGTTGGATCCCGCCGGCGACGGAGCACCGGGTACAGGTCTGCGGCGCGCTGAGCGGCTGGAGTTTGCTGCTGGCGCCGGAGGCCTGCCACGAGCTGTCGAATACACCTTGCGTTATCGGCATCAGCGCCGTGCTGCAGGCGCTGGCTCAGCGTGCGGAAGGCTGGGATAAACGCTGCGCGCTTACCCTGGAGCAGGATCGTATGGCGCAGGTGATGCGGGATGAAATACGTCAGGCGCCGACGGAGCCGCTGTATTTGCCGATGTCGTCCCATCCGCGCCTGGCCGGCGTTCTGCAGGCCTTGCTGGCGCAACCGGGGAGCGAACGTTCACTGGAGGCGTGGGCTGAATGGGGGGCGATGTCGCCGCGTACCCTGCGGCGGCTGATGATCGGCGAGACGGGGTTGAGTTTTGCCCAGTGGCGTCAGCAGGCCCGGTTGTCATATGCGTTGGCGAAGCTGGCCGAAGGCGAAACGGTGCTGCAGATTGCGGAGGCGCTGGGGTATGCCTCGCCGAGCAATTTTATCGCCATGTTTCGTAAAGCCTTCGGCGATTCCCCGGCGCGTTATTTTTCCACATCGGCGGGAAAGGGGCGCTAAGCGAAATACTTTGAGGATAGTTATATATCCCTGATTAATCATGATCTTATAGGGGATATTCGCGGTGAGGGAATGCGGTTACTCTCTTGACGGGTGCTTGAGACTGTTCGTCTTGGGCATTGTGTGACAAGGCGGATAGATGAAAGCCCCAGACTGACTCTCAATCAGAATGGGGCTGCACATACCGCCTAGACACCGGTATGGTAGCCCCTTCACAGCAAGGAGGCAAGCATGCGCTTAAGGCATGTGTTTCACTCGCTAACCGTTGTATGTATTACGGTTTTGTTATTTATCTGGATGATAAGAGACTCGCTGTGCGAGCTGAAAATCTACCAGGAAAATATCACTATCCTGATCAGGTTGGCGTGTGAGGTGAAGCGGTAATCATAGGGCGGGGGCAACCCCGCCTTCTGGTCTCCAGGCGCGGTTTCCGGCACCCGACGTTAAATTTCCAGCTCGATATCCGTCAGCGGCATGCAGCAGCAGGGCAGGATCTCGCCGGCGTTGATAAACGCCAGCGGCTGTTGGCGGTAGGCTACTTCGCCTTTCACCAGCTTCAGGCGGCAGGCGCCGCAATAACCGGAGCGGCATTGGTACTCCACCTGCACGTCGTGCAGCTCCAGCACGTCGAGCAGGCAGTTTTCACTGTTGGGGCAAGAGAGCTGCGTGCCGGCGGCGCGCAGCGTTACGGTTGGCGTCGCCATCGCTTACAGTTCGAAGTCGCTCAGGTCGTCGGCGTTGATCTCCGAGTCGATCTGGCCAACCAGGTAGGAGCTCACTTCCACTTCCTGCGGCGCTACCTGCACGTTGTCGGACACCAACCAGGCGTTGATCCACGGGATCGGGTTGGAGCGGGTTTCGAACGGCAGACCGAGGCCGACCGCCTGCATGCGGATATTGGTGATGTATTCCACATACTGGCACAGGATGTCTTTGTTCAGGCCAATCATCGAGCCGTCGCGGAACAGGTATTCCGCCCACTCTTTCTCCTGCTGGGCGGCCAGCACGAACAGATCGTAGCACTCTTGCTGGCACTCCTCGGCGATCTCTGCCATTTCAGGATCGTCGGCGCCGGAACGCATCAGGTTCAGCATGTGCTGGGTGCCGGTCAGGTGCAGCGCTTCGTCGCGGGCGATCAGTTTGATGATCTTGGCGTTGCCTTCCATCAATTCGCGCTCGGCGAACGCGAAGGAGCAGGCAAAGCTGACGTAGAAACGGATCGCTTCCAGCGCGTTCACGCTCATCAGGCACAGGTACAGCTGCTTCTTCAGCGCACGCAGATTGACGGTGACGGTTTTACCGTTCACCTGGTGGGTGCCTTCACCCAGCAGGTGATAGTAGCTGGTCATCTCGATCAGATCGTCGTAGTAGCCGGAAATGTCTTTCGCGCGCTTCTTGATCTCTTCGTTGGTGACGATGTCGTCGAACACCAGCGCCGGATCGTTGACGATGTTGCGGATGATGTGGGTGTAGGAACGGGAGTGGATGGTCTCGGAGAACGACCAGGTTTCCACCCAGGTTTCCAGTTCAGGGATCGAGATCAGCGGCAGCAGGGCGACGTTCGGGCTGCGGCCCTGAATGGAGTCCAGCAGGGTCTGATACTTCAGGTTGCTGATGAAGATGTGCTTCTCGTGCTCCGGCAGCGCCTGATAATCGATGCGATCGCGAGAGACGTCAACCTCTTCCGGGCGCCAGAAGAAGGAGAGCTGTTTTTCGATCAGTTTTTCGAAGATTTCATGCTTTTGCTGGTCGAAACGCGCAACGTTTACCGACTGGCCGAAGAACATCGGCTCTTGCAGCTGGTCGTTTTTGGTCTGAGAAAAAGTGGTGTAAGCCATAAGCCTGAATCCATCGTAACGTGGCTAAATGAAGGGGCCGGAAAATTCCGGCCCGCTAGGTCAAACTTTAGATCTTGCAGGCGCCGCTTTCGCAGTCATCATCGCCGGCCTTGGCAGGCTGCAAATCTTCCTGGGCGTCTTCCGCGCCGTCGCGGGTGTTTTGGTAGTACAGCGTTTTCACGCCGAACTTGTAGGTGGTGAGCAGGTCTTTCAACAGCTGCTTCATCGGCACCTTGCCGCCCGGGAAGCGGGTCGGATCGTAGTTGGTGTTGGCCGAAATCGACTGGTCGATGAATTTCTGCATCAGCCCCACCAGCTGCAGATAGCCGTCGTTGCTCGGCATTTCCCACAGCAGCTCGTAGTTGTCTTTCAGACGCTCATACTCCGGCACCACCTGGCGCAGGATGCCGTCTTTCGACGCCTTGATGCTGATGTGGCCGCGCGGCGGCTCGATGCCGTTGGTGGCGTTGGAAATCTGCGAAGAGGTTTCCGACGGCATCAGGGCGGACAGCGTCGAGTTGCGCAGACCGGTTTCCTGGATCTCTTTGCGCAGGGTTTCCCAGTCGTAGTGCAGCGGCTCGTTGCAGATCGCATCCAGGTCTTTCTTGTAGGTGTCGATCGGCAGGATGCCCTGCGAATAGGTGGTTTCGTTGAACCACGGGCAAGCGCCTTGTTCCTGAGCCAGGCGGTTGGAGGCTTTCAGCAGGTAGTACTGAATGGCTTCGAACGTTTTGTGGGTCAGGTTGTTGGCGCTGCCGTCGGAGTAGCGCACGCCGTTTTTCGCCAGGTAATAGGCGAAGTTGATCACGCCAATGCCCAGGGTGCGACGACCCATCGCGCCACGGTGCGCGGCCTTGATCGGATAATCCTGATAATCCAGCAGGGCGTCGAGTGAACGCACCGCCAGGGTCGCCAGCTCTTCCAGATCGTCCAGGCTGTCGATCGCGCCCAGGTTGAAGGCGGACAGGGTGCACAGCGCAATTTCGCCGTTCTCGTCGTTGACGTCTTCCAGCGGCTTGGTCGGCAGGGCGATTTCCAGGCACAGGTTGGACTGACGCACCGGCGCGATCTGCGGATCGAACGGGCTGTGGGTGTTGCAGTGGTCGACGTTCTGGATGTAGATGCGGCCGGTAGAAGCGCGTTCTTGCATCATCAGCGAGAACAGCTCAACCGCTTTCACGCGCTTCTGGCGAATGCTGTCGTCTTTTTCGTACTGGGTGTACAGGCGCTCGAATTCGTCCTGATCGGCGAAGAATGCGTCATACAGCCCCGGCACGTCGGACGGGCTGAACAAGGTGATGTCTTCGCCTTTGATCAGGCGCTGGTACATCAGACGGTTCAACTGCACGCCGTAGTCCATGTGGCGCACGCGGTTGCCTTCAACGCCGCGGTTGTTTTTCAGCACCAGCAGGCTTTCCACTTCCAGGTGCCACATCGGGTAGAACAGCGTTGCCGCGCCACCGCGCACGCCGCCCTGCGAGCAGGATTTGACAGCGGTCTGGAAGTGTTTGTAGAACGGAATGCAGCCGGTATGGAAAGCTTCCCCGCCACGGATCGGGCTGCCCAGCGCGCGGATGCGGCCGGCGTTGATGCCGATGCCGGCGCGTTGCGAAACGTATTTCACAATGGCGCTGGAGGTGGCGTTGATGGAGTCCAGGCTGTCGCCGCACTCGATCAGCACACAGGAGCTGAACTGACGGGTTGGGGTGCGCACGCCTGACATGATCGGCGTAGGCAGCGAAATCTTGAAGGTGGAAATCGCGTCGTAGAAACGTTTGACGTAGTCCAGGCGAGTTTCACGCGGGTAGTTGGAGAACAGGCACGCGGACACCAGCATGTACAGGAACTGGGCGCTTTCGTAGATCTCGCCGCTGACGCGGTTCTGCACCAGATACTTGCCTTCCAGCTGCTTGACGGCGGCATAAGAGAAGTTCATGTCGCGCCAGTGATCGATAAAGGAGTCCATCTGCTCGAACTCTTCAGCGCTGTAGTCTTCCAGCAGATGTTTATCGTATTTGCCCATCTCGACCATGCGCGTCACGTGAGCGTGCAGCTTCGGCGGCTCGAACTGGCCGTAAGCCTTTTTGCGCAGGTGGAAGATCGCCAGGCGAGCGGCCAGGTACTGATAGTCCGGCGCATCGCGGGAGATCAGATCGGCAGCGGCTTTGATGATGGTTTCGTGAATGTCGGCGGTTTTGATGCCGTCATAAAACTGAATGTGGGAACGCAACTCTACTTGAGAAACCGAGACGTTGTGCAATCCTTCTGCGGCCCAATCGATGACCCGGTGGATTTTGTCGAGGTTGATGCGCTCTTTACGGCCATCGCGTTTAGTTACAAGCAGACTTTGGTTCATGTGGTGTTTTACCTGTCCGTATGGTGCCCCTAAGCAGAAGTGTAGTCGCTCTGCTCAGTATGTAAACACTATATATAGGGGTTGTATGTCGGTGAGGTAACAAGATAGTGAGAAAAAACGGCGTTTGCAAGTGAACAAAACCGGCCTAATTTGTGGATAACTTGGGGGTGAAATGTAACTTGCCGTTCGCAGTGCGCGCCGTGACTGGCGCGACAAGCTTGTCAATAAGCGAGATCAGATTTTACTGAAAAACTGAAAAAACCGATCGTTTGGCGCTTTATTAAACGTTAGAAAAAAACGGCATATTGATCTGATTTAATATTCTAAAAAACTGTCTACAACCACGATTTTGATCGAAGTCGCGGAAATTAGGTATTTTTCCTAACAGCGCGTTGGCGCCGAACCCCGATAACGCAGGGCCGGCGCGGTTTACAGCGCTCAGCCTTCGTGCTGGGTGTGCACCATGTAGTTCACGTCAACGTTGCGCCCAAGCTTGAAATGATCGGTGATCGGGTTGTAATGCAGGCCGATCATGTGCTTTTCGCGCAGCGGCGTGCCGTCGACCCAGCCGATCAATTCGGAAGGGCGAATAAACTTCTTATGATCGTGGGTGCCCTGCGGCACCATCTTCAGCACGTACTCCGCGCCGATCACCGCCATCAACCAGGCTTTGGTGTTGCGGTTGATGGTGGAGAAGAACACGTGGCCGCCCGGTTTCACCAGTTGGGCGCAGGCGCGCACCACCGAGGCCGGATCCGGCACGTGCTCCAGCATCTCCATGCAGGTGACCACGTCGTAGCGCTGCGGGTTGGCCTGAGCGTGGCTTTCCACCGTCTCCTGCACATAGGTGACGTCCATGCCGCTTTCCAGCGCGTGCAGCCGGGCGACCTGCAGCGGCTCCGCGCCCATGTCCAGCCCGGTTACCTTGGCGCCTTCGCGCGCCATGCTCTCCGCCAGAATGCCGCCGCCGCAGCCCACGTCGAGCACCTGCTTGTCAAAAATGCCGCCGGCGTGCTGCATGATGTAGTTCAGGCGCAGCGGGTTGATGCGGTGCAGCGGTTTGAACTCGCCTTCCAGATCCCACCAGCGGGAGGCGACGGCCTCGAACTTGGCGATTTCCTGGTGGTCAACGTTTTGCACTCGGCTGGATGATTCTGCGTTCATGGGCTTGTCTGGCTCCTTGTTCTCGTTGCGCGGATTATACATGTTCCGGCGCGGCATCGTCTGTGCCGATGCGTTTTTAGCGCACTTATCTGCACAATTTCCGTGAAACAGCGGCGGTTATTTTCCCGTAAAGCGTGCTTTGTGATATAGTTTTACACCTTTGCCACTATGGCAGCGGGCAGATGAATCATTAGTAGAGGGATAGCAGCTCCATGAGCGACCTTGCCAGAGAAATCACACCGGTAAACATCGAAGACGAGTTGAAAAACTCGTATCTGGACTATGCGATGTCCGTTATTGTCGGACGTGCGCTGCCAGATGTTCGTGATGGACTGAAGCCGGTTCACCGCCGCGTTCTGTACGCGATGAGCGTATTGGGTAACGACTGGAATAAACCATACAAGAAATCGGCCCGTGTCGTCGGGGACGTGATCGGTAAATATCACCCGCACGGTGACAGCGCGGTTTACGACACTATCGTGCGTATGGCTCAGCCGTTTTCACTGCGCTACATGCTGGTGGACGGCCAGGGTAACTTCGGTTCCGTCGACGGCGACTCCGCGGCGGCGATGCGTTATACCGAAGTGCGCATGTCCAAGATTGCTCACGAACTGTTGGCGGATCTGGAAAAAGAAACCGTCGACTTCGTGCCTAACTATGATGGCACCGAGCAGATCCCGGCCGTCATGCCGACCAAGATCCCGAACCTGCTGGTCAACGGCTCGTCGGGCATCGCCGTGGGCATGGCCACCAATATTCCGCCGCACAACCTGGCGGAAGTCGTCAACGGCTGCCTGGCCTATATCGACGATGAAAACATCAGCATCGAAGGGCTGATGGAACACATCCCGGGGCCGGACTTCCCGACGGCGGCGATCATCAATGGCCGCCGCGGCATTGAAGAGGCCTACCGCACCGGGCGCGGCAAAGTCTACCTGCGCGCGCGCGCGGAAGTGGAAGCCGACGCCAAGACCGGGCGCGAAACCATCATCGTTCACGAAATCCCGTATCAGGTGAACAAGGCGCGTCTGATCGAGAAGATCGCCGAGCTGGTGAAAGAAAAACGCGTAGAAGGCATCAGCGCGCTGCGTGACGAGTCCGATAAAGACGGCATGCGCATCGTGATCGAAGTCAAACGCGACGCGGTCGGCGAAGTGGTGCTGAACAACCTGTATGCGCTGACGCAGCTGCAGGTCACCTTCGGCATCAACATGGTCGCGCTGCATCAGGGGCAGCCTAAGCTGCTGAACCTGAAAGATATCCTCGAAGCCTTCGTGCGCCACCGCCGCGAAGTGGTCACCCGCCGCACCATCTTCGAACTGCGCAAGGCCCGTGACCGCGCCCATATCCTGGAAGCGCTGGCTATCGCGTTGGCTAACATCGATCCGATCATCGAGCTGATTCGCCGTGCGCCGACGCCGGCGGAAGCGAAAGTCGCGCTGGTGGCTCAGCCGTGGGATCTGGGCAACGTCAGCGCCATGCTGGAACGCGCCGGTGACGACGCCGCTCGCCCTGAGTGGCTGGAGCCGGAGTTCGGCATCCGCGACGGCAAATACTACCTGACCGAGCAGCAGGCTCAGGCTATTCTGGATCTGCGCCTGCAGAAACTGACCGGCCTGGAGCACGAAAAGCTGCTGGACGAATATAAAGAGCTGCTCAACTTTATCGCCGAGCTGATCTTTATTCTGGAAAGCCCAGAGCGCCTGATGGAAGTGATCCGCGAAGAGCTGGTGGCGGTCAAAGAGCTGTACAACGACGGCCGTCGCACCGAGATCACCGCCAATACTTCCGACATCAACATCGAAGACCTGATCAACCAGGAAGACGTGGTGGTGACCCTGTCTCACCAGGGTTACGTGAAGTATCAGCCGCTGTCCGACTATGAAGCGCAGCGCCGCGGCGGCAAAGGCAAGTCCGCCGCGCGTATTAAAGAAGAAGACTTTATCGATCGCCTGCTGGTGGCCAACACCCACGATACGATCCTGTGCTTCTCCAGCCGTGGCCGCCTGTATTGGATGAAGGTGTATCAACTGCCTGAAGCCAGCCGTGGCGCGCGCGGTCGCCCAATCGTCAACCTGCTGCCGCTGGAAGCCGATGAGCGTATCACCGCCATTCTGCCGGTGCGCGAGTATGAAGAAGGGCGCCACGTATTCATGGCCACCGCCAGCGGTACCGTGAAGAAAACCGCGCTGACCGAGTTCAGCCGCCCACGCAGCGCCGGCATCATCGCCGTCAACCTCAACGAGGGCGACGAGCTGATCGGCGTCGATCTGACCGACGGCAGCAACGAAGTGATGTTGTTCTCCGCCAACGGTAAAGTGGTGCGCTTCCCGGAAACGCAGGTGCGTTCGATGGGCCGTACCGCGACCGGCGTGCGCGGCATCAACCTCGGCGAAGGCGACAGCGTGATCTCACTGATCGTGCCGCGCGGCGAGGGCGACATTCTGACCGTGACGCAAAACGGCTTCGGTAAACGCACCGCGGTGACCGAGTATCCGACCAAGTCACGCGCCACCCAGGGGGTTATCTCCATCAAGGTGAGCGAGCGTAACGGCCAGGTGGTCGGCGCGGTGCAGGTGGAAACCAGCGATCAGATCATGATGATCACCGATGCCGGCACGCTGGTGCGTACCCGCGTTTCGGAAGTCAGCGTGGTCGGTCGTAACACCCAGGGCGTGACGCTGATCCGCACGGCGGAAGACGAAAACGTCGTCGGTCTGCAGCGCGTGGCCGAACCGGTGGAAGACGAAGAGCTGGACAGCCTGGAACCGGGCGCGGAAGCGGTGGAAGAAGACACCACGCCGCTGGACGATGGCGACGACGCGGCTGAGCCGATGGACGACGACAACGTTTAAGCAAGGTGAGGGCGTCGGCATGCCGACACCGTAATGCACTGAGACAAAAGGGCCTGGCAGCGATGCTAGGCCCTTTTTCAGTTATATGGTTTAATTGGCGCACCGAGCCGCCGGCCGCCGCGCCGGCGACAACGCGCGCCGCCACTGACTTTCGTATGGTATCCGATTGAAATACTTAGCCTCTTTTCGAACTACGCTGAAGATATCCCGCTATCTGTTCCGGGTGCTGGCGATTTTGCTGTGGTCGTTGGGAGCGCTGCTCACCACCTTTTATATTCTGAATATCCTGCATCAGAAAGAATCGGACATCCGCCAGGAGTACAACCTCAATTTCGATCAGGCGCAGGGCTATATCCGCCATTCTGCCGACATCATACGCGACATCAAGTACATGGCGGAAAACCGCCTCAACGGTTCGGTCAGCGGCATGGACATGTTCAGCGGCGTGATCCCCGGCAAGGGCAGCCCACCGCAATTCTACCCGCTGTATCCGGAGTCTAACTGCGCCCTGAGCGCCACTTACCGCAGTTCACTCGATTCGCTGAGCGGCCTGATCCAGTATTGGAAAGAGAACTTCGTGGCGGCCTACGATCTCAACCGGGTGTTCTTCATCGGCGGCGACAGCCTGTGTCTGGCGGAATTCGGCGGCGGCAACGCGGTCGCCAACCGGGAAAACATGCTGAAGTTGCTGCACGAGCGCATTCTGAAATACCGCAACGCCAATAATCTGGACAAAGACAACAACCTGTATTGGATTAGCCCCAGCGCGCAGCGGCCTGATATCGGTTATCTGTATGTGCTGACGCCTCTCTATATCGGCAACAAGCTGGAGGCGCTGCTGGGCATCGAGCAAACTGTCCGGCTGGAAGATTTCGTCACCGCCGGCAACCTGCCGATCGGCGTCACGCTGCTGGATGAAAACAACGATCCGATACTGCGCCTGGCGGATGGCGATCGCTATGCCGCTGCGCTCAACAGCTACCCCGAAGAGCATGCTTACTTCGGTTATGTCGACAACTACCGCGATCTGATCCTGAAAAAAGCGCTGCCGCCTTCATCGCTGAGCATCGTTTATGCGCTGCCGGTGAAAAGCGTGGTGGAACGCTTCAAGATGCTGATCCTCAACGCGCTGTTGCTGAACCTGTTATCGGCTATCGTGCTGTTCACGCTGGCGTGGCTGTTTGAGCGCAAGATGTTCTTGCCGGCGGAGGAGAACGCCTTCCGTCTGGAAGAACACGAGCAGTTCAACCGCAAGATTGTCGCCTCGGCGCCGGTGGGCATCTGCATCCTGCGTATCAGCGACGGCACCAATATCCTGAGTAACGAACTGGCGCACAACTACATCAACCTGCTGACCCACGAAGATCGCGATCGCATTACGCGCATCATTTGCGAACAGCAGGCGAATTTCGTCGATGTGATGACCAGCAACAATAACAACCTGCAGATCAGCTTTGTCCACTCGCGCTACCGCAACGAAGAAGTGGCGATCTGCGTACTGGTGGACGTCAGCGCACGCGTGAAGATGGAAGAGTCGCTGCAGGAGATGGCGGCGGCGGCGGAGCAGGCCAGCCAGTCCAAATCGATGTTCCTGGCCACCGTCAGCCATGAGTTGCGCACGCCGCTGTACGGCATTATCGGCAACCTCGATTTGCTGCAGACCAAGGCGCTGCCGCAAGGGGTCGATCGGCTGGTCAACGCGATGAATAACTCTTCCGGCCTGCTGCTGAAAATCATCAGCGATATTCTCGATTTCTCCAAAATCGAGTCCGAGCAGCTGAAGATCGAACCGCGCGAGTTCTCCTGCCTGGAGGTGATCACCCATATCGCCGGCAACTATTTGCCGCTGGTGGTGAAGAAACGTCTGGGGCTGTACTGCTTTATCGAACAGAACGTGCCGGAGCGCATTTTCGGCGATCCGGTGCGGCTGCAGCAGGTGCTGTCCAACCTGGTGAACAACGCCATCAAGTTCACCGATACCGGCTGTATTGTGCTGCAGGTCTGCACCCGCGGCAGTTACCTGGAGTTCAGCGTGCGCGATACCGGCGTCGGTATCCCGGAGAAGGAAATCTCGCGCCTGTTCGATCCGTTCTTCCAGGTGGGAACCGGCGTGCAGCGCCACTTCCAGGGAACCGGTTTGGGGCTGGCGATCTGCGAGAAGTTGGTCAACCTGATGGACGGCGACGTCTCCGTCGAGTCCGAACCGGGGCTGGGCAGCTTGTTCAGCATTCGCATTCCATTGTTTAACGCCCAGTTCCCGATCCCGCAGGCCAGCGATACCTGGCAGGGCCGGCGGCTGTGGCTGGATATCCGCAATCAGCGCCTGGAAAGTTACCTGATGGCGATTCTGGGCGGCTACGGCGCCGATATCCAGCGCTATGACGGGCAGGATACCGCCGCCGGCGAGGTGATGCTCAGCGATTACCCGCTGATGCTGAACACGCCGCTGTTGGCTCAGATCCAGTTCTCGACCGAACATATCGGCCCGTCGCTGGAAACCCGGCCAGGCTATTGGATGCACAGCACCTCTACGCCGCGTGAAACGCTGGCCTTGATCAACCGATTGTTCGGCGTCGGCAACGGCGCGGCAGAGGCGCTGGTGCAGCTGCCGGTGCCCGCCAAGGCCAGCGCGGCGGACAACGGCGATATTCATCTGCTGGTGGTCGACGATCATCCGATCAACCGTCGCCTGCTTTCCGATCAGCTGGGGTCGCTGGGGTATCAGGTGGTGACCGCCAACGACGGCGTCGACGCGCTCGGCGTGCTGAAACAGCACCACGTCGATATTGTGCTGACCGACGTCAATATGCCGAACATGGACGGCTATCGCCTGACGCAGGCCTTGCGGCAGATGCAGTTCAGCGCGCCGGTGATCGGCGTGACAGCGAACGCGTTGGCGGAAGAGAAACAGCGCTGCCTCGAGGCGGGCATGGATAATTGCCTGTCGAAGCCGGTTACGCTGGAGACGCTGGAGCAGACGCTGGCTTATTACAGCCAGCAGGTACGCTACAACCGCAGCGAGGTCTGAAAAGCAAACAGGCACAGCGGATGCCGTGCCTGTTTGGCGTTAACCTGCCGTGAGGCGGGCTTTAGTCTTTGTCCAACGGCGTCATGCTGACGGACGAGAGGTAGTTGAGCAGGGCGATGTCGTTCTCGACGCCTAGCTTCATCATCGCCGATTTCTTCTGGCTGCTGATGGTTTTGATGCTGCGGTTGAGTTTCTTGGCGATTTCGGTCACCAGGAAACCTTCGGCGAACAGACGCAGCACTTCGCTCTCTTTCGGCGACAGGCGTTTGTCGCCATAGCCGCTGGCGCTGATCTTCTCCAGCAGTTTGGAGACGCTTTCCGGCGTGAACTTCTTGCCTTTTTGCAGGGCGGCCAGCGCCTTCGGCAGATCGGTCGGCGCGCCTTGTTTCAGCACGATGCCTTCGATATCCAGATCCAGTACCGCGCTCAGGATCGCCGGGTTGTTGTTCATGGTCAGCACGATGATCGACAACTGTGGATAATGACGCTTGATGTATTTAATCAGCGTGATGCCGTCGCCATATTTGTCACCCGGCATCGACAGATCGGTGATCAGCACGTTGGCGTCCAGCTTGGACAGATTGTTGATCAGTGCGGTTGAGTCTTCGAACTCCCCAACGACATTCACCCATTCAATTTGCTCAAGTGACTTCCGGATGCCAAACAGTACGATAGGATGGTCATCAGCAATAATTACGTTCAGGTTATTCATGTTGTTGGCTACCTTGCTTCAGCAGTCTGCTGACGAAAAAATCAATCTGACTGATGTTATTCTCGATCTCGGGCGCATCACCTTCTGCGATGCGCTGTTCTAACGATTCGCACAGCTGCTTGCCGGGAAGCAGATTTAACATGGCAAACACGCCTTTCAGGCGGTGTGCGGTTTGTGACAGCGCATTGAAATCACTGCTGCCCGCCTCAGTATACAGTTTTTTGACATCGTCGGGTACTGTATCGACAAACAGCCCATAGTAATCACTTGATTTCAATTGTTTTTCATAGAGTTGGATATCTTCTGAGCTCAATGAAAGCGGGCTTTCTTCCTGTTCCAGCGCGGCCATTTGCTGTTCGATCAGCATCAGCACGGCGTCGATTAATGCGCCGTTCAGATTATAGTTCACCCGAATGTAGCGTTTATCCAGCGCTTGCCAGCCCGGCTCATCGGTCGCCAGCAACAGGGTGTAATCATCGGCGCGCTGCGGGTTATCGGTCAGCAGCACGTCATAATCGCGGTTGACCGCGCGATCTTCGGCGACGAGGCAGTCGGCGCCATAGGCCTGCAGCAGACGGGTCACGATGCCGCGCACTTCATCTGACGTGATGTCCAGCAGGGCGGTGACGCCGTCGAGCAGCTTTTCCTGCTCCTGCGGCTCTTTTTTCTCCATCTCCATGGCGACGCGGATGGTGTAGCGAGTGCCGATATCCACCTTGCTGCGAATGTCCAACTGGCCGTTAAGCTTCTTGCACAGCTGATTGCACAGGAAGAAAGTGAGGCCGGAACCGTGGTTGAAGCGATCCACCAGCGTCTGGCTGAGGAACGGATAGTTAAGGTTGCTGATCTCTTCGTTGGAGATGCCGGAGCCGGTATCGTTAATTTGGAAAATCAGGCGGTCAGGGTGCTCGGGCTCATGGTCGATAACCAGAGAAACCTTGCCGCAGGCGGTGGTGATAATGGCGTAATGCACCAGCAGCGAGATCACCTTGCGCAGCGCGTTGGCATCGCCGATATAGTTCTGCTCGACGTCCAGCTGGAAATGCTTGAACAGTGCCAGCCCCTTCTGATTAAGGGCAGGCAGGGCCTCAAGCAGCAACTCGTCGATCATCGCCGTCGGGTTGAACGGTTCGCGCGTGGGTTGCCAGTCCTGGGTTTCCAGCCGGGTCAGCAGGGTGATGTTATCGATCAACTCCAGCACCGAAGCCGACGCCGCCGTCAGCTGGCCCAGCAGCGCCTGCTGTTGTTCCTCATCCGGCCGGCTGTGCAGACGGTCGACCAGATCGTGCATCTGGCGCACCGGCTGATTCAGTTCGATGCCCAGGTTGTGCAACATCAGTTTGCGCGCCTGCACGTTCTTGTCGTATTCGCGCCGCGCCTGCTGCAGCCGCTTGTTCACCATCACCTCTTTATCCTGATCGTGCATCAGGAACAGGTAGGTGTCCGGCGACAGCTGGCTGCGGAAAATGCGGATTTCATACACCTCGTTGTTGACCGTCGCCTGGATCACACCGTGATGCTGTTCGGCCATATGGGCGATCTTTTGCAGGCTGAGGTGCGGCAGCAGGTGCTCGGCGATTTTGTTGCTGGCGATCACCGTATTGTTGGCGAAGCTGTAGACCAGCAGGCCGGAGGGCAGGCTGGAGACGATCTCCTGATTCAGCGCGCGCTCGGCCTCCAGCTCTACCGCCATGTTTTCGCTCGGGCGAATGTACTGGCGGCGGATAAAGTAGATGCTCAGCATCGACAGCGCCAGCAGCAGCAAGTTGACTGCGATCAGCCAAATGTTGTTGCGCAGCAGATCGATGGCCAGATTGATGGCCGAAACGCGATACATCACCTTCAGCGGCGCATTGGGCAGAGCGGCGCTGAATTCCACCCAGCCGCCGCTCATCGTCGCATGGGTACCGAGGACGGTTTCCGCCGGGATGGCGCTATCGTCGAGATCGACATCGTCCGGCAGCAGCAGGAAATTGGCGCGGGCCAGATTGGCCGGAATGATGTCGTTGATTGGCAAATCGAAGGCGATCACCGTCGCCAGATGCCCCGGCTGATTGAAAGTGGTGCGAATCGAGAACGAATAGGCGTTCTGGAAGCGCTGCTTGCGCAGGTCGGAAAAGCTCTCGCGTTCGTCGAGCATATTGGCCTGTTGCAGCATCTCGGCGCGGCGTTCGTCCGCCGAGGTGGTCAGGTAGCTTTCCCGAAAGCGCGAAGCCAGCTCTTTGAGCGGCTGGGTGGTGATCAGGCTGAGGCTATTGTCCTGACCATTGAGGTAATACATGGCGTAGTTCTCGGTCTTGGCGCCCCAGCGGGTGTCCAGGTAGTCCGAGATGTTGGCGATCATCGCCAGCGTGTTTTCGTCATGGCTGCCGAAGATCACCGCGTCGGTTTTCTTGTGCGGTTTCTCGACATAATAGACATCGGGCCGCAGGCGGGTTTCCTGCAAACCGGGATCGACATTCTGCGCCGGCGCATTGCCGAATTTGTCATAGACCTGATAGGTCATATAGCGGTAGGCATCGATACGCTTTTGCAGCGAACCGGCGATGCTGTTCAGCGTGTACTTCTTTTCCGCCAGCCAGGCGTTGGTGTAGTTGTAGCCATACAGGCCGATGCCGATCGTCAGCAGCACGATAAACAGCAGGAAGCAGCGGGTAATGTTGCTGGAGCTTATGGTCAATTGTTTATTTTGCATAGTGGCTGCGCATTCCTGAATCAGCGAGTGACGGCCCTGGCGCTGGCGGCCACCGCCAACAGCAGAGCGGCTACGCAAGCGAAGGCCACCGTCAGGCTGGAAAACTGAGCGATGAAGCCGATCAGCGCCGGGCCGGCCAGAATACCGGCATAGCCGACGGTGGTGACGGAAGCGATCGCCAAGTTGGCCGGCATGTCGCGCTGGTTGCCTGCGGCGCTGAACAGGATCGGCACGACGTTCGAGGCGCCCAGGCCGACCAGCATGAAACCGACCAGCGAAACGGTAGCGTGATTGAAGGCGATGGCCAGGCTCAGGCCGAGAGCGGCACACAGGCTGCCCAGCAGCAGCACCCGGTAGCGGCCCAGCGAGTTAACCACCCGATCGCCATTGAGCCGGCCGAGCGTCATGGTGATGGAAAACAGCGCATAGCCCAGACCGGCCTGGCTGTGTTCGACGCCGCGCAATGTGGTGAGAAACAGCGCGCTCCAGTCGAGCATCGATCCTTCCGCCAAAAACATGATAAAGCACAAAATGCCGATGAACATCACCCAGCCGCGTGGCAAGACGAACATCGGCCCGCCGTCATCGGCGCCGCTCTCACGCAGCAGATGGCGGCTGGCCAGCGTCAGCAGCGCGATCACCGCCAGCACGGTGAGCAGGGTGGATTGCAGCGGCGTCAGCCCCAGCCACAGCAGCGCGCTGACGCCGCCGGCGCCGGCAATGCCGCCGATGCTGAAGAAACCGTGAAAACCGGACATCATCGCCTTGCCGCTGGCGCGTTCGACGATCACCGCCTGCACGTTCATCGCTACGTCGATCATGCCGATCGCCGCGCCGAACAGCAGCAGCGCCGCGGCCATGCCGCCGAGGGAGTCCATCAGCGCCAACAGCGGCAGATCGATGCACAACCCGAGCCCGGCCATCAGGATCACCGCACGGCAACCCAGTTTGCCGGTCAGGAAACCGGTCAGCGGCATCGCCAACATGGAGCCGGCGCCGATACAGAGCAGCAACAGGCCGAGCGAGCCGTCATCGATACCGATGCGCGCTTTGGCGAAGGGGACCAGCGGCGCCCAGGCGGCCATGCCGAGACCGGCGACGAAAAAGGCCAGACGGGTGGCGATCTGTTGAGGAACGCCGGGCGTTTGCTGTTCATTGCACAAGGTGGCTGTCATGTAAGCGTCAGGATCTTGGGTCAAAAGAATGGTGAAAGTTACTGACAGTTTTTATCACAATCCGCGATCCGGGTCGAAAATATTCGTGCCTGACACATCCCTGGCACCGCCTCTGCGCACCAGCCACAGCGCGATAGCCTGGACAATATAGTCCTTTTGCTGTTCGTCCAGTGCGACGCCCTGCGGTATGCCGTGCCACTTTTCCAGACAGCCGCGGCAGCAGGTGGCAGTGGCGTGCTGGGCGACGAACACCGGGTGGCCACGCATCGGGGTTTGCTTGCCGTCGTTTTTAGGGTGGGCGGCGGCCAGGCGGCGGTCGATAAAATCGCGGGCATGGCTGAGGATCAGCGGCAATCCCTTACCCTCGAGATAAGTCTGGTCCTTGGCATTTAAACGGAAGCGAGCGCGGAAGGGGGAACTCTGCAGCCGCCGCCACAGCACGTCGGGTTGAAAGGGCATCATGAATTTTACTCGCTGAAGGTGCGCTTTTTTCAGATTACCAGAACTGAATCTCTGCGGCTAATTGTGCCTGCGGCGGGAAATAATCGATGAGATAAAGCACGAAATGAAAAGCAAGTTCAATTTGTAGGCTAAAATAAGGAAAAAGATTAGCAATTAGTGCGAAAGTAAATTAATGAAACTATATCATTAGGTTATTTATTTGCGTGCTATTTGTACGGGATGAAATTGTGAGGAGGGTAGGGAGGAAAATAAAAAACCGGCCAGAAGCCGGTTAAAGGAATGCAGAAATTATCTTCGGATAATGAAGGTAATAATGAAAATAATGATGATAGCGAGGTGATTATAGCGGCTGCGCGTGGTTCGCGTTTTGGCACAATGTGCTTATTGTCTCGCTCAATTGTATGGTTGGCTTTTTTTTCTTAAAGATATGTATAACTACATGATTTTTTATCAGTTAGTCTATTTTTTATCTTTAAGTGCTTTATTTTGTTTGTCTGTAATGTTTTGTGAAAGTTCGCGCGTATTTACATTTTGAAACCTTTATTAATTACAATGAAACACTATCGGATACTTGGTATCATTTTCTTTCTGGATTAATATAACCCTTGTTACCAGAATGGTAATGCACAGTCGTGCTAATAATGCTCGAAAAGGGCAGTGGCCGTAGCTCGACATAATTAACGAGGATAATAACGATGAAACTTCGAGTACTCTCTCTGATGGTACCCGCACTGCTGGTTGCAGGCACAGCAGGCGCGGCGGAAATCTACAACAAAGACGGTAATAAACTGGATTTGTACGGTAAAGTAAACGGGCTTCACTATTTCTCCAGCAACAACGGCGTGGATGGCGATCAGTCTTATATGCGTTTTGGCCTGCGCGGCGAAACGCAAATCAGCGATCAGCTGACCGGTTACGGCCAGTGGGAATATCAGGCGAACCTGAACCACGCTGAAAGCCAGGACAACAAGAACTTCACCCGTTACGGCTTCGCCGGTCTGAAATTCGGCGACTACGGCTCCTTCGACTACGGCCGTAACACCGGCGTGCTGTACGACGTCGCGGCGTATACCGACTTGCAGCCCGAGTTCGACGGTATGACCTACGGCGCCGACCAGTTCATGTTCCAGCGTTCCAGCGGCCTGGCGACCTACCGTAACAATGATTTCTTCGGTCTGGTTGACGGCCTGAACTTCGCCCTGCAGTACCAGGGTAAAAACGGCAACGGCGAAGAGACCAACAATGGTCGTGACGTTCTGGGCCAAAACGGCGAAGGCTACGGCATGTCCATGAGCTATGACATGGGCTACGGCATCAGCGCCGCGGGCGCCTTCTTCAACTCTCGCCGCACCAGCGAGCAGAACGGCGGTAATGGTCACCAGAACATCATGGGCCGCGGCGACAAGGCGGAAGGCTACTCCGGCGGTCTGAAATATGACGCCAACGACGTCTACCTGGCGGTGATGTTCACCCAGTCCTACAACGCGGCGCGTTTCGGCAGCTCTGCCAAGGATGATGGTGCTTACGGCTACGCCAACAAGGCGCAGAGCTTCGAAGCCTATGCGCACTACCAGTTCGACTTCGGTCTGCGTCCGTTCGTCGGCTATAACCAGACCAAAGGTAAAGACCTGGGCCGCGCCGGCAACGGCAAGGACTACGGAGATCAAGACCTGGTCAAATTCGTCGACCTGGGTGCGACCTACTTCTTCAACAAAAACATGTCTACCTATGTTGATTACAAAATCAACCTGATGGACAACAACGACTTCACCGACGCTGCCGGCATCAACACCGACAACGTGGTTGCCGTGGGCCTGGTTTACCAGTTCTAAGCACCAGCGTGTGAATCACACAGCGCGGCCTTCGGGCCGCGTTTTTTTTGCTGGTAAAAAGCACGGATTGATCCGTTGTCGGCTCGGGAAGCGCTTCGGCTCGCCTCCGTTCGACCTACGCTGTCAGAACGGAAAACAGAGCGGAGGCTATTATGGAACTCAAGATCGACAGGGTGATAGAAACGGTGCTGTACGTCAGCGATATTGAACGCGCGGACGCGTTTTACCAGGAGGTGCTGAAGCTGCCGACGATGGTCGCCAACGAACGGTTTCGCGCCTACAACGTCGGCGATCGGAGCGTACTGTTGTTGTTTATCGAAGGTGATTCGCTGCGCGGGGCGCACTACCCGACCGGGTTTATTCCTGCGCACGATGGCGTGGGGCCGGCGCATATCGGGCTGGCGGTAGCGAAAGAGCAGTTGCCGCACTGGGAACGGCATCTGGTGGCCAACGGCGTGGAGATTGAGGGGCGGATGCGCTGGGAACACGGCGGGGAGAGCATTTATTTTCGCGATCCCGACGCCCATCTGTTGGAACTGGTGACGCCGGGCATTTGGGCCAATTACTGATCGAACCCGCCTTGCGCCAACATGTCCAACGCGGCATTCAGCACCTGCAGCGCGGCCTGCGGTTGCCGCTCTATCTGCACTCTGACGATGGCGCCGTCGATCAGCATCGCCAGCATTGCCGCCCGCTGTTCCCGCTGTGGGCCGGCGGGCAGGTGACGCGCCAGTTCATCCGCCATTTGCCGTTTATGCCGGCCGGCGATTTGCAGGCTTTCCGGCAGCAGATCGGCGATTTCCACCGCCGTATTGATAAACGCGCAGCCGCGAAAGCGCGGATCGTCGAACCATTCCGCCAGGCAGGGCGCCAGCGCCGGCAGCAACCCGCCGGTTTGTGCCACATGGCGATCCAGCGCTGTGCTGAACCAGGTGAGCCACTGCTGGTGGCGATAGGCCAAAAACGCCGTAATCAAATCGTTCTTGCTGGGAAAGTGGCGATAAAACGTCACCTTAGTGACGCCTGATTCCTTGATGATGCGATCGATGCCGGTGGCGCGGATCCCTTCCTGATAAAACAGATCGTGGGCCGTCAACAGGATGCGCTGGCGGGCGGGTAAGGTATTGCGATCGGCGGTCATCATTTTCTCCTAGGCTATTTCCGAGTGATTGTAGACAACTCTGTCTACATGCGCTAGCGTAATAATGTAGACAAAGTTGTCTACATTATTACGCAGGAGATGATCATGAGCATTAAACCCCCTTTGCCGCCTTTCACCCGTGAATCGGCCAGCGAAAAAGTGCGGTTGGCGGAGGATGCCTGGAACAGCCGCGATCCTGAGCGGGTGTCACAGGTCTATTCTCTCGATACCCATTGGCGTAATCGCGCAGAGTTTGTCGACGGCCGCGCGGCGGTGGTCGCATTTTTGCAACGCAAGTGGGCGAAAGAGCTGGAGTATCGGCTGATTAAGGAACTGTGGGCGTTTGACGGCGCGCGCATCGCGGTGCGTTTCGCCTATGAGTGGCGCGACGATTCCGGCAACTGGTATCGCAGCTTCGGCAACGAAAACTGGGAGTTTAATCAGGATGGATTGATGATTAACCGCCATGCCTGCATCAACGACATGCCGATTCGCGAACAGGATCGGCGTTTTCATTGGCCGCTCGGTCGGCGCCCGGACGATGTCCCGGCGCTGAGCGACTTCGGTTTCTGATCCTACTTAGCGGTAGTAGTGTCGCAGCTCGGCGTGGATGGCGGAAATCAGCCGCTTTCGCCACTCCGGCTCGCCTTTTCGGTATTGAGAAAAAAGGTGACCGATAGCCAGGTTATCGCTAATCGGCAGCGCGCTTAACCCGTGCTTGTCGGGCTGGGCGGTAAACCATGGTTGAGGCACTACCGCCAGCAACGGCGCGCGGCGCAGCACCGGTGGAAGTTGTGCGTAGTCGGCGCAGTTCAGGGCAATGCGGCGGTGCAACCCCTGGCGCTCAAGCTGCCGATCCAGCTCGTTTTCCGTTTGTGGCCACGGATGGCAATAATAATGCGCGTAATCCGCCAGTTCGCTGAAGGCCAGCGCGCGTTTATCTTGCAGGACTGGGTATAGCGGCGGGCCATACAGCGCAATCAGGCGAGTGCGCCCAAGCGCTTCATAATGCAGTGCGCTGGTGCGTTGTTGATGATCGCCCACCGCCAGCACCAGATCGACGCTCCCCTCAAGCAGTTCTTCGCGCCAGGCGCGTCGTTCAAAGTTTTGGCAGTGAATATCGGCATGGCAAGCGGCGCCCTTTTCCGCCAGCAAAGGCAACAGAATAGGGTGCAGAGCGGGGGGCGCCACCAGCGTGAAGCGACGCGGCGCCTGCGGTTGTTGGCCGAACATTTCACTGTCCAGCGAGGAGAACAGCGGCGCCAATTTGTCTTTCAACGACAGTGCAAACAGGGTGGGAACCTGGCGATGGCCTTCTCGGCGAAACAGCGGGTCATCCAACACTTCCCGCAGGCGAGCCAGCGCATGACTGACGGCGGAGGTGCTGATGCCCAGCCGCTCGGCGGTTTTACGGCTGGAACCCGTTACCATCAGCAGATACAGCACTTTCAGCAGATTCATGTCCATTTGTAGAATATTCATCAATTGTCCTTTTTTTAATTGAATACTGTTCAATATAAGGCCGAGTATACTCCTGCCCGGTTGACACAGACAGAAGAGAAAAATGAAAAAAAGCATGCATTATCTGATGGCGATGGCCTTTTCCTTGAGCTTCTCCACGCAGGCGAAGTTAGACCCGGCGCAGCCGTTGTCTAGCGCTCCGCCATACTCGCTGTTTGAAGAGTGGGCGCAGCCGATAGCGCCGTTCCAGATCTTTGAGCAGGTGTATTACGTCGGCACGAGCAACCTGTCGTCGGTATTGTTGAGCACGCCGCAGGGATTGATTTTGATCGATGCGGGGTTGGAGAGCAGTGCGCCGGGCATCAAAGCGAATATCGAACGGCTGGGGTTCAGCATTAAGGATCTGAAATATATCCTGAACAGCCATGCAAGGCTCGATCAGGCCGGCGGCATTGCGCAGCTGAAACGCTGGAGCGGCGCGAGGCTGGTGGCCAGCGCGGCCAATGCGCGCCAGTTGGCGTTAGGTGGACGGCAGGATTTCGCGTTGGGGGATACGCTCACTTTCCCGGCCGTGCAAACGGATATTGTGGTTGCCGATGGCGACAGCATCACCCTTGGCGGCCTGACGCTGACCGCGATGATGACGCCGGGGCATCTGCCGGGCGCGACGTCGTGGTTGACCACGCTACGGCATAACGGCAAGCCGTATCGCTTTATCTATGCTGACAGCCTGGCTACACCGGATTACTACCTGATCGGCAACAAAAACTATCCGCAGCTGATTGAGGACATTCGCGGCAGTTTCGCCCGTTTGGCACGGGTGCAGGCGGATATATTTATCGCCAATAAAGGGACGCGTTTCGCTTTAGCCGACAAATGGCGGCGTTTGCAGGCCGGCGATACGCAGGCATTTATCGATCCCGCAGGGCTGCAGCGTTACGTGCAGGAGTCACAGCAGGGGTTTGAAGAGCAGCTGAAACGACAGGAAAACGTCAAACGCTGATCGACGAGCGTAAACCGCACCGATCGACAAACGGGAATTTGTAGAAAAGCCTTTCCACTTCTAGACTTAGGGGACAACAAACGTACTCCAAGAGGACAAGCTATGACGAAGAAGTTGGTTTTGGCCGTCGGTACTGCAGCGGTATTTTCCATTCTTGCCGGCTGCACCGCCTATGACCGTGCAACCAGTTATGTCAATGAGCCGGTGGTCAGCGATGTCAAAGTAGGGATGACCAAGCAGCAGGTGCGGGCGATTGCCGGTCCGCCGTCGACGTCTGCCACGCTGATTCATGCGCAAGGCACTTGCGATACCTATGCTGTCGCGCCGCGCGATGGCAAAGTGCAAACGTACTTTGTCAGCTACAACGACACGGGCCATGTCATGAACAAGGGCTATCAAACCTGTTCCGACTACGATTCGCAGCCGAAGTAATCGCGTTTCAGCCGAACATAAAAGCCTCGCTTTTGCGGGGCTTTTCATTTTTTAAGCGTTTAAGGCCTGAAGTTTAGGCAACTGCACCGCCCATGCCATTTTTTTGCATCAAAATGATAGACATTTCATAACGGTATCGCTAATATCAGCGCCCATTGGAAGGATGGCCGAGTGGTTTAAGGCAACGGTCTTGAAAACCGTCGAGTGTAACAGCTCCCAGAGTTCGAATCTCTGTCCTTCCGCCAAATTCAGCCGGCTTAGCTCAGTAGGTAGAGCAACTGACTTGTAATCAGTAGGTCACCAGTTCGATTCCGGTAGCCGGCACCATGACAGAGGCCCCAGCAGCGATGCTGGGGCTTTTTGTTATGGTATATATGCGCTGGAAAAGTGCACACTAACCAACCGATAACCGGATGGGGGAGGCACCGCGTCAAGCCCATTAATCAAGGGCTGAGCGTTTGCTGTATTCTGGCGGTAAAATAGCCGGTTGAGGAGCCCAGCCATCAGGTTGGGTTTATATATCAGTGACCAGCCACTGATCCGCTTCTTCGAACATCTCTTCCAACATTCGGTTCAGCTTCTCACGATCGCTTTTGCTGGCGTCGGAGTTCAGGCCGTTGGCCTGCATCGGTTTCACGCGCACGTCAGCTTCCGGGAACAGCGCATGCACGCGTTTTTCCAGCTCGTTGCGAATAATCTCGGCGGCGTTGGGCAGCCCAGCGACGTTGCGTTTGTCGTACACCAATTCTACAAACATGACTCACCTGTAAATACTGAATTAATGTACAGTATTCTGGCCTGAGGAAGGCCGGTTGGCAAGAGGGGGGGGCGGAATTTTGTATGATGCGATCATTCTTGCGCGGCGTGCGGTAATCCCTGCAACTGAATCACTAATTCCGCCAGACTGGCGGCTTGCATTTTCTCCATCACTTTCGCCCGATGAACCTCTACGGTGCGCAGGGCGATATTCAACCGCTCCGCCATTTCCCTGTTCATCATGCCTCGCACCACCAGCTGCGCGATGTCGCGTTCTTTCGGCGTGAGCGTGCGGTAGCGGCCGCAAGTTTCATGGCGTCGCCAGGCTTTGGCCGAGACCTGCCGCGCCCGTTCGAGGGCGGCGATCAGCGGTTCAGCGGCGATCGGTTTTTGCAGGAAGTCCACCGCGCCGTACTTCATCTGCTCCACCGCCATCGGCACGTCGCCATGGCCGGACAGGAACACCACCGCCAGCGTGCTGCCGAGGCGGCGCAGTTCAGCGTAGGCCTGGTGCCCATCGAGTTTCGGCATCCGCATGTCCAGCAAGACGATCCCGGTCTGAAACAGATCGGCCTGCGCCAAAAAGTCGGTGCTGTCATTCCAGCATTGCACGTCGTGGCCGAGGCTGGTCAGTAAAAAATGGCAGGCGTCGGTGACGGCGACGTCATCATCCACCAGATGAATTAGCGGCATGGTTTTCCTCATCGTTAAATATGAAATGCAGGGTGACGCATAGCCCATTGCGGCTGTCGGGGGCGGGGCGGTTAGCCAGTTGGATCTCGCCGCCGCCATACCGGGCCAGGCGGCGGCAAATGGCCAACCCCAGCCCCATGCCGCCGGCCTTGGTGGTGTTGAAGGGGCGGAAAGCCTGCTCCAGCCCGGCCGCGCTCATCCCGCCCGCGTTGTCCTGCAAACGCACATCGAGCGCCCGTTCGTGTTCGTCGGCGGAAAGCCAGACGGCGTTGGCGCCGGCCTGCGCCGCGTTCAGCAGCAGGTTCGCCAGCAGCTGTTCCAGCAGCGCCGGCGGCAGGGTTAGCGTCAGCGAAGGTGCCACGTTGTTGAACAGTTTCAGGTCGGGGTAGCGTTGCGTCAGGCGCAGCAGTGCCCACACCCGCTCGGCGGTTTCGTTTATCGAGATGGGGCGCCAGCTCGCCTTGTCTACCTTCTCGGTGGGGGGCTGCACCCACTGGCGCAGGTTATGAATCGTCTCGCCGCCGCGCTGCGCCTGCCGATCAATATTTTCCAGCGGCGTCAGCAGCGGGTGCCCGGCGTCCGTTTTGCGCAGTTGGATCAGGCACCCTTGCGCATAGTGGCGAATGGCTGCTAGCGGCTGGTTGAGCTCATGCGCAAAGCCGGAGGCCATCTCTCCCAGCACGTTCAACTGCCTGGCGTTCTCCAGCGCCTGCTCCTGACGGCGCAGTTGTTCTCCGGCATGGAGCAGCTGTCGCCCACGCCGGCGCACCAGCAGCGCGATCCAGATATGGTTGACGATCAACAGCGCCAGCACCGCCAGCGACAGGCTGACGGCCGTCTGATGCTGGATCAGCCAGCTCTTGATATCCAGCCACAGGCGCCGCTGTTCCGGGTGCTGATTGACGGCGCGCAGCAGCGCTTCCACTGCGCTGGTCGAGGCCGGTGCGCCCCACTGAAAGGGAGACTGCGGCGGTGCGGTCAGCAAGGCTCTTGCTACTGCATCCACCAGTGAGTTATCCAGACCGGGCAGGGCGGCGAACGACCAGTTGGGATAAAGCGGCGTGCTGGTGACGCAGGGAACCGATGTGGGCCGTTGCAACAGCGGGCGAAAATCCGCCGGGTTGATCAAGCCTTCCCGACCCATTTTCTCCAGCAGACAGACGGGAACGATAGCGGCCTGAATGGCGCGCTCGCGCAACAGATAGAGCAGGGCGTCGGCAGGGAACCCGGTAAAGCGCAGGTGAAAATCGCGCTCGGGCCGCATACCGGCATCGCTGAGCGCCTTATAGCCGGTCAGATAGCCGCCGAAGGCCTGCGGAGCGATGGCGCCCACCGTTTTGCCCATCAGCGCCTGCGGCGTCGTTATGCCGCTGTCGCGCCGCACCAAAATCACGCTGCCGATGATGTTGCCCGTTGCCCGATCGCCGTTGGCGGCGCGCAACGACGCCAGCCAGCGCAGATGATAGTGGCTGTTCAACTGCACGAACTGCGCCGGATTAGTGACCACGAACTGCACGCTGCCCCGATTGACCGCTTCGCGCATCTGCGCCAGATCGAGCGGCTGCAGGCGGAAGCGCTCACCGCCGACGCTGCCGTTGAGCCTGTCGATCAGCGGCTGCCAGTCACGCGCGGTCGCCGCATCGCCGCGCATCGCCAGCACGCCGACCGACCACTCGCCCGCCTGTGCCGCCATCCCCCAGCCGAGATTGAGCAGCAGTAATAACACGACCCTCACGGCCCCTCCTGATGGGCAATCTGCCTGCCGTCACTTGTTTTAGATCAACGTTAGGTCCGGTATGTGGTTAACCACAATAGAGCTGAGCCCAATGTCATTTTTACACTGTAAATCATCGACATTGTTTATTCATCTAACGGGCATCAATAGCGTGATCGGAGTGATGCCCAGGACGTGGGAGAGGCGCATGGATTTCGGTAAACGGCAGTTTTTACAGCGGCTGGGCGTGTTGACGGCGGGGGCTTCGCTAATCTCCGTGGCGGAGGCCGGGCTGACGTTAGCACCGACGCGGCGCGAGGGGGATGCGAGCCGCCGTTACGCGATGCTGATCGACCTGCGGCGCTGCGTAGGGTGCCAGGCTTGTACCGTGAGCTGCGCCATTGAAAACCAGACGCCGCACGGGGAGTTTCGTACCACGGTAAACCAGTATCAGGTCAGCCTCGAAGGCGAAGCCGCTGCGACCAACGTGCTGTTGCCCAGGCTGTGCAATCACTGCGACAACCCGCCTTGCGTGCCGGTGTGCCCGGTGCAGGCTACCTTCCAGCGCGAGGACGGGATCGTGGTGGTCGACAACAAACGCTGCGTGGGTTGCGCCTATTGCGTACAGGCCTGTCCGTACGATGCCCGTTTTATCAATCACACAACCCAAACGGCGGACAAATGCACCTTTTGCGTGCACCGGCTGGAGGCGGGATTGTTGCCGGCATGCGTGGAGTCGTGCGTGGGAGGGGCGCGGATCATCGGCGATATGCGCGATCCGCACAGCACGCTGAGCAAGCTGCTGCGGCGCCACGAGGTCGAGATAAAAGTCCTCAAGCCGGAGAACCAAACCGCGCCCCACGTGTTCTATCTGGGGCTGGATGACGCCTTCGTCACGCCGCTGCCGGGGCGGGCGCAGGTCGCCTTATGGGGAGAAAGACGATGAGCCGCCAACTGATGATCGCAGAAGTGCTGAGCCAGCCGCAGGCGGTGAGCTGGCTGCCGTGGGCCGTACAATATTTCTTCTTTATCGGCATCGCCGCCTGCGCCGCGCTGCTGGCCTGCGTGTGGCGCTGGCGCGGTGGAGATAACGCCGCGCATCTGGAGCGCATGGCGCTGTTTATCGGGCTGACGTGCGCCATTACCGCGCCGCTGGCGTTGACCGCCGACCTGCATCAAACCGCCCGTTTCTGGCATTTCTACGCCTACCCGACGCCCTGGTCGTGGATGCCGTGGGGCGCGCTGTTCTTGCCGCTGTTTACCCTGCTGATCGGCCTGTGGTTTATCGCGATTGAATTTACGCGGCTGACGGGCAGACCGGTTGCGCTGTTGCGTGGGATAGCGCCCGCCTGCGCGCTGGTGGCTATCGGCCTGCTGTTGTACACCGGGCGAGAGGTTTCCATCGTGCGCGCCCGCCCAATCTGGTTCAGCTACGGGTTTCCGATCGTGATGTTCCTCAGCGCGCTGCAGGCGCTCTTGGCTTTGCTGCTGCTGGCGATGCGCGAACGGCCCGGTCAGCAGGCGCCGCTGGCGCGCGGGATGTTGCTGACACTGCTGCTGCTCGGCGGGGCGATCCTGCTGTGGGTATGCGGCGATACGTTATCCGGCGCGGCGGTACGCCACTGGCTGCAGACGCAGGCGATGGCGCGCCGGTATGCCGCAGGATGGATTGCGCTGTGGGGGCTGACGCTGGCGTGCGCCGCCTGGGGCGGCTATCGGCGCTTGCCGCGCGGCGGTGCGCCGCTGCTGGTGGCCGGTGCTCTGGTGCTGAGCTGGCTGATGCGCTGGACGCTGTTGATCGAGGTACAAACCATCCCGAAATACAGCGCGTCTAACTCCTCTTATAGCCTGCCGCTCGGCACTGACGGTTTGCTGGCGATCGTCGGCACCTTCGGCTTGTGGCTGGCGTTAATGATCATGGTGCGTGAAGCACAGGCGTTTTTACTGCGGAGAAAACAACATGGCTAAACTCACCCGGCGTCAGTGGTTGAAAGTGGGCCTGGCCTTCGGCGGATTGTCCGCTTTCGGCCTGAGCTATCGCGAAGTCGCCAAACGGGCGATCGACGGCTTGATTCACGGCACCTCAGGGCGGGTGACTCTGGATCGCATCAACGGCAACTCCCTGTCGCCCGAAGGGCGGGCAATGCCGGAATGGCAAGGCAATCCGCAACAGGCCATCTCGATGACCCAGTGTTTCGGCTGCTGGACGCAATGCGGCGTGCGGGTACGGGTGGACAGGCAGACCGACCGGGTATTGCGCATTGCTGGCAACCCTTATCATCCGCTGTCTCAGGAACGGCACGTCGACTCTGCGTTGCCGCTGCAGGATGCGTTGGCGCAGTTGGGTGGCGAACGCGGCCTCGATGCCCGTTCCACCGCCTGCGCACGCGGCGCCACGCTGCTGGAGGGGCTTTACAGCCCGATGCGCGTGCTGGAGCCGATGAAGCGCGTCGGCAAACGCGGCGAGGGCAAGTGGCAGCGCATCAGCTTTGAGCAGTTGATCGCCGAAGTGGTGGAGGGCGGCAATCTGTTCGGCGAGGGGCATGTGGACGGTCTGCGGGCGATCCGCGATCTGGAGACGCCGATCGATGCCCGACGGCCGGGGCTGGGGCCGAAAGCCAACCAGCTATTGGTGACCAACGCCGGTGACGACGGGCGCGATAGCTTCCTGCGGCGCTTCGCCCAGAACAGTTTCGGCAGCAAAAACTTCGGCGCGCACGGCGCTTACTGCGGGCTGGCCTACCGTGCCGGTTCCGGCGCGTTGATGAGCGATCTGGACAAGAACCCGCACGTGAAACCGGACTGGGAACAGGTCGAATTCGCGCTGTTTATGGGGACCTCACCGGCGCAGTCCGGCAACCCGTTCAAGCGCCAGGCCCGGCAATTGGCCAGCGCCAGATTGCGCAGCGAATTCCGTTATGCGGTGGTGGCGCCGGCGCTGCCGCTGACCACCACGTTGGCGGACGATCATGGCCATTGGGTCCCGATATTGCCGGGTACCGACTCGGCGCTGGCGATGGCGATGATCCGTTGGATCCTCGACCACCGGCGTTATCAGGCCGATTATCTCGCCATCCCGTCTGAGGCCGCCATGCAACGCGCCGGCGAGAAGAGCTGGACCAATGCCACGCATCTGGTGATCGCCGAGAGCGAGCATCCGCGCGCGGGGCAGCACCTGACGCTGGCCGATCTCAACGGCACCGGGTCGGCGTCACCGCTGGTGGTCAACGGCGCGGGTGAGCTGGTGGCGGCCGAGACGTGCGACAGCGCCGAGCTGTGGGTAACCCGTACGGTGACGCTGTACGATGGCGCGCAGGTGGAGGTGAAAAGCGGCTTCCAGTGTTTGAAAGAGGCCGCCGACAAGCTGTCGCCGGAGGCGTACAGCCGGCAATGCGGTGTGCCGGTGGCACGCATCGCGGCACTGGCCGAGACCTTTACCGCCCACGGGCGCAAGGCGGCAGTGATCGCCCATGGCGGGATGATGGCGGCGAACGGGTTTTACAATACCTGGGCGGTGATGATGCTTAACGTGCTGATCGGCAACCTGAGCCTGGCGGGGGGCGTGTTCGTCGGCGGCGGTAAATTCAACGGCTTCGCCGAGGGGCCGCGCTATAACCTGGTCGAGTTTCCTGGCCTGGTAAAACCGAAAGGGCTGAATATCGCGCGCAGCAAGGCCGCCTATGAAACCTCCGACGAATACCGCGAAAAAGTGGCGGCGGGCATTTCGCCCTGGCCGGCCAAAGCGCCCTGGTATCCGTTCGTCGCCGGGCAGTTGACCGAGCTGCTGACCTCGGCGCTGGCAGGGTACCCGTACGGGCTGAAAGCCTGGATCTCGAACATGACCAACCCCTTGTACGGTATCGCCGGGTTGCGCGGCGTGGCGGAGGAGCGGCTGAAAGATCCGGCGCGTTTGCCGCTGTTTATCGCTATCGATGCGTTTATCAACGAAACGACGGCGCTGGCCGACTATATCGTCCCGGACACCCATAATTTTGAGAGTTGGGGATTCAGCGCCCCCTGGGGCGGCGTCGCCAGTAAGACCACCACCGCGCGCTGGCCGATAGTGACGCCGGCGACTGCGCAAACGGCGCAAGGGCAGCCGATTTCCATGGAGGCGTTTTGCATTGCCATCGCCAAACGCCTGGCATTGCCGGGGTTCGGCGATCGCGCTATCGGCGACGGCCAGGGCGGGCTGCTGCCGCTCAACCGTGCGGAGGATTATTATCTGCGCGCCGCCGCCAACGTGGCGTTTGCCGGCAAGGCGCCGGTGCCGGCCGCGAGGGCGGACGAACTGGCGCTGAGCGGTGTCGATCGCTTGCTGCCGCAGCTGGCGCAGACGCTGCGCGCCGATGAGATCGACCGCGTGGCGTTTATCTACAGCCGCGGCGGCCGCTTCGCCGATCACGACAGCGGCCGCCGCGACGGCAGCGTGGGCAACCGCTGGGAGAAACCGCTGCAGATCTGGAATGCGGAAGTGGCGAAGCACCGGCATGCGATCACCGGCGAGCGTTTCAGCGGCTGCCCCACCTGCTACCCGGCGCGTTTGTCGGACGGCCGCGCGGTGGAAGCGCTCTACCCAGAACGGCAGTGGCCGCTGCGCCTGATGTCCTTCAAATCGAATGTGATGAGCAGCTCCACCGCGGTGATCCGGCGCCTGCACGACGTGAAGCCGGTGAACCTGGTGGCCTTGAACCCGGCGGACGGGGCGCGTTTCGGTATTCAACACGGTGATTGGGTGCGCATCAGCACGCCGGGCGGCAGCCGCGAGGCGCAGATCAGTTTGCTGGCGGGGGTGATGCCCGGCGTGATCGCGGTGGAACACGGCTACGGCCACCGGGAGATGGGGGCCAGCCAGCACTACCTGGATGGCGAACCGCTGGCGATGGATGAGCGCATCGCCGCCGGCATCAACCTCAACGATCTGGGGTTTGCCGATCCGACGCGCGAAGTGCCGAATACCTGGCTGGATTGGGTGACCGGTGCGGCGGTGCGTCAGGGTATTCCGGCGGCGATCGTCAAACTTTCCGCGTAAACGGCAGACGAAAAAAAACCTGCTGTAACAGCAGGTTTTCTTAAATTTGGTCGGCATGAGAGGATTATGCGCATCTTCGATGCTTGCCCTGCGGGCCGTTGCTAAAGCAACGTGGTCTCACTTCGTTCGGCTCAAACCTCCTGCGGAGATTCTCATCCTCTCGACGTGCAGACGAAAAAAAACCTGCTGTAACAGCAGGTTTTCTTGAATTTGGTCGGCATGAGAGGATTCGAACCTCCGACCCCCGACACCCCATGACGGTGCGCTACCAGGCTGCGCTACATGCCGACGCTATGAAAAATCATACTACCGATTCCCGATGTTAATGCAAGCGCCTCGCCACTTGATTGCTTTAGTTTTAAGCAGTTAGTTGGCGATAAAGCGTTTTACATCGGTCAACACCTGCAACAGCAGAGCAAGCTGCGGTTTCTCGTCTTTTATTTCATCGCCGTTCTGATCGTAGACGCGATAGTTGCCGCTGTTGTCCAGCATCAGCGTTTGTGTCGGCGTGGTGATCACCAGCTGGTTGCCATCGCCGGTGGCGATCCAGTTGTTGCGGCGCTGGGCGGTGAACAGATCCTCGCCTTGCGAATAGTCTTTCGGCGCGGTTTGCACGTGCAGCAGGCGTTGCATCAAGGTGCGCATGACGTCGTTATGGCCGGTCAGCTTGCTGATGGTCTGCGCCGGGGTGCCCGGCCAGTGGATCACCAACGGCACCTGCAGTTGCGCCTGGTTGAAGGCGGTGCCGGCGCCCCATTGGCCTTTGCCGCTGTCGTTGAACTCGACGCCGTGCTCGGCGGTGATCACCACCACGGTTTTATCCAGCAGGCCGCGCTGTTTCAGCGTGTCCAGCACCCGGGCTATCTGAGCATCCACATCTTGCGCGCCGGTGCGGTAGCGCCGAATAAAGTCGGCCGGAACCGGTTTTTTGTCGCCTTCGGTCGGCTCGGCGCCGCTGAAGTTGATATAGGAGAACCACGGCTCTTTGCTACCCTGGTCCGCCAACCAACGTTGCCATTGCTGGGTGGTTTGGGCGTCGCTTTGCGGCGCCGGCGTTGGCAGCGAGAAGTCGGTCAACAGAGCCTGGCGGTACAGGCTGGCATTGAAGCCATCGGAGGAGAACAGCCCCAGCTGGTAGCCCCGATCGCCGAGCGCATTGATCAGTGCCGACGGCTTACGGCCGGCGAGCACGCTGTCCAGATAGGTCGGGGAAATGCCGTAGAACAGGCCGAACAGCCCGGTATCGGCATGGTTGCCCGAACTGTAGTGATCGCTGAAACGCACGTTTTCCTGGGCGAAGCGGGTCAGGGTTGGCATGTCCTGCGCCACGTCTTTGGCGCGAATGCCGTCCACTACGATCATCAGCAGGTTATAGTCGCTGCCTTTATCGCCGTAGCTGAGATCGCTGAGCGGATACTCTACCGACACCGCTTCCGGGTTGCCCTGTTGCACCAGACGGCGCTCATACTCTTGCTGGTCGAGCAGGCCGTGTTTCTCGAGGAACTTGCGCGCGGTCATCGGGTACGAGAGCGGCAGGTTGGCTCGCTGCATGGTGATCGGGCGATAGAAGTTGGCGTCGGCCCAGATATAAATCAGGTGCGACGCGAAAAAGGCGCTGATAAACAGCGCCGCCAGCGGCTTGCCGAAGCGGCGGCGGTTCAGGCTGCGCAGCTTCTGCCAGCTCCAGGTGCCGAACAGCATCTCCACCAGGAAGATCACCGGCACGCAGATAAACATCAGCTGCCAGTCGCGCGAAAGCTCGCTTTGATCCGGGTTGACCACCAGATCCCACACCACCGGATTGAGGTGCAGGTGGAAATGGGAGAACACTTCGCTGTCGACCAGCAACAGCGTGAGCCCGATGGTGGCCAACGCGGCGGAAATAAATCGCAGCAGCCGCTGCGACATCACCACGAAGGTGAGCGGGAAGATCACCAGCAAATAGCCGGCGAACACGATAAAGCTGAAATGCCCCAGCAGGCTGACAAAGGCATAGACCCGGCCCAGCAGGGATGCGGGCCAGTCGGTGACAAACAGGTAGCGGCTGCCCAGCCCAAGGGCGAGCAGGATGTTGAATAAGGCGAACCAGTGCCCCCAGCTGATCATCTGGGAGACTTTTTCACGATAACGCTGACGGTTTGTCACCATAAGTCAATATTAATGTGCTTTATCTTCACGGACAGAAGCCTGCAAGGCTTCCGCGAACGATCTCGCCAGGGTTTTCCGCTGCGCGGGGGCAACGCTGGTGTTGATCAAATTAGTGACCATGTTGCCCAGCACCATCAGGGAAAGATCGGTGGGGGTATGGTGTTTTTCCAGAACATTGACCAGCTCTGAGAGCAGTTGTTCAACGTGTTCGTCACTGTAACGGGATGATTGTGGCATAAAATTGCGCTTAGTAATCTGCAAAGTGCCCTATCTTACCGTATAGGGCAGTGATTTTCCGCTCTTTTATCACTTCCTGTCATTCGGGAAATTGTTCGCCCGCGCCGGGGCGGGGCCCCGCTGCGCCTTTCCGGTTGGCCACAGCTTTTTAGTATTGCAGGGCGGGGTCTTCAGTGTTTGAATACGCGCCTAAAGAACAGGAGGATTTATCATGAGTCTGGATATCGACCAGATCGCTCTGCACCAATTGGTGAAACGCGACGAGCAAACGCTGGACGTGGTGTTGCGTGATACCTTGCTTCCCACCAACGCGGCGGTGGAAGAAATGATGACGGAATTGCATCGCGTCTACAGCGCCAAGAGCAAGGCCTTGGGCCTGTTCAACGAAGGCAGCGAACTGGCGGAAGCGCTGCGCACTTGCCGCAAGGACGATAAGGACTTTCTGGCCTTCAGCCGCGCGGCGACCGGCCGCCTGCGCGACGAACTGGCGAAGTATCCGTTTGCCGAAGGCGGCGTGGTGCTGTTCGGCCAATACCGTTATCTGGCGGTGGAGTACTTGCTGATCGCGGTGCTGAACAGCCGTAACAGCATGCGCGTCAACGAAGAGCTGGATATCAACACCACGCACTATCTGGACATCAACAACGCCGATATCGTCGCGCGCATCGATCTGACCGAATGGGAAACCAACCCGGAATCGACCCGCTATCTGACCTTCCTGCGCGGGCGCGTAGGCCGCAAGGTCGCCGACTTCTTCATGGATTTCCTGGCGGCGTCCGAAGGGTTGGACACCAAGGCGCAAAACCGCGGGCTGCTGCAGGCGGTGGACGACTACTGCGCCGATGCGCAGTTGGACAAGAACGAGCGCCAGTCGGTGCGCCAACAGGTGTACAGCTACTGCAACGAACAGCTGCAGGCGGGCGAAGAGATTGAACTGCAGGCCCTGTCGCAGGAGCTGTCGCCGGTCGGTGAGAAAGACTTCATGCAGTTCTCCAGCGAGCAAGGGTATGAGTTGGAGGAAAGCTTCCCGGCGGATCGCGGCACGCTGCGCCAGCTGACCAAATTTGCCGGCAGCGGCGGCGGCATCAGCCTGAATTTCGACGCCATGCTGTTGGGCGAGCGCATTTTCTGGGATGCGGCCACCGACACGCTGACTATCAGAGGCACGCCGCCGAACCTGCGCGATCAGCTGCAGCGCCGGACCGGCAGCGGCAAGTAAGCGCGCCGGATCGCAGACAATAAAAAACGCCGCAATTGCGGCGTTCTTTATTTCGGCGTCCCGAAAGGTTCGAAAACGTAGCGATTAAACGCGAACGAAGTCGATGTGAGCCAGTTTTGGCTTGAACGGGTGACGCTGTACAGCCTGAACCTTAACTTTGGTTTCTTTACCGTCGATAACCAGAGTTACTGCTTCGCTGTAGAATTCTGGTTTAGCTTCCATGTTCTTAACAGAATCATGGTCCAATTCGATGGAAACTGCAGCTTCTTTGCCACCGTAAACGATAGCTGGGAATTTGTTTGCTGCACGCAGGCGGCGGCTCGCACCTTTACCCTGGTCTTTACGTACTTCTGCATTGATAGTGAACATTGTTTTTTCTCTTAAAAGAAAATTTACCCTGCTACAGGCGACCCAAGTAGCAAGTTCGGGAATCCGCTTTAACGCTGGGCAGGCCCAGGTAAAGCGCGCGGCATTTTAACGGAAAGCCGCCTGCAGGGCAACGAAAACCTGTCCAGATTGGGGACCGTTCGCTCAGGTCAATTGATTGGCGCGGCGGAAACGGCCTTGATAATCGAACACTTTCTCGCGCACCTGCCAAAACTGGCCGCGTTTGCGCGCCACCACGAAATCCGGATGGCGCAGCGCCTGTTGTTGCGCCAGCACGTCGGCGGCGGTGTGCCAGGCGAACGGCACGCCCGGTGCGCGCTGGTGCGGGCGCAGGAACAGCATCTCGAAGGCTTTGCGCTGCGCCGGCGTCTGCAGGCGGAAGCGCTCGCTGGTGCTGGTGCCGTCCTCGTCGTAATAGGTGGCCTTCAGCCATTCGCCCTTGTCATCGCGGCCGCTCTGCAGTTCCATGCCGCCGCAGCGCAGCACCAGCGCGTCTTTCAGCTTCAGCGCCGCCTTCAGCATGTCATCGGGATCGACCAGCACCTCCTGACACTGATGGCAGCGGCGTGCGGCGATGTCGTTCTCCGCGCCGCAGTGCGGGCAGCTCTTGAACCGGAAGCGGTAATCGCACTGTTCGCGGTGGCCGTCGTCGTCTTCCAGCCAGCCCTGACAGCGGCGGCCGTAGTGCTCGATGATATCGCCGTTCTCGGTGCACTTGCCCCAGAACAGATTGGCGAAGCCGCAGGCCGGGCAGAACACCTGCACCGGCTGGCTGTCGCCGTGCGGCTTGCTGACGCCGACCTCAGGCGTAAACAGATCGTGCGGGTTGCCGGCATAGTCGAGGATCAGACAATCCTCCTTGCCGGGCGCCAGCCGCAGCCCGCGGCCGACGATCTGCTGATACAGGCTGACGGACTCGGTCGGGCGCAGGATCGCGATCAGATCGACGTGCGGCGCGTCGAAACCGGTGGTCAATACCGCTACGTTGACCAGATAGCGCAACTGCTGCTGTTTGAACGCCTCGATCAGCGCATCGCGCTCGGCGGGCGGCGTTTCTGCGCTGACCAGCGCGGCCTCGCCGTTCGGCAGCAGGCCGTGGATCTCGCGGGCGTGCTCGACGGTGGCGGCGAAGATCATTACCCCTTTGCGATCGTCGGCGTACTCCACAATCTGGCTGATAATGTGCGGCGTGACGCGGTTTTGCCGCTTCAGCTCGCGGTTCAGATCCGCTTCGCTGAACAGGCCGTTGCTTCTGGCCTCCAGCCGGCTGAAATCGTACTGTACAATCGGCATGTCCAGCCGCTCAGGCGGCACCAGGAAGCCGTTCTTAATCATATAGCGCAGCGGCAGCTCATAGATGCAGTCGCGAAACAGGCTGGCGCCGTCGCCGCGGGTAAAACCGTGGTAGTGATACTGGTAAATCCAGCCCTTGCCCAGACGATAGGGCGTGGCGGTCAACCCCAGCAGCCGCAGCTGCGGGTTGGTTTTCTGCAAATGCTGGATGATTTGTTGGTACTGGCTGTCGTCGTCGTCACTGATGCGGTGGCATTCATCGACGATCAGCAGCGAAAAGGCGCCGTCGAACAGCGGCAGGTTGCGCGCCACCGACTGCACGCTGCCGAACACCACTTTGCCGGCGCTCTCTTTTTGTTGCAGACCGGCGGCGAAGATGTCCGCCTCCAGGCCGTAGGCGCAGTATTTGGCGTGGTTTTGCGCCACCAGTTCCTTGACGTGCGCCAACACCAGCACCCGCCCACGGGCTCGCTTCGCCAGTTCGGCGATCACCAGGCTTTTGCCGGCGCCGGTCGGCAGCACGATCAGCGCCGGTTCGGGACGCCGCCGGAAATGGTTGATGGTGGCTTCGACCGCTTCCAGTTGGTAGGGGCGTAGGGTAAAGGCCATAAAATGAACGCCGTAGAGTGGAATGGGCCGCCGGGTACAGGTCTTGTCGCCCCCGTTCCCACAGAAACAGCGACATTTTACGCCCCGGGCGGCCGAAAAATTTCTACTATTATGCCTTCTGCGCGCGCGCGGTGCGAGAAGCGTGAAAATTACCTCTGTCGGGCAACGCGTTGTGTCGCTATACTTGTGTGACAGCAATCGCTGTTCCCCCACGCGATTCCCCCCCTGAACCTGCTATTTGCACCCGGTGCAACGGCGGGCGTCATATTTTGGCAATACGATCAATGCGATCATAACAACGACAGGCAAAGCAGATCCCATGCGATTGGACAAGTTTTTATCTCAGCAGTTAGGCATCAGCCGTGCGCTGGTCGCGCGCGAACTTCGGGCTAAACGCGTCACCGTGGACGGTGAGGTAGTGAAGAGCGGGGCTGTCAAACTGACCCCGGAGCAAGAAGTGGCGTTCGACGGCAATCCGCTGCAGCAGCAGAACGGCCCGCGCTATTTCATGCTCAACAAACCGCAGGGCTACGTCTGCTCTACCGACGATCCCGATCATCCGACGGTGCTGTATTTCCTCGATGAGCCGGTCGCGTACAAGCTGCACGCCGCCGGGCGGTTGGATATCGACACCACCGGGCTGGTGCTGATGACAGACGACGGTCAATGGTCGCACCGTGTCACGTCGCCGCGCCACCACTGCGAGAAAACCTATTTGGTCACGTTGGAGCACCCGTTGGCGGAAGACACCGCGCAGCGTTTCGCTGAAGGGGTGCAACTGCACAACGAGAAAGATCTGACGCGGCCGGCGACGCTGGAGCAGGTCGACGAGCACGTGGTGCGCTTGACCATCAGCGAAGGGCGCTACCACCAGGTGAAGCGGATGTTCGCCGCCGTCGGCAACCGGGTGATCGCGTTGCACCGCGAGCGCATCGGAGCCATCGTGCTGGATGACGATCTGGCTCCGGGCGAATACCGCCCATTGACAGAAGAAGAGATCGCCAGCGTGGGCGCGCCGCACCTGCAGGACTGATAACCGATCATTGATTGCGGCCGATTAAGGAGTCGTGG
This sequence comes from Serratia sp. LSHTC3, assembly GCF_057197125.1. Lineage (NCBI taxonomy): Bacteria > Pseudomonadati > Pseudomonadota > Gammaproteobacteria > Enterobacterales > Yersiniaceae > Serratia > Serratia sp. LSHTC3. Next base: position 525,567 of record NZ_JBXUNP010000001.1, read on the forward strand.
AACGTGCAACAGAACCGAACCTCTCATCTCGGTTTGATTTTTATTCTGGGCCTGTTGTCCATGCTGATGCCGTTGGCCATCGACATGTACCTGCCCAGTATGCCGGTGATCGCTGCTCAGTTTGGCGTCGAGTCCGGCAGCGTGCAGATGACGCTCAGCGCCTATATGCTCGGCTTTGCCTTCGGGCAGCTGTTCTATGGGCCGATGTCGGACAGCATCGGCCGCAAGCCGGTGATCCTGTGGGGAACGCTGATCTTCGCCATCGCCGGCTGCGCCTGTGCCATGGCGCAGTCGATCGATCAACTGATCGGGCTGCGTTTCCTGCACGGTTTGGCGGCGGCGGCCGCCAGCGTGGTGATCAACGCCCTGATGCGCGATATGTTCACCAAGGATGAGTTCTCGCGCATGATGTCGTTCGTCATTCTGGTGATGACCATTGCGCCGCTGCTGGCGCCGATGATCGGCGGTGCGCTGCTGCTGTGGTTCAGCTGGCACGCCATCTTCTGGACCATGGGCGCCGCGGCGCTGATCGGTTCGCTGCTGGTGGCCTTGTTCATCAAGGAGACGCTGCCGAAAGAGCGGCGCCAGCGGTTCCACCTGCGCACCACGCTGGGCAACTTCGGTTCGCTGTTCCGCCATAAGCGGGTGCTGAGTTACATGTTGGCCAGCGCCTTCTCGTTTGCGGGCATGTTCTCGTTCCTCAGCGCCGGGCCGTTCGTCTACATCGAACTGAACCACGTTTCGCCGCAGCATTTCGGTTACTATTTTGCGCTGAACATCGTCTTCCTGTTCCTGACGACGCTGATCAACAGCCGCAACGTGCGGCGTTTCGGCGCGGTCAAGATGTTCAAGCTGGGGCTGCTGGTACAGCTGGCGATGGGGCTGTGGCTAATGGCGGTGAGCACCGTGGGCCTGGGCTTCTGGGCGCTGGTGATCGGCGTTGCGGTCTATCTGGGGTGCATCGCGATGATCTCCTCCAACGCCATGGCGGTGATCCTGGATGATTTTCCGCATATGGCGGGCACCGCTTCTTCCCTGGCCGGCACGTTGCGCTTCAGCATTGGTGCGCTGGTAGGGGCGGTGCTGTCGATGGCGCCGGGCAAAAGCGCTTGGCCAATGGTCACCTCGATGGCGCTGTGCAGCATCGTGGCGGTGCTGTTCTATGTTTACGCCAGCCGGCCGCGCGATCGCGCAGCCTGACGTTCTCCCGATTCGGGGCGTGTCGCTCCGCATCGTCACGGGGTTGCGCCCTGCCATTTCAGGGTGCAACCGGCAATGAAAAATTTGTTGCTAAATATACGCAAGCTAATCAACTGGCCACTTTCTCACCTGTGTGCTTTTTGTTAAAAAATTCCGCCGTCGTGCCGCCCAATATTCCCCGGGAGGCGCGGCGCGCTGTCGGCTGAGCCGCGCGGGGGGTTTGTATTAGGATTGATGTAAATCAAGGTATTAGCAGCGGTGGCGGCGCTAACGTGACGGGTAAGATGTTTCTTCATTGTAAAAATATGGCGACGAAAAAGTAGTCGCATTGCAAGAAAAAAGAGTTGAGATCGCTGCGGGAAAGGGTTACATATAACGCAAAAATGCGAGCTGAGTCGCAAAATGCCGTGAAATAACACCGCACGGCGCGCCAAAAAGTGGCACGGCATCGGCAAGCACGGGGTCAGGTTAATGGCTTGCGGCAAAATTTACATTTAAATAACATTTGTGCGCGGCAGAGTCGGGAGTCAACGGCTATAACTTAGTAACCCTGTCAGGTAAAAGTGTTTCACCTTTTCAAACTAGGGATTTCATGTGGAGAGTATCCAACTTTCGGTAGTGCATCGCTTGCCGCAAAGTTATCGTTGGCTATCCGGTTTCACCGGCGTGAAGGTCGAACCGATTCCGTTTAACGGAATAGACGAAGATAACAACCTGATTGGGCTGAAGCTGCTCAGCCATGAAGGGGCCGAGGCCTGGCAGGTCATGCAACAGCTCAATCTGTCGCTGCAGGAGATTCAGGTCGACTGTGCGATCGTCGAATGGGAAGGGGAACCTTGCCTGTTCGTGCAGCGCAGCGACGAGAGCGCCACCATGTGCCGCCTGAAAAACGTCGGTGCCGCGATCGCCGAACCACTCAGCGCGCAATACCCCTTCTGAATTCGCCGCTAATCCGCCAACTGCAGCAGTTGACGGGTATAGTCGGCTGCGGGCGCCGCGAAAATCGCCCGGCAGTCTCCCTGTTCAACCACTTCCCCCTGTCGCAGTACGATGACCTGGTGACATAGCGAACGCACCACCTGCAGGTCATGGCTGATGAACAGATAAGCCAACCGGTGGCGTTGCTGCAGCGATTTCAGCAGCGTCAGGATCTGCGCCTGCACCGATTTATCCAGTGAAGAGGTTGGCTCGTCGAGGATCAGCAGCTGCGGTTGCAGGATCAGCGCGCGCGCGATGGCGATACGCTGGCGCTGGCCGCCGGAAAACTCGGTGGGATAGCGGTGGCGAAGCTGCGGATCCAGGCCAACTTCCCGCAACACCTCGATCACGCGTTGTTCCCGCTGCTCGGCGCTAAGCCGCTGGTGCACTTCCAGCCCCTCGGCGATGATCTGCTGCACGTTCAGGCGCGGATTCAGGGCGGAATAAGGATCCTGGAAGACGATTTGCATTCGGCTGCGGTAGGGCAGCATCTGCTTCATCGTGAGCGGGTGCAGTGGTTCGCCGTCGAACCAGATGGCGCCCTGCGAGGCCAGCAGACGCAACAACGCAAGCCCGGTGGTGCTTTTACCCGAGCCGGATTCTCCCACCAGCCCCACGCTTTCCCCGGCGCGCAGCTCGAAACTCAATGATTTCAATGCATAGTGATAATCCACCGTGCGGCGCAGCAGGCCGCGCCGGATAGGGAAGCGCACCTGCAGATCTTCCACCTTGAGCAGCGGCCGCTCGTCGCCGGGGCGCGCGGTGGGTAGCGGCAGCGGTTCGCCGACGTCTTCGGCGGCCAGCAGCTGCTGCGTGTAGGGATGCTGCGGCCGGCTGAACAGCTGCGCGCGGCCGTTTTGCTCTATGCAGCGCCCCTGGCGCATCACCGCCACGTTGTCTGCCAGGCGGCGCACGATATTCAGATTATGGGTGATGAACAGCAACCCCATGCCCATCTCCTGCTTCAATTCTTGCAGCAGCGTCAGGATCTGCGCCTGGATAGTCACGTCGAGCGCGGTGGTGGGCTCGTCGGCAATCAGCAGTTTCGGGCGGGTTAACACCGCCATGGCGATCATCACGCGTTGGCGTTCACCGCCGGAGAGCTGATGCGGATAGTCTTGCAACCGGGTTTTGGCCTGGCGGATGCCGACGCGCTCCAGGCATTCGACGATCTCTGCGCGCGCGGCTTCGCGCCGCAGGCCGCGGTGCAGCATCAGCACTTCCGCCAGCTGTTTCTCGATGGTGTGCAGTGGGTTAAGCGACACCATCGGTTCCTGAAAGATCATCGCGATCTGATTGCCGCGCACCTTGCGCAGGTCAGTCTCCGGCGCATGCAGCAACGACTCGCCGTTGAACAGAATATCGCCGGCAGGGTAAACCACCGGCGGCGCGGGCAGCAGACGCAGTATCGACAGGGCGGTGACGCTTTTGCCGGAGCCGGATTCCCCTACCAGCGCCAGCGTTTCAGCCGGCGCTATTTGCAGCGACAGTTCATTGACTACCGGCGTGACGCTGTCGCCCTGACGGAAGGCGATGCTGAGATCCTGAATAGCGAGCAAAGGAGTGGCCATATCAATGCGCCTTGCTGGGGTCAAAGGCGTCGCGCACCGCTTCGCCGATAAAGATTAATAACGACAGCAGCACTGCCAATACCAGGAAGGCGGTGATGCCGAGCCACGGCGCCTGCAGATTGTTTTTGCCTTGCAGCAGCAATTCGCCGAGCGACGGCGAGCCTATCGGCAGACCGAAACCGAGGAAATCGAGCGACGTCAGGGTGGTGATCGAGCCGCAGAGGATAAACGGCAGGAAGGTCAGCGTCGCCACCATGGCGTTGGGCAGCATATGGCGGGACATGATTACCCGATCCGGCACGCCCATGGCGCGCGCGGCGCGGATATAGTCAAAATTGCGGGTGCGCAGGAATTCGGCGCGCACCACGCCCACCAGGCTCATCCAGCCGAACAGGATGGTGATGCCGAGCAGCCACCAGAAATTGGGCTGGACGATGCTCGACAGCAGAATGATCAGAAACAGCGTCGGCATGCCCGACCACACTTCGATAAAGCGCTGCCCCCACAGATCGAAACGCCCGCCGTAATACCCCTGCGTCGCGCCGACGCACACGCCGATCAGGCTGGAAAACAGCGTCAGCGCCAGACCGAACAACATCGAAATGCGAAAACCGTACAGCACCCGGGCCAGCACGTCGCCGCCGTTGCTGTCGGTGCCCAGCAGGTTGTGCCGCGAAGGCGGCGAAGGGAAGGGCACCTCGGTGGTGAAGTTGATGGTGTCGTAACTGAAGCGGATCGGTGCCCAGACCGCCCAGCCGTGCCGTTCGATCTGCCGCTGCACGAACGGATCCTGATAGTCGGCTTCGGTATTCAGTTCGCCGCCGAAGGCGGTTTCGCTGTAGCTAATCATAAACGGCAGGTACAACCGGCCTTCATAACGCACCAACAGCGGTTTGTCGTTGGCGATCAGATCGGCGGCCAGGCTCAGGGTGAACAGCACCAAAAAGATCCACAGCGACCAGTAGCCGCGGCGGTTGCGGCGAAAACGCGCCCAGCGCGCCTGGTTGATCGGGCTAAGGCGGCTCATTGGCGGGCCTCGAAGTCAATGCGCGGATCGACCAGGGTGTAGGTGATATCGCTGAGGATATTCAACAGCAGGCCGATCAGGGTGAAGATATACAGCGTGCCGAACATCACCGGGTAGTCGCGCTGCAGCGTGGCGTCGTAGCCCAGCAGCCCCAGGCCGTTGAGCGAGAACATCACTTCAATCAGCAGCGAGCCGGTGAAGAACATGCTGATAAAGGTGGCCGGAAAACCGGCGATCACCAGCAGCATGGCGTTGCGGAACACGTGGCGGTAGAGGATTTTTTTCTCGTCCAGCCCCTTGGCGCGGGCGGTGGTGACGTACTGTTTGCGGATCTCGTCGAGGAATGAGTTCTTGGTCAGCATGGTCAGGGTGGCGAAACCGCCGATCACCGTCGCCAGCACCGGCAGGGTGATGTGCCACAGGTAGTCGGCGATCTTCGCCGGCCATGAGAGGGTGTCGAAGTTGCTCGATACCAGGCCGCGCAGCGGGAACCAGTCCAGGTAGCTGCCGCCGGCGAACAGCACGATCATCAGAATGGCGAACAGAAAAGCCGGAATGGCGTAGCCGATGATAATCAGCGTGCTGCTCCAGGTATCGAACGCGCTGCCGTTGTGGACGGCCTTGCGGATGCCGAGCGGGATCGACACCAGATAGATGATCAGCGTGCTCCAGAGGCCCAGTGTGATGGAGACCGGCAGGCTCTGGCCGATCAGCTGCATCACCGAAGCGCCGCGAAACAGGCTGTCGCCGAAGTCGAAGCGCATATAGTTCCACAGCATGGTGAAGTAGCGCTCGTGCAGCGGTTTGTCGAAGCCGTAACGCTTAGTGATCTCGGCGATCACCTCCGGATCCAGGCCGCGCGAACCGCGATATTGGCCGTCGCCAGCCGCGATGCCCGTCCGGGCGTGGCCCAGGCCTTCGCCGACACCGCCGTTGCCAAACCCGCTGCCGTGCCCCAGCTCAATGGCGGCGATGGCCTGATCGACCGGACCGCCGGGGGCGATTTGCACGATAAAAAAGTTGATGGTGATGATCGCCCACAGCGTGGGGATCACCAGTAACAGTCTGCGTATCAGATAGGCCGCCATTCCGACTCCTTATTGCCGCTGAGCCGGTAAGCGCGCCGCCTTGTTGACGTCGTACCACCAGTTGTCGAAGCCGATCGCATAGGCCGGGCGGACCGACGGCGTGGAGAACTTGTCCCAATAGGCGTAGCGATCGTGGCTGGAGTACCACATCGGCAGCATGTAGTTGTTCCAGGTCAGCACCCGGTCCAGCGCGCGGCCGAGCGGCAACAGGGCGTTTTCGTCGCCCTGATGGGCGGCGATTTGCCTGACCAGGCTGTCGACCGCCGGATCTTTGACGCCGGGGGTGTTATAGCTGGAATCGATGTACTGCGAATCCCACAGAATTTGCAGATCGGCGCTGGGGAACGGCATCGCCATATACACCGTCGACATCATGTCGAAATCGCGCTCGCGCATGCGGCGGGTGTACTGCGAGGCGTCAATCTCGCGGATTTGCATCTCGATGCCCAACCGCTGCAGGTTGTGGCGGAACGGCAGCACGTACTGGAAGTTGCTGCCGCTCAGCAGCATCAGTTCAAAGGTGAACGGCTGGCCGGTTTTGGCGTTGACCAGCTTTTGATTTTTGACCACCCAACCGGCTTCTTTCAGCAGTTGGGTCGCCTTCAGCAGGTTTTGTCGATCGTTGCCGCTACCGTCGGAGGAGGGCGGTTGGTAGATACTGGTAAATACCTCCGGCGGTATCTGGCCCTTGAGCGGTGCCAGCAAGGCCAGTTCAGCGGCGTCCGGGTAGCTGCGGGCGGCGTAGGCGGTGTTTTGGAAATAGCTGTCGGCGCGCTGATAGGCGTTGTAATACAGCGCCTTGTTCATCCAGTTAAAATCGAAAGCCAGGCCGATCGCTTCCCGTACCCGACGATCGGCGAACAGCGGTTTTTGCAGATTGAACGCCAGCCAGCGGGTATTCTGCGCCGCCTGGTTGGTCTCGTCCTGCTTGATGATGTAGTTGCGCGCGAAGTTGCCGCCCTGATATTGGGTGGCCCAGCTCTTGGGCGACGGCTCGATGCGGAAATCGTAGGCGCCGGCCTTGAAGGCTTCCAGCGATACCTTATCGTCCAGATAATAATCGTAGCGAATGCTGTCGAAGTTGTAGCGGCCGCGGTTTACCGGCAGATTGGCGGCCCAGTAGTCGCGCACCCGCTGATAGGTGATGTACTGGCCGAGGCGATAATCGCCGATTTTATACGGGCCGCTGGCGAGCGGCGGGGTGCTGAGCGGTTCGTTGAGCTTATGGTTTTTCCAGAAGCTTTCCGGCAATACGCGCAGGCTGAGCAGGCTGAGGATTTGCTCACGGTTCGCCTTAGGCAGCTCGATGCGCACCGTCAACCGGGAAATGGCCTTGACCGTGACGCCTTTGTAATAGGAGCGAAACTGCGGCACGCCTTCGGTCATGAATTTATTGAAGGTAAAGGCCACGTCGGCGGCGGTGATCGGGCTGCCGTCCTGGAAGCGCGCGCGGGCGTTGATATCCAATTCCATCCAGCGCATGTCGGCCGGGAAACGGGCCGATTCGGCAATCAGCGGGTAATAGCTGCCGGGTTCGTCGTCGGAGTTGGTGAACAGCGTATCGTACAGCTCCATCGTGCGCTCGCCGGGCACGCCGCGGGTAGCGAAGCGGTTGAAGTTGTCGTAGGTGCCGATGGCCGCCAGTCGCACGTCGCCGCCCTTGGGCGCCGCCGGATTGACGTAGTCAAAATGGCTGAAGTCGGTGGCGTATTTCGGTTCACCGAGAAGGGCGAAAGCGTAGCTTTCGTTGAGGGCTTCGGCCCGCAGACCGAAGCTCAGTGCCGAGAGCACCAGAGCAGCGAAAATGCGCACGGACATCAGACAGTAAGCTCCTGCTGTGGAATAAAGTACAACCTGCGCCCAGCATAACATTCTTCGGACGGGCGCAGGGTAAAGATGCTTAAAGATTAACTATTTTTTTCCTGATAATCAAAGACCTGATTAGCATTGCAGTAAGCGACGAAATCATCGATGCTCAGCGGCTTGCTGAAGTAGTACCCCTGCATGAAGTTGACGCCGTGTTCTTGCAGAAACTGCATCTGCTCGGCGGTTTCCACGCCTTCGGCCACCGTCAGCATTTTCAGCTTTTTCGCCAGCGAGATCACCGCATCCAGCACCGGCGCGGTGACCGTATCCTGGCCGATGGTGTTGACGAAGCCACGGTCAATCTTCAGATAATCCATGGTGAAGCGCTCAAGATAAATAAGCGCGCTGTGCCCGGTGCCAAAATCATCCACCGCGATCTCGATGCCCTGTTTGTGCAGCCAGTCAAACTCCGTCAGCGCGCTCTCTTCTTCCACCATGCCGCGTTCGGTGATTTCAAACACCAGCGTAAAGTAATCGCCCGGCAGCTGCGTCAACAGTTCATACACGTCCTGGTGAAACGACGGTGCGCTAAGGTGGGCGGGGGAAATGTTGAGGCCGACTTTACCTCCCCGTGGCAGCGCTTTGGCGAGCTGTGGCGCATCTTCGGCGATCAGCCTGAACAGGTGGCGGGTAAGCGGCACGATCAGCCCGTTGCTTTCGGCGTAGGGGATAAAGACATCGGGCGGGATGCGGCCCTCGATCGGATGCTGCCAGCGGATCAGCGCTTCCAGCCCGCCTATGCTGTTGCTATCGGTATGGAACACCGGCTGGTATTCGATAAAGAACTCGTTGCGCTTGATGCCGCGCAGCAGCGCGCGTTCCGGGCTTTGCCGCAGCAGCAGCATGTAGTAGCAGAGTACGCCGGTCATCAATGACAGCACCAGGCTGCCCAGCAGCGTCAGGCGAATGTCGTTGGGGGTCAGTTTCTCGTTGTAGAACAGGATGGTCAGCGGCAGATTGGGCAGCGTCAGGGTATCCGCCTTGCCCTTCGGTAGCTGATTGACCGGCATCAGGTTCGGGCTGAAAGTGGTCAGCGCGCGGTTGCCCATCACGATGGCGATGCCCGGCGCCTGTTCGTCGTGCGAGGTGAACAGCAGGTAGGGCATCAGATCGATGTCCAGCGTAGCGAGGATGCCAGTGGCCTTTTCGCCGGGATGTCGCAGCCAAACCGCAACCGCCGGTTTATTTGGCACCATCGGCGTACCCTGCTGCAGCTTGAGATCCAAAGGCAGATCCCAGTCGATATCCTGATAGATATTTTTCATCGGCAACATCATGTCGCCCGTGGCGGAGGAGCAATAGGCGTAGCCGTCCTTCACCAACAGGAAGGTGCGCACGCCGCTGGTAAAGGCCGCCTGGTAGGTGATATCCGACTGGCTGGAGAGGCAAGGCTTGTCCAGCAGCGGCATCATTTGCCGCATCACCGCCGTCAGATGCGAGATATAACCCAGCGTGAACTTTTGCGTGCGCGCTTCGACCTTATGTTGATATTGCGTGCGCTGGTGGTTGATCAAAGAAAGCGTGACCGCGGTGAATAGCGTAAAAAATACCAGGGCGGCGACACCGCTTTTAGCCAGGCTGCGTTGTCGGTGAGACACGCTGCGGGCGAAAGCTCTTTTCAAGCCCATAACCGAGTCCTCTGCAACCGGGCGTCAGGCATGTCGCGCAGCCAGTTAATGGATTGTGCCAACGGCTTTTTTTTCATTTTTGCCTTTTTATCCCGTACCAACCGGCGGCGCCATTTAAATATGCGGCGTCGCCGACAGAAATATCATGCGCATAATATCAGCGGAAACGTTTTAAATAACGCCGGGGCGCCGTTGCCGTCATCTGACGATAATAGGCGAGTTTTTCCTCGACGGGGCGATTTCCCGCCAACAGTTTATCAAAATAATGGCGTGCGGCGGCGTTAAGCAGGGAAAAGTGACGATAAGGCAGGGATCAATTTTGATGATACCTGTTCGACAACCAAAAAAAACGCCGCCCGTGGGCGGCGCTTATCGCTCGTTTGGTATTCAGGATCTTCAGGGCGTTGCGCCGTTAACCGTTGGTCAGCACCCGGCGCGCTTCTCGATAACGTTTATTCCAATAGTTATCGGTCAGCTTGGAAATCATGACCCCACTGCTGGTGGAGGCGTGAACGAACTGATCGTTGCCTAAATAGATGCCGACATGGCGCCCGGTAGAACCGGCGCGGAACAGCACCAAATCGCCGGCGCGCAGCTTGGTGCGCTGAATTTTCTTGCCGAGATCTTCCTGTTCATAGGTCGAACGCGGTAAATCCATGCCGAACTGTTCGCGGAAGGTGCGCTGTACAAACGCCGAGCAATCGATGCCGCGCTTGGTGTCACCGCCTAAGCGGTAGCGAACGCCTTTCCAATCCGCATACTGATCCATAATCTTTGACTTGACGTCAACGTTGCGGACCATCGCTTCGAATTCATCCTGAGAGGCTTGCAGTAAAAGACCGTCTTTGTCATTAACTGCACGCATCTCAGTTTGTGCGTTATTCAAGTTCGAAGTGTGAGTCGAGCTGCACGCTGACAGCATAACCGCAGCGGCAATTGCAGGGACTACCCGCAAAAAATATCTCAGAAACGGTTGAGATTTGACCATTGTTGTTGTTTTCCCTTGAAGTCCTTAACGACGAAAGTCGCTACCTGAAAAATGCCAAACGAAACGAGCCTAGTCCGCACCTGTTGCATCGACAACCAGTTACCGTTGAAAACGTGCGAGAACGCACATTTTTATCGGATTTCATACTGATTCGACTTAAACCAGGCACAAACGCATCTGAGATTACCGGAACCAATAGGGGATTGCGAGCCTTTTTCCCGTCTTTTTTATATGAATTTGTGATGTAACATAATGTAAATCTTCATATAAAAAACGCCAATTGTCCGATGTATGAATCTGGCGTGAAATCAGGTTGCAAAAGCGTTAACGAACGGTGGGGAAATTTTTGCGCGCGGCGAGGGGAAGAGGGCGGGAGGCGTAAGCCTCCCGGCATGAGTCATAGACACAAATTATGGTTGGCCGGGGCGGTGCTTACCGGGCAACAGGCGATTCAACCGATCGACGATCCAGTCGCTGCAAGGCGTCATCAGCACCCAGCTGGCGCCAACCAGCACCACGGACAATGAGCCGACGGCGATATCGGTAAACCAGTGGGCACCAATCATCACGCGCGGCAATGAGAAGACCAACGTAATCAGCAGGGCGACGGCGAAGGCGCCGCGGCCGAAATAGCGCAGCATAAAGCAGGAAAAAATAATCAGCATCATGCCGTGGTCGCCGGGGAAGCTGTCGCCGGAAGCGTCCTTGGTGGGGATGCCGGTCAGCTCGCTGACGCGATGGATATTGTCAAAGGTCAGGGTGGGGCTTGGATGTTTCACCGGCAGCAGGTGGCCAAGCTGGTTCAGCACCACGGCGGTCAGCAGCATCACCACGCCGGTGATCACCAGACGGCGGCGGCCGGCGGCGTCCTGCTTCAGATAAAAGTACAGATACAGCAGCCCCATGGCGAGCAGCGAAATCACATCGAACGCGCGGTTGTTGGTGATGGCGACCAGGTGTAAAAACGCCGGGTCGGTGGCCAGATGGCGGTTAAAGAAGAAGAAAATCGCCGAATCCAGGGTAAACCAGCCGCCGTGATTGGCCGGCAGGAACCAGGACAGAAACAGCGCAACGCCCAGTAAGTTGAAGAAGAGAATGAGGGGTAAATTGCGGCGTGTCATGACATAACCTGTTGGAAAAATGAAAACGAAATAAAACCCGGCAGCCCTGCGGCAACCGGGGGGCAACGGTACGGGGTCTAACTTAAACGAATCTTAAACAAGGCGGATTGCAGGGCGTTCCAGTCGGCATTTTCGCTGTGGATAAGCTCAATTCGGCTGTCGAGCGGCGCGACCGGGCGGGTTTCGATGTTGAGATCCTGCCCCTGACGATTGATCAGCAATGTGCCTTCGGGGATGCGCACCACGCCTTTGGCGCGTTCGACCGGCGCGAGTCGCACCCATTCCATGAAGCCGACGGTGTCGAACCGGGTATCGCCGTCAAAAATCCAGCCGCAGCTGGTGAAGCCTTGCCCTTCATTCAACGCTCGCCGCCAGCGGGCGTGCTCCGGCAGCCGCAGCGCCGCCAGCCCCTGCTTTTTCGCCTGACCATGATGATGCTGCGCGTCCGGCAATTCTGTACGATTTGTGCGAGGAAGTGACAACAGCGCGACATCCGCTTCGCCTTGCGCGATGGCGTAGCAGGGCCGCTGCAGCGGGTCTTGCGCCTTCCAGGCCTCCAGCGCCAGCCTGTCTTCCGGCCGGTAGGTATCGCTTTTGCTGGCCAAAATAATGTCGGCCGCGGCCAGCTGATCGCGGAAGTTTTCGTTGTCGCGGTAGCGCGGCTGGCTGAGCTGGCGGGCATCCAGCAGGCACAGGGTGGCCTGCAGATCGATCCAGCCGGCATAGCTCTCCTGGGTCAGCAGCGACAGGATTTGTTTCGGATGCCCGAGCCCGGTCGGCTCGATCAGCAGCCGATCCGGTTTGGCCTGCTGCAACAGCATATTCAAGCCCACCTGCATCGGCAGGCCGTTGACGCAGCACATGCAGCCACCGGGGATCTCTTTGAGCACCGCGCCGCTGTCTGCCAGCAGCGCGCCGTCGATGCCGATCTCGCCGAATTCATTGACCAATACCGCCCAGCGTTCATGTTCGGGCTTATGAGCCAGCAAATGGCGGATAGTGGTGGTTTTGCCGCTGCCGAGGAAACCGGTAATCAAATTGGTTTTGGTCATTAATAATTCCTGGCGCAAAAATTAACCTGCTTAATAAATGAGTTACGCAGCCGTGTCGGTGAAACGGCCGCGATTTAATTTGTGCTCTATCTCGCAAATTTTGCACGTCACCATGCGCTTTTCAACCGACAAAATCCACCGTTTATAACAAGAAAATTCTTAGATAAAACCCTGTGTTAGATGCGGTTAACTTTTGTTAGTAGCTTGTTTTTACATTGTTAATGACGAGATTAACGATCAAATCTCGTCCCTTTCCTTGCGATTATTCCTAACAAGATCCTCTATGGTTAAATTGGCTTAACTAAAAATGAGGTTGCCATGAATACCTTTCGGTTATTTTTGATCGTAGGAATGTTGTTTTCATGGACGGCAGTGAGTCAGGCAGGAGTGGCCGGCGGGGTAATTCGCTTCGTCGGTTCTATCGTTGAAAGTCCTTGCACGGTCAAGATTGCAGATTCTAAGGCGAATACGCAATGTTACCGCAACGGCCAGCATTATCAGGCCCAGCAAGCGTTGTCAGGTTTTGATACTACACGCAAAGAACTTCCGCTAAATCTAGGCACAACCGAAATGAAGTGGGTAGACCAACAGAAGAAACTCGCTGTTATGACGGTCGTTTATCGTTAAGTCGTTCCGCCATGCCGGCGTAACGTTACGCCGGCATGGTTATTCTCGGCCCTGCAGGCTCCTCACCGCATTACCCACTCCTTCACCGTTTCACGCGCGCCGCGATCGCGCAGCGATAAATAGGCTTGCGTCACCGCTTCGCTAAACGCCGCATGCGCCGCCAGCGTTTCGCCGAATACCGATTTCAACGCCAACAGCGCCGCTACGCGCCGTCGATCGTCCTGCGTTGCGGCGATCGTCTGCTGCAGCAGGTCTGCCAGCGGATCGCGAATGTCGATCGGCTCACCGGCGTCATCGACGCCGCCGACGTAACGCATCCAGCCCGCCACGCCCAGCGCCAGCCCGCTATAGTCGCCGCCGTGCCGCAGATGCCAGCGCACGGCATCCAGCAGCCGCTGCGGCAGCTTCTGCGTGCCGTCCATGGCGATCTGCCAGGTGAGGTGTTGCAGCGCCGGATTGCTGAAGCGCGCGATAAGCTGTGCGGCATAATCGGGCAGGCTGATGCCGGTGACGCTCAGCGTTGGCGCCTGTTCGTCCAGCATCAACCGCAGGGCGGCGCGGCGGTAGTGCTCATCCGCCATGCACTCGTTGATATAGCGGTAGCCGCCCAGGTAGCCTAAGTAAGCCAGGAACGAGTGGCTGCCGTTCAGCATGCGCAGCTTCATGTGTTCAAACGGCAGCACATCGCTGACCAACTGGGCGCCGGCCAACTCCCACGCCGGGCGTCCGGCGGTGAAGTTGTCTTCCACGACCCATTGAATGAAGGGCTCGCAGGCGATGGCGCATTCGTCGCGCACGCCGCCCAGCGCGGCGGCGATCTCATCCAGCGTGGCCGGCGTGGCGGCCGGCACGATGCGATCCACCATGGTGCAGGGGAAGGTGGCGGCGGTGGCGATCCAGTCGGCGAGCGACGGATCCCGCGCCTGCGCCAGATCGAGCACCGCCCGGCGCAACACGTGGCCGTTCTCCGGAATATTGTCGCAGGAGAGCAGGGAGAAGGCGGACAGGCCGCGTTCGCGCCGCAGCCGCAGCGCTTCCACCAAAATGCCGGGCGCGGTCTGCGGCTGATGCGGCCACGCCAGATCGGCGACGATCCCCGAATGCTGTCGGTCCAGCCGTCCGCTGCCGGGCTCGATACAGTAGCCTTTTTCGGTGATGGTCATCGAGACGATCGCCACCTGCGGTTCGGCCAGCTTCTCCAGCACCGCGGCGATGCCCTCCAGCTTGCGGTGCAGGCTCTCATGCACCGCGCCGATCACGATGGCCTGATGGCCGTCCGCGCCTTTCTCCAGCACGCTGTACAGATGATCCTGTTGCCGCAGCGCTTCAAACAGCGGCACGCCGCCGGAAAGACTGATCTCGCAAATGCCCCAGTCGCCGCCGTGGGCGTTCAGCACCCGATCGGTCAGCAGCGCCTGATGCGCGCGGTGGAACGCGCCGAAACCCAGGTGCACGATGCGGCTGCGCAGGGCCCGGCGATCATAATTCGGTTGCCGGACGGTGCCCGGCAGCGGGGTGTTGGCGATCGTATTCATCTCATCTCCAAAGCGAGTAGACAGCTGGCGGGCCACTTGCGCCAAGTTAGCGGACCAGTTTGCCGACGCATGGACAGCGGGGCGCCGGCGATAAAAAACTGCCACCAGTCTAAAGTTGTCGGCAGGTTAAGGGAATTGGTCAGGCCAAAATAAGCCAGAATCGTGAAGCGGATCAACCAATGAACGGTTCAATTTTGACAGCGCGCGGCGAAAGAGTAAGTTAAAGATAGCTGACATCTAAATTAAACTGGTATAACAACATCGCGATGCGAGACAGGCATAAGGACACAACATGGAACAAACATGGCGTTGGTATGGCCCGAACGATCCGGTCTCTTTGGATGACGTGCGTCAGGCCGGGGCGACCGGGGTGGTCACGGCGCTGCACCATATTGCGAACGGCGAAGTTTGGCCGATCGACGAGATCCGCGCGCGGCAGGCGCTGCTGGCGGAAAAGGGGCTGGTGTGGTCGGTGGTGGAGAGCGTGCCGGTACATGAGGAGATCAAAACCCACAGCGGCGACTGGCGGCGGTACATCGCCAATTACCAGCAGTCACTGCGCAATCTGGCGGCCTGCGGCATCGACACCGTTTGCTACAACTTCATGCCGATCCTCGACTGGACGCGCACCGATCTGGCCTATCCGCTGCCGGACGGTTCCAAAGCGCTGCGTTTCGATCAGGTAGCCTTCGCCGCGTTCGAGCTGCACATCCTGCAGCGCGCCGGCGCCGAGGCGGACTATACGGCGCAAGAGCGCAGTCAGGCGGCGGCCTATTTCGCCGCCATGAGCGAGGAGGAGAAAGCCACGCTGACCGGCAACATCATCGCCGGGCTGCCGGGTGCGGAAGAAGGCTACACGCTGGAGCAGTTCCGTCGCCGCCTGGCGGAATACGACGGCATCGACAAGGCGCAACTGCGCGAAAACATGGCGGTCTTTCTGCGCGCCATCGTGCCGGTGGCGGAAGAGGCCGGCATCCGGCTGGCGGTGCATCCCGACGATCCGCCGCGGCCGATCCTCGGCCTGCCGCGCATCGTCTCCACGATCGAAGACATGCAGTGGCTGAAGCAGACCGTCGACAGCATTCATAACGGCTTCACCATGTGCACCGGTTCCTACGGCGTGCGCGCCGACAACGATCTGGTGCGGATGATTGAAACCTTCGGCGATCGCATTCACTTTACCCACTTACGCGCCACCTGCCGCGAGGAGAACCCGAAAAGCTTCCACGAGGGGGCGCATCTGCAGGGCGATGTTGACATGGTGGCGGTGATCGAAGCGATCCTGACCGAAGAACTGCGTCGGCAGCGGGCGGGCGATCGGCGGCCGATCCCGATGCGCCCCGATCATGGGCATCAGATGCTGGACGATTTGAAAAAGAAAACCAATCCGGGCTATTCGGCCATCGGGCGGTTGAAAGGGCTGGCGGAGCTGCGCGGCGTCGAGCTGGCGCTCAAGCGGCGCTTTTTCCCGGAATTGCCGTAGCGGAAAATGAAACGGGGCCGAGTATCGGCCCCGTAGGCGCGACTAGTCTGCGCGGCTCATGTAGCGGCGTTCGGCGATATGAATGCGAATTTTGTCGCCGGCGCTGAGGTATTCCGGCACGTGGATCACCAGGCCGGTCGCCATGGTGGCCGGTTTGTTGCGGGCGCTGGCGGAAGCGCCTTTGATGCCCGGCGCGGTCTCGACGATTTCCATATCCACGGTCTGCGGCAGCTCCAGCGCCAGCACCTGACCATCCAGCGTCAGCACCTGCATACCCGGCAG
This sequence comes from Serratia sp. LSHTC3, assembly GCF_057197125.1. Classification (NCBI taxonomy): domain Bacteria; kingdom Pseudomonadati; phylum Pseudomonadota; class Gammaproteobacteria; order Enterobacterales; family Yersiniaceae; genus Serratia; species Serratia sp. LSHTC3. The sequence goes on from NZ_JBXUNP010000001.1 coordinate 542,013, forward strand.
GCCGCCTTCCGGAATGAACAGCAGCTCGTCTTCGATCTGGTCTTTCTTGAAAATGTACGGGGTGTAGTCTTCGTCATCCATGAACACGTATTCTTCGCCGTCGATATAGGAGAAGTTCACCTTGCGGCGCGACAGGGAAATGGTGTCCAGGATATCGTCGCCCTTGAAGCGTTCTTCCACTTTCAGGCCGGTGCGCACGTCGGAGAAGCGCATTTTGTACAGGGTGCTGGCGCCGCGGGCGCTCGGGCTCTGCACGTCGATATCTTTTACCAGCAGCAGCTTGCCGTTGTAGCTGATCGCCATGCCGCGTTTAATTTCGTTAGCTCTTGCCATTTCAATTCATCCGCAATGAAGAGTATTAGAGAAGTTGCGACAAGGTACTCGCGCCGCCGATTTCAGGCAATAGCCCGGCGCAAAAACAGTGCGGGAAAGGGAGGGCGGCAGCCCTCCCGTCGGGGATTACTGGAAGACCGGCAGCAGGCCGAACAGCGACAGAATATGCGCGGCGGCGTTGATCAGTCCGAACAGGATGACGAACAGGATCACGCCGTTGCCGCCCGGTGCACGGTAACCGGCCTGCGGATAACGGCGGCGGCTGGCGCGCGCCATCAGCGCCGGCACGATCACCGCCCAGACGGTGGCCGCCAGCCCGGCGAAGCCGATGGCGTACAGGAAACCGTTCGGGAACAGCAGCGCGGCCAGGGTCGGCGGCACGAAGGTCACCAGCGCGGTCTTGCTGCGCCCGACGGCGTCGTCCTTGAACTTGCAGAAGTCCGCCAGATAATCGAACAGGCCCAGCGACACGCCGAGGAACGAGCTGGCCAGCGCCATATAGGAGAAGGCGTTCAGCAGTTGGCTGACGGTCTGGCTGCTGGAGACGTTGCCCATTTGCTTGAGCAGGCTGCCGATATTGCCGCCCTCGGCGATCACCTGCTTGAAGGCGTCGCGCGCGATATTGCCCTGAATCACATACTGCCACAGGATGTAGATAGCCAATGCCAACAGGGTGCCGTACACCAGGCTGCGCACCACGGAGCCGCTGTCCTTGTGGTAGTACTTCACCAGCCCGGGAATGTTGCCGTGGTAGCCGAACGAGGTCAGCAGGTAAGGCAGCGCCGCCAGGGCGTAAGGCAGATAGCTGGCCTGGTCATCGCCGGTATTGAACAGCACCGCGGGCTGCACGTGGGTGAACATGTCGCCCACCGACATCACGAAGGTGATCACCATACCGCCGATCAGAATGGTGCTCAGGCGATCGACCGCGCGGGTGGAGAGCCAGACGATAAACGCCACCGCCAGCGCAAACACCAGGCCGGCGGTAGTCTGGCCGACGCCGACGATGCCCTCCAGCGTGTGCGCGATGATCGAGCCGCCGGCGGAGATATAGGCGTAGGTCAGGATGTACAGCACGAACGCCACCGACAGGCCGTTCACGGCGTTCCAGCCTTTGCCCAGCAGATCCTTGACCATGGTGTTGAAGCTGGCGCCGCTCGGGTAGTGCAGCGTGGCTTCGAGGATCATCAGGCCGGACAGCAGCATGCAGGCCCAGGTATACACCAGCAGCGCGACGGAGCCGCTGAACCAGACACCGGAAGTGACGATCGGAATGGAAAACATGCCGGCGCCAACGGCGGTTCCGGCAATGATCATCGCGCCGCCGAGGACGGAAGGGCGGGCCAGCTTCTGGATGGTGTCCGTAGACATGTGTGCTCCTGAGGGAAGAAGTTCTTTTGTACTAGCTCAATAGTACATGGGCGCATGGCGCATGTAAAGCGAAGGAATTGCACGTTTCACGCGTTTTTTTCTTTAAATCAAGGTTTGCTGGGCGTTTATTCGCCATCGGGTGCAGCCGGCCGGCGCAGAGCGATGAGTGTAAAGATCGCGGGGACGCAGGGATTCTGCTGGCGGTGGCCGCGTGCGGCTGCTATTGTCGCGCTTCTTTCCCCCCAGCCCACCAGGAGTAGCGCTGATGGACTGTCGCAGCGACTGCGGCGCCTGCTGTATCGCGCCGTCAATATCCAGCCCGATCCCCGGCATGCCGAACGGCAAGCCCGCCAATACCCGCTGCATTCATCTGGATGAACGGCTGCGCTGCGGCCTGTTTCATTCGCCGCTGCGGCCGAAGGTGTGCGGCAGCCTGCAGCCGAGCCGCGACATGTGCCACGATCACCGCGATCAGGCGCTGATTTACCTCGCCAGACTGGAGGCGGACACCGCGCCTTAAGCGTCTTTCAACCGCCACAGACACAGCGTCGCGCCTGCCGCCATCGCAGCCGACCCGAACGGTGTGGGGGAACGGCGTAGTGGCTGTCTCTCCAGGTGCCGTTCATGGCGGTCGCAGAGAAATACCGGATATTTAAGGCTATTCCTTTTGCACGGCGCGTACAGAGACTGGATAAAAAATGCCGGTCAGGCTTAACTGACCGGCATTACGCGTTGCGCCCTCTGTTTACCGTGGGATCAGGCGCCTTGCGGCACTGCGTGCGCGGTATTTTTCAATACCGGCCCCTGATACTTCTCGATCTGCAGCTGCGCCATCTGCCCGCAGTTGCCCTGCGCCAGGCTGGAAGAGCCGATGTCGAAGGTCAGACAGTTGACGTTGCCGTTCTTGCACAGCGAGCCGGGCTGCGCCGGATCGGCCGGATCGAACCAGGCGCCTTCGCTGATGCGCACCACGCCGGGCCGCACGTCTTCGCTGACCACCGCGCCCACCAGGATCTGACCGCGATCGTTAAACGCCCGCACCAGATCGCCGCCGCTGATGCCGCGCGGCTGCGCGTCCTGCGGGTGGATCAGGATCGCTTCACGATCCGCTACCGCGTATTTCTCGCGCAGCGGCGTGTTATCGAGCTGGGAGTGCAGCCGGTTGGTCGGGTGCGCGGTATTGAGCGACAGCGGATATTTGGCCGCTTCCGGCCCGCGATACCACTCGTGCGGCGGCATCCAGGTCGGAATGCCGGGGCAATCCTCGTAATGCATTTTGGCGATGGCGTCGGAGTAGATCTCGATCTTGCCCGACGGCGTGCCCAGCGGGTTCAGCAGCGGGTTGTCGCGATAGTCGGCGAAGCGCACCCACTGCTTATTGGCCTCCGGCACCGGGAAGCGCACGTAGTTGTTGGATTGCCAGAACATGTCGAACGGCGGCAGCGCCACCCGCGCGGCGCGCGCCTGGTTTTTCATGTCGTCGTACATGCCTTTCAGCCACTGGGTTTCATCCTTGCCCTCGGTAAAGGCCTCCTGCACGCCCAGCCTGGCCGCCATCGCCGAGAAGATGTCGAAGTCGCTACGCGACTCGTGCTGCGGCGGCACGCATTGATGCATCGGGAACACGTAGAGCTGCGAATAGTCGCCGCCCATTTCCAGATCGTTGCGCTCGTAGCTGGTGGTGGCCGGCAGCACGATATCGGCATGCTTGGCGGTGGCGGTCCAGTAAGGCTCGTTGACCACGATGGTGTCCGGCCGCTGCCAGGCTTTGACCAGGTTATTGGTGTCCTGATGCTGGTGGAAGGTATTGCCGCCCGCCACATACACCATTTTCACCTCAGGGTAAGTGACCTTGGCACCGTTGAAGTCGATGGTTTTGCCCGGGTTGCTCAGGCATTCGGCGATGCGCGCCACCGGGATCGGCGCCGGCGAGTTCTTCGGCGCGTTGCCGGCGGAGATGCCGGCGATGATGCCGCCCTTGGCGGTCGGGCTGCCGCCGGAGGAATAGTGATAGCTGAGGCCGAAGCCGCCGCCCGGCAGGCCGATCTGGCCGAGCATCGCCGCCACCGTCACCAGCAGCCAGTGCTGCTGCTCGCCGTGGTGCTGGCGCTGAATGCCCCAGCCGCCCATGATCATGGTGCGATGCTTCGCCATCTCGCGCGCCAGACTGCGCAGCGTGTCGGCATCGACGCCGCTGATGTCGGCCGCCCATTCGGCGGTTTTCGCCACGCCGTCGCTCTCGCCCAGCAGGTAGGCCTGGAACTTGTCGAAGCCGACGGTGTAGGTTTTCAGGAAGTCCGGGTTATGCAGCTTCTCGGTCAGCAACGTGTGGGCGATGCCGATCAGCATCGCGCCGTCGGTATAAGGGCGCGGGGCGATCCACTGAGCATTGACGAACTTGGCGCTGTCGTTGTGCACCGGATCGATGCTGATCACCCGGGTGCCTTTCTTCTTCAGCGCCTCGAAGCCGGTCTGGCCGACGTGATCCGGCACGTTCCAGCTGTTTTTCAGCGTGACCATCGGGTTGCAGCCCCACAGGATCACCAGCTCGCTGTTCTCGATCACGTTCGGCCAGGCGGTCTGCTGTTCGTAGACCTCCATCGAGCCGACCACGTGCGACATGATCACCTGCGCTGCGCCGGTGGAGTAGTCGCCGGCGTAGCCGAGGAAGCCGCCGGTCAGGTTCATCAGACGCTGCAGCAGCGTGCGGCTGTTGTGCAGCATGCCGACGCTTTTCCAGCCATAAGAACCGGCGTAGATCGACTGCGGCCCGTGATCTTTCTGCAGGCGAACGATCTCATTGCACACCAGCTCGGTCGCTTTGTCCCAACTGACGCGCACCCACTCGTCGCGGCCGCGCAGTTCGGTGCGGCTGCCGGGGCCGCCTTCCAGCCAGCTTTTGCGCACCATCGGATATTTGATGCGGTTCTCGGCGTGCACCTGATAAGGCGCCATGGTGATCAGCTCATTGGGATACGGATCGTCCTGCACCGGCTGCACGCCGACCATCTTGCCGTCCTGCACGATGGCCTCAAACGCGCCCCAGTGGGCGCCGGTCAGAATGCCTTTTTGCGCCTGACGCAAGACGATGAACTGCGGCAGCGCTTCGCTGATGGCCTGCGCCAGCGCCGCTTTGGGCCATAAGCCCGCCAGCAGCGGGGCGGCGGCCAGCGCGGCGGCGCCGGTCAGGAAGCGGCGGCGGCTCATGGTTAACGGTTGTTGGTTGCTCATTGCGCTTCTCCCTTAAAGCTTGGCCGGTGCGGCAGGTGGCATGTCGCTGGCGTGTTTTTGTACGTATTGCGTCAGCACGCGCAGCTGTTCCTGCGTCAGCGAGGTGCGTGGCGCCATGCCTTTGATGACGCCGATCCATTGGTTGGCGTTGAAGCGATCGAGCGCGGTCAGCCCGTGGCAGCCGGTGCAGTTGGCCGACATCATGTCCGCGGCGTAGCGCCAGATTTTTTGCTGATCGTCGATCAGCTGCTTGCGCGGCAGCCACACCTGCAGAGAGACCTGATGCCAGACCAGGCCGGTTTCCGCATCGGTCTGAGTCGACGCGGTCTTCAGCTGTTGGCGCGCATCCTCACCCAGCAGCACGCTGAGGATGCGCTTGCCCTGCGCGGCGTAGAACACTTCGCTGACGCCGTCCTGCTGCCAGCCGCTCACGGTGGCCAGCACCTTGTCGCCATCCTGCTTGACCACCTGCACTTCGGTGGACGGCATCAGGTTGCCGGCGTTATGACTGTCGTCTGCGCCGAGGAAGAACGGTTCGGTGGCGATGGTGTAAAGGGTGGTGGCGTCCGGTGCGGTCAGCGCCGCGGCCTTCGCCAGCTCGGCGGCGCCGGCCTGGGTTTCGCCGCTCATGTCCGGCAGGATATGCGCCACGCCCTTGTGGCAATCGATGCAGGTTTCGCCCTGTTTGATCGCCACCGGGTGCTGCAGGCGCGCCTCAGGGCGCTGGGCAGTGATGTCCATGGCGTCGTAGCTGTGGCAGGAGCGGCAGGTGGCCGAGTCGTTCTCTTTCAGCGTCTTCCAGACCGACTGTGCCATCGCCAGCTTGTGCGCTTCGTATTTCTCCGGCGTATCGATGGTGCCGACCATCTCGCCGTAGATGTCTTTTACCGCGCGGATCTTGGTCCACAGGTAGTCGATCGGCTGGTGCGGCACGTGGCAGTCGGCGCACTCGGCGCGGATGCCCTTGGTGTTCTGGAAGTGGACGCTGCCCTGATATTCGGCCAGCGGCTGTTGCATGGTGTGGCAGGAAACGCAGAAGGCGGTATCGCTGGTTTTATGGAAGACGGTGGCGGTCCCGGCCAACAGCGCTGCGCCGAGGATAATCCCCAGCAGCAAAAGCCATAGCCATCCCCACCGACGCTTTTTTTCAAAGCCAGTCAGTTTTTTGCTCATGGTAAACCCGCTTATAATTATGAATTTAAAATAAAATCTTGCCAAAAGGCCGCCGACCGGAGGTCAGAATGCCACGTCGATTGCAGGGGTAATGATAGAAGAGGGTTAACCCCATAGGGTTATCCGTAGTCAAAAAAATGGCGTATATCGCAAAAAATAGCGTTATATTCCAATTTATATAGCGATAGGGCGCTGCGGCAGGGGAAGCGAGCGCAGCACGCGCTCGCGATGGGTCAGGCCGTGGGCAAATAGGCCAGGCCGCTCAGCCACAGGCGGATGGCGGTGCGGCTGGCTTCGAAATGGGGTTCCGGCAGGGCTTCAGGCGCGCACCAGCGCCACTCGGCGCATTTCTCGGGCTCTCTCAGCTCGGCGTTGCCGCCGGGGTGATCCACCTGCAGGCAGATTGACACCGTGTGTTTGCCTTCGGCGCGCCAGGTTTGCAGATTGTTGCTGACGCCAACAAAGCGCGGCGGGTCGATGAGCAACCCGGTCTCTTCGGCGATTTCGCGCTGGGCGCACTGCTCGAAGGTTTCACCGGCATCCAGATGCCCGCCGGGGATCGACCAAAAGGGCGCGTGGGAACCGCAGCGTTTGCCCAACAAAATCTCGCCTTGCGGGTTGACGATGATCACCCCGACGCCCGTCACTACGTTCATGCTTTTCTCCGTCAGCAAGCTTTCAGCACAGTATGTCATTTTGCCCCGGCGCTGGCCAATACGCCGGAAAAAGTGTGCGTAAGCTCAAAAATCTGCAATGGCGAAAGGGAGAAAGCTTGCTTTCGCCTTGTGCTGCTCACACACTCCTTGAAACGTTTCAGCGTTGTCCGGCCGCTTATGACGAACGGATAACGCTCCTTTTTCTCAATGAAGCTGAAACGATTCAATTCAGCAGGAGAGGAGAATCATGTTCCAGTTGTCACCGCAAGACATTCATCTGGGCGCCGTTGCCGACGGTAAGCAAGAGGCCATCCACCTGGTGGCCGCCGCCCTGACCGAAGCCGGCTGCGTCAGCGCCGGTTACGTGGACGGCATGCTGCAGCGCGAACTGCAGACGTCCACCTATCTGGGCAACGGCATCGCCATTCCGCACGGCACCACCGATACCCGCGATCTGGTGTTGAAAACCGGCGTGCAGGTGTTCCAGTTCCCGCAGGGCATTGCGTGGGGCGAAGGCCAGACCGCCTATGTGGCGATCGGCATCGCCGCCCGCTCCGACGAGCATTTGGCGCTGCTGCGCCAGCTCACCCACGTCCTGAGCGATGACAGCGTGGCGGAGCGGCTGGCACAAACCACCTCTGCGGAAGAGCTGCGCAGCCTGCTGATGGGCGAGCAGCAGAGCGCCGAATTCCAGTTCGACGTCTCGCTGATTGCGCTCGACGTCGCCGCCGACAGCCTGATGACGCTGCAGGCGCTGAACGCCGGCCGGCTGCAAAAGGCCGGCGCGGTCAACGCGCAGTTCGTCAGCGATGTCATCACCCGCAAGCCGCTGAACCTGGGGCAGGGCATCTGGCTGAGCGACAGCGTCGAAGGCAACCTGGCCAGCGCGGCCACCGTCAGCCGCCCGGCGCAGGCTTTCGTGGAAGACGGCGAGCCGGTGGCGCTGCTGCTGACGGTGTCGGTCGCCGACACGCAGCCGCTGGCGGTGCTCAACTACCTCAGCGATCTGCTGCTGGCCAATAAAGCTGAACGTTTGCTGAAGGCGGATGCCGCCGGCGTGCTGGCGCTGCTGACCAGCGAAGTGGCTGAGGAGAGCAGCGTGCTGAGCGCCGAGTTCGTGATCCGCAACGAGCACGGTCTGCACGCGCGGCCGGGCACGGCGCTGGTCAACGTGATCAAAAGTTTCAACAGTGACATCACCGTCACCAACCTGGACGGCAGCGGCAAGCCGGCCAACGGGCGCAGCCTGATGAAGGTGGTGGCGCTGGGCGTGAAGAAAGGGCATCACCTGCGCTTTACCGCCAATGGAGAAGATGCTGAAGCCGCGCTGAAGGCGATTGGCGAAGCGATTAATGAAGGACTGGGCGAGGGCGCAGCATGAGCAGAAGAGTAGCAACGATCACCCTGAACCCGGCGTACGATCTGGTGGGTTTCTGCCCGCAGATCGAACGCGGGGAAGTCAACCGGGTAAAAACCGCCGGCCTGCACGCCGCCGGTAAGGGCATCAACGTCGCCAAGGTGTTGAAGGATTTAGGCATCGACGTCACCGTCGGCGGCTTCCTGGGCAAAGACAATCAGGACGGTTTCCAGCTGCTGTTCAGCGATCTGGGGATCGCCAACCGCTTTCAGGTGGTGCCAGGCCGTACCCGCATCAACGTCAAGCTGACGGAAAAAGACGGCGAAGTCACCGACTTCAACTTCTCCGGTTTCGAAGTGACGCCGCAGGACTGGGATCGCTTCGTCAGCGACTCGCTGAGCTGGCTGGGCCAGTTCGACATGGTGGCGGTGAGCGGCAGTCTGCCGGCCGGTGTCGATCCCGACGCCTTTACCGACTGGATGACCCAGCTGCGCGCCAAGTGCCCGTGCATCATTTTCGACAGCAGCCGCGAAGCGCTGGTCGCCGGGTTGAAGGCCTCGCCGTGGCTGGTGAAGCCGAACCGCCGCGAGCTGGAAATCTGGGCCGGTCGCCCGCTGCCGACGCTGGCGGACGTGGTTGAGGCCGCGCATGCGCTGCGCGAGCAGGGCATCGCCCACGTGGTGATCTCCCTCGGTGCGGAAGGCGCGCTGTGGGTTAACGCCTCCGGCGCCTGGATCGCCAAACCGCCGTCCTGTGAGGTGGTCAGCACCGTGGGCGCCGGCGATTCGATGGTCGGCGGCCTGATTTACGGCCTGCTGATGCGCGAATCCAGCGAACACACTCTGCGTCTGGCCACGGCGGTAGCGGCGCTGGCGGTCAGCCAAAGCAACGTCGGCGTGACCGATCGTCCCCAGTTGGCCGCGATGATGGCGCGCGTCGATCTGAAACCTTTCAATCAATAGCAGGAGGCAGAATGAAAACGCTGCTGATGGTAGACAGTTCGCTGGGGCAGGCCCGTGGCCACCTGGCGAAACGCATGCTGGAGGCCGCCGCGGCCAAAACTGGCCTGACGCTGGTCGAGTCACTGCAGGACGCCGAACTGGTGGCGGTGGCGGGGCAGGCTGCTCCTGCTGACGCCGGGCTGAACGGCAAATTGGTGTATGTGGGCGATGTCGAACAGGCGGTGCGGGAACCGGACGCTTTTCTGGCGCGTGCCAAGGCCGAAGCTGAAACCTATCAGGCGCCGCAGGCGGCGGCACAGGTGAAAGCCAATGGGCAAAAACGCATCGTGGCGATCACCGCTTGCCCTACCGGCGTGGCGCACACCTTTATGGCGGCCGAAGCCATTGAAAGTGAAGCCAAGAAACGCGGCTGGTGGGTGAAGGTGGAAACGCGCGGTTCCGTCGGCGCCGGCAACGCCATCACCCCGGAAGAAGTGGCGGCGGCGGATCTGGTGATCGTCGCGGCGGACATCGAAGTGGATCTTGACAAGTTTGCCGGTAAGCCGATGTATCGTACTTCCACCGGTCTGGCGCTGAAGAAAACCGCCCAGGAACTGGACAAGGCGCAGGCCGAAGCCGAAGTGTTCCAGCCGCAGCAGCGCGGTGGCGCGGCGCCGGCGGCGAAAAAGAAAGAGGGCAACGGCCCGTATCGTCACCTGCTGACCGGCGTGTCCTACATGCTGCCGATGGTGGTGGCCGGCGGCCTGTGTATCGCGCTGTCTTTCGTGTTCGGCATCAAGGCGTTTGAAGTCAAAGGCACGTTGGCGGCGGCGCTGATGCAGATCGGCGGCGGCTCCGCCTTTGCGCTGATGGTGCCGGTGTTGGCCGGTTTCATCGCCTTCTCCATCGCGGATCGTCCGGGCCTGACGCCGGGCCTGATCGGCGGCATGCTGGCAGTGAGCACCGGCGCCGGGTTCCTCGGCGGCATCATCGCCGGCTTCCTGGCGGGTTATGTCGCCAAGGCGATCAGCAGCAAGCTGCGCCTGCCGCAAAGTATGGAAGCGCTGAAGCCCATCTTGATCATTCCGCTGGTCGCCAGCCTGATCACCGGCCTCATCATGATTTACGTGGTCGGCACGCCGGTGGCGAAGATCATGGAAGGTCTGACCCATTGGCTGCAATCGCTGGGTACCGCCAACGCCGTACTGCTGGGGGCAATCCTCGGCGGCATGATGTGTACCGACATGGGCGGCCCGGTGAACAAAGCGGCCTACGCGTTCGGCGTGGCGCTGCTCAGCTCCTCGGTGTATGCGCCGATGGCAGCCATCATGGCCGCCGGCATGGTGCCGCCGCTGGCGATGGGTCTGGCGACGCTGCTGGCGCGCCGCAAGTTCCCGAAATCCGAACAGGAAGGCGGCAAGGCGGCGTTGGTGCTGGGGCTGTGCTTCATCACCGAAGGGGCGATTCCGTTCGCCGCCCGCGACCCGATGCGCGTGCTGCCGTGCTGCATCGCCGGCGGGGCGCTGACCGGCGCGCTGTCGATGGCCTTCGGCGCCAAGCTGATGGCGCCGCACGGCGGGCTGTTCGTGCTGCTGATCCCGGGCGCGATTTCGCCGGTGTTGCTGTACCTGGTGGCGATCGCCGCCGGTACGCTGCTGGCTGGCGTAGCGTATGCCCTGCTGAAACGTGCTGAAGTACCGGCTACCGCCGCGGCGTAAGCCTCGCGATACCGCAAAACGCGCAGCCCCGGGCTGCGCGTTTTTGTTTGTGCCTTAGGCAGTTAGCACGATTTACCCCTGGTCAGAAACCACAACGCTTTCTAAGCTGATAGCGCGACTTTGTTCCTGCGAACAAGCAATGACTCAAGGAGATTCATCCGTGGCTAAAAAAGTGGCGATCGTACTGACACCCGGTTTCGCCGATTGGGAATACGCGCTGATTGCCGGCGTTGGCGGCCCGTTTTATGGGCTGGAGGTGGCGTTTTTTGCGCCGCAGGCCGGAACGCTTCGCTCACAGGGCGGGTTGACGGTCGAGGTTGAAAAAAGCGTGGCCGAACTGGCGGATTGGCGCCCCGAGGTGCTGGTGGTGGTCGGCGGCACCCTGTGGGAAACCGAACGGGCGCCGGATATCCGCGCGTTGCTCAACGAGCAGTCTCAACGCGGCGCGACTCTGGCGGGCATTTGCGGCGGGACGTTGGCGTTGGCGCGGGCCGGCCTGTTGAACGGCAGGGCGCATACCTCCAACGATGCCGAGTTCTTGACGCGCAATGTTGAGGGCTACAGCGGGCAGCGCCATTACGTTGCGAGCGCCGCCGCCGTCGTGGATGACCGTGTCATTACGGCACCGGGCTCGGCGCCGGTCAGCTTTACCACCGCGGTGTTTAGGGCGGCGGGCCTGGAGGCAGAGACGCTGCGTCAGTTCGGCGCCATGCTGGCGGCAGAGCACACGGTGGGGGAAACCGCTCGCGCATAGGCGAGCGGCCAAGGGAGGGTTACTGCTGCGCCTTCAGCCAGGCGATCTCTTCCGCCCAGATATCCGGGTTTACCGTTTCCAGAATCAGCGGGATATTGTCGAAACGCGGATCGCGCATGATGTAGCTGAACACCGTTTTGCCGATGTTGCCTTCCCCCAGGCTGTGGTGGCGGTCGACGCGGCTGTTGAACTCGCTCTTGGCGTCGTTCAGGTGCATGCCGCGCAGGTAGTTGAAACCGACGATGTCACCGAGCTGTTTGAAGGTGTGTTCGCAGGTCTCTTCGGTGCGCAGATCGTAACCGGCGGCGAAAGCGTGGCAGGTGTCGATGCAGACGCCGACGCGGCTTTTGTCTTCCACGCCGTCGATGATCGCCGCCAGGTGTTCGAATTTGAAGCCCAGATTGCTGCCCTGGCCGGCGGTGTTTTCGATCACGGCCGTCACACCGGCGGTTTTGTCCAGCGCGATGTTGATCGATTCGGCGATGCGCGCCAGGCATTTATCTTCATCGATTTGCAGCAGGTGGCTGCCGGGGTGGAAGTTCAACAGCGTCAGCCCCAGCTGCTCGCAGCGCTGCAGCTCGTCGATAAACGCTTCGCGCGATTTTTCCAACGCCTCGGCCACCGGATGCCCGAGGTTGATCAGGTAACTGTCGTGCGGCAGGATCTGCCCCGGCCCGAAGCCGTACTGGGCGCAGGCGCTCTTGAACTTATCGATCACGTCCGCGGCCAGCGGCGCGGCCTTCCATTGACGCTGATTTTTGGTGAACAGGGCGAACGCGGTCGCCTCCAATTCGTGCGCGCGGATAACCGCTTGATCCACGCCGCCTGACGCGCTGACATGTGCACCGACAAACTTCATCTTCATTCTCCTGTGTTATCGGTGACATTATGGCATTGATGGCGGGCGGAATAAATGCGGCCCGCCGAAGCGGGCCGCAGAAGGGGAGTTTAGAACCAGTGTTGCACCAGTTGGTTTATCGCGCCGCCGCCGACCAGCAGCCAGACGAACAGCAGCGTGGCCAGCAGAATCGGTTTCACCCCGGCCTGGCGCACGGCGCTGATGTGGGTGGTCAACCCCAGCGCCGCCATCGCCATCGCCAGCATCCAGGTGTCGGCGGTGATCAGATGGCGCACCAGCGTGGCCGGCAGCAGGTTGAAGGAGTTCAGCCCGGCGACGGCGATAAACAGCACGGCGAACCACGGAATGGTGATGGCGGATTTTTCCGCCTTGCCTGCGCTGCCGCGGCTGATGTAGCCCGACAGCAGCAGCAGGAACGGTGCCAGCATCATCACGCGGATCATCTTGGCGATCACCGCCGCGTTTTCGGCGTCAGGGCCGATGGCGTGCCCGGCGGCGACCACCTGAGCCACTTCGTGAATGGTGGAGCCGGCGTAGATGCCGAAGGTTTCCTGGCTGAACGGCAGCCACTGGAAGTGTTCATTCAACTGATACAGCCACGGGTAGGCGAAGATCGCCAGGGTGCCGAACACCACCACGGTCGAGACCGCTACCGCCACTTTGCTGGAGTCGGCCTTCAGCACCGGCTCGGTGGCCATCACTGCCGCCGCGCCGCAAATGCTGCTGCCGGCGCCGATCAGTATCGCGGTTTGGCTGTCGATGCCGAACACTTTCTTGCCGAGCCAGCAGGCCAGCAGGAAGGTGGTGATCAGAGTCAGCGCGTCGATGATGATGCCGCTGGCGCCGACGTCGGCGATCTGCTGAAAGGTCAGCCGGAAGCCGTAAAGGATAATGCCCAGACGCAGCAGACGCTGTTTGGCCAGCTGTACGCCGCTGTGACAAACGGTTTGCCAGTGGGGGTACAGCGTGTTGCCCACCAGAATACCGAGCAGGATCGCCAGCGTCAGCGCCCCCAGCCCCAGCTCCGCCACCCAGGGAATATCGCCGGCCCAGACGGCCAGCGCGGTGAGCGCGCCGGTCAGTGCCAGCCCCGGCACCAGCCGCGGCAGGCCAAACAGCGAAAAGCGTCGCTCGGGATAAGTGTGAGTGGTATCAGTCGCCATAAAAGTCAGTCCTTCAGTCTGTTTCTTGCTGCTAAGAGTACGTTTGGGCTGAATAAAAGAGAAATTGATTATATATTTATAACCTATCTGAATAAGTGGTATGGGATCAGGCATTGGCATAACGCCGCATTGCGGCTAGGGTGAGGAAGTGCGGCGAGCCGCCGTCAACTTTCCAACTAACAGGAGCAGGCGATGGATACCGACGATCAACGCAGAGAGCAGGTAGATCAGGAAGTGGGGCGCGCGGTGCGGCGGTTGATTGAAGAAAACAAGACGATCGACCGCGAGCATCTCGCGGCGATGCTGCAATTGATACTGCGGGACGAAGCCGGCACGCCGCGAGAGCCGGTGCTGGCCGCGGCGGCGCAGCTGGTCGCCTTGGGCAAATAGCGCGCCGATCTGGCCGCAAACGGGGTAGCCTGGCCGGGCTGCCCACATCACCATGTTGGGGTTCTCTGGCAGAACCTTCTTTCAATACCGGGACGGCTATGCATATCACGTTGCGTCAACTGGAAGTTTTCACCGAAGTGCTGAAAAGCGGTTCGACCACTCAGGCCTCGGTGGTGCTGGCGCTGTCGCAGTCGGCGGTCAGCGCGGCGCTGGCGGATCTGGAGGGGCAGTTGGGCGTGCAGCTGTTCGATCGCGTCGGCAAACGGCTGGTGATCAACGAACACGGCCGCTTGCTGTACCCCAAGGCGCTGGCGCTGCTGGAGCAGGCGGGGGAGATCGAGCAGCTGTTTCGCCATGATGGCGGGGCGCTGCGCATCGCCGCCAGCAGCACCATCGGCAACTATATGCTGCCGGAGATGATCGCCCGTTACCGCCGGGACTTTCCGGCCACGCCGCTGGAGCTGAACGTCGGCAACAGCCAGGATGTGATCGTGGCGGTAGCGGATTTTCGCGTCGATCTGGGGCTGATCGAAGGGCCTTGCCATATGCCGGAGCTGGTCACGCAGCCGTGGCTGGAGGACGAGCTGGTGGTGTTCGCTGCGCCGGATAACCCGCTGACCCGTCAACCGCCGACGCTGGAGGCGCTGGCGAATGCGCCTTGGATCCTGCGTGAGCGCGGTTCTGGCACCCGCGAGGTGCTGGATCATCTGCTGTTGGCACACCTGCCGCACTTTCAGCTGGTGATGGAGCTCGGCAACTCGGAGGCGATCAAGCATGCGGTGCGGCACGGTATCGGCATCAGCTGCCTGTCCCGGCGGGTGGTGGCGGAGCAGCTGGCCAGCGGCGCGCTGGTGGAACTGCCGGTGCCGTTGCCGCCGCTGCGCCGCACCCTGTACCTGATCCGCCATCGGCAAAAGCACGTCTCCAACGCGTTGCAACGTTTTCTCAGCTATTGCGTGCTGTAATCGACAGCGCGTCACGTCTTCTATCGCCGCGCAGGCCAAAGAAAGCATAAAAACCTGCGCGCGCTCACATTAATGAGAGTAAGTAAGGCCATAAGGGGCGCGGCTAATAATTGCCTCTGAATTATGAAGCTATCTTATATCGGTGCAATGTTGCTAGTTCACCGGCGGGTATTTGTTACAATCCGCCCTCATTTTTCGAAGAGCAGATAGATAGGGAACGAATGGCTCAGCAGGATATAAAAACATCGGGGCAGCAAGCACCCGGATTGCGCCGCGAGCTGAAAGCCCGGCATTTGACCATGATCGCCATCGGCGGCTCCATCGGCACCGGCCTGTTCGTCGCCTCGGGCGCCACGGTTTCTCAGGCAGGTCCCGGCGGGGCGCTGCTGTCTTACGCTCTGATCGGTTTGATGGTGTACTTCCTGATGACCAGTCTGGGCGAACTGGCGGCCTTTATGCCGGTCTCCGGTTCATTCTCCACCTACGGCGCCAAATACGTGGAAGAAGGCTTCGGTTTCGCACTGGGCTGGAACTACTGGTACAACTGGGCGGTGACCATCGCCGTTGACCTGGTGGCTTCGCAATTGGTGATGAGCTACTGGTTCCCGGACACGCCCGGCTGGATCTGGAGCGCGCTGTTCCTCGGCCTGATGTTCCTGCTGAACTACATTTCGGTGAAAGGGTTCGGCGAGGCGGAATACTGGTTCGCGCTGATCAAGGTCAGCACCGTGATTATTTTCATCGCCGTCGGCGTGCTGATGATTGTCGGCATTCTGAAAGGCGGCGAGCATGCCGGCTGGCAGAACTGGACCATTGGAGATGCGCCGTTCGCCGGCGGCTTCTCGGCGATGATCGGCGTGGCCATGATCGTCGGCTTCTCGTTCCAGGGCACTGAACTTATCGGCATCGCGGCCGGCGAATCGGAAAACCCGGGTAAAAATATTCCGCGCGCGGTGCGTCAGGTGTTCTGGCGTATCCTGCTGTTCTATATCTTCGCCATCCTGATCATCAGCCTGATCATTCCGTATACCGATCCGAGCCTGCTGCGCAATGACGTGAAAGACATCAGCGTCAGCCCGTTCACCCTGGTGTTCCAGCATGCCGGCCTGCTGTCGGCGGCGGCGGTGATGAACGCGGTGATCCTGACGGCGGTGTTGTCCGCCGGTAACTCGGGCATGTACGCATCGACCCGCATGTTGTACACCCTGGCATCGGAAGGCAAAGCGCCGCGCATCTTCGCCAAGCTGTCGAAAGGCGGCGTGCCGCGCAACGCGCTGTACGCGACCTGCGTGGTGGCCGGGTTGTGCTTCCTGACCTCGATGTTCGGCAACCAGTCGGTTTACCTGTGGCTGCTGAATACCTCGGGCATGACCGGCTTCATCGCCTGGTTGGGCATCGCCATCAGCCACTACCGTTTCCGTCGCGGTTACATGCTGCAGGGACACGATCTCAACGACTTGCCGTACCGTTCCGGGTTCTTCCCGCTGGGGCCGATCTTCGCCTTCGTGTTGTGTCTGATCATTACCCTGGGGCAGAACTACCAGGCCTTCCTGCAAGACAAGATTGACTGGTACGGCGTGACCGCGACCTACATCGGCATTCCGCTGTTCCTGCTGATCTGGTTCGGTTACAAGCTGTCGCAAGGCACCCGTGTCGTGAAGTACAGCGAAATGGAATTTCCGAAGATGGACGTGAAGTAATTTTCGGTGAGTGATACGCGGCGGGGGTTCCCGCCGCGTTTGGCTTTACTTTTTCCCGCCTTTGGCTTCCGCCAGCGCCTGCTGCGCCGAACTCATCAAATCTTCCACCGTCGCATAATGCTGCGTCAGCGCCACAATGCCGGCGTTGAGCTGCATGTTCACCTCGCCGAATGCGCCAAAATCGTAAGGCGCCTCCAGCGGTGGCACGATGCGCGCCAGGAACTCGCTTTCCGCGCCGTAGGGCAGATCGTGCACCAGAATCAAAAACAGGCCGCCGGTATAGCGGCAGACGTAGTCGCTCGGGCGGATCAGCGTCTTGAGACGCTCGCCGACGGTGCGCAGTACGTCGTCGCCGATCTGGACGCCGTGGCTTTGGTAGAGCGCCGCCAGCGGACCGAACTCAAGAATGAACAGGTGGGAGATCGGCTGCGCCGTTGCGGGGCGGCAGATGCTGCGCATCACCACCTCGCCGCCTGCGCGGTTGAGAAAGCCGGTCAGGCGATCGCGGTGCGATGCCTGCTGCTTCTCCCAGGCCAGCGTGACGTGCTGCACCAACTGGCGGTGGTAGCGCGCGATCATGCCATGGGCCAGCACCAGCCACAGCGGCGCGAGATCCGCCATGACAAACAGATTTTGCACGCGCGACAGCGGCGCCGCCAGCAGGTAGGGCAGCGTCAGCGCGATCACCTCAAGCAGCGCGAAGCGCGGCGCGGCGGCATGGCGCTGCATCAACCAGCAGGCCAGGGCGGTGATGGTCAGGCCGGCGAACAGGATCAGCACGAAGCGGCCCGACAGCATCGCCAGCGCGGCGCTGGCGCCAACCAGCAGCGCCCACAACAACACCGTCACCAGCATGGCGTTCGGCCAGGCGGGTTGGCGCCTTTGCGCCAACCTGGCACGCCCGGCGGTCAACAGCAGCAACAGCAGCAGCAGGCCGATACCGACCAGCGGTTGGTTCAGCCAGGCGTACCCCACCAACAGCGCGGCCGGCCCCACGGCATTCAGCCAGGGGGTGAGAGGAGAGGGCGTCAGCGTGAGACGCAGCTGGCGTTGAAACGGTTCGTCATCGGCGTGCAGCGGGCTGTGCAACAGCCAGTTCAGCAGCGCCGGGCGTTTGGGCGTTACCGCCGGAGATGGACTTCTCATTACAGCCTCGTCAATAAGGCCGCTCTTGCGGCGGCCTGAAAGTTTTTTGCACGCGCGGTGCTGTGGTTTTGGATTCTATGTGGTTTTGCCGCTATTTGTCAGAGTCTGGTCGGATCAGGAATAATTTTCAGAATAATTAACCTACTGGCCGTTGGCGGGGGAAAGCGTGGTGGTTTGAAAAATGGCGAGAAAAAACAAATTATTACATTTCGACAACGCTGTTTTCACCTATTGATATGATTGATAAGTATTATCGTTTGCTTTATTGTGGGCGGCTGCGCGCAGGCGGTCGCCGCGCGCTTTCCGGTTTACGGCGGACGCCTTCGCGCCGCTGTCATGATGGTTGTAACAGGTATCTTAACGAATGAGCGTATCCACCGATCCCATGACTGACGCCAAGGGGCAACCCAACGCCGGCGTGATGGGGCGTTATCAGCATATTCTTCGCCATCGCCTGTTGATGATGGGCGTGTTGGCACTGGCGATCCTGGGTTCGCTGCTGCTGGATTTCACCATGGGGCCATCCGGCCTGTCGCTGTCGTCTTTGTGGCAAACGCTGCTTGACCCCGCCGCGGCCGATGCCGGCACGCGGGTGATCGTCTGGGACATCCGCTTGCCCTATGCGCTGATGGCGGTGGTGGTGGGCTTTGCGCTCGGTCTGGCCGGGGCGGAAATGCAGACCATCCTGAATAACCCGCTGGCCAGCCCCTTCACCCTCGGCGTATCATCCGCCGCGGCCTTTGGCGCCGCGCTGGCGATCGTGCTCGGCATCGGCATTCCGGGTATTCCCGATCAGTGGTTCATCTCCGCCAACGCCTTTATCTTTGCGCTGTTCGCCGCGCTGATGCTCGACGGCATCACGCGCTGGACGCGGGTCGCCACCTCCGGCGTGGTGCTGTTCGGCATCGCGCTGGTGTTTACCTTCAACGCGCTGGTCTCGATGATGCAATTCATCGCCAGCGAGGACACGCTGCAGGGGCTGGTGTTCTGGACCATGGGCAGCCTGGCGCGCGCCTCGTGGGACAAGCTGGGTATTCTGTTCGGGGTATTCGCCGTGCTGCTGCCGCTGTCGATGATGAGCTCGTGGAAACTGACCGCGCTGCGTCTGGGGGAAGACCGGGCGGTGAGTTTCGGCATCGACGTGCGCCGTCTGCGGCTGACCACGCTGCTGCGCATCAGCATTCTCTCGGCGCTGGCGGTGGCCTTCGTCGGGCCGATCGGCTTTATCGGCCTGGTGGCGCCGCACATCGCCCGCATGATCTTCGGCGAAGATCACCGTTTCTACCTGCCGGCCAGTGCGCTGATTGGCGCGCTGGTGTTGTCGATGGCCTCGGTGGCGTCGAAAAATCTGGTGCCCGGCGTGATCATTCCGGTGGGCATCGTCACCTCGCTGGTCGGGGTGCCGTTCTTCCTGAGCATTATTCTGCGCCATCGGGGGAACGTATGAATCAGGGCTTGCGCATAGAAAACTTCTCGGCGGGCTATCCGAAGCGTCAGGTGATCGACAATCTCTCGGTGCCGATGCTGCCGCGCGGGCAAATCACCGTGCTGCTGGGGCCGAACGGCAGCGGCAAATCGACGCTGCTGCGCTCGCTGGCCGGGCTGAACCCGGCGCAGGGCAAGCTGTGGCTGGACGACGGCGATCTGATGCAGATGCCGTTCGCCCGTCGGGCGGAGAAAGTGGTGTACCTGCCGCAGTCGCTGCCCGCCGGGGTGCATCTGCACGTGCTGGAGTCGATCATCGTGGCGCAGCGCGCCTCGGGCGGCCGCAGCAACGCCGGCAGCGAAGCGGAAGTGATGGCTTTGCTGGAACAGCTGGGCATCGCCCACCTGGCGCTGAGCTACCTCGATCAGCTGTCCGGCGGCCAGAAACAGCTGGTGGGGTTGGCGCAGTCGCTGATCCGTCAGCCGTCGCTGCTGCTGCTGGATGAGCCGCTGAGCGCGCTCGATCTCAACTATCAGTTCCACGTGATGGATTTGGTGCGCCGTGAAACCCGCAAGCGCAATATCGTGACGGTGGTAGTGGTGCATGACATCAACATCGCGCTGCGTCACGGCGACCACGTGCTGATGCTGCAGGATGGCGATCTGATCGCCGACGGCGCGCCGGATCAGGTGATTACGCCGCAGAGCCTGGCGCGGGTCTACGGCGTGCGCGGGCGCATCGAGCGCTGTTCGCAGGGCACGCCGCAGGTGCTGATAGACGGCCTGGTAAACCAGCCGACGATTTAATCCAGGAAAAAGCCCGGCATCGCCGGGCTTTTTTTATCGCGCAGCGTGGGTTAGCGCCTCGCTCACGCGTTCGACGACGTGCTGAGCGGTGACGATGCCGCCGGACAGATAAACCTCGGCCGCCGGCAGGTAGACCACCTGGCCTTTCTTCACCGCCGCGGTTTTCTTCAGCGCGGTGGTGGTAAGGATTTTCTGCGGCGCCACCGCGTTCGGCCGCCCGGTCGCGGCGTCTCTGTCGATGACGAACAGCCAGTCCGGGTTCAGTTTGGCCACCTGCTCAGGCGTCAGCTTATTGCCGCGCACGTCTTTTTCATCGGACTGCAGTGCGGGCGCGAAGCCGAGGGCGTCATAGACGAAGCTGAAACGGCTCTTGGGGGCGTAAGCGCTGATCTTGCCGCCGGAGAACAGCACCACCAGCCCGCGTCCGGCCTGGGCGGCCTGTGGTTTGACCGCCGCGATCTGCGCATCCAGCTTATCGACCGCCGCCTGCGCCTGTTGCTGCTTATCGAACAGCTCACCCAGCTGCAGCGTGCGCTGTTTCAGGCTGCCCAACTGATCCTGCTGATCGACGGACATATTCAGCGTCGGCGCCAGCGTGTTCAGCTCGTCATAGGCTTTGGACGCCCGGCCGGCGATCAGGATCAGATCCGGTTTGGCGGCGCGCAGCACGGCCATATCCGGCTCGAACAGGGTGCCGGCATTGAGGTATTTGTCGTCCTGATAGCGTTTCAGGCTATCCGGCAAGTTTTTGCGATTGCCGGGCAGCGCCAGCGGTTCGACGCCCAGCAGCTGCAGCGTTTCCAGCGAGGCGTAATCCAGCACCACGATGCGCTGCGGGTGTTTCTTCACCTCGGTGCTGCCGTTCAGGTGCTGGACGTTGACGGTGGTCGAGGCCGCCGGCGCGTCGGTTTTGCTGTGGCAACCCGCCAGCGCCATCGCGGCCAGCAGGGCGATCATCAGGGGGGAGCGGCGTAATCTCATGGAGCTTCCTCTCGGTGATGGAATGAAAAGGGCGCGCAGCGCGCGCCCGGGGGCATCAGAAGTTGTAGGTCATGCCGACGGTGTAACGGCGGCCGTCCAGCGTGGTGTTGTAGTGATCGTAATCCACGGTCTTGTCGAGGATGTTGTAGACCCCGCCGGTCAGCTGCAGGTTTTTCGCCGCCTGGTAGCTCAGGCCCGCATCGACGAAGGTGTAGGACGGCGTGCTCTTGGCCATCGAGGTACGGCTCAGATACTCAGACGTTTTGCTGCGGAAATTAACGCGCGACCACAGGCTGAGGTCCTGCGTGGCGCGCCAATCCAGCACGGTGTTAACCATGTGCTTCGGCATCTGGTTGAGCGCCTTGCCCTGGAACTCGCCGCTCTTCTGCTCGGAAGAGGTGTAGGTGTAGTTGGTGTTCCACTTCCAGTCTTTGTTGATCTGCCAGCCGAAGGTGGCTTCTACGCCGCGCATATTGGCTTTGTCGACGTTGACGCGATCGCTGATAAAGTCGTAGACGTCATTGCCGATCTTACAGTCCGGCGTGTCTTCGCAGCGGCGCACTTCGGTGATCTTGTTCTTGAAGTCGGTGTTGAAGACGGTCACCCCGGCGTTGACGCCTTTCAGGCTATCCCACATCAGGCCGATCTCTTCGCTCAGGCTCTTCTCCGGCTGCAGATCCGGGTTGCCGACGATGATGCCTTTACGCACGCCGCCGCCGGTGACCTGGCCCCAGTTGGCGGAGGATTGGCGCAGATCCGGCGATTTGTAGCCGGCGGAAACGCCGCCTTTCAGCGTCCACTGTTCGGTCAGGTGCCAGACCCCGTACATGCGCGGCGTCCAGTGGCTGCCGAAGTTTTCGTCCTGATCCATGCGGATGCCGGTCGTCAGACTGAAGTCGTTGGTCAATGCCCACTCATCTTCGGCGAACAGCGCCCAGCTCCAGCGCGTCAGCTTGCTGAGACCTTGTGCCGATTCAAGCTGGTTGCCGCTGTCGCTCAGTTTTTCATAGCGATACTGACCGCCGAGGTTCAGCATGTGTGAACCCAGCTCGAACTGGTTCTGGGTGTTGAAGATGGTGTTGTACATCTTCATTTTGCGGCCCGGGTTGTTGGTCTCTTCCCGCTGAACGTAGCTGGTGGAGTTGCCGAAGTCGTAATAGCCGTTGTGGGTCAGCGCGTAGTTGGTACGCGTATACAGGCTTTCGCTGCGCGATGTCGGCGTGCATTTGCCTTTGCTGCAGCGTTCCGCTACCACCGATTTGCCCGGCGTGCTGTTGCGATCCTGCAGCGAGCGGCCGATTTCAAAGTCGAATTCGTTTTTCTCGTCCGGGGTCAGGGTGAACACCGCGGTGCCGCTGCGCATGCGCTGCTCGTTGTAACCGTTGGTGATTTTATCTTCCGCGCGGCGCGACAGCAGGCCGTTGACCCGCAGGCCGAGCAGGCCTTCAACCAGCGGGCCGGAGGCGTAGGCGTTGGTCTGGAACAGATCGCCGGAATCGCGGTTTTCCTGAAGGGTGGCGTCGCCGTGCAGCGAGCCTTTCCACTCGGTGCGCGAGGTTTTGCGGGTGATGACGTTGATCACGCCGCCCATGGCGTCGGAACCGTACAGCGAAGACATCGGCCCGCGCACCACTTCGATGCGCTCAATGGCTTCCATCGGCGGCAGCCAGCCCTGTTCGATGCCGGCGTTATCGCTGTTCGGCCGGGTGCCGCGGGTGTCGACGCGCTTGCCGTCCACCAGGATCAGCGTGTACTTGGAAGACATGCCGCGAATGCTGATGTCGCTGCTGCTGGCGCCGCCGGTGACCACTACGCCCGGTACGTCTTTCAGTGCATCGGTCACGTCGCGATAGGCTTTATCTTCGATCTGCTGGCGCGGGATCACCGAGATGGAGGCGGCGGAGTCCTGAATTTTTTGCTGGAAGCCGGAGGCGGTGACGACCATGGTGTCTTGGGTGTCGTCCTGCGGCGCGGCCAGTGCGGCGGTGGCGCTGAGTGAGGCGATCACCAGAGCGGCGAGCTTGCTGTAACGTGGCGTTTCCATGAGGTAAACCTTTCCTGGATTGAAGTGAAAGTAATTAACCAATTGAATTTCTAATGAAATAATTCATCGTTCGCTGAGAAATCCGTCGCTTCGTCAGCGTTGCGTGAGGCCATTGTAAGGATTTTTTACTGAATGTAAACGCTAATGATAATTCATATCATTTGTATGCTTGTTATTCTGGCGGGAAAGAGTAACCGGATGAATTAAAGGGAAAAGCGGCGCAGCAGACGTGCGCCGGAGAGGATCAGCGTTTCTGGATATAGGTGATGGCCAGCGCCAGCGCCAGCACCAGGCCTTTGATAATGTCCATGGCGTAGTAGGGCACCGACAGCATCACCAGGCCGTTTTGCAGCACGCCGAGGATCACCGCGCCGATCAGGGTGCCGAGCGCATTGGGTTTGCCGGCGCCGGCCAGCGAGAAGCCGATATAGGCCGCCGCCACCGCGTCCATCAGATAGCCGCCGCCGGCATTGACCTGCGAAGAGCCAATACGTGACGCCAGCAAGATGCCGCCAAGCGCCGCCAGCCAAGAGGAAATGACGTAAGCTGCAACCCTGTAACGCACGGTTCGGATGCCCGACAGACGCGCAGCCTCGGGGTTGCCGCCGATGGCGTACATGCGGCGGCCGTGCTTGGTCAACGACAGGAACAGCTGCACCGCCACGGTGACCGCCAGCATGATCAGCACGATCACCGGCACCTGACCGAGAGCGGCAAACATTTCCGGGATCGGGCCTTCCGCCATGTCGCCGTTCGGCAGCACCATGTTTTGGGTGATGGAGCCGCCGTAGCTGTAAGTCATCGCCACGCCCTGGATCACGAACAGGCTGGCCAGTGTCGCCAGCATATCGGGGATTTTGAGCACCACGATCAGCAGGGCGTTGAACAGGCCGACCAGCGTGCACAGCAACAGCGTCACCACGATGGCGCCGGCGGTGCCGAAACCGTGCCAGACGAACAGCGAAATCACCAGCGCGTTGGCCAGCGAGGCGGTCGAGCCGACCGACAGATCGAAACCGCCGACCGACAGCGAGATGGAGACGCCGATGGCGATCACCGTCACGATGGCGATCGAACGCAGGATATTGATGATGTTGTTGGCATCGAGAAAGTTGTCCGACGCCAGGCCAAACAGGGCGATCAGCGCCGCGACGGTCAGCAGCATGCCCCACTTGTAGAGGAAATCAAACAGCTGTTGGCGCCAGGGCAGCGCAGGCCGCAAGGCAAATTCTTTACTCACGCAGGGGTTCCTCCGGTGGAATAGAGCAATAAGGTTTCTTCGTCGATGTCGGCGGCGTTCAATTCCGCCACGATGCGGCCGTCCCACAGCACGCAGATGCGATCGCACAGGCCAATCAGCTCGGCGAACTCGCCGGAGGCGTAAATCACGCCTTTGCCGGCGCGGGCCAGGCCGTCGATCAGGCTGAACAGCTCCTGTTTGGCCTTGATGTCCACGCCCTTGGTCGGCTCATCGAAGATCAGCACCTCGGCGTCGCCACGCAGCCACTTGCCGATCGCCACTTTTTGTTGATTGCCGCCTGACAGGCGCGCCAGCCGCTGTTGCGGGCCGGAGGCGCGAATATTCAGACGCTGCATGATCTCGCGCGCCCAGCGCAGCTCTTGCCGCCGGCTGAACAGGCTCCAGCGCGAGAAGCTGTCGTCGGCGCTGACGCTCAGGTTCATCGGGATCGCCTCGTCGATGAAAATGCCTTCTTTGCGGCGTTCTTCCGGCACCAGCGCCAATCCTTGTTCGACCGACAGGTGCGGCGCGCGTGGCACCCAGGGCTGCCCGCGCAGTTCGCCGCGCTCGAGCTGCACGGCGCTGGCGCCGAACAATGCCTTGCACAGTTCGGTTTTGCCCGCCCCGGCCAGCCCGGCGATGCCGAGGATCTCGCCTTCATGCAACCGCAGCGAAACGTCGCGCAGCTTATGGCGATCGTGCAAGCCCTGCACCTGCAGCAGCGTTCGCTCAGGGTGTGGCGGGCGCGGCGGCGGGAAAATGTCGTCCAGCCGATGGCCGAGCATCTTCTCGACGATCTGTTCGCCGCTCAGCCCGCGCATGGCGTCTTCGCTGACGCGCCGGCCGTCGCGCAGCACCGTCAGCCGATCGCAAATGTCGCTCAGTTCATGGATGCGGTGGGAAATAAACACGATGCCGATGCCTTCGGATTGCAGGCGGCGCACCACGTTAAACAGGCGCTCGCTCTCGGCGCGATCGAGCGGCGCGGTCGGTTCATCGAGCACCAGAAAACGGCAGCGGTGCGACAGCGCGCGCGCCAGCAGCACCTGCTGTTTTTCCGCCAGCGTGCAGTCCGCCAGGCGTCTGCGCGGGTTGAGCGGCAGCGCCCATTGCTGCAGCAGCTGCGCGGCGCGGCGGTGCAGCTCCGCCCAGTTCAGCCAGTGGCCCGGCTCGTTCAGCCAGTCCAGCATGATGTTTTCCGCTACCGACAGCGTGGGGATCAGCGCGACGTCGACCTCTTGCTGCACCACGTGAATACCGTGACGGCGCGCCTGCAACGGGGAGTGGATCGCCACCGGCTGGCCGTCGATCAGGATCTCGCCGCGATAATGATCGTGGGCGCCGGAGAGGATCGCCATCAGCGTCGACTTGCCCGCGCCGTTGGCGCCGACCAGCGCATGGATTGATCCGCCCTGCAGCGTGAAGTCCACGTCCTGTAGCGCGTTGAAGCCGGCGAAGGCGATCGAGATATTGCGCATCTCGAGGCGTGAAGGCGTTGCGGTTGACATAGGGTGTTAAGGCCGTTTAGATGTTTAGATGGCTGTTTTGCTCTGTTGTAACATAGATTGCGCCGTTGGCAACCAACAAAATGGCATAACGGCGATGAAAAAATCGTGGGTGGGCAGGGGCGCAACCCGCGTCAGGCTGCGCCGGTGCGAGAAGCGGTCAGAAGGTGGTAGGGGTGTGTGCGCTGACGATGCGGCAAACGCGAGCCGAGGTATTGCTGAAGCTGTGCGGAATGCCGGTGTTGATGGCGTAACTCTGACCGGCGCTCAGGCAATAGCTCTGGCCGTTGATGGTCAGCACGATCTCGCCCTCCAGCAGGGTGCCGATCTCTTCGCCCTGATGCTTGATCTTTTCGCCGGTGGTGGTGCCGGGCTGGTAGGTTTCCAGCATCATCGCCAGGTTGCGCGTCGGGCTGCCGTTGTGCACCAGCTTCATCGACACCCCCTGGCTGCCGATCTCAATCAGATCCTCGGCGTCGATCACCACGCGCGGCTCGTCGACGGCCTCCGGTTCGGCAAAGAATTCCGACAGCGACAGGCCATACACCTTCAGCAGCTTTTGCAGCGTGCTGATGGCCGGGCTGACCTTGTCCTGTTCGATGGTGCTGATCGCACTGTGGGTTAACCCGGACAGTTCGGCGACCCGGCGCTGCGACAAACCCAATTGCTGACGGATCTGTGACAGGCGTTTGCCCGGTGCCAAGCTGGCTTCGCTCATAGCGGTACTTCCTTCTGGTAGGGGCGACAGGCAGACATGAATATCGTTATCGGGCGCCTGTCTGGGCGATAACGATGCTGCATGATATCGATAGTTAGGGCAGGTTTGGAAAATATATTGCCCATGTTCACTCTCGGTGCGTTGGACGAAATAGTTGACGTAAAAATGGCAGCAAGGCCTTTTCGGTCAATATTTTATCAATTTAGCAGCCGGTGGTGAATAATCAAACAGGATTGTAACATTTGCAAACCCATTCTGTTAATACTATGTTTCATATTGTGGATGTTATTTTGAGCGCCCGGCAGCGGCGCGACTTGGCGAGAAATCCAATCATGTGTTGAATCGAACGGCGGACGGGCGCTAACGCGCCTTAAGAGCATAATGGCGGGTGACGTATGCAAACCAATAGCGCAGCAGTTGAACATTTTGCACAGCATCATGAAGAGAGGCGAAGTAGCGCGTTCCAAAATGAGGTTGCTCATTATTTGGAACGCCATCCCGCCACGCAGTATGTCGATATCCTTCTTACCGATCTCAATGGTTCCTTCCGCGGCAAACGTATACCCGTCTCAGGGTTGAAAAAACTGGAAAAAGGCAGCTACTTCCCCGCGTCGGTGTTCGCCATGGACATCCTCGGTAACGTGGTGGAGGAGACCGGTCTTGGGCAGGAGCTCGGCGAGCCGGATCGCATTTGCCTGCCGGTGCCCGGTTCGCTGACGCCGTCGGCCGCCGATCCGGAGCATATCGGCCAGGTGTTGCTGACCATGCTGGATGAAGATGGCACTCCCTTTGACGTTGAACCCCGTAATGTGCTGAACCGCGTGTGGCAGGCGCTGCGACAGCGCGGCTTGTTCCCGGTGGCAGCGGTAGAGCTGGAGTTCTATCTCATCGACAGGCAGCGCGACGCAGAAGGCGATTTGCAGCCGCCGTGTGCGCCCGGCACTCAGGAGCGCAATACCCAAAGCCAGGTGTACTCCGTCGATAACCTGAACCATTTCGCCGAGGTGCTGAACGATATCGACGCGTTGGCGAAGCTGCAGGGGCTGCCGGCGGACGGCGCGGTGGCGGAGGCGTCGCCGGGGCAGTTCGAGGTCAACCTGCGCCATTCCGACGACATCTTGCTGGCCTGCGACCACGCGCTGGCGCTGAAACGGTTGGTGCGGCTGGTGGCCGAGAACCACGGTATGCACGCCACCTTTATGGCCAAACCCTATGAGGATTACGCCGGCAGCGGCATGCATGTGCATGTCAGCATGCAGGACGGGGCGGGCAACAACCTGTTTGCCGACGGCGAAGGCGAGGATTCACCGTTGCTGAAACAGGCGCTGGCCGGGATGATCACCCTGATGCCGGCGTCGATGGCGCTGCTGGCGCCGAACGTCAATGCCTATCGGCGTTTCCAACCGGGGATGTATGTGCCGATCCAGGCCGCCTGGGGCCACAACAATCGCACCGTGGCGCTGCGCATTCCCTGCGGCGAACCGGAGAATCATCGGGTGGAGTACCGCGTGGCCGGCGCCGACGCCAACCCCTATCTGGTGATGGCGGCGATCCTGGCCGGCATGTTGTACGGGTTGGACAACGCGCTGCCGTTGCCTGAGCCGGTGACCGGCAACGGGCTGGAGCAGGAGGGGCTGCCGCTGCCGATCCGCCAGAGCGATGCGCTGTACGAGTTTGAACATCAGCATGCGTTGACCCACTATCTGGGCGAGCGTTTCACCCAGGTTTATCACGCCTGCAAGACGGACGAATTGCTGCAGTTTGAACGGCGGGTGACGGAAACCGAGATCGACTGGATGTTGAAAAATGCCTGAATGGGCGTATAAAGTAAGAAGTATGTGCGGGCGACCGGCCTGCCGGTAGCGGATTAATTCGCCTGCCGGGCTGGTTTTCCGTTCGATCGACAAAAAGAATTTGTATTTGAGGGCTTCCGGATCTTGTCATCCGGAGGCATTCTGGTGCAAAATATCTCAAATGCAGATAGCCGACGTTTTGAAAGCGTCGGTTATTTTTTTTGCATTAAGTTTTACCAACGTAGCGTTTCATACACCAAGCGAGGCCGGACACCGATCCGGATAGATAAATAGTTTCGTGCACGATCAAACAAAACTTTATGGTCGTGACTCATGAGGATTAGAAAGATGGGGCAATTTTTCACTTTAGCGCCGGTGCCCGCCGGTTTCCGCTGTGGCCGCAGCGACTATGGAGCAGCCGAGGTTACCTCGACCCGTTATCCAGCTTACAATCCCCTTCTTTTAGAATTAAGTCGCTCGTTGCGAAGTTTCCCCGCAACCTTAAGTCTTGGCGTGTCCGCCATCCGCAAGGCTCAAGGTAAGGGGGGGCTGAACAATGTCCGATAACACCCTTAACGCCGCTCCGGCTCAGCGCACTCAGCTGCGTAAAACCCTGACATTAGTTCCGGTAGTGATGATGGGTCTGGCTTATCTGCAGCCAATGACCATCTTCGATACCTTCGGCATCGTATCCGGCCTGACCGATGGTCACGTCGCGACCGCGTACGCCTTCGCTCTGCTGGCGATCCTGTTTACCGCCCTGAGCTACGGCAAGCTGGTGAAGAAGTTCCCTTCCGCCGGTTCCGCCTACACTTACGCCCAGAAAGCCATCAGCCCGCACGTCGGCTTTATGGTGGGTTGGTCATCGCTGCTGGACTACCTGTTCATGCCGATGATCAACATTTTGCTGGCCAAGATTTACCTGGAAGCGATCTTCCCGGGCGTCCCGTCCTGGATCTTCGTGGCGGTGCTGGTCGGGTTGATGACGATTTTCAACCTGCGCGGCATCAAGCTGGTGGCCAACCTGAACTCCATCATCGTGGTGGTGCAGGTGGCGATCATGATCGTGTTCCTGGGTCTGGTGATCAACGGCGTTTACCACGGCGAAGGCGCCGGTACGCTGGTCAGCAGCCGCCCGTTCTGGTCCGATAACGCTCACGTGGTGCCGATGATTACCGGCGCGACCATCCTGTGCTTCTCGTTCCTGGGCTTCGACGGCATCAGCTCGCTGTCCGAAGAAACCAAAGACGCAGAGAAAGTGATCCCGAAAGCCATTTTCCTGACGGCGCTAATCGGCGGCATCATCTTTATCGTGGTGTCTTACTTCGTGCAGCTGTACTTCCCGGACATCTCGCGCTTCAAGGATCCTGACGCGTCGCAGCCTGAAATCATGCTGTACGTGGCGGGCAAGTTCTTCCAGTCGGTGATCCTGGTGTTCTCCTGCGTGACGGTATTGGCGTCAGGCATGGCGGCGCACGCGGGCGTTTCGCGTCTGATGTACGTGATGGGCCGCGACGGCGTGTTCCCGACTCGCTTCTTCGGCTATGTGCATCCGAAGTGGCGTACCCCGGCGCTGAACGTGCTGCTGGTTGGCGCCATCGCGCTGTCCGCGGTGTCGTTTGACCTGGTGACCGCGACCGCGCTGATCAACTTCGGTGCGCTGGTGGCCTTCACCTTCGTCAACCTGTCGGTGATCTCGCAGTTCTATATTCGCGACAAGATGAACCGCACCGTGAAGGACACGTTCAACTACCTGATCCTGCCGGTGATGGGCGCACTGACCGTCGGCGCGCTGTGGATCAACCTGGAAGCCAGCTCGATGACGCTGGGCCTGGTTTGGGCGGCCATCGGTCTGATCTACCTGGCCTTCGTTACCCGCAGCTTCCGTCTGCCGGTGCCGCAAGCGAGCGAAGACGCCGCCTAAGCGCGAGCCGTCTCCTCAGCCACAAAAAAGGCCGCTTTCGCGGCCTTTTCCTTTTCTGCTTGCTGCGGGTTTTATCCCACCAACTCTTTGCCGTAATCGAACAGCGCTTTCAGCAGGGCGGTTTTCTCTTTGTCGCCTTCGTGCAGGTTATACAGCGATTCGAGCTGCAGCAGGTAACTCTGCACGCGCTCCGCGCTCAACGTTTCCTGGCGGTGTTGCAGCCAGCGGCGCTGCTCGGCGTCGTCCAGCGTATTCGGATAGTTGCGCGCGCGGAAGCGGAACAGCAGCTCTTTCATGCGGCCGTCGCTGAAGGCCAGATCCAGCGCCGGCAGGTTCTGCGGCTTGGTCTGCTGGATAATCCTCATCGCCGCCTTGTCGGCGTCGCTGAAGAAACCGTCGTACAAGCGGGCGTCGACGTCCTCGGAACCTTTGAACGGCTCGGCTTCGGCGAACAGCGCCACCACTTTCTCGCGCACTTCCGGGTGCTGTTTCAGCAGCTGCAGATTTTGCAGGCTGGCCCGGCGATCGATGCCCAGCCGCTCGGCGTTCTCCGGCAGCAGGGTTTTGGCCGGCGCCAGCACCGGGCATTTGTTGATGTGCACCAGCTTGATCGGCACCGGCGCCTGATCCGGCGCCAGATCGTCGCGGCGGGTGTAGAGCCGTTCACGCAGCTGCTCAGCGCTCAGCGTCAGCAGCGGCGTCATGTCGCCGGCGAGATCGCACATGATCACCGCGTTTTTGTTGTCCGGGTGCCAGGCCAGCGGCGACACCCAGCTGGTGTTGCCGCGCGCCGCGCCGAACATGCCGGAGACGTGCACCAGCGGCGTCATTTCGGCGACGTCGATCAGGGCGTTCAGTTTGTGCTTGTTGCGGTGCTGCAGCAGGAAATCGAACAGCCGCGGCTGCGCCTGCTTAACCAGCTTGGCCATGGCGATGGTGGCGTATACGTCTGACATCGCGTCGTGAGCCTGCGTGTGTTCGACGCCGTTGGCGCGCGTGAGGTGTTCGAGGCGGAAGCTGGGGAAACCGTCTTCGTTTTCCGGCCAGACGATGCCGTCCGGGCGCAGGGCGTAGCAGGCGCGCATCACATCCAGCAGATCCCAACGCGAGTTGCCGTTTTGCCAGCTGTAGGCGTAGGGATCGTAGAAGTTGCGATAGAAGATATTGCGGCTCACTTCGTCATCGAAGCGGATGTTGTTGTAACCGAGAATGCAGGTGCCGGCCACGCTGAAGGCCTGATGGATTTGGCGGGTGAACTCGGCCTCGTTAACGCCTTTGGCGCGCGCCACCTGCGGCGTGATGCCGGTGATCATCACCGCCTCGGGTTCCGGCAAGTAGTCGTCGGCCGGGGCGCAGTAGATGACCAGCGGCTCTTCGATAATGTTGAAATCCATATCGGTGCGCACGCCGGCGAACTGCGCCGGGCGGTCCAGCGACGGGCTCTTGCCGAAGGTCTCGTAATCGTGAATATAAAATGTGGCCGTTGCCTTGCTGCTCAAAATCGCGTCTCTTCAGTGGCGGATACAATATGCCTCTATTGTAACGGCGTGGGGAGCGATGCCAAGCGGCGGTTAGCGAAATGCGCGCAATTACGCACGGCGATAGTAATCCAGCCGCTGATGAAAGTAGGGGAGCAGGTGATCGGGGATCTGTTGTTCCGTTTCCGTCTGGGTCGAGGCGATGCCGTAGCGCTCGTTGTAGATCACGCTGATGGCCAGCAAATCGGTTTCTATTTTCTCGCGTTGCGCCTGCGGTAAGCTATCCAGCTTTCGAGCCATCGTTATCTCCCTGTTAATCTTAGGGTATAATAGGATCGTTAGCTGGTCTTGTCCCTACCCATTCCGGGGGGCGGCGGAGGCCTGAACGCTTTGCTGCGGGCAGGGGGGCAGACTGTGGCGGGCGGCGAACTCGCTCTGCGCCTGGTGCGCATTGAGGCGATCTGTCCGATTATACAGCGAACAGGCGCCGCTTATCACTGCCGCCCAAAACAGGGTGCACAGCAGCAAAACCCCCAACCAGATTTTTTGGTTATAGGTCATAAGTCCTCCACGGACGAGAAGAGAAATAACATTGACCGTTAAATTTAATCAGGCACTACATCAATGGTATTTAAACGGCGGAGATTAATCATGGAGTCTACGCGGTTCTTTTGTTACTAAACCCATGATGGATGTTTCAAAAGATTCCTTAAGATAATATTAAGAAAAGTGTTTAAGGGCGCCGTAATTCTATTTAATATTTGTTTAAATATCCGCGGATACAATCAACCACATTCAATGCCAATGTGGGTGACAATGATGAAAACGCTACTGTTGACCGGCGCTACCGGCTTTCTTGGTGGTGCGGTTCTCGAAAAATTATTGATTGAAAATCAGTCTGTTAATTATCTTTTGCTGGTGCGTGCAGACGATGCGCAGCAAGGGCTGGCCCGTATTCGCGCGAATATGGAAAAGTTTAATATCGATGCGAATCTGCTGTCTAAAATTACGATTGAAAATATATTATTGGGCGACCTTTCCGAACCGGCCGACTTTTTAACTGACGCGCGTATTAACAATGTTACGCACGTTATTAACTGCGCGGCCGTTGCTTCATTTGGTAATAACCCGCTCATTTGGAAGGTAAACGTAGAAGGCACTCTGGCCTTTGCCGAAAGAATGGCGCAGGTGCCGGGATTAAAACGTTTCCTGCACGTCGGCACCGCCATGTCCTGTTCGCCGGAGCCGGGTTCGCTGGTGGCGGAGAGCGGCGAGTTTGAGGAAGACGCCGAACACCTGGTGGAATATACCCGTTCCAAATCCACCATCGAACAGCTGATGCGCCAGCGCTGCCCGCAAATGCCGTTGACCATCGCTCGTCCGTCGATCGTGGTGGGGCACACCCGCCTGGGCTGCCAGCCTTCCAGCAGCATTTTCTGGGTGTTTGGCATGGCGCTGATGCTGCGCAAGTTCATGTGCTCGCTGCAGGACAATATCGACGTGATCCCGGCGGACTACTGCGCGGATGCGCTGGTGATGCTGATGAACAGCGAAACGCTGGAGAACGACGTTTATCACATCTCTGCCGGTGAGGAGAGCAGCGTCAGCTTTGCCGAAATTGACAACGCCATGGCGGCGGCCCTGGAAAAAGCGCCGGTGGGCGATGAGTATGCGCAGGTGACCTATGACGCGCTGGTGAAAATGCGCCGCCAGCTGAAAGACATTTTCGGCCCGTGCAACGAGCGGCTGATGCTGAAGGCGATGCGCCTGTACGGATCGTTCGCCATGCTCAACGTGCGTTTCAGCAACGAGAAGATCCTCAAGCTGGGCATGCCGAAACCGCCGCGTTTCACCGACTACATCGCCGGCTGCGTGCAGTCGACGCGCGGGCTGTCTATCCAGCAGCAGATGGTGGTGGACTTCAAATAACCGCCGGGCGCAACGGGCGCCCGAGGTTACCGTCCGTTACCAGGACGAAGACGACCAGAAGACGCGGCCGAGCACCACCAGTTGCTCCTTGCGCTGCTGATAGCTGAGATGCTCGTCCTGGTACTCTTCCCGGTTGAGGGAGCGGATGACGACGCCGCCGTCCGGCTGTTCGATCAGCACCTTCACCCGCAGCAAATTGCCGTGGCGGATGGCGTAGGTCTTGCCCTCGCGGATGCGCGTGTCGTCGGTATTGATGCCGACCACGTCGCCGTCCTGCAGACGCGGTTCCATGCTGGAGCCGGAGATGCGGATAATGCGCGCGGCGTTGACCGCCACCCCCATCTTGTGCAGATAGTAACGGCGGAAGATCAGCGAAAACTCCTCGCGATCGACGATTTCGTAGCAGCCGTCGCCGGCGGAAAAATCGATATCCAGCAGCGGGATCTCCACAAACTCTTCCTTGTCTTGTTCGGTATCTTCCCATACCACCGGTTTCAAACGGGCGGGCTGGAAGTCCGACTCCGCCGCCACGTTGTCAAACGGGCGCACCAGCTGCTTTTCATGAAACACGTCGAACCAGCCCTTGGGCAAATTCAGCCTGGCCTCGATCCGCCTGGCCAGATTGTCGCCAAGATTGCGGGAGGATTTCTCCCCGATGATTTGGCTCAGCGTCGGCGCGGAAGACTCAACCAGCGTGGCGAACTCATTCTGGTTGACGCCTTGCCGGGCGTAGCGGGCCATTAATTCGCGCAGATTGTTGCGCCTGATTTCTTTAGTTTCCATCGTGCAATGATCGCACTCTTTAGCAAAAAGGTAAATAACGGTTTTGCTAAAAAACGCTTGCGCATGATTTAGCAATTAGCTAAAACAAAAAGGGTGAGCCAAGGGTTCACCTGTGCGGAGCGGCCTGTCATGATGAGAGGCCGCTCAGTGAAATCAAACGAGAGAGGGACTTTACGATGTACAAGATTGATTACAATAGCTACCGATCGGTCGCCAGCTTCGGCCACCGCGTGCGCTTTCTGGTGCTGCACTACACGGCGCAAAACTTCGCCGACTCGGTGACGTCGTTGACCGGAAAATCGGTCAGCGCGCACTATCTGGTGCCGGATCCGACCGATGCCACCTATCAGGCCGCCGGCTTCAGCGGCGTGCGCATTTTCAACCTGGTGGACGAGAACGAGCGCGCCTGGCATGCCGGCACCAGCCAGTGGGGCACCCGCAGCAATATCAACGACACCTCGATCGGCATCGAGATCGTCAACCTGGCGAGCGGCGACGGTGGAAACATCACCTTCCCGCCGTTCAATCCGCAGCAGATCGAGGCGGTCACCCAGCTGGCGCAGAACATCCTGCAGCGTTATCCGGACATCTCGCCGGTGAACGTGGTGGCGCACTCCGACATCGCGCCGGGCCGCAAGAGCGATCCGGGCCCGCAGTTCCCGTGGCAGCAGCTGTATCAGGCCGGCGTCGGCGCCTGGTATGACGAAGCGACCAAGCAGCAGCGCCAGCAGGAATACTGCAGCCAGGGTCTGCCGGCGCAGGCTGAGCTGCTGAAACTGTTCGCCCAATACGGCTACGACACCTCGGCGGCGAACACCGCAGAAGGCTATCGCCAGCTGGTGCGCGCGTTCCAGCTGCACTTCCGTCCGCAGAAGTATGACGGCGTGATGGATGTTGAAACCGCCGCCGTTCTGCGCGCGCTGGTCGACAAATACGCCGCCTGAGCCTGAGTGCGAATGAGGGACGCCTCATTCGCCTTTTCCTTGCCGGGCTTCCTCCGCTAAAATAGCGGCCTGGCTGGTGTTTATCGGAGGCACTGTGCGCCTCGATCGAAAAATCTCTTCACTTGAACTGCTGACCTATCGCCACTATCGCATCGTTCACGGCGTGCGCATCGGGCTGGCGTTTATCCTGACCTTTCTGCTGATCCGCCTGCTGGCGGTGCCCGAAGGCACCTGGCCGCTGATCACCTTGGTGGTGGTGATGGGGCCGATCTCGTTTTGGGGCAACGTGCTGCAGCGGGCGCTGCAACGCATTGCCGGCACGGTGTTCGGCGCGGCTTCCGGCCTGATCGCCCTGTATCTGGAACTCTATTCGCTGCCGCTGATGCTGGCATGGTGCGGCGTGGTGATGTTCGTCTGCGGTTACCTGACGCTCGGCAAACGGCCGTATATGGCGCTGCTGGTGGGGATCACGCTGGCGGTGGTGTGCGGCGCGGGCGCCGGTGACATGCACACCGCGCTGTGGCGCAGCGGCGACGTGATCTTCGGCTCGCTGCTGGCGCTGCTGTTCACCAGCATCTACCCACAGCGCGCCTATATTCTGTGGCGCATGCAAATGGCGGACTGTCTGCAAACCGCCGCCCGTATCTACGGCGCGTATTTTTCGCCGAACGTCATTGAGCGGCCGCGGTTGGAGCCGCAGCTCAAGGATCTGTTGAATCAGGTGGTGAAGCTGCGCAGCCTGATCGTGCCCGCCAGCAAGGAAACCCGCATCCCCAAAGCGGTGTTCGAGGCGGTGCAAACCCTCAGCCGCAATCTGGTGTGCACGCTGGAACTGATGGCCGATGCCTACTGGGCCTCGCGTGAAACGCACTTCATTATGTTGAACGCCCGCACGCTGCGCAGCACCCAGCTGCTGACGCTGAGCTCGCTGGAGTCGTTGGCGGTGCTGATGCGCGAAGGGCCGCAGGCGCAGCGGCAGGCGGCGGCGGGGCAGCTGGCGGAAATCGCCGGCGAGCTGAAAACGCTGATGCAAGAGGTCAGCCTTGGCCAGCACGGCGAAGCGCCGATTTACGGCTATGTCTGGCTCAGCATGGAGCTGGCGCAGCAGTTGGAAGAGCTGGGGGATCTGCTCCAGGTCTGCACCGCCGCCGGGCGCGAATAAGGGGTCAGATCATGAAGGCGGCGCTTTGGGTTTTGGCCGCCGGGGCAAAGTGGGTAAGATAAGCCAATCACTGTTGTGCCGGACCGCCACAAACCTGTATCTTGGTGCCATGTGGCCGTAAGCAAATGAATCTGTGTATTACTAAAGCAAGGGTATAAAGATGGATAATGCAAATAAGCCGAGTTTCCAGGACGTGCTGGAGTTTGTGCGTATGTTCCGCCGCAAAAACAAACTGCAACGCGAGATCGTCGACAACGAAAAGAAAATTCGTGATAACCAGAAGCGCGTGCTGCTGCTCGACAACCTGAGTGAGTACATCAAGCCCGGCATGAGCATTGAAGACATTCAGGGCATCATCGCCAACATGCGCAGCGACTACGAAGATCGCGTTGATGACTACATCATCAAAAATGCCGATCTGTCCAAAGAACGCCGCGAGCTGTCCAAAAAGCTGAAAGCGATGGGCGAAGTGAAGTAGCCCGCCTTATCGGGCCAGGCGTCTTGCCTGGCCCGCATCCTTATCCCGCCTGATTTTCCGTTCTTGCCGACACTGCCGTTTCCGTTGGGGCGTTCCCCGGCGGCCGAAGGCGCCTCCCCATCCTGCAGGACCTGCAGGTGACCGCCGGGGAACGCGTGTTACTGCTCCGCGCCGTACATGTCGAAATCGAAATACTTGTCGTTGATTTTCTTGTAAGTGCCGTTGGCGCGGATCGCCTGCAGCGCGGCGTTGAAGGCGTTAAGCAGCGCGGTATCCTCTTTGCGCACCCCGATGCCGTCGCCGACGCCGAAGTATTTGCTGTCGCTCAATTCGGCGCCGATAAAGGCAAAGTCTTTGCCGCCGGGCGTTTTGAAGAATTCGCTGGCGCTGACGCTGGCCAGCAGCGACGCATCCAGGCGGCCGTTGGCCAGATCTTCGTTCACCTCCTGCTGGCTTTGGTAGGCGACCACGTTGACGCCGGCCGGCCGCCACAGCGCGTTGGCGTAGGTCTCCTGGCTGGAACCTTGCTGCACGCCGACCGATTTGCCTTTCAGCGAGGCGGCGGTAGGCTGCAGATTGCTGCCTTTATGCGCCACCAGCCGCGCCGGGGCGTTGGAGACTTTGCTGGAGAAAGCGATCTGCTGCCGGCGCTGCGGCGTAATGGTCATCGACGAGGCGATGGCGTCGAACTTCTTCGCCTGCAGGCCGGGGATCATGCCGTCCCAGCTGCTTTCCACCCACACGCATTTGGCCTGCATCTGGTCACACAGCGCCTGGGCGATATCGACGCCGAAGCCGGTCAGCTTGCCCTGCGGATTTTTATACTCCAGCGGCGGAAAGGTGGGATCGATGCCCAGCTTGATCACGTTGCCGCTGAATTCACCGCTCAGCGCGGGAAAGCTCGCGGCCAGCGGCAGCAACAACAACAGCCCTTTGATGATTTTCATGTCATTTCCTCTGTGTTGGCGATTAAACCGCGGGGCGAGCCAAAAAGCGCTCGACCAATTTGACCCAGTAAGTGGCGCCCAACGACAGACTGTCGTCGTTGAAGTCATAACCGGGGTTGTGCAGGGAATTGCCCGGCGTGGCGGGGCCGTTGCCGATCGAGATGTAGCTGCCCGGGCACTTCTCCAGCATAAAGGCGAAATCTTCGCTGGCGGTGAACGGCCGCAGCGTGGGGAGCACTCGGCTCTCTCCGGCCCATTCCAGCGCCACCGCGCGCGCCAGTTCGGTTTCTGCCGGGTGGTTCACCAGCACCGGGTAGCCGTGCTGATAGTCGATCTCCGCGCGGGCGCCGAAGCTGGCGGCCTGCGCCGTGACCAGTTCAGTGATGCGCTGTTCCAGCCGCGCACGCACCGCCGCCGTCAGCGCGCGCACGCTGAGCGTCAGGGTGGCGGTCGCCGGGATCACGTTGGCGGCCTGGCCGGCCTGCATCGCCCCCACGGTGACGATCGCCGTTTCCTGCGGATCGATATTGCGCGCCACGATGGTTTGCAGGCTCATAACGATGGCTGCGCAGGCCACCACCGGATCGACGGTGCTCTGCGGCACCGCGCCGTGGCCGCCGTGGCCGTGCAGGGTGATGTGCACCGTATCGGCCGAGCACATGAAGGGGCCGCCGGCGAAGCCCAGGTGGCCGGTGGGTAAGCCGGGCACGTTGTGCATGGCGAACACCGCGTCGCAGGGGAAGCGCTCAAACAGGCCGTCTTCGATCATCACTCTGGCGCCGCCGCCGCCTTCTTCCGCCGGCTGAAAGATCAGGTGCAGCGTGCCGCAAAAGTTCGGCTGCCGCGCCAGATAGCGCGCCGCTGCCAGCAGCATGGCGGTGTGCCCGTCGTGGCCGCAGGCATGCATCACCCCGGAATGGGTGCTGGCGTAAGGCAGTTCGGTGGTTTCGGCAATCGGCAGGGCGTCCATGTCGGCGCGGATGCCGAGCGATTTTCCCGGCCCGCGCTGCAGTGTGGCGACAACGCCGGTTTGTCCTACGCCGCGCGTGACGCGGTAACCCCATTCCTCCAGCCGCCGCGCCACCAGATCCGAAGTGGCGAACTCCTGGAATCCCAATTCCGGGTGGGCGTGAATATGGCGGCGAAGCGCGACCATCTCATCATGAACGGCGGCGATCTCAGGCAGTAGCAGTGAATGCATCATCACGGTCTCCGGCAAAAGGGGCCCGGCCAGTGGGCGGGGAACGGGGCAGAGGGGATAGGCATCGAGACTAGCAAACTCCGTTTTTGCCGGGTAGCCGCCGTTCAGTTATGCTGACAACCTATGATTGTCAGGAGGTGGACATGAAACTGCACCAACTGCAGGCGCTGGTGGCCAGCGCCGACAGCGGCAGCATTCGCGCGGCGGCGCGGCATCTGGGGCTGTCGCAGGCGGCGGTGACCCGTGCACTGCGCGAACTGGAGCAAGAACAGGCGCTGCCGCTGCTGATCCGCACGCCGACCGGGCTGGGTTTTACCCCCTACGGCAAAACCCTGCTGGCGCACGCCCGGCTGGTGCTGAACCAGTTGGAGCAGGCGCAGGGCGAAATGGCGGCGCTGCGCGGGAGTGCGGCGGATCTGGTTAAGGCGGCGATCACTCCCTGGCTGATGCTGACGGTGCTGCCGCCGGCGGTGATGGCGTTTCGCAGCAAGGTGCCGGCGGTGCGGCTGGAACTGTCGGAAAGCCTGATGGCCAACGCCCAGTCGCAGCTGCGCGAGGGCACGATGGATTTCGCCATCACGCCGCTGCCGGCGTCGTCGGCGCCGCAGGAGTTTCACTGCGAGCCGCTGCTGGAGTATGAAACGGCGTACATGGTGCGGCGCGGCCACCCGCTGGCGCACAGCACCTCGCTGCATCAGCTGCTGGAGCAGGATTGGGTGATGAGCTATACCCAGGAAAGTTTCGATGCGCTGCTCGACGAGGTGTTCCACCGCCACGGCGTGCGCCTGCCGCGCCAGCGCATTATCCAGGCGCATTCGTTCGGTATGCTGCAGGCGCTGGTGGAGTCCGCCGAGATGTGTACCTGGTGCCCGCGGCCGATCGCCGCGCTGCCGCAGTTTGCCTCCCGCGTGCAGCCGCTGGCGCTGCGGGAGAGCTGCCAACCGGCGCAGCTGAATATCGTCACCCGGCGCAACAGCATTCTGAGCGCCGCCGCCCATGCGTTTATCGACACGCTGGTGCGCACCCTGCGCCAGCAGGTGCGATCGTCGCGGCCGGAAGATCGCCAGATCTACGATCGCGTGCGCCTGCTGATTTAGCGGATCTGCCCGGATCGCCGATCCCGTAAATGGGATCGCGATCCGCATTTGTAGCATTTTTAGCCGCAATGTTAACGAACTGTGATTTTGCTCAAATAATTATTTTTGCAGCTTTGGTTATATGTCGCTCTATGTTCACGTTGTCATTTTTAGTTATCGGGATGTGTAATGGTTAATTTGTTGAAATTTATAATTTTATAACTCAGTTTGTTTTTTGTTTGATAAAAATGACAACGTCAACATTTATAATTTTCAAGCGTTTAACGAGAATATTGGAGGGATAGATGAGCCAGTTGCCGGAAAAAATGCGCGCGGTCGTTTGCCACGGCCCGCAGGACTACCGTTTCGAACAGGTGCCCACGCCGCTGCCGAAGGCGCGCGAGCTGGTGATCAAGGTGGAAGGCTGCGGCATCTGCGCAGGCGACTGCAAGTGCAAGAACGGCGCGCAGATGTTTTGGGGGGAGACCCCGTGGGTCAAACCGCCGGTGGTGCCGGGGCACGAGTTCTACGGCCGCATCGCCGCGCTGGGCGAGGGCGCGGAAGGCAAATACCGGATCGGTGAGCGGGTGATCGCCGAGCAGATCGTGCCGTGCTGGGAGTGCCGTTACTGCAAATCCGGCAGTTACTGGATGTGTGAGACGCATAACATTTACGGCTTCCAGAAAGACGTGGCGGAGGGCGGCATGGCGGAATACATGCGCTTTTCCGAGAACGCCATCGTGCACAAGATCCCGGAAAGCCTGAGCCATGAAGACGCGGTCTTGATCGAACCGATGGCCTGCGCCATCCACACCGTGGCGCGCGGCGACATTCAGCTGGACGACGTGGTGGTGCTGGCCGGCGCCGGGCCGCTTGGGCTGTGCATGGTGCAGGTGGCACGCCTGAAGACGCCGAAGAAACTGATCGTGATCGACGCCATCGACGAGCGGCTGGCGCTGGCGAAGGAATTTGGCGCCGACGTGGTGATCAACCCGCTGAAGGAAGACGCCGACCAGATCGTCAAATCGCTGACCGGTGGCTACGGCTGCGACGTCTACATCGAGGCCACCGGCGCGCCGATCGGCGTTACTCAGGGGCTGCAGATGATCCGCAAGCTGGGCCGCTTCGTGGAGTTCAGCGTGTTCGGCAAGGAAACCACCGTCGACTGGTCGATCATCGGCGATCGCAAGGAGCTGGACATTCGCGGCGCGCACCTGGCGCCCTACAGCTATGAGATCGCCATCGATCTGTTCGAGCGCGGGCTGGTGACCTCAAGCGGCGTGGTGACCCACAGCTATTCATTGAACGACTGGGACGAAGCCTTCGCCCTGGCGGACTCGACCGACTCCATCAAGGTGATCCTGGTTCCCTGACCCTCCCGCCGTACCGCTGTTGCAGTCACGATCGCCGGCCCGCTCCGCAATGGGGGGGCCGGCCGGTCGGCCAAACGTAAAGACATGCTGTTGCTCTGATAACCACAACAAGAAGCTTCCCTACAGGAGAATTGGCTATGTTTTCATTATTCAAAAAGACCCTGCCTTTTATCGTCGCCGGTGGAATGTTGGCGGCCAGCCATGGGGCGCTGGCCAAGCAAATCACTATCGGTATGTCGTTCCAGGAAATGAACAACGACTACTTCGTCACCATGAAGCAGGCGCTGGATCAGGCGGCGGCGGATATCGGCGCCAAGGTGTATGTGGCCGATGCCCGCCATGACGTCGCCAAGCAGATCGGCGACGTGGAAGACATGCTGCAGAAGAAGGTGGATATCCTGCTGATCAACCCGACCGACTCGGTGGGGGTGCAGTCGGCGGTGATCTCCGCCCATAAGGCCGGCGCGGTGGTGGTGGCGATCGACGCGCAGGCCGAAGGGCCGCTGGACTCGTTCGTCGGCTCGGAAAACTACGACGCCGGCTTCCAGGCGGGCGAATACCTGGCGAAAGCGCTGGGCGGCAAAGGCAAGGTGGCGATCCTCGACGGCATCCCGGTGGTGCCGATCCTGGAGCGCGTGCGCGGCTTTGAAGCGGCGATGAAAAAATACCCCGACATCAAGATCGTCACCAAACAAAACGGCAAGCAGGAGCGCGACACCGCGCTGACCGTCACCGAAAACATGCTGCAGTCGGCACCGGATTTGGCGGGCATCTTCAGCGTCAACGACGTCGGCGCGCTCGGTGCCCTGGCGGCGATCGAAAGCAACGGCGCCAAGGTC
Source organism: Serratia sp. LSHTC3 (assembly GCF_057197125.1). Lineage (NCBI taxonomy): Bacteria > Pseudomonadati > Pseudomonadota > Gammaproteobacteria > Enterobacterales > Yersiniaceae > Serratia > Serratia sp. LSHTC3. The sequence continues at coordinate 584,417 of NZ_JBXUNP010000001.1, forward strand.
AAGCTGGTGAGCGTCGACGGCCAGCCGGAAGCCATCAAAGAGATCCTCAAGCCGAATTCGCCGTTCATCGCTACCTCGGCGCAGTTCCCGCGCGACCAGCTGCGCATCGCGCTCGGCATTGCGCTGGCCCGCTACTGGGGCGCCACGGTGCCGAAAACCGTGCCGGTCAAAGTGAAGCTGATCGACCGCAGCAATGCGGCCGGCTTTAGCTGGTAACAGCGGCCAGGTTCGCCCCGCTGCGGCGGGGCGTTCGGCGCGGAGGGCAATGCGGCGACACCTTTACTGGAACTGAAGCGAATAAAAAAGAGCTTTCCCGGCGTGAAGGCGCTGGACGGCATCGATCTGGCCATTCAACGGGGCGAGGTGCACGCCCTGCTGGGCGAAAACGGCGCCGGCAAATCGACGCTGGTGAAAATCATGTGCGGCATCCATCAGCCGGACGAGGGCGACATTTTTATCGACGGCGAGCAGCGCCGCTTTAACAACTATCGCCAGGCGATCGAGGCCGGGGTCGGCATTATTTTTCAGGAATTCTCGTTGATTCCCTACATGAGCGCCATCGACAACATCTTCCTCAACCGGGAGATCAGGAACCGCTGGGGCCTGCTGGATCGGCGGGCGATGCGGCGCAAGGCCGAGGCGATCTTCAAGCGGCTGACGGTGGCTATCGATCTCGATTGCCCGGTGGAGCAGCTGAGCGTGGCGCAGCAGCAGTTTGTGGAGATCGCCAAGGCGCTGTCGCTGGAGGCGCGGGTGCTGGTGCTGGACGAACCGACCGCCACGCTGACGCTGGGCGAGGCCGAACACCTGTTCAGCGTGATGAACGATCTGCGGCTGCTGGGCGTTGGCATGGTGTTTATCTCGCACCATTTGGACGAGATCTTCACCATCTGCGATCGCATCACCGTGCTGCGCGACGGCGCCTACATCGAAACGTTGGCCACCAGTGACACCAACGTGGAAGAGCTGGTGCGGCTGATGGTCGGGCGCAAAATCGAGAACGCCTTCCCGGTGAAACAGCATCCGGTCGATACCGCGACGGTGCTGCTGGAGGCGGAGATCCAGCGCGAGAAGCACGGCGCGACCGACCGTTTTCGGCTGCACAAGGGTGAGATCCTCGGCTTCGCCGGGCTGGTGGGCTCCGGGCGCACCGAGACCGTCTCGGCGCTGATCGGCGCCAGCCGCTGCCACCGCAAACGCGTCAGCCTCGGCGGCCAACCGGCGGCGCTGCGCTCCCCGGCGCAGGCGCTGGCGCAGGGCATCGGCCTGCTGCCGGAGAGCCGCAAAACCGAGGGCCTGGTGCTGCCGTTTTCGGTGGCGCAGAACATCACCCTCAACCGGCACCACCGGCGCGGCAAGATCTTCGTCAGCGCCCGCAAGGATCGCGACGTGGTGCAGCGGCTGATCCGCGCCGTGGGGGTGAAAACCCCGGACGCCGAGACCGCCGTCAGCACCCTGAGCGGCGGCAACCAGCAGAAAGTGGTGATCGCCCGCTGGCTCAACAACGACTGCAACATCCTGATCTTCGACGAGCCGACGCGCGGCATCGACGTGGGCGCCAAGGCCGAGATCTACCAGCTGATGCAGCAACTGACCCAGCAGGGCATCTCCATCATCATGATTTCCTCCGAACTGCCGGAGATCATCGGCGTGTGCGACCGCGTGCTGGTGTTTCGCGGCGGCCACATCGTCGCCGAGCTGACCGGCGACGACATCGAATCCAACCACATCATGCTTCACGCGACCGGGAGTGCCTTATGATCGGAATTGAACAACCCGCCGTGGCGCGCCGCGCCGCCGGCCCCAGCCTCGGCAAGCGCTGGGAAAAACTGCTGCATCACCCGGCGGTTCTGCCGTTTATCGGCTTCGCTGTCCTGTTCGTGCTGATGAGCCTGCTGAACGACAGCTTCCTCAGCGTCAACAACCTGACCAACGTGGCGCGCCAGGTGTCGATCAACGCCATCATCGCGGTGGGCATGACCTGCGCCATCCTGACCGGCGGCATCGATCTCTCGGTGGGGCCGGTGATGGCGCTGGCCGGTTCGGTCGCCGCCGGGCTGATGCTGGCGGCGGTGCCGATCCCGCTGGCGATGGTGGCCGCGCTGGCGCTCGGCGCGCTGTTCGGCCTGGCCAACGGCGCCTGCATCGCCTACCTGCGCATGCCGCCGATCATCGTCACCCTGGCGTCGATGGGCATCGCCCGCGGCTTGGCGCTGCTCTATACCGGCGGCTACCCGATCTCCGGCCTGCCCGACGTCTTCTCCTTCTTCGGCCGCGGCACGGTGCTGGGCATCCAGGTGCCGATCCTGATCATGCTCGGCGTGTACCTGCTGGCCTGGCTGATGCTCAACCAGCTGCCGTTCGGCCGCTACGTCTATGCAATGGGCGGCAACGAAGAGGCGGCGCGCCTGAGCGGCATCCGCGTGCCGCGCTACAAGATGCTGGTGTACGTGATAAGCGGCCTGACCGCCGCGCTGGCCGGGCTGGTGCTGACCTCGCGCCTGATGAGCGGGCAGCCCAACGCCGGCGAAGGCTTCGAGCTGGACGCCATCGCCGCCGTAGTGCTGGGCGGGGCGGCGATCTCCGGCGGGCGCGGCGCCATCGTCGGCACGCTGGTGGGGGCGATGATGCTCGGGGTGCTCAACAACGGCCTCAATCTGATGAACGTGTCGCCGTATATCCAGAACGTGGTGAAGGGCGGCATCATCCTGGCCGCCATCTACCTCAGCTCCGTGCGGCGCAAATAGGAGGCGCGATGTCAGTCTTTCTTGGCATAGACGTCGGCGGCACGGTGATCAAGGCCGGGCTGTACCGGGCAAGCGGCGAAGAGCTGGCGATCGCCGAGCGTGACGGCGCGGCGATCGCCGCCCAGCCGGGCTTTAGCGAGCGCAATATGGACGCGCTGTGGGATGACGTTTGCGCGGCGATCCGCCAGACGCTGCACGCGGCGGGGCTGGAGGCCGGGCAGGTGCGCGGCGTCAGCTTTTCGGCGCACGGCAAAGGGCTGTACGCCATCGACCGCCACGGCAAGCCGGTCGGCAACGGCATTCTGTCTTCGGACAACCGCGCGGCGGCCACGGTGGCTGAGCTGCGCTGCGCCGGCGTGGATGCGCAGAGCTACCCGCGCAGCCTGCAGCCGCTGTGGCCCAGCCACCCGGCGCTGCTGCTGCGCTGGCTGAAGCAGCGGCAACCGGCGCAGTACGCCGCCGTCGATCGCATCCTGATGGCGCACGACTACCTGCGCTTTCGCCTCACCGGCGAGGCGGCGGCCGAAGTGACCAACATCTCCGGCAGCAACCTGTTTAACCAGCGCAGCGGCGCTTACGATCCGGCGCTGATGGCGGCCTTTGGCATCGAAGAGGCGCAGGAGAAGACCGCGCCAACGATCGGCTCGGCGCAGCTGGCCGGGCGGGTGACGGCCGCTGCGGCGGCGCAGTGCGGCCTGCGAGCGGGCACCGCGGTGTACGGCGGCCTGTTCGACGTGGTGGGCGCGGCGCTCAGCTCCGGCGTGGCCGACGATCGCACGCTCAGCGCGGTGGCGGGCACCTGGTCGATCGCCACCTGCGTGACCGAGCGCATCATTCCCGCCGATTACCCCTACGCCTGGGGGCGCTACTGCATCGACGGCCGCTATTTCGTGCACGAAGGCAGCCCGACCTCGGCAGGCAACCTGGCCTGGTTCCTGCGCCAGTTCTGCGCCGACGACCGGCAGCGCTACGCCCAGTTCAACGCCTGGGTGGCCGAGCGCCGCGAGCAGCCCAGCGGGCTGCTGTTCCTGCCGTATCTGTACGGCTCCAACCTCGGCGGCAACACGCCGGGCGGGCTGATCGGCCTGAGCGCCCACCACGAGATGGCGGACGTGGTGCAGGCGATCTACCAGGGCATCGTGTTCTCGCACCTGATCCATCAGGAGCGCATGGTGCAACTGAACCCGCGTATCGAGCGGGTGCGCATGACCGGCGGGCCGACGCAGTCCGAGGTCTGGATGCAGATGTACGCCGACGCCGGCAACCTGCCGCTTGAGGTGGTGGAAACGCGCCAGAGCGGCTGCCGCGCCGCCGCCCTGTGCGCCGCCGTCGGCGCCGGGGAGTACGCCGGGTTCGCCGAAGCGATCGCCGCCGCGCCGCCCAAACTGCGCTGTTATTATCCCGCGACCGCCGCCCATCGGCGCCTGCGCGCCCAGCAGGCGCGCTATCTGGCGGTCGCTCAGGCTTTGAGTGAGGTGACTGATGCAAACGACTAACGCCGCCTGTCTGGGGCTGTATGAAAAAGCGCTGCCCGCCGATCTGGACTGGCCGCAGCGGCTGGCCACCGCCGCCGAGCTGGGCTTTGAATTTGTAGAGATGTCTATAGACGAACAGCCGGCGCGCCAGCAGCGGCTGGACTGGGATCGCCGCCAGCGGCTGGCGTTTATCCAGGCGCGGCTCGACAGCGGGGTGACGGTGCCGAGCCTGTGCCTGTCGGCGCACCGGCGCGATCCGTTCGGCAGCGCCGAGGCCGCCACCCGCGAGCGGGCGCGGGTGCTGATGAGCAAGGCGCTGGAACTGGCGACGGATCTCGGTATCCGCAACATCCAGCTGGCGGGCTACGACGTCTATTACGAACCCGCCGATCGCTACAGCCGCGAGCGCTTTATCGAGGGCATGCAGTGGGCGGCGGCGCAGGCCGCCAGGGCGCAGGTGATGCTGTCGGTGGAGGTGATGGACACGCCGTTCATCAACAGCATCAGCAAATGGCGCGACATCGCCCGCCACGTCAACAGCCCGTGGTTCACGGTGTATCCCGATCTCGGCAACCTCAGCGCCTGGGGCAACGACGTCGCCGCCGAGCTGGCGCTGGGCATCGGCAGCATCACCGCCGTGCACCTCAAAGACACCGTGGCGGTGGGGCCGGGTAGCGCCGGGCAGTTCCGCGACGTGCCGTTCGGCGAAGGCTGCGTGGATTTCGCCCACGCTTTTTCCGTGCTCAACGCGCTCGGCTATCGCGGCCCCTACCTGCTGGAGATGTGGGCGCGCGAAGACGGGCAGGATAAGCAGCGCATCGCCCAGGCCAAGGCCTGGATCGAACAACAGATGAATGAGGGAGGCATCGCATGCTGAACGACCTCAAGCGGCAGGTGCTGGCGGCCAACCTCAGCCTGCCGACATACGGGCTGGTGACCTTTACCTGGGGCAACGTCTCGGCGATCGACCGCCAGAGCGGGCTGGTGGTGATCAAACCTTCGGGCATCGCCTACGAGGCGATGACGCTGGAGGATTTGGTGGTGGTGGATCTGGAGGGTAAGGTGCGCGAAGGGCACCGCAAGCCCTCATCCGACACCGCCACCCACCTGGCGCTGTACCGCGCCTTCGCCGATATCGGCGGCGTGGTGCACACCCACAGCCGCAACGCCACCATCTGGGCGCAGGCCGGGCAGCCGATCCCGGCGCTAGGCACCACCCACGCCGACTACTTTTACGGCGACATTCCCTGCACCCGGCCGATGAGCGAGGCGGAGATCGCCGGGGATTACGAGGGGGAAACCGGCAAGGTAATCATCGAGACCTTCAGTCAGGCGGGGCGCGATCCGCAGCAGGTGCCGGGGGTGCTGGTATACTCCCACGGCCCGTTCGCCTGGGGCAAGGACGCGGCGGATGCGGTGCACAACGCGGTGGTGCTGGAGGAGGTGGCGATCATGGCGATGGCGACGCGCCAGCTGGCGCCGGCCATCGCCCCGATGCAGCCGGAGCTATTGGACAAACATTTCCTGCGCAAGCACGGCAAACACGCCTACTACGGGCAATAACACCCGTCAGCGATTCAACAGCGAGCCGGTGAAGAACTCTCTGCGCACCGGCAGCTCGCCGCGCGGGCTGTTAATGGCGCTGAACAGCAGCTCCGCGGCGATCTCCCCCAGTTTCTGCGTATCGTGATACACCCCCGGAATGTGCAGGCCGTAAGCGCCGGCGCGCGGCGGCTCGTCTATCGAGAAGAACTTCACCTGCTGATAAAGCCCCATCTCGTGGCAGATGGCGATGGCGCCCAGCGTGATGATGCCGTTCAGGCCGATGATGTAATCCGGGCGGTTCTCCGGCTGCGCCAGATAGGCGCGCACCTCGCTCTCTTGCGAGGTGAAATCGTAGTCGCCGTTGATGATATGAATCTCACGCCCGCTGCCCTGCAAGGCCGCGACGATGCCGGCGGTGCGCGTTAGCGTAATTTCCGAATCCGCCGGGCCGCCGATAATCAGCAGCTTCTGCTCCGGCTGCTCCGCCAGATAACGCCCGGCCAGCACGCCGATCTCGCGGTTATCGAGGAACACGCCGCTCAGCTGCTGATCGTAGAGATCGCGGTCGATCAGGATCAGCGGCACGCCGTACACCTCGGCCAGCTCGAGATAGGCGGGGCGGTAGCGCTTGTCGTCGCGCACCGCCGAGAGCAGGATGCCGCGCGCCTTGTAGCCGAACAGCGCCTGAATGGCGCGCATTTCCGCCTCTTCGCTGCCGTCGGTGTCGAACAGCATGATCTGGTAGCCCTGCTGACGCGCAATGCGCGACACGGTCTTGATCAGGCCGGAATAGAACGGGTTGTACATGCTGCTGGTGACGATGCCGATAATCTGGCTGCTGCTGCTTTTCAGCCCCTGCGCGAACGCGTTGGGCACATAGTTCAGCTCTTTGGCGATGGCGTGAATGCGCTCGCGGGTTTCCGGCTTGACCAGCTCGGGCTTATTGAAGGCGCGGGAAACGGTGATATTGGTCACCCTGGCGCGGCGGGCGATATCCACGATAGTGGCATTGGGATTGGCTTTCGACACCGTCTTTCCTTGCGTTATGCCTCAACAGATCCCTTATTGTAGGGAAAGGGCGGGGGCGGTGCTAGGGGGGAGTTGGGGGGATGGGCTGGAGCGGGGGAGGGAAAATAATGGAATGAATATAGAGATAATAATGTCGTTGGTTTATTAATTGTGAATTTAATCATTTTATGTGGTTGTATTTTGTTGGCGGAGAGTTTGGTAAGGTGTATCGCATGGTCGAGGTTAGGTGTTAATGGCTGCTTTGTGCTAAGAGCGGACGTTGGTTCAGTACTGCCTTTTTCCATCCAATGGTTCCAGCACTCAATCCCTTAATGTGCTTTGATAACCTCCAGTGTCCTATATTCAACAAGGTGTTGACAGATCTTTTTGGGGTGAGAAAACCACGACCGTACCACAGATTGCAGATATGATGATCTCGAATAACTCCCTCTACGCTGTTTAAATTTGCTCTCGGGGAAAACTTAATTGATGCAATTATACACAGAACTTCGAATTTCCTTAATTTTGTGTTAAATTTCAATGGTGAGTATAATTGGAGGTCGTTATGAAAATTGATTATGACGTAAATCTTTACAGAGAAATTGCAAATTTTAGTGTAAATAAAGTGGTTCAAGTATCTAATAGAAAAGGTATAAAAAGCACTATCCATATCACAAATATAACGCAGCTTTCGTGGCAAAATTTGCAATTGCTAGTATCCAGTGGTTCGGATAGATTCAGTAAAATGGTATTTCTCTATCGAGAGTATTCCCAGCAGAGACAGACTTCTGAGTCAGTTATTAGAGGAAAATCTCTTTCTTTGAATGAAAATAAGGAAATCAACGAGTACATAAAAATTTATCGAGAGCATGGTTGCACGAAACACCACGAAGTTAATGAAATTATAACCAAAAATAAATTGTGGGGTAATTTCAAAACTATTCGTTCGCTAAACGATCATGGTAAATTCAAAGGAATCAAAGGCATTCAGCCGCAATATTTTGAAATTATTTGTAATATCCTTAAAATTTCAGGAGATAAAGGCTTACCACTTGATGGCTATCAAAAGTATTAAAGTAGCTAATGGGGCTAATGGCGTCTATACGAAAACGCATAATCTTCTTAGAATTCCTATGAATGTAGACTAGACTTCACTTGAAGTGAACTTCCGCTTCTCGCTCAAAACCGCCCCTCTAATACCGCCGTTCAAAGCAATAAATCAACACCAGTAGCTGTGGAACGGAGGTGTTGTGGGGCTAATAGGGGAAAACCGCAATTCCCGCTTAAGAATGATAGAATAAGCAACGCAGGTGATGAGCTCTATGCTCGATTACCGATAACAACACCGCTAATTTGAATTTGACAGCGACTTTTCACCCCCAACCCCCCGCCACAATCCCGGCAACAACCCCAACGTCTCATCAATCAGCGCCCGTCGGTCATTGCCAGGCTTCCAGATGGTCACCATGGTTTGGCTGATCCCCTGGCTGCCTACTTCGGTGCGCAGCGTGTTGACGTTTTTCCACTGTTCGGCATGCATATGCGTCGGCAGGAATCCCCAGCCGCAGCCCTGTTCGAGCAGGGCGCGCAGCATTTCCAGCTCGTTGGTGAAGATAGTGTGCCCGGAAATTTGCAGGCGTCGCGCCACCGGTTCGTCAGAATCCGGGTGCATGATTATCTGCGGCGTGAGCGAGAGCTCCAGCAGCGAGAGCGGCTGTTCCGCGCCGGGGAAAAGCGTTATGGCGGCGTAAAAATCCATCTCTATCGCCCCTAAGGCGCGCCACTCCATGGTGTCGCCCACGCTGCGGTGGCGTGCCTGGCAGATGCCCAGATCGGCCTGGCCGCTTGCCAGCAGCCTTTCCGCTTCGTCGCGCGAGACGTTAATCAGGCTCAGGCGCGTGTTGCGTTGGGCCATGGCGGCAATCAGCGCTTGCAGCAATGCACGGGGCGTGAAGGGATCGTAGACCAGCGAGATTTCCTGCGCCGCGCTCTTCGGCACGTCTTTGGCAAACGCCTCAAACGCTTTCACCTGGCGCATCAGCAGGTGCGCCTGGCGTTGCAGTTGCTCGCCTTCCGGCGTCAGGTGCAGGCTGCGCCCCTCGCGCAGGAACAGCGCATAGCCCAAGCCATCCTCGAGAAAATCAATCAAATCGCGCAGCGTCGTGCGGTCTTTGCCCAGTTTGAGCGCGGCTTTCGCCAGGCTGCCGTGCTCGGCTACGGCGGTGAAGGCTTCCAGTTGGGCAAAGGAATAAATCAGGCTTGGCACGCGGTTCTCCCGTCGATTTTTCGGGGGATTTTCCCCCATCAGGCGTTTTTTATTATAGGCCGCGTTTTTTTAAGCTGAACGCCTTCCTGAGCTAAGCGAGAAAAAATATGAAAAGCAAAGTGTTTAACCGCAGCCTGCTGGCGGGCGTTGTCATCAGTCTCTGCAGCGGCCTGTTGGCGCCCGCCGCGCTGGCCGCCTGTGCGGGCACCGAACTCAGCGCCTGTCCCGCGCCTTTCGATGCGCAACTGCCGGACACGCACAAGATGCTCACCTGGAGCCAGAGCGACCGGGTGATCGGTTTTCGTAACGACTACCGCAACTATGCCGGGGATGTGTTTCATCACGGCAACGCCGCGCCGCTGCCGGCTGCCGCTAAACCGCTAACCGACGCCAGCTATCGGGTGAATGGCAAAACCTACCACCTGCAGGATTACCTGCAGCGCCAGAACGTCAGCGGCATGCTGGTGCTGAAAGACGGCAAAATCGCCTGGAAATATCTGGGGCAGGGCAATACCGACGCCACGCTGTGGACGTCGCGCTCGGTGGGCAAATCCGTGGTCGCCACGCTGGTGGGCGTGGCGATTAAACAGGGCAAGATCCTCTCGCTCGACGATCTCATCACGCAATACGAACCCGATCTGAAAGGCACTGCGTGGGACGGCGTGACCCTCAAGCAGCTGATCACCCATACCTCCGGCGTGGCGTGGAATGAGGATTACACCAACCCGAAATCGGACTTCGCGCAGCTGACCGAGTGTGAAGCCAAACCCGGTACTTATGCCTGCGTGCGTAAGCTGGTGGCCGGTTTGCACCGCGCACACCCGGCCGGGCAGAACTGGTCTTATTCCTCCGGCGGCGCGTGGCTGCTGGGCGACGTGTTGGAGCGCGCCACTGGCATGCCGCTGGCGGCCTATTTGCAGCAAAGCATCTGGCAGCCGTACGGCATGGCGAGCGACGGCGTGTGGCATGCCTACGCCAAAGGGCTGCACGACGTGGGCGCGCACGGCTTTAACGCCACGCTGGAAGACTGGGGGCGCTTCGGTGAGTTCATTCTGCATAACGGGACGTTGCCGAACGGCAAACAGATCTTGCCGGAAGATTGGGTAGCCCAGTCGTCCAACTGGACGCGGGCGGCGGGCTCGGTGTCGGCGGCGCATCCCAACGGCATTTACGGCTACCAGTGGTGGAACAACGAAGTGCCAATGAATGCGACTAACGTAGAACCCGCTCCGCAGGCGTCCCTCAAGCATTCCCTGTGGGCGCTGGGGATCTTCGGCCAGATGATCATGGTGAATCAGGCGGAGAATCTGGTGATCGTCCAGTGGTCCACCTGGCCGCAGGCGGAGCCTTCTTTCAGCGCGCAACCGCTGGAGGCCTCGCTGATGTTTAGCGCGATAGCGAAGGAGTTGCGTTAGCGTCGGCAACTATCGGCAGAGCGAGCAGGGGCGAAGGAGTTGGACGTATAGGGATATTCTTTGTTGATGATGGATGTTGTAGCCCGACGTCAATGGAAACGTTACTTGATGGAGAATGCATCTGGGCTGCGAATATTTAAGCCAGATGCAATCGGACAGCTCTGTATAAATAACCGGCAGCTGTCAGATCCGAGTTAGTGAAATTACTGCGTTTCCTTTGCTCCTTTTAAAAGCATGAGCTCGAGTATTTTCTTACACTGTTCATTGTATTCTGAGCCATCTTGGCTGTCTTTTATTTGCCGATTCACTGCTGTTAACAGCGAAAGATTGTTTATATTTACCGGGTTAGGATTCGCACCCCGATTGAGCAGTAGGGTCATGTGCTCAAAGGCTGAGCTAAAAAAAGCATCCATTAATAAGGTTTGTTGCAAGGAGTCTCTGATATTTATATCCGCGCCATAATCCAGCATTACCTTTAACGTTTCAGTGTTCTTGGCTTTGATTGTTTGGAATACAATGGGCTCATTGAATACCTTATCTTTTGCGTTTGGCGGTAAACCGCCGTCGAGCATGGCTTTGACCCAAATCCCCTTGTCGGCTTTCATGACGAACTCCGCTGGGCTGCTTCCTCCTTCTGGTCTGGGTTGCAATGGGTCTGCGCCTGCTTTAACCATGTCGGTTATAATACTCAGTCTTTTTGGCGTATTTTTATCGTAGATTGCGTTTAGCACCGACCAAAACAACAGGGTCATGTCCGCCTTAACCTGTCGATTCAGTTCTTCCTTGCTGACAGAGGGAAGTTTCTCTTTCAGTTTCACTTCATCACCATCATAAATCAGCTGTGCGATGTCCAGTTGACGGCCTTCAAAAAAATCCTGTGGTTCATATTCCATGTTTTTTTTGCATCCTTGCATCATGAGAACAGTAAACAGTAACGCTATTGCCATTATCAACTTGCTCATATTCTCCCCTTGATAGTGGCGATAGAATAGAGTCAGTTTTCTACAGGTAGTGGAGGCCAATCACCACCCTTTTTAATTAATAACTCTTTTATCTTGTCAATTTTCTCTTTATCCTCGGCATCGCCTACACCTCTATCTATAAAGCGCTGAAGCTGATTGCCCATAGTCCAACCAAATTTCCCTTTTATTTTGCTATCTGCACCTCTCTCTAACAAAAAAATCGTATGATCAAACGAATGAGAATCCAGTGAGCTTATCAATAAGGTGTTTCCCAATGAGTCTCTTGTATTTATGTCTGCGCCATAATCCAGCATTACCTTTAACGTTTCAGTGTTCTTGGCTTTGATTGTTTGGAATACAATGGGCTCATTGAATACCTTATCTTTTGCGTTTGGCGGTAAACCGCCGTCGAGCATGGCTTTGACCCAAATCCCCTTGTCGGCTTTCATGACGAATTCCGCTGGGCTGCTTCCTCCTTCTCGTCTGGGTTGCAGCGGGTCTGCGCCAGCTTTTACCAAGTCGGTTATTATTTTCAGCCTTTCTGGCGTGTTTTTATCATAAATTGAGTTTAGCACCGACCAAAACAGCAGGGTCATGTCCGCCTTAACCGGTCGATTCAGTTCTTGCTTACTTATTGAAGGAAGCTTTTCTTTCAGTTTCACTTCATCGCCATCATAAATTAGCTGTGCGACTTCCAGTTGCTGGCCTTCAAAAAAATCCTGTGGTTCATATTCCATTTTTTTATTGCATCCTTGCATCATGAAAACAGTAAACAGTAACGCCATTGCCATTATCAACTTGCTCATACTCTCCCCCTGATAGTGGCGATATCCTCGTCTTTCTGATCTTCAATCAACTTTATTGTCTGGTCTATACCGTGTTTATCGAGCAGGGTTCCTGTCCCTCCGGCAAGCGTGTGCGGTATGCCGGCAGCATCAGGCAGCGCTAGTGATGACCACTCTTTCAAGGTGAAAGGCAATGCTACCCCCCAGGGTTTTTGTAACGAATCGGGCAGGGCATTTTTTATAAGCTCATAATCACTTTCGTTATTAACCTCCTGTAACGTGGTTAACAGCTCACCTTCCACTCGATAGGCTTGTATGTTCTTGGCTGAACCAAGAGCCCCCCCTCCGTATTTTCTAATTGTTCCGCTGTTGAGTCCGGCTGCATTAAACGTCCAGGCGGGTTTTCCACTGGTCATTGATGCGGCGGAGGCCATGCCGCCACCTAATGAATGACCAGTAATATCAATGCCGGGGGTTTTTGATATGCTTTCGCCAATATTGATGGCCTTTTTATAATACTCGGAGTTTGCCCCCATCCCCTGAGCGCCATTATTTATCCAGTCATTCACATTTTTAACCCCTGATAAGTCGCCCTTAAGGGCCTTTTTGGCGGCGCTGCCGATTCCCTGCGGGAACTCTGGCGCTCTTGACCCTCTGAACACGACCGTCGGATTCATCTCTTTACCAAAAACACTGCTATCAGGTTGATATACCCTTGCCAAAAAATCCGGCGATTCATCCTTGTCAAAGAGCATATTTCTGTTTAGCCCAATTTTACTCAGGGCCGCATTATCGTTACTGATATCTTTCCAACCTTCAGGAACGCCGGGAGTATCCTTTAGCGGGTTCGTGGTCTTGTAGATATTCTCCGCCAGCTTTGCCTTCTCGACGGCGACATTGTTTGCCGCCAGGCGTTCCGAGGCGATTCGGGCGTCGGGGTAGATACTCCGTTGCCCGCGGCCAATGAGGTACTTTCGCTCCTGCCAGCGTTGTGCCTTGGTCAAGGGCCCTGACACGACCTGCTGTGCAGCTCTTCCACCTTGCGCCGGGATATCCGGGCCAAGGGCCGGTTTGGCCCGCGTGACTTGTGCGGGGAAGACGGACGGGCGCGCCCGGCGGCCGCCATAAGACTTCACGGCCTCTTCGTACCGTTTCACTATCCTGTCCACCGGGTAGTTGGGCTCTTGTCGCCCCTGTGGTATCAGATAACCGTCGATGTCGGCGTAAAATGGCCCCATCGTCGCCAACACGCCGGGCCGGGTTTCGACCGCTACGACAACGCCGCTCATCAGGTCACTCTGCACCTTTGCGCGCAGGTTGGAGCTTATTCCGTTTTGCGTAACGCCGACTTCACGGCGGATCCGTTCACCACCGCGGAAACCAGAAAAAAGCGACAGAATGTCATTGTCCGGCATGTATGAAAGGCCGTGACAGGCGCTGGAGGGGCTGACTATACGGGGGAATTCATCAGGTGAAATAATATCATCGGCGATATACAGCAGTTTCAAACTGGAAAACATAGTGTGTCTCTTCCTTTGCTTGCTGCGTCTTAGCCTGTTCAGGCGGGCGCTCGCACTCCTTGCACTCGATGGCCCCCTGAGGGGCATGTTATCGAACGGCAGCCAGCGATAGCTAACGGCGCATAGGACACCAAATAAGGGATAATAACGGCTCAGGCCAATTTGTAAAGCCGGCCAACTATTAACCGGAAAGTTCTTGTTTTCTAAAGGCTGCTGTAGGGTGTTAACTTCGCCGCTCAAATCGATAAACCAACGCCAGGATCAGTAGCGGCGGGGAAACGCCCCTGTTTCTGTCCTTAACGCTATCAATCTTTGCCATACCAGGATTTAAAATACTTCAGGAAACTGTAGGCCACGGCATAAAACCCAGTGACGGCGCCGACTTTGCCTTCCTTCCATGCCCCGCTCAGTATGTACCATTTAAAAAATGCGCCGATCGCGCTAACGATGCCACGAAATATCGAGGGCCTAATGTTTCTGTATTTTACTACCCTTGTCGTATAGCTATTGAGCTTGTTGAATATTTCATGGAGAGAGTAAAAGGTATCGTGCTTAACATTGCCGGGAATGACCGACGTGTGAATATAGCCTTCAGCGGCATCATCTACCGGAGCATCATTGAACCTGACCTGCGTTCTATTGAACAGCCGAACGGGGTAGTCCGGTGAGGAGATGGGATAAATCGTTCTGACTGGCTGTCCGAGAACAAACCAATTCCTTTTAATTCTAAAGGCTTGCTGTGGCGGTGGGTTTTCCTGCGCTTTGAATTTTAAAATGGATGCTATGGTTTCGGCATCAAGGATTTCGTCGCTGTCCAGGCACAACACCCAGTCATGATGAGCTTGAGAAATCGCAAAGTTCATTTGCCGTCCGTGAGTCTCGAAACGATGATAAATAGGGCTTATTCCAAAGCTTTGGCAAATAGACAGCGTTTTATCCGTACTGCCGGAGTCCACCACAATCCACTCATCCGCAATGCCCATGAGTGGAGAAAGCACCTCGTGTAATAAACGAGAGGAGTTAAAAGTCAGTATACAAACAGCTATCTTTGCCATTAACTAACATCCTTAAAAATCGCGAGCAGGTGAGTGCGTGATGTTTTCTCTGGAATGGAAATTGCGATTCTCTTCTTATCCCTTATCAACCTCAGAAAATGCTTAACCCCGCCGGTCAAACCGATAAACCAGCGCCAGCGCCAACGCCAGGAGCAAAAGCGGCGGGGCGAGGGCGGTGAAGGGCGCGTTGAGGGCGAACAGCAACCCCAGGTTGAGAACGATCTGGTAAGCGATGTAGGTCAGCAGCCCGATGATGACGCCAAGCGCTAGCCGGCTGCCCATGCCGGGGGCGCGCGGGGCGGTGAAGGTAAACGGGATGGCCAGCAAAATCATCGCCAGCACCAGCAGGGGCTGGCCGAGTTTTTTCCACAGCGCCAGGCGGTATTCGGTGCTGGGTTGCCCCGAGCCTTGCAGGTAATCGATATAGCGATCCAGCTGTTGGAGCGAGAAACTGCCCGCCGGCAGGGTCAGCTCTTTCAGGCTCGGCACGGCGAACAGTGAGCGCCAGAGCAGGCTGTCTTGTCGCGCAATCGTCTCCTTTCTGCCTTGCCAGCTTTTCTGCATCACGTTGTGCAGCAGCCAGCTGCCGTCGGCGGCGGTGCTGGCGCTGTCGGCGTAAATGTAAGACTCCAGCGCGCGGTTGGCTTGATAACGGAAGATCTCAATGCCGTGGGGCTGGTCGTTCTCATCGACGGTCTTCACTGTCACAAACTCGTTGCCGCGCCGCGCCCACAGCGGGTTAACGGTAACGTCGTTATTATTCGACTGCGCCAGGGCGTTATTCTTCATTTGCAGCGCGCGTTGCTGCAGCGGCGAGGCGGCCCATTCATCGAGGGCGCCGAGCGAGAGGTTCATCAGCAGCCCGGCGGCGAGCATCACCAGCGCGATGCGGAATATCGACATCCCGGCGGAACGGATCGCCGTCAGCTCCAGGCTTTTGGAGAGCTGCCCCAGCCCGACGATGCCGCCGAGCAGCGCGATAAACGGCCCCAGATCGACCAGGCTGCGCGGCAGGGTCATCACGGTCACCAGCAGCGCCTGCTGCCAGCGGTAGCCGCCTGGGGTCACGTCCTCCAGCTCGTTGATCAGCGTAAAGGTGGTGAACAGCGGGATGAGCAGCCCGGCCGCGGCGGCGAAGCCGATGAACACGTTGCGGATCAGATAGCGGCTAAAAAGGGTCATCGGGAGGGTTTCCGCAGCAGGGAGAGGTCGCGCGCCAGCAGCAGGGCGATACCGACAGCCATCGCTATCGGCACCAGCCAAACGCCGGGGATCGTCGGCAGAGAGCCGTTGGCCACCAGCGTGCGGCAAATGTTGCCGCCATAGAAAATCACGGTAAACAGAACCGTGAGGGGCAGCAGCGCGGCGTAGCGCCCCTGCCGCGGCTTGATGCGGCTAAAGGGGATCGCCAGCAGCACCATCAGTACGGTGGTCAGCCCGCGGCTCTCGCGCCATTGCAGTTCGGCGGCGTCGCCCGGATCGGCGGAGCGCGCCAGTTCCGCCGGCGAGGCCGACTTGTGCCGGCTCTCGGCGCTGGGCACGAACGGTTTGAGCGCGATGTCGAAGTTGTCGTAGTTCTGCCCGTTGTCGTCGGCGCCCTCACGATCCAGCACATAGGCGGTGCCGGTTTTCAGCCGCACGGCGGGGCTGGCGGGGGAGGCGTCGAGCACCTCCACCGACTGCGCGCGGTACAGGTTGGTGTGATGGCCGCCGCGCACATAAATCAGGGCGTCCGTCAGGTGGTTGGCCGTTTTGTTGACGTGATTGGCGAGGATCATGCGGCCGTTGCCGCTGACGTTGAATTTGTCGGCCTGCAGGTGGCTCACGTCCAGCACCGATTGCGACTGTTGCTGCAGCTGATAAATATTGGCGTACGCCCAGGGCCTGCCATACAGCGACAGCAGCGTGACCGCTATCGCCAGCGGCACGGCGAGTATCAGCACCGCCTTGTACAGCCGCAGCGGGCTGGCGCCGGCGGCCAGCATGGCGGTGATCTCCGCATCGCTGTACATCTGGCTCAGCGCGACCGCCACCGAGACATACAGCGCGACGGGCAATATCATCTCCAGCGCGATCAGCGACTTATAGAAAACCACGTCGGTCACCACCCGCAGCGCCAGCGTGCCGTTGGCGGCGTCGGTCAGGTAGCGCTGAGCGGAGTAGCTGGCGAACATGAAGATCAGAAACCCGGCGATCATCATCACCAGGCGGCGGATCTCAACCGTGATATAGCGTTCAATCAAAGACATGCGTTATCGGTTCCCGGCGGCGTGCGCTTCATGGCGTCTCCTGCGCGATCAGCGCGCGCAGCAGGGTGATCACCTGGTCAACTTCTTGCGGGGTGAGTGCGCCGTCCTTCGCCCACTGCACGCGCCCGGCCTTGTCCAGCACTACGATGGTGGAGCTCTCCTCCGGCAGCCGCCAGGCCATGCGCCCCAGCCCGTCGCTGTCGACGATGAATTGCGCCCAGGGGTAATGCCGTTTGTTTTTCTCGATCTTGCCGCGCACGAAGAAGCCGGAACCCGGTATCGCGTCGTCGGTGTTGACGATGGTGGTCGGCTGGAAGCGATCGCCCGGCAGGTTCGCGTCCTTAACGGCGTTGATCAGCAGCGAGTTCTTCTTTTTGGCGGAGGTGCGCCCGGCGATGTACTGGATCACCCGCACCTTGCCCGCCAGTTTTGCGCTGTTCCACGGCCGGTAGCTGAAATCGCCGTTGCGCAGCAGCAGCTCGCCGCGATCGGCGATGGCGATCGGCGCCACCGGCCGGCCATGCACGAAGTTATGCGCAGATGCCGTCAGCGGCGACAGCAGCAGCGCAAGGGTCAGCAAGCGACGTAACGTCATCATGGCTCCGTGCAACCCGCTTATCTGCCCGCCGCGATGGCCGGCTGGGAAAACGACAGCGGAAAACGCGCCAGCAGCAGCTCCAGGCGCTGGCGGATGTCGATATCCAGGATCGCCGGCCGATCATAGATATCGCCGCCGGCCAGCTTGTCCGCCACCATCACGTCATGCCGGTCGCCCATCAGGCCGTTAATCGCCGCCAGGAAGCGCGAGATCTGCCGGGCCTCGCGGTTGTCGGGATCGATCGATCTCAGCGTGTCGTAGAACGAGACCTGGCGGCTGACGATTTTGCGCACGTCATGGAACTGATGCCCGGTCAGCGCCGGGCCGGCGATCAGCGTTTGCAGCTGGCGCATTTGCTCCTGGCGGTAGGTGATAAAGCCCTGTGCGCTTTCCAGCCGGGTGTGGCGCAGCGCATAGCGCACGTAAGACCACACCGGCTTGCTGAGCAGCAGCCGCAGCAGGTTGCCGTAAAGCGTCAGGTTCTTCTGGTTGCCGTTGCGAAACGCGTCCTGAAAATGGCCGAGCACCACGGTGGTGGTGTGGAACAGGCGGTTGGCGCGGTGCGGGGTGCCGTACAGCTGCTGGGCGAAGCGCAGGTGCTTATAGCGGGCGCGGATATATTTGTAGCGCATGCGAGTAGCCGCCGCCAACTGCGGGTCTTGCAGGAAACCGTTCACCAATTGCAGCAGCTCGCGGCGGGAAAAGCCGTCTTCCCAAAACTGCAGGCACAGCGCGTAGTTGTCCCGAATGCTCTCGGGGGAGCATTCCAGATCAATCTGCTGCGGCAGGCTGATATTCGCCTCAACCAGGTCGTCCTCTTCCACCGCGACAAACAGCGCCTGGGTGGTTTCGGCTGAGAACTTTTTCCAATTATTGCTAGCGGTCATTGATTACTCTCTTTGGGCACATTCAGCCCCAACATAAAGCGATTGCGGTAGGCGCCGATCGTCGGTATCAGGGATAACAGAACGTCTAAACATTGCCCAAGTAAATAAGCGAAGGCGGCGCCCTGCACGCCGAAGGCATACGCCATCGACACCAGCAGCGCAATGTAGGCCGCCGAGGCCGTCGCCTGCGCGATCAGGAAGGCGCGCTGTTTGCCCGCCATAAACAGTAAGGATTCCTGCGGGAAGCCCATCATGGAGACGATGATCGCGCCCAGCATGATTTGAATCAGGTCATAGGCTTCCAGGTATTGCTGCCCGAATACCGCGGAAATAAGCGGCTTGCCCACCAGCAACATCAACACCGCAACGGCCAGGCCGATGCCGCCGGCCAGCAGCGAAGAGCGCAGGCCGAGCAGCCACGGGGTCTTGGTGCGCGGATCCAGGCGCATGATCTCGGGATAGAAGCTTTTCTCCAGCAGCTTGGCCGGGGTGCCCGTCGCATCGAAGAAGGTCATGGCGATCTTGAACAGCCCGGCTGCGGCCGGGCCGAGCACCACGCCCACCAGCACGGTGGTGCAGGAGTTGCGGGCGGCCCAGATGGTATGGGCGATGTTGGTGGTCCAGACGAAGTTCCAGGCGCCCTCGATGCGGCGCGCGACGTTGAACAGGCGCGGCCTCAGCGCGCCATGGATATCGCGGCGGCGCAGCTCGCGCGCGGTGAACCACCAAAACAGCGTGCCGCCGATCAGGTTAGAGGCGTACCAGGTGACGATAAAGCCGGGGAACCCCAGATCGAAATAATAGGAGATGACGCTGCCCACCGCCTGCAGGAACGGTTTGATCGCCTGCTGGATGGCGATTAAATCGAAGCGGTTGAAGGCGCGCAGCACGCCGGTCGGCGTGGACGAGGTCATCGATGGGATCAGGGTGCAGTACAGCATGGCGAGCCAGAAGCTTTCGCTGTCCAGCCCCAGAGCGTGAGACAAGAACGGCAGCATGATCATGCCGCCCAGCACGGCGATGACGCCGCTGGCGATATCCAGGCCAAAGGAGAAGGCGACGACGTCGCGGAAGCGCCCGGTATTTTGATGTTCCAGCGCCGGAGTGCCGAATTGCACCACAAACTGCCAGGTCTGGAATTTGATGAAATCGCTGACCGCTTTGGTATAGGCCTGAATCACCACCAGCACGCCGAACATTTCAGGCGACATGCCTTTACCGGCGCAGGAGAGCGCCAGCAGGCCGAGCAGTGCGCTGGCGACGCTGCCGGAGCCCAGGTAGGCGGCATTACGTAAAATGGAACGAAACGCGCCGTCGGAAAACCACCGTTTCATAGCCAAAACCAGCCGTTATCGTTGTTTTGCTGCATTTTGTATTCCGCAGTCATGCGTTTGCCCTGTATTCGTTTAATAAACCTGAGTTTCTTTACCGGCGTTCTCGCCGGGTTGCCCGAGATCACTCTGCGGGCGCTTCGCGGGGTTCACCACGGCGGAAATGGCGTTGAGCGCATTGCTCAGCACCTCGTCGTAAGGGGCTCTGGCGTCCAGCTCGATGATGCGCGAGCCGTTGTATTGCAGGCGCACCATGGCGGCGATCTTGTCTTTCAGCTCTTCGTAACTGTGATCGGGCTTGCGGGAAAAGGCCGTATCGACGTCGATATCAAGGCGAATGATCAGCTCCGGCCGATAGACGGCCATGCGTTGATATAAACGGCGTTCGCGCGCCGCCAGGCGGCTTAATAGCCACCCTTTTGCGCGTTCCACGCCGATGCCGGGCCCATCGTAGTAAAAACCTGAGATTTCCGCCTGCGGGTAGCGATCGCTGATCACCAGAACGCCGCTCTGCGCCAACCGCCGCACCTTGCGCAGGTTGGATGCGCGCCACAGCGAAAAGCCGTACATGATCAGCGCCGCCCACAGCGCCGGCGGCCTGTTGCTCATGCGCTGGGTTTTGTCGGATTTGGCCGCCAGGCGCCGTTCCAGCCACACGCCGATGAACGGTAAACGCTTGATTTTGTCGCCATCTTCGCCGGAGATCAGCCCCAAATAGCGCCGCTCCGTGGGGCGATGTTGCTGCAGGTTTTTCACCAGGTCGGCGGTCAGCGTGGACTTGCCCGTGCCGTCGCTGCCCACCACGGCAATCAGCCCGGTGATGCAGGTGGGAGAGGTATCCTGTTCGGCGGTGAGTTTATTTTTTTTCATCTGTTTCGGTACGGAAAGGTTATTTGTCGGCTAGGCATTGGCGGCCCTCAGCGATATTTTAACGGCGCGCAGCGATGCGTCGAAAATACGGTCGGCCGGTTCGCGGCCGTCTAAATCCAATATGTTAGCGCCGTTAAACGTTAGGTGCGGGATGACGGCGATCTTTTCACGCAACGCCGCCAGCGAGTGATCGGGTTTGCGTGAATAGGCCGTTTGTTCGTCAATATCCAGCCGAATTAATAATAAGGGCTGATAAGACGCCATCCATTGGTACAGGTTTTGTTCGCGCTTTCTCAGCCAGCGGATCCAGCGATTGCCGCCGGCGGTTTTCGCCAGCTGCGGGCCATCGAAACGAAACCCCGCCACTTCGGCTTGCGGATAACGATCGGTGATCAGTAATGCGCCGCTGCGGCTTTTCTTCAGCATGCGACGAAATTTATAAACGCGCCAATAGGAGAGTAAAAATATCACCAGCGCCGTGGCATTATCCGGCGGTGTGGAAGGGCGCTCATGCACGCGTTCCGATTTCTTCAGCAAATAACGCCCGAAGGGCGCGCCAATAATCGGCAGCGAACTGATCCATTCGCCAATACGCCCGGAAGACTGGCCGAGATACAGCAGTTCGGCAGGTTCTTGTGCCGATAAAGCGTTGACCAGGCTGGCGGCTAACGTGGATTTTCCCGAGCCGTCACAGCCGGTTATCGCTATTACGCGCACGGGCGAGCGATCAGATGAAGGTCTTATCTGCTGACTCACAATAATTGATCCAATGCGAAAAAAACTATTGTATTCCAATACGCCTTGGGTTCAAGATATTTATTGTGCTTTGCTGCGATAAAATAATGAGATCGGTATTCCTTTTCGTTATTTGAATTGATATTCATGGCGTTTGTTCTTGTTATTTTGTGCTAATTGTTCGTGCGTGGGCTGGTTTCGCTTTTTATGTTAATTCTCGGCATGGCTCACGGCGAAAAAAGAGCAGAGGTTTTCAATTTTCGCTTAATCTTTTGTGCTTTTTGGCGCTGCGTATGGCAAATTTTTTTTCACGCAGCCACCGCGGCAATGATAAGCGATCGTTCGCTTCAAATATGGCACGCCGTTTCTGGTGTATTGAAAGAGAGTCTTATTATGAGTGCAAAATTTCCGCCGCTGATTGCGGTTATCGGCAGCGACGGATCGGGTAAGTCCACCGTTTGTGAACATCTGATCGAGTATGTGAAACATTATGGCCCGGCGGTGCAGGTGCATCTGGGCAAACAGGCGGGCAATGTCGGGCGCGCGGCGGCGAAATTGCCGCTGCTCGGGCGCTCGGTGGGCAAGGCTATCGAGAGCAATACCAAAAAAGTCAAAACGAAAAAATCCCGGATCGGCCTGTTGCCGTCGGCGGTGATCATCGCTTTCGTGGGGCGGCGGCTGCTGCGTTTTCGCCGCATGCTGGCGTATCGCCGGCAAGGGTTCATCGTGTTGACCGACCGTTTTCCGCAGGCGCAGATCCCTGGCGCTTACGACGGCACGGTTTTTCCCGTCGACGTTGAAGGCAGCCGTTTCGTCCGTTGGCTGGCGGCGCGTGAACGGGCGGCGTTTCAATGGATGGCGGGGCAAAAACCGGATCTGGTGCTCAAGCTGAATGTCAGTCTGGACGTGGCCTGCGCGCGCAAACCCGATCACCGCAAAGCGGCGCTGGAGAAGAAGATCGCCGTCACGCCGCTATTGACGTTCGAAGGCGCCGACATCGTGGATCTCGATGCCGATCGGCCGATCGAGGAGGTGCTTTCGGCGGCGGAAAAAGCCATCGCGGAATTTATGGCGGCGCAGGGGTATCGCTATTCGGCTGATGGGGTATCAACGGCTGCGCACTGAGGTGCGCATCGGTTCGGCAGGGCGGCGTGGCCATTTTCGGCACCGCCGCCGCGGCCGAGAAGGAAAGACTTTATTTTTTCAGCGCCGCAAAGGCGCGCACGATGGTGTCGATTTCTTCATCGCTGTGCGCGGCATTGACGCTGCAGCGCAGCAGGGTCACGCCCGCCGGCGCGGCCGGCGGCAGCACCAGGTTCACATAGACGCCGTGGGCGATCAGCTCGCGCCAGAAACGCAACCCTTCTTCCTTTGAACCGATCATCACCGGCACCACCGGGCTGATGCGCGGCCCCAGGGTATAGCCCAGCTCGGCGAGGCCGTGGTACAGGCGGTGCGCATTGCTCCACAGTTTTTCCCGCAGCTCGGGATGGCGGGCGATTTTTTGCAGCGCCGTGCGCACCGAAGCGATGCTGGACGGCGACGGCGAAGCGGTAAAGATATACGGCCGGCTGCTGTAGCGCAGCACGTCCATCCCCTTGCCGCCGACGGCGAAGCCGCCGATCGAAGCCAGGCTTTTGCTGAAGGTGCCCAGGATGATATCCACGTCTTGCTCGACGCCCAGCGCTTCGGCCAGGCCGCGGCCGTGCTCGCCCATCACGCCGAAGGAGTGCGCTTCGTCGACCAGCAGATACCCGCCCAATCGCCGCTTGATGTCGACGATTTCCACCAGCGGGGCGACGTCGCCCAGCATGCTGTAGATGCCTTCCACGATAATGATCGCCTCGCGGGCGCGTTCGCCCAGGCGCACCATGCGGCGCTCCAGATCGGCGGCGTCATTGTGGCGGAAGCGAATAATTTCCGCGCCGCCGAGGGCGCAGGCGTCGTAAATGCTCGCGTGGCTGTCCGCGTCGATCAGCACCACGGCACCCGGCCCCGCCAGCGTGCTGATGACGCCCAGGTTGGCGGTATAGCCGGTGGAGAACACGATGGCGCTCGGGCGATCGAAGAATTCCGCCAGCTCCCGTTCCAGCGTCAGGTGCGATCCGTAACTGCCGTTCGCCATGCGCGAGCCGGTGGTGCCGGTGCCGAGCGCGGCCAGAGCCGCCTGGCCGGCGGCGATCGCCTGCGCATCGAACGTCAGGCCAAGGTAATTATTGGTGCCGGCGAGGACAATCTTTTGATCGCCGATGCGCCCTTGGGTGGCGGAATACACTTCGTCGATACAGGTGCCGAACGGATTCAGACCGGACGTTTGAAATTGTTCACGGTCATTGGCGAGCCGCGCAAACTTATCATACAGTCCCATGGTTTTTCTCCAGATAAGGGCGCAGCGCGTCAAGCAGTTGCTCAGGCGTTCTGACATCAAGCAATATATTGATAGGAATGGAGATATCTAATTCATCTTCCAGCATCATCAGCAGATCCAAGACTCTGATGGATTCCAGGCCAAGATCATTGACGAGATCGCTATCAGGTTTTATTTCCACTCCGCCTTCGACGATACCTTGCAAACACGTCAGGATATAATCCATTACAGCATCGCGATTTAGCATAAGAACGTTGACACACCTCTACTTGGAATAATTAAAACAGCCCTTCACGCAGCGCGCGTTCCAAACTCACCTGTGGAAACCAATTAATCTGTTGCGACAGCGCCTGATTACTGGCGGACCAGTCGCGATGCGTTAATTCGCGTATTTTGCTGCGCGTCAGCATCGGCTCTTTTTTTACCAGGCGGTTCCACACCACGCTGATATCCGCCAGGGCTTTCAGCAGCGGCAGCGGAATGCCCACCAGCCGCACCGGCCCGTGACGCACGGCGGCGCCGATGTCCCGCAGGCGCAGCCAGTTATAGCCTTCGGCCACGCCGTCGCACAGTTCGTAAATATTTGGCTGCGCGGGTTCGGTTTGCACCCATTGGCTGACCGCCTTTGCCAAATCGCTCACGTGCAGAAAAGAGAGCCTGGCGTCAGGCGCGCCCAGCCGGGGCAGCACGCCGCGCAGCAGGCCGTTGAACAGCGGTTTCAGCTCTTTATCGCCGGGCCCGTAAACCGCCGTCGGGCGGAAAATCCCCAGCGCGATATCGCCCGTGGCGGCGATGAGTTGCTGCTCGGCGGCCTGTTTTGAATGGGCGTACCAGGACAGCGCCGGATGGCGGGCCGCCAGCGACGACATGAACAAGAAGCGATTGCAGCGGCCGTTCTGTTTGGCCGCCTGCATCAAATTCAGGCTGCCGGTGACGTTGCAGCGGGTGAACACCGCTTCCGCATGCCCGCGCACCTGGCCCGCACAATGCACGACGCACTCCGCGCCGCGCACCAGTTCGGTGAGCGAGGGCCGATCTTCCAGCGCGCCGGGGATCCACTGCAGGTTGTCTGCGGCGGCTTTTCCGGCTTGCCGCGTCAGGGCGCGCACGCTAAACCCTTGCGCCAGCAGTTCCTGGACGATGTGCCGGCCGATAAAGCCGGTCGCGCCCGTCACTGCCACGGTGCCGCTCATTGCGCGAAACCGGCCAGCTGCGGCATTTGCGGGTAGAGCGAAGCGCTCAGCCAGCGTTTCTTGGCCTCCGCGCGTGCGGGTTTACCCGACGACGTGCGGGGAATGCTGTGCGGCGGCAGCAGCTCGATGTCCACCGCGATGCCGAACTCGCTTTGAATGCGCGCGCTCAGCGAATGCACGATTTGTTCACGGCGTTCTTCCGAACTGACTCGACACTGGATCTGCAAAATGATCCTGGCCGCTTCGTCGTGTTCTTCGGTCACGAAGGCAATCGCATCGCCGGAACGGATTTCCGGTTCGGATTCCGCGACGTACTCAATATCCTGCGGCCAGATATTGCGGCCGCGAATAATGATCAAATCCTTCTTGCGGCCGGTGACGTACAGATAGCCGTCCAGCAGATAGCCGAGATCGCCGGTGTCCATCCAGCCGGTCACTTGGATCTGCTGCTGGGACTCATCGTCGCAGAAATAGCCGTTCATCAGGCTGGGGCCGGAAATCGTGATATGGCCGACCTGACGTTCCGGCAGCGGTTGCCCGGTTTCGCTGCGGATCTCGATGCGGTGGCCGGGCAGCGCACGGCCGCAGTTGACGAAGGTCGAGACGGCGCGGGTCTTCTTGCCCGGCGCGACCGCTTTACCCTCGTATTCCAAAATATCGCGGTCGACCTCGTTGGTTTGCGGGCCGGAGCAAGGGTCGGAAAAACTCACCGCCAGGGTGTTCTCGGCCAGGCCATAGCACGGCATGAAGGCTTTGCTGTCGAAGTTGATGCTGCTGAAGTGTTCGCCAAACTGGGCGAGCAGCTCGGCCGGGATCGGCTCGGCGCCCACGCCCGCAACCCGCCAGCTGGAAAGATCCAGATCGGCCAGCTCTTTGGCGTTGCTGCGGCGCAGACACAGATCGTAGCCGAACGGCGGGGCGACGGACACCGTGCCGCGATTCTTGGCGATCAGTTTCAGCCACTGCATCGGGCGCATGGCGAAATCTTGCGTGCGCAGGTAGTCGACGGACAGCTGGGTCGCCACCGGCGTAAGCAGGAAACCGACCAGGCCCATATCGTGATAGAAGGGCAGCCACGAAACGCAGCGGTCGCCGGCGCGCAACTTGATCCCGTCGCGACTGATCGCGTTCAGGTTCGCCATGGCCGCCCGCTGGGTAATGATCACGCCGCGCGGAAAGCGGGTGCTGCCCGAGGTGTATTGGAGATAGGCGATATCGTCGGGCGAAGGCGCCGGCAACGCGATTTCCGGTTCTGGCAAGGCGTTAAAGTCTGCGTCGCTGAGGATGTGCATCGCCGAAGAGTTTTCCGTGGCCGACGAGATGAGCGGTGTCCACTCTTCGCTGCTGATGATCGCCGCAGGGTTGCAGCTGGCGATCAACCCTTTCAGTTTGGCGGTGTAGGAGTCGCGCTGGCCAACGCCCATCGGGATCGCCAACGGCACCGCCACCAGGCCGGCATATTGGCAAGCGAAAAAGGCTTCGACGAAGCCCGGGCTGGTTTCGGCGATAAGCGCCACGCGATCGCCTTTCTTGAGCTTCAGGGACAATAAACGCCGCGCGCCCGCGATCGCTTTTTGCTGCAGCGTGCGATAGTCGAGAACGGTCACGAGTTGATTGCGACGGTCGTAAAAATTCATTCCCGTATTACCGAGTGCCGCGTAATCCAACGCGTCCACTAACGTGGGGAAGTCCGCATAGCGCATGGGAAGAGAATGAACGGAACTTGTTTCAGACATAGACAAACTTAGCCATAGATTAAAAATCACCAAAAGAGAGAAATCACTCTTGGCGAGGTAATTGATGTTTTACTATGAATAGGTTTTGAATAAGTTTGTTATTCAACCATCTTCATTCCGCGAACAGCGTATATTGCCGTGCTCGAGCGGCATGCCGGTTATTAACCGGGCAGAGCGTGAGTAGCCCGAGTTATCAGCCTTGAGCGGCACCCTGGCGAGATATGAGAGACTATTGTAATATCCGGACTTCGCCGTTCTTTAGTCTGCATCTGTCGGGCAGGAAATAACTGTCGGCTCATAGGTTATGACCTCATGCATGGCTATCTTGGAACTTAAACACTTCCTAAACAGTATGCCGCAAGAAATTCAAAAGTGAACGATTCATTTAAGGCTAATCTTAAAAATAGCATTAAGTGGTAAAAATGGCGGCGCACCTCCTGATTAAAGTCGGTACACTAAAAGCGGCGAGTTTCTTTTACCATAACAGCACGAAATAATAAAAGAGCACTATTAGCGTAGCCTGACTGCGCCGCTTTCTGTTTCCTTTTTTTATCAATTATGGACATCACAGGGTGAATGTCAGGCAACACGTTGCTGATTCGCCGAGGGGGAATATTCGGTTTTTCTTATCAGTGAGCCGGAGGCAATACACAATTCAATAAAAGGCAACAGCATAAAAAATGC
The DNA here is from genome assembly GCF_057197125.1 of Serratia sp. LSHTC3. Lineage (NCBI taxonomy): Bacteria > Pseudomonadati > Pseudomonadota > Gammaproteobacteria > Enterobacterales > Yersiniaceae > Serratia > Serratia sp. LSHTC3. The sequence goes on from NZ_JBXUNP010000001.1 coordinate 611,846, forward strand.
TAAAGGCGTTGTCGCGTGCTTATTTAATTATTTTATTAAAACGTAAGGCTATTTATGATCCGTATTGAGAAAGTTCTGGATAAACGCGAACTTAAAGAATTTATTGCTTTCCCCTCGCAACTGTTTCGCGATGATCCGAACTGGATTGAGCCGCTGCATGTAGAGCGCGAAGAGCACCTGTCAAAGAAGAATCCCGGGACCGACCATATTGAATGGCAGGCATGGGTGGCCAAAAAACAGGGCAAAGTGGTTGGGCGCATCACTGCGCAAATCGATTCTCTGCACCGGGAGCTGCATGGTGAGGATACCGGCCATTTCGGCATGATTGACGCCGTTGACGATCCCGCCGTGTTCAGCACCTTATTCACGGTAGCGGAGGAGTGGCTGAGGTCGAAAGGCGCGCGTAAAATCACCGGGCCATTCAGCCTCAATATCAATCAGGAAAGCGGCCTGTTGGTCGAAGGGTTCGATACCCCGCCTTCTGCCCTGATGACGCACGCGAAACCTTACTACGCGGCCCAGATAGCGCAGCAGGGCTACAGTGAAGGGATTGATTTGCTTGCCTATTGGATGAAAAGAACCGACCTGCATTTTTCGCCGTCGTTAACCCGGATGATGGATCAGGTGCGTAAAAAGGTGACCGTCCGCCGTCTCAATCGCAAGCGCTTTCGCGAGGAGATGCAGGTGCTGCGCGAGGTGTTCAACTCCGGGTGGCAACATAACTGGGGGTTTGTCCCGTTCACCGAGCACGAGTTCGCCACCATGGGGGATCAGCTGAAGTTCCTGGTGCCCGACGATATGATCCATATCGCCGAGGTGGATGGCGCCCCCTGCGCCTTTATCGTCGGTCTGCCGAACATTAACGAAGCGATTGCCGATCTGCAGGGGCGTTTATTGCCGTTCGGCTGGGCGAAGCTATTGTGGCGCCTGAAAGTCAGCGGCGTGCGCACCGCGCGCGTGCCGTTGATGGGCGTACGCCAGGAATATCAATTCAGCCGCATCGGGCCCATTATTGCGCTGCTGCTGATTGAGGCGCTGCGCGAGCCTTTCGCGAAGCGCAATATCGACGCGCTGGAAATGTCGTGGATCCTGGAAACCAATACCGGCATGCGGACGATTTTAGAACGCATCGGCGCGGTGCCGTACAAGCGTTACCGCTTGTACGAGAAAACGCTTTAAGCGGCTGATATCGCGTCCCTTTTTGACGCTCCCAGAATAATAACCGCGCCAGGGCATTTTCGGGCGGTGGCGTTTCAGGAGCAGGGGGACGGCGAGTGAGTGAATGCATCGTTTCCTGAAAGAGAACGGTTAAGGTTTTTAATTAATAAACTCGAGATAAATTCACGCTGCGTGATTTATTTGCGAGTGACTGTCGCAGTTTTGACGAGAGCTGATTGTATGCCTGTGGAAAAGAAAAAAGGAATAAGCCGATTAACCTACAGCATTAGGAATTCCTGGGCCGGGTTTATTGATGCTGTGCTTACCGAAGATGCGTTCCGCCAATTATTGGTTATTAACGCCATTTTACTGGTTGTTACATTTGGTTTAGATATTACAAATATAGAAAGGCTGTTATTAATCACCTGCAGTTTTCTGCTATTGGTGGTTGAGCTGCTTAATACGGCGATTGAAACCGTAGTCGATCGCATTTCGCTGGAATTGCATCCGTTATCCAAACGCGCCAAAGATTTGGGCGGCGCAGCGCAGCTGGTAGCCGTGGTGATGACTATCATTATTTGGGGAATGGTGCTGCTGGGGCGATAGGGGCTTGGGTGGTTCAACCACCCAGTCGGTGAACGTGGCGATATAAGCGGTTATCATCGCTGTTTTGCGTCTTCTGCCATTTTCAGCAAGGAGAGTTGGTCGTTATGCCCGTGAATTTTGATCTCAACGATCTCTATGCGTTTCGCGCGCTGGTGGAGTACGGCAATTTTCGGCTGGCCGCAGAGTCCATCTGCCTGTCGCAGTCGGCGCTGAGCCGCAGGATTGAGAAGCTGGAAAACGCGCTGGACAGCAAACTGTTCGATCGCACCACCCGGCGCGTGACCTTGACGCTGTACGGGCAGGCTTTTGCCGAGCGTTCGGATCAGCTGCTGATGAACGTCGAAGCGGTGTTGGCCGATATCGACAAGGTCAGCCAGGAGCGGGTGGGGCTGGTTACCGTCGCCACGGTGCCCTCGGCGGCCTACTATTTCATGCCCGACGTGATACGCCGTTTCCGGCTGCGCTATCCGCGCGTGCGCGTCAAGCTGATCGACGGCAGCGCAGGTCATGTCATCGAGGCGGTCACCGGCGGCCAGGCCGATTTCGGCATCTGCTTCGCCGGGCGGCTGCAGCCTAATCTTGAATTTGTGCCGTTGGTGGGGGACGTCTACGTGGCCGCCTGCCGGCGCGACCATCCGCTCGCCGCTAAAAAGAGCCTCACCTGGCAAGAGTTCTATCAGCAGGATTACGTCTCGCTGGATAAAACCTCCGGCAATCGCAATCTGCTCGATCAGCGCCTGGAACACCTCGTGCCGGAACGCCCCAGCGTGTGTGAAACTCGCCATGTGACGACCATGCTGGGCATGGTTGAGGCGGGCATCGGCATTGCCGCCGTGCCCGCCATGTCGATGCCCGCTTCAGAGCACTCGGTGTTGACGTCGGTGCCGCTGGTCGATCCAGTGGTGAAACGTACCGTGGGTCTCATCAGACGCGGCGGCCGCATGCAGTCTTTCGTCGCCGCCGAGCTGGAAAAGTTGATTACTGAACAGTATCACTCTGCTTGACCGGCTGCGGCGCCGGCACGGTTCGCATGCCGGTCGCGCGAATGGTCGGCTGCGCCTGAGGGGAAGCGAGGAAGTCCAGCAGCGCTTTGCCTTCGCGGCGGTGCTCCGCCTTGGCGGTTACCGCGCCCGCGAAGCGGGTGATGTACTGCACGTTTTCCGGCAGCTCGCCGATAAAGGTCACGCCCGCCACGGGCAGCAATTCGCTGACCTGCTGGAAGCCCAGCGCGTATTTCCCCTGCGCCACTTCAGAGGCCACCGGAATGCGCTCAACCTTATGCGCCTTTCCTTTCACCTGTTCCTCGATGCCCAGCTTTTTGAACAGTTGGCCGCTGACATAGCGGCCGCTGGCGCTGTCGGAATAGGCGAAAGAGTCAGCCTGCAGCAGGACATTGCGCAGCTCGGCATCCGTTTTTATCACCGGCTTGGGCGCACCCTGTTTCACCACCATGCCGATCGGCGAATCGGCCAGCTCCACGCGTGAACCCGGCTGGGTCCAGCGCTCTTTTTCCAGTTGGGTGAGCGCGTCGCCCACCATGATCAGCACATCGGCTTGCTCTCCGCGCGCCAGCCGCGCGGGGATCGCCTGCGGCGTTTTGCCCATCGAGGGGCCGGACACCAGAATGATTTTGTCGCCGCTTTGAGCTTCATATTCCGGAGCCAGCTTCTCTAGTGCGGCTTTGAAGCCGCCGGAGATCATCACGGTCACGTCTTTGGCCAGCGCCGCCGTACTGCAGGAGGCGCACACCAGCGCGGCGAGGATCGAACGAGTGAGTTTTTGCATGGCATCATTCCTTTTGAGATGGCGGCTTAGCGCGCGGTTTGCAGCGGCATGGCGATGCGGCGATACATATACAGCGTCGCCAGCAGGGCGCACAGCGCGGCGAAGCTCATCCAGTAGCCCGGTGAAGCCTTGTCGCCGGTATATTCGATCAACGCGGTGGAGACCACCGGCGTAAAGCCGCCGAACACCGCCGTCGCCAGGCTGTAGGCCAGCGAGAACCCGGCCACCCGCACTTCCGTTGGCATGATCTCCGTCAACGCCGGGATCATGGCGCCGTTGTAGAGGCCGTAAATGAAGGACAGCCACAGCAGCACGGCCAGCATCATGCCGAAGCTGGGGGCGGCGGCGAGCAGGCTCAGCGCCGGGTAGGCGGTGGCCAACGTCAGCAACGTCATGGCGACCAGCACCGGTTTGCGGCCGAAACGATCCGACAGCGCGCCGCCGATGGGCAGCCAGATGAAGTTAGAGATCGCCACCAGCAGGGTGACCAGCAAGCTGTCGGAGGCGCTGAGCAGCAGCACCTTTTTGCCGAAGGTTGGCGCATAGACGGTGATCAGGTAAAACGCGGTGGTGGTCATGGCGACCATCAGCATGCCGGCGATCACCACCGGCCAGTTTTTCAGCAGGGTTTTAAACACGTCGCGCATCGCCAGGTGGTGACGGCGAGCGGTAAATTCCTGCGTCTCTTCCAGCTTGCGGCGCAGGAAGAAGATGAAGGGAACGATCAGGCAGCCGAACAGGAAAGGCAGGCGCCAGCCCCATTCGCGAATGGCGCTTTCTTCCAGCGCCGCATTGAGCGCGAAGCCCATGGCCGCCGCCACCATGATCGCCACCTGCTGGCTGCCGGACTGCCAGCTGGTGTAGAAGCCTTTACGGCCCGGCGTGGCGATTTCGGCCAGATAGACGGACACGCCGCCCAGCTCCGCGCCCGCCGAGAAGCCTTGCAACAGACGCCCGCACAGCACCAGCAGCGGCGCCCAAAGCCCGATGCTCTGGTAAGAGGGGATCAGCACGATCAGGAAGGTGCCCGCGGCCATGATCGACAGGGTGACGATCAGCCCTTTGCGGCGGCCGACTTTATCGATGTAAGCGCCCAGCACGATGGCGCCGATCGGGCGCATCAAAAAGCCCGCGCCGAATACCGCAAAGGTCATCATCAGCGAGGCGAACTCGCTGCTGGCCGGGAAAAAGGTGTGTGCGATGTAGGTAGCGTAAAAGCCGAACAGGAAAAAATCGAACTGCTCTAAAAAGTTGCCGGAGGTGACGCGCAGTATCGCGCCGGATCTGGCCCGGATGGTCATGGGTGAGGTAGAGGAATGCATCGTTATCTCCAGTTTGTTATTGGCGCCTGACGCCGCGCCTGTTGCTGAAGACTCGCTCAGGAAAATAAAGTAAATAAGCGCAATAAACGCATGGCGCGATGCGTTTAGCGCATCAATCGGCGTTAACAATGTTGCCTAACCCGATGTAACGTGGCGTTAACAAGTTTGTCGCTCATCGCCCGCTGCGCAGAACGCCGAAAACGTTATGCGCTTTTTGTGACAGGGTTCATAAAGGGGCGGCGGGGAAGCGCCCCGTGCCTCTGAACGATTATTCGATACCGCGCGTAAAAAGGTGAATGCCGCGCACTGCGTTTGCAAAATGCGTGGATGTACGTTCAGCCTTGCAGTAACAACGCATGCCTTTGCATGCCATCCCAGTGCCTCTCTGCTATAGCTTTACATCTATATAGCTATTGATCTATATTTTAGGGGGCCCGTGTGGGAAATTAAAACAACGGATGCATTTGATCATTGGTTAAGATCACTCAGCGATGCCGACCGGGCCTGCGTGCTTGCTGCATTGATGGTCCTGCGGGAAAAAGGGCCCGGCTTGCCCAGGCCCTATGCCGATACGGTTAAAGGCTCGCGTTACAGCAACATGAAAGAGCTGCGTATTCAGAGCCGTGGCGAACCGTTGCGGGCATTTTTCGCCTTCGATCCGAACCGTATCGGCATGGTGCTTTGCGCGGGCAATAAAGCGGGCGATGAAAAACGTTTTTACGATCGAATGCTGCAGATTGCCGATCGGGAATTCACGAATTGGCTGAACACACTAAAAGAGAAGGAGTGACGCGATGGGCAGAACGCTGGAACAGCTTATTGCGGAGGAAAAGCCCGAGGTCGTGGCCGAAGCGCAGGCAATGGCGACGGACATTATGCTGAACATCCATCTTGCCGAGCTGCGCGAGAAGGTGCAGAAAACCCAGGTTGAAATGGCGCAGGCGCTGGGTATCAGGCAACCGACCGTCGCCGTGATGGAAAAACCGGGCCGCGATCTGAAACTGTCTTCGCTTAAACGCTATGTTGAGGCGGCCGGCGGCAAACTGCGCCTGGATGTCGAACTGCCGGACGGTTCGCACTACGAATTTGTGCTGTAAGCGCTAACGGCAAAACAGCACAAAGCCCGCTCAGGTCTTCCTGAGCGGGCTTTTCTCAACCAGAGTTTCTCTGACAGGAGACGATACCTGTGCCTGTCGGAGTGGATTCAGGCGGCAGCACGCTATTTGGGCTTCTGCGCGTCGTTAAACCTAAGCACATCGATAAGCAAAGAAAAGGCCGATCCTGGGTGCTTGCGGTGTGGGTAGTAAAGATGATACCCCGGTAAGTCCGGGGTGAACTTGTCCAGCACGCGGACGAGTTTTTTCTCGTCAAGGGCGTTCTGCACCTGATCGCAAGGCAGGTAGGCCAGGCCGTGCCCGTCGAGAGCGGCGTCCAGGATCAGGTCGATGGTGTTTAACAACAGTTGGCCTTCCATGCGAACCCGAACTTCACGTCCCCCGCGCATGAGCCGCCAACGGTTGGCGGTGCCCGATGTAGGAAGATAGAGGTTAATCGCCTGATGATCGACCAGTTGCGCCACCGAGGTCGGGGTGCCTCGCCGGGCAAGATAATCCGGCGCGCCAACGATCGCCATCGGAATATCAGGCCCAATCCGCACGGCAATCATATCCTTATCCATCTCTCCCCCCAGACGGACGCCGGCATCGAAACGTTCTGCGACCACATCGCTAAGACCATAATCGATGATGAGCTGCACGTTAATTTCTGGGTGAGATTTCAGCAGCATGCGCATGGCGGGCAGCAAAAGGGTTTTAGCGGCATGCTCCACCGTGGTGATGCGTATGGTGCCGGAAGGGCGGTTGCGCAGCTCGCCCAGTGAAGTCATGACGGAATCCAGGTCTTGCAGCATGGGACCCAGGGTCGACAAGAGCTGCTCTCCGGCCTCGGTGGGCACTACGCTGCGCGTGGTGCGCGTCAGCAGACGAAACCCCAGCCGTTCTTCGATGCGGCGGACGATCTGGCTTAACGCTGACTGCGCCATGCCCAGGCGGGCCGCGGCCCGGGTGAAGCTGCGCTCCTCGGCGACCACCACAAATGCCACCAAATCGGCTATCTCATCACGTTTCATCTCTGTTTTCCGTTCGGCTGATTAATCATTTAAGTGATAGGTCTAATCATTATTTTGGGTCTAATCATCTTAATGTTCAATGTCTATAGTGAGAATCAGAAACGATGCAGTTAACCGACCACCCTGATGAGGAACCGGATGATGAACCAGAAAATCAGCTTCACGAATAGCAATAACCCAACCATCGATCTTTCCGCAGTGCTCTACTTCCCGCCGGCCTTCGACGCGGGCCGTCAGTATCCGGCCATCGTCGTTTCTCACCCGGGGGGCGGCGTGAAAGAGCAAACCGCCGGCACCTATGCCGCAAAACTGGCGGAGCAGGGGTTCGTGACCGTGGCTTACGATGCCTCTTATCAGGGGGAAAGCGGCGGCGAACCCCGTCAGTTGGAAAACCCTTATATCCGCACCGAAGACGTCAGCGCGGTGATTGATTACCTGACCACGCTGCCTTATGTCGACAACGAGCGCATTGGCGCGATGGGCATTTGCGCCGGTGCGGGCTATACCGCCAACGCCGCGATCCAGGATCGCCGCATCAAGGCCATCGGCACCGTCAGCGCCGTCAATATCGGCTCGATGTTCCGCAACGGGTGGGAAAACAATGTGAAGTCCATTGATGCGTTGCCGTACGTTGAGGCGGGCTCCAACGCCCGCACCAGCGATATCAGCAGCGGTGAACATGCCACCATGCCGCTGGCGCCGATGAAAGAATCCGATGCGCCGAACGAAGAGCTGCGCCAGGCCTGGGAGTATTACCACACCCCGCGCGCGCAATATCCGACGGCGCCCGGCTATGCGACGCTGCGCAGCCTCAACCAGATCATTACCTACGACGCCTACCATATGGCCGAAGTGTATCTGACCCAGCCGATGCAGATCGTGGCGGGCAGTGTGGCGGGCAGTAAATGGATGAGTGACGATTTATACGACCGCGCCGCGAGCAGCGACAAGCGTTACCACATCGTCGAAGGCGCGAATCATATGGAATTGTATGACGGTAAAGCCTATGTCGCCGAAGCCGTTTCCGTCCTGGTGCCGTTCTTTGAGGAGACGCTGTAATGAAAAATATCCGCATCCAAAACGCCGATATGGCCTGGCACATCGCCGCCCACATTCAGCTGCCGCCGGGGTTCGATGAATCCAAGCGCTACCCGACGGTGGTCAGCGTCCATCCTTTCGGCAGCTGCAAGGAACAAACCTCCGGCAATGTTTACGGTAAGGCGTTGGCGGAGCAGGGGTACGTCGTTATCGCCTATGACGCCAGTTTTCAGGGGGAGTCGGGCGGGGCGCCGCGCTGGATAGAAGATCCGACCCAGCGGGTGGAAGACATCAGCCGCGTCATCGACTATGCCGTCACCTTGCCGTATGTCGATGCGGAGCGTATCGGCGTGCTGGGCATTTGCGGCGGCGGCGGTTATGCCGTCAATGCCACGCTGACAGAGAAACGCATCAAAGCCGTGGTGAGCATCACCGGCGTTAATATTGGGCGACTCTTCCGCGAAGGCTTCAGCGGCTACGATCCGCTGGGTGCGCTGAATGCGATGGCTGCGCAGCGCACCCGGGAAGCGCGGGGCGGAGAGCTTCAGGTCAATGAACTGCTGCCCGCCAGTCCTCAAGAGGCAACGGCCCATGGGCTCACCGAACGCGACGTTTTCGAAGCGACAGACTATTACAAGACCGCGCGCGGTCAACAGCCGGGTGGCGCGACGCGCATGTTGTTCTCGCATGCGCAAAAAACGCTGGCCTGGGATGCCTTCGCCTTTACCGAGGTGCTGCTGACTCAGCCGGTGATGGTGGTGGTGGGCGAGAAAGTCGGTGCCTTCGGCGCCTATCGCGATGGCATGGAAGTCTATGGGCGCGCAACGGCTTCAGCGCATCGCGAGCTGGTCTCGTTAGCGGACTTTTCACATTACGAGCTGTATGACAAACCGGAAGCCGTTCGCGCAGCGATGGACTACGTGCTGCCGTTTTTGGCCGCGCACCTGGGTGAATAACCGATGGAGAACACCATGAAGAATGTATTGATCCTTGGCGCCGGCGGCCAAATCGCCCGCCATGTTATCGACAGATTGGCGGATGAACAGTCGCTTGTGCAAACGTTGTTCGCTCGCCAGCCGGAAAAAATCCGGTCGCGCCCGGCCAACGGCCGGATCCTTATCGGCGATGTGTTGAACCCGTCCGCATTGGAACAAGCGATGCAGGGCCAGGATCTGGTGTATGCCAACCTGACGGGAGAGGATCTGGATGTGCAGGCTGAGGCGGTGATTGCCGCCATGCAGGCCAGCGGCGTCAAACGCCTGATCTTCGTTCTTTCGCTGGGGATTTATGATGAGGTCCCGGGAAAATTCGGTGAATGGAACAACGCGATCATCGGTGAGCCCCTCAAGCCATTTCGTCGGGCGGCTGACGCGATTGAAGCCTCCGGGCTGGACTACACCATTCTGCGCCCGGCCTGGTTAACGGATGAAGACCTGGTTGACTATGAGCTTACCGCCCGCGATGCGCCGTTCAAAGGAACCATCGTATCGCGCAAGAGCGTCGCCGCTTTAGTTGCCGACATCATCGAGCAACCGAAAAAACATCTGGGTGAGAACATCGGCGTCAACCAGCCGGGCACTGACGGTGACAAGCCGTATTTTATGTAAACACCCGCCATAAAATTTTTCTATAGAGGCAGGACGATGGAGATGAACAGTCTCAGCGGCAAAGTCGCTGTTATCACCGGGGCTTCAAGCGGTATTGGTGAAGCTGCCGCCCGCCGATTGGTTGCGGAAGGCGTTTCGGTCGTGCTGGTAGCAAGACGCAAAGAGCGAATCGGAAGCCTGGCTGCCGAACTGGGCGGGGCCGCCGTCGCCTTTGACGCTGACGTTGCTGATTTAGCTCAGGTCCGGTCACTTTTTAATGAGGTGAAGAGCCGTTTCGGCGGTGTGGATCTGCTTTTCAACAACGCGGGCATGGGGATTTTCGGTCGGTTCGAGGAGAGCTCACCCGAGGGCTGGCAGGAGCAGATCAATGCGAATATGTACGGCGTGTTGAACTGTTCCTACGAAGCTATCCCTCTGATGAAAAATCGCTCCGGCGCAATGATCTCCACGGTATCCAGCGTCGGGGGGAAAAGCAGCGCGCCTAACTGGGCCGTGTATTGCGCCACCAAATTTGCAGTCAGGGGGTTCTGTGACGGTTTGCGGCAGGAGCTGGCTGAAGAAGGGATACGCGTGTCATTGATTCATCCGGGGGCGGTGCATACGGAATGGGGACACAATGTTTCTGCGGACATGATGCGCGAACGTCGTGATGCCATTCAGGCTCTCATGCCGGATGATGTGGCTCGTGCATTGGTCTATTCATTTGCTCAACCGCCCGGCGTATTACTCGATGACATCGTGATACGCCCTAGTTTGCAATTGACGCTTTAGTGCCTCGACACCTCGTACTGCGATGAGGCAGTACGAGTTTTTAAACCGATTAAGGTGAACAGATATGAATCGCATTTGGTTTGTCACCGGCGCCGCGCGCGGCATGGGCGCCCATATTGTCAGGGCTGCGTTGCAACAGGGGGACTGTGTGGTTGCAACGGGGCGGGATAGGGAAAAATTGCGCCGGACATTCAGCGATGTTGCAGCGGAAAAGATTGAGCTGCTGGAGCTTGATGTTCGTGATGAACATCAGGCGCTGGCTGCTGCAGATGCGGCCGTGAGCCGTTTTGGCCGCATTGATGTATTAGTGAATAATGCCGGGTTCTGTCTGTTGGGGCGTTTTGAAGAAGCGACAGCCGAACAGATAGAGCAGCAATTTTCAACCAACGTTTTCGGCATGGCCAATGTATTGCGCGCGGTGCTGCCGGTGATGCGGCGCCAGCGGAACGGGCGCATTATCAACACCTCTTCCATCGCCGGCGTAAAAGCCGTCGCGAACGCCACATTTTATTCCGCGTCGAAGTTTGCCGTGGAAGGTATGACCCTGGCGTTGGCTGATGAGGTCGCGCCTCTTGGAATTACCGTCACCGCCGTTGAGCCCGGCTTTTTCCGCACCGAATTTCTCAATGACAGTTCTGCCCGGTACGGGGAAAGAAGCATTGCCGATTATGCCGCTTTTGGCAGCGCGCGCGAGCTACTGGCATCCGCCGATGGTCAGCAACAGGGCGATCCTGCCAAACTTGCGCAGGTGATTTGCCGGTTGGTGGAAATGGACACGCCTCCGCGCCAGCTATTAATCGGTAATGATGCTATCGATTTCGTCATGCCGACGTTGCAGTCCCGCATTGAAGAAACGTGGGAGTTTGAGGCGCTCAGCAAGACGACCGATTTTGATTAATGGCATCAAGGCGCTTACCTATGTATGGAACCCTCATCGGTTTGACGGTCGTTTTGCTGGCCATTTTGGGCGTATTGGCCTCTGTCACGCTGATTGAAAATCGACAAGCCGCCCAGTTGGCCAAGATAGAGCCTCATGCGCATTCAGGAGAAAACGCATCGCGTACCGCCGTCGTTTATTTTTCTCGTTCAGGGAATACGGCGCTGGCCGCTCGCCATATCGCTCACCGCCTGGATGCACAGCTCTTCAGGCTTGATGCGCCGAACTATGCCCCTGGCTTGCCGGGGCTGGCGTATGCGCTGAAAGACGCCACTTTGCTGAAAGAGCGGCAGGATGCGTTGCCCGAGATAACGCCGGCCAAGATTGACTTGACGCCGTTTGACACCCTCTGGTTGGGCTCGCCGATCTGGCTATACAGCCCGGCGCCGCCGATTTGGGCTTTTATCGAGAACAGCGATTTCAGCGGTAAACGGGTCATCCTGTTTAATACCCACAACAGCCACTTTTCGGACGAGCATATCGCGCGTTTTAAAGCCCAGGTGCTTGCACGGGGAGCAGTAACTTTCGAGCATCGCACGGTGCTGCGAGGGCGGATGACGCAGCAAATCACACCGGAGCAGATGCTGCAATTTATCGATGATCGCTGGCTGGGACCCCCGCTGGCGAAGTGATTGTTTATGATTTTTGATTTTAGATCAAAATGTTAAATGCTGAGAGAGTTATGAAAGATCCATTAATGCAGCCATTTTTATTTAAAAACGGTCTTGAGATGCGTAATCGCATCGTGATGGCCCCAATGACCACCTGGTCAGCCAATGATGATGAAACTATTTCAGATGCGGAGTTAGCCTATTATCGGGCACGCGCGACCGGTGTTGGGTTGGTGCTGACAGGCTGTTCCCATGTACAGCGAAATGGCATCGGGTTTACTCATGAGTTCGCGGCCTATGACGATCGCTTTATTCCGAGCCTGAAACGGCTGGCGGATGCCGCTAAAAGCGGCGGCGCGCCGGCGATCCTGCAACTCTTTCACGCGGGAAATAAAGCCGTTCCGGCCTTGATCCCCGATGGCGAGCTCGTTAGCGCCAGTGCGCTAGCCGCACCGGCAGGCCCGTTTAACGATGGCAAAAAAGCCGGCCGCGCGTTAAGCCATGATGAAATTCTGACTGTGATCCGCGATTTTGGCGAAGCCACTCGCCGCGCGATTGAGGCGGGGTTCGATGGCGTGGAATTGCATGGCGCGCATGGTTTCCTGCTCCAAAACTTTTTCTCCCCGTATTTCAATCAGCGCACGGATGAATGGGGCGGTTCGCTAGAGAATCGCATGCGTTTCCCCTTGGAAGTGGCGCGCGAAGTTCGGCGAGTTATCGAACGCCATGCTACGCAGCCTTTCTTATTGGGGTATCGGTTGTCTCCGGAAGAATCCGGCGAAAAGGGACTGCGTATAGATGATTCTCTGGCGTTGGCGAACCAATTGACGGAAGAGGCGCTTATCGATTATTTGCACATCTCGCTGCACCATGTACTGACGGACACCCCTCGGGATGACGATGATGAAAAGGGTACGCTGGCAAGGTTCATTGAGCAGAATAACGGCCGTTTACCGATACTGGCCGCCGGAAAAATCACGTCGTCGGACGTGGCACGGCAAGCGCTGGATGCCGGATTGTCCATGGTCGCTTTGGGACGCGCGATGGTTATGAATCCCCAATGGGTGGAGAGAGTACAATCAGGTCATGAAGGAAGCATGAACGTCAAACTCAATTTGTCGCAAGATCCGGATGAATTACAGATCCCACATAAACTGTGGCAAGCGATTCAAAATACCCCAGGCTGGTTCCCGAGCTGAACCGCCATTGTCATGTTGTCCCTGGGGCGGTGATGATGTGCTGACATGCACCGTAAACCCTATTGAAACACTGGTTAGCGATCCAGGTAACCGGTCGTCATTCCTGGATGAATGACCCCTCTCTTGCAGCGAGTTATAACCCGAAAAGCAAAAAGCCCGCTTAAGTTGCCTTAAGCGGGCTTTTCTAAATATGGCTCCTCTGACTGGACTCGAACCAGTGACATACGGATTAACAGTCCGCCGTTCTACCGACTGAACTACAGAGGAATCGTGTGAACGGGGCGAATAATAGCGGGGTGCCTGGGGTTTGTCAAAGCGCTAAACTGCAATAAAAGCGCGTTTGCTGGCGGAATGAACATCTTGCGCTGTTTTTCGGCATTTTCCATCGCTGTGCGGTGATTTTGCGGCCCACAACGATTGCACAAGCCTTTGCACGGCGATGGTGCAAGGCCGTTCTCCCTCTCACGCTAGCCGCACTGCCCAGACTCTCGGTTATCCCCGCCACACGCCGCGCTGCAACTGATATGTAGGATGAATAAGCAAACAATATGTATTCGTCGTCACAATGGCTGGATTTTTGCTTACCCATTTTTGGGGAATGCGACTGCGCTCTCAAGAAAATTATTTTCCCCGTCTACACATAAAGTGACTGATCCGCGCCCCAGGGCGTTTCGCTACAACAGTGCTGAGGAAGATAACAATGTCATCGAAATTGATAAAAAGTCCGCTCGCTGCTTTGCTCATCGGTTGTTTAGGTACGGCTTTTTCCGCGCAGGCCGATATCGTCATCGGCGTCGCCGGGCCGTTCTCCGGGCCGAACGCCACCTATGGCGATCAGTATTGGCGCGGGGCTTCGCAGGCGGCGGCGGACATCAACGCCGCCGGCGGGATCAAAGGGGAAAAAATCAAACTGGTGCAGGGGGATGACGCCTGCGAACCGAAGCAGGCGGTCGCGGTCGCCAACCGGCTGGTGGATCAGGACAAGGTGTCGGCGGTGGTCGGCCACTTCTGTTCCTCATCCACCATGCCCGCCTCCGAGGTGTATGACGAGGCCGGCATTATCGCCATTACCCCCGGCTCCACCAATCCGCAGATCACCGAGCGCGGCATGAAGACCATGTTCCGCATGTGCGGGCGCGACGATCAGCAGGGCGTGATCGCCACCAACTACATGTTGGATACGCTGAAGGCCAAGCGCATCGCGGTGATCCACGATAAAGACACCTACGGCCAGGGGCTGGCGGACGCAGCGAAGGCGGCGATGAACAAGCGCGGGGTCAAGGAAGTGCTGTATGAGGGGCTGTCGCGCGGTGAGAAAGACTTCAACGCGCTGGTGACCAAGATCGCCTCGGTCAAGCCTGACGTAGTCTACTTCGGCGGCTGCCATCCGGAAGCCGGGCCGCTGGTGCGCCAGATGCGCGAGCAGGGCGTGACCGCCAAGTTCTTCTCCGGCGACTGCGTGGTGACCGAAGAGCTGGTGACCGCCGCCGGCGGGCCGCAGTACACCAACGGCGTGCTGATGACCTTCGGCAACGATCCGCGCCTGATCCCGGAGGGCAAGGCGGTGATCGCCAAGTTCCGCGCCAGCGGCTTTGAGCCGGAAGGCTACACCCTCTATTCCTACGCCTCGATCCAGGCGATCGCCGCCGCCTTCAACGCCACCGGCGGCAAAGACAGCGCCAAGGCCGCCGAATGGCTGAAGTCACACGACGTGGACACCGTGATGGGCAAGAAAGCCTGGGACCAGAAGGGCGATCTGAAGGTCTCGGACTACGTGGTCTATCAATGGGATGACAAGGGCAAATATCACCAACTGTAAACGGCCGAACCGTGAAGTTATGACCCTATGACCGACGGGCCGCCGCCCTGGCGCGCCCGTTCCGCGATGACCTTTGGCCGCGTCGGACTGCGTTGGCGGCCTTACCAGGCGAGACTGCTCATTATGGATGTATTCTTTCTGCAACAGCTGATCAACGGCCTGACCCTCGGCGCGGTGTATGGCCTGATCGCCATCGGCTACACCATGGTTTACGGCATCATCGGCATGATTAACTTCGCCCACGGCGAGGTATATATGATCTCCGCCTACCTGTGCGCCATCGGTTTGGCGCTGCTGTCGTTCTTCGGGCTGCACTCGTTCCCGCTGCTGATCCTCGGCACGCTGGTGTTCACCATCGTCATCACCGGGGTGTACGGCTGGGTAATCGAGCGCATCGCCTACAAGCCGCTGCGCAACTCCACCCGCCTGGCGCCGCTGATCTCCGCCATCGGCATGTCGTTAATCCTGCAAAACTACGCGCAGATAAGCCAAGGGCCGCGCCAGCAGGGTATCCCGACGCTGCTGAGCGGCGTGTTCCGCCTGGAGTTCGACGGCGGCGTGGTGCAGATCACCTACACCAAAGTGTTCATTCTGGTGGCGTCGCTGCTCGGCATGGCGATCCTCACCTACATCATTCAGCGCACCCGGCTGGGGCGCATCTGCCGCGCCACCCAGCAGGATCGCAAAATGGCCTCGATTCTCGGCATCAATACCGATCGGGTGATCTCGCTGGTGTTCGTGATCGGCGCCGCCATGGCCGGGTTGGCCGGGGTGCTGATCACCATGAACTACGGCACCTTCGATTTTTACGTCGGCTTTATCATTGGCATCAAGGCCTTCACCGCCGCGGTGCTGGGCGGCATCGGATCGCTGCCGGGCGCGATGCTGGGCGGGCTGCTGCTCGGGGTGGCGGAGGCGCAGTTTGCCGGCATGGTGAATTCGGATTACAAGGACGTGTTCTCCTTCGGGTTGCTGGTGGCGATCCTGATCTTCCGTCCGCAGGGCCTGCTCGGCCGGCCCCTGATCGCCAAGGTTTAAGGAGAACGCCATGTCGCAATCCGTGATCAACGGCGGGCTGGACGTTAAACGCAGCCTGCTGGATGCCGTTTTGGCCGGGCTGATCGCCCTGATCGTGTTCGGGCCGATCGTCGGCATCGTGCTGAACGGCTACAGCTTTAACTTCGAGCCGCACCGGCTGGTGTGGATCATCGTCGCGGTGATGGCCGGGCGGCTGCTGCTGAGCCTGTTCCTGCAAACCGCGCCGGGGCGCAGGGTGTTGGCGCGTTTCGACGGCGGCAACGACGGCGTTTACGTGCGGCCGCTGGGCTATAAATCCAACCTACGCTGGATCCTGCCGCTGATGGCGGCGATCGCGCTGCTGTTCCCGTTTGTCGCCACCAAATACCTGCTGACGGTGGCGATCCTCGGCCTGATCTACGTGCTGCTCGGCCTGGGGCTGAACATTGTGGTCGGGCTGGCGGGGCTGCTCGATCTGGGGTACGTGGCGTTTTACGCCATCGGCGCCTACGGGCTGGCGCTGGGCTACCAATATCTCGGGCTGGGGTTTTGGGCGATGCTGCCGCTGGGCGCGCTGATGGCGGCGCTGGCTGGCGCATTGCTGGGCTTCCCGGTGCTGCGCATGCACGGCGACTACCTGGCGATCGTTACGCTGGGGTTCGGCGAGATCATTCGGCTGGTGCTGAACAACTGGATGTCGCTCACCGGCGGGCCGAACGGCGTCTCGGTGCCGGCGCCGACGGTGTTCGGCCTGGAGTTCGGCCGGCGCGCCAAAGACGGCGGGGTGCCGATCCACGAGTTTTTCGGCATCGATTACAACCCGAATCTCAAGTTCATTTTCATCTACGCGGTGCTGTTTTTGGTGGTGCTGCTGGTGCTGTATATCAAGCACCGGCTGACGCGCATGCCGATCGGCCGCGCCTGGGAGGCACTGCGCGAGGATGAGATCGCCTGCCGTTCTCTGGGGCTGAATCACGTGCTGGTGAAGCTGTCGGCGTTTATGCTCGGCGCTTCCACCGCCGGGCTGGCGGGGGTGTTTTTCGCCACCTACCAGGGCTTCGTCAACCCGACTTCGTTCACCTTCTTCGAGTCGGCGCTGATCCTGGCGATCGTGGTGCTGGGCGGCATGGGCTCCACCCTCGGCGTGGTGCTGGCGGCCTTCGTGCTGACGGTGGCGCCGGAGCTGCTGCGCAGCTTCGCCGAATACCGGGTGCTGCTGTTCGGCGTGCTGATGGTGGCGATGATGATCTGGCGGCCGCGCGGGCTGGTGCGCATCAGCCGATCCAGCTTCGCCGAACGCAAGGGGGTGGCGCCATGAGCGACGCCATTTTGCGGGTGGAACACCTGATGATGCACTTTGGCGGCATCAAAGCGCTGAACGACGTCAATCTGGAGGTGGAACGCGGCTCCATCACCGCGCTGATTGGCCCCAACGGCGCCGGCAAGACCACGGTATTCAACTGCCTGACCGGCTTTTACCGCGCCAGCGGCGGCGCGATCCTGCTCAATACCCACAAGCGGCCGACCGACGTGATCCAGGTGCTGGGGCAGAAGTTCCGCGCCGGCGACTGGATACGTCCAAAGCGGCTCGGTTCGCGCCTCTACTACAAGATGTTCGGCGGCACCCACCTGGTGAACCGCGCCGGGCTGGCGCGCACCTTCCAAAATATCCGTCTGTTCCGCGAAATGTCGGTGGTGGAGAACCTGCTGGTGGCGCAGCACATGCAGAGCAACCGTAACCTGATCGCCGGGGTGCTGAATACGCCGGGCTACCGCCGGGCGGAGAGCGCCGCGCTCGATCATGCCTTCTACTGGCTGGAGGTGGTGGATCTGGTGAGCTGCGCCAACCGGCTGGCGGGAGAGATGTCTTACGGCCAGCAGCGGCGGCTGGAGATCGCGCGCGCCATGTGCACCGCGCCGGAGATGATCTGCCTCGATGAGCCGGCCGCCGGGCTGAACCCGGTGGAAACGGCCACGCTGAGCCGCATCATTCGCTTCCTGCGGCAGCATCACGGCATCACGGTGCTGTTGATCGAGCATGACATGGGCATGGTAATGGAGATCTCCGATCGGGTGATCGTGCTCGATCACGGCGATGTGATCGCCCGCGGCACGCCGCAGGAGATCCAGCACAACGAGGCGGTGATCGCCGCCTACCTGGGCGCGGACGAAGAGGAGCTGGCGGGATGAGCGAAGCGATGTTGGAATTTCGCGAGGTCGATGTGTTTTACGGGCCGATCCAGGCGCTGCGCCAGGTGTCGCTGCAGGTAAACGCCGGGGAGACGGTGGCGCTGATCGGCGCCAACGGCGCGGGCAAGTCCACGCTGTTGATGTCGATCTTCGGTCAGCCGCGCATCGCCGGCGGACAGATCCTGTTTCGCGGCGAGGACATCAGCCGCCGCTCCACGCACTTTGTTGCCAGCAGCGGCATCGCGCAGGCGCCGGAGGGGCGGCGCATCTTTCCGGACATGAGCGTGGAGGAGAACCTGCTGATGGGCACCATCACCGTCGGCAATCGCTACCTGGAAGAGGATTTGCCGCGCATGTTCGAACTGTTTCCGCGCCTCAAGGAGCGGCGCAACCAGCGGGCGATGACCATGTCCGGCGGCGAACAGCAGATGCTGGCGATCGCCCGCGCGCTGATGAGCCGGCCGAAGCTGTTGCTGCTGGACGAGCCGAGCCTGGGGCTGGCGCCGATCGTGGTGCGGCAGATCTTCGGCGTGCTGCGCGAACTGACCCGCAGCGGCATGACGCTGTTTCTGGTGGAGCAAAACGCCAACCATGCGCTGAAACTGTCCGATCGCGGCTATGTGATGGTCAACGGCCAGATCCGCCTCACCGGCAGCGGGGAAGAACTGTTGAACGATCCGGAGGTGAGAAAGGCCTATCTGGGCGGCGGCTGAGCGCCGCCCCACGGGCAGGGATGCCCGCGTTCATTTTTCAGCGGCGTTGCGCTCTTGGCCATCGTAGTGCGAACGGGCCGCTCTGAAGGCGTCGGCGGAGGCGATAATCCACGACCAGAGCGGCAGCATGTTGAGCAGCATCTCTTCCCCCGCGTCGGTGATGGTGTAAACCACGCGGGGCAGTTTCTCCTGATAATCGCAGCGCGATATCAGCCCGTCCCGCTCGAGATGGCGCAGCGTCCGCGTCAGCATTCTCTGCGTCACGCCCGCCAGTTGGCGGCTTATCTCGCCGTGGCGCAGCGGCCCGTGAGTGCCCAGGATATGCAATACCCCCAGCGACCAACGGTTGCCCGCATGCGCGAGGATCTCACGCTTCAACCCTTCATCGTCGTTGTTCAGTTCTTCACAGAACGCCTGCGAAAATTGCAGCAGCGCTTCCCGATCGCTCGTCATATTCCTCTCCGGTATCACGCGTGTACCTAATTGAACCCGTTTTTGTCAGCTGTCAGGATGACGCAGTGTCAAGACAGGAGGCAAGAATGAAATCCACAAATCCATCTATCAATACCGTGCTCATACTCGGCGCCGGTGAACTGGGGCTGCCGGTATTGCGTGCGATGAGCCGGCAGGCTCGGTTATCTCCATCTTTAAAAATCAGCGTGCTGCTCCGGCCGGAGGCTGCACGCGCCGTCAGCAGCCCGCTCCGGGCGCGGCGGGATGAACTGGCGCGGCTCGGCATCGCCGTGGTGGAAGGCGATCTGCAGCAAAACGGCGTGGAGGCGCTGAGCGCGCTATTCCGTTCCTTCGACGCGGTGATCAACTGCAGCGGCTTTGTCGGCGGGGCGGGCACGCAGATAAAGATCACCCAGGCCGTCTTGCAGGCGGGCGTGGCGCGCTACTTCCCGTGGCAGTTCGGCGTGGACTACGATGTTGTCGGCAAAGGCAGCGGGCAACAGGTGTGGGATGAACAGCTTGAGGTGCGCCACCTGCTGCGTGCGCAGCGTGTGACGGAGTGGGTGATTGTTTCCACGGGCATTTTCACCAGCTACCTGTTTGACCCCGGCTTTGGCGTGGTGGATGCGGCAAGCAAAACGGTGCGCGCGCTGGGCGACTGGCGCTACGCGGTGACGCTGACCACCCCTGAGGACATTGGCCGGCTTACGGCCGCGATTTTTTTCCATCGGCCCGCGTTTCGCAACCAGGTGGTCTATATCGCCGGCGACACGCTGACCTACCGCGAGCTTGCCGATCTTATGCAGGCGCACTGGGGCGTGGAGGTCAACAGGATCCTGTTGGACAAAGAGCGGCTGCAGGCGGAGGTGCGCAATCATCCGCATGATGTCGGCGCCAAATACCGGCTGGCTTTCGCCCGGCCCGACGGCGTGGCCTGGGATAAGGCAAAAACCTTCAATGCGCGCCAGGGCATAGCCACCACCACCGCCGAGCAGTGGCTGGCTTCTCAGGGCGGTTAATCGCCTGAGCGCCGCAGTCAGAACTGGCGCTGCATCCAGCGCACGTTCAGCCGCACCAGCGCGATGATGGCGCTGGAGAGCAGCCGCAGCCCGGCGGGCATGTCGCGGCGGCGGATGTCCAGCAGCAGCACGGTGCGCACCTGCGGGCTGTCGTTCCACACCTCGTGTTCGAAGGTATCGTCCCACAGCATGAACTCCCCCTCGTGCAGCCGGTATTCGCGGCCGTCCACTTTCAGCACCGCCGCCGGCGCGCCGTCGGCGCGTTTGGGCATGTCCAGCACCAGATAGCCGCGCAGAATGCCGCGAAACGGCCCGCGATGGGGCGGCACCTGTTTGCCGGGCGCCAGGAAGGAGAGCGAGGCGGACAGCACGTCAGGCGACGAAGCGATCAGCGCCGCCAGCGTCGGGCAGCGCGCCAGGTTGTGGGGGATGGGCTGGCCGTAGGCCTTCATGATGAACATGCGCCAGTCGCGCGCGTCGTTGGCGGAGATCGACGCCTGCTGGCTCATGATCTCGTGAAAACGGGGAATATTGTGCAGATCGTGGGCGACGGTCAGCGCCTCTTCGCGGATCTGCCGCCATTGGGCGGTGAAACGTTCGGCGTCGGGGAACAGCGCGGCGCTGTCGAGCACCGGCTTGCCCTGAATGCGGCGATCGTAAACATTGCGCAATGCGAGCACGGACCAATCATAAATCGCGGACATCATAATGACCTCGCCTCAGGAAACGCCAAAGGGACACTGCGCGCTTCTTCGGCGCGGCGCGTGGACGGCCTGGGAAGAACGGCAGGAAAAATTGGTACGCTTCAATAGATTAGCACAGCATTTTGGCAACCGTGCGTCGGTGAGCGTGTCGATGGGCGGTGAAAAAAACCACACAATTAAAGTGTGACGTATATCGCATTTAGCGGGCCGGTTGGTTAAAATATCGCGACTTGCCCGCACCTGTCCGGATTTTGTTTACCATGGAACACGCTCCCGTTTCGCGCTCAACCGCCTGGTTGCGCGTGGTTATCCTCGCCGTCTCGGCCTTTATCTTCAACACCACCGAGTTTATTCCGGTCGGTCTGCTGAGCGATATCGCCGCCAGCTTCTCGATGCAAACCGAACAGGTCGGCTTGATCATTACCATTTACGCCTGGATCGTCGCCGCCGCCTCGTTGGCGTGCATGCTGCTGACCAGCAAGATTGAGCGCCGCAAGTTGCTGATCGGCGTGTTCGTGCTGTTTATCGCCAGCCACGTGCTGACCGCCGTGGCCTGGAACTTCACCACGCTGGTCATTTCGCGCGCCGGTGTGGCGCTGGCGCACTCGGTGTTCTGGTCTATCACCGCCTCGCTGGCGATCCGCGTGGCGCCGCCAGGCAAGAAAGCCCAGGCGCTGAGCCTGCTGGCGGGCGGCACCGCGCTGGCGATGGTGCTTGGGCTGCCGCTCGGGCGGGTGGTCGGGCAGCTGCTCGGCTGGCGCATGACCTTTATCGGCATCGCGGTGTGCGCCACCCTGGCGCTGGTGCTGCTGTGGCGCCTGCTGCCAGTGCTGAAAAGCGAGCATTCCGGTTCGCTGGCCAGCGTGCCGCTGCTGTTCAAGCGCCCGGCGCTGGTGGCGCTTTACATGCTGACCATCATTGTGGTGACGGCGCACTTCACCGCCTACAGCTACATTGAGCCGTTTATCCAGACCGTGGCCGGGCTGTCGGAGAACTTCACCACGCTGATGTTGCTGCTGTTCGGCGCCGCCGGCATCGTCGGCAGCCTGCTGTTCAGCCGCTACAGCGAGCGGTTTCCTTCCGGCTTCTTCATCGGTGCCATCACGCTGCTGGCCTTGAGCCTGCTGCTGCTGTTGCCGGCGGCCGGCAGTGAAGGCCACCTGACGGTGCTGTGCATCTTCTGGGGGATGGCGATCATGGCGATCGGCCTGTCGATGCAGGCCAAAGTGCTGAGCCTGGCGCCGGACGCTACCGACGTGGCGATGGCGATTTTCTCCGGCCTGTACAACTTCGGCATCGGCAGCGGCGCGCTGCTGGGCAACCAGGTGAGCCTGCATCTGGGCATGGGCAACATCGGCTTCGTCGCCGCGCCGCTGGCGCTGATCGCCCTCGGCTGGTGCCTGTTGAGCGTCTACCGCAGCGAACGGCTGCAGCAGCACCACAGCCGTTAACCTGCCGATTCGGGATGCCGCTGCGGCATCCCGCGCTACATTTTCCTGCTATAAAACAGGCTGCTGCAGCGTTTTATGCTTAACTTTTTTTCATAGTCTGCTAATTAAAAATTTAACTCCGACGCCGCTTCGCTAGCATAGAAAGTCATCAAAAATGTTAATGCGAGGTTAATGGTGAGTGAATCTGTAGCGGCGTCGCCAATCCATGCGCGGGATTTGGCGGCCAGAATCGACGCCTTGCCCGCGTCGGCCGGCCTGTGGCGCTTTATCATTCTGCTGTCGCTGGGCGGCTTTTTCGAACTCTACGATCTGTTCCAGACTGGCTATATCAGCACTGGCCTTATCGCCGACGGCATTTTCCACACCGGCGCGCAGGGCGTTTTCGGCGTGTCGGATCAGGCGGCCTTTGCCTCCGCCACCTTTCTCGGCCTGTTCGTCGGCGCCAGCCTGCTGAGCCCGTACGCCGATCGCTTCGGCCGGCGCGCCACCTTTATGTTCGCCCTGATCTGGTATGGCACCTTCTCGCTGCTGTTGGCGTTTCAACAGCAGGCGGAATGGGTGATCTTTCTGCGTTTTCTGGTGGGCGTCGGGCTCGGCATCGAGTTGGTGACCATCGATACCTACCTGACGGAGTGGGTGCCCGCGCACTTGCGCACCCGGGCTTTCGCCTTCGCGTTCTTCGTGCAGTTTCTGTCGGTGCCGGCGGTGGCGCTGATGTCCTGGTGGCTGGTGCCGCAGACGATTTGGGGGCTGAGCGGCTGGCGCTATGTGGTGATCGCCGGCGCGCTGGCTTCGCTGGTGATTTGGCTGGTGCGCAAGGGGCTGCCGGAGTCGCCGCGCTGGCTGGTGCAACAGCGGCGCTATGCGCAGGCCCGGCAGGTGATGCGGGACATGGAGCGGCGCTGCGGCGTGGCGGCCGCGGACTTCCCGTCGCGCCCGGTGGACGATGCCGAGGGAGCGCCGCTGCGCGGCCGCTTTCGCGACATCTGGGCGCCGCAATATCGCGATCGCACGCTGATGCTGGTAGTGATGAATTTCTTTCAGGCCATCGGCTTCTTCGGCTTCGGCAACTGGCTGCCGGCGCTGCTGTCGGGCAAGGGCGCTTCGGTCACCCACAGCCTGCTGTACGCTTTCTTTATCACGCTGGCCTACCCGCTGGGCTCGCTGCTGTGCAGCTTCTACGCCGACAAGATGGAGAACAAGTGGCAGATCGTGTTGTCCTGCCTGGTGACGGTGATCTTCGGCTCGCTGTTCGCACTGCAGAACAACCCGCTGTGGCTGATCCTGTGCGGTTTCTTCATCACCTGGTCCAACGCCTGGCTGACCTACAGCTACCACTCGTATCAATCCGAGATCTTCCCGACCCATATCCGCGCCCGCGCCGTCGGTTTCTGCTACTCCTTCAGCCGGCTGTCGACGGTGTTCAGCAGCATCATCATCGGCATTATCTTGCAGTACGGCGGTTCGCTGGGGGTGATCGCGTTTATCGTCGCCAGCATGCTGATCGTGATGCTGGTGATCGGGCTGTTCGGCCCAAAAACGCGCGGTATCGATCTGGAAAACATCTGACGTTTTGCGCCGGCGGCGACGCCGGCTTCTTCAGCAAAAAAACTCGCGATCATGCGAAAATTATTCCGTTATCACTGCCTTTACGCCTGCCGTACTGTTAACCCGTACAAAATCCAATTCGATACCGAGCGGGGAACACGTCATGAGCACCCTTACCGCGCCCGATGGCGCACGCATTTTCTATAAGGATTGGGGCCGCGGCCAGCCGATCCTGTTCTCCCACGGTTGGCCGCTGTCCGCCGACGCCTGGGACAACCAGATGCTGTTTTTCGGCCAGAGCGGATTCCGCGTGATCGCCCACGATCGCCGCGGCCACGGCCGTTCGGAGCAAACCTGGCACGGCAACGACATCAACCAATACGCTGACGATCTGGCCCTGCTGATCGAAACGCTGGATCTGCGCGATCTGATCCTGGTCGGCCATTCCACCGGCGGCGGCGAAGTGGCGCGCTACATCGGCCGTCACGGCAGCGATCGGGTGGCGAAGGTGGTGCTGGTCGGCGCCGTACCGCCGCTGATGCTGCAAACGCCGGTCAACCCTGAGGGTACGCCGATGGCGGCCTTCGACGGCATTCGCAGCGGCGTGGCGGGCAACCGCTCGCAGTTCTTCAAAGATTTGGCGGTGCCGTTCTATGGCCTCCACTGCGACGAGGTGGAGAGCAATGCGGGGCTGATCGACCACTTCTGGCTGATGGGCATGCAGGGCGGCGTGAAAGGGCAGTACGAGTGTGTGCGCGCGTTCTCCGAAGTGGATTACACCGCCGACCTGCTGGCGATCGACAAGCCGACGCTGCTGGTGCACGGCGACGCCGATCAGATCGTGCCGATCGGCGCCTCGGCGCTGAAAGCCGCTAAGCTTATGCAACAGGCGGAGCTGAATGTTTACGCCGGCGGTTCGCACGGTTTGGCGCAGATCGATCCCGATCGCTTCAACGCCGATCTGCTGGCCTTCATCCAAAATTCGCCGTTTTAAGGGGGCGCGATGAACCTGACTGCTATCGCCGCCCGCTGCGCACAGCGGCTGCATGCGCCTGTGGT
Source organism: Serratia sp. LSHTC3 (assembly GCF_057197125.1). Lineage (NCBI taxonomy): Bacteria > Pseudomonadati > Pseudomonadota > Gammaproteobacteria > Enterobacterales > Yersiniaceae > Serratia > Serratia sp. LSHTC3. The sequence goes on from NZ_JBXUNP010000001.1 coordinate 636,981, forward strand.
GCGCTGGCTGCTGCTGCTCGCCATTTGCGCCGCCTATATTCAGGGCGGGTTGGTCAAAGCGCTGAACGTCGAAGGCGCGGTCGCCGAGATGAGCCACTTCGGCCTGCAGCCGGCGGCGCTGTTCGCCGTGCTGGTGACGCTGCTGGAACTGGCTGCGTCGGCGCTGATCCTGAGCGGCTTTTATCGCTGGCTCGGCGCGCTGGCGCTGGCCGGTTTTACCCTGATGGCGACGCTGATGGCCAATCCGTTCTGGCAGTTCGACGGGGCGGAGCGCGGCCAGATGATGAACGGATTTTTTGAACACCTTGGGCTGGCCGGCGCGCTGTTGCTGGTGGCATTTAACGATTTGAAGGAGCGAACAGATGGCTGAGCAGACGGAAAACAAGGCGGCGGCGGGCGGCTTCGCGCCGCTGAAAATCCCATTATTTGCGGTGCTGTGGGGCGCGACGGTGCTCGGCAACGTCGGCAGCTTTATGCGCGACGTCGCCAGCTCGTGGTTGATCACTGACCTGTCGAGCAACCCTTCGGCGGTGGCGCTGATGCAAACCGCCGCTACGCTGCCGGTGTTCCTGCTGGCGATCCCGGCCGGGGTGCTGTCGGACATTCTCGATCGGCGACGCTTTCTGATCTTCGTGCAAATTCTGCTGGCCTGCGTCAGCGGCAGCCTGCTGGTGCTGTCGCAGACCGGCGCGCTGACGGTGGAATACCTGCTGGCGCTGACCTTCGTCGGCGGCATCGGCGCGGCGCTGATGGGGCCGACCTGGCAGGCGATCGTGCCGGAGCTGGTGCCGCGCGCCGAGCTGAAAAACGCCGTGGCGCTGAACTCGCTGGGCATCAACATCGCTCGCTCCATCGGCCCGGCGGCCGGGGGGCTGCTGCTGGCCAGCTTCGGCGCCGGCGCGGCCTACGGCGCGGACGTGATGAGCTATGTGCTGGTGATCGCGGCGCTGCTGTGGTGGAAGCGGCCGAAGGTTGAGGACAGCGGCCTGTCGGAACACTTCTTCGGCGCCTTCCGCGCCGGCCTGCGCTATGCCCGCTCCAGCCGCGAGTTGCACGTGGTGCTGCTGCGGGCGGCGGTATTTTTCGCCTTCTCCAGCTCGGTCTGGGCGCTGTTGCCGCTGGTGGCGCGCCGCATGCTGGGCGGCAGCGCCGGCTTTTACGGCGTTTTGCTGGGGGCGGTGGGCGCCGGGGCGATCCTCGGGGCAATTGTGCTGCCGCGCCTGCGTCAGCGGCTGAATGCCGACGGGCTGGTGTTGCTGGCGGCGGTGTTGACGGCGGCGGTGATGGCGGCCCTGTCGCTGGCGCCGCCGCAGTGGCTGGCGGTGGTGCTGCTGTTGGTGCTGGGCGCAGGCTGGATTATCGCGTTGACCACGCTCAACGGTGCGGCGCAGGGCGTGCTGCCCAACTGGGTGCGCGGCCGCGGCCTGGCCATCTACCTGATGGTGTTCAACGGCGCGATGGCGGCGGGCAGCCTGCTGTGGGGGCTGGTGGCGCAGGAGCTGGGCGTGGCCGCCACGCTGCTGGTCGGCGGCGTCGGCCTGTTGGCGGCGGGGCTGCTGTTCCACCGCCTGCGTCTGCCGACCGGTGAGGCCGATCTGCAGCCGTCGAACCATTGGCCGGAACCGTTGGTCAACACGCCGGTCGAAAACGATCGCGGCCCGGTAATGATTCAGGTGGAGTACCGCATCCGCGAACAGGATCGCCCGCAGTTCTTGCGCACGCTGCTGATGCTGGAGCGGGCGCGCCGCCGCGATGGCGCTTACGCCTGGGGTATCACCGAGCATACCGGCGATCCGGAATGCATCATGGAGTGGTTCCTGGTGGAGTCCTGGGCGGAGCATCTGCGGCAGCACCAGCGGGTGTCGCACGCCGACGCCGATCTGCAGCAGGAGGCGCTGCGCTTCCATATCGGCCCGGAGAAACCGGTGGTGCATCACTTCCTGTCGTTGGACAGGCGGCAGGTGAAGCATTAACTGCACGGCCAGGCGGTGAGAAGGTGCTATGCTTTTGGTCGGTTCGGCGGCGCGGCCGCCGTAAGACGAATGTAGTCAGTACAGGGAGACACATTGATGACGGCACCTTCTGCTTTTGCCCGCGAGCTTGGGCTGCGCTATCCGATCGTTCAGGGGCCGATGAACGGCGCGTCACCGCCGGCGTTGGCGGTGGCGGTGAGCAACGCCGGGGCGCTGGGATCGTGCGCGGCGGCGCTGTTTTCACCGGCGCTGATCCTCGAACGTGTGCAGCAGATCCGCGCGCAGACCGCCGCGCCGTTCAACATCAATCTGTTTCTGCTCAATGAGCAGCACCCGGATCTCGCCGAACTGAAGCGCGCCCAGCACCTGCTGCGGCCGTTCCGCGAAGCGCTGGGGCTGAGCGAGCCGCCGATCCCCACTCAATTCGCCGAAAACAACCGCGACCAGATCGCAGCCTTGCTGGAGGCTGCGCCGCCGGTGGTCAGCTTCACCTTTGGTGTGCTGCCGCGCGCCACGGTCACGCAGTTCAAGAAGGCCGGTTCACGGGTGATCGGCACCGCCACCACGGTGGCGGAAGCCCGCGCCTGGGAAGAGGCGGGCGCCGACTTCGTTTGCGTCTCAGGCTCGGAGGCGGGCGGCCACCGCCCGACCTTCCTCGGCGATATCGAACAATCCTGCGTCGGGCTGATGGCCCTGCTGCCGCAGGTGGTGGCGGCGGTGAAAATCCCGGTGATCGCTGCGGGCGGCATCATGAACGGGCGCGGCATCGCGGCGGCGCAATTGCTGGGCGCGCAGGCGGCGCAGCTCGGCACCGCGTTTCTGTGCAGCCCGGAGTCGGGCATCGCCGAAGCCTGGCGGGCGGCGCTGAGCAACGCCGGCGATGACAGCACGCGCCTGACGCGCGCCTTCAGCGGCCGCCCGGCGCGCGGCATCGTCAATGATTTCATGCGGCAGATGCGCGCGGAAGAGGCGCAGATCCTGCCTTATCCGGTGCAGAACGCGCTCACCGGCGATATCCGCCAGGCGGCGGCCAAGGCCGGGCGCGGGGAGTTTATGTCGCTGTGGGCCGGGCAGGGTGTCGGCCTGGCGCGGCCGATGCCGGCGGCGGAGCTGGTCGCCACCCTGGCGGCGGAGCTGGAAGTGGTGTGAGCTCGTCTGCGCGATTTGGGGGGAGCAACGGAGCCAAAACCGTTGTTTTCTGACCCTGGGCTGGACTGAAAACCAATCTGGCGTGGAATTAGCTATCAACGAAAACGTCCAACAAACTCTTGTTTGTTGGACGCTGCTTAAAACGCACTTATGGAAGGCACTGGTAATTACTCAATACCGTATTTTTTCTCGGTTACGAATGCAGGTTCTTTCCAGTTTGGACCTCTTTTATAGCCACCTTTTCCATTAGATGATACATCCCCTTTTTCTCGCATACTTTTCACTAATGAAATCAGTTCAATGTTTGATATACGTTTATTACCATACATAGTGCAATACCCATCTAATTGAGGATGAGATATCCCGTTTTCTTTTCGTCCCGACAAGAATAAAACTATGTCTCGGATTTGTTCATTTTCAAACATAGGTTTAAAATCAATCATATATAGCCTCTAGATTTATTCATCACCAGCTTTTAATGCTTCTGGTGTATATAACAGAGAGCGATCGCTACTTAATTTGTAATCTTCCAACGTCGCCGTATGAGTGTTATTCCACGTAGCACCATCGTCATCAGGTGATATTCCATCAGGAACACCAATTGCTCTATAACGCTCCAATTCCCTGATTTCGTGGGTGTAAAAACGCTTGTCGGTATCGGTGGGCTGTACTGCTCCCTTCAGGATTTTTTCCAGGCGGTCAATCATCACCTTGTTATCGGGAGATTCGCCAAACCGCCCGGTATGCAGCTTCACCTTGTCCACGCCGGCGCGGTCAATGGTGGCGGTTTTCCAGTCCAGATTCTGAATTGGCCCACCGGCCTTGTCCGTGTTGTAGTCGCGACCACTGTATTGCCCTTTAGCGTTGGTTTCACCATAGATACCACTGAGCATGACATAGACAGGCTCAACGCCGGTCCCCGTTGCATCAGGCTGCCAGTAGATAAAATCCTGCAGTGGCATGTTATCTGCAGGGAACGTCGTCGTGACGATGCTGTCGGCCTGCTTTATCTCCGTACCGGTATGCACCGGCGTTACCGGCGCTGCAGGCGCAGGATTGCCGGTATGCCACGGACCCGACGGGGCAGCGCCCGGGTTTATCAAAATGGTTCGCCCCGGCGCACCGGCCACCGCCGGCAAGGTTATCCGGTCCAGGCCGGTTTTTTCATCGCGAACCGGCCGATACACCGGCACAGTAGCGGAGACGCCGCCCGTTCCTGTTTTGACCAGTATTACCTCTTGCTGACCGTTATTCCCTCGGCGAATAAACCCGCGCACCGGCAAATCGACCGTGGTCATTTCCGGCTTAATTTGTGTTTTCCCTGCGGCAACCAGGCTGGCCGGAACGGTAAACATCTGTGTCAAATCACGACCCAGCAATTTATCAATATCGCTCTGACTTTCACCGGCTTTCCCCGGCCAGAACCCGACAACGAAGGCGCCGACTGCCGGAGCTACCGCACTGAGCGTGGCAATCCGGGACACTTCCACCGCGCCGCGCCACACGGCACTGGATACCCAGCCGGCCAGCTCACTGGCGGTGGTCATCACACTGTTGCCCCATGTCGATAATTGTACCATACCGCCCGCGCGGTTGAGCACCATGACCCCGGCCGTGGCCAACGCGGCATTGGCCGCTTTTATCATGTCGGGTGTATAGACCGGGGCGTCCAGTACGCCGGCTTTGGCGAACAATGCTTTCCGTACAGCCTCAGCTTTGCGGGCCTCTTCGGCTTTGCGGGCTTCCTCGGCCTTATGAGCCTCATCGGCTTTGCGGACATCCTCTTCCTTCTCGCGCAGTTCACTTTCTAAATGTTCAATATTTTGTTTAGCTGCGTCAATTTCTAATTGTATTCTCTTCTCCTCTTCCAGTTTGTTACCCATCTCTTTTCTAGTCAATGATTGCTGCTCCCTAACCCAGGGCGTAGGTTTTTCTCTAGAGAAGAACCAGCTTTCATTATTCAGTTTTAAATATTCCTGATGTACTTTCCTTTTATTAGCTTCGTTTCGAAGAATGGTAAGACGTTCTTTACTTACCTTTAATTTGCTAATAATTACTTTTATACTTGCTCTCTCGAATTCACTAAGTTGACTGCTTTCAGCTTTCTTGCTTAATGCATCAATATCCTTTTGAATTTCTTTAATTTGGTTGTCAATTTCATTGACTTTATTAGCGTAAAACTGAATGGCTTTGTCCGAATCCTCACGATAACTCTCTTTCGCTTCATTGCTGAATGGCCTGATATCATCATCTTCAGGATCAAAAGCACTTATCGGTTTATTAATATCGGAAATTTTTTGATCCCAGATATGGGTAATACTACTTAATTCCTTCTGTCTATCAGGTAAACCCTCGCCAACCCATGCTTCTACAACCATATTGTTATCTGATAAGTCAAACCCTCGTTGCCACCCATGTCCATTCCAGTTGTATCCCATTGAAGTCATTACATCGCGTTCATACTGCGTTGTATCTTCATATCGTGTCATAATCCGATCCCTCTTCAAATAGAACGATGTAATCGACGCGCTACCGAGCTGCGAATAACGCAGACATTACTGAACCGGGAAGCAGCTTCTGCATTTACACCGCCTTGACGTTTCCTTCCTTTACCATCACCGTAATTAAATCCATTCATCATTGAGTTCCTTTTCGTCATCGTATTGTAAGCGCGGTACTCGCCTGTAAAGGCGCTGAGAGGTATTCAGTGCAAACCACTGCAATATTGTTAATCAGGCGCGTTCAATGCCTTTTTCCAAAGCAACCAGTCGTCTTTCAAAAGCCTCTCGCTCTGTTTCGCGCAGTGAGCGTTCTTCCTTAAGCGCTTCAACCAGCAACGCCACTACGCCATTGATATTGATGCTGCGGGCGTCTTTCAGCACGCTGCCGTCATTGAGTTTCAGCTCGGTCTGGGTCACAGATTGGGGGAGAATTTCTTCCACTTCCTGTGCAATCACCCCGGCTTCCGGCACGCCCTGTTTGAGGTAAGTGTAACCACCGATATTGGCCAGCTTGTCCAATGCGCCGTCAATTGTTGTGATATCGGTTTTCATGCGGACATCTGAGCTGCTGTTCCAGGCGCCATTGGTGTAGGCATGGCCATCATTGCGGAATTCATACCAACCATCAGCGCCGCCATTGGCCACGTGCAACGCGAGCATGTGGTGTTTGCCGATGCGCTCGTAGTGGTACAAATCGGCTGACAGGTCGCCTGCACCCTGTATATGCATACCGTTGGTAATGCGGTCTGCATTATTGTTTACATTCTGGTTACCGGCCGCCCAAATCCATCCATTAGCATTACGCTTAATCAGTTGTCCTACTGACAATTCGGCATTCGGCCTGACCTGGAGTTCGTTCCAGTTTCCCTGCCAGTCGCGGTAAGAGAGCAGGCCATAATCCTCTTTGCCGGCGATCACGCGTGACCCCATCAACATGGCCGTAGTGACGTTACCGCTGGTGAAATTGGTATGTACGGCAGCCGCATCATAGATTTGCCCATTAATAAGTGGTGCTGGACCGGTGGTCGCGGTGGAGATGCCGGCATTATGCGATACCATCGCACCACCGGAAATATCAACGCCGTTGCCGAGTGCAACCCTGCCGGAAGCCAGGCTGAAAGCGAAAGGACGCGAGGTGTTCCATTGTCCGTTTTGAGCTTGCCCAGCCTGAGTTGTCAGTAAGTAGAAAGCCTCGCCGTCGTTACGCAGCATCACTCCGGTATTGCCATTTGCCAGCCGAAAACCGTTGGCCGATTTGGAGACGATTTCATCGTCGCTGATGACCCGTTTGCGAAGGGTGGTGAGTGATTTAAGTTCGGTGATGTCGTCGTTGACGCCACTCTGTACCTGGGCATTTTTCTTTTGTTCAGCCATGATAATTCCTCAGTTTATTAATAAGTTCCTGCCATGGAAATGGCGCATGGTAACGCCTTAAAGACAGTTAACGACGCTGCGCATTTAAGGCGAAGATGGTTAAAAAAGCACGAAGGCTGTGTGTATGAACAGTAGTTTGTGAGCATCAAGAATAAATATCAAATGATAATGATAATCGTTTGTTGTGTGGTGGATGAGACAAGAAAGTAGAACGGATGATTTCTGGCGATGACGTGATAACTTACTAATTTATAGATGAATAGTCATTTAAATTGACTGCTTAAGTGCGTTTGTTGTTCCGTTGCTCCCCACACCCATTTACTGCTTTGGCGATGGATGTGGGAACCGCGTAAAAAACGCCAGCGGCAGGCCTGAAAAGAAATAAACAGTCCGGCGTGAAGGCCGGACTGCGGGTTTGCCTTGGCTAGACGAGAATATCGGCGGAAGCGTCGACATGCCCAACGATTTTTACAAGGAAATCAGGCAGTTGATTGCCGGAGAGATTGATGGCCAGATCGGTGACATTCTGCTGCGCGTCATAATTCAGCGCCGCTTCATACAACGAGCCGCTTAAACTATCCACGAAGTGCAACTCGCTCCCTTCGGCCTTAGCCGTCTGGTTGAGCCACGACAGATCGATTTTATCCACCGCCGTCTGGAAATCGCGGATCCAATCCGGCGCGGCGGCTTGGCTGTCGCCGGCTTCGTGGAAGACGAAGGTGTCCGCGCCTGCATCGCCCCAAAGCTGATCGGCGCCGCCGGCACCGTAAATGATGTCGTTGCCTGCACCGCCTTTTAGCGTATTGTTCAGCGCGTTGCCCACAAGAATGTCGGCACCGCTGCCGCCGATGATATTTTCAATCTGCGCGCCGTAGGCGATGGCTATATTCGCCTTCAAGCCGCCTACATCAGAGAATGCGCCTTCGTTAATGTTGATGCGCTGATCCTGGCTGTAGCCTGAAAAATCCAGCGTGTCATTGCCGCCGGCATCCCAGATAGCCGCCACGATTTTGTCCGTGGACGCTTTAACGCTCAGAAAGTCTCTGTCCGTATTCGAGTTGAAACCATAGGTGGTATCGCCGGTGCGCGTGGTGGTATTCGCGCCGTAAAGCTTCTGTATGGCGGTAATATCATCCAGCTGCGGTCCTGATGGCCAAACGCCTTTATAGTCAGCGCTGGTGTATTGTTCGTTAAAATAGCTCATCAAAGAATATTGATGGTCGTCTTCATAATACTTCGCCGAGTTGGCGTAGGTGGGGTAGGTGGCATTTGACGCATCATAATTGCCGGGATGAGAAAGCCCCAACGCATGCCCTATTTCATGGGTAAGCGTATCCCTGGCGTAGTTATTGGTTTGCGGATTGGAGGCGTCGTAGCCGTTATTACCGCTGATCCAAATGGTGCTTTTGAGATCGCTCTGCGTACTTTCATACGAGGTGTAATTGCCCCCGCTGGCCGCCTTATAAAAACCAAACTTTATATCTGCATTTTTCGCGTCGTTGCCTTTAACCTCGGTGAACGTGATGTTGGCCACATCCGACCAGGATTGCAATGAAAGCTTGGTTTGGGCTTGTTGAGCGGCGGTAAGCTGCGCGGCGCCCGTCTTGTCGCTGCCGGTATAGACGGGGAAAGAGTAGGTCAAGGTAGCCGCATGGTCTGTCACGCCTTTGCCATTGGCGGAATAATGGCTCCTCAGCAGCAGATCTGAAACCTCTTGCGTGGTATATGACGGTTTACTGCTCTCCGCGTGATCGCCTCTTTCATAACTGGTTAAATAATCGGAAATCTTATCGGTAGCTAATGACATATCAAACTCCTTTGGACGTTGACAATATTGCACCTAACGCTCTATATGCTCGTACACAGGTTTGAAAATCAGGGATAATTAATGTGATATCATTGGCTTGCCTCCTTGGTCTGGCTTGAATATTGCGTTCAAGCGGAATATATCCTTATCATTAGTCACGGTGAGGAATTAATTGTGCACTGCGATTGAGTTAAAGCAGTATAAACACAATTATTTTATTAATTAGTTATTCTTATATGAATCTTTTACATAAGATATGAGTAAAAGACTTGTTTAAATAACTCGTTGGAATTAAATCTTTATTTAATATTTCTCTGTAATCGGCGCGCGGCATTTGCGTTGCTGATTTATCTTTCTGTTTTTCCGGCTTTTTATCTGTGAAATGCGGTGAGTAGCCGCCATTGCCGTAACGCATAGAGGCGGCCGCACTCCGGCTGTCGTCATTAATCGGATACGGGATTATTGAGGGGGCCCGCGTATACCGATTAACTTGCCTGATGCTTAAAAACTGTAGGTGCCCTGCGCCAGCACGAAGTTCATGTCTTTCAGCCCGGCATGGTGCTGCAGGCTGTGGCCGACGTCGAAGTAGACATAGGCTACCTTGAACTGGAGATCGCTTCTCGGCGTCCAGGTGGTTTCGACCTGGTACTGGTTGCCGATAAAGCGCGATCCCTGTTCGCTGCCTTTCACCGGGCGCATTGGCCCGAGATAGAAGGCGTCCTCGCGGCGTTGCCGCCATAAGGCGTCCCAGCTGAAATCGATAGCCAGGGTTCGCCACGGCGTAATGGTGACCGAAGGATGGATGGCGATCAGGTTAGCCGGCGCCACCAGCCCGTTTTCGGTCAGGTAGGGCAGCTTGGGGTACATGGCGTTGAAGGTGTTGAGCTGCCCATCGTGACCGTTTTTGTCGCCGCTGGCGATGCCAATCTTGCCGCCAAAGCGCGGCTGCCAGCGCCAGTCGCTCACCGTATAGCCGGCGTGCGCCGACGCCGACCAGGCGCGGATATCGCGCTGTTCTGCGCTGCCGAACTGCCAGGAAGCTTCATTATCCCAGTCGAACCCCCGCGCTGCGCCGAAGATGCGTGCGCCGACGGTATAGCGCCGCTCTTGCCCGCTAAGCTGCGCGTAGTGGGCGTCGTTATCCTCAAAGCCAAAGGTGTAGAGATCGAGCGAGGACGCCAGCGGCGTCAGCGGCGTGGTGCCGTACAGTCCCCACACCTTTTGGCTGTTGTCGGTATCGTCGTCGAAACTGCCGGTTTTAAGGGTGACGGGATGGCCGATAAAGGCGTCGAGGCGGTTTTTATCCTTGACCCAGCTGGCGCGGATGGCATCGAAGGAACGGCGCACGTTGGGGCCGTCGCGGGTGCCCAGCAGGTGCAGCGAGCCCAGCGCAATCTCCTGGCGGCCGACCCGTAGGGTGCCGAGGCCGTAGGCAGTGGGCAGTTTCATATCCACATAGCCCTGCCCGAGGTAGGCATGATCTTCGTCGGTCGGCTTGCGCCCGCGATCGCGCGGCGTGGCCAGCGACGATCCCACTTGCACATAGGCGCCGAAATAGTCGCCGTAGTCGAGGCGCGCGCCAACCAGCAAGCGCTGCATGAAAGTGTCGTCGCGTCCGCCGCTCAGATCCCGTTGATCCGTCCATTCATAGCGCTCGCGCAGTGAACCGTCGAAAGATAAGGTGGCCGCATCGCCCAACGGGATGTTTTTCCAGGGGGAAGCGGCGGGCTCCGCCGCCAGAGCGGGGAGCGTGGAGAACAGCAACAGTGCGGGTAGCGTGCGTTTCATCATGAATATCCGAAGAAAAAAGCGCGCCGCAGCGCGCCTTGGGTTTATTTGGCTGTCTGGTGAATTTCGGCGATGTAGCCGCCGGGGAAACGCACCAGCGCCGAGGCGCGGCGTTCCGCCGCCGTCGAACGCCACAGCACCTGCGCGCCGCTGGCCGTCGCTTTGGCCAGCGTGGCCTGCAGATCCTCGACGCCATAGCCGGTGCGCTCATGGCCGAACGGATAAGGCAGATGCCCATCGGTGACGAAAATGCGCGTTTTGCCAAAACGCGAGTCCAGTTCGATCTGGCGGATCTTGCCGTTATCGTTGCGGCCGATCGCCGCATCGCTGACCTGCTCGTCGCGCACGACTTCGCCGTGCGAGAACGTCTGATAGCTTTTCAGGAAATCATCGACGCGGTAAGCGGAGAGATACAGGCGGTTTTCCGGCACGCTCAGCAGCGGCTTGTAGTTGGGCGCCTTGGTGTGCCAATAAAGCTGCATGTTGACGCCGCCGGGCCATTGGATCACCGCGTCGCGCCCAATCGGATCGTCGAAGGGGGCGACCAGCACATCGGCGCCGGCGGCCCTGGCCTGCCGGATAGCGGCGTCCATATCCCTGACCAGAAAACCGTTGCGTTCGACGCCGAACGGGTACGGGATCGGCGTTTTGAAATCGAACACCGAGAAGCTGCCGGCCGGCGTCAGTATCAGCTGGGAGTAGGTTTCGCTCGGCGTCGGCGTGACGTTGACCAGCACGCGTTCGGTGCTGGTGCCGCCGAAGGTTTTCAGGATGCTGTCGACAAAGGCATCCATCTTGCCGCGTTCGACGTAGACATGGGTGGTGTCATATTGTGGCCCCACGGCGAGAGATGCCGTATCGGCCGCCCATGATACGGCAGGGAGCAGCAGCGCAAGGGCCGATATCCTCAGCCGACGAGAAGAAATACCGATAATGTGTTGCATGATGACCTCCAGGTAGCGGTTATTTTCCTGAGTGAAACGTCATTTCCTATGAGCTTTCCCGTCGGCTGAAAAATAAAAGCTAAAAACGCAACGCGCGTGATGAAACGCTAAATAGGGGCGAAGTTCTGACGCCCCGGCGAATATGGCGCAGGGGCAGAACATTTATTCTTATTGGCGTAAACGGTGAGGCGCCGGGCCAGCAGGCCCGCTATCGCTAAGGGACGGCGCTGATAATACGGCCCGCCTCGCCGCGTGTTGAAGTGAATTGAGGATAATCCATAACGGTGTTCTCCTTGATGGGATATATCGTATTAGCGCGCTGAATTTACGTTCTTCATTGCCCTCTAAATATAAATACAGCATTAAAAGAATTGCCGCCCATCAAATTTTTATATGACTTGTTGAGTAAATACGAATAAGCGGGAAAAGAAATATAACGACGTGCGCTACGGCTGGCGCTGAGCGGGGGCAGTGTTGCTCTCGGGAGGAAAAACGGCCTGCCGAAGCAGACCGTTGCGGGGAGTTTACGCCAGATCGAAACGATCGAGGTTCATCACTTTGTTCCAGGCGGCGACGAAGTCGTGGGCGAACTTCTCTTGCCCGTCGGCGCTGCCGTAGACTTCGGCCAGCGCGCGCAGCTGCGCGTGCGAACCGAACACCAGATCGACGCGGGTGCCGGTCCATTTGACCGCGCCGCTGCGGCGATCGCGGCCTTCGAACAGGCCGTCCTCACCCACCGGGTGCCAGGTGGTGCCCATGTCGAGCAGGTTGACGAAGAAGTCGTTGGTCAGCGCCTGCGGGCGATGGGTGAACACGCCGTGCTGCGTGCCGCCAACGTTGGTGCCGAGCACCCGCAGCCCGCCGACCAGCACCGTCATTTCCGGCGCGGTCAGGGTCAACAGCTGCGCCTTGTCGACCAGCAGCGTTTCGGCCGGCACGCGGTATTTGCCCTTCAGGAAGTTGCGGAAACCGTCGGCGAGCGGCTCCATCGCCTCGAAGGAGTCCACGTCGGTCTGTTCCTGCGAGGCGTCCATGCGGCCTGGGGCGAACGGCACCGTCAGGGTCAAGCCGGCGTTCTTCGCCGCCTGTTCCACGCCCGCCGCGCCGGCCAGCACGATCAGATCCGCCAGCGAGACGCGCTTTCCGCCGGTCTGCGCGTCGTTGAAGGCGCGTTGGATGCTCTCCAGCTTGGCCAACGTCGCGGCGAGCTGCGCAGGTTGGTTGACGGCCCAGTCCTTCTGCGGCGCCAGGCGAATGCGCGCGCCGTTGGCGCCGCCGCGTTTATCGGAACCGCGGAAGCTCGATGCGGAAGCCCAGGCGGTGGAAACCAGCGCGGACACCGGCAGGCCGGAAGCCAGCACCTTGCTTTTCAGCGCGGCGACGTCCTGCTCGTCGATCAGCGGATGATCGACCGCCGGGATCGGATCCTGCCAAATCAGCTCTTCCTGCGGCACTTCCGGGCCGAGGTAGCGCGCGCGCGGCCCCATATCGCGGTGGGTCAGCTTGAACCAGGCGCGGGCGAAGGCGTCGGCCAGCTCTTCCGGGTGTTCATAGAAGCGGCGCGAAATCTTCTCGTAGGCCGGATCGAAGCGCAGCGACAGGTCGGTGGTCAGCATGGTCGGGCGGCGCTTCTTGTTCGGGTCGAAGGCGTCGGGAATGGTTTCGCCGATGTCTTTCGCCACCCACTGGTGCGCGCCGGCCGGGCTTTGGCTCAGCTCCCATTCGTATTCGAACAGGTGGCGGAAGAAGTCATGGTTCCACTGGGTCGGGGTGGTGGTCCAGGTCACTTCCAGGCCGCTGGTGATGGCGTCTTTGCCGACGCCGGTGCCGAAGGTGCTGTGCCAGCCGAGGCCCTGCGACTCCAGTCCGGCCGCTTCCGGATCGGCGCCGACGTGAGACGCCGGGCCGGCGCCGTGGGTCTTGCCGAAGGTGTGGCCGCCGGCGATCAGCGCCACGGTTTCTTCGTCGTTCATCGCCATGCGGGCGAAGGTTTCACGGATGTCGCGCGCGGCGGCCACCGGATCGGGGTTGCCGTCCGGGCCTTCCGGGTTGACGTAGATCAGGCCCATCTGCACCGCCGCCAGCGGGTTTTCCAGATCGCGGTCGCCCGAGTAGCGGCTGTTCGGCCCGCCGCTCAGTTCCAGCCAGATCTTCTCAGACCCCCAGTAGACGTCGTCCGGCTCCCAGGTGTCGGCGCGGCCGCCGGCGTAGCCGAAGGTTTTGAAGCCCATCGATTCCAGCGCCACGTTGCCGGTCAGGATAATCAGATCGGCCCAGGAGATGTTGCGGCCGTATTTCTGCTTGATTGGCCACAGCAGGCGGCGCGCCTTGTCGAGACTGACGTTGTCCGGCCAGCTGTTGAGCGGGGCGAAGCGCTGTTGGCCTTCGCCCGCGCCGCCGCGGCCGTCGCCGATGCGGTAAGTGCCGGCGCTGTGCCAGGCCATGCGGATGAACAGGCCGCCGTAGTGGCCGAAGTCCGCCGGCCACCATTCCTGCGAATCGGTCATCAGGGCGTGCAGATCCTGTTTGACCGCCGCCAGATCGAGGCTGTTGAAGGCATCGGCGTAGTTGAAGTCTTTATCCATCGGATCGGACAGGGGGGAGTGCTGATGCAGCGGTTTCAGGCTGAGCTGATTAGGCCACCAATCCTGATTGGTGGGGCCGTTCTGCGGTGCGGGCTGCTTGCCGCCCGAAAACGGGCATTTGCTTTCAGTTGTCATAATGCGCTCTCTGCTTCCGTAAAGATGCTCCAGCCGCCGGGCGTGGAGCGGTTAACAAGGCATGCGGGTAAGGCTTGCGTCGGGTGTTGCGCTAAATAACTGAACTCAATCGATTTACGTCACCCCCGTCGCCAACGGACAAAGGGTGACTCATGGCTAAGCTTAGTCAGCGGCGGCGGAGAGATAAAATAGGAATGAGTGAATATTGTGATAGCTTGCGGCGATTCATGGCTGTGCTATTGATTGTCAGCACACCGCTTTATCGGCGCCGCAACATGAACGTGAGCACCGCGTCCGCCAGTTTGCCGAACGGCGCGCGCAGCAGGCCGGTAAAGTGCCAGCGGCTCTGGATGAAAACGCCCTTGGCGTGGCTCAGCGCCCGAAATCCTTCGATGCCGTGACAGGCCCCCATGCCGCTGGGGCCGATGCCGCCGAACGGCAGATCGTCCTGGGCGAAATGCAGCAGGGTGGTGTTGACGCTGACGTTGCCTGAGGTGGTGTGCGTCAGCAGCCGATCCTGCTGCGCGCCTGCCGGGCCAAAGTAATACAGCGCCAGCGGGCGCGGCCCGGCGTTGATAACGTCGATCGTTTCATCAAAGGCGGCGTAGGTGCGCACCGGCAGCAGCGGCCCGAAGATCTCTTCTTGCATGATCCGGCTGTCGTCGGGGGCGCCGACGATCAGCGTGGGGGCCAGGGTTTTCGGCCGTTCAGACGCCGAGTCCGGGCGATGGCCGACCGGAATGATTTGCGCGCCCCGCGCCTGGGCGTCGGCCAGCAGGTCTTGCAAACGCTGATAGTGCCTGTCGCTGATGATGGCGCCGTAGTCGCTGCCCGTCGGCCCTGTGGGGTAAAACGCTTTGACCGCCGCGTCGTAGAGCGCCATGAAGCTTGCCAGATCGTCCTGATGGATTAGCAGGTAATCGGGCGCGATGCAGGTTTGGCCCGCGTTCGACAGCTTGCCGAACGCCACGCTCTGGACGTTTCTGGCGTTAACCGCGCCGGGCGCCACGACGGCAGGGCTTTTGCCGCCCAACTCGAGCGTCAGCGGCACCAGATTTTTAGCGGCCGCCTGCATGACCTGACGGCCGATCGCCGTACTGCCGGTGAACACCAGATGGTCGAACGCCAGCTCGCTGAATCTGGCTCCGATCTCCGGCCCGCCGGTCACCACGGCGATCTCGTCGGCGGGAAACTGCGCCGCCAGCATCGTCTCGATGAGCTGGCTGGTATGCGGCGTGAGCTCCGAAGGTTTCAGCATCACGCGGTTGCCGGCGGCCAGGGCGGTGGCCAGCGGGATGAAGGTCAACGATAAAGGGTAGTTCCACGGCGCCATGACGCCGATCACGCCCTTGGGCTGATATTGCACATAGGCGCGCGCAGCCTGGTACGGCAGGGCAACGTGGCGGCGCTCCGGTTTCATGAAGCGTTTCAGGTTGCGCAGCAGGTAATCGATCGCCTGCACGGTGACCAGAATCTCCAGAATGTCGGTCTCGTAAGGCGAGCGGTGGCCGAAGTCCGCGCTGACGGCCGCCGCCAGCGCGCCGCGCTGGGCCAGAATGGCGCTCCGCAGGCGGCGCAGGACGGCCTTGCGCTGATCCATCGTCGGCGCGCCGTCGCGCAGGAAGGCGTGGCGCTGGGCGGCAAGCCGTTGCTCCATCGTCGTGGCGGTGTCATCTCCTTGCACTTGAATACTCCTGATGCCGATCGAAAGCGGGAATGCGGTTTGCCGAATTGGGTTTGACCTTAAAGTGAGCTTTAAACCTATACTCGTTAAACGATCAACGCAAGATCGTCGGCCAGCCGGGATGAGGGAGCCAGAGATCCCGGCGCCGCGCGCAGTATAAACCTTCTTTTTTAACCATAGTGTAAATGGGAGAAACGACATGGGTTATGTAACGACCAGCGATGGCGTCGAGATTTTCTACAAGGATTGGGGCCCCAAAAACGGCAAGGTTATCTACTTCCACCACGGCTGGCCGCTGTCCAGCGATGACTGGGATGCCCAGATGCTGTTCTTCGTGAACCAAGGGTTCCGCGTGGTTGCGCACGATCGCCGCGGCCACGGCCGCTCCAGCCAGGTGTGGGAAGGGCACGACATGGACCACTACGCCGATGATGTCGCCGCGGTGGTGAAACACCTGGGCGTACAGGGCGCGATGCACGTGGGACACTCGACGGGCGGCGGCGAGGTAGTGCGCTATATCGTGCGCCACGGCGAGGACAAGGTGTCCAAAGCGGTGCTGATCAGCGCGGTGCCGCCGCTGATGGTGAAAACCGACGCCAATCCGCAGGGCACCCCCAAAGCGGTGTTCGATGATTTCCAGGCGCAGCTGGCCGCCAACCGGGCGCAATTCTATTACGACGTGCCGGCCGGTCCGTTCTACGGCTATAACCGTCCGGGCGCCAAACCGTCGGAGGCCATTATCTGGAACTGGTGGCGCCAGGGCATGATGGGCGGCGCCAAGGCGCACTATGACGGCATCGTCGCCTTCTCGCAGACCGATTTCACCGAAGATCTCAAGAAGATCTCCATTCCGGTGCTGGTGATCCACGGCGACGACGATCAGGTGGTGCCTTATCAGGATTCCGGCGTGCTGTCGGCCAAGCTGGTGCAAAACGGCACGCTGCATACCTATAAGGGCGCGCCGCACGGCATCCCGACCACCCACGCCGATCAGGTCAATGCCGATCTGCTGGCGTTTGTGAACAGCTAAGAACAGCGCCCAGGGGGACGCTCCGCCGCCTGGGCGCTGTTTGCGCTGTTTGAGGGATATCCCTCATTGCGGCCCTGCCGGCGGTTATTTAAGCTGAATGGGCAATGCAACGATGAATATGGAGATAATCATGACTGATTCAGTGTCCAACGATCGTAATCCCACCCCGGATGTGGCGGAAGACAACGCGTTCTTCCCATCCCCTTACTCCCTCAGCCAGTACACCTCGTCCAAAACCGACTTCACGGGCGCCAGTTACCCGAACGCCTATCGCGGCGGCAAGTGGAAGGTGCTGATGATCGCCTCGCAGGAGCGCTACCTGCTGATGCAAAACGGCAAGTTCTTCTCCACCGGCAATCACCCGGTCGAGATGCTGCTGCCGATATATCACCTGGATCTGGCCGGTTTCGAGATCGACGTCGCTACGCCGTCCGGCGATCCGGTGAAGCTGGAGATGTGGGCGTTCCCGCATGAAGATGAAGCGGTCAAGGCCACCTACGAGAAGTACCGCAGCCAACTCAAGCAGCCGAAAAAGCTGACGGAAGTGGTGAAGGATCTGGATGGCGGCAACTACCTCGGCGTTTTCATTCCCGGCGGCCACGGCGTGCTCAACGATATCCCGTTCAGTGAAGAGGTGAAAAAGACGCTGCACTGGGCGCATGACCACGATCGCTACGTGATTTCGCTGTGCCACGGGCCGGCCGGTTTGCTGGCGGCGGGCATCGGCGAGAGCAAAGCGGATTTCCTCTATCGCGGCTATGAGATGTGCGTGTTCCCGGACTCGCTCGATACCGGCGCCAACATCGATATCGGCTATATCCCCGGCCCGATGCCCTGGCTGGTGGGCGAGCGCCTGCGCGAGTTGGGCGTTAAGATCGTCAACGCCGACATCACCGGCAAGGTGCATAAAGATCGGCGCCTGCTGACCGGCGACAGCCCGCTGGCTTCCAACAACCTCGGCAAACTGGCGGCAGAAACGCTGCTGGCCGACGTCGCCGCGCGATGAGCGACGAGATCGCGCAGCGCGCTTTCCAGACGGCGTTGGCGATGGACCACGAGCGCACCTTGTCCGCCATTCAGGGGCGGGTTCGCGCCTTCGTCGCGCCGTTCGGTTTCAACCGCTTTGTGCTGTTTTCCGCCTCCGCGGCGGCGGAGGCGGGGATCGAGCATATTTATTGGGTCGAGGGCGACTGGTTCGGTGAGGGGGAGGCGGTCGATGCGCTGACCTACGTGCGGCACTGCCCGGTGACCCGGCACATGCTGCGGGCCGCAGAACCGTTCTTCTGGACCAAAACCCGGGCGCAGCAGGGCGAGCGCTACCGGATTGTGCGCACGCCGCGCGGCGCCGGTCTGCACGGCGTACAGATCCCGGTATTCGGCCCCGCCGGGTTGGAGGGGGCGGTCAGCCTGGGGGGCGAGCGCATCGACGCCTCGCCGCCGGTGCGGCTGGCGCTGTCGCTGGTGGGCGCGGCGGCTTTTCTGGCGGCGCGGCGGCTGTTCGAACCTGCTGCCGGTGAACGGGAGGGCCGGCTGTCGGCGCGCGAGCGCGAGGTGCTGAGCTGGACCGCCATTGGCCGGCGGCAGGCGGATATCGCCGCGATGCTCGGCCTGTCTGAACGCACGGTGGAAAATCACCTGCGGCGCATTCGCCAACGTCTCGGCGCCGCCACCACCGCGCAGGCGATCGGCGTGGCGATCCGCCTGGGGGAAATCGCCCCCGATAGCCGTTAGCCCGCCGCCATTTGCCGCAGCAGCCACGCGCGCAGCGCCATGATATCGGGGCGCTGCGCGGTCTCTTCGGTGGCCACCAGATAGTAGTTGGCGCCGGGCAATGACATCTCGAACGGCGCCGCCAGAACGCCGCGCTGCAACAAATCGCGCGCCAGCAGCCGGCTGGCGATCACCACCCCCTGGCCCGCCACCGCCGCCTGCAGCGCATGGGTCTCGTCGCTGAAGGTCAGCCCGGCTTCCACGTTCAATCCTTCCGGCCCGTAGCGCCGCCGCCAGTTCTCCCAGGTCGGTGAGTCGGCGGGCACCTGCCGATGCTCCACGTGAAACAGCGTCACCCGCAGCAAATCTTCGATGTGCTCCAGCGCCAGCGCCGGGCTGGCCACCACGATAAAGCGATCCTCATGCAGCAGGGTGCAGTGCAGATCGCTTTCCGGCGTTTCACGGTAGCGGATGGCGACGTCCACGGTGCGCTGGCTGAGATCCACCCGCTCGACGCTGGTGTGCAGGCGCAGATCGATGGCGGGAAACTCCGCCTTGAAATCCGCCAGGCGCGGCACCAGCCAGTGGGTGAGAAAGTTGGAGGTGGTGGTGACGGTCAGCGCCGGCGGCTGCCGGGCGCGGGTGATTTGGGCGACGGACTGCTCCAGCGCGGCGAAGGCGCGCTGGGTGCCGGCATACAGGATCTCCCCGGTTTCGGTCAGGCTGACGCCCTGCGCGCTGCGCTCGCACACCCGGCATGCCAGCACCGACTCCAGCAGCTTAATCTGATGGCTGATCGCCGTTGCGCTGACGCCCAGCGCCTCGGCGGCCAGTTTGAAGCTGCGGCAGACGGCCACGGCGTGGAAAGCGCGCAGCGCGCCCAGCGGCGGCAAACGGGTTTTTCTCATGGCTGAATTATTCTCATCCAAGGCTGAAAACTATGAGTTTGTCTTACCGATTATACAAGAGATAGGCTACTGACATGTGAACAGGGAAATGAATTTATTTCATCATTTCCATCATGTCGGAGTGAACGATGAGCCTCTATATCAACAACGGCGCCCTGGGCGCCATGGAACACACGGGAACGGCGGCGAGCGCCCTGGCGCTCAGCGTGCCAGTCGCAGCGGGCGCCTTGCTGCTGAAGACCGAAAATCTGCTGGGCATCGGCGCGACCCTGATGCTGCTGACGGCATTGGCGCTGGCGTTTCTCGGCGGCGCCGCGCTGGCCCGCTGGCGGACGCTGCGGAACCGGCCTGCGCTGGCTATTCTCCGCCACGGCTTTTTACTGGCGGCGGCGGGATGGCTATTGATGCTGCTGATGCTGTTCGGCGGCCACGGCTGGCCGGCCCTGCTGCCGGGCCTCGCCCTCGGCGGCCTGGGCCAGGGCGTCGCCTACCGCACGGCAGGGGGGGAGAAAGCGGCGTTCGCCGTGGCGTGCAGGCTGACGACGGTGGTGACTCTCGTAGCCGTAGTGGTTGCCGTTTCGTTGGTGCAAACCTATGCCGCGCCGGGGATAAAGGGAGCCTGTTTCGCGCTGGCGCTGCTGGTCGATCTGGCGTTGCTGGGGGCGTTGATGGCGCGGATTGCGGAGCGTGACAGGGAGTGAGCCGCCGCGCCGCAGGTAAACAGCCCGCCGGTAAACCCGGCGGGCTTCGCTTAGGCGGCCGCCAGCTCTTGCGGGGCAATGGTTTGCAAACCGACAAGCTGAATGGCCGGCTGCTCCAGATTGATGCCAAAGTATCCTTGATCCCAATTGTAGATATTGACGACGTGCTGATTGAGCGCGCTTTCGCCCTGCATGAATATCGACAGATCCTGCGTATGGGTTTGCGCGTTGTAATTCAGTGAGAAGCTGCTGTTTGATCCTTCGGCGCCGAAGGCCAGCAGGTGGTTATCGATAGACAGGGAGGAGGCCTGTAAAAAGCCCAGCTCGAAGCTGTCGTCGATGTAGATATTGTGGGTCTGCTTCACGGGAATGTTCAGCAGGCTGTTGGGGAAGGGCACATCGTTGGACAGCATGCTCAGGTTTACGCCGAGATAATCCTGCGGCGCACTCCCACCCGGCGCAGTGGTATAACCATGCTCGAAGCGAATCTCGCTGGAGCCTTTGCCCAGGTTGACCTCCAGACCGTTGGCCGGCGTTAGCACCCGATCGTTAAAGGTGACGTTGTCCTTAAAGTCGGTCAGTTTCACCGCTTCGATGTTGTACAGCCCGTCCTTAAAGCCATACAGCCCGATGCCGTTTTTCTCGATTACCCCGCGCCCGCCATAGCTGCCCTGGGCGTCAAACTTCAGGTTTACCCCGTGCGACAGGCTGGAATAATCGACCGTATCGTGGCCGCTGCCGCCGTCGATCACCGTCCAGCCGTAGTTGCCGGCGTTGTTTTGCCAGCCGCGCGGCACGCTGATGGTGTCGTCGCCGCTGCCGGTGTTAACGGCGATATTGCCGAACGCCAACGTGAAATCATCGTCATGCAGCGTACCGACGCGGTACAGATTCGGCGTGGACAGCACGTCGGCAATGTCGTTGAAAATCGCCGAGCCGATATCCAGCTTGCCGGGAATGATGCTGCCGCCGCCGGTCACGCTGCTGCCGTAGGATTCGGTGTAGAAATCACGCGCCGCCTCTGCGGCCAGGCGGATGGTCTCGTGGCCAATGCCCAGGGTGGTCAAATAGGTGGGCACTTCGCCCGCCAGCAGCGTTTCAACCACGTAACTGAGGTTTTTCATCTGCATGGAGACCTGCGCCGCCGCAATCAGATCGTAGGTGCCGCCTTCCACCTTAAAGGCCGAGGTGTCGTTGGTCGCCACCCATTCGGTAAAGAACGAAGTGTCGCCTAAATAGGAGAACAGCGTGGTGCCGGCCCAGGGGGAATAGTTGGGGGCACCGGTCGAGGAGGCGTCGGTGAACACTTCGGATGCCGCCGCACCGGCGTCGATCAGACCAACCTCGTGAATATCCGGCACTTTGGCGCTGGTGGGCGGGGCATCCGGCAGCGGCGCGTTAGGATCGCTGCTCAGATCGACGCCAAACAGCGTTTTGGCGAAGTTTTTGGCGATGTTGTCGGAGGCGTTCTGAATGCGCGTCTCCCAGTCATCGGGGACATGCCCGGTGCGCAGCTCATACTGCAGCTTGGTTTGGTCGCGAATGTAATGGGCAAACGCCCCCTGATTCGAGTTCACGCCATAGGCGCCTTTAATCCAGGTATAGACCGCGATATCCACGCCCTCAATGGGTTGGTTGGCATGGTTGGGATCGGTGAGCGCATCGACGGAGGCGGCATACACGGCCGGCCAGTCGCCGGCTTTGGCGGCCTCCCAAATCGCTTGCAGTTTTTCTCGGTCGGTAATGACGTAAGCCATATAAACACTCCTTGTTGCTGAGAGATTGCTTAGAAATTCAACATGATGAATGGAGGTGCGCGATGGAATAAACCGAAACCCGTACAGCCAGAAACGCGCATGCCGCGAGCCGCAGCGAACGATGGGCAGCAGGCACCCATAGCGAAAGGATAGACGCAACTTGCCGAGCGCGAGAAATTCGCTTATCGATTGTTTTTACAGGATTATTGCTGTAAATCGGCGGGTTAACCCGCGTATTGGCGTCAGGAAGGAATATCCGTCAGCTCGGTTAGGAATCTTCTTAGATAAAAGAGTGGGTTTCGCTGGTGGGGGTTGGCCAAACGTTGGCGTTATGGCGGTGATTGTGGTTACCGCTTTGCGGATTTACACCGATGGCAACGCAGGAGGGCTGTTTTGCTTTGGCGCTGCTGGAGTGTGGAATGGGGGAATGGCTGGCGTGGGGACTCTGGCGGTCGGTTTTGTGCCAGAAGCGGACATTGATGATGTGAAGATATATAGTGGTAGATTGCCTATCGATAGTTGATATTACCCGAGATTGTCTCCGAAAATTATGATTAACGGATTGCTGATCAGTCGGATCCTAGCAAAAGACTCATATCAAAACCAGTTATCCGAAAACCAAATTCTTTATATAATTTCAAAGCCCTTTGATTGTCCGGTGACACTCTGAGTTCCACCTCATATGCGCCCTGTTGAGTCAGCTCATTCAGGAATGCACGGATAAAATCCCGACCCATTCCCTTACCCTGAAATTCTGGGAGAAGCATTATATCTGACAAAAAGGCTGAGTTATCTTCCAGGCTGAACCACAGATATCCCGCAGCCTGACCGTCATGTTCATAAGTTCTAAAATGGTTATTCTGAGTATTGATACCCGCTGGCAAGGCTGCTTTAAATGATTTCGACGCCTCTATCTGGGCTTTTTTACGACTGTATCGATGATTTGCCATCAGGTCTTCAACATAGTCATTTAAAGAGAGGCCCCCCCAGAGGCCAAATTCGTCGTCATGCATGGGCCTATAAATTGATTTGGGGATTTTTGACTGTTTTGTTTTCAATTTACTGTCTCATTCTTAATAGCAACGTAACGCATACTTAGTACTACTCTACCGAATTATCCGCCGATTCAGCATGATAAAATTATATCATATAGCTTTGTCAACTGAGCGTAATTTTGCTGACGCCGAAGTCTGCACTTCGCTCAAAGCAGACCCAATGACCACGTAGCCTGTCCGTTGCGTGCCAGAAGCGGACGTTCACGTCCGTTCTTGAAATATTGGCCCGATAATTCAGCGTTAAATTTTCCGGTTAATACGCAACGCATCCACAACGAGTGAAAACGCTGGGGAAGGCTGTTTACGGCTGGGATAATAAAGATAGTAGCCGGGAAAAGGACGGCACCATTCTTCAAGCACGCGGATCAGTTTTCCTTCCTGCAGATGTGTGCCGAACTCCTCTTCAGGTAAAAAGGCAATGCCCAGTCCGGCAAGAGCTGCGTCAACGACGTGTTCCGATGTGTTAAACGTCATTTGCCCTTCAACCCGAACGTGAAATTTACCGTTTTCCTGCTCAAACTCCCAGGCGTAAATTTTCCCCGATTGAACCATGCGCTCATTAATACAGCAGTGTTGCATCAGATCGCGTGGCGTCTGAGGGGCGGCGCACCGGGCAAAATACTCAGGGGAAGCTACAGCCGCCATGCGCAGTTTCGGGCCAATGGGTACGGCTATCATATCTTTGTCGATAGTGTCTCCGAGCCGCACGCCGGCATCAAAACGGTCCGCCACGATATCCCGGAACCCGTGGTTGGCATCAAACTCAATATGAATATCAGGATATTCGCGTAACAGTGGTGTCAGCTTTGGCAGCAGCGTGGTCTTCAGAACATTAGGTCCACATGTAATACGGACGGTCCCCGCAGGTTTATCACGCAGTGCCGTCAGCATGTCCAGCTCGGCTTCAATCTCATCAATACGATGGCCCACAGACTGCAGCAGGCGTTCCCCGGCGGCGGTCACTGACACGCTGCGCGTGGTTCGCGTCAGCAGGCGGATTTGCATCCGTTCTTCCAGCCCGGAAATCGCCTGGCTCAGTGCGGGCTGGGTCACGCCGAGCTGGGCGGCAGCGCGCGTAAAGCTGCCCTCACGCGCCACGGTGACGAAAGAGAGTAAGTCGTTGAGATTGCGTCTGGCCATGCTCGTTTCCGGTCCATTTATAAATTTTACTTATAAGGGTATTAAGTATTCATTAGCTAGTTAACCCGCTGCATATTGGTAACAATAATGCGATGAAAAAGTCAACGCTAACCCTTATGCAAAACGCTTACTGCAGAACATCACTGCTGCTCCTTGCCGGCCTGCTTTTCGTCACGCAGTCCGCTATGGCGGGTGACAACGACCGGGGAGTGGCGCAGGAGACGCTTATGAAAATTGAGATCATTGTGGAGGGAGAAACCGCCACCGCCACCCTCTTTGATACGCCGACAGGCCGGGACTTTGCGTCTTTGCTTCCCCTCAGCCTGACGCTGGAAGACTATGACGATATTGAGCGTATAAGCGACCTGCCGCGCAGGCTTTCCACGGTGCAGGCACCGGACGGCATGACGCCGGAAGCCGGAGATATCACTTACTACGCGCCCTGGGGCAACCTGGCGATTTTTGCCCAGGGCAGGGCTTACGCCCGTTCACTGATCCCGTTAGGGAAAGTGGATTCCGGACTGCCGGTCCTGCAGCGCCACGGACCTCTTGCGGTGCAGATCAGGGTCGCCAACTGACCCGCAGCACCTTCCGTACCGCGATTATCCCCCTTATCCCGTCTCCGTATGCCGTTTCAGCTCTTCCTGCAGCGCTGAAGGCTCCGGGGCACAGACTTCATGTTATCTACTGAAAAGAAATCCCTGAATGAGTAATAAGACAGACGAAAACAGAAAAAAAAACACCGGAAGCGGGAAACAGCCTGCGCACTGGAGTGGTGTCTTTGCCATGACGCTGTGCGTCTTCGCCCTGATCGCCTCCGAATTCATGCCGGTCAGCCTGCTGACACCGATGGCGCAGACTCTTCGTGTCACCGAAGGCATGGCCGGACAGGGCATCGCCATTTCCGGGGCATTTGCAGTGGTAACCAGCCTGTTTATTTCCGTGCTGGCAGGCACGCTTAACCGGAAAACGCTGCTGCTCGGCCTGACCTGCATGATGGCAATTTCCGGTGCTGTTATTGCGATGGCACCCAATTACCTGACCTATATGGCGGGCAGGGCTCTGATTGGCATCGTAGTCGGCGGGTTCTGGTCGATGTCGGCAGCCACGGCGATGCGTTTGGTTCCGGTGCACCGAGTTCCGCTGGCGTTGGCCATTTTTAACAGCGGCAATGCACTGGCCACGGTCATCGCGGCCCCTTTGGGCAGTTGGCTCGGTTCGGTGATCGGCTGGCGCGGGGCCTTCTTTTGTCTGGTGCCGGTCGCGATCGCCGCGTTTATCTGGCAGTTGTTCAGCCTGCCCTCCATGCAGGTCACCCGGCAGAGTAACGGTGCCAGCAATGTCTTCACGCTGTTTCGCCGTCGAGTGGTCACGTTAGGCATGCTGGGCGTCGGCATCTTCTTTATGGGGCAGTTCACGCTCTTTACCTACATCAGGCCTTTCCTTGAAACGGTGACGAAGGTGGATGCTTCAGTGGTCACCCTAATCCTGCTGGTTATCGGTGTCGCGGGTTTCATCGGCACCACGCTGATTGGCAGAGTGCTGAAACGCGGCTTCTACTCGACCCTGATAGCCATTCCGGTGCTGATGGCCATCACCGCGCTGGCACTGATCGCTTTTGGCAGTCAGGTGGCCATCGTGATGGTGCTGCTCGGGTTGTGGGGGCTGATTTCTACCGGTGCGCCGGTGGGGTGGTGGGCCTGGGTACCGCGTATCTTTCCGCAGAATGCCGAAGCCGGCGGCGGGCTGATGGTGGCAATGGTCCAGTTATCCATTGCGCTAGGTTCAACGGTAGGGGGGCTGCTTTTCGATCACCACGGCTACCAGAGCACTTTCTTGGCCAGCGTCACGATGCTGCTTATCGCGGCCGGGCTGATTTTCCTGACCTCACGCGCAGACACCTCTGCCAGAGACCATTCATAAACCCTGGAGTTATGTCATGACAGGTAAAGCTTACGGTGCCCATGCGGGCACACTGCCGCTGGAGCCGATGGATATCACCCGTCGCGCCTCCGGCGCCCGTGATGTGCAGATTGATTTCGCGTTCTGCGGCGTCTGCCATTCGGATAACGCCACCCTGGCTTAATGATAAGGAGACCATCATGAAAAAATTTACGTTAGCGCTGGGGCTGTTGATCAGTGCATTTGCTTCCTCTGCGGCGGATATGTCCCGTGGGGCCGATAATTTTTATAAAAGCGATAAGGTGACGCAGCAAAAAGTCACCTTTAAAAACCAGTATCAGATGGCCGTGGTCGGCAACCTGTTTATCCCGAAAAAGATGAACCAGAATACCCGACACCCGGCGATCGTCGTTGGTCACCCGATGGGAGCCGTTAAGGAACAGAGTTCGAATCTTTATGCGCAGAAGCTGGCGGAGCAGGGGTTTGTCACGCTGGCTATCGATCTCTCTTTCTGGGGAGAAAGCGAGGGCAAACCGGGGCACCTGATTTCACCGGAAATCTACACAGATGATTTCAGCGCGGCGGTTGATTATCTAAGCACACAGCCGTTTGTTGATCCGGATAGCATCGGTGTATTAGGTATCTGCGGCAGCGGAAGTTTTGTTATCAGTGCTGCCAAGATTGACCCGCGTATGAAAGCCATTGCCACCGTCAGCATGTATGACATGGGGGCTGCATTTCGCAACGGCCTCAACCATTCCCAGACGCCGGAACAACGAAAGGCCTTTATCCGGTCAGCCACAGAGCAGCGTTTAGCAGAGTTTCAGGGAGGCGAGACGGCCTATATTCCCGGTACCGTGAATACACTGGACGCTTCAACGCCGGATATTCAGCGTGAGTTTTTCGATTTCTACCGCACCGAACGCGGTGGTTACACCCCGAAGGGTGAGAAAGAAGCACTGACGACGAAACCGATGTTGAGCAGTATCGGCAAGTTTATGAACTTCTATCCGTTCAACGATATTGAAACCATTTCACCGCGTCCGATGTTGTTTATCACCGGCGATCGGGCTCACTCAAAAGAGTTCAGCGAGGATGCATTCAAACGCGCCGGTCAGCCTAAAGAGCTTTATGTCGTACCGGGCGCAGGGCATGTCGATCTCTATGATCGTACCGACGTGATCCCTTTTGACAAACTGACAGACTTTTTCCGTAAGAACCTGCAATAACACGTTCAGTTAAGGAGCATCTGACATGAACTATAAACATCTGGGTCGTACCGGCCTGCGGGTGAGCCGCATCGGTCTCGGTACCATGAATTTCGGTGAGCTGACGGATGAGCCGGCCAGCTTCAGGATCATGGATGAAGCCGTGGATGCGGGTATCAACTTTTTCGATACCGCTGACGTCTATGGCGGACCGCAGTCACCGGATATGGCAAAGGGGTACGGGACATCCGAAGAAATCATCGGTAACTGGTTGGCGCGCAGTGGCCTGCGTGACCGAATCGTGCTGGCCACGAAAGTTTACCAGCCGATGGATACGGGCCCGAATGACAAATATCTGTCCGCTTACCATATTCGCCGGGCCTGTGAGGCCAGTCTGAAAAGACTGAAAACGGACCATATCGATCTCTACCAGATGCACCATATCGACCGGAACACCCCCTGGGAGGAAATCTGGCAGGCCATGGAACAGCTGATCCGTGAGGGTAAAATCAGCTACGTGGGCAGCAGTAACTTTGCCGGCTGGGATATTGCCACCGCACAGTGCACGGCTGATGCGCGCAACCTGCTGGGGCTGGCATCGGAACAGAGCCTTTACAACCTGACCCAGCGCACGGTTGAGCTTGAAGTCATTCCGGCACTGCGCCATTACGGCATTGGCCTGATCCCCTGGAGCCCGGTCGGGATGGGGATGCTGGGTGGCGTGCTGAAAAAAATTGCCGATGGCCGCCGGGCAACACCGCAGCTGCAGGCACAAATCAATCGCTTGCGGCCGCAACTGGAGGCCTGGGAAACGCTGTGTGATGAGCTGGGGGAGGCGCCCTCAGACGTGGCGTTGGCCTGGCTGTTGCAGAACCCCGTGGTTACCGCTGTGCTCAGTGGTCCGCGCACAGCTGAACAGCTCCGTCAGAATCTCAATGCCCTGACGTTGTCCCTTTCAGGCGATACGCTCAAAAGACTGGATACCATCTGGCCGGGACCGGGTGGGGAAGCCCCTGAAGCCTACGCATGGTAACCGTTATCCGTGTTAACAATGACCGGCCTTCGGGTCGGTAAGTACGTTATTTCAGTCAAATTTATTTATCACCTGAAGATGTTGTTCTTTGCTTTAATACTTTGATGTCCGCTCTCGCTCATAGCGGACTTTCTCCCCAAGTGCCGATCCGCCTGGCGCCAGAAGCGGACTATCGTTCGCCTGACCACATAAGCCTCAGTGCGATGAAACAAATACCGAGGCAGGCTGCGCGGGCGGAATGGCGAAGTGACGCTGCATGCGTTTTATCTCCTCTGCCGGTGGTAGGCCAAACAGACGTTTGAATTCTCGATTAAATTGCGATGGGCTTTCATAGCCAACGGCGTAACTCGCGGCGGCGGCGGTGATTTGTTGGCGCACCATCAGCATCCGTGCCTGGTGCAGGCGTACCGATTTCACATACTGCATCGGCGGCATCTGCGTTATCGCTTTGAAATGGCTATGAAAGGTCGGCACGCTCATGCCGGCCCCCATCGCCAGCTGCGTCAGCGTTAACGGCTCCGCGTAAGCGGCATGGATGTGCTGCAACGCTTTACCGATTTTGCCAAACTGGCCCTGCAAGGCCAGAGCGGCACGCATTGCGTTGCCCTGTGCGCCTGTCAGCACGCGAAAATAAAGCTCACGCACCCGCGCCGGGCCGAGGATCGCCGCCTCAAGCGGGTTGGTCAGGACGTCAAGTAAGCGAAGAACGGCCATTTTTACCCTGTCGTCCATCGGGCTCGACATCATGCTTTGCGGTGCGACGGGAGGATGCGGGGCGCCATGCTGTTCAATCTGCAACATCAGTTCAGCGGCAAGCTGAAAATCCAGATGCATATAAATCGCCAGCAGCGGATGTGCTGCCGACGCGTCGGTTTCCATCACAAACGGCACCGGCACCGAAACCGCCAGGTAGTGCTGCTCATCATATAAATAGGTTTGTTGACCGAAATAACCGCGTTTGCTGCCCTGGCAGACAATCACGATCCCCGGATCGTAAAGCACCGGCGTTCTGGCAAGCGGGCGATCGGAACGCAAAATTCGCACATCAGGTAGGGCAGTGAGGTTGTATCCCTCTTGCACCGCAAGTCTATTCATCAGGGCAATCATGTCGGACATCCCACCACCTCATAAAATCAGGCAAGAAAAAGAGAAGATACGGCCTAAAAATGCGGCAGAGCAGAGAATACCATGCAACCTTCATGGTTCATGGGAGTTCTTTTTATGGCATCTGCAAAAACGATTTTAATCACCGGCGTCAGCAGTGGCTTTGGCCAGGCGCTGGCGCGGGAAGCTCTCGCCGTAGGGCATCGGGTTGTAGGGACGGTGCGCAACAGCGAAGCACTGCAGGCTTTCGGCGCGCTCGATACGCAGCGGGCTTTTGGCTATCTGCTTGATGTCACGGACGTTGAGCGTATTGATGAGGTGGTTGGAGAGATTGAGTCCGCCGTCGGTCCGATAGATGTGCTGGTGAACAATGCCGGTTACGGCCACGAAGGCATTCTGGAAGAGTCCCCGCTTGCAGAGCTGCGCCGCCAGTTTGACGTCAATGTGTTTGGCGCGGTGGCGATGATCAAAGCCGTGCTACCGGGCATGCGCCAGCGCCGTCGCGGCCACATTATCAATATTACCTCAATGGGCAGCTTCATTACCTTGCCCGGTATCAGCTATTACTGTGGCAGCAAATTTGCACTGGAAGGGATATCAGAAACGTTAAGTAAAGAGCTTGACCCGTTCAACATCTACGTGACCGCAGTAGCGCCCGGCTCGTTTCGAACGGACTGGGCCGGGCGTTCAATGGTGCGCAGCCCTCGCCGTCTCCCGGACTATGACGCGTTATTTGAACCTGTTCGTCAGGCGCGTCAGGAAAAAAGCGGTAAGCAACTCGGCGATCCGATTAAGGCGGCTCACGCCATGCTGGCAGTGATTGAGAGCCGGAACCCACCCACGCATCTGTTGTTAGGCAGTGACGCATTAAGTTTGGTGCGGCAAAAGCTCGAGGCGTTAGGTCAGGAAATTGAACAATGGGAGAAACTTACCCGTTCAACGGATGGCTGACCGGTTTCGGGTAGAGAGTGTCGGGGATACTCGAGCATAGCCGCCCAACAGCAAAAAGCCCGCTCAGGTTTCCCTGAGCGGGCTTCTCTAAATATGGCTCCTCTGACTGGACTCGAACCAGTGACATACGGATTAACAGTCCGCCGTTCTACCGACTGAACTACAGAGGAATCGTGTGAACGGGGCGAATAATAGCGAGGCGTCGTCGGCATGTCAAAGGCGGATTACACATTCTGTGACTGTTTGCTTACAGAATGCGCAACCCGTTGAGTTTTTTGGCAGATTTAGCCCTCTGGCGCTCGCTGCAGGCGCAGCTGATAGCGGTAAACGCCGTCGGTGAGCAGGTAATCCCGGTGCACGCTCGGGCTCCAGGAGTCGTCGCCGCCCACCCCCATGTGGAAGCCGTCCAAGTGCAGCCAGGTGCCTGCTTCCGGCTGCAGCAGATGCTGGTGGCTGCAGGCCATCAGCTGTTGCAGGCCGTAGCGGCTGAGCGAGAAGTGGAAGCGGCCGTCGATGCGCCAGCCGCCGTAGCGCAGGCTGCGGGTGTCGCAGCGCAGGCCGTTCTCGCCGGGGAAAATATACGGCGTGTGCAGATCCGCCAGCGGCAGGCGCCAGCGCCCATGCTGCGCGGCCAGGCGGCGATCAGGGTAGTTCTCGTGCGGGCCCAGACCCAGCCATTCCGCCTGCGGCTGCACCGTCGCCAGTTGGCAGTTCAGGCCGATGCGCGCCGGCGGCGGCAGGGCGTCGGCCACCTCGACCTCCACATTCACGCTCACCGCGCCCAGCGCGTCGAACAGCCACTGCTTGCGGCTAATCAGCAAAATCTGCCCGTCCACGCCGAACTGGTGTTCGCTCACCACCCGCACGCCGTTTTGCAGCGCATCCGCCTGCAGCCGCACGCAGCGCTCCTCCAGCCGGTACAGGCCCGCCAGCTTCCAGCGTTCGACCCAGGCGTTGGGATCGATATGGTCCGCCTCGCTGACGCCGATGTCGTTGTCGATCGGCGCGCGCGCAAAGCCGTCGCGCAGCGGCGTCAGCAGCTGCGGCTGCTCATTCTGCCACCACTGCGTCAGGTGGCCGCTGCTGCGCTCGAAGCGCCAACGCTGGTCGCCGTGGGTGAGGGTCAGCCCCTGATCGTCTTCAATCAGCGTGGGCGGCACGCCCTGCGCCGGCGGCGGCGCGGGATGCAGCGCGCGTGGCACCCGCCACTGATCCCAGGCGCAGCGGTGGTGCGCTTCGGACCAGTCGGTGGCCTGCGGTTGCACCACCTCCACGTTCAGCCACAACTCGCCGGGCTGATGCAGCATCGGCAGGCGGTCGAGCAGGGTAAAGCGGGCGCTGCCCTGTGGCGGCAATGTCAGATCGAGGCTGCCGCTGGCGCGCTCCACGCCGTCCAGCTCCAGCCGCCAGTTGAGCTGTTCGTTGTCGGTGTGGCGGAACAGGTAATCGCTGGTGACGGTCAGCGTCAGCGAGGCGGCGTCGAAGGTGAAGCGGAACAGCTGCTGCGCCCGCTGCGCTTCGAACAGCGCCGGGTGCGGGGTGCGATCCGCGAACACCAGCCCGTTCAGGCAGAACTGGCGATCGTTGGGGGTATCGCCGAAGTCGCCGCCGTAGGCCCAGAACTCTTCGCCGCGCTCGTCGCGCTTGATCAGCGCCTGATCGACCCAGTCCCAGACAAAGCCGCCCTGCAGGCGCGGATGTGCGTGGAACGCGCGCCAGTAGCGCTCAAAGCCGCCGAAGCTGTTGCCCATCGCATGGGCGTATTCGCACAGGATCAGCGGGCGCGGCTCCTCCGGCAGGCCGATCCACTTGCCGATCGCCCATTTGGGCACCGCCGGGAACGGCTGATCCTGATCCACCCGCGCATACATCGGGCAGATGATGTCGGTGGCGGCGGTGTCGGCGCCGCCGCCTTCATATTGCACCGGGCGGGTCGGATCCTGGCTTTTCACCCAGCGGTACAGCGCGTCGTGGTTCACGCCGTGGCCGGACTCGTTGCCCAGCGACCAGATAATGATGCAAGGGTGGTTGCGATCGCGTTGCACCATGCGGGTGACGCGCTCGCTCATCGCCGGCAGCCACAGCGGATCGTCAGCCAGGCGGTTCATCGGCTGCATGCCGTGGGTCTCGATATTGGCTTCGTCCACCACGTACAGCCCGTAGCGATCGCACAGCCGATACCACAGCGGGTGGTTGGGATAATGCGAGCAGCGCACCGCGTTGAAGTTGTGCTGCTTCATCAGCAGGATGTCGTGGCGCATCGTCGCTTCGTCCATCACCTGGCCGTGGCGCGGATGATGCTCGTGGCGGTTAACGCCGCGGATCAGCAGCGGCTGCCCGTTAAGCTTCAACAGCCCGCCGCTGATTTCCACCTGGCGGAAGCCGACGTCATAGGCTTCCACCTCGATAATCTCCCCCTCGGGGGAGAGCAGGGCGACGGTGGCGCGATACAGCGCGGGCGTTTCGGCGCTCCACAGCGCCGGGCGTTCCACCGGCAGGCGCAGCGTGACGCGATCGTCATAGGCGCCGCGTTCGTCCACGATCTCGCCGCCGAGCGGCTGGGTGCGCTCGGCCACCCGCGCACCATCGCGCCACAGCTGCACCTGCACCAGCAGCGGGCCGGGCCGGCTGGCGCGCGCCGTCACCACCAGTTCGCCGCGGGTAAAGCCGTCATGCAGCGGGGTGGTGATGCGCACATCGCCCAGGTGCGCGGCGGGTTTGTGCAGCAGGCTGACGTCGCGGAAGATGCCGCTCATGCGCCACATGTCCTGATCTTCGAGATAGCTGCCGTCGCACCAGCGTAGCACCATCACCGCCAGCCGGTTTTCACCCGGCTGCAGCCACGGGCTGAGATCGAACTCCGCCGGCAGGCGGCTGTCCTGCGAATAGCCGACCCAGTGGCCGTTGCACCATAAATAGAACGCCGAGTTGACGCCGTCGAAGATGACGCGCGTCTGGCCGGTGGCCAGCCAGGCCGGATCGACGCTGAAGGCGCGCGAGTAGCAGCCGGTCGGGTTGTCTTCCGGCACGCGTGGCGGATCGACCGGGAACGGGTAGCGCACGTTGGTGTAGATTGGCGCGTCGTAGCCGGCGAGCTGCCAGTTGCCCGGCACCGCCAGCGGGGCGGCGTCCGGCAGATCTTGCTGCAGCCAGCTCTCCGGCGCCGCCTCTGGGCGCGGGAAATAGCTGAAACGCCACTCGCCGTTCAGCGACCGGCGGCTGGCGCTGGGGGCATCGTCGCGCGCGTCTTCCACCGTGCGCCAGCTGGCGAACGGCGGGTGGGCGTCCAGCCGGCGGTAGTGGGTGCAGGCGGGGTTTTGCCAGTCACGGCGGGCGAGGATCTCGGACAGGGAAGCTAGGGGTTCAGCGGGCATCGGCGATCGTCCAGTCGGCTAGGTGATGCTCACCAAGATGCTGACCGGCGCATAAAAAGTAAAGCGGTTACACGCAACCTTGCAAGGGCGATCAAATAACCGCTAATGCGGCTCGCCGGCACGGTAGATCCGCTGTGGGCGGCCCACCTTGCCGTAAATGATCTCGGCGCGCAGCTGCTGCGCGGCGGTGCAAAACTCCAGATAACGGCGCGCGGTGGTGCGGCTGAGCCCCATTTTTTGCGCAACGCTTTCAGCGGTGTGGCGCGCGGCGGGCTCGGCGAACAGCGCGCGGATCTTGCCGAGCGTCAGCTCGTCGATGCCGGCGGGCAGCGCCGCCTGCTGTTCGCCGCGGGCGTAGGTGTTGAACATCTCGTCGATGCGGCGCTGGTTAAGGCGCGCCTTGTCTTTCAGCGCTTCGCGGCGCTGGCTGAAGCGCTGCAGCGTCTGGCTCAGCCGGTCATAGGCCAGCGGTTTGATCAGGTAGTCGAACACGCCGTAGCGCAACGCCTCGGCCACGGTGGCCATGTCGCTGGCGGCGGTGATGAACACGATGCCGCCACGATACCCGCTCAGCGTCAGTTCGCGCAGCAGGGTGATGCCCTGGCCGTCGGGCAGAAAGTTGTCCAGCAGGATCAGGTCCGGCTTGAAGCGTTCGGTCATGGCGCGCGCCTGCGCCAGCGTGCCGGCCAGCCAAATCTGGCGGCAGCCGCCGTTCTGGCGGATAAACTCCGCGTGCATCTCCGCCAGCGGCGTTTCGTCTTCAACGATCAGGATGTTCAGCCATTCCATAGTGCGACCCGTAATTGCAATAAAAATGCTAAGTGAATGTAAGTGAATTGCGGCGCCAAATAAAGATTATCTCAATAATAAACACCATAAGATTAATTAAGCAAATAAAGAACATTAAATAACTTATTAACCGGGATCGGTTTGTGAAATAGGTCAATAATCCGCGTTTTTTTTCTGCTTACCATGGGTTTATTGAACGAGAGGGTGATTTTATCTTCATGGTTTTTAAGGTTTTAATTGCCATTTCTGATGTTAATTAAAATGCATTTTTGTATTTCATTTGTTGTTTGCCAGTTAACCCAGAGAGCGTGTTATGTTAGGCGATGCCGTATTTAATCGGGTAAAGCGATCGGATCATAAAGCGATTTCAGAAATAAGCGCCTTCTTGCGCAGTAACGATCTGAATATCGATACCACGGTTGAAATATTTATTACCGTTACCCAGCACGACAAATTGGTCGCCTGCGGCGGCATCGCCGACAATATTATCAAATGCGTCGCCATCAGCCCGCTGATGCGCGGCGAAGGCTTGGCGCTGGCGCTGGCGACCGAGCTGGTGAACCTGGCCTATGAGCGCCATCACACCCAGCTGTTTATCTACACCAAGGTGCAGAACGAGCCGCTGTTTCGCCAGTGCGGTTTCTACCCGATTGCCACCGTGCCGGGCATCGTGGTGCTGATGGAAAACAGCCCGTGCCGCCTGAAACGCTACGCCGCCCAACTGGCGAGCCAACGTCGGCCGGGCGACACCATCGGCAGCATCGTGATGAACGCCAACCCCTTTACCCGCGGGCACCAGTATCTGGTGCGTCAGGCGGCCAAGCGCTGTGACTGGCTGCACCTGTTTCTGGTGAAGGAAAATACCTCGCGCTTCAGCTATGAAGACCGGCGCCGGCTGGTGCTGGCCGGCACTGCCGACATCCCCAACCTCACGGTACACGAAGGCTCGCAGTACGTGATCTCGCGCGCCACCTTCCCCTGTTACTTCATCAAGGACCAGGGCGTGGCCGACGACTGTTACACCGAAATCGATCTGAAGATCTTCCGCCAGTATCTGGCGCCCGCGCTGGGCATTACGCACCGCTTCGTCGGCAACGAGCCGTTCTGCGCGGTGACCGCGAAATACAACCGCGACATGCGCTACTGGCTGGAAACGCCGGCGCTGCCCAGCCCGCCGATCGCGCTGGTGGAAATCGAGCGTTTGCAATATCAGGGCACGGCGATCTCCGCCTCCTGGGTGCGCAAGCTGCTGGCGGCGGGGGACTTCCACGCCGCCGCGCCGCTGGTGCCGCCGGACACCCTGTACTACCTGCAGGATCTGCAAACGCAGCGCCGGGCCAAGACGGCCCCGCATCCTTTTGAGTCCGCACAATCAGGTGAATGATGAAAATTATCCGAGAAGCAATGGCCGGCACGCTGGAATCCAGCGATGTCATGGTGCGCATCGCGCCCGCCGAGGGGCCGCAGCACGATCTGCTGATCGCCAGCAGCGTGGAAAAACAGTTCGGTGCGGCTATCCGCCGCACCCTGCTGGAGGTGCTGCAGCGTTATGAGGTGGAGCCGGTGCAGGTGATCGTCGACGACAAAGGGGCGCTGGACTGCGTGCTGCGCGCCCGGCTGGAAACCGCGCTGATGCGCGCCTGCGAGGGCGGCCAACTGCCGTGGGAGGCGAAAGATGAAAACGCTGAATAAAACCCGGCTGCGCCGCAGCATGCTGTTCGTTCCCGGCGCCAACGCGGCGATGGTCAGCAACGCCTTTATCTATCAGGCCGATGCGCTGATGTTCGACCTGGAAGACTCGGTGATCCTGCGTGAAAAAGACGCGGCGCGCCGGCTGGTGTACCACGCGCTGCAGCACCCGCTGTACCAGGAGGTGGAAACCATCGTGCGCGTCAATGCGCTCGACTCCGCCTACGGCCTGGCGGATTTGCAGGCGGTGGTGCGCGGCGGCGCGGATATCGTGCGCCTGCCGAAGACCGACAGCGCGCAGGACGTTATCGACATGGAGCGCGAGATTGCCGCCATCGAAGCGGCCTGCGGCCGGCCGGTCGGCAGCACCGGGCTGCTGGCGGCGATCGAATCGGCGCAGGGCATCACCAACGCGGTGGCGATCGCGCACGCTTCGCCGCGTCTTATCGGCATCGCGCTGGGGGCGGAAGACTATGTACGCAATCTGCGCACCGAACGCTCGCCGGAAGGCATCGAGCTGCTGTTCGCCCGCTGCTCGCTGCTGCAGGCGGCGCGCGCCGCCGGCATTCAGGCGTTCGACACCGTCTACTCCGACGCCAACAACGAGGCCGGTTTCCTGCAGGAGGCGGCGCTGATCAAACAGCTCGGCTTCGACGGCAAATCGCTGATCAACCCGCGCCAGATTGAGCTGCTGCACAACCTGTACGCGCCGACCGCCAAAGAGGTGACGCACGCGCAGCGGGTGGTGGACGCCGCCGAAGCGGCGGAGCGGGAGGGGCGCGGCGTGGTGTCGCTGAACGGAAAAATGGTCGACAGCCCGGTGATTGAACGCGCCCGGCTGGTGCTGGAGCGCGCCGCGCTGTCCGGCTTACGGGAAGAACCGGCGCAGCACGGGGAGGAAGCATGATGAACCGCCAACAACGATTGATGACCTTCGCCAACCCGGCGGATCTGCCGGGTTATCAGGACGTGTCCAAAGCCAACCTGCAGGCGCGCAAACCGCGCGATCTCAAGCTGTGCGACTCCTTGCAGGAAGCGGTGCGCCGCAGCGGACTGCAGGACGGCATGACCATTTCCTTCCACCATGCGTTTCGCGGTGGTGATTTGACGCTCAATCAGGTGATGGAGACGCTGGCGGCGATGGGGTTCCGCAACCTGACGCTGGCCTCCAGCTCGCTGACCGACTGCCATGCGCCGTTGGTTGAGCATATCCGCCACGGCGTGGTGAGCCGCATTTACACCTCCGGGCTGCGCGGCCCGCTGGCGGACGCCGTTTCGCGCGGGCTGCTGGCGGAGCCGGTGCAAATTCATTCGCACGGCGGCCGGGTCAACCTGATCGAATCCGGCGAGCTGCAGATAGACGTGGCCTTCCTCGGCGTGCCGGCCTGCGATGAGTTCGGCAACGCCAACGGCTACAGCGGTGAAGCCTGCTGCGGCTCGCTCGGCTATGCGCGTGTGGACGCCGAGGCGGCGGGCACCGTGGTGCTGCTGACCGAGCAGCTGGTGCCGTATCCGCATCATCCCGCCAGCCTGGCGCAGGATCGGGTGGATCTGATCGTGCAGCTGGAGCGGGTGGGCGACGCCGACAAGATCGGCGCCGACGCCACGCGCATGACTTCGAACCCGCGCGAGCTGCTGATCGCCCGCCGCGCCGCTGAGGTGATCGCCGGTTCCGGCTACTTCACCGAAGGGTTCTCGCTGCAAACCGGTACCGGCGGCGCCTCGCTGGCGGTGACCCGGTTCCTGGAGGACAAGATGCGCGCCCGCGGCATTCGCGCCGCGTTCGCCCTCGGCGGCATCACCTCGACCATGGTGGATCTGCACGAGAAAGGGCTGATCGGCAAGCTGCTGGACGTGCAGAGCTTCGATCGGGCGGCGGCGACCTCGCTGGCGCGCAACCCGCGCCATATCGAAATCAGCGCCAACCAGTACGCCAACTTCAGCTCCAAGGGCGCCTCAGTCGATCGGCTCGACGTGGTGGTGCTGAGCGCGCTGGAAATCGACACCGGCTTCAACGTTAACGTGCTGACCGGCTCCGACGGCGTGCTGCGCGGCGCGTCCGGCGGCCACTGCGACACCGCCGCCGCCGCGCGGCTGGCGATCATCGTCGCGCCGCTGGTGCGCGGGCGCATCCCGACGCTGGTGGAGCAGGTGACCACCTGCGTCACGCCGGGCTCCAGCATCGACATTCTGGTGACCGACCACGGCATCGCCGTCAACCCGGCGCGGCCGGAGCTGGCGCAGCGCCTGCGGGAGGCCGGGCTCGAGGTGGTGAGCATCGACTGGCTGCGCGCCCGCGCGCTGCAGCTGACCGGTGAACCGCAGCCGATCGCCTTTACCGACAAGGTGGTGGCTGTGGTGCGCTACCGCGACGGTTCGGTGATCGACGTGGTGCATCAGGTGGCGGAGTAACCGATGGCCGCCGTCGATCCTCAACTGGCCGCCGAACGCGCGGTCAGCCTGCCGGAGCTGCTCACCAGCCGCGAATGCCGCCAGGCGCGCCAGCAGGCGTGGCTGGCGCAGCACCAGTGCACGCTGCTGGTGCTGACGCTGGTGGTGCCCGGCCCGGTGAAGGACAGCGCGCTGACGCGCGGCATCTTCAACCTCGGGTGGGCGGCGCTGCTGCGGCTGTGCGCCGAACAGGGCTGGCCCAGCCCGCAGGCCGAGGCGCTGGCGCTCGCCACCGGCTGCGAAGGGTTTGTGGCGCTGCGCGCCGACGCCCAGCGGGTGAAAGATTGCGCCATGCAGCTGGAGGTGAGCCGCCCGATCGGCCGGCTGTGGGACATCGACGTGCTGGATACGCAGGGGCGCATTTTGTCGCGCCGCGACATCGGCCTGCCGGAACGGCGCTGCCTGCTGTGTGGCCAACCGGCCAAGATCTGCGCCCGCCAGCGGCGGCACAGCAGCGAGCAGCTGCTGCATGAAATGGAAAGGATGTTCAACGATGCGATCTCTGCCGATTAACCTGCCCGCCCGCCGTGCCGAACCGGCCTGCGACTTCGCCCGCGCCGCCTTTCGCGCGCTGCTGGTGGAAGTCAACCTCACGCCCAAGCCGGGGCTGGTGGATCGCCATAACACCGGCGCCCACCGCGATATGGATCTCGGGCATTTTTACCGTAGCGCCCGCGCTATCGGCGTGTGGCTGCCGCGCTTTATCCAACGCGGGCGCGAAGACGCGGCTCTGCCGGCAGAACAGCAGCTGGCGCGGCTGCGGCCGCTCGGCCTGGCCTGCGAAAACCAGATGTTTCGCGCCACCGGCGGCATTAACACCCACAAGGGCAGCGTGTTCTCGCTCGGGTTGCTGTGCGCCGCCTTTGGCCGCCTGCAGCAGCAGGGGCGCGCCATCGGCGCAGCGGCGCTGTGCGCCGAAACGGCGGCGATGTGCCGAGGATTGGTGGACCGCGAGCTGCGGCGCAACAACGCCGGGCAGACCGCCGGCCAGCGGCTGTTCGCGGCCTACGGCCTCAGCGGCGCGCGCGGCGAGGCGGAGGCCGGTTTTCGGCTGGTGCTGGACGGCGCGCTGCCGCTGTATCGGCAACGGTTGGCCGCTGACGGCGACGAACAGCGGGCGCTGCTGGACAGTCTGCTGTGGCTGATGGCCCACAACGGTGACACCAACGTCGCCTCGCGCGGCGGCCTGCAAGGGCTGCGCTGGCTGCGGCGCCGGGCGGCGTTGCTGCTGGCGCAGGGCGGCTCGGCCGGGGAGGCGGGCCTGGCGCGCCTGCGGCGCTTCGATGCCGACTGCATTGCCCGCAACCTCAGCCCCGGCGGCAGCGCCGACCTGTTGATAGTGACCTGGCTGCTGGCGCAGCTGGGTGCCCAAGAATAATAACCAAGCCTTCAGGAGAGTCCCTATGTCCCAAACCCAGGAAAAGATCTGGAAAGCGATAGCGCCGCTGGCGGTGCTCGCGATCCTGTTATTGATACCGGTGCCCGACGGCATGCCGCCGCAGGCGTGGCACTACTTCGCCATCTT
This sequence comes from Serratia sp. LSHTC3, assembly GCF_057197125.1. Classification (NCBI taxonomy): domain Bacteria; kingdom Pseudomonadati; phylum Pseudomonadota; class Gammaproteobacteria; order Enterobacterales; family Yersiniaceae; genus Serratia; species Serratia sp. LSHTC3. Next base: position 677,248 of record NZ_JBXUNP010000001.1, read on the forward strand.
CGTGGCGATGATCGTCGGCATGATTCTGGAGCCGATCCCGGCCACCGCCATCAGTTTTATCGCGGTGACCGTCAGCGTGCTGAGCGCCAACTGGGTGCTGTTCGGCGCGCAGGAACTGGCGGAGCCGGGCTTCAAAGCCGGTAAAGAGGCGCTGAAATGGGGGCTGGCGGGCTTCTCCAGTACCACCGTCTGGCTGGTGTTCGGCGCCTTTATTTTTGCGCTGGGCTACGAGGCCACCGGGCTGGGGCGGCGCATCGCGCTGTTCCTGGTGAAATTCATGGGCAAGCGCACGCTGACGCTGGGCTATGCGGTGGTGATCATCGATATCCTGCTGGCGCCGTTCACGCCGTCCAACACCGCGCGCACCGGCGGCACGGTGTTCCCGGTGGTGAAAAACCTGCCGCCGCTGTTCGATTCCTTCCCTAACGATCCCTCCTCGCGCCGCATCGGTGGTTACCTGATGTGGATGATGGTGGTCGGCACCAGCATCAGCTCCTCGATGTTCGTCACCGGCGCCGCGCCGAACGTGCTGGGCATCGAGTTCGTCGGCAAGATCGCCGGGGTGCACATCAGCTGGATGCAGTGGTTCCTGGCGTTCCTGCCGGTCGGTCTGCTGTTGCTGATCATCGCGCCGCTGATTTCCTATTACCTGTACAAACCGGGCGTGACCCACAGCAGCGAAGTGGCCGCCTGGGCGGATACCGCGCTGGGGGAAATGGGCAAGCTGACGCGCAAGGAATACACGCTTATCGGCCTGGTGCTGCTCAGCCTGTGCCTGTGGGTGTTCGGCGGCAAGGTGCTGGACGCCACCGCGGTGTGCCTGTTGGCGGTGTCGCTGATGCTGGCGCTGCACGTGGTGTCGTGGAAAGAAATCACCAAATATTCCAGCGCCTGGAATACGCTGGTTAACCTGGCGACGCTGGTGGTGATGGCCAACGGCCTGACGCGCTCCGGCTTTATCGACTGGTTCGCCCAGACCATGAGCACCCATCTGGACGGCTTCTCGCCGAACATGACGGTGGTGGCGCTGGTGCTGGTGTTCTACTTCGCCCACTACCTGTTCGCCAGCCTGTCGGCGCACACCGCCACCATGCTGCCGGTGATCCTGGCGGTCGGCAAAGGGTTGCCGGGCGTGCCGATGGAGCAGCTGTCGATGCTGCTGGTGCTGTCGATCGGCATCATGGGCGTGCTGACGCCGTACGCCACCGGGCCGGGGGTGATCATCTACGGCTGCGGCTACGTGAAATCGAAAGACTACTGGCGCCTGGGCGGCATTCTCGGCGTGGTGTACATCGCCGCGCTGCTGCTGATCGGCTGGCCGATCATGAGCCTGTGGTACTGAGTTGACGCACAGCGGCCGCCGCCCGGCGGCCGCTGGTACGATCTTTTCCCGTGAACCCTGTCACACACTTGTCACACTAACCCCGCCATCATACTCAGGCAAACGCTAACACCTTAAAAATAATCATTTTCCGGGAGCCTCTGCGGATGAGAAAAAAAACGTTATTGCTGTGCCTGCCCTTGTTATTCACCGGGAACGCGCTGGCGGACGCCGGCGGTTATCAACTGGAACAGGTGCTGGTGATGAGCCGCCATAACCTGCGCGCGCCGCTGGCCAACAACGGCAGCGTGCTGGCGCAGTCCACGCCGAAGGCCTGGCCGGCCTGGGAAACGCCGGGCGGCCAGCTGACCACCAAGGGCGGGGTGCTGGAAGTGTATATGGGGCACTATTTCAACGCCTGGCTGAAGCAGACCGGCCTGTTGCCGCAAGAGGGCTGCCCGACCGCCGGCAGCGTGTACGTCTACGCCAACAGCCTGCAGCGCACGGTGGCCACCGCGCAGTTCTTCAGCAACGGCGCGTTCCCGGGCTGCGACGTCAGCGTGCACCATCAGGACAAGATGGGCGAGATGGATCCGACCTTCAACCCGATCATCACCGACACCGGCGAAGCCTTCAACCAGCAGGCGCTGGCGGCGATGAACGCCGCGCTGGGATCGCTGAAGCTGGACGCCTCTTATCAACAGCTGGCGAAGATCATCGATTACAAGGATTCCGCCGCCTGCAAGACCGACAAACACTGCGATCTGACCAAAGAAGCCAGCGTGATGAGCGCGGTGCCGGGCAAAGAGCCGGGCGTCTCCGGCCCGCTGCGGGTGGGCAACTCACTGGTGGACGCCTTTATGCTGCAGTACTACGAAGGTTTCCCGATGAAAGAGGTGGCCTGGGGCAAAATCGCTACCCCGCATCAGTGGAAACAGCTGGCGCAGCTGAAAGACGGCTATCAGGATTCGCTGTTCACCTCGCCGGTGGTGGCGCAGAACGTCGCCAAGCCGCTGCTGACCTACATCAACAACGCGCTGCTCGGCGAGCGCAAACCGGACGCGCCGAAGCTGACGGTGCTGGTCGGCCACGATTCCAATATCGCCTCGTTGCTGTCGGCCATGCAGTTCCAGCCGTATCAGCTGCCGCAGCAGTACGAGAAAACGCCGATCGGCGGCAAGCTGGTGTTCCAGCGCTGGCGCGACGCGCAGAACAGCCGTGAATTGCTGAAGATCGAGTACGTCTATCAGTCCACCGAACAGCTGCGCAAGGCGACGCCGCTGACGCTGCAAACCCCGCCGCAGCGCGTGACGCTGGCGCTGAAAGGCTGCCCGATCGATAAAGACGGCTTCTGCGCCTGGAGCGATTTCGAGAAGACCATGAAAGGCATCTTGTAATGCCCGGCCTCTCTCCCGAATGCGGGGGAGAGGCATTTTCCCCACTTCGTCCAACGCGCCGCCGCGCGGGACTTAACGCCATTTATTTTGCCCAGGGTCATTGTTGCAGGCCGTTTCGGGGGCTAACATCATCAGCCTGCCTGCTTATCATGGATACCGCCGTTGCCCACTTTTATCCGCAATATCGAATTTTTCACGCCGGACGGTTATCCGGGCCAGGTGGCGCGCTGCCAGTTTGCGCTGGAGGATTACCGCGACGAGAGTTATCCCGAGGCAGGTTTTACGTTGCCGGACCATCTGGCGCGCGCGGTGCCGAAACGCCGCGCGGAGTATTTGGCCGGGCGTGTTCTGGCGCGCCAGCTGCTGGCGCCACTCGGTTTCGCCGATTTCATCCTGGCGCGCGGCGAAGACCGCGCGCCGCAGTGGCCGCCGGGCATTGCCGGGGCGTTGAGCCATAATTCGCATACCGCGCTGTGCGCCGTGCACCGCGAGAGCGGGCTGGGCGGCGTTGGGCTGGACGTGGAGACGTTGCTGTCCGTGGAGCGAGCTGAGGAGCTGTGGGGGGCGATCGTTTCACCGGCGGAGCGCGAGGCGTTGCTGGGCGAACCGCTGCCGTTCAACGCGCTGCTGACGCTGACGTTTTCCGCCAAAGAGAGCCTGTTTAAGGCGCTGTATCCGCAGGTGCGTTGTTACTTCGATTTTCTTGATGCGCGCATGACGGCCGTGGATGTGCAGCGGCAGACGTTCGTATTAGAGCTGCTTAAGACATTGACGCCGCATTGCGCCGCCGGGCGCCGGTTCAGCGGGCATTTTTGGCGTGAAGGTGACGACGTCACGACCTTTATTTTTTGCTAAAATACAATAATAACAATGTGTTATTTCTTTCCGTGCCGTAACGCGGATTTGACGCAGCGGGCGGAAAGATTCATTCATCGGAGATTGACCCACGGTGGGGAACCGGTGTAATTTACCATCCCTTTACAGCTAATGATAACTATTCGCATAAACATTATCATTGGTGAGGCGCAACAAAGGAGTGGTCTTGTGGCGACACTGACGACAGAAAACCAAACCTTCCCCGGGTTTGCGTACGCCGAACAATCGACCTTTTTGTACCGGTCCGAATTCCGTTCCCTCTCCGCCAGCGGCGTGTTCGAGCGCATTGAGACGCCGGCGTTCGGCGGCGAGCAGGAAGACAGCGCGCTGGCGCAGCATATCCGCCAGGCGTTGGCGCGCGCCAAAGCCGCCGGCCAGGCGGCACCGGTGGTGGTGGGCGCCATTCCGTTCGATACGCGCCGGCCTTCCAGCCTGTACGTGCCTGAAAACTGCCAGTTTGTCGCCAACGACAGCTTTACCCGCGCCGCGCGCCCGATGCTGCAACAGCCGCATCGCCTGGTCGCCTGCACCAGCATTCCGGACGAGCCGCGCTTCAAGCACGCGGTGGCGGAAGCGGTCAGCCGCTTCAAACAAGGCAAGCTGGACAAGGCGGTGCTGTCGCGCATCCTCGACATCGAGCTGGAGCAGCCGGTGGCGGGCCACCAAATCCTCAATAACCTGATGGTGCAGAACCCGACCGGATACCACTTCTCCCTGCCGCTGGCCGATGGCGGCGTGCTGCTCGGCGCCAGCCCGGAGCTGCTGATCCGCAAGCAGGGCGGCGAGATCCACACCAATCCGCTGGCGGGGTCGGCGCGCCGTCAGGACGATGCGCGGCAGGATCGCCTCGGCAGCGAGCGCCTGATGCGCTCGACCAAAGACAAATACGAACACAAACTGGTGATCGACGACATTCGTCGGCGCCTGGCGCCGCTGTGCGCCAGCCTGAGCGTGCCGAGCGGCCCGTCGCTGCTCAGCACCGGCACCATGTGGCACCTGTCCACCCGCATTCGCGGCGAGTTGCTGAATCCGGCGCTCAACGTGATGCAGCTGGCCTGCCTGCTGCATCCGACGCCGGCGCTGTGCGGCTTCCCGACCGAGAGCGCCCGCCAGCTGATCGCCGATCTGGAGCCGCACGATCGCGGCCTGTTCAGCGGCATCGTCGGCTGGTGCGACGCCAACGGCGACGGCGAGTGGGCGATCGTCATCCGCAGCGGCCTGCTGCGCGGCAACCGGGTGCGGCTGTTCGCCGGCGCGGGGATCGTCGCCGCCTCGACGCCGCAGTCCGAGTGGATGGAAACCGCCGCCAAACTGGGCACCATGCTCAACGCTTTCGGCCTGAACAGCGGCGCGCTGTAGGGCCACTTTGCGGCGCAGCACGCCGCATCATATGCTTTTCGCAGGAGACAACGATGAACAACAACATGACCCGGCTGTGCGCCCGGATGGCGGTGCGCGCATGAGCATTCAGATGGATTTCACCGGCAAACGCGTGTGGGTGACCGGCGCGGCGCGCGGCATCGGCGAGCAGATCGCCCGGCATTTTTTGACGCAGGGCGCCGAGGTGGTGGGGTTTGACCGCGAGTTCGCCAACCCGGATCTGCCTTACCCTTGCGTGACGCTGGACATCAGCCGGCCGGAGCAGGTGGAGGCGGTGTGCCGCCAACAGCTGGCGGAGAACCCGCGACTGGACGTGTTGGTCAACGCCGCCGGCATTTTGCGCATGGGCAATACCGAAGATCTGAGCGTGGATGACTGGCACCAGTGCATCAACGTCAACGCCTCGGGGGCGTTTTACCTGTTCCGCGCCGTGCTGCCGCACTTCAAGGCGCAGCGCAGCGGGGCGATCGTCAGCATCGGCTCCAACGCCGCGCACGTGCCGCGCGCGCAGATGGCGGCCTACTGCGCCTCCAAGGCGGCGCTGACCAGCCTGAACCACTGCGTGGGGCTGGAGATGGCGCCGTTCGGCGTGCGCTGCAATCTGGTGTCGCCGGGCTCGACCGACACGCCGATGCAGCGCGGCATGTGGCAGACCGACGATGCACAGCAGCGCACCATCGCCGGCTTCCCCGAGCTGTTCAAACTGGGGATCCCGCTGGGTAAAATCGCCCGCCCGGACGAGATCGCCAACGCGGTGTTGTTCCTGGCCTCCGACTTGGCCAGCCACATCACCATGCAGGATATCGTGATCGACGGCGGCGCCACGCTGGCCGCCTGAGTCAGACCCGCTGGCGGCGCAGCAGGTGTTGCGCACCTTCCGCCGCCAGCAGCAGCACCGCCAGCCAGATCGCCAGATAGGTTGGCCACTCGCTTTGGCTGATGCTCTCGCCGAGCAGCAGCGCGACGATCACCAGCAGCACCGGTTCCACATAGCTCAGCAGGCCGAACAGGCTGAACGGCAGCAGGCGGCTGGCGAGGATGTAGCACACCAATGCCACGGCGCTGATGACGCCGAGCAGCGGAATGCGCCAATACAGCTCGGCATTGATCTGCAACGCCGCGGCGCCACCGTCGCCGAAGGCGAACCAGGCCGCAGCCGGCAGCATCAGCGCCAGCTCGCACCACAGCCCGCCGAGATTGTCGGTGCCGAAACGCCGCCGCAAAATAAAGTAGAGCGGATAACCCAGCGCCACCACCAGCGTCGGCCACGACACGCCACCCGCCTGATACAGCTCATTGCCCACCCCCACCATGGCGCATGCCACCGCCAGTTTTTGCAGCAGCGACAGCCGATCGCGGTAAATCAAACGGCCCACCAGCACCATCGTCAGCGGCAGCAGAAAATAACCGAGCGATACGTCGAGCGCCTTGCCGTGCAGCGGCGCCCACAGGAACAGCCACAGCTGCACCCCCAGCAGCGCCGAGGTGAGCAGCAGGCCCAGCAGACGCGGCGGCCGTTGGCCGATCCAGGCCAGCGTGTCGCCCACCTTGCGCCAATCGCCGGACAGCGCCATGAACAGCGTCAGGAACGGCAGCGTCAGCAGCGTGCGCCAGCCGTAGACCTGCTCGCCGTTCAGCGGGGTGAGGGTAGAGGTGAAGTAATACATCGCGCCGAACAAGATGGAGGCGACGACTGAAAGAGTGATGCCCTTAATCACACGCATTCCTGGTGAGTGATTGATTTTATGGCGGCTACTGTAGAGAAATTTGCCGCCAACAACAATGGCGCCGCCGGGCGCTGGACAATCGGCGGCGGCGGGTTACAATGGGTACTGTGTATTCATACAGGTTTTGGCGATGACAATCGATCTTTTTGAAGACGCGCTGCTGCCGCCGTGGCGCGAAGAGATCGCCCCCGGCGCGGTGGTGATGCACGGCTTCGTGCGCGATCACGGGCCGGCACTGCTGGCGGCGGTGCAGGGCGTGGTGGCGCAGGTGCCGTGGCGGCATTTGACCACCCCCGGCGGGCACGTGATGTCGGTGGCGATGAGCTGGTGCGGCAACGGCTGGACCAGCGACAGCCGGGGCTACCGCTATTCGGAACGCGACGCGCGCAGCGGCAAACGCTGGCCGGCCATTCCGCCGATCCTGATGGCGCTGGCGGACGAAGCTGCGCAGCAGGCGGGCTTCGGCCCCTTCGTGCCGGATTCCTGCCTGATGAACCGTTACGATCCGGGCAGCAAGCTGTCGCTGCATCAGGATAAAGACGAACACGACTTCGGCGCGCCGATCGTCTCGGTGTCGCTCGGGCTGCCGGCGGTGTTTCAGTTCGGTGGCCTGCAACGCAGCGACCGGGCGCGGCGCATTCCGCTGGCGCACGGCGATGTGGTGGTGTGGGGCGGCCCATCTCGGCTCTGTTTTCACGGCATCCTGCCGGTCAAGGAAGGCTACCACTCGCTGGTGGGGCCGCACCGCATCAACATCACGCTACGCAAGGCGCTTTAGCTGCGGCTCCTGCGCCAGGCAGGCGACGAGATAGTCGATAAACACCCGCAGTTTGGGCGGCAGATACTGGTTGGGCGCGTAGAGCAACCACAGGCCGCCGTGATAGCTGCTGAGAAAATCCCATTCCGGCAACACCTGCACGATCTCGCCGTCGTCGAGCGCCTGGCGGGCGGTAAAGTACGGCAGGCTGCCGATGCCGATATGGCGTTTCACCGCGTCCAGCCGCACGCCGGTGTGGTTGGCGGCGTAGCGGCCGCGCACGTTGACCGTCACCGTTTTGCCGCTGCGGCGGAATTTCCATTGTGCGTCGCTCGGCGTTTCCCCCAGATAGATGCAGCTGTGCGCCGCCAGATCGTGCGGATGCTGCGGTGTGCCGTGCTGCGCCAGGTAGTGCGGCGTGGCGCACAGCAGATGGTCTATTCTCATCAACTGGCGGCCGATCAACCCGGGCGAGGGGCGATCGGTAATGCGCAGCGCCAGATCGACCCGATCGTCTATCAAATCCATGTAGCGATCTTCCAGCCGCAGCCTCACGTCCACCTTCGGGTAGCGGCGCAGGAACTCCGGCATGTGCGGATGCAGCACGAAGCGGCCCACCGCTTTGGGTACGCTGACGCTGACCAGCCCTTCGGGCTCCGCGGCGCCGCGCCCGCCGATCGCCATGACCGCGTCGGCCGCCGCCAGCAGGGTGCGGCAATGCGCAAACACCTCTTCGCCGCTTTCGCTCAGCCGCAGTTTGCGGGTGGTGCGGTGCAGCAGCTGCAGCGTCAACGCCTGTTCGAGCTTCGCCACGCTGCGGCTGACGGCGGAAGGCGAAGCGCCCAGCTTGCGGGCGGCGGCGGAAAAGCTGCCGCTCTCTACCACCTGAACGAAAACGGCCATTTCGGCCAACAGCGCGTAAGAAAGATTTGTGCTCATGACGCAAAAGTCCATTGTGATGGCGGCGGATTATGCTCCTATTATGACATGAATATAATGGCTCTCCGAACCGAGGAGAAAAAATGATGACCGAGCGACGTTATTACTACAGCGACGATTTACAGGGCCAGGCGCGGGTGTTGAGCTGTGCGCCGGCCGAGGCGGGCGCTTACGCCGTGGAACTGGACGCCACGCTGTTCCACCCGCAGGGCGGCGGCCAACCTTCCGATGTGGGGTCGTTAGGCGACGTTACCGTGCTGCGGGTGCAGCAGCAGGGGGATACCGTGGTGCACTTTACCGCCGCGCCGCTGCCGAACGGGCCGGTGACGATGCAAATCGATGAAGCGCAGCGTCGGCTGCACGCCCGCTGGCACTCCGCTGGGCATCTGATCGGCTGGTTGGGCGAAACCCGGGGCTGGCGGCCGGTCAAGGCGCATCATTGGCCGGGGGAAGGGCGCATCACTTTCGCGCCGGGAGCGGATGCGCAGACGATAGAAGCGGACTTTTTGCAGGCGGAGCTGATGCGTTTGATCGCCGCCGATCTGCCGCGCCGCCAGCAGGCGGTGGACGGCCTGCGCCAGGTCGGCTTCGGCGAGCTGCCCGCCTACGGCTGTGGCGGCACCCATGTCGCCGCGCTGGGCGAGGTGGGCGCGATCGCGATTACCGGCCTAAAGATGAAGAAAGGGCAATTGAACGTGCAATATGAGCTGGGTGAATAAGGGGGCGGTTCAGCGCCCGGCCTGCCGCAGCTGGGTGCAGAATGCGCATTGGCATCCCGCCACCGGCACCGCCGCGCAGCTGCCGATGCTCACCGGCTGGGCGTCCATGGCGTGAAAGCCGTAAAACAGATTTTCGATGTTTTGTTCCGCCACCCGCGCCTGCTCCGGGCGCGGTTCGGGCACTTTCGACTGAAACGCTGCGGCCTTGCCGGCCAGCAGGCTGAGAAACAACAGCGACAGCTGGATTTTCATCGTCGTCTTCCTTTGGCTGAGGTTTTGATACTTTATAACAGATTGCATTCGCCGCCAAGCGACGCGTCTTGTGCGATTTACACCATTGGTTAGCGAAATTAGTTCGTTCAATTCCCCGCCGATTTGGTTTGTTATCTAACCCATAACTTTCAGAAATAATATGGGTGCGGCACTAATGTTTAAGTTTTCTTTCAAGGTATTAACCGGTGGAATAGCGGTGGCGTTAGGAGGGGCGGCGGCGATGAGCCCGGCGTTGGCGGCGGTGCAGGGCGGCACGCTGATCTACCTCGAACAACAGGCGCACACCAATCTTTATCCGCCTTCCGGCGGGTTTTACCCCAACGGCGGTATTCTCAATCAGATCACCGACAAGCTGACTTACCAGAACCCCAAGACGCTGGAGATTGAACCCTGGATCGCCGAGTCCTGGAGCAGCAACGCCGACAAAACCGAATACACTTTCAAGCTGCGCCCCGGCGTGACTTTCTCCGACGGCACGCCACTGGACGCCAACGCGGTGGCGAAGAACTTCGACACCTACGGGCTGGGCAACAAGGAGAAACGCCTGCCGGTTTCCGAGGTGATCAATAACTACCAGCGCAGTGAAGTGGTGGATCCGCTGACGGTTAAATTCCATTTCACGCGATCGTCGCCGGGTTTCCTGCAGGGCACCGCCACTATCGGCTCCGGGTTGGTATCGCTCAGCACGCTGAACCGCAGCTACGACGAACTGGGCGATGCGCGCCATATCATCGGTTCCGGTCCGTTTGTGGTCAGCGGCGAAACGCTGGGGCGTGAGGTCGAGCTTAGCGCCCGTAAGGATTATGACTGGGGGCCGGTCAAATCGCCCCAACAAGGGCGAGCCAATCTGGACGGCATCAAGGTGATCGTCACCGGCGAGGACAGCGTGCGCATCGGTGCGCTGCAGGCCGGGCAGGCGGATTTTATCCGCCAGATCCAGGCCTATGACGAGAAGCAAACGCAGGATCAGGGCTTTATCATTTATGCCGCACCGACGCGCGGCGTCAACGACAGCATCGCTTTCCGGCCGGATAACCCGCTGGTGGCCGATCTGCGCGTGCGTCAAGCGCTGCTGCATGCCACCGACAGCAAGCAGATCGTCGATACGCTGTTCTCCGCCAACTACCCGCAGGCCAAATCGGTGATCGCCTCCTCGGCCGCCGGCTTTGTCGATCTGTCCGACAAGCTGAAATTTGACCCGCAACAGGCCAACCGGCTGTTGGATGAAGCGGGTTGGAAAAAGGGCGGCGACGGGCTGCGGGAAAAGGACGGCAAGAAGCTGGTGCTGACGGTGTATGAATCGTTGCCGCAGCCGCAGAACAAGGCGGTGTTGCAGCTGGTTTCTCAGCAGTGGGGGAAAGTCGGCGCGCGGCTGAACATTCTGGCGGGCGACGCCGGCAGCCGGGTGGCGGATAATCTCGACCCACAGAAAACCCCGGCGACGGTGGTGGAGGTGGGGCGCGCCGATCCGGACGTGATTAAAAGTCAGTTTTACCCAACCAACCGCGACGGGCTGCTGCAGAAGGGCGGCACCAGCAGCAACAGCAACTTTAACGATGACAAGCTGAATGCCCTGCTGCTCGGCATTGCCTCCGAGGTTGATGCGCAACAACGCCTGCAGATCGCCGGCGAGGCGCAAAACTACCTGATTGACCAAGCCTACGTGATCCCGTTTTTTGAGGAGCCGCAGGTGTTCGCTGGTGCGCCTTATTTGAAGGGGGTGAGTTTCGAAGCGGTCGGTCGCCCGAGCTTCTACGGCGCCTGGTTAGAGAAACATTAAGGGGGCGCAATGAAGCGATATCTGGCGGGGCGCATCGGGCAGGCGGCATTGGTGCTGTGGGCGGCCTTTACCCTGTCGTTCATCCTGCTGCAGGTGCTGCCGGGCGATGCGATCCTGATCAAATTCCAGAACCCGGACATGGGGCTGAGTCCGGCGCAGATCGCCGACATGCGCGCGGCCTATGGCGCGGATGTCCCCCTGTGGCGGCAGTATCTGCATACCCTGGGCAGCGTGCTGCATGGCGATCTGGGCTTCTCAATGCAGGCCGGGGTGCCGGTTACCGCGCTGCTGGCGGCTAATCTGCCCGCCACGCTGCAGTTGGCGGTGCTGGGCTTTGCGGTGGCGTTGCTGCTGGCGCTGATTATCGCTTTTGTTTCCAACCTGACCGGCTTCGGCTGGCTGCGTTCGGCGCTGCAGATGCTGCCGTCGCTGTTCGTTTCAGTGCCCACCTTCTGGCTGGGCATTGTGCTGATTCAGCTCTTTTCGTTCCGCCTGAAGCTGATCCCGATCATTAACCCCGGCGAGTGGCAGGGGGTGATTTTGCCGATCGCGACGCTGGCGCTGCCGATCTCCGCGCCGCTGGCGCAAATTCTGATCCGCAGCATCGATGCGGTGCAAACCCAGCCGTTCGTCGCGGTGGCGCGGGCCAAGGGCGCCAGCCGCAGCGGGGTGCTGTGGCGGCATGTGGCGCGCAACGCCATGCTGCCGGCGCTGACCATCGCCGGCATGCTCTTCGGCGAACTGATCGCCGGGGCGCTGATCACCGAAACCGTGTTTGGCCGCAGCGGACTGGGGCAATTGACCCAGCAAGCGGTGGTCAATCAGGACGTGGCGGTGCTGCAGGCGATAGTGCTGATCTCGGCCGCCGCTTTCGTCATCATCAACTTGCTGGTGGATCTGCTGTTCCCGCTGCTGGATCCGCGGCTGAAAACCCAGGCAGGAGCATCCCTATGAGCAGTATCTCCTTTGAAAAAGCCACGGTTCCGGAGCGCGATCTGTCCGGCGCTGAAAGTGAAGGCGCGCTGCCCGCCAGTCGTTCGAGCCGCCGCCGTGTCCCCCTGACGCTTTTGCTGGCCTGGGCGGTCATTGCGCTGGTGGTGCTGTGGGCGTTGGCGCCGCAGCTGTTTACCGCCTACAGCGGCACCGAAGGCATTGCCGGCGCGCAGCGACTGACGCCCGGCGGTGAGCATTGGCTTGGCACCGATCAACTGGGACGCGACCTGTATGCGCGCATGGTGTACGGCGCGTCGCAAACCCTGGCCGGCGCGGTAGTGGCGGTGGCGCTGGGGTTGGTGTTCGGCACCGCGCTCGGCCTGATCGCCGGCGCGTTGGGCGGCGTGGCGGACGACGCGGTGATGCGCGTCGTCGATGTGCTGCTGTCGATCCCCGGCCTGCTGCTGTCGCTGAGCATTATCATCCTGCTTGGTTTCGGTACGGTCAACGCCGCCATCGCCGTGGGCGTCACTTCGGTTGCCAACTTTGCCCGTCTGGCACGGGCGGAAGTGGTGCGAGTGCGGCACAGCGATTACGTTGAAGCGGCTTACGGCAGCGGCGGCAGCTTTTGGGCGGTGCTGTGGCGGCATATCCTGCCGAACTCGCTGACTTCGGTGATCGCCTTCTCGGCGCTGCAGTTCGGCAGTGCGATCCTGGCGATCGCCACCCTGAGCTTCCTCGGTTACGGCACTCCGCCGCCAACCCCGGAATGGGGGCTGCTGATCGCCGAAGGGCGCAACTACATTTCCACCGCCTGGTGGCTGACCACCTTCCCGGGCATGGTGGTGGTGGCGGTGGTGTTGGCGGCTAACCGCATCAGCCGTTCGCTGGGAGGAAAAGCGCGATGAGCATGCAAGCGGCATGGCAACGGGCGGCGCGGCCGCCGGTACTGGCGCTGGACAAGGTTTCCATCGCCTATCAGGGCAACGAAGGCAGGCGAAGGGTGGTGCATGAGGTGTCGTTCACGATTGAGCCGGGGGAAGTGGTGGCGCTGGTTGGCGAATCCGGTTCCGGCAAAACCACCACGGCGCAGGCGATCATCGGCTTGCTGGCCGACAACGGCCACCTTGAACAGGGCGCCATCCGGCTGCACGGCACCGATATCGCCGGCTGGTCATCGCGGCGGCTGGATGCGGTGAGAGGGGCGCAAATCAGCCTGATCCCGCAAGATCCCGCCAGCTCGCTCAACCCGGTAAAAACCATCGGCGAGCAGGTGGCGGAGATCGTCAATATTCACCGCCGGTTGCCGCGCGGGCAGGTACAACAGCGGGTGACGGAACTGCTGACCCGCGTCGGGCTGACGCACCCGGAACTGCGGGCGCGCCAGTTTCCGCATCAACTTTCCGGCGGCATGAAGCAGCGGGTATTGATCGCCATCGCCATTGCGCTGCAGCCGGCGTTGATCATTGCCGACGAACCGAGCAGCGCGCTGGACGTGACGGTGCAAAAACGCATTCTCGATCTGATCGACGAGCTGCGGCGCGAATTCGGCACTGCAGTGCTGCTGGTGACGCACGATTTGGGCGTGGCGGCGGAACGCGCCGATCGGCTGCTGGTGTTCCGCCACGGCCGGGTGCAGGAACAGGGGGCTACCGCCGAGGTACTGCGCGCGCCTGCCAGCGCATACACCCGTAAACTGTTAGCCGATGCGCCTTCATTGAGCGGCGCCGTTGCGCCGCCGCCGAAACGCAGCGGGCAGCCGCCGGCGATCGTGGTTCAGGCGCTGGTTAAGGATTTTCGGCTGTCCGGCGGCCAGGGGTTCCGCGCGCTGGATCGCGTGTCATTCAGCGTGCCGCGCGGTACCACCCATGCGTTGGTGGGAGAGTCCGGGTCGGGCAAAAGCACGCTGGCGCGTTGCCTGCTGGGCTTCGAGCGGCCGGATGCCGGGCAGGTCCTGATCGACGGCGTCAATGTTATCGGTCTCAGGGGCGAAGCGTTGCGTCAGTTTCGGCAGCGCATTCAGCTGGTTTATCAGAATCCGTTCGGCTCGCTCGATCCCAAACAGACTCTTTATCGGGTGATTGAAGAACCGCTGCTGAATTTCGCGCCGATCGGCAAACCGGAGCGAGATCGGCGGGTGCGTGAGCTGTTCGAACGGGTCGCGCTGCCGCCCGATTTGCTGAACCGCAGGCCGCACGAACTGTCCGGCGGCCAGCGTCAGCGGGTGGCGATTGCCCGCGCGCTGGTGCTGCAACCGCAAATATTGGTATTGGATGAGGCCACGTCGGCGCTCGACGTCACGGTGCAGTCGCAGATCCTGCATTTGTTGCAAGAGTTGCAGCAGGAGCGGGACCTGACCTACCTGTTTATTTCTCACGATCTGGCGACGGTGCGGCGGATTTCGCACAGCGTTTCGGTATTGCACCGCGGTGAACGGGTAGACGGCGGCGCCACCGCCGAGTTGTTCGCCATGCCGGGGAGCGATTACACCCGCCAATTGATCGCCGCCATTCCCGGCCGCGCATCGCATGCCGGACAGCCAAAATTCGAGGAGGCGATATGAGCGGAAAAAGACTCGGTTTCTTCACCCGATTGCTGGATCAGGGCAGCGCGCAGGAGCGCTACCGGCTGGCGACCGAACAGATCGTGCACGCCGAACGAGCCGGGTTCGACACCGCCTGGGTGGCGCAGCACCACTTTCATGCCGATGAGGGCGGTCTGCCATCACCGCTGGTGTTTTTGGCGCAGGCGGCGGCACGCACCCGCCGTATCCGGCTGGGCACCGGGGTGATCACGTTGCCGATGGAGTCGGCGCTGCGGGTGGCGGAAGACACTGCGGTACTGGATCTGTTGTCCGACGGCAGACTGGAGGTGGGCGTGGCCGGCGGCGGCACGCCGTCTTCTTTCGCCGCTTTCGGTCTCGACGCCGGGCAGCGCAACACGGCATTCGCCGAGAATTTGCGCACGTTGCTGAGCGCCTGGCGCGGAGAGGCGTTGGGCGGCGAAGACAACCGGCTGTACCCGGCGGCGCCGCAGCTGGCGCAGCGCGTCTGGCAGGCCACGTTCTCGGTGGAAGGGGGCGAACGGGCCGGCCGCGCCGGTGACGGTCTGATGCTGTCGCGCACGCAGCCGCGCCCGGCGGACGCGCCTGACCTGCCGCTGGACGAACTGCAGAATCCGATCATTGACGCTTATCTGGCGGCGCTGCCGCCAGGGGTGGCGCCGCGCATCATGGGGTCGCGCACTGCGTTTGTCAGCGAGAACGGCCAGCAGGCACGCGACTTCGCCACGGCCGGGTTGAGCCGTGGGCTGGAGCGGATGCGCGCCAACGGCCACCGGTTGGCCGATACGTCGCTCGACGGCCTGATCCGCGCTTTCGACGTGCACTTGGGCACGCCAGATCAGGTAATAGCCTCGCTGCAACGGGACAGCGCGCTGGCGCGCGTCACCGATCTGGCGTTTCAGGTGCACTCCATCGACCCGCCGCACGCCCATATTCTGCGTTCTATCGATCTTATCGCCCGCCACGTGGCCCCTGAACTGGGCTGGCGGCGCGGCACGCCCGCCGTTGCTTATGAATATCACGTTGAGGAAAAGCTATGACGACATTACCGCACCAGGTCGATCTGCTGGCCGAACTGGCCGAGATTGCGCCGGATTCCACGCTGGCGCAGGCCAGAGCCACCCGGCAGGCGGCGACCGATGCCGTTCAGTCCAGCTATCTGGCGCTGTTTGCGCCTGCGGACGCCGGCGATTTCCCGCTGGCGCAGCGGCTGCGGTTGGCTCAGCGCATCAGTGAATGGCATGGCGAGCCGCGCTTGGCCGCGCATTACGCTGCTCTGCTGGAACGTCAGGGCGACGCGCCGGAAGACGAGCGGCTGCCGGCGGCGTTGGCGCATGCAGAACGTTTGGCGTTTCAACCGGCCAACGCCAACGCCCAGCACTTGCAGGCGCTGCGGCAGGCCGGCTGGTCGCTGGACGCCATCGTCACATTGTCGCAGTTAATCGCCTTTGTCAGTTTCCAAAGCCGCTTGCTGCGGGGCTACCGGTTGTTGGGCGGCAAGACGGACGACGCTGCGGCGCATCAGCCGGTAACGGCCGGCCGCTGGCGAACGGAGAGCGCGACGCGAGGCGGCCGTCACGCGCCGCCGGCGTTTACCCGGCAAGAACTGGGGTGGGAGCCGTGGATCGCCGCCAAGCCGTTGGCGGAATTCGATGACGCCGGCCGGGCGTTGCTAGAGCGGTTTGGCCACGCCGATTCCGATTACTTCCGCCTGTTGGCGCGCAACCATCCGGTGCTGGAACAACGCACGCTGGCGGACCGGGCGATTTTTTATACCCCCGGCGGGCTGTCGCGGCAGGATCGCGAGTTGGCGGCGACGGTCGCCAGCAAGGTGAACGGCTGCATCTACTGCGCCTCGGTGCATGCGCGCAAGGCGGCGCAGCTGTCGAAGCGCGAAGCCGAGATAGATCGGTTGCTGGCGGTGGCGCCGGGCGGCGCGTTGAGCCAGGGGCAGGATGACGCCTGGCAAGCGCAGATAACCTTTGCCGCCGCGCTATCCGCCACGCCGCCACAGGCTGACGCCGGGCAACTGGCGGCGTTGCGCGCTCAGGGCCTGGATGAGCTGGCGCTGTTGGATTTGGTGCAGGCGACGGCGTTTTTCGCCTGGGCCAACCGGTTGATGTTGACGCTGGGCGAACCTTATCTCTGATCTCTGCCCTCTTTCAGGCGGCGGCATTGTCGGCTGCCGCCCGGGATCCGCCGGACATCTGGCGTCGGCGCTTTTGGCAGGGGATCACAACGGCCAGACCGCCTCGCGCACGGCGATCGCTCTGGGCAGCAGCCCGAGGGCGTAGAAGCGGTCGGCGATGCTTTGCTGCTGGCGGATCACCTGCAAATCCATGGCGCGGATCTCGTGGCTGCGGCGCGACAGCGCGAGTTCCAGCGAGGCGCTCGCCAGCCCCAGTTCGTTGGAAAGGTGACGAGCGGCTTCTCTCGGCTGCGCGGTGATGTAGCGGCCGGTGTGCTGCAATGCTTGCATCAGCGGCTGCAACAGATCGCCCGAGCGCTCGGCGAAGTCGCGGCGCGCCAGGTAGAATTGCTGATTGAGCACCCGCTGGGTGCCGTCGGCGATCACGCGCAGCTCCCCGTTGCGTTGCGCGTCGCTGAGCAGCGGATCCCACATCATCCAGGCGTCCACTGCCTGCAGATCGGTCGCCGACAGCGGATACTTCGGCGGCGCGTAGACGATACGCACGTCGTTCAACGTCAATCCCTGTTCGTCCAGCATCTGCAGCAATAAATAGTGCACGTTGGAGCCTTTGTTGAGCGCGATGCGTTTGCCGCGCAGATCGGCGGCGCTGTGTATCGGGCTGTCTTGCGGCACCACCATCGCCACGCTCTGCGGCGCCGGCGGCTCAAAACCGACGTACACCAGCGCATTGCCCTGTGCCTGGGCGAAGATCGGCGGCACTTCGCCGGTGGTGCCGAAGTCTATCTCATCGCCGTCGAGCGCGTGCAGCAGCTGCGGCCCGGCGGGAAACTCGCTCCACAGCACGCTGATGCGCTGTGTGGCGAAGAGCTGTTCCAGGCTTTGCCGCGCCTTGAGCACCCCGAGGTTGCCGAACTTTTGATAGCCGATGCGCAGTTCGCGTTCGGGCAGCGGCGCTGCGCTGATGGCCGGTGAATGTGAGGGGGCGCCGGCGCTGCGGCGGCGCGGTTTGATCAGACCAAGATGCGCCAAATGGGTGCGCAGGGTATTGCGGCTGACGCCGAGCAACGACGCCGCTTGCAGCTGGTTGCCGCCGCTGCGTTCGAAGGCGTTGCGCACCAGCGCATCCAGCACCCGTTGGTAAAGCTGCGCGCTGTCGCCTTGCAACTGCTGCTGCACAAAGCGATCGATGACGTCATCGCCGCCGCCGCCGCCGTCGTTATCCGTCAGGCGATGGGTGAGCTGCAGTTGCTGCGGGGCGATCGCCCCCTCCTGGCTCAGCAAGACCGCATTATGCAGCGTGTTCTCCAGCTCGCGCACGTTGCCGGGCCAGGGGTAGTCCAACAGCACCTGCTGCGCTTCCGCCGTCAACCGCGGCAGTGGCCGTTCCAGACGGCGGGCGTACAGCGCAAGAAAATGTCTGGCCAGCACCGGAATATCGTCCGGCCGCTGGCGCAAGGGCGGTAAAGTCACCGCCGCCACGTTCAGGCGGTAATAGAGATCTTCACGGAACCGCCGTTGGCGAATCGCGCCGGCCAGATCGACGTGGGTGGCGGCGATGACCCGCACATCGATCTTCAGCGGTTTGCGCGAACCGACGCGGGTGATCTCCCGTTCCTGCAGCACGCGCAGCAGCTTGACCTGCAGCGACAGGTTCAGCTCGCCGATCTCGTCCAGCAGCAGGGTGCCGCCTTCCGCCGCTTCGAACCAGCCCTGATGAGTGCCGACGGCGCCGGTGAAGGCGCCTTTCTCATGGCCGAACAGTTCGGCTTCCGCCAGGCTTTCCGTCAGCGCGCCGCAGTTGACCGCCAGGAAAGGTTGATGGCGGCGCGCGCTGTGGTGGTGCAGATAGCGCGCCACCACTTCTTTGCCGGTGCCGGTTTCACCGACGATCAGCACGGTGGCGTCGGTGGGAGCCAGCCGATCGAGCACGCTTTGCAGAGCGAGCGACGCCGGATCGATCAGCACCGGTTTGTCGGCGGCGAACGGTTGGGGATCGTACATGGGCGTCTCCTGTCTGACGACGATGGGGAAAAAAATCTTATCCCAGCCAATGAGTCGCCGCGAGAGGATAAAAGGCGCACGGTGCTGCATTGGCAACAGCTTACCGCCGCCGCCTGCTGCCAATGCAGCAGCGTTTTGACGTCGATATCTCATCAATATATTGATATGCATTGGTTTTTTTTAATCTGCAATGTGGCACGCATCCTGCTTTTCTTTTTATAACCAAGCAAAGTTTTTCTATCGATAAATAATGAAAATAGTTATATAGGAAAGGCATAAATGACTGAGTCAGTGAAAGATCGCATCAACGTTTTCTGGTTTCTGCCGACCCACGGCGACGGTCGCTATCTGGGCACGGCGCAGGGCGGGCGCCCGGTGGACCTGCCTTATTTGCAGCAGGTGGCGCTGGCCGCCGACAACCTCGGCTATTACGGCGTGCTGATCCCAACCGGTAAAAGCTGCGAAGATTCCTGGCTGGTGGCGGCGGCGCTGGCGCCGATCACCCGCCGGTTGCGCTACCTGGTGGCGGTGCGCCCCGGCCTGCAGCCGCCGAGCCTGGCGGCGCGCATGGCCGCGACGCTGGATCGGCTGTCGGACGGACGCCTGCTGATCAACGTGGTGACCGGCGGCGATCCGGTGGAAAACAAAGGGGATGGCATCTTCCTCAGCCATGCCGAACGCTATGAGGTGACACAGGAATTTCTCACGGTGTATCAACGCCTGTTGCAAGGGGAGAAGGTGGATTTCAGCGGTAAGCATATTCGCGTCGAAGGCGCCGAATTGCTGTTCCCGCCGGTGCAGGAAAACGGCCCGCCGCTCTATTTCGGCGGCTCATCGTCGGAAGCGATCGACATCGCCGCCGGGCAGATCGACACCTACCTGACCTGGGGCGAGCCGCTGGCTCAGGTGGCGGAAAAGCTGGCGGCGGTGCGCCAGCGCGCCGAGCGGCAGGGGCGTAAACTCAGCTATGGCATTCGCCTGCACGTTATTGTGCGCGAAACTGAAGACGAAGCCTGGGCGGCGGCCGAGCGACTGATTGCGCATCTGGATGACGACACCATCGCGGCGGCGCAGCAGATCTTTGCGCGCATGGACTCTACCGGCCAGCGCCGCATGAGCGAACTGCACGGCGGCTCGCGCGAGAGTCTGCGCATCGGCCCCAACCTGTGGGCCGGCGTCGGCCTGGTGCGCGGCGGCGCCGGCACCGCATTGGTGGGCAATCCGCAGCAGGTGGCGGCGCGCATACGCGAGTATCAGGCGCTGGGCATCGACAATTTCATCCTTTCCGGCTATCCGCATCTGGAAGAGGCTCACCGCTTCGCCGAGCTGGTGATGCCGCTGCTGCCGCTGGCGCAGTCGACTCATCAGACGGCTCGCACGATCAATACCGGCCCGTTTGGCGAAACCATCGGCGGCGATCGTCGTCCTGGCCCGGCGCAGCGGGAGGGCTGATGGCGAAGCGTGCCCATATTATCGTTATCGGCGGCGGTTTCACCGGCGCGGCACTGGCGATCCAGCTGGCGCGCGGAGCGGTGGATGTCACGGTGATCGAACCGCGCGCCGCGCCGGGCTATGGCGTGGCGTATTCGACCACCGAGCCGACTCACCGCATCAACGTCCCGGCAGAAAGGATGCAGCTGGCGGATGAACCGACGGGGGATTTTGACCGCTGGTTCCGCGAGAGCGGCGGGCTGGCGGCCGATCCGCAGGCGTTGTGGCGCGACGGTAAAGCCTATCCGCAGCGCGGCGCCTTCGGCCGCTATGTCGAGGAACGTTTTCATCAGGCGGTGCAGTCGGGCCAGGCCCGCTTGCGGCACCTGCGCGATCGGGCGCAGCACCTGCAGCCGCAGGCGCAGGGCGCGTCCGTCATCACCGCCGGCGGCGAACGGCTGTGGGGCGACTATGTGGTGTTGGCGACCAGCCATCCGCCGCCCGCGCTGCTGCGGCAGATCGCCCCGGAACTGGCGCGCGACGCGCGTTTGATCGCCAATCCCTGGGCGGAGGGGGCGCTGGATGAGATTGAGCCCGATGAATCGTTGGCGATCGTCGGCAGTGGGCTGACGATGGCCGATGCGGTAGCGGCGTTGCACCGCCGCGGGCATCGCGGGCCGATTACCGCGCTCTCTCGTCACGGCTTGCTGCCGCGTGCCAATGCCGAAGGGGAGTACCCGACGTGGTCGTTTACCCCGCCATCCGGACTGCGTGACGGGGTGCGGCAGGTGCGCCTTGAGGTGGCGCGCGCCGCTCGGCAACGGGTGCCGTGGCAGGCGGTGTTGGACGCGGTGCGCGCCCAGGGCCAGCGCCTGTGGCAAGCATTGACGCCGACCGAACAGCAGCGCTTTCTGCGGCATCTGCGCGCCTATTGGGACGTGCACCGCTATCGCCTTGCGCCGCAGGTGAGCACGCTGCTGATGGAGCAACAGGCAGCGGGCACGCTGCAGGTATTGGCCGCTCGTCTGCGGCGGGCGGAACCCATGCCGCAGGGCGTGCGCTTGACGATTCTGCCGCGCCAGGGCGCAGAGCGGGCGCTGCAGACGCAGCGGTTGCTGATCGCTACGGGGCCGGCTCATGCCGGCCTGATCGCCGCCAGCCCGTTGCTCAGTTCGCTGGCGGAGCAGGGGGCGCTGCGCGCCGATCCGCTGGGATTGGGGCTGTGGGTCAATGCCGACAGCCAGGCGATCGGCGGCGACGGCCTTGCCAACCCGCGCCTGCTGGTGGCCGGCCCGGCGGCGCGCGGCCGCTTCGGCGAACTGATGGGGCTGCCGCAGGTGGCGGAACACGCCCAAAGCGTCGCGCAATACCTGCTGGCGCGATGTCCGGCTGCAAACTGATCGTCCATTCCCGTTTTTAACACCCTAAGACCCCCCATCCGGCCCGGCTCCGTCCGTGGCCGGCAGATAATTGTGGAGCTCGCTATGTCATCGCAACGTGAAATTCGTCTTAACGCTTTTGATATGAACTGCGTCGGCCATCAGTCGCCGGGGCTGTGGGCGCACCCGCGCGACCGTTCCTGGCAGTATAAGGATCTCGAATATTGGACCGATCTGGCGCGCCTGCTGGAACGCGGCAAGTTCGATGGATTGTTTATCGCCGACGTGCTGGGGATTTACGACGTGCTTAACGGCAGCGGCGACGCGGCGATCCGCCAGGCTACGCAGGTGCCGGTTAACGATCCGCTGGCGCTGGTGACGCCGATGGCGCTGGTTACCGAACATCTCGGCTTCGGGCTGACCGCCTCGCTGTCATTCGAGCACCCTTATCCTTTCGCCCGCAGATTGTCGACGCTTGATCACCTGACCAAGGGGCGCATCGGTTGGAATATCGTCACCTCTTACCTGGAGAGCGGCGCGCGCAATATTGGCCACCGGGCGCAGACCGATCACGATGCGCGCTACGACTACGCCGATGAATACCTGCAGGTGGTTTACAAGCTGCTGGAGGGCAGTTGGGAAGACGGCGCGATTTTGCGCGATCGTCAGCGGCGCATCTTCAGCGATCCGGCGAAAATTCATCCGATCAACCACAAGGGCGAGTTCTTCCAGGTGCCGGGCATTCATCTGAGCGAGCCTTCGCCGCAGCGCACGCCGGTGCTGTATCAGGCCGGCGCTTCCAGCCGCGGCAAGCAGTTTGCTGCGGAACACGCCGAATGCGTGTTTGTCGCTTCTCCTTCGAAAACATTGCTGAAAAAAACCGTAGCCGATATCCGCCGCCGCGCCGCCGAGGTCGGGCGCGATCCGCGCAGCATCCTGATCTTCAACCTGCAGACGGTGATCGTCGGTGAAACGGACCAACAGGCGCAGGAAAAATGGCGGGAATACAAATCCTATACCAGCTACGAAGGCGCGCTGGCGCTGGTGTCCGGCTGGACCGGCATCGATTTCGGCCAGTATCAGCCGGATCAGGTGCTGAAGCATCTGCACACCAATGCCATTCAGTCGGCGGTGGAAACTTTCTCCAGCGCCGATCCCAGCTGTGAATGGACAGTACAGGGCATCGCCGAATGGGTCGGCATCGGCGGTTTCGGCCCGCTGTTGGTGGGCGGCCCGCAAACCGTGGCCGACGAACTGCAGGCGTGGGTGGAGGAAACGGATGTTGACGGTTTCAATCTGGCCTACGCCGTTACCCATGAAAGCTTCACCGACGTGGTGGAACTGCTGATCCCCGAGCTGCAAAAACGCGGAGCGTACAAGCGCGACTACACGGCGGGCACTCTGCGAGAAAAATTGTTCAATCAGGGGCCGCGCCTGGCGGAGCCGCACCCGGCGGTGGGCTACCGCTGGCCGGCCGGCGCGTCCTTGGCCGATGCACTGAGCGTCAAGTGAGGATGCGATGATAGAGATTGAGGAGTTGCACAAGGCTTACCGCGCGCCGGACGGGCGCCGGATTGAGGTGCTGAAGGGCGTTTCGCTGCGGGTGCCGGCCGGATCGATTACCGCCGTGGTCGGCCCCAGCGGGGCGGGCAAATCGACGCTGGCGAAATGCATCAGCCTGCTGGAGCGGCCGAGCAGCGGCAGTATCCGGGTGAACGGCCAGGACTTGTCGCGGCTTGCGGGCGAGGCGCTGCGCAGGGAGCGGCGGGCGATAGGCACGGTGTTCCAGTCTTCCGCGCTGCTGCAGCGCAAAACCGCCTGGCAGAATGTGGCGCTGCCGTTGACCTATCTGGGCGTGGTGCCGCGCGATATCGACAAGCGGGTAAAGAGCCTGCTGGCGGCGGTGGGGCTGGCGGACAAGGCGGCGTTTTACCCGGCGCAGCTGTCCGGCGGCCAGCGCCAAAGGGTCGGCATCGCCCGCGCGCTGGCGCTGAATCCGTCGGTGCTGCTGGCGGATGAGGCCACCTCCGGGCTGGATCCGGACGCCACCGGGGCCATTCTCAGCCTGCTTAAACAGCTGCGCGATCGGTATGGCCTGTCGATCATCCTGATCACCCACGAGATGGATGCGGTGCGCGACGCCGCCGACGCGGTGGCCGAGATCCGCGACGGCGTGATTGTGCAGCAAGGGCCGGTGCGCGAGCTGTTGGCAGCGCCCGATTCCTCTCTGGGCCGCCGGCTGTTCCCGCTGAAGACGCTGGCGTCCGACGCCGCGTTGCGGCTGCAGGTAACCTACTGCGCCCGTCAGCCGGCGGCCACCGACTGGATCAGCCGCATCAGCCGCCAACTCGACCTGCAGATCGATCTGTTGGGCGGCCACGTTGAAGTGGTGGGCGGCAGCCTGGCCGGGCGGTTGGAGATTGCGGTGCGTTTTGGCGGCGGTTCGCGTTCGGTGGCTGAACTGCAGGACGAGCTGCGGCGGTTGGGCATTCTCGCCGAGGTGCTGGAACAGCCGGCGGCGTTGAAGGAGGCGGTATGAAAAATCTGTCTGACAGCGTGATGAGCCAGGACACACCCTGGCGCGAGATCCATCGGTTGATGCTGCCGGCCTACGGCGAAACCTGGCTGATGGTCGGCATCGTGATGCTGTTTGTGGTGGCGATTGGCGGCGCCGTCGGCGTGGTGCTGTTCAACACCTCATCGCGCGGCTTGTTTCCGCGCCCGGCGCTGAATCGCGCGCTGAGCTGGTTGGTGAACATGGGCCGTTCGCTGCCGTTTCTGGTGCTGATGGCGGCGATTATTCCGTTCACCTTCTGGTTGACCGGCACCACCATCGGCATTCCGGCGGCGGTGATCCCGATGATCGTCGCCGGTATTCCGTTCTTCGGCCGGCTGGTGGAGAACGCGCTGCGCGAACTGCCGCCGGAGGTGACGGCGGTGGGGCTGGTGTCCGGCGGTTCGATCTGGCAGATAGTCACCCGCGCGCAGCTCAGCGAGGCGCTGCCGGCGATCGTCGCCGCCATCACGCTGAACGTCATCTCGATGATCGAGTATTCGGCCATCGCCGGCACCATTGGCGCAGGCGGCATCGGCTATCTGGCGGTGGTGTACGGCTACCAGCGTTTCGACAATCACATCATGATCGCCACCATTGTGGTGCTGATCGCCACGATCCAACTGATTCAGTTTATTGGTGGCCGCCTGGTCGCCGCGTTGCGTCATCATCAGGAAACCCTTTAATCATGCCTAATCACGATTTTGAGATAGTGAAGAAGAAACGCTGGCCGTGGCCGGTGGGTATCGCGGCGGTGGCGATTATCGCCGTCGCGGTTTGGCACTTCAGCGCCCGCCAGCAGCAGACGGTGCAGTTCGGCAGCACGCTGAAAGTGCACTTTGAGCCGGCGATGGCCGGAGAGCAGCGGGTGATCGAGTACGTCGGCGAGCATATCGCGCCGGATTACGGCCTCAGGCTGGAGGCGGTTGGCCTGCAGGACCCGGTGCAGGCCGATCGTGCGGTGGCGCAGGGGCAGTACGCCGCCACGATCTACCAGCACCAGTGGTGGCTAAAGCAGGTGGTGGAGGCCAACGGTTTTAAGCTGACCCCGACGCTGCCGGTGTTTCAGTGGGCGTTCGGCATCTATTCCGACCGCTATACGTCGATCGCCGAGTTGCCGGACGGCGCGGAGATCGTGGTGCCCAACGACGGCGCCAATCAGGGGCAGGCGTTGTGGCTGCTGCAGCGCATTGGACTGATCGGGCTGGATCCGGCGATCGAGGCGCGCACCGCCAGGCTGAAAGACATTCGCGAGAACAAACGCCATTTTAACTTCAAGGAGCTGGATTTGCTGACCATGCCGCGCGCGCTGAATTCGGTAGATGCGGCCATTGGCTATGTGTCGCAGTTCGACGCCGGCAAAGTGCCGCGTGAGAAGGGCATCTTGTTCCCACCGGCGCCGAAGACCTTCGCCTCGCAGCTGGTGATTGGCACGCCCTATCTGCAGGACGAAAATATTCGCAAGCTGCAGCGGGCGTTTGCCGATCCCAGGTTGCAGGCGTGGCTGAAAAACACCGACGACCCGCTGGTGAAAGGCGTGCTGGTGCCGGTCTCGGCAGAATAATCCCCGCCCGAAATGGCCGTGATAAAGACCGGATTAACGCGTGTTAATCCGGCGTTTTCGTTACGCTGTAACTGTGTTTAATTTATTGATTTTAATGATATTTATAGAAATGTTTGTTGTTTGTCGGCGTAATTTTTTCACCCTATAAACGAGGTGTCACCTGCCAATTACAACGAGGAAGCTATGAGTACCTTAAATATCGATACCGCGCCGCCGTTATCTGCGCCCATCGGCTCCGCCAGCGATGTGGCGCGTTTGATTAACCAACGCAGCGAGAAAAATACCCATGCGCGCATGATCGTGCTGTTGGCGCTGGGCGGTGTTTTTCTCGATGCCTATGATCTGACCACGCTGTCTTACGGCATCGATGACGTGGTGCGTGAATTCAGCCTCAGCCCGCTGCTGACCGGGGTGGTAACTTCTTCGATCATGGTCGGGACCATTCTCGGCAACCTGGTCGGCGGCTGGTTGACCGACAAGTACGGCCGCTATCAGGTGTTTATGGCCGATATGCTGTTTTTTGTGGTTTCCGCCATCGCCGCCGGGCTGGCGCCCAACGTCTGGGTGCTGATCGGCGCGCGCTTTTTGATGGGTATTGGCGTCGGCATCGATTTGCCGGTGGCGATGGCCTATCTGGCCGAATTCTCCAAATTCTCCGGCAAGGCCAACAAGGCGTCGCGCCTGGCGGCCTGGTGCCCGATGTGGTACGCCGCTTCGTCGATGTGTTTTCTGATCATCTTTGCGCTCTATTTTCTGTTGCCGGCCGAACATGCGAACTGGCTGTGGCGCGCCTCGTTGATTTTCGGCGCGGTGCCGGCGCTGCTGATCATCATGGTGCGCAGCAAGTTTATGAACGAGTCGCCGCTGTGGGCCGCTAACCAGGGCGATTTGAAAGAGGCGGCGCGCATCCTGCGTGAGTCATACGGCATCGCCGCCCATGAGGCGGAACCTGACGCCGCCCAACCGGCGGCGGCGAAGGTCAGCTTCCGCGTGCTGTTCCGCAAGCCGTACCGCGAGCGCACTCTGGTCTCCTGCGTGATGAACGTTTGCATTTCCTTTGAATACACCGCCATCGCCTTCTTTCTGCCGTCGATTCTGGCGCAGTTTCTCGGCGCCGGGGTGTTTGAAACCCTCTCCGCCTCGCTCGGGCTGAACGTGTTGTTCGCCTTTACCGGTGGCCTGCTCGGCATGCGTCTGGCATGGAAGTATCCGTCGCGCCACGTGGCGATCGCCGGATTTGCGCTGCAGTTTATCGCGCTGATTGCCCTGGCGTTGATCGGGCATCCGCAGGCGGCGTTCGGCGTTGGGCTGGCGATCCTGATGTTGGGCCTATGGCTGTTCGCCGAAGGCTTCGGCCCCGGCGCGCAGATGATGATTTACCCGGCGCTCTCTTACCCGACGGCGATCCGCGCCACCGGCGTCGGTTTCGGCCGTTCGCTGTCCGGTATCGGCAGCGCGCTGGCGCTGTTTATTCTGCCGATTTTGCAGGCGCGCTTCGGCACCGACATGTTTTGGATTGTTTCACTGGCGGCGGCGATCCCCATCGTCTTCCTGCTGATCATTCGCTTCGAACCGACGGCGCGCGATATCGACGATCTGGCCGATCGCGCTTAACCACAGAGGACACTGACATGACGCAACACCTGTTATCCACCGGAGCAGACTACGCACAGCTGGCCGCGCGTTTTCGGCCGATCTTCGCCGAAATCGCCGCCGGGGCGGTGGAGCGCGAGCTGTCGCGCACGCTGCCGCATGAACCGATCCGTTGGCTGAAAGAGGCGGGGTTCGGCAGGGTGCGCATCCCGCGTGAAAAGGGCGGCGACGGCGCTTCGTTGCCGCAGCTGTTCGAACTGCTGGCCGAACTGGCGGAGGCGGACTCTAACCTGCCGCAGGCGCTGCGGGCGCATTTCGCCTTCGTGGAAGATCGGCTGAACGCGCCGGACGGCCCGGAGCGCGATCGCTGGTTCGAACGCTTTCTCGACGGCGAGCTGGTCGGCAGCGGTTGGACCGAGATCGGCGGCGTGAAGCTGGGGCAGGTCAATACCCGGGTAACGCCGCAGGCCGACGGCTGGTCGCTCAACGGCGAGAAATTTTACAGCACCGGCAGTCTGTTTGCCGATTGGATCGACGTGTATGCCGAGCGCAGCGACAGCGGCGGCCCGGTGATCGCTTTGGTTAACGTCGCCCAGCCGGGCGTAGAGCGCGACGACGACTGGGACGGATTTGGCCAACGCACTACCGGCAGCGGCACCACGCGTTTTATTGATGCGCAGGTCGAGCAGGCGCACGTCTATGACTTTGCCGAGCGCTTCCGCTACCAAACTGCGTTCTATCAGCATGTGTTGCTGGCGACGCTGGCGGGGATCGGCCGCGCGGTGCTGCGAGACGTCGGCGAGGGCGTGAGGCAACGTAAAAGGATCTATAGCCACGGCAACGCCGGTTGGGTGAAGGACGACGTGCAGATCCAGCAGGTGGTGGGGCAAATCAGCGCCTGGGCCTATGCGGTCGAGGCGACGGTGCTAAAAGCGACTTCCTCGCTGCAGCAGGCTTATGAGGCGCATCGATCCGGCGATGAAGCGCTGCTGCAGGCGCTTAACGTGACGGCGGAGCTGGACGCGGCCAGGGCGCAGGTCATCGCCGGGGAGTGGGTGCAGCGCGCCGCCGGTGAATTGTTCAATGCGCTCGGCGCTTCAGATACCCGTACCGGCAAGGCGTTGGATCGCCACTGGCGCAATGCGCGCACGCTCTCTTCACATAATCCGGTGATCTACAAGGCGCGCAATATCGGTGACTGGGAAATTAACCGCCATACGCCGACCTTTATCTGGCAAATCGGCAGTGGCGGTTGAGGCCGTGGCTATTCCGTCCAAACCTGCGTGCTGCGCGGGCTGTCCATCTGATAATCCGAGTAGGGGCGGGTGAAGAACTCGCGCCCCAACTCGCGGGCGGCCCGCAGCGGGTTGCGCGGATCGCGGGCGATCTCGCCGCGCTGGTTGCCGGCGCCGTGCACCAGTCCGACGAAGGCGGAATGGGTGTAGCGGCTGAACTCCTGGATCTGATGCACGATGCCCAGCGCCGCGCCGGGATAAGTTTCTTCCGACGCCACCGCCAACCCGATGCGTTTGCCGCTCATGCGTTGGTGCACCTGTTCCGCCTGAGGGTAGGCGTTGGAATAGAAGCTGAACGAGCGATCGAAAAAGGCCTTGGTTTGCGCCGACATGCCGTACCAGTAAATCGGCGTGCAAAATACCGCGCCGTCGGCCGGCAGGAAGTGCTCCAGGAACAGCTCGGCGTAGCGATCGGCCGGCGGCGGCGTATGGCGTTCATCGCTCAGGAAACCGCTCAGGTAATCGTCGAGAAAATGCAGGCTGGCGGAAGTGCCGGCTTCGGCGGCGCCCGCCATGATCGCCTGCGCCAGCGTGGCGCTGTTGCCGTCGCGGCGCGGGCTGCCGATCAGCACCACCAGGCGCTTGGATTGATGAGCTGTATTCATGTCATACTCCTTGGTGTGAAGTGAACTCAGCCTTAATCTAGAAGCGAACGTCTGCAGGCGACAAATGACGGTTTTTCTGCCAGGATGAACTCAACTCATCCCAAGAGGCTTCGCCATGTTCGCTACGCTGCCCGTCAACGCGTTACGCACCTTTGAATCCGCCGCTCGCCTGCGCAGCTTCAAGCTGGCGGCGGCCGAGCTGGCGGTGACGCCGACGGCGATTTCGCACCAGATCAAGGCGCTGGAACAGCAGCTGGGTTTTGCGCTGTTCGAGCGGGTGCCGCGCGGCGTGCGGCTGACGGCGAAGGGCGAAACGCTGTTTGCCGGCGTGCACGGCGCGCTGCTTGATGTCGCCGCCACGCTTGAGGGCCTGCGGCCGCAGCCCAGCAGCGGCTCGCTGTGCGTCTCGGTGACGCACTCGTTCGCGGCGCTGTGGCTGGTGCCGCGCCTGGGGCGTTTCTACCAGGCGCATCCGCACTATCTGGTGCGCCTGGAGGCCTGCGCCGAGGTGATCGACCTGCAGCAGGACGCCAGCGTGGATGTGGCGGTGCGCTACAGCCGCGTGCACTATCCCGCGCTGCATCAGGCGGCGCGGCTGGAGGAAAGCTTTGGCGTCTACGCCGCGCCGGGGCTGGCCGCCGCTCCGCCGGAAAATCCGGTGCTGATCACCGTCAAGTGGGGGGATTCGGCGCTGTACGACAGCGGCTGGCATGACTGGTGCCGGGCCGCCGGCGTGGACTGGTGGCAGCGCCATGCGGCGATGCGCAGCTATCACGAGGAGCATTACGCCCTGCAGGCGGCGGTGGCCGGGCAGGGATGGGTGCTCGCCAGCTCGGTGATGGTGTCCGAGATGGTGGACAACGGTCTGCTGGTGGCGTACCGGCCGGAGGTGCGCGTACCGGGCGCCGCATACAGCGTGCTGTGCGCCCCGGGGCGCGAGCGGCATCCGCCGGTCAGGGCGTTTCTGGCCTGGTTGCAGCAGGAATTGCCGCAGGACAATGGCACGAAATAAAAGTTTTACCGTCCTAAGCTGTGGGAATATCAGCGAACTTTTGTTTTTACTTCACTGCGAGAACCTATCATGAGCCAGCCAAGAATCTCCGATTACCCGATTGACGCGCAATTTATCGAGCGCTGGTCGCCGCGCGCGATGACCAACGACGCCATCGACGATCAAACGCTGCTGAGCTTCTTTGAAGCAGCGCGCTGGTCGCCTTCGGCCTACAACATTCAGCCGTGGCGCTTTGCCTACAGCAAGCACGGCTCCGACAGCTGGGAGAACTACCTGGAGTTCCTGATCGACTTCAACCGCGGCTGGGCGCAACACGCCTCGGCGCTGGTGGTGATCGTCTCCAAAACCACCAGCCTGAACGGCGAGCGCCTGGTGGACAACCCGACCCATGCGTTCGACACCGGCGCGGCCTGGGCCAACCTGGCGCATCAGGCGCATCTGAAAGGCTGGCTGACCCACTGCATGAGCGGCATTCACCACGATAAGATCAAAGCGGCGTTGCAACTGCCGGACGACTATGCGGTGCACGCTATGGTGGCGATCGGCAAGCCGGGCGACAAAGCCCGCCTGCCGGATTTCCTGCAGGAGAAAGAAGCGCCGTCGGGCCGTCTGCCGCTCGGCAAGACCGTCAGCGAAGGGCTGAATTTCACGCTGTGATTGCCCGCTTTCTCGCAGGCCCGCTTGGCGGGCCTTTTTTATGCGGCGAGTAAAACTTAGGGAGTATGTTCTCGTTCGCTCATTCGCTGTATATTTTGTTATATAACGATTGTGCGGTGAGGAGGAACCCGTGGGAGATCATTTTGGCAAAGGGTTGTTGGCGGGGTTAAAGGTAGAGAACCTGAAGCCGGAGGCGGAGCTGTCGCGCTTTTGCTCCGACTACAAGCGCGGTTTCGTGCTCGGTTATGCGCACCATTTGGCGCAGCGCTGCGGCGACGAGAACCGGGCGGCGTTCGAGGCTGGGCAGCTCAGCCGCGCCTATGGCCTCGGCCGCGAGCCGATGAGCGAGTTCTTCTCCGGCGGCGACAGCCGGTTGGCGGAGAAGTTTTTCCACGCCGGCTATAACCAGCCGACGCCGGGGTAGCGCCGGTGAGCCGTCAGGCGGCGCTCAGCACCGCCACCATATACACGCATGCCTCATCGCTTTGGTTTTCAAAGCGGCAGTCCGCCGGTGGGCCGAGCTCCAGGCAGTCGCCTTCGGCCATTTCATGGCGCGCGTCGCCCTCAAGAAAGACCAGTTCGCCGGATAAAACCCAGATCAGCTGACGCTTGAAGGCATACACCGAAGCCGGCATCGGGATCGCTGCGCCGGCCGGCAGTTCGATGCGCACCAGATCGAGCGGCAGATCGGTGCGCGGCGACACGTGGCGCCGCACGTAGCCGCTCTCCGGATCGACCCAGACCGGTTGATCTTCCCGGCGCAGCAGCCGGCCTTCCTGCGTTTCCGCGCGGGCGATCAGCTTGGACATGCTGAGGCCGAACGCCCCCGCCAGTCTGCCCAACAGCATCGCCGTCGGGCTGCTCTCGCCGCGTTCGATCTTATGCACCATCGCCCGCGATACGCCCGCCCGTTCGGCCAAATCGGACAGCGACCAGTGGCGCGCCTCGCGTTCAATGCGAATGCGCGCGCCGATCAGCTGATTTAGATTGTCTAATTTAATATTCATATCGTAGTATTATAGTGGACAATTGGCCGGGGTAAACCATGATTATACGAAATGCGACGCTCAACGATAGCGCGGCGATTGCCGCTATCTATAACGACGCGGTGTTGAACAGCACCGCCATCTGGAATGAACAAACCGTGGATGCGGCCAACCGCGCGGCGTGGATCGGCGAGCGGCAGGCGGCGGGCTACCCGGTGCTGGTGGCGGTGAACGGCGCGGACGAGGCGATCGGCTACGCGTCGTTCGGCGACTGGCGCGCCTGGGACGGCTATCGCCATACCGTGGAACATTCGGTGTATGTCCATCAGGCGCATCGTGGCGCAGGGATTGGCAAGTCGTTGCTGCTGGCGCTGATCGCACGGGCGCGGGAAATCGGCAAGCACGTGATGGTGGCCGGCATCGAATCCGGCAATCAGGCCTCGATTAAGCTGCATCTGGCGCTGGGGTTTCGCGACGTGGGGCGCATGGAACAAGTGGGCGCCAAATTCGGCCAATGGCTGGATCTGACCTTCCTGCAGCTGAGGCTCGACGAGCGGGCGACGCCGCCCGCGCGCTGATCCCGGGAGACAGGGCGATGAATATGCTGTTACTGCTGATCGCGGCGGGAATGGGGCTGGTGGTGCAGAATCTGCTGATGGTGCGCATTACCGAAAGCGTTTCGACCATCCTCATTACGCTGGTGATCAACTCCAGCGTCGGTTTGTTGTTGCTGGTGGGGTTGCTGCTGGCCAAAAACGGCCTCGGCGCGGTGGCGGAAGTGACCGGCGCCGCCAGGTGGTGGATGCTGTTGCCGGGGCTGTTGGGATCGCTGTTCGTGTTCGCCGGCATTCTGGGTTACCAGAAGCTGGGGGCGGCGGCCACCATTTCGATCCTGGTCGCCAGCCAGCTGTGCATGGGGCTGTTGGCCGATGCCTATCGCGCCGGTCCGGCGGCGCTGCGCGAGAATCTGCCGGCGCTGGTCGGCGCCTTATTGCTGGTGGCGGGCGCCTATCTGGTGGCGAAACGCAGCTTTTGACGGCGGCTGAAAGGCAAAAAGCCCGCTCGGGTTTCCCTGAGCGGGCTTCTCTAAATTTGGCTCCTCTGACTGGACTCGAACCAGTGACATACGGATTAACAGTCCGCCGTTCTACCGACTGAACTACAGAGGAATCGTTGGAACGGGGCGAATAATAGCGGGGCGGTTGCGGCTTGTAAAGCGTGAAAACGCCCGATGCGTTCGTTTGCTGCAAGATTGCCCAACCTGCTGCTTTTTCTCGCTTTTGTCGCTTATCCCGCGCGCAGCGCCGTCGAATTGCCCGTTGTGTGGCGCATTTGCCTGCCGATGGTGCAACGGTTGCCCTGCGCGGTGGCGCGCGCCGCCCGGCGAACGGCCATTTACCGCCTTGTACCCCGCTTCCACGGCCGTTTACCGACTCTGGCCTGGATCTTGCTGTGATTGCATGACCGGATTTCGGCATTCTCAATTTAGCGGCTCGCTGGAGGCACTATGAATTTCAGACGTCTGAAGTACTTCGTGAAAATCGTCGATATCGGCAGCCTGACCCAGGCAGCGGAGGTGTTGCACATCGCCCAACCGGCGCTCAGCCAGCAGTTGGCGACGCTGGAAGGGGAGCTGAAGCAGCAGCTGCTGATCCGCACCAAGCGCGGGGTGCAGCCGACCGAGGCCGGCAACATTCTGTATGCCCACGCGCAGACCATTCTGCGCCAGTGCGAACAGGCGCAGAGCGCGGTCAACAGCGCCGGGCAGGCGATGAGCGGCCAGGTGTCTCTCGGGCTGGCGTCGGGCAGCACTGCGGCGCAGCTGGCGCTGCCGCTGTTGCAGACCCTGCGCGATCAGCAGCCGGGCATCCTGCTCAGCCTGCATGAAAACGGCGGCGCGGCGTTGGCCGGGCAGGTGGCTAACCAGACGCTGGACATGGCGATGGTCTACGGCGCCAAAATGCCCGCCGGTCTGCACGCCATCGCATTGATGCGGGAAGATCTTTATCTGGTGGCGACGCGCGCGGTGCCGCATCCCGGCAACAGCGTCGAGCTGCTGGACGTGGCGCGGCTGAACCTGTTCCTGCCGCGCGAGGGCGATGCGGTGCGCAACCAGCTGGAGGAGGCGATGGCGCTGCGCAAGCTGGCTGCCAACGTGGTGGGGGAGATCGAATCCTCGGGCGCGCTGAGCGCCGCGATCGCCAGCGGGTTGGGGGCGACCGTGCTGCCGGAATCGGTGGCGCGCGCGATGATCGGCCCGGCCAAGGCCTGGATGGCGCGCATCAATGCGCCGACGATGTCGGTGCCGCTGTCACTGTGCATGTCCAGCCAACAGGGGCTGTCCGCCCCGGCGCTGCTGGTGAAAGACCTGTTGCTGTCGATCGCCGGCGGCCGCAGCCAGGAGAAGCGCGCGCTGGCGCTGGTGCGTTGAGGAAAAAACGGCCCGCCGCAGCGGGCCTGAGCACCGTTAGCGGAACGGCGGTTCGTTGAAGGTGCGCAGCTTGCGCGAGTGCAGGCGATCGCCCTCGGCGCGCAACAAATCGATGGCGCAGATGCCGATCTGCAGGTGCTCGGAGATCGCCCCTTCGTAGAAGCGGTTGGCCTGGCCCGGCAGTTTGATCTCGCCGTGCAGCGGTTTGTCGGAGACGCACAGCAGCGTGCCGTACGGCACCCGGAAGCGATAACCCTGAGCGGCGATGGTGGCGCTCTCCATGTCGACCGCCACCGCGCGGCTGAGGTTGAAGCGGCGCGCCGAAGCGGAGTAGCGCAGCTCCCAGTTGCGATCGTCGGTGGTGACGACGGTGCCGGTGCGCAAACGCTGTTTGACCTCTTCACCGGGCATGCCGCTGACCATCTTGGTGGCGTCATACAGGGCGCGCTGCACCTCGGCGATGCTCGGGATCGGGATATCCGGCGGCAGCACCGCATCCAGCACGTGATCGTCGCGCAGATAGGCGTGGGCCAGCACGTAATCGCCGATCTTCTGGCTTTCGCGCAGGCCGCCGCAGTGGCCGATCATCAGCCAGGCGCTCGGGCGCAGCACCGCCAGGTGATCGCAGATGGTCTTGGCGTTGGATGGGCCGACGCCGATGTTGATCAGCGTGATGCCCTGGCCGGTGCGCGAGATCAGGTGATAGGCCGGCATCTGGTGGTTTTTCCACGCCAGATCGGACACCGCCTGCTCCGGGGCGCTGGTTTCCGGCGTGATGTAGGTGCCGCCGGCGCTGGAGAGCGCGATGTACGGGCTGGCCGGATCGGCGATCTGGGCGCAGGCCCAGCGCACGAACTCGTCCACATAGCGGGTGTAGTTGGTGAACAGCACGAACGGTTGAAAATGTTCCACCGGCGTGCCGGTGTAGTGCCGCAGACGCGCCAGCGAGAAATCCGCGCGCAGCGCATCGAAATGCGACAGCGGGAAATGGTTGTCGGTGGCGTGGTACAGGCCGTCGGCGGTCTCGTCACCGATCTGCGCCAGCTCGGTGGTGGGGAAATGCTGCGCGATGCCGGCGCTCATTGAGCGATCGAGCGCCAGGCTGGAACCGTCGATGACATAAGGGAACGGGATCTCCTGCTGCGACGGCGCCACTTCGATATGGGCGGCGTAATCGTGTTCCAGCATCGCCAGCTGTTCGGCCAGATAGTGGCGGAACAGCTGCGGCCGGGTCACGGTGGTGCTGTAGCTGCCGGGATGGGTAAAGCGGCCGAAGGCGCGGGTTTTGCTCGGGCCGGATTGCTGCCCGTCCCAGCTGACGCGCAGTTCGGGATACACGAACAGCCCGGCGGCGCGCGCTTGTGCATCCGGCAGCGTGCCGTGGCTGATAAAGTCACTGACCGCCTGCCGCAGCGCGTCTACCGCGGCGTCATACAGGGCTTCCAGTTGATCGAGTGCCTGATCGGCGCTGAGGCCGCTGCGAGGTGGGGCATAGCTCATACTTTCTCCTTGGATGTCCCGGCTCTGTGGCGGGGTTGCGGCGTTTTACCGTCACAGGTTAGCCGAAGAAGGGCGTAAAAGCTTGGTCGAAATGACGGGCGCGGCAAAGAAAATACCGCGCCCGTGAAGGCGGGGGATCAGGAGGCGGGAGCGGCCGCTTCGACCTTCAGCGACACCAGGCCGATGCCCAGCTTCTTCGGCGTGAAGCCGCCGCTGGCGCTCTCTTTTGGCTCGGTCGGCGCCGGCGGAGTAATGCTGATCTTCTGCGCGCCGCGCGGGTTGTCGAAGCGCAGGGTGACGGTGCTGTCCTGTTCACCGAGCGACACGAAGCGCTCTTCGTCGCCGACGCGCACCGAAATCGGTTCGCCGACGTTGTTGCCGTAGGCGCGGGCGCGCAGCACCAGATCGAAGCGCTTCGGCAGCGGATCGACGTAATCGATGTCGACCGCCGGCGCCAGATTGGCGTCGGACCAGCGGCCCCATTCCTCGACGGCGGAGACGCCGGTGATGGCTTTCACCTGTTCCGGCATGCCGGGCAGCATGAACTCGATGGTGTCCGCCCGGTATTTCACCGCCGCGTCGTCCACCTGCAGGCGGGCGACGGCGTTTTGATAATCGGCGACGCTGTCCGCCGCCGGGCCGGTGAAGTTCACCTTGCCGTTGAAGCGTTCGCCGCTGGCCTGCGCGATCTGCGGCGGCGAGGCCAGGGTGCCCGAGGCCACGCAGATGTCGGTGCTCAGCGCCAGCTGCGGCGCCCAGACCCGGCCGATCTCGTAGCATTTATCGACCCAGACGAATTTCTCCCCCGCCCCCAGCCCGGCCAGCTGCTTGCGCAGCGGGGTGGAGAGGTAGACGTTGAACATCGGTTCGATGCGGTTGTCGCCCACCCGCAGGATGAACGGCACCTTGTAGGTGACGCCGGAAAAGCTGAAGCTGCGTTGGCGCGTATCCACGCTGTAGTCGCTGATGCGGTTCGGCAGGCCCCACTGATTGATCACCGCTGGTTTCCAGCCGTTGATCTTCTCTTCGATATTCAGGAACACCGTAGACAGCGACGGCGCCGACAGGCTGCTGCGGCCAAGGCCGATGTAGTTGTCGCCGCCCATCACGTCCAGCACCGTGGCGCCGTTGTCCAGCGTGCTGCGCTTCTCGTTGCGCTGTTCCGCCAGCGGCCGGGTGCCGTCGATGATGAAGAACAGGTTGCGGCGCTTCTGTTTGGTCAGGATGTCGTAGGCGGTGTTGTTCATCGCCAGATGATCGGAGGAGACCACGATCACGGTATTGCTGAAATAGGGCGAGCGTTTGATCTTGTCGATCAGCGCGGCGATGTGTTGCTGGCTGCAGGCTACCGCGCTCAGCGAGCGGTTTTCCTTGTTCTGCCAGGCGTAGCTTTTCTTGCTGCAGCCGGCGGAGATAAAGCCGTCCGGGTGATGGGTATCGACGGTCAGGGTGAACAGCGAGAACGGCTGGCGCTGTTTGGACAGCTCGACGAACTTGCCGTACACCACGTCCAGCACGCTGTCGTCGTACCAGCCCCAGTCGTTTTTGTAGCTCGGATCGGCGACCCGATCGCGCAGCTCTTTGAAGCCGTATACATGGTCGAAACCGTGGGATTTCAGGAAGGTGTCTTTACCGGCGAACGCCAGCTCGGCGCCCTGATAGAAATAGTTGCTGTAGCCGGCGGCCTTCAGCACGTCGCCCAGGCAGACGTTCTCCGGGTAGAAGGTGGAGACCGCGCTGGAGGCGTTGCCGTCGAAGGGCGCGAACAGCGGAATGCCGCACTGCGAGGCGACCATGCCGGCGATGGTGTAGCCGGTGCCCGGCAATTGCTGGGTATTGCTGAAATCGATGCTGTCCGTGCGCAGGGCGTTCAGCTCGTCGGCCAGGCCGGGAAACAACTCGGTATCGAAGTAGGTGCGCTCCAGGCTCTCGGCATAGATGTACACCAGGTTCGGCCGTTTGCCCTGTACGGTCTTTTTCGGCGCCTTGTAGTAGGTGGTGAAATCGGCGGTATCGCCGACGATCTGGCTCTTGACCAGCAGCGAGATGTCCTGAAACGCCGGGGTGGTGCCGACCGAAAACAGCGCCAGCAGCACGGCGACGACGCTGTAGGCCACGCTGCTGCCTTTGGCCTTGCGGCGCAGCAGGCTGCGGGCCAGCACGGCGAAAATCACCCCCAGCGCCGCCAGCAGGCCGATAAACGGCAGCACGTATTTGCTGATGCCCGCGCCTTTGAGGCTGCTGGTGACGGTGTAGATCACCGCATCGGTGATGCCGTCGCCGGTGAAGTAGTTGCTGGCGATCAGGATGACGTTCAGCACCAGATAGCTGCCGAGCAGCGTCAGCAGAATGGCGAACCACCAGCGGTTGGCGGCGGCCCGGGTGCGATAAATCAAAATCGACGCCAAAAAGAGAACAAACGAAACGACTGCTAAAACCATCCGCCAAACCTTGTCTGATTGAAATAAAACCGTTGCTGCCCTGGTTTGCGCCGCCGAGCGTGCCGCGGCGCGAAAAGTGAAGGGTATAGCCTATTGCCGGCGGCGGAACAACGCGCGATCTCCCGCTACGGCCGACGAGCGGCGGCTATTGTACATTTTTATGACAATAGTGTGACGTTAATCACACCGACGGCGGCCGCGGCGGCGAAAGCTTGCTGGTCGGAGGTTTCGCTCTACGCTTAATGAGCGCCACGACGGTGCATCCATCAGCCATTCAGGAGGAAGTATGCAGACAATCCCCGCAGCGGTACTCGACGATCTGGCCCCGCAAGGCGTGTTGCGCGCGGCGATCAACTACGGCAATCCGGTGCTGGCGCAGGCCGGGGCTGATGGCAAACCGCAAGGCGCTTCGGTGGAGCTGGCCGCCGCGCTGGCTCGCGAACTGGGCGTGGCGCTGGAGCTGGTGACCTATGACGCGGCCGGCAAGGTGTTCGCCGATCTGGACAGCGGCGCCTGGAACCTGGCGTTTATGGCCATCGAGCCGGTGCGCGCGGCGCAGATCGCCTTCAGCGAACCCTACGTGATCATCGAGGGGACTTATCTGGTGGCGAACGACGCGCCTTACTCTGAGGTGGCGCAGCTCGACCGGCCGGAGGTGCGCATCGCGGTCGGGCAGGGGGCGGCGTACGATCTGTTTTTATCGCGCACGCTGCAGCAGGCGCAATTGGTGCGGGCGGCAACCTCCGCCGAGGCGATCGCGCTGTTTTTCGAACGGGGGCTGGAGGCGGCGGCCGGCGTGCGTCAACCGCTGTTGGCCGCCGCGGCCGCCCATCCCGGCTACCGAGTGCTGGACGGACATTTTACCGCCATCCGCCAGGCGATGGCGGTGCCGCGGCAAAACATGCAGGGCGCCGCCTATGTGAACGCGTTTATCGAACGCTGCAAGGCCAATGGGCTGGTGAAGGCGGCCCTGCAGCGCAGCGGCCAGGGCGAAGTGACGGTGGCGCCGCCGGCCGCCTCGGCGTGATCAGTTCAGCTCCACCGCGTACTGGTCTACCGGGGTGATTTTCTTGATCAGCTTATTGTCGAACAGGAACTGTTCGTAAGCCTGGTAGCGGGCCCGATCCAACTTGGCCGGATCGCGCGCGAACAGCGGCAGGCTGGCTTGCCACGCCTGTTTGTTCAGCTCGGTATTCAGCTCCGGGTGCGCCTTGGCGAACGCCAACCAGGTGTCCTGCGGGTGCGCGTGCAGGTAGTCGCTGCCTTGCTTCAGCGCGACGAGGAATTTGCGGATTTTCGGCTCGTTCACCGCATCGCGGTTGGCGACGATGATCAGCTCGTCGTAGGCCGGCACGCCGTAATCTTCGACGTTGAACACCACCGGTTCTTTACCCTGCAGCTTGAGCTCCAGCGCTTCGATGTTGCGGTAGCCGCCGATCACCGCATCGACCTGGCCCGCCAGCAGGGCGCTGGTCAGCTGGAAGTTGACGTTGATGAGCTTGATATCCTGCGGTTTGAGATGCTCGTGTTCGACCATGGTGGCCAGCGTCGCCTGTTCGATGCCGCTGACCGAGTAACCCACCGTTTTGCCTTTGAGATCCGCCGGCGAGGTGATGTTTTTATCCAGCGCGATCACCGTATTCAGCGGCGTGTTGATCAGCGTGCCGACGCGCATCAGCGGCAGGCCCTGATCGGCGAAGAAATGCAGCTGCGGCTGATAGGTGATGGCGAGGTCGGCCTGTTTGGCGGCCACCAGTCGCGGCGGCAGCGCCGGATCGGACGGCGGCACGATCTTGACGTCCAGCCCTGCGGCCTTGAAGGCGCCGATCTGCTCGGCCACCATAATCGGCGCGTGATCGGGGTTGATGTACCAGTCGAGCACCAGCGTCAGCTTGTCGGCCGCGCCGGCCTGGCCGGTGAGGGCGGCGCCGAGCAGCAGCCCGCAAACGGTTTGTTTGATCATGGTCGTTCCTTTATCCCTGGTTATGGTTGCAATCATCAGTCGTTTTCCGGCGCCCAGGCGATCAGGCGCCGCAGCAGCGCATCCACCGCGGCCCACAGCAGCACGGTCATCAGCACCAAAATAAACAGTGCGGCGAAGCAGACGTCGGTCTGCATGCGCGCATTGGCGTTCAGCATCACATAGCCCAGCCCTTCGGCCGAGCCGACCCATTCGCCGATGATGGCGCCGATGGGCGCGACGGCGGCGGCCATGCGCAGGCCGGAGCCGAAGGCCGGCAGCGCCGCCATTAGCCGCACGTGCCGCAGCTGCGCCCAGCGCGAAGCGCGCATCGTGCGCGCCAGATCGAGGTAGTCGTTGTTGACCCGGCGCAGCCCGTCGAAAAAGGCCGACACCACCGGGAAGAAGATCACCAGCACCGCCATCGCCACCTTGGCGCTCATGCCGAAGCCGAACCACAGCACCAGCAGCGGGGCCAGGGCGAACACCGGTATCGCCTGGCTGGTGAGCACCAGCGGCATCAGCCAGCGCTGCAGGCGCGGCGAGAAAATCATGCACAGCGCCAGCGCCGCGCCGAGCAACACGCCCAGAACCAGCCCGCTGACGATTTCCGAAGCGGTGACCAGCGTGTGCCAGGCGAGATAGCCGCGCCCGTCCCACAGCGCCTGCGCCACTGCGCCCGGCGTGGGCAGCAGAAAGGCCGGAATGCCGCTTTGCGCCGCCAGCCACCACAGCAGCAGCAGGCCGACAAACACCGTCAGCCCGCGCCGCAGGCGGGTGAGTCCACGCTCTTGGGCACTATTCATTGTGCAGCCCTCACCAGCTGCTGCAGCAGCTCGGCCTGGCTTTTCAGCAGGTCGGCGTCATCCGGCGCGCGCGGCGGTAGCCCGCTGATGCGGTGAGTATCGTCGAGGCCCAGCGGCCAGGGCGACAGCACCAGCAGCCGGTGGCTCAGGCGGCAGGCTTCCATCGGATCGTGGGTGATCAACAGCACGGTATTTTGCGCCAGCAGCTCGGCGGCCAGGCTCTGGATCTCGGCGCGGGTAATGGCGTCCAGCGCGGAAAAGGGTTCGTCCATCAGCACGATCGGCTGGCGTTCGTAGAGCGTGCGGGCGATGGCGGCGCGCTGGCGCATGCCGCCGGACAGCGAGGCGGGCAGGCTGCGGCCATGCGCGGCCAGGCCCACGCGCTCCAGCAGGTGCGCCGCCCAAACCCGATCCGGCGTTTCGCCGCGCAGCCGCGAACCGAGGGCGACGTTCTCTTCGATGGTCAGCCACGGGTAAAGCAGATCTTTTTGCCCCATGTAGGCGATGCGCCCGGCGATCGGCAGGCCGTCGCTGCCGGTCACCGAACCAGAGCTGGCCTGCGCCAGGCCGGCGATGATCTTCAGCAGGCTGGTTTTGCCGGCGCCGCTGGCGCCGAGCAGGGCGACGAAGCTGCCGCCGGCGATGTCGAAGCTCAGCCGGTCGAAGACGATGTGCTGACCGAAACGCAGGCTGAGATCCCGCACCTGGATACCGGGCGGGAGAAGCGGAGAGGTCATGAGGCGTTCAGCCCCATCTGCCAAAATGCCGACTCCAGTTGGGTGGCGGTGGTGAAAATCTGCGCCAGCTCGGTGAAGCGATCCTGTGCGCCGCGCTGCCGACCAACGGTTTCCAGCAGTTCGATGGCGGCGCGTACGCCGGCCAGATAGCCCTCGTCGCCGTAGTTGCGGATCCAGGAGGCGTAAGGATTGCCCTCCATCTGGGTGGCGGGATCGTACAGCAGCCGCAGGCCGATTTCGGCATAGCCGGCCACGCAGGGCAGCAGACCGGCCAACAGATCGAGGGCGTCGCCGGCATGGCCGATATCCAGCACGTAGCGGGTGTAGTTCATGGTCTCCGCCGCTTCCGGCTGGGCGGCGATCTGCGCTTCGCTTAGCCCCCATTCGGCGCAGTAGGCCACGTGCAGCGGCAGCTCGGCGACGATGCCGTTGAGCGAGGCGGTGGCGGCGCGCATCTCCGGCAGGGTGCGCAGCTTGCTGACCAGCAGCGCGTAGGCGCGGGCGAAGTGCAGCAGGAACAGATAGTCCTGGGTCAGGTAACGGCGAAAAGCGCGTTCAGGCAAGGTGCCGGCGGCCAGCTGCTGCAGAAACGGGTGATCGACGTAGTCCTGCCAGTGGCTGCCGGCATGGTGGCGCAGCCGGCCGTAAAGACCGCTTTCGAACAGGGTGGTGATGGACATGGGACCTCCTTGAGTCAGTGGAGATCCGGGCACGCTGAGGTATGAACAGGCAACGGGTGATTGCGTTGTTGCCTAACCGTCCCTTCGCTGGCATGACCCAGATCAGGTTCAAAGGGTTCGGCTTGCGCCATCTCAGCCCGTAACAGGACACCCCTCGGAGCTGCCTGTTATACGACATTTGTTTTTTGATTACAATCGCCGGGCGGCGCGGCGGCAATCGGTTCGTTTAGTGCGATCGGGGGCGATTTTGCTGGCGCAAGGCGCGCGGTTTTTGTCACTGTAGGCCGATGATTTTGCCTTTGAGGACGATGCCCGATGAAAAAGATTGGTTTTCTCTCGTTTGGCCACTGGACGCCTTCCGCCCAGTCCGGCACCCGTTCCGCAGCGGATGCGCTGCTGCAGTCCATCGATCTGGCGGTTGCCGCCGAAGATCTGGGCGCGGACGGCGCCTATTTTCGCGTGCACCACTTCGCGCGCCAGCTGGGATCGCCGTTCCCGCTGTTGGCCGCCATCGGCGCCAAAACCCAACGTATCGAGATCGGCACTGGCGTGATCGACATGCGCTATGAAAATCCGCTGTACATGGTGGAGGACGCCGGCGCGGCGGATCTGATCGCCGGCGGGCGGCTGCAGCTCGGCATCAGCCGCGGCTCGCCGGAGCAGGTGATCGACGGCTGGCGCTATTTCGGTTACGCCCCGGCCGAGGGCGAAACCGACGCTGACATGGCCCGCCGCCATACCGAAGTCTTTCTGGAAGCGCTGCGCGGCGAAGGGTTCGCTGAACCCAATCCGCAGCCGATGTTCCCCAATCCGCCCGGGCTGTTGCGGCCGGAGCCGTTTTCCGCCGGGCTGCGCGATCGCATCTGGTGGGGCGCCGGTTCGAACGCCACCGCCGTCTGGGCGGCGAAGCTGGGCATGAACCTGCAAAGCTCGACGCTCAAGAATGACGAGACCGGCGAACCCTTCCATATCCAGCAGGCCAAGCAGATCCGCGCCTATCGCGCCGCCTGGCAAGAGGCCGGCCATGCGCGCGAGCCGCGGGTTTCCGTGAGCCGCAGCATCTTTGCGCTGGTGGATCAGCGGGATCGCAATTACTTCGGTGGCAGCGGCAAAGAGGGCGATCAGCTGGGATATATCGACGCGCAGACCCGGGCGATCTTCGGCCGCAGCTATGCCGCCGAGCCGGACGCGCTGATCGAGCAGCTGGCGCAGGACGAGGCCATCGCCGAAGCGGATACGCTGCTGCTGACCGTGCCTAACCAGCTGGGCGTGGATTATAACGCCCACGTTATCGAATCGATTTTAACCCATGTCGCGCCGGCGCTCGGCTGGCGCTAAACGGAGGAGTGGCATGTCACGCATTTTCATTACCGGTTCGGTCGACGGGCTGGGCCGCGCCGCCGCGCAAACGCTGTTGGAGGAAGGGCATCAGGTGATCCTGCATGCGCGCGCCCCCGGCCGTCTGGAGGCGGTGCGCGATCTGCTGGATCAGGGCGCGCAGGCGGTGATTGGCGATCTGTCCGAGGTGCAGCAGATCCGGCAGGTCGCCGAGCAGGTGAATCGTCTTGGCCGCCCGAATGCGGTGATCCACAACGCCGGCATGTTCACCGGGCCGCAGGTGATGCCGGTGAACGTGATGGCGCCCTATCTGCTGACGGCCCTGATCGAACGCCCCGATCGCATCGTCTACCTGAGCAGCAGCATGCACTTTGACGGCGTGGCGGAACTGAACGGCGTGGACTGGCTTGGCGGCGCAGCCGGCTCCTATTCGGACAGCAAGCTGTTCGTCACCGCGCTGGCCGCCGCCGTGGCGCGCCTGTGGCCCGGCGTCATCAGCAGCGCGGTCGATCCCGGCTGGGTGCCAACCAAAATGGGCGGCGCGGATGCGCCCGACGATCTGGCGCTGGGACACGTGACGCAGGCGTGGCTGGTGAGCAGCGATGAGCCGCAGGCACTGATTTCCGGCGGCTATTGGCATCATCAGCAGCGGTTCGAGCCTCACGCCGCGGTACACGACGAGGCGTTTCAAACGGCGCTGCTGGCGCAAT
Organism: Serratia sp. LSHTC3; assembly: GCF_057197125.1. Classification (NCBI taxonomy): domain Bacteria; kingdom Pseudomonadati; phylum Pseudomonadota; class Gammaproteobacteria; order Enterobacterales; family Yersiniaceae; genus Serratia; species Serratia sp. LSHTC3. The sequence goes on from NZ_JBXUNP010000001.1 coordinate 721,745, forward strand.
TGGCACGCGCCGGCGGGGTGAACCTGCCGCAGGCTTGATGGCCGTTCCTTCCTGGCCCGTCGGTGATTATCGGCGGGCTTTTTTATACCCGCAGGGTGAACCGACGGGGCTTTTCTTATACAGTGGTCGCCTGGCCTGTTTTGATTGTTATTTATATTATCGCCATGCACTCATTCCTGATTATCGTCCCTGAAGGGGGCATGCTGTTCGAAGCGGCGGGCATCGCCGATATCCTGATGCAGGCCAATCGCCTGAGCCCTGCCGAGACGCCGCTGTATCAGATCGCGGTCGCCACCACGCAATCTCACCGGGTGGTGCACGGCCTGTCCGGGCTGAGCCTGTTGGCCGATCATCGCCTGGCGGATCTCGATCCGGCCCTGCCGCGCGATACCGTGATCGTCGCCGGCAAGGGGGCGACCGAAGAAGAGGGTGCCCTGGTCGCCGATTGGCTGCGCCGCGCGGCGCCGCAGGCGCGCCGTATCGCTTCCGTTTGCGGTGGCGCACTGCTGCTGGCCGAAGCCGGGTTGCTGGACGGGCGGCGGGCGACCACCCACTGGCGGCTGGCGGAAACGCTGCAGGCGCGCTTCCCGCGGGTGCAGGTCGAAAACGGCCCAATCTACGTGCAGGACGGGCCGATCTGGACCTCCGGCGGCGTCAGCTCCGGCTTCGATCTGACGCTGGCGCTGGTGGAGGATGATTACGGCTTCGTGCAGGCGCGCGAAGTGGCGCAGGACTTGGTGATGTTTCTGCGCCGCCCCGGCGGGCAGGCGCAGTTCAGCCGCTACCCGCTCAACCAGGCCAAATCGCCGGGGCCGATCCGTGACCTGCAATCCTGGATCCTGGAAAACCTCGCCGACGATCTCAGCGTCGATCGGTTGGCCGAGCGCGTGGCGATGAGCCCGCGCAACTTTACCCGGGTGTTCACCCGCGAGACGGGCATTTCTCCCGCCAAATTCGTCGAAGAGGGGCGGTTGCATACCGCCAGGCAGCGCCTCGAACAGAGCGCGGAAGGTATCGAGCAGATTGCCCTGGCCACCGGCTTCGGCAACGGCCTTAACCTGCGGCGGGTGTTTGAGCGCAAACTGCAGCTGACCCCGAGCGAATACCGCGAACGCTTTCATGCGCGCAATTTGGCGTAAATTGATTGGTAAACGTCATTTACGCCGCTTCTGGTCGGCGCTAGATTTTAGGCAAAGTCCACAAATGAGGAGTGCATCATGGTGAGAGTAGGCATTAACGGCTTCGGCAGGATCGGGCGCAACGTGCTGCGCGCGGCGCTGGGGCGCAGCGATTTTGAAGTGGTGGCGATCAACGATCTGACCGACAGCAAGACGCTGGCGCACCTGCTGAAATACGACACGCTTTCCGGCACGCTGGCGGCCAGGGTGGAAGCCGGCGACAACCAGCTGCTGCTGGACGGCCGGCCGATTCAGGTGTTTTCGCAGCGCGATCCCGCCGAAATCCCCTGGAGCAGCGTGGGCGTGGACGTGGTGATCGAAGCGACGGGCTTCTTTACCGATAAAGCCAAGGCGGAAGTGCACATCACGCACGGCGGCGCCAAGCGGGTGATTATCTCGGCGCCGGCCAAGAATGACGACATCACGCTGGTGATGGGGGTTAACGATCACCTCTACGATCCGGCGCTGCATAAGGTGGTCAGCAACGGCAGCTGCACCACCAACGGGCTGGCGCCCGCCGCGCAGGTATTGCATCAGGCGTTCGGCATCGAATACGGCTTGATGAATACCACGCATGCCTATACCAACAGCCAGGCGCTGCACGATCAGCCGGAAAAAGATCTGCGCGGCGCGCGGGCAGCGGCGGAATCGATCGTGCCTTATTCCAGCGGCGCGGCCAAGGCGCTCGGCAAGGTGATCCCCGAACTGGACGGCCGCCTGACCGGTTATTCGCTGCGGGTGCCGGTGCCGGTGGTTTCCATCGTCGATCTGACGGTGACGCTGAAACGCCCGGCGACGGTGGAGGAGATCAACGCCGCTTTCCGCGCGGCGGCGGCGTCCGGCCCGCTGAAAGGGATCCTGGGGTACAGCGATGAACCGCTGGTGTCGAGCGACTATCGGGGCGATGCGCGTTCGTCGATCATCGACGGCCTGTCCACGCTGGTGATCGGCGGCAACCTGGTGAAAGTGCTCGCCTGGTATGACAACGAGTGGGGCTTCTCCAACCGCTTGGTCGATCTGGCGCTGCTGATGGAACAACGCGGGCTCTAAACGCCCAACAGCAAAAAGCCCGCTTAAGTTTCCTTAAGCGGGCTTCTCTAAATATGGCTCCTCTGACTGGACTCGAACCAGTGACATACGGATTAACAGTCCGCCGTTCTACCGACTGAACTACAGAGGAATCGTGTGAACGGGGCGCATCATATCCAGCGGCTCCGGGTGTGTCAACGCTAAATTGCCCCAGGCGGTGCGACTGCTCGGTATCTGAGCAATGCGCCCGTCAATCAGCCCATTGCGCGTCGTTTTCCGCCTGGTCTCGCAGCAGGCGCGCCAGCGGATCCTGGCGGTAGAAGCGGCAAAAGTGCTGATACAGCGCCGGGAAGCGTTCGGCCAGCAGTTCGGGAGCGCTGAAGAAATACTCCGACAGCACGGCGAAGCACTCGGCCGCATCGGTGGCGGCGTAGGCATCCATGCTGGCGGCCTCTTCGCCGACCATGTCGATCTCGTCCTGCAGGCTTTCCATCGCGGCGTGCAGATCATGTTCCCAGGCGGCCACCTCGCGCAGCGGGATCGGCGGCACGCCGGTGGCGACGCCGCCGTTGCGCATATCCAGTTTGTGCACCGCTTCGTGGATCACCAGATTGAAACCGGAGAGGTCAAAAGAGTCCTGCACGTCTTGCCAGTTGAGCACGATCGGCCCCTGTTCCCAGCTTTGGCCCGACTGCACCACCGGCCCCGAGTGCACCAGACCGATCTCGTCCTGCCATTCGTCTTCCACCACGAACGGGGTGGGGTAGAGCAGAATTTCGTTGAAGCCGTCGAGGCATTCCGCGCCCAGCTCCAGCACCGGCAAGGCGAACAGCAGGGCGATGCGCGCCTGCATTTGCGAGGTGAGCTGCAGCCCCTGCAGCGGCACGATGCGCTTTTGCTGCAATATTTGCCCGGCGACGGCCACCAGCCGCTGCCGCTCCTGCTCATTCAGCGGCGAGAGCAGCGGGATCGCCAGCGCGTCCTGCCACTGGGCCTCGATGTCTGCCTGGGATTGAGAGGGTTGAGTCGCTTTCCACGGCCATTTAATCATCAGGTTGCTCGTAAACTCATCACTTGAACGTTCAGCGGTATGCTAATGCTGTAAAAATGCCGCAAAAGCGGGCATGATAGCAAGCGTTGTCAGGAGAGATGCCGGAGCGGCTGAACGGACCAGTCTCGAAAACTGGAGTAGGGGCAACTCTACCGGGGGTTCAAATCCCCCTCTCTCCGCCACTTTACCCCGCGTTATTCCCCATTGAATCAAAATCCTTTTCTTTCGCTAATGCTTGTAAACCGTTGGATATGAAACCGGTTTGCGTTGGCCGAGATCCTTTCTCGCATTATAACTCGTGCAATATCAACGAATAGCATTTTGCGATTATGTTCTTCATTTTGTGAGCCACGTTGCGCTTGGATCCGGTATGGCGCCTGCGGCAAGCCCAATGCTATGCATGCCAATCACGCTGAAGGTGTGAAACCGTCACGGCGATAATGCCTGCCGGCAGGGGCGTGCACGGTCTGAGTCCGCTATCCCTTGAAAAGTTTGCCAGACTGAAAACATGCCCAACGCCTCCAGGATAGTGTGTATTTACACGCGATTTTTTGCGCACTAATATGTGTGCACATGCACATAAATGATCAGTCTCCTGCCCGAAACGAGGGCGACAGAAGGGGCTGACCGCCTGGAGACTGGAGGACTTGCCATGAGTTTGCTCGATTGCGCACTGGATTTTCGTCAATTCATTGAGGAATTGCGTCGCCGAAACGATTTGGTCGACGTGCATCAGGAAGTTTCCGCCGACCTGGAGATAGCGGCTGTCTGCCGCCGGGTCTATGAGCAACGGCTTTCGGCTCCGCTATTTCATCACGTGGCGGGCGCGATGCCGGGAGCCCGCATCCTCGGCGCGCCGGCCGGCATGCTCGCTTCTGCGGAACATGCCTATTCTCGCCTCGCCCTCCATTTTGGGCTGCCGCCGGAGAGCGCTCCGCGGGATATCGTGGCGGCGATTCGCCGGGCGGTGAAGGCGGAGCCGTTTGCGCCGGATTATTGTTCGACCGGCCCGGTGAAAGAGAATATTTGGCGTGGCGACGAGGTTGATCTGGAACGCTTCCCGGTACCGCTGTTGCATGAACGGGATGGCGGGCGCTATTTCGGCACTTACGGGTTCCATGTCGTGCAATCCCCGGACGGAAAGTGGCATAGCTGGGGAGTCGGCAGGCTCATGATGTTCGATCGCAATCGTCTCACCGGCCCGGCGATACCCACCCAACACATCGGCATGATCCGTGAAATGTGGCGCCGAGAAGGGAAACCTACGCCGTGGGCGATGGTGCTCGGGGCGCCGCCTGCAGCGGTGGCGGTCGCGGGGATGCCGTTGCCGGCCGGCGTCAGTGAGCCTGACTATGTCGGCGCGCTGCTCGGTAAAAGCGTTACGCTCACCCAAGCGGAAACCAACGATCTCTGGGTGCCGGCCAATGCGGAAATTGTGCTGGAAGGTGAAATCAGCCTGACGGAGACGGCGCTGGAGGGGCCGATGGGGGAGTATCACGGCTATCAACACCAGCAAGGCCATGAACAGCCGGTGTTTCATGTGCGTGCGGTGACGTTTCGCGATGACCCCATTTTGCCGATTTGCGTCGCCGGCACGCCGCCGGAAGAAAATCATACGATCTGGGGCACCATGATCTCTGCTCAGTTGCTGGAAACCCTGCAGAGCGCGGCCTTGCCCGTTGACTTTGTCTGGTGTTCCTATGAGGCGGCGACCTGTTGGGCGGTGGTCTCCGTCGATATCGAAAAACTGGCCGGAATGAATACCACCGCGGCGGATTTTGCCAGCAAGGTGGCGGAGGTGGTCTTCGGCTCGCATGCGGGCTACCTGATCCCCAAACTGATCCTGGTCGGCAATGACATTGATATTGTCGATATCGATCAGGTGGTTTGGGCGTTGGCCACGCGTTCACATCCGGCGCGCGACCATTTTATCTTCCCGGACGTACGCGAGTTCCCGATGGTGCCGTACCTGACGGAAGAAGACAAGGCGCGCGGTAGCGGCGGCAAAGCCATCATCAACTGCCTGTTTCCCGAGCAGTTCAGCGGCGTAACACGTGCGGGGACCGCCTCTTTCAGGCACTCTTATCCGGAACAGGTCAGGGCAAAAGTCGAGGCTAATTGGAAACAGTATGGATTCTGAAAAAAAAGGCACGCAGAGCGGCAGACGGGGAATGGGATTGCCCAATGGTGCGCTTTACAGGATGACGGAGGTGGTGCGTCACCGCGAAAAACGGCTGTCTGCGTTACTCGCTTTGCAAGGACTCAGCCTCCATGAGTGGCGCGCGTTGCGCATTCTCTACAGTTTTCCGGGCGACGTGGCCATGAGCGAGGTGATAGCGCATTCGCAGACCGATCGCACCGCGCTAGGCCGTACGATCACCCAACTGGTTAATCGGGGGTGGGTCGCGCGCTTCCCCGATCCGGAAGATAAGCGCGCGGTATATCTGCGCGTCATGCCGGCGTCTCGTCCCATTTTTGACCAGGCGAGGCAATGGGTGGCGGATTATGACGCACAGCTGATGGCCTGTCTGGATGATGCCGGGCTCAGTGCCCTGGATGACGCACTGCAACGCATGATGCTGTTCATCGAGCCCGCGTAGTCCGTTCCGGCTAAAGCCAGCGCCGTATTTCCCGAGTGACCTCATCGCGGTGTTGTACTGTTGCCCGCGGGTAAGGTAATTTGCTGAGGGCATGATGACTGAGGCAGGGGCCAACGGACATGAATGAAAGGATCGACTACCACATCGAGAAATACCACTTCGCGCCGCTGGATGAAGCCCCGCGGCTCGCGCGCCAGTGGAGCGAGGTGTTGAACGAGTGTCGCCAGACGCAGGCCGGGGCGGAACAGCGTCTGCGCATTGCGCTGCTCAACGTGGACTATGTGACCAGTTTCGAATTGCCGTTTCGCTTATTGCTGGTGCGGGCGCCGCAGCTGATTGCCGGCCTGCGCGATGAGCTGTCGATCAGTCAAAAAAATGTGGTGTTCAACGGCAAGCGCTTTGGCTGCGTTTACAGCCTGAAAAGCGATTTAAGCGACGTGCCTGAGGCCTTCCAATATGGCCTGTCGACCCGTATTCACCGAACTTCGGCGTCGGGCGTGGACGCGCTGCCTTACCGGGAAATCGCCAAAGCGCTCAAGGCGCCGCGTGAGCGGCTTAAGCTGGCGCTGGAGCAGGGGCTGCGCGTCACGGCGCTGGACGGACTGTTCTGGTTCGGCATACAGCGCATCGCCGCCGAAGTGCGTAGGCTAAGAAAAACCGGCATGACGATCGTGACGGCGGAAACGGAGATTTTCGACACCCTGACCGGCACGACGCGCCAGGTTCCGGTATACCGGTTGGCCGATCGTTAAACGCCGCTTCCGCACAGCGGAGGTTTAAACCAAGAACCTCCTTATTAATGCTACCGCTTACCGATAGGCTTCATTCCGCGCGATGGCATACTTCCCGCTGCCCAGCAGCAGGATGGCGAGTCCGCCCATAAAGAACACCAGCTCGTTTTCAATGCCCCAGGCGCCGACGTCGGTGACGGTGAAGACCTTGCCGGTGCCCACCATCAAAAACGCCACCACCAGCGTAAAGGCGTAAACCAGCGCGGCGGGGCGGGTGAACAGCCCCAAAATGATCAGTATCGGCGCCAGGATCTCCCCCACATACACGCCATAGGCGATGAAGGCGGGTAGCCCCTGTTCCTGCAACGCCCCGGCGATCCAGCCGACGCCGTGCTGAATCTTCGCCACGCCGTGAAACAGCATCAGTCCGCCGAAGGTTAGCCTGAGCGCCAATTTGCCGGCGTCCGGGTGGTCAAAAAAGCGAGTGAATACCGCATTGAGTGACTTAACCATGGCTTTTTCTCCTGAATAGGAATGATTTTCAATCAATATATCAATCGGATGAATGCGAAAGCTGTTCTGGATCAGGAAAACGGCGGCTTGGCGTTAAATCGCCGGGCGAGGCCGGCGGTGCGGCCTGATCTTTAGGTGGAATGACCTGTGCGCACGGGCCGAACCGGGGATGAGAAAAGTCATCGGCAGGGTTGGCCCGCCGCGTAGCCCATCTCTTTTCTGTATGTGTTGGCTACCCGATTTGCGTTTTCATTAAGGATTGTCAAAGGACAGGCAACGTAAAGATTCATAAGGTTTTTTTGCAGCAATGAAAAGGTGCGCGTTTTCGCTTTAATAACCCAATAGAGTTACCTTTATTTTTATTTTGAACCGCTAAATCATTAACGCTTTTTTTCGGCCTTTTTATTGGGAATTATCTTGCTTATTTTGCCTTGCGAAAGTTGATCCTGTGGGGCGTACGGCCAGTGGCGGGTTTTATTTTTATAGATTTTCTTATTTTTTGATGACAATTCAATGCCGAAGAGAATGAGGGAGATTGACTGAGGGGGTTGTGAGGGGGGGCAAATTTCCATGAACTATTTTTCCTGGCGTAAAAGTAATCGATTCAGCACTGTTTTAAGTTATTGAATTGTTTGTTTTATGTATATTGATTTGTTATTTTTTTATTAAAAAAATAATATTTTTTCTTGATATTGGGTTTGCCTTTGCTAGTATCAAATTAGTGGTCTTATCAGTTAGGGAAACATTTCTTGTATATGGAACAGATCGCTGGTCTTAACACGGTTCCTGTCGTTGCAGCGCTTACGTGGTTATTTTGCCGTTATAGTAAATGATATCTCTAATGCCACTTTAGTCTGCGAGACTCTTTACCGCAGTGGTGCTTTTGCCGCGGTAAGCCGTATGAGAACACACATGAAGGGGAATTGAATCTTAAATTATTCTGATCATTACCCTGAGTTAACTATAAAAGAATGATGCTTTATCCACCAGGCTGTTTGTGTACCAATAGGTATTCGGTGCACCACGGCGGAATGTTAATCTGTGCTTTAGCTTTAAAATTAATAATCAAAACTCTCGCCAAATTGTTTATTTTCACACCAGGTTTCGCATGTGTAAGTACTGAGTGCTGGAAATGAAAGTCACACTGCCATCGTCTTCTATTGATCATTGCGTGCTACCCGCTTGCAAGAAACGACTGGCTGTCATGGTTTTATGAAAAAATTTCACTATTTACTGTAGTTATCATTTGCTAATTAAATTATTTGTATCCAGTGGTATTACTGGAATTATCCTACCAAGGATGAAACGTTGTTTTTAGGGCAGTTTTTGATTTTTTTCCTATTCTTAGCTTGCATAATTATCGTTTGCAATTTATTGATTTTAAAAGGAAAAAATAAATATGTAAATGTAAAATAGTTTAAACCGATCACTGTGATTCTATTGATAGGTTCAATCTATTATTGTTGTTAATATTAATACATCTAAACAATTTGCGAGCTTGGTGACGACTAACTTACGCTAAAAGGACTCTGGGAAAGACTGGCGAACGTAAAAGCCCGCTTTATTAGGCTTTATGTTTCTAGTGCTGATTGAAAAGGATATCAGGCCATGAATGAAGTCATCTCAACGGAAGTGAATGGCGTCGAATTTGATCCACGATACAGTGAAATTGAATTCACGCTTTCGGAATATGACAGCCAAACCGATCCGCTTAATGCCGTAGACAATGCGCGTGATATCAATTGGCACGCCATTCGCGAGCAGTCTGCCGCGTTGCTGGAACAGTGCTTCGATTTACATGTCGTGCTGTGGTTTATGCGCGCCAATCTTCATATCGACGGTTTTTCGGCCTTCTACCAGGGCATTAAGGATATTGACGCCAAATATGCCGAGGAGGGCGCCACCATTTTCCCTCAGGCGGACATGGAACCCTCATCGGACAGCTTTCATGCGGCCGCATTAGGGTGGCTCGCCACATCGTCCTGTCTGCACGAAATCAAGAACAGCAAGATTTTTCCCGACACGCCGTTAACTACCGACGAGCTGCTGAATATGCGGCTTGACGAGCAGGAAGGCAAAAGCCTGCATTTTTCGGAGGTGGTAAAGGTGCTGGGGCAAGCCGACAGTTATTTTGCCGGCAGAAATCTGCCTTCGCTGAAAGAGCAATTGGCGCTGGAAATCGATGCGCTGGAGCGCGTCGAGAATTACGCCAATCTGCAGGCTGAAGATTATCGTTTGGACTGCCGGCAGGTACGCGACTATTTGAAACAGTTCAGCCGCCAGCTGGCTTCACTGGAACAGCAGGAATTGCCGGCTGAACGGGATGACGCGGAGATTGACTCGCCGGATGCTGACGCGCCTGTCGCCATGCCCGGCAAATATATCCGTTCCCGGCAGGATGTCATCTTGCTGTTGGATCAGGTTTTGGACTATTTCCAAAACTATGAGCCCAGCCATCCGGCCCCCATTCTTATTCGACGTTCACAAAAAATGATCGGTATGGACTTCGCGACGATTGTTGAGGAGCTTTTGCCGGAATCTCTGGCCTCGTTAAATCAATTGTCCGGGAAGTAATTTTTATCACAAAGGAGTTTTCCAATGGCTAAGGACTCAAGCTCTCAGAAATTTATCGGTAAAAATAACGCGCCGCGCGTGCAAATTGAATATGACGTAGAGCTTTACGGTTCACAAAAGAAAGTGGAGTTGCCCTTTGTTACGGGGGTCATGTCCGATCTCTCTGGGCATCGGAAAAAGCCTTTGCTGCCGATCGAAGAGCGGAAATTCCTGACCTTTGATCAGGACAACTTCAACGATCGCATGCGCGCCATCAAGCCTCGTCTGCAATTTTACGTAGAGAACACCCTGAGCGAAGACGATGCGTTGCTGGACGTGGAATTGGAGTTTGAATCGATGGATGACTTCACGCCTGGCGCCATCGCCAAACGGGTTCCGCAGATGCAACGCCTGCTTGAAGCCCGGGAGCATCTCACGGAGCTGATCACCTATATGGATGGTAAATCCAGCGCGGAAGAAGTGGTGAAGAATCTGCTGGAGAAACCCGATTTTCTGCATCGTTTGGTGACGGATGCGCGTAAAACGGTCGCGGATGCGGAACAGGATGTGCAGGATCCCGGCAATAAAGGAGATGAGGAATGAGAGCGAGGCAACGACGCTATTCGGCTAAGCAGCAGGCTACGGCAGTCGCTGAAGTTGAAACGCAGGACACGGAAAATGAGCTTGACGGTTTGCTCAAGCGTTCATTCCGGCCCAGAACGAACGAGGCTTCGGAAGCGGTTCGTCGGGCTATCGGCACGCTGTCCGAATATGCCAACAAAGGCAAGGTCAAGGTCAGCCAGGATGTCGTATTGACCATTGAATCGTTGATTGCCCAGATCGACGAACAGCTTTCGCAACAGATGAACAATATCTTGCACCACAAGGAGTTCCAGAAGCTGGAGTCCGCCTGGCAAGGTCTGAGTTATCTGGTCGATAACACCAACGTCAGCGAAACGCTCAAGATCCGGGTGTTGAACATCAGTCAGGATGAGCTGACGCGCAATTTGCGCCGCTATCGGGGCTCCGCCTGGGATCAAAGCCCGGTGTTCAAACAGATTTACGAACAGGAATATGGTCAGTTCGGCGGCGAGCCGTTCGGTTGCATCATCGGCGATTTTGAATTCGATCACAGCCCGATGAGCGTCACGCTGCTGACCGAGTTGGCGAAAATTTCCGCGGCGTCGCACTGCCCGTTCATTTCCGCCGCGTCGCCGTCGCTGCTGCAGATGAGCAAGTGGAACGAACTGGGCAACCCGCGGGATATCGGCAAGATTTTCACCACGCCGGAATATGCGTCCTGGCGCCGCCTGCGCGAAAGCAACGACTCGCGTTACCTGGTGTTGACGATGCCGCGTTTCCTGTCGCGTTTGCCTTACGGGGCGAAAACCAACCCGATCGAAGAGTTCGCTTTCGAGGAGTCCGTCAGGCCGGATGTGGATGATGATTTTTCCTGGGCCAACTCGGCGTATGCGATGGGCGTCAACATCAACCGCGCGTTCCATGAGTACGGCTGGTGTTCGAAGATTCGCGGCATCGAATCCGGCGGCTCGGTGGAAGAACTGCCCGCCTACGCGTTTCCTTCCGATGAGGGCGGATATGAACTGACGTGCCCGACGGAAGTGGCCATTTCCGATCGGCGCGAGCAAGAGCTTTCCGACGCCGGGTTCTTGCCCCTGGTCTATCGCAAGCATTCCGATTTCGCCGCTTTTATCGGTTCTTGCACCATGCACGCGCCGGCGAAATATGAGGATCCCGACGCGACGGCCAACGCCAAGCTGTCTTCGCGCTTGCCTTATATTTTCGCCACGTGCCGATTCGCGCACTATTTGAAATGCATCGTGCGCGACAAAATCGGTTCTTTCCGTTCCAGAGACGATATGCAGCTGTGGCTGAATGACTGGCTGATGAACTACGTCGATGGCGATCCTTCCGTATCGACCGAGGCGACCAAGGCGCGTCGTCCATTAGCCGCCGCCGAGGTGCGCGTTGAGGATGTGGAAGACGATCCGGGTTATTACCGCGCGCATTTCTATTTGCGCCCGCATTACCAGTTGGAAGGCATGACCGTGTCCTTGCGACTTGTATCAAAACTTCCGTCAGCCAAAAAAGATGGGAGCAGATAAGTTACGGCTGGTCATTGGTTTGGATATTGCCGACGTTAATTATTAAATGGCGTTGGTGGGAATTGATATTTCATTGAAATTTAGTGGCGCTGTTTTTTACGCTATTGCTATTTATTAATGGCTGATGGGTTCTCATTGTCGCTATTTCAATGATCGCGTAGGCAATATAACGACTTATCTGAATAGACTTTTCAATTAACGAAGTAGACCTATCAGTCAAGGAGACAAAAAATGAGCACGAAAGCTTTAGTAGACTATTTTTTGAAAATTGAGGGTGTTGATGGTGAATCACCCGACCAAACCTACCCTGGCTGGATTCAGCTGCAAGCCTGGCAATGGGCGGAAGAAAACGCCGGCCGTTGGGGGTTCGGGAGCGGCGGCGGTTCAGGCAAAGTCGAGATGAAAGACTTTGAGTTTCGCATGGTGAGCAACAAGGCTTCGCCGAAACTGTTCCTGATGTGCGCCACCGGCGAGCATATTCCTCAGGCAAAACTTGTTTGCCGTAAATCAGGCCAGGGTCAGCAAGACTTCATTGCCGTGACCTTCAGCAACTGCCTGGTTTCCTCATTCAAGACCGTGGGTAATATGCCGCTGAATTCCACCATCGGTACTGAAATCGATACCGTGCTGCCAACCGACGTTATCAAGCTGAATTTCGCACGTATCGAAGTTGAGTACAAAGAGCAAAACAATGATGGCTCCATGGGTGCGGTAATTAAGACGGGGTATGACCTCAAGCTTAATGCCCGTATCTGATCATTGATGTCACAACACTAATTGCAGGCTGTCTGCCCGCAGCGATTGCGGGCAGACATAAGCCTTATCGCGAGGTGTTAAATGAAAGCGTCATTGCCCATGCTATTCGATAAGCTCAGCGTGAGACATCAAAGCGCCAGCGCCGATAATTGGAGGCGTGTTTTGGTGCGTGATATCGAATTTTTACTGAATGACGCATCGCGCAGCGCTGATTTGAAACTTCATGATTATGCGCACAGCGAAAGTTCGGTATTGAATTATGGCCTGCCGTCGCTGAGCCAACGCATACCGATTAATACCGATCCGTTAACGCTGGCGAGACATATACAAAGAATCATTACTTCGTTTGAGCCGCGTCTGGATCCGAAAACGATTCGTGTGGTGCCTGTAGTGAATGAACGCCAATCGTATGTGCTGGCGATTTTATTCGATATTTATGGCACCTGCTCATTACCGGGTGACGAAATGCTGGTTAATTTGCGCATCGCTCTTGATTATTCCTGTGGCGCCGTACACGTATTTGATTAATAGGGGTGACTATGTTCAGTGAGCGCTTTCTCCAATTATATAATGATGAGCTGCGTTATTTTCGCGAGGCCGGTCGTCAGTTCGCCTCTTCTCATCCCCAGGTCGCCCAGCATTTAGGCATGCATATCGACGGCGTGCTGGATCCTTTCGTTGAGCGTCTGTTGGAGGGCTCCGCGTTCCTTTGCACCCGCATCCAGGAAAAGCTGAACAATGAGCAGCCGGAATTTGCCCTGCAAATGCTCTCACGCCTGGCGCCGCTGTGGTATACGCCGGTTCCCGCGATCGCCACCGTCGCGATTAAGCCCGATCTCTCTTTTCCCCAGTGGCACAGCCAGGTTGACCTGCCGCGCGGGAGCCGCATGACCCTCAACGATATCTCGCTGAACAACAAACCCGCCACGTTCACCACGGCGCGGCATATTAAAGTGCAGCCCGTTGAGATTTCACTGGCGGAATGCGAGATTTTGCCGCCGCACCATTTGCCTGACGGCGCCGCCAGACACATGCAGGATTGCTCGGCCTACGTCAGGATATGCCTGACGACGCACGGCGTGCTTCCCGTCTCGGAGCTGGATCTCGAGCCGCTGCACCTGACGCTGGCGGAAGATACGGTGCGGGCCAATCAACTGCTGGCCGCGTTGCTTAATCGCACCTTGCGCATCGTGCTATGGGCGAAAAGCGACGACCGGCCAATCGTCAAAGTCTTGCCGCCGGGCAGCTTGCGCCTGGGCGGCGTCAGCGATGAAGAAGCCTTGTTGCCCACCGTGGTGGGGGAATTGCCCGGCAACCGGCTGATGCGTGAATACTTCGCCGCGCCAAGCCGCTTCTTCAGCCTGGAGTTGCATGGCGTGCAGGATTTTCTGCGCCAATGTGAACGCGTTCACGAGTTCGAGATCTTGTTCGCGCTGGAGCAACGCCCACTCACTCTGATCGGTCGCGTCAACGCCAGGGATTTTCATCTTTTCGCGACCCCGGTCATCAACCTGTATCGCCGCCATTGCTCGCCGGTGCTGCTGACGGATGAGCGCACGGAGCACCAGCTGGTGGTCGATCGTTTGAACACCTCGCTGTATGAGATACACAGCGTAAAACAGGTGAAAGGCATGCTGCCCGACGGCAACCCGGTGATTTTCTCTTCGCTGCAGGCCGACGTGCAGTACGACTGCGAGCGGGAGCCGGCCGGTTATACGCTGCACCGTCGTCGGGAGCCGTCGCCCTCCAAGTACAACAATCCGCACCTGCCCAACGAAGATACCTTCATCGCCATCTCGCCGGGCAAAAGTGGCATCGATATCGACGACATCACGTCGCTCAGCGTCGAGGCGCTGGTCTGCGAACGGCATCTGGTGCCGGCGCACCTTCAGCAGCCGCATTTCCAGCTGGAAACGGCGATGCCGATCCACCAGGTGGAGATCGTCCGCTACCCGAGCAACCCGGTCGCGGTACCGAACATCAGCCAGGCGTGGCAGGCGATTCAGATGCTGGCCTCCAATCCTCTGCGCCATGCGCGCCCCGACGTTCAGGATTGTTCGGCGCTGTTGCGCGACTGGCTGTCGTTGTTCTGCCATCAGGATGACTCCAGCCAGCGCAAGCGCATCGCCAGCATCAAAAACGCCTGGGTGGAGCACCACTTCGAACGCAATCAGGGGCCGGGGCCGCTGGCCTGGATCCGCGGGGCCGAGATCGCCGTCAACTTAAGCGCCAACCATCATGCCGACCACGGCGCCTATCTGTTCGGCAAAATATTGCACCACGCGTTGAGCCAATACGGCGACCTGAACCAAACGTTAAGCATGAAGCTGTTGCTGGATGGGGAAACCCACGCCGACTGGGGGGCGCTCTACTATGGCTGATATGTCGTTGATGCGTGAAACGGCGCTCTCGTTGGAACAGGCGCCAACGCCGGGGGCGCAGAGCGAAAGCGCGGGCCAGGCCGAAATCCGCGGGCTGTCCAATCGACAGGATTTTTTCGAGCTGCTGCGGCGTATCGAACGCGCGCAGCCGGATGCGCCGCGGCTCGGCGTCTCCAACGATCGCAGCCGCGAAAGGCTCTGCATTACCCAGCCGGCGGATATGGCGTTCGCTTCGCGTGAAATCGCCTCTATCGTGCAGCGCCCTAAGCAAGTGCTGATCCAGGCGCGGCATTTCGGCATGTTCGCCCCCTACGGCCCACTGCCGATCCATGTGACCGAGCACGCGCGCACCGAAGTCATCGCCAGACGCAACCAGGCGTTCCAGCAGTTCGTCGGCATCGTCAGCCAGCGCTTCGCCGTATTGCACTACCGGGCATGGGCGCAGCTGAAGGCGATGATCGGCCATGAGCATGACGATGACAAAAACCCGTTCTTGCGCCATTTGCGCCAGACGGTGGGCGTCGATACGGCGCTGACGGTGAACCCGCATATCCAGCGCCTGCGCGAGGCGTACCCCGGCACTTATCTGCCCGGTCGCCGCTCGCTGCGGCAGCTCAACAAGATGTTGGCGGCCTATTTCGCCGTTCCCATCACGATTACGCCGCGCTACGCCAAGTGGATCGACGACGGCAAGCAAAGCGGCAGCCAAAAGCTGGGCAAGTTGGGCAGCACGCGCATCGGCAGCCGCTTTTTCGATGCCCAGTACGGCGCGCATATTCAGATCGGCCCGCTGGGGGCCCCGCAGTATCAGCAGTATCAGCGCGGCAGCCGGCGGCTGCAGGCGCTGGTGAGCATCTGTCATGACTTTACGAGCCATCAGTTGATGCTGGATGTCAGCCTGCTGATCGCCACGGAGCCGGGCATGGCGGCGCAGCTGGGCGGCAAGTCGCTGAGTAAAGACAGCTGGCTGAAACCTAAGACAGGGACGTTTAGGCAGCTGGTTTATCAATCAACAACTTAATATAAGGAAATTTAAGGTGTATCAACGAGAACGTCTTTTTTCGCGATTGGGCCACTTTGCCTATCAGTCGTTCGTCGAAGCGACCAAGCTGTGCCGAACCTTCAGGCACGAATATGTGGAGCTGGAACACTGGCTGAAAGTCCTGGTGGACAAGGAGCGCGGCGACCTGCCGCTGATCCTGGCGCACTACGCCATCAACAGTCAGCGCATCAGCGATGCGTTGGATCGCATTCTTCATACCTTGCCTAACCGCACGAATGCGGTGGTGGATCTGTCGACGCAACTGGAAACGGTGGTGGAAAGAGGGCTGCTGATGAGCCAGCTCGCCGAAACGCCGTCCGGCGGGGTGCGCACCATTCATATCCTGGTCGGCATTCTGCAGGATCCCACGTTGCAGCGCAGCCTGTACCGGCTGAGCGACGAGTTCAAAAAACTGCCGATCCCGCAGCTGTTCGACGATTATCCGGCGATTCTGGCGGAGTCCGTCGAGCATGAGGAAGAGGAAGAAGAGGTCTACAGCGCCCACGGCGATGCGCCGGAGACGTCCGAGACGGTCGATATTCTCGATAAATGGTGCGCCGATCTGACCCGCCAGGCGCGCGACGGTGAAATCGATCCGGTGATTGGCCGCGAAGCGGAGCTGCGCCAGGTGATCGACATCTTGCTGCGTCGCCGGCAGAACAACCCGATTTTGGTGGGCGAAGCCGGGGTCGGCAAAACGGCGGTGGCGGAAGCGCTGGCCTGCAAGATAGCCCAGGGGCAGGTGCCGCCGCTGCTGCAGGGCGCCCGGCTGCTGTCTTTGGATCTGGGGCGCATGCAGGCCGGGGCGAGCATGAGGGGCGAATTCGAATCGCGCCTGAAAGCGCTGATCGACGCCATCGCGCATTCGGCGGTGCCGGTGATCCTGTTTTGCGACGAGGCGCATACGCTGGTGGGCGCCGGCGGGCAGGCCGGCACCGGCGACGCCGTCAACCTGTTGAAACCGATGCTGGCCAGGGGGGCGCTGCGCATGGTGGCGGCGACCACCTGGTCGGAATACAAACAGTTTATCGAGCCGGACGCCGCGCTGACGCGCCGTTTCCAGTACGTGTTGGTTTCTGAACCCGACGAAGAGAATGCGGTGAACATGATGCGCGCCATCGCCCCGCATTTTGCGCAGCACCACAGCGTCAAGATCCGCGAGTCGGCGCTGCAGGCGGCGGTGCATTTGTCGCTGCGCCATCTGCCGTCGCGGCAACTGCCGGACAAAGCCATCAGCTTGCTGGACACCGCCTGCGCGCGGGTGGCGCTGAGCCAGCATGCGCTGCCTGAAAAAATCGAGTCGCTCGAGGCCGGGTTGGCGGTGAAGCGCACCGAAATGAACGGCCTGCAGGAGGAAAGCAAATTCGACGATCTGGCGCTCAGCCGCATCACTGAATTGCAGCAGACCCTCAGCGATATGGAAGGCGAACTGGCTGCGCTGCGTCAGCGGCAGGCGCAGGAGCAACAGGCGGTCACCACCTTGCTCGACGCGGAGCGGCAGTCGCCGGAGCGCTTGCCGCAGTTGGCCTCCGAGCTGGGAGCCTTGCAAGACGACGGCCTGCCGTTGGTGTATCCGTGGGTGGATGACCGCGTCGTGGCGGAGGTGTTGTCGGATTGGACCGGCATCCCCACCGGCCGCATGCTGCAAAGCGATCTGGACAATGCGCTCAATCTCAATCAACTGCTGAGCCGCCAGATATTCGGCCAGCAGACGGCGATCGATGAAATCGCGCAGGCGGTGCGCATCTCCCGCGCCGGCATTCAGGCGCACGATCGGCCATTGGGCGTTTTCATGCTGTCCGGCCCGAGTGGCGTCGGCAAAACGGAGACCGCGTTTGCGCTGGCGGAGGCGATGTACGGCGGCGCGCACAACCTGATCGTCTTCAATATGAGCGAGTTTCAGGAATCGCATACCGTTTCCACCCTGAAAGGGGCGCCGCCGGGCTATGTCGGCTACGGCAAGGGCGGCAAGTTGACGGAGGCGGTGCGCCGCAAACCTTATTCCATCGTCTTGCTCGACGAATTCGACAAGGCGCATCCCGATATCCACGAGGCGTTTTATCAAGTCTTCGACAAGGGCGTGATGGAAGACGGTGAGGGCCGCATGATCAGCTTCCGCCAGTGTTTCATTTTAATGACGAGCAATATCGGCGCCGGCGAAATAGAAGCGACGCTGGCGGAAACGCCGGATCTGAAAACCGAAGCGCTGCGGCCGATGCTGCACGACGTGCTGGCGCGCTTCTTCCCGGCGGCGCTGTTGGCGCGCATGAACGTCATTCCCTACGTGCCGCTTTCTACCGAAGCGATAACCCATATCGCCACCAAACAGATTTCGCGTTTACAACAGCGTTTGCACAAAGAAGTGGGCGTGTCGCTGGTGCTGGAAGGCGACATTCCAGGCTGGATAGCCAAACGCATCAGCGCCCATCCTTCGCGCGGCAGAGCGGTCGAGTCGCTGCTGCAGCAGGCGATTTTGCCGCCCATCAGCAATGAAGTGCTGCAGCGCAAACGGACGGGACAGGAACTGCAGAATATCCAACTCATGGTCGAGAACGATAGTTTAAGTGTTTATTTCGACTGATTTTTAATTTGCCGCCGGCCCGTAAACGCGGGGCGGGGTTCGATATCGGATCAGAGAGGTTGTTATGCCTTTAATCGAAATTGATAACCCGGTGTTAGCCGAATTAAATGCGTTTCCACTCAGCTTCACCACCAAAGAAGGGTTGTCGAGCAACTCGCAATATACGCTCGAATTCGAATGTGAACAGGCGGACGTTGATTATGAATCTCTGCTGGGTCAAGGGATCAGCATTCAAATAGAAAGGCCGGATTTCGGCGCGCGGCCGTTTTACGCTTACGTGATCGGCGCCTCCGATTCGGGGCAGCATCAGGATAAGTTCGTTTATAAGCTGGAGCTGAGCACCTGGCTGTGGTTTTTGATGCAAAACCGCAACAGCCGCATTTTCCAGGATTTGAACGTGCTCGACATCATCGAGCAAATCTTCTCGCGCTACGGTTTTGCCGACTACCGTCTGGATATTCAAGGCACTTATCCGACGCGTGAATATTGCGTGCAGTTTTCCGAAACGGATTTCGCGTTTATCAGCCGCCTGCTGGAAGACGAAGGCATCTGGTATTACTTCGATCACGCCGAGGATAAACACACGCTGGTGATCACCGACCGGCAGAATTTCGACGATCTGGATTTCGGTTACGCCGTGTTGCCGTTCATGCCGGACAGCGAAGAAAACCGCGCCATCCGCGAAGGGATCCAGCGCATCCAGCGCTCCCGCAAAGTGCGCCCGAATGAAATCGTGCTGCGCGACTTTGACTTCCAGAACCCGCGCAAGAACCTGCAAACCAAGGTGGAAGAGAGCCGCCTCGGCCTGCAGAACACCCCGCTGGAGTGGTACGACTACGCGGCGGGTTATGTGGATACCGAACGCGGTGAAAGCCTGGCGCGGCTGCGCCTGGAAGAAATGCAAAGCGACGGCCATCTGCTGTTTGGCGAGAGCAACGCCGTCGGGCTGATGGCCGGCAAGGATTTCTCCTTGATTTTGCACCCGGACGCCAACCGCAACCGCCGCTTCAAGCTGACCCGTTGCGACTATGTGTTCGTGCAAGACGGCCCGGACAGCAGCAGCGACGGCCGCAACGTCACCTGCCGTTTCAATGCGTTGAACGACGACGTGCCGTTCCGCCCGCTGCGCGAAACGCCAAAACCGCAGATGCCGGGCATCCAGAGCGCCACCGTGGTCGGCGCGCCCAACTCCGAAGTGCATACCGACAAATTTGCGCGCATCCGCGTGCATTTCCACTGGGATCGCTACAAAACCACCGAGGAAGACAGCTCTTGCTGGATCCGCGTGGTGCAGGCCTGGGCGGGGAAAGGCTGGGGCGTGATCGCCATGCCGCGCGTCGGCCAGGAAGTGCTGGTGACCTATGTCGACGGCGATCTCGATCGTCCGATGGTGACCGGGATTGTGTATAACGGCGACAACCCGCCGCCTTATCAGTTACCTGAATACATCAACTACTCGGGCATGGTGTCGCGTTCGCTGCGCTTCGGCAAGCCGCAGCATGCCAGCCAGTTGACCTTCGATGACAACCGCAACAACGAACGCGTCATGCTGCATGCCGAACGCGATCTGCAAACCACGGTGGAGCGCAACCAGGCCACCGAGGTGGGAATGGACAAGTTCGACATCATCCGCCGCACCTTTACGGACTGGTTCACCAACCACGTCTCTTACAAGGATTACGTCTTCAGCATTACCGGGTTTGACGCCTCGATTAAAGGCGTCAGCGCGTCGATGACCGGCGTCAGCCTCACCGCCACCGGCGTGAGCACCTCGTTCACCGGCGTCAGCACCTCGTTCACCGGCGTGAGCACGTCATTTACCGGCGTGAGCACTTCGTTCACCGGGCTGAGCACCTCGTTCACCGGGCAGAGCACCAGCTGCACCGGCGTATCAAACTCGATGACCGGCGAAAGCAACTCCTTCACCAGCATCAGCAACAGCATGACCGGCGAAAGCAACAGCTACACCACGGTCAGCACCAGCCAGACCGGCAGCAGCACCAGCTTTACCGGCGTCAGCGTCAGCACCACCGGATCGTCGACCAGCACCACCGGCTGCAGCATCAGCACCACCGGATCGTCGACCAGCACCACCGGCTGCAGCATCAGCACCACCGGCAGCAGCGTGAGCACCACCGGCAGCAGCGTCGGCACCACCGGCAGCAGCGTCAGCAGCACCGGCAGCAGCGTCAGCAATACCGGCAGCAGCGTCAGCAATACCGGCAGCAGCACCAGCACGACAGGGGTGTCGATCAGCTATACCGGCGCGTCACTGTCCGAGACCGGCGTCGATTTGAAAAAAGTCGGGATGCAAAGCAAAAACTAACGAGGCGCGGCAATGAGAATCATACGGCCACAGCAATTGGTGGCGATTAAAGGAAGTTACCAGATCGGGACAGACAGCCGGCTCGGCATCAGCGTCGTGGCCGGATGCTACCTGTCCCGGCCTGAACACTTCGTGAACGAAGCCGAAATCTGGGAGGCGTGGAAGCGCGTGCCGCTCAGCCTGCCGATATTGGATGTTGCCGAGCCGAAGCCGTTCGCCGAATACCTGATCGCCGGCCATGCCGGCATCGGTCAGCCGGTGAAAACGCTGAATGTCAGCGCCGACATCGGCGGGCTGAAGCGCCGTTGGCGGGTCGAGGGCGAAGGACGGCGCGGCGCGATGGAGGTGGAACCCTTCCTCAGCGTGCCGCTGGATCACACCTCCACCTGGGGCGGCAAAGACAACAAGGAGAACCCGTTTGGCCGCGGCTGCAATGACGGGCTGCGGCCGCTGCTGATGACGCTGTCCGCCGAGGGGACCGCGCAGGAGCGCTCTCCGCTGGCGGCGCCGGCGCCGGTGCCGCACGAGTTTGCGCTGCGCAAGGCGCACATCGATAAGGTGGCGGGCCAGATCGCCGGCAAAGCCTATCTCGAGACGGTATTCCCCGGGCTGCCGGCCAATATCGATCGGCGTTATTTCCAGATGGCGCCGCCGGCGCAGTGGTTGCCGGAAGCGGCGTGGCCGGATCGGGTGCCCTTCGAGCTGCAGGGCGTCGGCGCGCAAAGCGAGGCGATTCGCGGCGAGCTGCCGGCGGTGCGCGGACGGGCGTTCATCCGCCGTCACGATAGCGACAGCCTCGAGGAAATCGAGCTGCAGCGCAAAACGCTGTGGTTCCTGCCCGACAGCGACATCGCTTTGCTTATCTTCACCGGCAATGCGCCGTTGACGCATCTGCTGGACGAGTCCATCGAGTCCGTCATGCTGGCGTTGGATCGCTGCGATGCGCCGCGCTCGTTCGACTATTTCCAACAGGTATTCCGCAAGCGCAGCGACGATGACGCCTCGCCCTTTGAGTTTCTGTTTGATCCGGATCTGATGCCGGCGGAGATGGGGTTGAACGTCATCCAGGCGGTGTCGGATCACCCCAGCGACTTGCGTTACGATCCGTCGCCCACCTCTCTGGGCGATTCCGCCGTGTTCTATCGACGCATCCGCGAGGCGATCGCCTTGCACCAGCAACAAACGTCGGCGGAGCCGGCTTCCGTGACGCTGCCCGATTTGCCGGATCTTCCCGCCGAAGACGGCAATGACGCGTTTTTCCCCGATAGCGCGACCGTGGAAGGAAAGACCTTCAGCGGTTTGCGCTGCGAGGCGCTGTCGGGCAGGCATTTTCTGCAGTGCCGCTTTGAGCGCTGCGATTTCTCGCAGGCTTCTTTTGAGAACTGCACCTTCGAAAACTGCGTTTTTGATGGGGTCAACCTGACGCAGGCGGCGCTGCGCCAGATCCGCATGATCTCGTGCACGCTGCAAAAGCCGTTGCTGGCGGAAAGCGTGTGGCAAGAGGCGGTCTTCGAACGGGTGACGCTGGCGGAGCCTCAGGGGCAAGGCCTGCGCGCCGACCACGTGAAGCTGGATAACTGCGTTTTCGAGCGGGGCGATTTCACCGCGAGCCGCTTTGAACACGCGGCGATCGGCAACGGCATGTTTAATGGCGCAACGCTGATCCGCGCGCAGTTTCTGCAAGGCGAGCTGGACGCGTGCGTGTTTAACCGCTGCCTCGCCGAAGAGGCGGTTGCGCTGGAGATGACGCTCACCAAAAACTCGTTCCTTGGCGGCAACTGGCGCGGCGTGCGGTTCGAACGCTGCCGTGTCGAGAGCCTGACGGCGGGCATGCAGGCGAACTTTTCCCACGCCGTGTTCAGCGATAGCTGTTTCACCAAAGTGGGATTGAAAGCGGCGCGTATGGAGAGGTGCCAACTGCAGTACAGCGTTTTCACTGAATGCAACTTTGACGAGGCCGATCTGACGGCCTGCGCGATCGCCGGCTGCGATCTGGCCGGCGTGCGGTTTAAAGACAGCCTGTTGACGCACTCACGTTGGCAAAACAGCAGCGCTCAGCAAGGCCTGTTTTATAACGCCGATCTGCGCGATGCGGCATTTGACCAGTGCAATCTGGCGGCGGCGCATCTGGCGATGACCTGGCAGGACGCCGGCACGCGGTTCAGCGGTTGTCTGCTGGAGCGTGCGTGTTGGGTGCCGCGCAGAATCATTCATGGGGACTATGCGCATGAAAACTGAAAGCCGCGTGATTCAACAGGCGCTGCCTGACCGAGAGGCGATCGAACTGGAGGTCGCCCAGGCGGTGGCGCAGACGCCGCCCATGCCGCGGATCTTCAAGAAACGCCGGTTCCACGATCGCGAGCTGAAAGGGTTGACGCTGAGCGACTGCTTTTTCATCGACTGTCATTTCGAACGCGTCACGTTTGAAGGCTGTGATTTGCGGGCGGTGCGCTTTGAGGGCTGCACCCTGCAGCAGGTCAACGTGGTCGGTGGCAGCCTGATGCGCCTGTCGTTCAACGAATGCCGGTTTGACAACCTGACGCTGCAACAGGGGCTGCTGTGCAATTTGGCGTGTAACGACACCGCGCTGCAGGGGTGTTACGTCGGCGATTGTCTGCTGGATGACTGCGGTTTGATCCGGTGCGAGGTCAACGGCGCGGAAATTGAACGCAGCAGCCTGGGGCATCTGGCGGTGCAGTCCAGCACCCTGACCAACCTGATGTTTCACCAGGACGTGATACAGGACGCCAACTGGTACGCCTGCCAACTCACGCAGTGCCTGTGGCAGGCGTCGACCCTGGATCGTCAGGTGATGGGCAGTTGTCAGCTGGAGACGTGCAGCTGGCAGACGATCGCGGGGCAGGCGCGCATCTGGTTCACCTGCCGCCTGTCGGGCTGCACTTTGGCGCAGCTACAGCTGCAGGGCGCCAGTTTTCACCGCAGCGAGCTGGAGGGGTGTTCGTTCGCCGACAGCGATCTGACCTCGGCGATCTTCGCCGAAGCGCAGGTACAGCGCTGCGATTTCGAACGCGCGACGCTGACCCTGGCGCAGGGGCAGAAGGCCCGGTTCAGCGAATGCGCGATGAATGGCGCCAACTGGGGGCGCGCCATCTTGCCGCAAGCGGAATTCAGGGCGTGCGATCTGGCGTTAGCCAATCTTGAGCAGGCCGAACTGCGGGAAGCGAACCTGATCGAACAGCCGTTGACCGCCGCTCAGCAACAGAGTGCTCGCCTGCATGGCGCGCAGCGTCATCGCGCCGAAAACGTGCCGCTTACCGCCGATCCGTTCTTGAGTGCGATCGACGCCTGGTATGCGCATCAACAACCGGGGCCGCGGCAACCGTCGTATCAACGGCCAACAGGAGTAAGCAGATATGTATAAATCCAGAAGAGAGCATCAGAAGGTCTATGCCAACGCCAGGGTGACGCCTTTGCAGTTGGTGCGCAGCGCTCCGCTTCCCGAACAAGGGGGGCGCAAGGTGGTGACGCTGGCGGCCGACGCCAACGGCAGTCTGTATGTCGACGGCATGCGCGCCCATTGTCTGGCGGTCGCCACCAGCTGCCTGGTTCAGCCGCTGGCGGGCGATCGCGTTTGCGTCATCGCCGACGGCGACAAGTTGGTCATTACCGAGATCTTGTCGCGGCAACAGGCGCACGCCGTCATGACGCTGGACAGCCGCTGCGCCAACTTGCGCATCGTGGCGCCGGAGATCGAGCTGCAGGGCGGCAAGCGGCTGACGCTGCGCAGCCCGCACTTCACGCTGCTGACGCGCAGCAGCCGTTGGGTGGCCGAAACGCTGCACCAAATCTCTCAACGCCTGTTTGTGCGCAGCAAGCACGCGAGCCGGCGGGTGGAGGAAACCGACGAGGTGCTGGCGAAGCACATCATTCAGGATGCGCGGCAATCCCTCGTCATCAACAGTGAAATTGGTTCTCTGAAGTCTTCGGCGGTGCTGAAGATCGACGGCGGCCAGATACATATGGGGTAAACCACCATGACTGCAGCCAATAACAACATGGCCGGGATCAGCTTTGCCGGCTGTGACCCGATGATACCGGTGCCGGGCCCGAACACCGCGCCCAACAACACCGGCATACCGAACGTGCCTAACTGTTTCCTTTGCGGCGGCAATGAACAGAACCTCGGCAGCATTCGCGCGGCCACCGTCGATTCGGGCGGGGTGATCGGCGCCGCCTCCGGGACGCATTCGGCCCAGATGCAGCCGGTGCAGGGATCGGGCAAGTATTTCACCGGCGGCATGCCGGTCACGCGGCTAGGCGATTCCAGCACGACGAACAATAACAACATGGTTGCCACTCAGGTCGCGCCCAGCCAGACCAAATGTTTCGTTAATGCATAGGAGTTTAGCATGGTGAAAACGCTCCGGGGGATGGCGACAGGGGGACTGTTGGCGGTGGGGATGCTCGGCGGATGCAGCTGGTTTTCTCATGATGAGGCTGCGGATGCGGGGCGCCGGTTGCGGTTTATCGACGTCGAGGTGACCGCCAACGACAACGTGAACCCGAATGCCGCCGGGGAGGCGCAGCCGGTCAAGGTGTGCGTGATAGAAACCAATCGCTCGGGGTGGATGCCCGAGGGGATTGGCGACGGTGCTCCTTGCCGCGAGACGGCGCCGTCGGAAGGGGCGCTGAGCCGGCACCAGAGCATTTTGCAACCGAGGGAGACGTTGCGTTATCGCTTCGAGGTGCCGGCGGGGCAAGAGCGATGGGTCGTCGTCGGGGCGGAGTTTCAGCAAATCAGCGGCGTGTTGCCGCTCGCCGAGCAAAAGTCCCCTGCGCAGGCTGATTCGCAAATGAAGGTGATGGTGGGGATGACGTCACTCAGCATAGTGACTAACGACAAAATGGATGAATGACATGTTACCTAAACAACGCGTCGCCTGGGTAGAAGGCATGTTGATGGAACCGCAGCATTTCCAGCAGCAGGAACGTTTTTTCGAGCACTTGATTGAAGCGCGCTTGCGCAGCGTCGAAACCTTCACCTGGGGGTTCCTGACGCTGGAGATCGACAACGGGCTATTGGAACAGGGCAAGTTTGCGCTGAAGAAAGCCAAGGGCGTTTTCCCCGACGGCACGGCGTTCAGCATGCCTGAGGATATTCCGCTGCCGCCGCCGCTGGTGCTGGGAGAAGGCTGCCAGGGGAAAGTGGTGTGCCTGTCCGTGCTGATGGACATCGCCGGCAACGCCCAGATCGATCTTATCCAGGATGCGCGAAAAAGCAGCCGTTTTCGCACCATGGACGCCGAGGTGCCGGATCGCAACCACGGCGTCAGCCTGGAGGGAACGCCGCGCGTGTGCACGATGCAACTGGGCAGCCTGGTGACGCGGCTAAGCCTGGAGGACGCGGTCAGCAGCGCGGAAAGCGTGCTGCCGGTCGGTTTCGTGCGCGAGCTGACCAGCGACCGTCGGGTGCTGCTGGATGAGCGCGCCTTGCCGCCGATGCTGGATTTCCGCGCCATCGGCTGGCTGCCCGCTTTCACCACCGAATTGCTTGGGCTGATCAGCCAGCGTCTGGAGTCGGTTTTTCGCCCGGACGTGCATATGACGATCGGCGGGCTTTCCGAGCTGCTGGAACTGCTGTTGCTGCAAACCTTGAGCGAGTTCAATTTGCGCATCAGCCAACTGCTGGCCAGCCCGCAGGTGCATCCTGAAACCCTGTTCGACACGTTGCTGAGCCTGCTGGGGCGGCTCAGCATCATTCCCGGCGGCGAACGCCTCTGGGATCGGGCCGATTTGGTGTATCTGCACGATGAGCCGCACAACTGCTACTTCCAGCTGTTCGCCTCGATTCGCCGCGCGCTGTCGCTGGTGATCGAAGCGCCGGCGGTGGCGTTGCCGTTTACCGATCGCGGCGACAGCATTTATCTGTGCCCGAACGACTCGCAGCTGCGCCTGGAAAAACTGGTGTTCGCCGTCAGCTGCGGTTTGTCCATCGAGCATCTGCGCTCGTATTTCCCCGCACAGGTCAAACTGGGGCCGGTCGAGAAAATCATTCAGCTGATCGATCTGCAATTGCCGGGCGCTCGCTTGTTGCCGATGGCTTCGCCGCCGCGGCACATACCGTATTACCCGAACAGCATCTATTTCGAGGTTGATCATGCCGACCCGATTTATAAGGAAATGATGGCCGGCTCGGCGATGGCGCTCAGCATCGTGGGTGATTTCCCCGACCTGCGTTTTGACGTCTGGGGATTAAGGCAAGGGAGGGTGGGATGAACGAATTCGAGAGAAAAATACGCGAGGCGATGGCGGTAACGCGCAACAACGCGACGCCGCGCCTTCCCGCGTCCGGCTCGGTGGGCAAAACGACGGCGGAGATCGCCGCGCTGTCCTTCGGCGCGCGGGCGCTGGCCGCCAAGCTGCGGCCGGGAAGCGCCGGGGTGGCGACGCCCCCCGAACCCAAGCCTTATGAAGCGGAAAGCGTTGCGCCGGAAAGCAGCGAGCCCGCGCCGGGCGAGCGCCCGGCCGAGGCGGCGCCGACCTCGAGCGGGCTGTTTGGCCGCGCCGCGCTGAGCAAGCCCGGCGTGATGATGGGCCATTGGGACAACCCGCTGATCGCCGCCGCCATCCCGGTCCTGCTGCAGGTGGAGCGGGTGCGCGATCAGAAACAGCTGAATCCGGGCGCGGTGCGCGCGCAGATCGTGCGTGAGATCCAACAATTTCAGCAGACGCTGCTGGCGGATCACATCGCGCCGAGCGATGTGGACAAACTGGCCTATCTGCTGTGCTCCTACGTGGATGAGTGCTGCATGAGCACGCTCGAATCCGGCGAACTGAATCTCAGCCTGCTGGTGGAGTTTTATCGCGACGCCTGGGGCGGGGAAAAGTGCTTCGAGCATCTGCAAGCCTATCTGGCCGCCTCGCCGCGCAACAAGGAGATCCTGGCGTTTTACGATCTGATCCTGTCGCTGGGCTTCGAAGGGCAATATCACGTGATGGAACGCGGCGCGGTGTTGTTGGCCGATGTGCGCAACCGTCTTGACGGCTATCTGTATAGCCAGAACCCGACGCAGACGCTGGCCGATGCCGAGCCGAGCAAAGTGGTGCGCAAGGCGACCCGCATCACGCCGCTGAAGCTGCTGTGCTACGGTCTGGCCATCGCGCTGCTGGCGTATGCCTCGGCCGCCTGGTATCTGCACGATCAGTCCCGCGCGCTGCGCAACGCCATTTTGGCCTGGACACCGCCGCAGCCGCGCAAAATCAACATCATGGAGACGCTGCCGCAGCCGCTGCCGCAAATCCTCAGCGAAGGGTGGCTGGAGGTGCGCGCCGATCCGCGCGGCTGGCTGTTGATCTTCACCTCCGACGGCGCATTCGCCACCGGGCAGTCGAAGCTGTCGGAAGAGTTTAAAAAGAAACGCAACATCGAGCGTTTGGGGGAAGCGCTGGCGCCGTGGCCGGGCGATCTGGAGGTCATCGGGCATACCGACAACAAACCGTATCGCAACACCTCCAACAACTCCAACCTGAAACTGTCCGAGGCGCGCGCGCAGACGGTCGCCGACAAGCTGCGCGAATCCTTGGCCAACAGTAAATACAACCGCACCGTGACCTCGGTCGGCAAGGGCGATCAGGAGCCGCTGGACGACAACGCGACGGAAGAAGGGCGCCGCCGCAACCGCCGCGTGGACATCCTTTGGAAAATCGGCGAGAGGGAGATGGCTTCACCGTCTGCAACGTTAAATCAGGCAGGGGTAGCCGCCGAGGTCCCCGAGGATAACTAAGACATCCGCCGGCGTAGAGATAATAAGGAAATTATATGATACGTAGATCATTCATATTGGTGATTGCCTTGCTGCTGTGTGCGGTGGTGTGGTGGATTGGGCCGTTGATCGCCATCGGCACCTATCGGCCGCTGCTGTCGGTCTGGGTCAGGGGCATCATCATCGCGCTGATCCTGTGCTGGGCGCTGTGGCCGTTCGTGGCGACGTTCTTATCCTGGGTGTTCCGCCACGCGCGAGCGCCGGCCCCGGCCAAACGCAAGACCGCCCAGCGAGATCGCGTGACCTCGCGCTTTTACGACGCTTTGCGCACCTTGCAGTACGTCGGCACGGCGAAGCAGCGCACCCCCTGGCAGCGCTTCAAATACCGCCTGACGCGCCGTTACGTCAGCGAAAAGCCGTGGTTTCTGGTCATCGGGCCGCCGGGCAGCGGCAAAACCTCGCTGATCGGCGAAAGCGGCGAACGCTTCTTGCTGGCCGAGCACTATGGCCTGCAGCAGACGGTGGACGTCGGGCCGACCCAGGATTGCAACTGGTGGCTGGCGGAGAATTCGGTGTATGTCGACACTTCCGGCGAATGGCTGCAGTTGAACGGTCTGGGGGAAGAGGGCGCCAGGGCGCGCGACACCCTGTTCAAACTGATCCGCCGCCATCGCCGCCATCCGGGCATCGACGGCATCATGCTGTGTCTTGATGCGCGTTGGTTGCTGCACGCCTCGCTGACGGAGAGAAAGTCGGTCGCCGACGCGCTGCGCGTGCGCCTGCTGGAGATGGCCTCGTGGTTCCGCAGCGAGCTGCCGGTCTATCTTACCATCAGCCACCTCGATCAACTGGTCGGCGGCGAGACCTTCCTGTCGATGCTGGGCGACGATCTGTTGCAAAAAGGCATGGGGTTCAGCCTGAACCGCGCCGAACAGGGAGAAACCCCCTTCGAACAGTATGAAACCCTCTACCGGGAGATGGTGGCGCGCGTCAGCCATCACGTGCTCGAACTGTTGCACGATGCGCCGGACGGCCAAAACCGCCAGCAGCTGCTGTTCTTCACCGAGTCGCTGGGGTCGCTGGGCAACCCGCTGTATTCCCTGTTAGAGCAGATCTTCCCGCAAACGCCGGTGGGCTACGCCTGCCATCTGCAGCAGGTGTGGCTGGGCAGCACCATCGCCTTGTCGCCGCAGGGGGCGATCTACAACGCGGAAGCGGCGGATATCTATGAAGCTCGCCCGACCGGGCGCATTTATCACCCGGAGCTGGATTACGCCCGGCAAGAACGCGGGGTGATGCAGCAGTCTTCGCACGCCAGGCCGCTCGGCAGCCGCATGAGCTCCCTGGGCCGCTATGTGCTGGTGCTCATTCTGTTGGCGGTCTCGTTTAATCTGCTGGCGATGCGTTACCTGTGGGAGAGCGATTACATCTCCTACATTGCGGCGCGCTTCGATGAGACAAAACGCATCGTGCGGGAAATTCCGGTGACTAACCGCGTCAGCGACGATGTCATTTCCGCCTATGAGCAGCTGGGCTACATGAACGCGCAATTGGGCGGCGAAGTGTCGCCGGTGCCGAATCCCTATTTCGAGCACAAGCTGATCAACAGCGCGGCGCAAAAAACCTACCAACGCCATTTGCTGCAGATCTTCTGGCCGGCGGTGGAAAACTATATCGCGGACGAACTCAAGAATGACGTCTCGGCGTCCAACAAGGACGTCTACGGCACCCTGAAAGTGTACCTGATGATGGGCGAACCTTCGCATCGCTCCGCCGAAGCCTTGGTCGACTGGTTCATGGCGCGCTGGGAAACCTTTATGCCGCAGGGTTACACCGACATGAACAAAGGCATCTTCGCTTACCATCTGCGGGAGATGTTCTCTTTGCCGGACGCGCCGGTCATGAAGATGAACGGCGATCTGCTGCGCCTGGCGCGGGTGAAAGCGATGAACATTCCGATGCAGGTGCGGGTGGTGCGCCGCATCGAAGAGAAACCGCTGCCGGCGGCGATCAACGATATTTCGTTGGCCGACGCCGCCGGACCGAACGTCTCCTTGATGCTGCGCCGCAAGAGCCAGGCGACGGTCACCGATACCGCCGTGCCGGGGTTCTATACCCGCGCCAGCTATCGCGACGTTTTCCTGGCGCAGCTCGATGACGCCGCCAAGGACATGATCGAAGAAGAGTCCTGGGTGCTGCGCGACAGTGGGGAAGGGAAAAACGCGGTGAACTCGCTGGCCTCGGCGCAGAAGCTGGCCGACGAGGCGAGGAAGCTTTACCTCATCGAGTATGCCGACAAATGGGATGCGTTCATGCGCGACGTGCGCGCCCGGCCGGTCAACGGGCTTGAGGATGCGGCGATCCTGGCGCGTCAACTGTCCGATCCTTCTTCTCCACTGGCCAATCTGGTGCGTTTCGCCGCGCGCGAAACCAGCATGACCGGCACCAACCAGGGCGATGCGGCAAGCTGGTTCGATCGCCAGCGCAACCGCATCGAGCAGCAGCGGCGCGACATTCTGGGCGAGATTTCCGGCGAGCGCGCGCGTTTTCGTCTCACGCCGGAGCGCGCGGTGGAAGATCGCTTCGAGCTGCTGCGCCGTCTGGGCTATCAGCTGTTGCAGACCACCAACGCCAGCAACGATCCGCTGAGCCGCAGTTTCGAAGCGCTGTACAGCCAGTTGACCACCTTGTCCACCTCGCTGCGCGGCGGCCAGGTGGTGCCCGCCGGGGGCACGCTGAAGCGCCTGCAGCTGGATGCGGCGCGCCAGCCGGAACCGGTGCGCAGCGTGATGATGGATCTGTTGCAGGTCGGGGACAGCCAGACGATTCAGCAAAGCCAGAAGAACCTGAGCAAAGGCGCTTCGTCGCTGGCCTCCGGCTTGTGCAAGAGCAGCATCAGCGGGCGTTATCCGTTCTCGCGCAACGCCAGAGCGGAGGTCGGCATCGAGGACTTCTCGCGCATGTTTGGCCAAAGCGGCGCGATGCAGCAGTTCTTCGATGAGAACCTGGCCCCTTATGTGGACGTCAACGCGCAGAAATGGAATGCCAAACCGGGTTCAGAGGGGATCGTCAATGCCAGCACGCTGGGCGCGTTTGAAAATGCCCGCCTGATCCGCGATACCTTCTTCACCGCCGGCGACAAGCTGTCTTTCTCCATGTTCATCAGGCCGTTGTCCCTGACGCCGACTATTACGGAAGCGACCCTGGATATCGATGGGCAGGTGATTAACTACAGCCATGGCTTCAGCCAGCCTACCCGTATCGATTGGCCGGGCCCGAAAGGCGGCAGCTATGTTCGACTCACCTTCCGCACCGGCACCGGCCAGATCCAGGTCGCCAGTTTCGACGGGCCCTGGGCCTTGTTCCGGATGTTCGACGCCAGCAATCCCGTGCCGCTCGCCAGCGACAGGCGAGAGCTGACGATGTCGATGTCGTCGGTGGTGGGCGTGCTCAAACTGGAATTGCGCTCGACGATGAAAGATTTCCCACTTTGGTCACGGGCGTTGCGAGGATTCTCGTGCCCGAAAGCGATGTAAACACAACCGTAAAGAGGTGATAAACATGTTAGATCCAGCCAAAATTTTAGAAACCATGAAGGCCGGCGGCAATTTGGGCACCAACTCCCAATCGTCGCTGAGTCAACCGTTTATGCAAGGCGTCAGCAATATTCAAATGTCGGGGCCGGATGCGGCCAAGTCGGTCATGAGTAATGTGACAAAATCTTGCGATGATATGTTCGGCAATATGAAGGGCATTTTTAATGGTCTGCAATCGAATGTGAACGCACACCAAAAAATGCAAACGAGCGAGCAGCCGAAAGATTTTAATGTTTCCATGGACGATCTTCGTCCGGCGATTGCGAAAGGGTTCCCGCACGAAATGGCGGACTTCTTTTCCAAAGTGCCGAAACTGTAATCAAAAACTCGATGGATAAAATACCGGGAGGTGGAAATGCCTCCTGGTATTCACAAGGAGTGTTGCGATGATCTATGACTGGATGCTCAAAAACGCCAATAAACGCATGGGTTTTTTTATCATGGTGATACCCAGCCTGTTTTTTTGGATATTGGTTTTTCTGACCTTATCTATTTTTTGATTCTTTGAAGTAAAAAAAAAGCACCCGCGAAGGTGCTTAAAATGAAGCGAATTAAAAAATAGGAAGGGATGATTATGAGTTGTTATTACAGTTTAGAGATGATCTGCAATCCGCTGGAAATCAGCGCATCGACAGCCAGACCAATACCTTTACCGATGGTGCCGACAACGGTTTTGGCATCCGGGTTAACACCGGCAATCGCGGAAATGGTATCAATACCTGTACCTACCGCACTGCCAATCAGTGTGCCTACGTCACCAAAAAAACCAGCACCGTTAACTTGTTCAATTTCTACTGCGGATAGTTCTTTCATGATTGAAACTCCTTTTTCAGTTAGCCCTTTACTTCAGGCCATTTCATTATTGCAAATCAGGTCATTTTTTCAATAAAACTCGCGCTGTTTTTTTATACTATTGTGTTTTTTGTTAGATTGATTTTGCATCGTTAGATTATATATTGCCGAAGTCTGGATTGTTATATCTCACTCGCCTTGAACGGCGGCGGTTTTATGAGGTT
The DNA here is from genome assembly GCF_057197125.1 of Serratia sp. LSHTC3. Taxonomy (NCBI): domain Bacteria; kingdom Pseudomonadati; phylum Pseudomonadota; class Gammaproteobacteria; order Enterobacterales; family Yersiniaceae; genus Serratia; species Serratia sp. LSHTC3. Next base: position 754,948 of record NZ_JBXUNP010000001.1, read on the forward strand.
ATTATTTTAAATCGGAATGATATATACCAGAAGGGAGACCTTATGAAGGTATTGACGACGCCGGAAAGACCTTTCCGGTATGATGAGCTTGCGGATAAAATTATCCGCGAGGCCAGGAGCCGCTTGGGGTGCGCCGTTTTGCGGTTTTTAGACTGCATGATCCTGGGTTATGGCCCGCCGGTGATAGTCTTTGATATCTATAATAATCACGGTAAGTTGCAAACGTTCAAAGTCATTCTTCCTCTTGGGAGCGACAAGCAGCTAAAAAAAGATCACCTCGGATTGGTTTCCTGCCTGGAGGCCAAAAAGCTGATGAGGATCAAAAAAATATAATTCATCCCGCTCGTCAACGATGCCGCGTTATCTCTCTGCGCTGCGCATCACTCCTGAAAAATCGTTAATCCTACCTGGCGTTTCTTGCGCGGGCGGCCGATGGGTTCGCCTTCTTCTTTTTTGTTGCCGTCTACATGAAAGGGCGGGAATCACTTACTGCCATAAAGTGTAGCTTTTTTTTATGCAATTTTTTTACAATAAAATGAATATGGTTATACTCTGTTTAATAGGGTCTGCGATGACCCCACCGCCACGGACGAAAAAAGCATTATCCTGCCTTTATCATAAGTAAATTCCTAATGCATAAACGGATTCTCTTAACAATCAATGTCGCGCAATGTTATGTTCTATATTATGTGTTTTTTCGATATTTATCTGGATATATTGCGCTCTTGGAGTAAAATTAACGTATCAGAGAAAAATCTTAGCACCGTGATGCTGATGGCAATGATGCCTTATAAATATATCTTACGATAACAATTTCCCTTGCGAAGCGCGGCAGCTTACCGCGTCTTGCTTTTGTATGCTCTCCAGGGCAGATGATTTATATAACCCTATATAAAATGCACTTTTGCGAGGCAAGGTCTTTTTTGCTTCGCCTATAACGCTTTTTTATTAAAAAGCACGTTAAAACAAAAAATAATCACAGCAATGATATTGCAGTAAGGAGAGTGAGCAAGCGTAGTCAAAAGGGAGGTTTGTTAATGGAGCGCGTCAATATCGCTATTGTGGATAAAAATCAATTCTTCAAGCTGGGGTTGAGTCTTGCCTTGCAAGAAGGTTTTCTCACGAATGGCATTAAGGCCAAGATCACGGGAGAAGAACGTGCCAACATCATATTCAGGGCGCCGGACAAGCGGGTGTCCATAAATTTTTGCCATACCCAGCTTTTGCAGGGCAACTTTTCTTCTATTCCGCTCTATTTTTCAATATTGGAGCATAAAAAGACATTCCCTAAAATTCATTGCAATTTGGAGGCCGGAAGTATTACGCGCAAAGACAGCGTGGCGGCGATCGTGGACAAGGTCATGTTCTGCTATCGCAAGAAAAATAGTTTGGTTTCAAGCTATTGCCCGCGTTGTCGTACCCAGCTGACCTTTAGCGAGGGGAAAGTGTGCCGTTTGATCCATTTGGGCTATTCACAAAACCAAACGGCGATGTTGCTCGGCATCAGCCCGAAAACGGTGAGTATTCATAAACGTTCGGCCATGAGAAAACTGAACATCGATAATAATATTGAATTTTTGCGCTGGCTAAAAATGCACAGCGACTCTTGTTAATCAGGGAAAGGAAGCGAACGGTCCGGCGCCGTATTATCAACGGCGCTGAGCGGTCATCTTTTATTGATTTCCGCCTAGCATGGAATCGGTTTTATAGGGAGATAAAACATGGCTGTCTTTGTGAGGGAAGCGGTTTCTCATAATCATTTCAAATTATTGCAGGAGCTTTATGGCAGAGATTTGGGCGGGGAGCGTTTCCTGCACTGGAAGCATTTGCTCGATCCGCATTGTGGGGCGCCGATGGAAAAAACGGGCATATTTTACAAGGATCAAGAACGTTATCTCGGGATGTTTGTATCCAGTTTTTATCCTTTTAAAATCAATAAATTGTCTTTTAATGTCAATATGCTTGGCGATCTTGGGATCCACCGTCAGGTCAAATCTTCCACCGTCTTGAAAGATTTTTTCCTGCAGGCTAAGCGTTCGGATGTGGCGGCGGATATCTGCTTTTCCGATGACAGGAAGATCAGGGTTTATGAAAAGATTTTCAGAAAGTATTTAACCACCAATACGCAAATCTATCCCTTCGTCGAATTAACCTTAAAGCCTGATAAGTTTATGGCCTTTCGTTTTACCGAGGGTGGCCAAGCGCGGCAGGCCAGTTTTATCAATAATCTGGGGCGAGAAAAAGATCATCGCGCATTTGAATATATTGAAAAACATCCTCTGTATCATAAAATTCATTATATCAATAAAGGCAATCTCTACGCTGTGATTGGCTGTTCCAGTGAGTGTGCCGAACTTTTGGATATTTCCAATCCTTCCAGGGAGTGTTTTTCCTGGGCCATCGGCGTTTGTCGGCACCTGCATAGCCGTTGCAAAGTGATGATCCCTATTGGTTTTTACAAGTCGATTTGCGCTCAGGCGGCGGAGGTCATTGCAGAAAAGCGCATCAACATGCTGATCGGTTATTACTCAGAAAAGATAAGCGAGCTGATGCCGAAAGAGGTTTGGGTATGCCGCATGGATCGCCGTTAAGCAGGGCACGTGTATTCTAAATGGAGTGTTTGTCATGGAAGAGATTCCTGTATCACCCTATTCAAAAGTTTTTATCGATGAATATGACCGCCATCCAGAAGGCTGTAATTACAACGTATTGGTGCTGCAGCGTATTGAGGGCGCGCTGGATCCCATCAGATTACAAGCTGCGCTGAATGCGCTGGTGCAAGATCATGTCCTGCTGAACAGCCATATTCATGAACAGAATGGTGAGCTGTATTGGCGTCGCAATGACGCAATCCATCCTTTGCAGCATTACACGGACCGCACGCTGCTGACCCAAGTGATTCGCCAGCCCTTCGACATTTACCGCGGGCCGCTTTATCGTTGGGCGCTTTTCGCCGAGGGGGCGGGGCGCTATACCCTGGCGCTGGTGGGCCATCATCTGGTGATCGACGGCGCGTCTTCCGACGAGTTTTTCTCATTGGTGAGACAGTACTATGGTCAACAGCGGTTATCGACACGCCTCGAGGCGGCCGAGATTGCCGCCATCAACCGGCAGCTGCAGCGCGAGGTGGAACAACTGGCCGCCGACGGAGCGCTGGCGCACTGGCAGGCCGAAGCGGCAAATTTGGGCGCGATAGACGTGCCCTTTGAGAAAAGCGGCGCCGTGCGAAGCGATGAGGCGGCCGAGCTGCGTTTCCAGGTGCCCAAAGCGCAATGGAAAGCGCTGAAGCAGGGCGCGGGAATACGGCGAATGAATGACTTTCTGGCGTTGCTGGTGCTGTGGGGCATCTTGATGGCGCGCAGCGGCAATCAGGAAACGGTCTATATCAGCTATCCGGTGGCGATAAAAAAGGGGCAAAGATTTGCGCTTGGCGGGCATGTAAACACCAGCGTGATGCCCCTCTCGCTGCGCGACGGCGAAGGCTTCGCCGCCGTTTATCAACGCGCGCTGGCGTTTATTACCGCCGCGGCGCCGCACTCGCGCCAACGGTTTAACCAACTGCCCACGCAACAGGTGGTGCAGGCGCTGGGGATCCGCGTGCTGCCGATTTCCTTTGCCCAGACCAACCTGCGCGATGCGGCCTTGGCGCTGGCCGATTGCGCCACTTCGCCGCTGTTTGAAGCCAACCACGATATGGCCAGCGCGTCGCTTTCCCTGGAATATGAGGATCGGGCCGACAGCGATGCCTTGCAGTTCCGGCTGCGTTTTCGTCAGGACATGTTTGACGAAGAAGATATGCGCGACTGCGCGGAACATTTCATGCGCTTGATGCAAGCGGCGATGCGCGCGCCTGACGCGCCTTTACGCCACCTCGCCTTTTATCCCGCCGCCGACATGCCGCCAGATGACGACGCGGCCCCCGCGTTGCCGAGAGAAACCCTCAGCGCCCGGTTTGAGGCGATCGCCCTGCGTTATCCGGATAAGATTGCGCTGGAGTTTGAGGGGCTGTATGTCAGCTACCGTGAGCTGAACGGCATGGCGAATAGCCTGGCGCGCGAAATTACGCTCCGCTACCAAGCGCTGACCGGGGGCGCTCCCCAGGCGGACACGCTGATTGCGCTGTACAGCGAGAAAAGCCTGGAAATGGTGGTGGCGCTGCTGGCGGTGCTGAAAACCGGTGCGGCCTATGTGCCGCTCTCCTGCAATTATCCTCAGGCGCGCATTCGGCATATTCTCGAAGAAACGCGCGCGCCGGTGCTCATCGCCGGGGAAAGCCTGCAGTCGGCCGCCGAGGCGCTGGCGGCGATGATACCGCACGCCGTGTCTGTCCTCGCGCTGGGCGATCTGAACCGCCTGCCGCACGAGCGGCAGAATCTGCCGGCCGTCACCGGCGCCGACCGGCTCGGCGCGGTGATCTATACCTCGGGATCGACGGGGACCCCGAAAGGCGTGATGCTCGAGCAACACGCGATGTGCGGGTTGGCGACCGCGTCCGGCATCGCTGTCACGCCCGATGACGCGTTGCTCTTCCTCTCGAGCCCGGCGTTCGATGCGGCGACGTTCGAGGTGTGGGGCGCATTGCTCAACGGCGCCAAATTGGTCGTCGTGCGCGACACGGAGGATATCGCCGGCGATGTGCCGCAGCTGGAAGCCCTGCTGCGTCGGCAGCAGGTATCGATTCTGTGGGCGACGCGCAGCCTGTTCGATCATCTTTACCTCAGTCACCCCGACCTGTTCGCCGGGCTGCGCTGTCTGCTGGTGGGCGGGGAGGCGCTGACCGCCACGCTGATGCAGCGCCTGGTGCGGCAAGCCAACCGCCCGCAGCAGGTCATCAATGGCTATGGCCCGACGGAATGCACCACGTTCACCACGATGTACGCCATCGCGGCGGACGAAACCCGCAGCAGCATCCCGATTGGGCGAGCCATTCCGGGGCGCGAACTTCATGTGCTGGATCGCTGGCTGCAGCCGTTGCCGCCAGGGCTGGCCGGCGAGCTGTATATCGGCGGAGACGCGCTGGCGCGCGGCTATCTCAACCAGCCGCAGCAGACGCAAGAGCGTTTCATTACGCTGAACGGGCGACGCTTGTATAAAAGCGGCGATCGGGTGCGAGCGTTGCGCGACGGCAATCTGGAGTATCTCGGCAGAAACGATTGCCAGGTAAAAATCCGCGGTTTCAGAATTGAACTCAGCGAAATAGAAAATACGATCAATGCGCTGGAGGGCGTCGAGAAATGCGTCGTGGTGGATGTCGTCCATCGCGATAGCAAGCGCCTTGCCGCTTATGTGCTGATGGCGCGGGGCGAGCCGCTGGATCCTGCCGATTTGCGCGCCCGGCTGGAGCGGATCCTGCCGGATTACATGGTGCCGTCCAGCTATGTCGCGCTCGACGAGATACCGCTGACGGTGAACGGCAAGCTGGATCGCACGGCGCTGCCCGCGCCGCAATTCGCGCAAGGCGAGCGATATGCCGCGCCGCAGAACGCGCTGGAGGCGTTGATTTGCGCCCTGTGGGCGGAGATCCTCGGCGTTGAACGGGTTGGGGTGGATGACGACTTCTTTCGTCTGGGCGGCGATTCGATCCAAAGCATCGTGTTCACCAGCGAATTGAGCAAGTCGGGCTATCACAGCAACTCGCGTGCGGTGTTCGAAACCCGGAATGCGCGGGCGCTGGCCAAGCGCATTTTGCAGCAACGGGAGGCGATTGCGCCGCTCAATGAACAGGGCGAGCTGCAGGGCGAATTCGAATTGCTGCCGATTCAGCGCTGGTACAACGAGCAGCCGCCGCAACATCGCGCCTTCTTCAACCAGACTTTTTTGGTGCGGGTGCCGCCGATGTCCGCCGAGCGCGTGGCCGATCTGGTGAACGGGCTGGCGTCGCGCCATGACATGCTGCGCGCGCGGTTTAGCGCCGACGATGCCGGCGCGCTGGTCGCGCAGCGCTATCTGTCGGTGGCCGACGGCGGCCCTTCATGGGGATACTATGACCTGGCGCTTTGTCGCCAAAGCCGCGCCGAACTTCTGCATCAATGGCAATCGGGGTTTGATCCGGTAGAAGGGCCGCTGTGCCGCTTCGTCTACATTTTCGACAGCAGCGCGCCCGGTTACGCGCTGATGTTCTGCGCATTCCATCATCTGATCATCGACGTGGTGTCCTGGCGCATCATCGTCAGAGACATGCGACGGTTGCATCAGGGGGAATCGCTGTCGGCGAAAGGCACCAGCTACCGGCAGTGGGGCGAGACGTTAAGGCACTACGCGGCGAGCCGGCATGACCAATGCGCTTACTGGTTGGCGATGATCGCCGGGCAACCCGATTACGCCACGCTCAGCGAGGGGGCGCAGAATCCGGCGTTTTGCCGCTTCGAGTGCGACGCGGCGTTGACGACGCTGTTGATGGACACCTGTCATCAGGCCTACCGCACCTCGATCCGCGATGTGTTGCTGGCGGCGCTGGCGCCGGTGCTGCAGGCCTGGCATGGCCGTGCGGACAGTTACCTGACGCTCGAACACCATGGCCGCGATATCAATGACGATAAGATCCAGCTCGACGACACCGTCGGCTGGTTCACCGCCTTACTGCCTTTGCGCATCACCGCCCATCAGAGCCCAAAACACACGCTGCGCGCCATCAAGGACGCATTAAGAAAGATGCCGGATCACGGCATCGGCTATTCGGCGCTGAAATACGGTTCAGCGTCGGACGACGAAGCGATAGCCTGTCTGCGGCGCCACCGCTTGCCGGCCATTTCATTCAACTATCTCGGGGTCTTTAACGAACAGACTGACGACGCCTTGTGGGCCTTGATCGACCAAACGGCGGATCTGGAAAACGGCGCGCTGCCGGCGAGTGACAATGTGCTGGATCTGGTGCTCTACGTGCACGGCGACCGGCTGAGCATCGTGATGTCGGGCTTATTGCCGCAGGCGACGCTGGCCCGGATCGGTTCGCACTATCGGGAGAGCCTGTCGGCGCTGGTCGCACACTGTTGCCACGAGGCGAGCCAGGGCGTTCGCCTCGCCAGCCCGGGGGACTTCCCCCATGCCAACGTCAGCCTCGCCGAGTTGGACCGCTGGCAGCAACGTCATCGCATCGCCGCCGTTTTCGAGGCTACGGTCACGCAGCGGGAATTGATGTATTTCAACCGGCTTAACCGCGAGTATCAGATCGATCAGGCCGTTTATGAGGTGGCCGGCCCGCTGCAGCCGGAGGTGTTGAACCAGGCCTGGTCGCTGGCGCTGCAGCGATTTGAAATGCTGCGCGCCGGGTTCGGCGATCAAACCCGCCGTGGGCGGCCTAACGTCTTCATCTGCGAGACGCTGCAGGCGCCGATCGCGATCGAGGATTGGACCGACGCGCCGCCGTCCTTGCTGGAAGAAAGGATGGAAGCGCTGTTGGCTCGGGAACGAGAAACCTCGTTTGAGCTGGATGCGCCGCCGTTGATCCGCTGGCGCCTGATCAAGTTGAACGCCGATGAGCACTATCTGGTGCAGACCTTTAACCATATCTTGTTCGACGGTTGGTCCCTCGGCGTTCTGTTCGAACACTGGTTCAACGACTACCTCACCTTGCTGGAAGGGGGCGCGCCGGCGCTGGAAATTAACCGATTTGAGCCGTTCGCCGCTTATGTGCGCGCGCACGGCGACGATCCCGAAGCGCAGGCGTTCTGGGCGGACTATTTGCGCGGGGCGCCGGTCAACCAACGTTTGCCGTTGAGCGCTGCGCCGGATGCCGCGCCGCATGGGCGACGCATGCGGCAATATGGCGCGGAATTCAGCGCGGAACAGGTGGCAAGCCTCACCGCGTTTTGCCGGCGCCAGGGGATCACGGTCAATCAACTGACGCAGCTGGCCTGGATGCTGGCGCTGGCCGAAGCGCTGGCCTGTGACGATATCGCGATCGGCACGACCATGAGCGAGCGCCCGGCGGACATTGAGCAGGTGCAGACGCTGTTTGGCCTGTGTGTCGCCAGCCCGGTGCTGCGCCTGCAGGCGATTCGCCGCCGGCCCATTTATGCATTGCTGGCCGATATCGCGGATTCCCAGACGCTGAGGCAGAAGTACGCCTTTTCCGAACTGAACCGCTACGACGAACAATGGGTGCCCACCTCGCCGTTCGGCAGCCTGTTTGTGTTTGAAAACATGCCGCAACCGCAGAAGGATCCGCGCTTGCCGTTTACGTTCCAGGTGACGGATATCGTCAGCGGCAGCAACCACCAGACGGTGCTGTGCTTGTTCCCCGAAGCGGAACGGCTCGCCATTTCACTGTTTTATGATTCTCACGAGATAGCTCAGGAGACCATCGTTGCGGTAGGACGCCGTTTTCAGGCCATTGCGCTCGCGATCGCCCACCTTCCGCCCGACAGCGAAATCCGCGCCGAAGACGGGATTATCCAGGCGGAGGAGGCGTGATATGTGGCTTGCTATCGACGGCAAAATAAAATACCGGGCGATCGTGAGCGATCTTGACGGAACCTTGCTGGATCCTGCCGGAAATCTGTCTGATCTGACGGTGGAAACGCTCAATATCTTGCATGCCCGCGGGCTGGAAATCGTCATCGCGACAGGCCGTTGCGATGCGGATGCGCGCGGGATTGTGGATGGCTTGGGGTTCTCGCCGGCGATCGTCTCCTGCAATGGCGCGATGGTCAATATCGAGGGGCGGCCGGTGGCGGATAAAAGCTATTTCCTGCCTCGCGACAGCCAAATGATGTTGATGGATTACCTCTTCGCCTGTCCGCTCCACGTGACGTTGTTCACCCAGGAAGGATGGATGATGGCCGAAGAGAATCCGCATTTTGCCGACTATATCAAAACCTCGGGCGTCGCTTGCCGCTATGTCGAGCCGGAGGCGATGAAACGGCAACCGATCCTGAAAGTGCTGCTGCAGGGGGAAGCGGCGCTGATCGAGCGGTTTTACGACGAGGTCAGTCAGGCTTTCGGAAAAACGCTGTCCATCTGTAAGTCCTCTGCGGAAACGATAGACATCATGGATAAGCATATTTCCAAGGCCAGGAGCGTGGCCGACTATCTGAGCGCCAAACAGATAGCGATGCGCGATTGCCTCTCTTTCGGCGATGCGATGAACGATTTGGACATGCTGCGCTGGGCCGGAACGGGGGTGGTGATGGGCAATGCCATGGGCGAATTGAAGCGCGCGCTACCGTTTAACCCGATTGCGTTGCCCAACAGCCGCAATGGCGTTGCCGATTATCTCTGCCGTGAGTTCGGCCTGTTCTGACATTGTCACCGCCGCGCGGGTGAACGCATTGGCAACAGGGTCTTTCGTGGGCAGATAACAAGGAGGTGAACAAACAGTGAGGGTTTCATTTTTTCATTACTAAACATGTCGATAAATACAAAGGAGACAGTATGAAAGAACTGACTGAAGCAGAAGTTATGGCGGTTTCCGGCGCAGGCATCGCTTCCGATGCCGGCAAAATCCTGGGCAATGGCATTGGCGCCATCGTAGATGCCGGTACCGGTCTATTCGGGATCCACGCGGATGCGGCGGGCGCCGGCGCCAAACTCGGTGAGGGCATTGGCGCCGTCATCGATGCCGGTATTAGCGCCTTCTCGCAGCTGTTTGGCCGTAAATCGTCATAAGCCCGGCCCTTAATGAAAAGTGCCCGCAAGGGCACTTTTACCTCGCACATGTCGGGAGCCGGAAGAACGGCAAAGGGAGAGTTCATGGCGAATAAAATCATCTTGATCATGGCCATCAATCTGTTCGTGGCGGTGGCGTTGGCGGTGTTTAACTTTATCTATATCCAAAAGAAGGTGGATATACGCGCCCCTAATGACGCCACGCCCTTTCAGGTGACCGAGAAAGCGCAGGGCAGGATCGTCTCCATGCAGCAGACCTCGGTATTTCTGAACAACAATCCGGTGGTGGCGTTTACGTTGGAAATCAACGCCAGGCGCAAACAGTTTACGATCGCTGACCATCGGGAGGTCGTGCTGTATATCGCCATGAGCCGTTATGAGGAAAACGGCGTTTACAGCCTATTGCTGGGCGAGAACGACAGGGACGTGGCGTTCGAAAAGGACAGCTTTGGCTATCCGATACGCTTTCATCAGGTGCTCTAGGCGCGCGGAAGGTTTCCTGCCGCCAGGCGGCGTACAAGGGATTTGCCACGGACAAAGGGGGGAGGAAAAATGCTAAAACGCATCGGATACATCGCGCTGATTTGCCTGGCCTTAATCGGCGGCCGGCAGGCCATGGCGGCAGAGGAAGATCGCTGCTTTGCGGACGAACATCCCGCCTTGCACACCGTTATTCCTTGTTATAACAATCAGTTGGCGATATTGCCTCTGTCATATTCGTTAAAGGGCGTGGATAACGGCCATGACGTGTCGATACGCCATTATCGGTTGATGTCGCAATCCTGGTCGCCGCAAGACGCCATCCGGCCGACGCAATGGTGGCACGATGTGGATATTTATATCCCCAACGGTGCGCTTGCCCGTAAAGCGTTGGTGCTGATGAGCGATGACTGCGCTTGCGCCGCCGCAGGGGCGAGCGGGCCAGGCAAGCAAAATGCGGCGTTTTCTGTCGCTACGCCGGCGGCCTTGGCGGCGGAAAGTCACACCATCGTGATTGTCGTCAACCGGCTGCCTTATCCGTACCTGGAATATCAAAATGAGGGGCGGCGTCGTGCGGGGGAGGACAGCCAGGCCCGAGGCTGGCGATTGTTCCTGGACGATGCGGATGAATACTTGATGATGCCGCTGGCGATCCCCATGACGGCGGCCTTGTCGCAAACCATGACGCTGGCGCAGCGCGAATTGAGCCGATGGGGGATAGATAAATTCATCGTGGCGGGCGCGGCGAGCGGCGCAACCGCGGCGTGGCTGGCGTCATTGTCGGATGAGCGCATCGATGCCGTCGTCGCCATGTTCCCGGATGGGGTCGCGGCGCGGCAGGTCTTGAAGCATACCTATCGTACGTATGGCGGCCGTTGGCCGTTGGCGTTTCATCCTTATTACCAACTCGGTATCGATCGGCGCATAGAGACGCCGGCGTTCGACAAACTGATGCAAATAGCGGATCCCACCGCTTATCCGCCGCCGACGGCGGGAGCGCGGCCAGCTGTACCGAAATATGTCATCATCGCCAGCGGCGACGAACGTTATCCGCCGGACAGCACGCGATTCTATTTCAGCGCCTCAGCGGGAGAGGCTTCGCTGCGCGCGATTGCCGACGGGGATCGCGTGGCAAGCCGGCCGGCCGCCGAACGCGCCATACTGGCGATGATCAAGCGCCGCCAGCGCGATATCGCGTTGCCGACGATCGAGGTGCAAGGCAGCGCCGCGGATGCTGCGGTGCGCACGCTGCGTTTTTCCGAACCGCCGGCCACCGTGCGGCGCTGGAGCGCGCACAACCGCACGGCCCGAGATTTTCGTTATTCGTGCGGCGTACGCTTTACCCCGGAGCCGTTGGCCGCAGCGGAGGCCGATCGCGGCGAGTTTCGTCTGGCCGTCCCGGCGCAAGGCTGGGAGGCCACCTTTATCGAGGCGGTGTTCAACGATGGGTTTATCGCGACCACGCCGGTCTTTATCACGCCGGACGATAACTATCCGTCCGCCGTTCCTGCGGGCGATGGCCTGGCGTGTGAAACCCTACCCGGCAGAGGGCTGGGTGAAGATTATCGCCATGACGATTAATTAGCGGCGCCGAAAAACAATAAGGCGGCAATGCGTTATTCTGCGCGACAGAGCGCATTGCCGCCTTATTTTCGAAATAGTGAACGGCGCCAGACAGAATATTTCTGCGTAACGCCATTTTCTCGTTGTCATATGATCGCGCCGGTTTCACGAACGGCGAATTCCTTATTCTCCCTCCTTTATCGCCATGCTTTTTCTATTCTGCTGCCCCTCTCGCTGCCGCCGCGTTGTGATGTCTTTCGTAATATAAATGTCATTTATTTCAGTGCGAGTTTTTTCGCCCGGTTTTCATTTTACGGCGATGTCACCTGATTTTTCGCCTGAGGGGGAAATGAGGAGGATCTGGCGAAAGCGCCTTCGAATAGCGCGAGAATAAATTCTCTTGCTGCCAGATGAATGAATCAAGAAACGCCGATTTGGCGGTTTTTTCAAAATAAAATTAAGAATGATGCTAATTCTATTTGGGGTAATTATCTTTTCTCATCTTTACATTGATTTTATGTATTGCTAAAGGGGGAAAGCTAAGCATAATTAACTGTGAAAGGAGCGGGGCTCCTATTCTCCCTGTCCGGGATCTCCGTGGCGGGGATATTTTGAAGTCTGTCTAATCAAAAGGAGAAGTACCCATGATGGAAAAAAAAGTGATTATGTTGGCATTTGTCGCGGCAGCGTGTTCAAGCGCTTTACCTGCTCTGGCAGCAGATGGTCAGGTTAATTTTACCGGGAATATTGTCGATGCTGCGTGCAAGGTCACGAATGACTTGAGTAATCCATTAAATGTTGTTTTGGGTGATGTGGCCCGAACGGCATTTGCGGGTGGCAAGGGATCAACGTCCAGCGCGACAAAATTCACGCTGGAAGTCACCGATTGTCCGGATACGGTAAAAAGCGCCACCGTTAAGTTTGACGGCGCGGCCGATAACGGCGACAGCAACGTATTGCAGCTGACTCAGGAAACGGATGTCGCTACCGGTGTCGGTATCCAACTGTCTGATATTTCTAACAGTGTTCTGCCGCTTTACACGGCGTCGACGGCTTATCCGTTGGCTTCCGGCAGCGGCGTGAAAAATAACCTCGATTTTACCGCCCGCTATATTTCCACGCAGGCAGATGTGACCGCCGGTAAAGCCAATAGCGTCGCCACCTTTACGCTGAATTATAACTGATAATATTTTCTTGCCCGCTGGTTCACAGCGGGCTGTATTGCCTCGGAGATAATATTATGCGTTTTAATCGCTACGGCGCCTTAGCGGCTTTCATTATTTTATTGTTTGCGTCTACGGTTCACGCCGGCGTGGTGATTGGCGGGACGCGGGTGATATTCAACGGCGAAAAAAAAGAAGCGTCAATCAGCGTGGAGAATCCGGATAAAGAACCGTATTTGGTTCAGTCCTGGCTGGAGAATCAACAAAGCGGGGTGGATAAAATCGCGTTTATCGTTACGCCGCCTTTATTTCGGCTGGACGGCAACCAGGAAAATATGCTGCGCATCGTGAAAGTGGGCGATGACTTACCGAAAGATAAAGAAAGCTTGTATTGGATGAATATTAAATCCATTCCTTCAACAACACAGACGGGTAAATCGAATACGCTGCAAATAGCGGTCAAGACCCGCATTAAATTGATTTATCGGCCGGCGCCGCTGCTCCGTCAGGTACCCGAAGAGGTGACGCAGCAGCTGAAATGGCAGCGTGTCGGTTCAGAATTAAAACTCACCAACCCAACGCCTTATTATATGAACTTCCATTATGTCCGTATCGGGGGGCGGGAAATGAAAGAGGTGGCGTATATCGCGCCGATGAGCAGCGAAATGTTTGCATTGCCCGTGGCGGGCGCAACGTCGGTAAGCTGGAAATTAATTAATGATTATGGCGGCACAGGTAAAGAACATCAGTCAGGTATTTAATCTGTAAGGGAAGGCAGAAAAAGGGATAAAACATTTCAATAATGGAGCTAATGAATGATAACTCAAAAGCGTATATTAGCGAAGCGGGATGCTTGGCTGAAACGCATAGCCTTATTCACGGTAACAACGGCGGTATGCGGCAATATGGCTAAACCCGCCTTCTCTCGTGACTATTTTAATCCGGCGTTGCTGGAAACCGGGCGCTCAGGCCAGCAGCACGTCGATCTGTCGATTTTTGAAAATGGCCAGCAGGTTCCCGGCACGTATCGGGTCGATATTTGGGTGAACGACATGCTGCTGGAAACGCGCGAGGTGTCGTTCGTTCTGCGGGCCGGCAGCGACGAGAAGGCCGATCTGCAGCCTTGTCTGACGCGGGAAGATCTGAAACGGCTTGGGGTGAAAGTTGAGCTGTTTCCCGGTTTGGCCGGCGCCGATCGCTGCGCGAATTTGGCCGCGATCCCACAGGCCTCGGCGCAATTTCAATTTAACCGCCAACGCCTGATGCTGAGTATCCCCCAGGCGGCGTTGGAAAATAAGGTGCGCGGATACGTTCCGCCGGAACAATGGGATGAAGGCCTGCCGGCGATGCTGCTGAACTACGGCTTCACCGGCAGCAACAGCAAGGGGCGCGATCGATTCACCCAGAGCGCAAGCAGTTATTACCTCAACCTGCGGCCGGGCTTCAACCTGGGCGCCTGGCGAGTGCGCAACTACACCACCTGGAGCTACAACAGCGCCGGCGGCGGGCGAGCGTCGGAGGATCGTTGGGACTCCGTCTATACCTACGCCCAGCGCAATATCATCCGCCTGAAAAGCTTGCTGACGCTCGGCGAAAGCAGCAGCCCGTCCGATGTGTTTGACAGCGTGTCGTTTCGCGGCGCGCAGCTGGCTTCCGATGACGACATGTTGCCGGAAAGCCTGCGTGGTTATGCGCCGGTGGTGCGCGGCATCGCGCGCAGCAATGCGCAAGTGGTCATTCGCCAAAACGGCTATGTCATCTACCAGAGTTACGTTGCGCCGGGCGCGTTTGAAATTTCGGACATGTACCCGACCGGCGGCAGCGGCGATTTGGAGGTGACTATCAAGGAGGCGGACGGCAGCGAACAGCACCTGACCGTTCCCTTCGCCAGCCTGCCGGTGCTGCAACGCGAAGGGCGGCTGAAATATGCGCTGACCTCGGGGCAATACCGCACTTACGATCACAGCGTGGATAAAAAGATCTTCTCGCAGGCCAGCCTGATTTATGGCTTGCCCGCCGGTTTCACCCTGTATGGCGGCGGCCAATTCGCCGGGCCGTATCAATCGCTGGCATTGGGTCTGGGCAAGAACCTGGGCGAGTTCGGCGCCCTGTCGGCCGACGTCACCCAGGCGTGGGCAAAGCAGGAGCATCAGCCGAAAAGCGATGGTCAGTCGTGGCGTGTGCGCTACAGCAAAAATATCGTCGAGACGGGGACGAACTTCGCCATCGCCGGCTACCGCTATTCGACCAGCGGCTACTATGGGCTGCAGGAAGTGCTGGACACCTATCGCAGCGGCAACCGTTACGCCCCGATAGACCGCCGCAAAAATCGCGGCGAAATCACGCTGAACCAGAATTTATGGGAAGGGGCGGGGTCGCTTTCACTCAGCGCGGTCTCCGAAGACTATTGGGGCTCCGAGCGCAATATGCAGTCGCTGAGCGCGGGTTACAACAATAGTTGGAATGGCATCAGCTACGGTTTTAACTACAGCTACAGCCGGAATTCACAGGCTATTTACGGCGATTCGAACCGCGGGCGCATTTACGATCGCGATCAGATCTTCGCTTTCAACATCAGCGTGCCATTAGAGAAATGGCTGAGCAACACCTACGCCACCTACAACCTCAACACCAGCAAAAAAGGCAATACCAGCCATACGGCGGGCCTCAACGGCACGGCGCTGGCCGGCGGCAACCTCAGTTGGAGCGTACAGGAAGGGTATGGCAGCCAGGGCCAGGGCAACAGCGGCAACGCCAACGCCGACTGGCGCGCGACGTACGGCGAACTCACGGCGGGCTACGCCTACGATCGCAGTCAACAGCGCGTCAACTACGGGGTGAAGGGCGGGGTGATCGCCCATGAAGACGGCGTGACCTTCGGTCAACCGTTCGGCGAAACCGTCGCCCTGGTGCAGGCAGCCGGCGCGAGCGATGTGGCGGTCGGCAATCAGGTCGGGGTGAAAACCGACTGGCGCGGCTACGCGATCGTTCCTTACGCCACGCCTTATCGCAACAATTCGATTCGCCTCGATGTCGACAGCTTGCCGGATGATGTCGATCTCGAGTTGACGAACCAGTCGGTCACGCCGACTCGCGGCGCGGTGAGCCGGGCGAATTTCAAAGCCAACGTCGGCAGACGGATTTTGATGCAGGTGACGGACTCGCAGGGGGCCCCCCTGCCGCTGGGCGCCAGCCTGCGTCTTGCCGAGGGGGCGACTCAGCCGTTCCTGGTCGGCGGCGACGGCGTGGTCTATCTGACCGGCATGGCGGAAAAGGGCCTGCTCATCGCGCAGTGGGGCAGGAATGGCGAGAACCAATGCCGCATCCGTTATCAGTTGCCGGCGGAGCCGCCGTCAGCGGGTCTCCAAACCCTAAACGGCGTTTGCCAATAGATCTCGCTCTATCTCCATCATGACTTTTAAGTGAGAGTGAAAATGAACGTTTTTCTCAGGATATTCGGTTACGGCGCCCTGGTGTGGCTGGCGACGCTCACGACGGCGGTTTATGCCGGCACCTGTACCACCAACGCGAAAACCGCCCGCATGGGGTTGTTGACGCTGGCCGTGGATCCGCGCATTGAAGTCGGCGAGCAGTTGGCTGTTCGAACCGAGAACAGTATGAACGGCACGACGTTTTCTTTTCTTTGTTCCGGTTCGGTCGCCTATCGCTCCATGTCGCCGCTGACGCCGAGCGCGCTGCCCGGCGTATTTGAAACCGGCATAGAGGGCGTGGGGGTGACGATTTCAGACTTATGGCAGAGCAATAAGAACGTGCCCGTCAACACGGCGATTTCGCCCAACTTGCTGACGCCGTGGATCAATCGAAACGATGTTCGGCTGACGTTTATTAAAACCGGTCCGATCAAAACCGGCGGCGATATGGGCGGGAAAATTATCGCCAGATATTATCTGGATTCGACCTCCATTTTGGATCTCAGTATTTCCGGCATGAAGGTCATTCAGAAAAGTTGCCTGGTTGATTTGAACTATAAAAATCAAACGGTGAATCTGGGCAGCCCTAAACGCAGCGAGTTTAACGGCGTCGGCAGCACGGCGGCGTCTTCCGAACGCAATTTTTCCGTGGTTCTGCAATGTCAGGAGGACAATATTCCGGTTCAGGTCACGTTCGAGGCGGCCGGAAATTCGCCAGGCGTGGGAATGATTGATATCGCCGACGGTGCCGATGCGGCGAAGGGCGTCGCCGTGGAAGTGTTGGATGAGAACCGTAATCCATTAACGTTTTCCAGACCGATCAATTACCACACCGCGGCTGAAAAAGAGATCAGGATCCCCTTGATGGCGCGCTATAAGCAAACGGGAGCCATTAGCCCCGGGCAGGCCGACGCGGTGATGACATTCACCATTACGCAGAATTAAAGAGACCCCCATTAAAAATATAATGTCGTCTGTTCGCGCGACATTATTGGTGGCATCAGGCGCTGCAGGCCGATGCCAATGCAATGACAACACGCATGTATGGCCGTGTTTGTCCGTTTAAATATGGAGATTAACCAATGAAAGAACTGTCTGTTATCGAAATGAATGAAGTGTCAGGCGCTTATTCCTGGGATATGAGCAATGGACTGTCGGGGCTGATTGGCAGCGCCGTTTCCAATGCCGCGGAAGCCGTTTCATCCATCGCTCTGGGCGCCTCCGTGGGCAGCATGGCGGGCGCCGTCATCGGCGGTAAGCACGGCGGCGACGGCGGCGGCCTGCTGGGCGTCGGCTCGATTGGCCAGGGCGTCGGTATGGTCGCCGGCGGCATTCTGGGCGGCGTAGCCAGCGGCGTGGCCGCAGCCGTTATTGGCTGGGACACCACGCTGGAATACTCCAAAAAAGGCCTCGATGGGCTGATTAACGGCACCATCAGCTAAATCCATATGCGGTCCAAAGCCGCAGCGCTCTCGCTGCGGCTGTCTCCCGGTCAGGCAAGCGCAGGTTCTTCCTATGAGTGATAATAAGAGCAGGAATATTTTCCGCCAGGAGGCGGTCAATTATCAACGTCAAAGATGGACCGGCAGGGCGCTGTTAATTTCCGGCGCGTCGAGCCATGTGATTGCCGCCACCTGTTTCACTTTTATTCTGATCCTGGCGGGCGCACTCTATTTTTGCGAGTACACGCGCCGGGTCGATGTTGAAGGCGAGGTGATCAGCATCCCGCATTCCACCAATGTGTTTTCCTCCCAATACGGCTACGTGAGCCAGGCATTTCATAAAGCCGGTGACGTCGTGGAAAAGGACGAGCCGCTGTATGCGATTGATGTCTCGAGAAGCACCACGTCCGGCAATATCAGCCATATCGCGGCCAGCGAAATAAGCAAACAGATTAGCAATCTGGATTCGATAATCAGCAAGCTGAATAAAAATAAAACCGCCATGCTGGATAATTTGCGCAAACAGATCAATAGCTATGAAAACGCCTATAAAGAAACCGAGAAACTGAACCTCAGCGCCAAAGAGGGGATGGATAAAATGCGGGATAGCCTGAAAAATTACGAACACTATTTGACGAAAGGCCTGATCACCAAAGATCAGTTAAATTATCAGCGTTCGCTTTTTCAACAACAGCAAAGCTCGTATCAGGCGCTCTACAGCCAAAAGATCCAGCAAAATATTCAGCTGTCGCAGTTGCGCAGCGATTTGCTGATTCGCGCCGCCGATTACGACAATCAGATATCGCAAAGCGAATCGCAACGCAGTGATTTACAACGCCAGCTGGCGGAGTCCAATGCCGGCGGCCAGGTCATTATCAAAGCGCCGCTCAAGGGGAAAATCGAGTCGCTGAGCGTGACCGCCGGGCAGGTGGTCGAGAGCGGCAGCAGTCTGGCGCAAATCAAGCCGATTGATAACATCAAATATTATCTGGTTTTATGGCTGCCGAATAACAGTTTGCCCTACGTGAAAATCGGCGATGGCATCAACATTCGCTATGAAGCCTTCCCGTCGGATAAATTCGGTCAGTTTCCGGGAAAAATAGAGTCCATCTCGTCGGTCCCCGCCTCCCCGCAGGAAATGTCGGAATACAGCAGCGGAAATAAAAGGGAAAGGAACGCCTACTACAAAGTGCTGGCGTCCATCAGCGACACGCAATTCAGCGATAAAGGCAAATATCTCGAAATCAGCAGCGGGCTGCAGGCCAGGGTCATCGTCTTCCTGGATAAGAAACCGCTTTATCAGTGGGCGATCGCGCCTTTGTATGACATAAAAAACAGCGTTGTGGGGCGAGTCGATGAAGGACAATAATCTCTTTGAACGGATCAACGAGAAGTTAACCTTCTCACTGCGCAAGCGGGTGCCGAGCATCTTGCAGTCGGAGTCATCGGAATGCGGCCTGGCGTGTCTCGCCATGATCGCCTCCTATTACGGGTTTAATGTGGATATGCTGAGCCTGCGGCAGCGATTCGGCATTTCCACCCAGGGTGCGACCCTGGGGACGATCTCTCAAATCGCGTCGCAAATCCAGCTGAAAACGCGCGCCTTGTCCTTGGACATCGACGAAATCAATCAGCTGAAAACGCCCTGCATACTGCACTGGAATATGAATCACTTCGTGGTGTTGGTTAAGGTGCAGCGCGCCGGTTTTGTCATTCACGATCCGGCCTTCGGGCGCCGAGTGATCGGGCTGCAGGAGATGTCGAATCATTTTACCGGCATCGCGTTGGAGCTGTGGCCCGACAGGGCCTTTCAAAAAGAGACCCTCAAGATCCGTTTGCGCCTGCTGGATTTGATGAAAAACATCGAGGGCCTGCCGGGGACGCTGCTCAAGATCTTTGCGTTATCGATAGTCATCGAGTCGGTCAACCTGCTGCTGCCGGTGGGAACCCAACTGGTGACCGACCATGTCATTCAGGCGCATGACTACAGCCTGCTGACGGTCATCTGTTTGGGGCTGATCTTCTTCACCTTGTTCCGCGCGGTGGTCAGCATCGCCAGGGCCTGGATCTCCATCGTGCTCGGGACGCTGACCGATATTCAGTGGAAGACGACGCTGTTTGAACACCTGATGAAGCTGCCGCTGGATTTTTTCGAAAAACGGCACCTGGGGGACATTCAATCGCGCTTTTCCTCGCTGGATGCGATCAGAACCACCTTTACCAATAATATCGTCAGCGGGATCATCGACGGCATCATGACGGTCGGGCTGTTCGCGATGATGATGGTCTATGGTGGCTGGCTGGTCTGGGTCGTGGCGGGCTTCACTCTGATCTACATCCTCATCAGGATGATGACTTACAGAACCTACCGTCAATTCTCGGAGGAGCAGATCGTCAAGGCGGCCAAGGCCAACTCGCATTTCATGGAGACGCTGTACGGCATTTCTACCGTCAAGGCGCTGGGCATCAAGGAAACGCGCTCCAGCTATTGGCTCAATCTGAACGTCGACGCCGCCAATACCAATATCAAAATCACCCGATTCAATATGATGTTCGGCGGGATCAATACCTTTATCACGACGCTCGATCAGGTGGCGATCCTGTGGCTTGGCGCCATGATGGTCATCGACAATTCCATGACGCTCGGCATGTTCATGGCGTTCAATGCCTATCGCGGCCAGTTCTCTCAGCGGGCCTCGAGCCTGATCGACCTGGCGATCGGCTTGCGCATGCTGTCGCTGCACAATGAGAGGATATCCGACATCGTCTTTACCGATGCGGAGACGGAGTCCGCGCCGCGACAGGTTTTCCCCTCGGGCACGGGGATTGCCATTGAGGTAAAAAATCTTACGTATCAATATGACGCGCTGTCGCGGCCGATCTTCAAAGACCTGAACATGCGCATTGCGGCCGGCGAAAGCGTGGCCGTCGTGGGCGCCTCCGGCGCGGGCAAGACCACCTTGCTGAAGGTGATGTGCGGTTTGCTCAGCCCCACTTCCGGCCAGGTTTTGGCCGACGCGATGGATATCCATAAAGTCGGGGTGAATAACTACCGTAACGCGATCGCCTGCGTGCTGCAGGACGACCGGCTGTTCTCCGGATCCATTGCGGAAAACATCAGCGGGTTTGAGGTCAATGCCAATAAAGAGCTGATCATGGCCTGCGCGATACACAGCAATATCCACGATGAAATCATGCAGATGCCGATGGGCTACGAAACCCTGATCGGCGAGTTGGGCAACGGCATCTCCGGCGGGCAAAAGCAACGTTTGTTTATCGCGCGCGCCCTCTATCGCCGCCCGAGCGTGCTGTTTATGGATGAAGCGACCAGCCATCTGGACGTTGAGAATGAGTCGGCGATCAACCGGGCGATATCTTCGCTGAATATTACGCGCGTGATCGTCGCCCACAGAAAGTCGACCATCGACTCGGCCGACAGGGTGGTGGTGCTGGGGGCCGGGAGCGGTGCGCCGGCAGGCGGCGGTGAATAAAGGGCGCTTGCCGGCGCTGGGGCGAAGCCGGCAACGCAGGCTGTCCCCGCGACCCAAATCGCGGTAAAATGCAGCAGTTGACCCTATCGCATTCCATCAGGCCGTCGAACCCGCTATGAAAACGCGCAAACCGCGCCGCCCGCCCGGGCGGTGGATCTATTACATCCTGCATGAAGACATGCTGTGGCCTTGCCCGGTTAAATGGGAGTGGGAGAGCGGCTATAACGCCTGGTTGCCGTTTTACTATTCCCCCACGTTGGAATTCGTCGCCGGCAACCCCGCCCGCGCCACCAAGGTCAGCAGCGGCCGGCGCTAAGCGTGCTGCCCGCCTTGCCGCCCGGCATCCGCTCACCTAAGATCATTGCATCACCCACAGGTTTTCCCGAAGCCCCCATGTCTACTCTGTTTCGCACGTCTCTTTGCGGCGCGGTGGCATTGCTGCTGCTCGTCGGTTGTCAGCAGACGGCGCATAAACCGGCGCCGCCGCTGCAGGCGCAATTGGATCACATCGCTTTGATGTTGGCCGGTGGGCATTTCCTGCGCGTGGACTGTGGGCGCAGCGACGTGCCGGACGACGTGAAATTGCAACGCACCGCGATGCGTGCAGCGCAGCACCGCGGCTGGGATACGCAGGCGGCAGGGTATCGGCAGTTGCCGGCGCTCACCCAGGCGCGTTACCTGACTCTGCAACAGGACAATCAGCTGCTGACGGACAAATGCGCCACGCTCAGCCGCAGCACCGCGCGCTTTATCGCGGCGGCGCAGGCCGATCAGGAAGACTACATGGAGTAGCGCTACGGTGTGCCTGTCGGGCGCTCGCCACGGGCGCCCAAAAATTCTTTGCAGGATAACGATTTATCGCTCATCATTTGAAATGATGTTTCACTTTTATCCATCGAGCCCACCTTGAACCTGTATGCCGCACTGCGTCAGCGCGTGGAAAATACGCCCTGGTACGCCAAACGGAAAAGCTACCGCGTGCTGTTCTGGCGCGAAATCACGCCGCTGGCGGTGCCGATTTTTCTGGAGAACGCCTGCGTTCTGTTGATGGGGGTGCTGAGCACCTTTCTGGTGAGTTGGCTCGGCAAAGAGGCGATGGCCGGGGTGGGGCTGGCGGACAGCTTCAACATGGTGATCATCGCCTTTTTTGCCGCGGTGGATCTCGGCACCACCGTGGTGGTGGCTTTCAGCCTCGGCAAGCGCGATCGCCGGCGGGCGCGGGCGGCGGCGCGTCAGTCGCTGGTGCTGATGACCGGCGTGGCGCTGCTGTTGGCGGCGGGCATTCACCTGGCGGGCGAACCGATCATTGATGTGATCGCCGGCGCGGCCTCGCCGGAGGTGAAAGCGCTGGCGCTCTCTTACCTGCAAACCACGGTGTGGAGCTACCCGGCGGCGGCGATTGCGCTGATCGGCAGCGGCGCTCTGCGCGGCGCAGGCAACACCAAGATCCCGCTGCTTATCAATGGCGGCATGAATATCCTCAATATCATCATCAGCAGCATCCTGATTTACGGCATGCTGGGCTGGCATGGCCTGGGCTTCGTCGGCGCCGGGCTGGGGCTGACGATTTCCCGCTATATCGGCGCCATCGCCATCCTCTATGTGCTGGCGATCGGTTTTAATCCGGCGCTGCACATCACGCTGAAAAGCTATTTCACGCCGCTGAAGATGAGCATCCTGTGGGAAGTGCTGGGGATCGGCATTCCCGCCAGCGTCGAGTCGGTGCTGTTCAACGGCGGCAAACTGTTGACGCAGATGTTCGTCGCCGGCATGGGCACCAACGTGATCGCCGGTAACTTTATCGCCTTCTCCATCGCTTCATTGATCAATTTGCCGGGCAACGCGCTGGGCTCGGCTTCGACCATCATCGTCGGCCGGCGGCTCGGCAAAGGCGAGATCGGTCAGGCGGAACGGCAGCTGCGCCATATTTTCTGGCTGTCTACCCTCGGGTTGACCGCTATCGCCTGGGGTACGGCGCCGTTGGCCGGGGTATTCGCCGCGTTTTATACCTCGCAGGATGACGTGAAAACGGTGGTGAAAACCCTGATTTGGCTCAACGCCGCCTTTATGCCGATCTGGGCCGCTTCCTGGGTGTTGCCCGCCGGGCTGAAAGGCGCGCGCGACGCCCGCTTCGCCATGTGGGTGACGATGCTTGGCATGTGGGGCTGCCGCGTGGTGGCGGGCTACGCGCTGGGTATCGAACTGGGCATGGGCGTGGTGGGTGTCTGGTTGGGGATGTTCCTTGATTGGGCGGTGCGCGGCGCCTTGTTCTACTGGCGCATGGTCAGCGGGCGCTGGCTGTGGAAATATCCGCGGGCCAAACGCCGGGAGGCCGGGTAACGTCGGCCGCGGGGCACCGGCGAGATGGCCTCAGTATAAAAGCGTCATCGCGCTGAAGAACAGCAGCGTCAACGCGATGATGATGACGTTTTGCGTGGCTTTGCGCATCAGCTTGCTGGCGCCCAGGCGGCTGTCGATGACGTAGAGCAGCGGCACCATCAGCAGCACATAGGCGAACATCAACATGGCGGTAAAGGGCTGCAGATTCATTCATGTTCCTCCTGTGCGTCATCATGGCCGATCAGGTGTATCAGCACGGCTTGCGTCTGGCGGTGCTGGCCGATAAAGGGCGACGTGGCTGGCGACGCCGGCGCGAACGTCAGGCCGGCGCGTCGCGTTTTCACCGCCGCTTGCAGGATCTTCTTTCGATGCTTCCGAGTATGGTCGACCATGCGCCTCCGAATAGGGCCGCCCGAAGGCGGCCGATCGTTGTATTGCCCATTAAGCTGGAGAGGATCGCAGCCGCTGCCGGGGCCGCAGAGGTATAATATTGCGAATGATAACCATTATCAATAATGCGAGTGAAAAAATTAAGGGTATTGCGAGGGGACAGCCGGCGGGGCGGGAAAAGAAAAAGCACGCCTTGCGGCGTGCTTTGCGGGGTACTAACGGCGGTGGTTACTTCTGATCGGGCAGAGCGTAAGCGACCACGTAGTCGCCCAGCTTGGTGCCGAAGGAACCGTGGCCGCCGGCGTAGATCAGCACGTACTGCTTGCCGTTGACCTCATAGGTCATCGGCGTCGCCTGGCCGCCAGCCGGCAAGCGCGCTTCCCACAGTTTTTCACCGTTGGTCACGCTGAAGGCGCGCAGGTAGTTGTCTGCGGTGGCGCCGATGAAGAACACGTTACCGGCGGTGGTCACCGGGCCGCCCAGCATTGGCATGCCCATTTTGAACGGCAGCGGCAGCGGTGAGCTGTCGCGCACGGTGCCGATGCGTTTTTTCCACACGATGTCGTTGGTTTTCAGATCCACGGCGGAAATGTAACCCCAGGCCGGCTGTTTGCACGGCAGACCGAACGGCGACAGGAACGGATTCAGGGTGACGCCGAACGGCACGCCATACTGCGGCTGTACGCCGGACTCGGTGCCGCTGCCGCCTTTGTCGCCTTCCGGCGGCTCAATCGGGTTGCCTGGGCCGCGCGGGATCAGTTTGGAGACGAACGGCAGCGCGATCGGGTTGGCGATGGCGATTTCGCGATCGGTATCGACGGCCAGGCCGCCCCACTCGAACATGCCCAGGTTGCCCGGGAACACCAGCGTGCCCTGCTCGGAAGGCGGAGTGAAGGTGCCTTCATAACGCAGGCTGTGGAACATCACGCGGCAGACCAGCTGATCATAGATGGTCGCGCCCCACATGTCGGCGCCGGTCAGTTTCTTCTCAGGACGGAAGGTCAACTCGGAGAACGGCTGGGTCGGCGACAGGCGATCGCCTTTGGCCGGGCCCTGCGGTACCGGTTTCTCCGGCGCCGGCACTACCAGCTCGCCGTTGGTGCGGTTCAGCACGAAGATGTTGCCGGTTTTGGTCGGCACATAGATGACCGGCACTTTTTTACCGCTCTTGTCGGTAATGTCTGCCAGGGTCGGCTGCGCCGGCACGTCCATATCCCACAGGTCATGGTGGACCGTCTGATAGAACCAGGCCAGTTTGCCGGTGGAGGCGTTCAGCGCCAGCAGGCCGCTGGCGTAGCGTTCCATTTCCGGGGTGCGATCGCCGCCCCAGATGTCCGGAGTGGAAACGCCCATCGGCAGGTAAACGATATCCAGCTTGGCGTCATAGGCGGCAGGCGCCCAGGAGTTCGGCGAGTTCGGCACGAAGTGGTGCTCGTCCGCCGGGATGGCGTTCGGATCCTTCGCGCCCGGATCGAAGGCCCACAGCAGCTTGCCGCTGTTGATGTCGAAGCCGCGGATCACGCCGGAAGGCTCGCGGTTGGAGTAGTTGTCGGTCACGGCGCCGGCGATGACGATCACTTTATCGGTGATCACCGGCGGCGAGGTCGGCTCGTAGTGGCCCGGCGTCGCATACGGCATATTGCTCTGCAGGTTCAGCTCACCGTTGTTGGCGAAGTCCGGGCAGGGTTTGCCGGTTTCGGCGTCCAGTGCGAACAGACGGCCGTCGTTGACCGGCAGAATGATGCGGCGTGCGCACATCGCCGGTGCGGCATCGCCTGTGGCGCCTGCGGCTGCGGCGGTTTCGTGGTAAGACACGCCGCGGCAGGTGATGTGCTGGAAGGTTGGGTTGTACTTCAGCTGCGGATCAAACTTCCATTTTTCTTTACCGGTGGCGGCATCCAGCGCAAACAGCTTCTGGTGCGGCGTACACATGTAAAGGGTATCGCGGATTTTGATCGGCGTGACTTCGTTGGTGATCTCACCCGGATCGTTGGCGGTCTTCAGATCGCCGGTCTGGAAACGCCAGGCTTCTTGCAGCTGGCCAACGTTTTTGTCGTTGATCTGGCTCAGCGGCGAGTAACGGGTGCCTTCCTGGGTGCGGCCATAGGCCGGCCAGTCGGCGCCGGTGGCGTCTTTCGGCTGTACCTGCGCGGCGTCGAGCGTGCCGTTGATCTCTTGCGGATCGTTGAACACGGCATAGGCCAACGCGATGACGGTGATCGCCAGCGCCGCGCTCAGCGCGCCGTAGGCGAATTTGCCGTTGGCCACCAGCTTGCGGTAGATAAACGGCAGCACCAGCCACAGGCCGAAGAAGAAGGTGACGTCCAGGCGCGGTGTCAGCGCCCAGAAGTCCGGGCCCACTTCCCACAGGGCCCAAATAGTGGTGCCCAACAGAAATACCGCGTACAGCAGCAGCGCGGTGGCGCGGCGGCGGAACAGCAGCCAGGAGGTCGCCAGCAGCACCAGCCCGGCGATGATGTAATACAGCGAACCGCCCAACTTGGCCAGCCAGATGCCGCCGCCGAGCAGATAAAGCCCGCTCAGCGCGGCAAACAGCGCCGTTATGACGATAAGCGGCGATAGTGACGCTTTATTTTGCATAGCAATACCCTTACCAAAAATGAAAGTCCCCGATTTAGAGATTAAGCCAAATCGGAAAAAACACGCGGTTTCTCCCTATTATTTCAGCGAGAAGCCGCTAGGGTGACGTAAAACCCATCCCGTTTTTTAACCTTAAGGTGCTTTGCCTTATTCAAAGCGATAAGACAAGGTGGCGCCGCCACCCCAGTTGCGCCCCGGCGCCGGCTCGAAGTAGCGGCCGTTGCCTTCGTTGACGATCACCGAACCGACGTATCGGCGATCGAAAACATTGTCCACCCGGCTGAACACGTCCAGCGCCCAGCGGTTCCAGGTAAAGCGATAACCGGCGTTTACGCCGGCCACGGTGTAAGAGGGTGCCTGCGCGCTGTTGGCGTCATTGGCCTGAATGTCGCTCATGTAGCGTAGCTCCGCGCCGGCGTGCCAGCCTTCCGGCGGGGCATAGGCCAGCGAGGCGTAGCCCATGTTGCGGGCGATGCCCGGCAGGCGATTGCCGGCGGGGGTACAGCCGGATTTACCGCACATTTCGCTGCGGTAGGTGGCGTCCAGCAGCGTCCAGGCCATATGCAGGCGCCAGTCCAGCGCGAACTCTTGATCCAGCGCCAGTTCCAGGCCGCGCCGCCGGGTTTTACCGGCGTTGGCGTAGCTGGTGCGCCCACCGCTGCTTTCCGCCACCACCAGCTCGTTGTCGGTATCGGTCTGGAACAGGGCGGCGCTCACCAGGCCGTTGCCGAGGCGCAGTTTGCTGCCCAGTTCGACGGTGTCGCTGGTGGACGGCTGCAGGCCAATATTGAGGCCCGTCTGGCCGTCGGGGCGGTAGGAGAGTTCGTTGATGGTCGGGGTTTCAAAGCCGCGGCCGGCGGAGAGATAAACGTTCCACGCCGGGTTGATTTTATAGTTGAGCGAGCCCATCGGCAGCCACTGGTGGTAACGTTTGCTGCCGCTGTCGTCGCCGTTGCGCGGCGTGATGTAATAGTCGGTCGAGTCGAAGCTGACCGTGCTGTAGCGCAGGCCGGCGTCCAGCGTCCAGTGCGGCGTCAGTTGCCAGGAGGTTTGCAGGTAAGGATCCAGGTTCCAGATGCGGTTCTTCTCGTTGCGCCGCTGGTCGCCTTTCTCGCCGTAGTCCACTGTGCCGTCTCGCAGAATAAAGTTTTCGAACCCCTGCCGGCGTTCGGTCATGGTTTCATAATCCAGACCGCCGATCAGTGTTACCGGTAACGAGGCGAGAGTATCCTCATGCTTCCAGCGAGTGTCAATGCCCTGATATTTTCTTTCCAGCACGATCACCCCGCCGGCGTGGGTAGGGTTGAGCTGCGGCCCGCGTGGAATGGATTGGTACTGCGTGGTGTGGCGCTCGCCGTGGTAGGCGGTCAGCGTCAGTTCGTCGCGCTCGCTGATCTGGCGCTGATAGCGCAGGCCGGCCTGGGTCTGATCGAGCGATTTGCGGGTGTTGAATTGATCCGCGCGCGGCGCCTGGCGCGGGTTTTCCTTCCATTCCGCTTCGGTCAGGCCGCCCGGATCGCCGGCGTCAATGGAGACGCTGTTGAACATCAGCGTCAGGGTGCTGACGTCGTCCAGCCGCACGCCGAGCTTGCCGTTGCCGAGGTTTTTCCGCGCGGCGCTGTGATCGCGATAGCCCTGAGTGGTGAAGCGGGTGCCCGAGATGGCGTAGTTGACGTCGCCGGCCTGGGTGCCGTCGCCGGTGGCGCCGGTCGCTTTCACCCCGTAGCGCCAGGTGTTGTCGCTGCCGAAATAGCTGCCGGCCTCCAGCGTTGGCGGCTGGGCGCCGGTCTGGGTGTCAACGTTGATCACCCCGCCCGAAGCGTTGCCGTACAGCGCGGAATAGGGGCCGCGCAGCACCTCGATGCGCTCGACGGAGTTGATGTCGATGTTGGAGGTTTGCCCCTGGCCGTCGGGCATGGTGGCGGGAATGCCGTCGACGTACATGCGCACCCCGCGCACGCCGAACATCGAGCGGCTGCCGAACCCGCGTATCGACAACTGCAGATCCTGCGCATAGTTTTGCCGGTTTTGAAGCTGCAGGCCCGGCACGCTGCCGAGGTTTTCCGACAGGTTAATCTGCGGGGCGGCGTTGCGCAGGTCTTGCCCGTCGATCACGCTGACGGACACCGGCGATCCCAGCTCGGTCAATCCGATGGGTTGCGCCATCACCACCAGGGTGTCGCTTTTCTCTTCATTATTTTCTGCCGCCAGCGCCTGGCTGGCAAACATGGGTTGTAGCAATAGCATTGCAGCCGGGGTAAGCACGGCGCTTTTCTTATTGGTCATGGAATAAATCTGCCACTGGTATTGAAAGGGAATCGCAGGTCGATTCAGAGTTAGCCATCTGTCGCTCCATCTACATGACGCTAAACGAAAAGGGTAAGGCATCCTGACATCAGTATAGAGTATCTCGGGCAGGAACGTTCCCGCAAAAACGCTGGTCCCAGCAACGGTTAACGGATTCATGAGCCTGGTTCATAAGCTCAAGCGTATTTTGCCCCATAGTCATGGCGGCAGCCGCCTTTTACAGTCACCACACCGGAGCGGCGCCGCGTCAGGCGGAGCCGGTATCATTCAGTGGGAGAGTGAAGATGCAAACACGCAAGTTAGGGCGAGAAGGGCTGGAAGTATCGGCGTTGGGTCTGGGCTGTATGGGGCTGAGTTTTGGCTACGGCCCGGCCACCGACAAACGGCAGGCGATCGATCTGATCCGCGCCGCGGTTGACGAGGGCGTGACGTTCTTCGATACCGCCGAGATTTATGGTCCGTTCACCAACGAGGAATTGTTGGGCGAAGCGCTGGCGCCGGTGCGCGATCGGGTCGTCATCGCCACCAAGTTCGGTTTCGATCTGCCGCAGCCGGCGGGGCAACAGGTGTTGAACAGCCGTCCGGAGCATATTCGCCGGGCGGTGGAAGGTTCGTTGAAGCGCCTGCGGGTAGAGACGATCGATTTGCTGTATCAACATCGCGTCGATCCCGAAGTGCCTATCGAGGAGGTGGCCGGTACGGTGCAGCAACTGATTCGCGAAGGGAAAGTGAAGTACTTCGGCTTGTCGGAAGCCGGAGCGCAAACCATCCGGCGATCCCATGCGGTGCAGCCGATTACGGCGCTGCAAAGCGAATATTCGCTATGGTGGCGCGAGCCGGAGCGTGAAATCTTGCCGACGCTGGCGGAACTGGGCATCGGTCTGGTGCCGTTCAGCCCGCTCGGCAAGGGCTTTCTCACCGGCGCCATCACCGAAGACACCGCCTTTGACAGCGGCGATTTTCGCAACCTGGT
The DNA here is from genome assembly GCF_057197125.1 of Serratia sp. LSHTC3. Classification (NCBI taxonomy): domain Bacteria; kingdom Pseudomonadati; phylum Pseudomonadota; class Gammaproteobacteria; order Enterobacterales; family Yersiniaceae; genus Serratia; species Serratia sp. LSHTC3. The sequence continues at coordinate 784,735 of NZ_JBXUNP010000001.1, forward strand.
GCCGCGCTTCAGCGCCGAAGCGCGCCGGGCCAATCAGGCGCTGGTGAGCGTGCTGGGGCAGATAGCTCAGCGCAAGGGCGTGACGTCGGCGCAGATCGCCTTGGCCTGGCTGTTGGCGCAACAGCCGTGGATCGTGCCAATTCCGGGAACCACCAAGCGTCATCGGCTGCAAGAGAACCTCGCGGCGGCGTCGGTGGTGTTGGCGGCGGACGAACTGGGCGAGATTGAGCGCGCGCTCTCCGCTATCGACGTGATCGGCGATCGTTACCCGGCGCATCTGCAGAAAAACGTCGGGCGTTAAGCCCCGCGCCGCAACGCCTCAATCAGCAGCGCAAAGGCGGTGGTGTGTTGCCTGCGGCTTGGATAATAGAGGTAATAACCGGGAAACGGCGGGCACCAGTCGTCCAGCGTCATCTGCAACCGCCCGTCGGCCAACGGCTCGGCGACGCTGTCTTCCGGCACAAAGGCGATACCGAGGCCGAGCTGCGCAGCGTCGATCCGCTGGCGCAGGCTGTTGAAGGTCAGTTGCCCCTCCACACGTACTTTGATCTCCCGGCCATCGCGGGCAAATTCCCAGGCGTACAGCCCGCCGAGGGTGGGCAAACGCATGTTGATGCAACGGTGGTTTTGCAATGCCTGCGGCGTGGCGGGGAGGCCGTGACGGGCGAAATAGGCGGGTGAGGCGACGGCCACCATGCGCATGTCCGGCCCGATGCGCACCGCGATCATGTCCTTCGCCACCTGTTCCCCCAGCCGGATGCCGGCGTCGAAACGCCCGGCGACGATGTCGGCCAGACTATTGTCGACGGTGATTTCCACGTTGATGTCCGGGTAATCGATGAGGAAAGTGCGCAGCACCGGCCACAGCACCGCATCCACCGCATGTTCGCCGGCGGTAATGCGGATGTTGCCGGCCGGGCGATCGCGCATTTCACCCAGCGCGTTCAGCGCGTTTTCTATCTCCGCAAAGCGCGGACCGATGCTGTTGAGCAGCCGCTCACCGGCCTCTGTAGGGGCGACACTGCGGGTGGTGCGCGTGAGCAAGCGCAGCGCCAGGCGCTCTTCCAGCCCGCGTATAGCGTGGCTGAGCGCCGATTGGGAAACGCCAAGCTGCGCCGCCGCTTTGGTGAAGCTGCGTTCTCTGGCCACCATCAGGAAAGCGATCAGGTCGTTAACGTTTTCTTTCAACATATCGGCACCGAAGAGCAAGGTTAGGGCGCGGCCGCGCGTAGATTTATGAATTTAGCTCATAGCTCCTTGCGCATTTTACCCGCTAGTCGGCGGAAAAGCATGGCGCTATCTTGGCATCACTCACTTATGACTATCAGCGCCGGTTGTGAGAGCCGGCGCGGAGGATAAAACAGATGAAAATACAACGCAGCGGTTCGATCCCATCACAGCGCGGTTCGGCGGATTATTTTACCGGGCAGGTGCGCATCGACGCGCCGTTCGCTGGCGAAGCGCCGGCCAGAGTGGGCGGCGCAACCGTCACCTTTGAGCCCGGCGCCCGCACGGCCTGGCATACGCATCCGCTCGGCCAGACGCTGATCGTCACTCAGGGGCGCGGTTGGATCCAGATGTGGGGCGAGGCCACGCAGGAAATGCACCCCGGCGATATCGTCTGGATCCCGGCTGGCGTCAAACACTGGCACGGTGCGACGCCGGACTCCGCCATGACTCATATCGCCATCGCCGAAGCGCTGGACGGCACTCCGGTGACCTGGCTGGAGCCGGTCAGCGAGGCGGAGTACCGGCAATAACGGCGCTCAGGATCTGCGGTTCTGTTCGCAGAACCGCAGGCGGTTGCCGAACGGATCGGTGAGGTTCAGTTCCTTGCCCCAATCGACAATCTCCAGGCCCGGCCGTGCATAGCGGTAGTTTTTGGCCGTGAGCTCCCGGTGCAGCGCATCGATGTCCTGCATCGGAATGAAAATGGCGGCGCCGGGCGTGCTGTCGCCGTAGTGTTCGCTCAGGTGCAGCGTCAGCCCGGCGCGGGCAATCTGCATGTACAGCGGCAGGTCTTCGCTGAAACGGTGCTCCCATTCCAGCGTGAAACCGAGAAAATCCAGGTAAAACTCTTTGGCCTTGTCGACCGAAAAGATACGCAGGATCGGAATGGCGGGCGAGAAGGCGATCATCGTTGACCTCATTGTCGCGTTAGCGGCAGCCGATGTGGATATCGACCGCGTCGGGGCCGGTATAGGCTTCGAAGTCGGTCAGGAAGCGGCGTTCGATCTCAGGGTGTTGTTCGAAGTAGGCCCAGATGCGCTGCCAGCTTGCGATGACCGCCGCCGGCATCGCGCCACGGGCGGAGAAGACCAGATAGCGGCCGGGTTGGATGTGTAAACCGCTCTGTGCCTCACTGCCGGCGGTGACGTCAAACGGCCCGCTGGCGTCGGAAGCGTAATTGGAATAGACCCCGTATACCGGCAGGGCGGGTGAGGTAGCGAAAAAATCTGACCACAGCGCGGGAATCTTTGCCGTTTCGGCTTGGGTTTCGTTCTGGTTGGTGGTTCTGACTGTTTGGCCGGCGACGTAAAAGCCGGGCAGATGTACCGAGATGGGCCGCATAGAGACAATCCCTTTTAACCGCACAAAGATGCCTAACCTAAAGATAGCAAACGCCAGACAGAACCCCCGCAGGTGCGGGGGCCGAACGCATCAGGCATCCACGCCGCCAAGGCATAGGTATTTGATTTCGAGATAGTCCTCGATGCCGTACTTCGATCCTTCGCGGCCCAAACCGGAGTGTTTCATGCCGCCGAACGGCGCCACCTCGGTGGAAATCAACCCTTCGTTGATGCCGACAATGCCGTACTCCAGCGCTTCGGCCACGCGCATCACTCGGCCGATATCGCGGCTGTAGAAGTAAGCGGCCAGGCCGAACGGCGTGTCGTTGGCCAGTTCGACGGCGTCGGCCTCCTGGCTGAAGCGGATCAGGGGCGCCACCGGGCCGAACGTCTCCTCGCGGAAGATTTTCGCCGTGCGCGGCACATCGGTCAGGATAGTCGGGGTGAAGAAATTGCCGCCCAGCGCGTCAGGCTTGCCGCCCAGCAGCACCGAGGCGCCGTGCTCGACGGCGTCGGCGATATGCTCGCGCACTTTTTCCACCGCGTCCGGGTTAATCAACGGGCCGATGGTGACGCCGTCATCCAGGCCGTTGCCGACTTTCAGCTTGGCGACGGCGGCTTTCAGTTTGGCGGCGAAAGCATCGTATACGCCGTCCTGCACCAGAAAACGGTTGGTGCAGACGCAGGTCTGGCCGGCGTTGCGGTATTTCGAGGCGACCGCGCCGGCCACGGCGGCGTCCAGATCGGCGTCGTCAAACACGATAAACGGCGCGTTGCCGCCCAGCTCCATGCTGGTTTTCTTGATGGTGGGCGCACACTGGGCCAGCAGCTGCGCACCGACTTCGGTGCTGCCGGTGAAGGAGAGTTTGCGCACGTCCGGGTTGGCGGTGAGTTCGCCGCCGATGCCTTTACTGGGGCCTGTTATCACGTTGCATACCCCGGCGGGCAGCCCGGCGCGCTCCGCCAGCACGGCGATCGCCAGCGCCGAGAACGGGGTCTGGCTGGCGGGGCGGATCACCCCGGTGCAGCCTGCGGCCCAGCCGGGGCCGGCTTTGCGGGTGATCATCGCCGCCGGGAAGTTCCACGGGGTGATGGCGGCGAACACGCCGATCGGCTCTTTTTGCACGATGATGCGGCGACCGGCCTGGGGCTGTGGAATGGTGTCGCCATACACCCGCTTGCCTTCCTCGGCGAACCATTCGATAAAGGAGGCGGCATAGGCGATTTCACCGCGGCTTTCGGCCAGCGGTTTGCCCTGTTCCGCCGTCATGATGCGCGCCAGATCTTCCTGATTTTCCATCATCAATTCAAACAGCCGGCGCAGCTTGCCGGCGCGCTCTTTGGCGGTTAACGCGCGCCAGGCGGGCAGCGCTTTTTTGGCGGCGGCGATGGCGCGTGCGGTTTCTTCGGCGCCGAAGGCCGGTACGTGGCCGATCCGTTCGCCGTTGGCGGGATTATGAATGGCGATCGAACGGCCTTCCTGGGCCGGCAACCATTGCCCGTCGATGTAGTTGGCCTCGCGGAACAGCGTGGGATCCTTGAGGGTAGCGCAGATACTGGTGCTCATGAGTCTCTTCCTTTGCTGAGTTCAACAGAGTGGTCTATCCCATACGGCTACCCTTTACCCTAGCAAATTTTGCCGCCGCCGTTTGCCCACGCGGCAACAAGATGGTGGTTTTCTTTATGCGCACCTTCTGTACAAAAAATATCCTTCGCCGGGCCGATACTGAAAGAGCAGGCATATGACCCTTTTCGATGTAATTAAAAGGAGTGTGCGAATGATGAAATCAGTGGACAGACATCTCGCGGCCTACGGCAGCGAAATGGATTTTTTGGCGTCGAGCATCGCCCTGATGGAATGGCAAGGGCGGCAGATTGACGCCGGGCAGGTGGCCGGCAATATGTCGGAGCAGCAAAGCCGCCTGTTCTTTGCGCGGTTGAATTATTTTCGTCAGCTTTATCAGGCCGCATCGGCGGCCGAACACAGCCTGTAATTTCCGATCCAGCCCCGCCGCAGCGGGGCTTTTCATTTCAGCGCTGCCACACCCCGGTCGCCAGCGTCGCCGGCGAATACTCCAGATTACGCCCCCGCCACGGCAACGCCGCCGTAAAACGCCAGGCGCGGCGAACGTCAAACCGCCAATAGCGTTCTGCGCCTTCAACGCCGGGATGCCCCTCTGCTTGCCAGAGGATCTGCGTTTCCCCCTGCAGATGCAGCACGTCACCGCGTTCAAAATCGATGAACAGCAGCGCCGCCCGCGGTTCGGCCAGCAGATTGCCCAACGTGTTCATGTAGCGGTTACCGCGAAAGTCCGGCATCCACAACGTGTCACCTTCCAGGTGGATAAAGCCGGGGCGGCCGCCGCGATGGGAAATATCGACGCCGCCCTGCGCCAGTGCCAGGTGCGCGCAGCTGGCAACGAAGCTGGTATCCGCGGTGCGGATCAGCGCCTGCGCCGCCGCATCCAGCGAGGCTAAATGCTCAACCGGCTGTGGCCGGCTGTCCACCGGGTAGAGTTCGCGGCGCTGAATGTACTGCGGGCAGTTACCGAAGCTTTGCTGAACGACGATCTCCACCCGGTTTTTGTCGGTGCGGCCGACGGTGCCGTTGGCGCGGTTGCGCCGCCGGTTGCTGAAATCCAGCCCGAGCGCGCCGACCGGTTTGCCGGGCAGCAACAGCGCCTGGGCGGGATCGTCGCTGCGACGCGGTGCGCTGATACGCAGGTGCGTGTCGTCCGGCGTGCGTAAAAATCCGGGCGGGCCGGTGAACAGGGTGGCGATGGGCCAGCCTTGTTCATCCAGCGTGGCGACGAACAGGTAGGGCAGCGCGGCGAAAAACGCGCGGTGCTGATCCGGCATCGCAGGGTAGATGCCACCGCCTACGCCGCCAAACCCGGCCAGCGTCTGCGCGCGCAGCTCATCGGGATGGAACAGTTGCGGGATCATGGCGTCAGCTCCCCGCCGGTTCCGGCAGGGCCGGCATGGCAAAGAAGCCGGGCAGTGCAGCGATGCGCGCCGCCCAGCGACGTATCGCAGGGTAAGGCGACAGCGAAATGCCGCCTTCGGCCGCGACCGCCACGTAGCTGTGGCAGGCCAGATCGGCGATGGTCGGGTGTTCGCTGGCCAGGTAGTCGCGCTCGCTCAGGTGCTGTTCCATCTGCGGCAGAAAACGATCGCTGATTGCTCGCGCCGCCTGATAGTCCTCCGGCACGGCGAATTGGGCGATCAGTCGGCAAGAGGCCGGGCCGTAGCGGACTTCACCGGCGGCTTTGGAAAGCCAGGCCTGCACTCGCGCCGCCGCGGCCGGCTGTTCCGGCAGCCAGTGGCTGTCCGGCGCATAGCGTTTCACCAGATAGACCAGAATGGCGTTGCTGTCGGCCAGCGTCAGATCGCCATCCTGCAAGACCGGGATCTGGCCGAACGGGTTGAGCCGGCGGAAGGCTGCGCTCTGCCGCACCTCCGCCGAGGCTTCGACCCATGCATAGGGCAGCGCCAGCATGCGCAGCAGCAACGCCACGCGATGAACGTGGCCGGAAAGCGGGGTGCCGTAGAGTGTGATGGTGGACATGGCGTTTCTCCTCAGTGCTTTTTGTCAGCATACTCTTGCGTTGAACGAGCGAAATCCGGCAATGTGGAAATTGATAATTTCACTTTTCGGAAGAATCTATGGATCGGCTAGACGAGTTGGCCATCTTCGTGGCGGTGGTGCAGCAGGGCAGCTTGGCGGCGGCCGGGCGCAAACTGCGGCGTTCGGCGCCGGCGGTCACCCGGGCGATCGCCGCATTGGAACAGCGTTTCGGCACCCGATTGGTGGAGCGCACGACCCGGCGGCTGGCGCCTACCGAAGCGGGCGCGCGGCTGTTGGAGCGCGCGCAACAGCTGCTGCAGGATTATCAGGCGGTGGTGCAGGATACCGCAGAAGCGCAGCTGAGCGGCTTGCTGCGCGTTACTTCGCCGGTGCAGTTCGGCCGCCGCTACGTGGCGCCGGTGGTGATGGCGTTTCTCGATGATTACCCGCAGATGCAGATCGAAATGGTGTTGAACGATCGCAATCTCGATCTGATTGACGAAGGGTTGGATATCGCGGTGCGCATCGGTCATCTGCAGGACTCTTCCCGCGTGGCGCGGCGGCTGGGGCAGGTCAGCCGGGTGACGGTCGCCAGCCCGGATTACCTGGCGCGCTGCGGTGAACCGCGATCGCCGGCGCAGCTGGCGGAGCATGCCACCATCGTCGGCACCCAGCGGCCGTCGCTGCGCGAATGGCGCTTCGGCCCGCAGGAAAACGGCGAGCGCGTGCGATTGGCTCCCCGGCTGTTGCTCAACGACGTGGAAGCGCAACTGCTGGCGGTGCGCGCCGGCAAGGGCGTCGCCCGGTTGCTCTCGTATCAGGTGGCGGACGATTTGGCCGCCGGTACGCTGGTGCGGCTGTTGACGGATCATGAGCCGTTGCCGATGCCGGTACAGCTGGTGGCGCAGCAGGCGCAGCACATGCCGCTGAAGGTGCGCGCCTTTTGGGATTATGCATTTGAACGGCTCAGCGCCTTGCCGCAAATTCAGCCGGACGGGCGGGGGAAATAAGCGCAAAAAGTTTCATGGGTTAAACTTTTTCATTATTCATCAGGTTTTATTTTACCGGGCGCGCATTGCTGATGCGCCCGTCTTGACAATAATGTTGCCGGTGCTAATAGTTAATTTACATTTTAAATAATAAACGAAGTTTAATATATGAAACCACTTGCGGGGAGTTATGATAACGGCGCCACGGTGGACAATGAAGCGGCTATTTTGACTTCATTTCAAACTCGCAGCGCGGCTGTTTATAAACAGACGCGTCATGAAAATAATATTGCTTATGGCAACGGCGAGCGCGAAACATTTGATTGGCTCTATTCTGCCAAGCGGCATCAGGGGACGTTAATTTTTATTCACGGCGGTTATTGGCAATTCTGCGATAAGTCGGATTTCGCCTTTATCGCCGCCGGGCCGCTGGCGTTGGGTTTTGACGTGGTGTTGGTGGAATATGCGCTCGCGCCCGCGGTGGATCTCGACGAAATATGCCGACAGATCGGGATGGCGCTGGATGCCATTCAGCGCCGCCTGCCGCCGCACTATGCCCATCCGGTTTATCTGTGCGGCCATTCCGCCGGCGGGCAGCTGGCGGCGCTCTGGCAGCAGCATGCGTTGGTGGATGCCGTCTTTCCCATCAGCGGCCTGTTCGAGCTGGCGCCGCTGCAACAAAGCTATGTCAATCGGGCGCTGCAGCTGAGCGCGCGGCAAATTGAAACGCTCAGCCCGGCGCGCCGCCTGCCGACGCGCGGCAAGCCGCTTACGCTGTATTACGGCGCATTGGAACTGCCGGAACTGAGAGGTCAGTCGCAACACTATCATGCGGCGCTGCGCCAACGCGGGTTGCCGGCCGATCTGGTCGCGGTGCCCGGCGCCAATCATTTTACCATTCTGGATGCGTTGTTCGCCGCCGACGGCGCGCTGCTTCACCAACTTAACCACCACGGGAACCACTGACATGCGCGAGATCGTAGAGACCGGGCTGCCGGAGATCGGCCAGCCTTTTTCCTGGGCCACCCGGGGCGGCGGCATGCTGTTTACCGCTCACGGCCCGGTGCGGGCGGACGGCAGCATCGACACCGGCGCGCCGGAGCGACAGATTACGCTGACCTTCGATAATCTGGCGCAGACGCTGAAGGCGGCGGGCAGCCACAGCGATAAGGTGCTGCAGGTGATCGTGTATCTCACCGACGTCAACGACGTTAAATTACTCGATGATATTTACCGGAAATACTTTAATTATCCTTATCCCAATCGCTCCACGGTCATTGTCGAAAAATTGGTGGTGCCGGGAATGAAAATAGAAATTACCGTCAGCGCCATCGCCTGATTTAATTTCTTCTTAAGTCAGTCTTCATATTAATTCAATAACGAGTTAAGGATGCGTCATGTTTAAACAGATTGCACCTTCCGCCGCCGATCCTATTATGTCGCTGATGGAAGCCTATTTGCAGGATCCCAATCCGAAAAAAGTGAATTTAGGCATTGGGCTGTATTACGATCGGCAGGGGAATATTCCGCTGATGCAGGCGGTTGAGGCCGCCGAGCAGCGGCTGCTGGCGCTGCGTCGCCCGCACGGTTATCCGCCGATCGAAGGTTCGCCGCAGTTCGCTCGCCAGGTGCAGTCGCTGCTGTTCGGTGAGCAACAGGCGGCCGAGATCGCCACGGTGCAGACCGTCGGCGGTTCCGGCGCGTTGAAGCTGGCGGCGGATTTTCTGCGCCACTTTCTGACGCGCGGTGAAATTTGGGTGTCCGATCCCACCTGGGCCAATCACTGGGCGATTTTCGAAGGGGCGGGGCTGCGGGTGAAAACCTATCCCTACTTTGACGAAGCGGCGGGCGGCCTGCGTTTCGCCGCCATGCTCGATGCGCTGGACAGCCTGCCGCCGGGCAGCGTGGTCTTGCTGCACCCTTGTTGCCATAACCCGACCGGCACCGATCTGACGCCGGAGCAATGGCGCGCCACGCTCGCCGTGCTGCAGCGGCGTAACCTGCTGCCGCTGTTCGACATCGCCTATCAGGGCTTCGGCGACGGGCTGGAGGAGGACTGCTTTGCATTGCGCCAAGCGCTGAAAACCGATCTGCCGTTTTTGGTCTGCAATTCGTTTTCCAAAAACGTCGCGCTGTACGGCCAGCGTCTGGGCGCGCTGTCGGTGCGCTGCGCCGACGCGGAAAATGCCGCCAACGTCAAAGGGGCGTTAAAAACGCTGATCCGCCGCAGCTACTCCTGCCCGCCGACGCACGGCAGCCAGATCGTGGAAACCCTGCTCGGCGACGCCGAACTCGGCGAGCTTTGGCGCAATGAGCTGGCGGAAATGCGCTCGCGCATCAAGCAAATGCGTGAACAGCTGGCCGCCGGGCTGGCGCAGGGCGGCTCTTCGCTGGATCACCGGCGCATTCTCGAGCAGCGCGGCATGTTCAGCTATACCGGCCTGAACGAAGCGCAGCTGCAGACCCTGCGGCAGCGCTACGCCATCTATCTGGTCTCGCCCGGCCGCATGTGTCTGCCGGGGCTTAACCCCGGCAACATCGACTATGTGACCGCCGCGATCCTCGACGTCACTCGCACCCCCTAACTCCGCTCGGGAACCCAGCCATGCCACAGATGAATGATTTTGAGCATATCGCCCGCCGTCAGGGTGGGTTGAACAAGCATCTTACCGCCGGGCAGATGTCGATGCTGGCGATTGGCGGCGCCATCGGCACCGGGCTGTTTCTCGGCAGCGCCTACGCCATTCAGATGGCGGGGCCGTCGGTATTGCTGAGCTACCTGATCGGCGGCGTCATTGCGCTGCTGCTGATGGGCAGCCTGGCGGAAATGACCTCCGAACACCCGACGCCCGGCTCGTTCGGCGACTACGCTGAATTCTATCTCGGCCCGCTGTTCGGTTTTCTGGTGCGTTATTCTTACTGGTCTTGCGTGGTACTGGCGGTGGGCACCGAAGTCACCGCCATCGGCATGTACATGCAGTTCTGGTTCCCGGCGACGCCGACCTGGCCGTGGGTGCTGCTGTTCTCGGCGGCGGTGATCGTCGTTAACGTGATCGGCGTGAAGTCGTTCGGCCAGGTGGAATACGCGCTGTCCACCGTCAAAGTAACGGCGATCGTGGCGTTTATTCTGATCGGCATCGGCATTCTGGCGTTCTCGGGCAACCCGGCCTATGGCCTGCGCAACCTGACCGCCGGCGGCTTTATGCCGTTTGGCGTCAAGGGCATGTGGTTTGCGGTGATCGTGTCCATCTTCAGCTACCTGAGCATTGAGATGATCGCGGTGGCCGCCGGCGAGGCGAAAAATCCGGTGATTGCGGTGAAGGCGGCGTTCAAGGGCACCATCGTGCGGCTGTTCATCTTCTACATGCTGTCGATTGCCCTAATGTTGGCCATCGTGCCCTGGCGGCAGTCCGGCACCGGCGAAAGCCCGTTCCTGATGGCGATGAACGTGATCCATTTGCCCGCCGCCGCCGGTATTTTCAACTTTATCGTGCTGGTGGCGGCGCTGTCGGCGATGAACAGCCAGCTGTACATCACCACCCGCATGATGTTCTCGCTGTCGCGCGCCGGGCAAGCGCCGGCGGCGCTGGGGCGCGTCAGCCGGCGCGGCATTCCGGTCAATGCGCTGGCGATGTCGTGCATCGGCATCGTGGTGTCCATCGTCCTGAGCCTGGTGGCGCCGGAAACGTCGTTCGCCGCCATGATGTCCATTTCGGTGTATGGCGCCTGTTTTACCTGGCTGATGATCTTCGTCACCCATCTGTTCTTCCGCCGCCGGCACCGGCAGACCCATCTGAAGTTCCGCATGTGGGGATTCCCCTATACCACCTTACTGGGTGGCGGGCTGATGGCGGCGCTGATGATCTCGACCGCGTTTACCGAATTTTTCCGCATGACGCTGTGGTTCGGTATTCCGTTCACCCTGCTGCTGGTGGTGGCTTATCACTTCCAGAGCCGCCGCGCGGCTGCGCCGTCGCCGCTCAAGGCGCCGGAAGTGGAGTAATGCGGAGGAGGGGCTGAGGCGCACCTCAGCCCTGGGGATTAAAGCTGGCTTTTCGGGATCAGGTGATCGCCGAAGCTCAGGCGCTGGCGGCCCGGTTCGATTTCGGTCAGCGGCGCCACTTCGTGCAGCGAGGATTTGCAGCGCTGCACCAGATCCTGATACTCGCGGGTGCCGGCAATCTTCCAGGCCAGCTCCTGTTCGGTCAGATCGCGCAGCACGCGCGCCGGGCTGCCTACCACCAGCTTGTTGGCTTCGATCGTCGCCGCGGCTTTGACGAACGCCATCGCGCCGACGATGGTGTTCTCGCCGATCTCCGCGCCGTCCATCACCACCGCGTTCATGCCCACCATCGCGTTGCGGCGAATGCGGCAGCCGTGCAGGATGGCGCCGTGGCCGATATGGCCGTCTTCTTCCACCACCGTGTCCTGCTGCGGGAAGCCGTGCATTACGCAGTTGTCCTGAATGTTGGCGCCGTCGCAGATCACCAGGCGGCCAAAATCGCCGCGCAGGCTGGCGTTCGGGCCGATATACACGTGTTTGCCGACGATCACGTCACCGATCAGCACCGCCGTCGGGTGCACGTAACTGCTGGGGTCAACGACCGGCGTCAGGCCGTCAATCTGATACACAGGCATAGCGTGAGTTCCTTAATATGTAGGGTCGCGCGGCAGGCCGCCGAAGCGCCGATAGTAACCGGCGGCCGGCGCGGGCAGGGCGCCGATGGTGGTCTCCGCCAGCGAGCTGACGTACTCCGTCGCGGCGCGATCGACCTGCTGGTAGAGATTGATGCACAGGTTGCGGGCGATTTGGCCCTCCCACTGCGCGGGCAGCAGCGCGTCCGGCAGCAGCGGATCTTTCAACACCACGCGACGGAAGAAGTGAATCAATAATAGCTTAATCTGGAAACAGCGCAGCGGCGTCAGCGCCGCCGGGTCGACTTCGCGCAGCAGCGCCATCAGCGGCCGGAAAGAGACGATAAACTCATGATAACCGGCCGCCACCTCGCTCAATGACCAGCAGTCGGCCACCAGTTTCTGCAGCGTTTGCTCGGAGCGGTTGTAGGGGTAATCGGCGCGGAAGTAGATCACCTGCTCGCTGGCGTTCAATTCGCCGAGCAGCGCCGTCACGTCGGTTTGCGCATGGGTGGGGGCGGCCATCAGGTTGTTGGCGATCTGCCCGAACCCGAGCCAGCCCAGCTCTTTTTTCAGCCGCGCGCGCGCGTTTTTTTCGGCGCATTCCAGCAGCAGCAGCTCCCATTTGCCGTCCCAGGCGGGCTGCTCGCGCAGATAAATTTTCGATTCGGCGTGGCGGAACTGGCGCATCCCCTGCTCGGTCACGCGGTAGAAGCTGCGGCGGCCGATTTTCTCCACCGCCAGCCACCCCTCTTTCTGCAGGCGGAACACCGAGGTGCGCACGAAACGATCGCCGAAGCCGAAGGCCTCCAGCAGCGCGCTCAGGCTGCCGAGCCACACTTCGCCGCCGCGGTGGCTGAGCGCGTCGCCGTACAGCGAAATGATCAGCGAGGTGCCGCTGATCGGCTGCGCGTCGACGGCGTGGCGAATGAACTCATCCAGTTTATGTTCCATATTTTTCCATGGGTTAGCCTTCGATGAGCCACAACATTAACATAATTTGGGGCGGCGTCATCCGTGACGCCGTGCGCCTCAGCGCGGCCGCAGATCGACCACGCGCTGCGCCTTGCCTTCCGAGCGAGGAATATCGCCGCAGTTGGCGATGCTGACGTCGGTGCTGACGCCCACGATCGATTTGATGTGGTGGCGCAGCTGGTGGCAGATGTCGCAACGCTGCTGGTGGCTGAGGCTGAGCGCCGATTCTTTCAGCTCGACGCGCACCGCCAGCGTGTCCAGGTGCCCGCTGCGGCTGACCTGCAGCTGATAGTGCGGCGACAGCTGCTCGAACTGCATGATCTGCTCTTCCACCTGCGACGGGAAGACGTTGACGCCGCGGATGATCAGCATGTCGTCGGAGCGGCCGGTGATCTTGCCCATGCGGCGCATCTGGCGCGCGTCGCCCGGCAGCAGCCGGGTGAGATCGCGAGTGCGGTAGCGGATCACCGGCAGCGCCTCTTTGGTCAGGGTGGTAAACACCAGTTCGCCGTGCTCGCCGTCCGGCAGGGCGACGCCGGTCTCCGGGCAGATGATCTCCGGCAGGAAGTGGTCTTCCCAGATGGTGGGGCCGCCGCCGCTTTCCAGACACTCCATCGCCACGCCCGGCCCCATCACTTCCGACAGGCCATAGATATCCAGCGCCTTGATGCCCATGCGGGATTCGATTTCGTGGCGCAGGGCTTCGGTCCAGGGTTCGGCGCCGAACACGCCGAGCCGCAGCGAACAGCCGCGCGCGTCGCCGCCCATCTTGCGCTCCAGTTCGTCGATCAGCGTCAGGCAATAGGACGGCGTCACCATGATGATGTCGGGTTTGAAGTCGAGGATCAGCTGCGCCTGGCGTTCCGTCTGCCCGCCGGACATCGGGATCACCGTCGCGCCGAGCCGCTCCGCGCCGTAGTGCGCCCCCAGGCCGCCGGTGAACAGGCCGTAGCCGTAGGCGACGTGCACCTTGTCTTTGGCGGTGGCGCCGCCGGCGCGCAGGCAGCGGGCGACGATATCGGCCCAGTTATCGATGTCGCGCTGGGTGTAGCCCACCACCGTCGGGCGGCCGGTGGTGCCCGAGGAGGCGTGGATGCGCACCACCTGCTCCATCGGCACCGCGAAGGTGTCGAACGGGTAGTTGTCGCGCAGATCCTGCTTGGTGGTGTAGGGGAAGCGCGCCAGATCGCTCAGCTGCTTAAGATCGTCGGGGTGTACGCCCGCCTGATCGAACTTGCGCTTGTACATCGGCACATTGTCGTAGGCGTGGTGCAGCGTCCACTTCAAACGCGCCAACTGCAACACTTCAATCTCATCGCGCGAGGCGAATTCGATCGTTTCGAGGGGCTGTGGATTTATTGTCATGGTTAGCCTCAGGGGTCAGACACGCTCAATGATCATGGCGATGCCTTGGCCGACGCCGATGCACATGGTGCAAAGCGCGTAGCGGCCGGCTCGCCGTTCCAGTTCAAACAGGGCGGCCAGCGCCAGGCGCGCGCCGCTCATGCCCAGCGGATGCCCCAGAGCGATCGCGCCGCCGTTGGGGTTAACCTGCGGGGCATCGTCCGGCAGGCCAAGCTGGCGCATCACCGCCAACGCCTGGGCGGCGAACGCTTCGTTCAGTTCGATGACGTCCATCTGCGCCAGGCTCAGCCCGGCGATCTCCAGCACCTTGCGGGTGGCCGGCAGCGGGCCGATGCCCATCAGCCGCGGCTCCACGCCGCAGGTGGCGGTGGCAACGATGCGCGCGCGCGGCGTCAGCCCCTGGCGCACCGCCATTGCTTCGGAGGCGACGATCAGCGCCGCCGCGCCGTCGTTCAGGCCCGAGGCGTTGCCGGCGGTGACGCTGCCGGGCTGACGGAATGGGGTTTTCAGCGCCTGCAGCTGCTCGAAGGTGGTGTCGGCGCGCGGGTGTTCATCCTGGCTGAACAGGGTGACCACGCCTTTTTTACCGGTGAGGCTGACCGGGGCTATCTCCTGCGCCAGGTGGCCCAGCGCCTGCGCCCGGGCGGCGCGCTGCTGGCTGCGCAGCGCAAAGGCGTCCTGATCGGCGCGGCTGATATTGAACTGCGCCGCGACGTTTTCGGCGGTCTCCGGCATCGAATCGGTGCCGAACTCGGCCTGCATGCGCGGGTTGACGAAGCGCCAGCCGAGGGTGGTGTCGTACAGCTGCGCCTGGCGGCTGAAGGCGCTGTCGGCCTTGCCCATCACCAGCGGCGCGCGGGTCATCGACTCCGCGCCGCCGGCCAGCAGCAGCCCGGCGTCGCCGGCTTTGATGCTGCGCGCCGCCATTGCCAACGCATCCAGGCCCGAACCGCACAGGCGGTTCACCGTGGTGCCGGAAACGCCGACCGGCAATCCGGCCAGCAGCAGCGCCATGCGCGCCAGATTGCGGTTGTCTTCCCCGGCCTGGTTGGCGCAGCCGAGGATCACGTCGTCCAGCTGTGCCCAATCCACCTGCGGATGGCGCTCCAGCAGCACGCGCAGCGGCAGGGCGGCGAGGTCGTCAGCGCGCACCTGCGCCAGCGCGCCGCCGTAGCGGCCGATCGGGGTGCGCACGCCGTCGCAGATAAATGCCTGATTCATGCCTGATCTCCTAAAATGCTGTGGCCAAGGCGGTGCGCGCGGCCGCGAAACCAGGCGACGGTTTTGCCCTGTTGATTGACGATTTCGACGTCATACAGCCCGGTGGCTTTGCCCTGATGGCGCATCTGCGCGCTGGCGGTGAGGCGATCGCCGGCCAGCGCCGGGCGGACGAAGTCGATGCTGCAGCCGGAGGCTACCGCCGCCAACCCCTGGCTGTTGCAGGCGTAGGCGAAGGCGGTGTCCGCCAGGCTGAACAGTTGGCCGCCGTGGCAGGTTTGGTGGCCGTTGAGCATCTGCGGGCCGACGGTCATGCTGACCTGCGCGTACCCGGCGTCGACGGCGTCGATGTGCATCCCCATCGCCTGAGCGCAGGTATCTTGCTGGAACATCTGTTCGGCGCAGCGCTGAGCCAGCGCGCGCGGCGTATTGGCGTTCATCGTTCGGCTCCTGGGAAAGCGGCGGGGGAAGCGTAGCGGCGCAGCAGCGGCATCGGGCGATAGCGCGCTTCGCCGTAATAGCGTTGCAGGTTTTCCAGCGTCGCCAGAATATGGCGCCAGCCGAGCGTGGCGCCCCAGGCCAGCGGGCCGCGCGGATAGTTGACGCCGCGCAGCATCGCCAGATCGGTATCTTCGGCGCCGGCGACGCCTTTGTTCACCACGTCGAGCGCTTCGTTGGCCAGCATGGCCAGGGTGCGCATCGTCAGCAGGCCGGGGTAATCCGGCAACGGGATGACGCGTTTGCCGAGGGACTGCAGCAGACGGATCGCTTTGGCATTGTGTTGCGCGCCGTTTTGCGCCGCGCAGCTGATGGCGATGGCGGAGGCATGCGCATAGTCGGCACAGAGATCGAACAGCACCACAGGCGTTCCACGTTCGTCGGCCAGTTGGCCGGCGGTTTTACCATTGGTTAACATCAGTGTAACGTCGTCGATCGTGAGGTACGGGCTGGTCTGGCCAGGTTGTTTGATCGCCCCCGCATTTTCGATCAACAGTTCCGCTAAAGCGGCCAGAGAAGACCAGTCGCCGTGCAGCGTGACGCGTTGCGGCGGCGCGGCCTGCGCCGGCGGCGCAAAGGCGATCATCTCTGCGGCGGGGCGTTGTGCGTCGTAGCGGTAGAAGCCGCGGCCGGATTTGCGGCCGAGATGTCCGGCGGCCACCAATTCCTGCTGCACCAGTGAGGGGGTGAAGCGCGGATCCTGGTAGAAGGCCTGATACACCGAGTCGGTCACGGCGTAATTGACGTCCTGGCCGATCAGATCGGTCAACTGCAGCGGGCCCATGGCGAAACCGCCGGCGTCGCGCATTACCGCATCCAGGGTGGCGGCGTCGGCCACCCGTTCTTCCAGCGCGCGCAGGGTTTCGGCGTAGAACGGCCGCGCCACGCGGTTGACGATGAATCCCGGCGTCGAACGGCACACGACGCTCTGCTTACCCCAGCGCTGCGCCAGGGCCTGCAGCGCCGCGAGGGTCTCGGCCCCGGTCTCCAGACCGCTGACGATCTCCACCAGCTTCATCAGCGGCGCCGGATTGAAGAAGTGCAGCCCGGCCATGCGCGCCGGGTGTTGCAAGGCGCCGGCGATGGCGGTGATCGACAGCGAGGAGGTATTGCTGGCGAACAGCGCCGTGGGCGAGCAGACCGCTTCCAGATCGCGGAACAGGCTCTGCTTAATCGCCAGATTTTCCGCCACCGCTTCAATTACCAGCGCGCTGTTGGCCAGTTGCTCGAGCGAATCGGCGCGTTCGAGGCGTGCCAGCAGCGCCTCGGTGGCGTTGGCGTCGGCCTTGCCGCCGTCGACCCGCTGGCGCAGGCGGCGAGTGAGTTCATCGATCGCGCGCTGGGCGGCGGCGGGCGCGATATCGAACAGCCGCACCGGGTGACCGGCGGCGGCGGCCACCTGCGCAATGCCGATGCCCATGGTGCCGGCGCCGATCACCGCCACCTGGCCGTTAAGAAGGGACGCGTTCATGGCTATTTCCCGCTGAAGTTTGGCGTGCGTTTGGCGAAGAACGCGCTGACGCCTTCGCGGTAGTCGTCGCTGCGGCCGCCCAATCGCTGCAGATCGCGCTCCAGATCGAGTTGTTGATCGAGGCTGTTGGTGGCCGAACTGTAGATGGCTTTCTTGATTAGCCCCAGACCGTAAGTCGGCTGGGTGGCCAGATGGCGCGCCAGCGTTTGCGTGCGGTCGGCCAATTCATCCGCCGGCACCACCTGCCAGATCATGCCCCACTCCAGCGCCTGTTGGGCGCTGATTTTGTCGCCCAGCATGGCCATGCCCATCGCGCGGGCGTGGCCGGCCAGCCGCGGCAGGAACCAGCTGCCGCCGGAATCCGGCACCAGCCCCAAACGGCAGAACGACTGAATAAAGCTGGCGTTGTCGGCGGCGATGACGATATCGCACGCCAGGGCCAGCGCGGCACCGGCGCCGGCCGCCACACCGTT
Organism: Serratia sp. LSHTC3; assembly: GCF_057197125.1. Lineage (NCBI taxonomy): Bacteria > Pseudomonadati > Pseudomonadota > Gammaproteobacteria > Enterobacterales > Yersiniaceae > Serratia > Serratia sp. LSHTC3. The sequence goes on from NZ_JBXUNP010000001.1 coordinate 802,497, forward strand.
GACCGCGCATACCACCGGTTTCGGCAGGGCGGTCAGGCGGCGGATCAGGGGGTTGTAGAAACGTTCGACCGACAGGCCGAGATCCGGCGCCTGTTGATCGGCGCTGACGTTGCGATCGTTGAGATCCTGCCCGGCGCAGAAACCGCGCCCGGCGCCGGCGATCAGCAGGCAGCGCACGCTGTCGTCGCGCTCGGCCTGCGTCAGCGCTTCGCTCAGCTGGCGATGCATCTCGTCATTAAAGCTGTTGAGCCGATCCGGCCGGTTGAGGGTCAGCGTCAACACGCCGGCGTCGAGATGGCTGAGAATCAATGCGTTATCCATAAATCAGCGCCCCTGATAGTTTGGCGTACGTTTTTCGAAAAAGGCGGCGATGCCTTCGCGGCGATCGTCGGTGGCGGCCAGGGTGACAAATTGCTGACGCTCCATCGCCAGCCCCTGGCTAAGGCCGATTTCCTCGGCCTGTTTCAGCGCCTGTTTGGCGGCGCGCAGCGCCAGCGGCGCCTGACGGCTGATGCGATCGGCAATCTGCTGCGTGCGCTCCAGCGTCAGGGCATCGACGCACACTTCGCTGATAAGGCCAGAGTGCAGCGCGGTGCGGGCGTCGATGGCTTCGCCGGTCAGCACCATCTGGCTGGCGCGCGACTTGCCGACGCAGCGGATCAGGCGCTGGGTGCCGCCGGCCCCTGGCATCAGGCCGAGGGTGATCTCCGGCAGGCCGAAGCGGGCGCTTTCGCCGCCGATAACGATGTCGCAGGCCAGCGCCAACTCGCAGCCGGCGCCCAGGGCATAGCCGTTCACCGCCGCCAGCAGCGGCTTGCTGAACTGCGCCAGCCGCTGCCACAGCTGCGGACGGCTGTCCGCCAGCGCGGCCGGCAGATCCTGTTGTTGCAGTTCGCGCAGATCGGCCCCGGCGGCGAAGAAGCGCGCCGCGCCGGCGATCACCACGGCGCCCACGCCGCTGTCGGCGTCAGCCTGCTCCAGCCGGGTAACCAGCTGTTCCAGGCACGGCGTGCTCAGGGCGTTGCGCGCCTCCGGGCGATGCAGCGTCAGCGTGACCACGCGGTGTTGCTGCTGATGCAAAATAAAGGGGGTATCCATCGCGGCTCCTAGACGTCGAAGTCCAACACCACGCCGTCTCCTTTCGGCCACGACTGGCAGCTCAATACGTAGCCCGCCGCCAGCTGATCCGGCTCAAGGCTGTAGTTGACGCCCATCTCCACCTGGCCGGCCTTCAGCCGGCATTTGCAGGTGGCGCACACGCCGCCTTTGCAGGCGTAGGGCAGATCGGCGCCCTGGCGCAGCGCGGCATCGAGAATGCTGTCGTCCTGTTCGCCGACCTCGATATCCAATCGGCGGCCGTCGAGCAGGATCGCCACCCGGGTGGCATTGCGATCAACGCTGTGGCGCGGGCGGGCGACCAGGCCGCTGGTGTTGAAACGTTCGCTGTGGATGTGGTTGGCCGGAACGCCGGCCTGTTCCAGCACGGTCTGCGCGTCGTCCATCATCGATTCCGGCCCGCAGATGAAGGCGTGGTCATAGTCGCGGAAATCCAGCAGCGCGCCGCCGATCGCCGCCAGGCGTTCACGGTCGATGCGGCCGCTGAGCAGCGGGCTGTCGAGGCTCTCCTGGCTGAACAGGTACAGCGGCTGAAAACGCTGCGGATAGCGGTTTTTCAGATCCGATAGCGCCTCTTTGAACATCATTGAACGGCTGTTGCGGTTGCCGTAGATCAGGGTGAAGCTGCTGCCCGGCTCAAGCTGCAGCGTCGCCTTGATGATCGACAGCATCGGCGTGATGCCGGAGCCGGCGGCGATCGCCAGATAGTTGCCGCGGCGCTCCGCCTGCGGCTGATAGCCGAAGCGCCCCTGCGGCACCATCACTTCCAGCGCATCGCCGACTTTCAGCATGCGGTTGACGAAGCCGGAGAAACGGCCCTGATCAATCGCTTTTACGCCGATCTGCAGCAGGCCTTCCTGCGGCGAACTGCAGATGGAATAGCAACGCCGCAGCTCTTCGCCGTTGACTAGCGCCTTGAGCGTCAGGTGCTGGCCGGGGGTGTAGCGGTATTGGTTTTGCAGCTCTTCGGGCACCCGCAGGGTGATGGCTACGGCGTCCGGCGTTTCGCGCTCGATGGCGGCGACGTTCAGGCGATGAAAGACCGTCATGGTGTCAGCGCTCCTATATGCATTTGAAATAATCGAACGGTTCCCGGCAGTCGCAGCAGCGGTACAGCGCTTTACAGGCGGTGGAGCCGAACTCGCTGATCTTCTCGCTGTGGGTGCTGCCGCAGCGCGGGCAGGCTACCGGGCCGTGGGCATGCGGCCGATCGCAGGTGTGGCCCTGCGGCGGCGCTACGCCGTATTGCCGCAGCCGTTCGCGGGCGTCGGCGTTCATCCAATCGGTGGTCCAGGCCGGGCTGAGGCGAATGTCCACCTGCACCGGGCTGAAGCCGGCGGCCGTCAGCCGCTGCTCGATGGCGTTGAGCAGAAATTCGGTGGCCGGGCAGCCGGAGTAGGTGGGGGTGAAGGTCACGCGCCAGCCGTTGCCGTCGCGCGCCACGTCGCGCACCATGCCCAAATCGGTGATCGACAGCACCGGCAGCTCGGGATCGCTGATCTGTTGCAGACAGTGCCAAATCTGCGGGATTTCAGCGGGTTGCAAACGAGTGACGTTCATCGCGGCCTCCTACCATTGGCCGTTTGGATAGGCGCGTTGCAGGAACTGCATCTCCGCCAGCAGCGGGCCGAGGTGTTCACTGTGTCGGCCTTGTTTGCCGCCGTGACGGAACGCCTGCTCGGCGGGCAGCGTCAATGTCGCCTGGCGCAGTGTCTCTTCCACCTGCGCTTGCCAGGGAGCCTGCAGCTCGCGCGGATCGACGGCAATGCCCTGTTCCGCCAGCTCAAGCTCCAGCGCGTCGGCGTGGAACAGCTCGGCGGTGAAGCGCCACAGGTTATCCAGCGACTGCTGGATCTTGCGGTGGCTGATGTCGTTGCCGTCGCCGAGGCGGATCATCCAGCCGCGGCTGAAGCGCAGGTGGTAATCGGCCTCCTTCAACGACTTGGCAGCGATGGCGGCGATCTGCGCATCGCCGCTGCGGCTCAACGCCTGGTGCAGCTGCACGTGGTAGACGTCGAGCAGGAACTGGCGCACCAACGTGTCGTTGAAACCGCCGTTCGGCTGCTCCGCCAGCAGCAGGTTATGAAACTGGCGTTCGTCGCGCCCAAAGGCCAGGCTGTCTTCGCTGCAGGGCGGCCCAGCCAGTTCGGCGGCGTAGCCCAGGAAGTTGCGCGCCTGGCCGAGCAGATCGAGCCCGATGTTGGCCAACGCCAGATCGATCTCCAGCTCGGGCGCGTGGCCGCACCAGGCGCACAGGCGCTGGGCGAGGATCAGAGGCGTGTCGCCCTGGCGAAGCAAATAGCTGATGCGCGGATCGTTAACCGTCATGGTCGCCTCTACATGTTCTTGATGCCGTCGGGAATGGTGTAAAACGTCGGATGACGGTAGATCTTGTCTTCAGAAGGATCGAAGAAGGCGCCGCGATCTTCCGGCTGCGAGGCGATCAGATGGCGGGATTGCACCACCCAAATCGAGCAGCCTTCATTACGGCGCGTGTAGGCGTCGCGGGCGTTTTCCAGCGCCATTTGGTCGTCGGCGGCGTGCAGGCTGCCAACGTGGCGATGCGCTAGCCCTTGTTTGCTGCGGATAAACACTTCATACAGCGGCCATTCAACGTGGCTCATGATCTCGGTTCCTTATGTTGGCTATGCGGCGGAAGCAGCGTTTTTCGCGGCGTGGGCCATGGCGCCGTCACGCACCCAGGCGCCGTCTTCCCAGGCGCGGCGTTTGGCCTGCAGGCGTTCGTGGTTGCATTGGCCACGCCCTTTGATCACCTCATGCAGCTCGCTCCAGTCGATCTCGCCGAAGCGATAGTGGCCGGCAGCGGCATCCCAGTGCAGATCCGGATCCGGCGCCGTCATGCCCAGCGCTTCCAGCTGCGGTACGGTGTTGTCGACGAACTTCTGCCGCAGCTCATCGTTGCTGTGACGTTTGATTTTCCACGCCATGCTCTGGGCGCTGTGGGGGGAGTCGGCGTCGCTCGGGCCGAACATCATCAGCACCGGCCACCAGAAGCGATCGATGGCGTCCTGCAGCATGGCGCGCTGCGTGTCGCTGCCGTTGGCCATCGCCATTACCGCCTCGTAGCCCTGGCGCTGGTGGAAGCTCTCCTCTTTGCAGATCTTCACCATCGCCCGCGCATAGGGGCCGTAGGACGCGCGGCACAGCGCCACCTGGTTGACGATGGCGGCGCCGTCGACCAGCCAGCCGATCACGCCGATATCCGCCCAGTTGAGCGTGGGGTAATTGAAGATAGAGGAGTATTTCATCTTGCCGTCGAGCATCTTTTGGTAGATGTCCTGGCGCGAACAGCCGAGGGTCTCGGCGGCGCTGTAGAGGTACAGACCGTGGCCGGCCTCATCCTGCACTTTGGCCAGCAGCACCGCCTTGCGGCGCAGCGTGGGGGCACGCGTCAGCCAGTTGGCTTCCGGCAGCATGCCGATGACTTCCGAGTGGGCGTGTTGGCCGATCTGCCGAATCAGGTTCTGACGATAGGCGTCCGGCATCCAGTCTTTAGCCTCAATGGCGATATCCGCCGCGATCTTGTCGTCGAAATGCTGCTGATACTGTGCGTCAGTTGTCATGCTTGCCTCTTGGTGATTCGTATTTTTCACATTAAATATAAAAATGTGAATCACTTTAACTAACCATAAGGCTACAAACTGATAACAAAAAGATCAAACGAGATTTATGTGGTTTTGCGAGCGCACTCACAGGTGTTTTTGTTAATAATTTGATTTTATTTGATAAAAATAAGCAGTGACTCCGTATTAATGCCAGGGGAAACGGCTTGAAAGCGCTTCTTGTTCTCTTTTTGTTAAAATTGAGTTTGGCGTCGACTGGCATTTATGTGATACGTAATTAAGCTGTATGGTGAAAATTTATGAATTCCGGAGGGCACATGCAGCAGTTACACAGTTATCTTTCTGGCGCCTGGGTGTACGGGCAGGGAGAGGCGCGCGAGATCCGTCACGCCGTAACCGGCGAGGCGCTGTTCCAGGTCTGCTCCGACGGCCTGCCGTTAGCGGCCAGCCTGAGCTATGCCCGCAGCCACGGCGGCCCGGCGCTGGCGCACATGACATTCCAGCAGCGCGCCCAGATGCTGAAAGCGGTGGCGAAACACCTGCTGGCGCATAAAGAGGCGCTGTATCAGATTTCCTATCAAACCGGGGCGACGCGCAGCGACGGCTGGGTCGATATCGAAGGCGGCATCGCCACGCTGTTCGCCTATGCCGGCATGGCCGGCCGCGATCTGCCGGACGATACGCTGTGGCCGGAAGATGAGCTGATCCCGCTGTCGAAGCAGGCGCAGTTCGCCGCCCGCCACGTATTGACCTCGCGCCCCGGCGTGGCGCTGCATATCAACGCCTTCAACTTCCCTTGCTGGGGCATGCTGGAAAAACTGGCGCCGACCTGGCTGGCGGGCATGCCGGCCATCATCAAGCCGGCCACCGCCACCGCGCAGCTGACGCAGGCGATGGTCAGGCTGATCGTCGACAGCGGGCTGGTGCCGGAAGGCGCGCTGCAGTTGGTATGCGGCGGCGTCGGCGACATGTTTGCGCACCTGGATTATCAGGATGCGGTAACGTTCACCGGTTCGGCGCAGACCGGCCAGCGGCTGCGGGCGCATCCGCGCCTGTTGGAAAAATCGATCGCGTTCACCATGGAGGCGGATTCGCTCAACTGCTGCGTGCTGGCGGAAGACGTGACGCCGGAGATGCCGGAATTTGCGCTGTTTATCAAAGAGGTGTGCCGTGAAATGACCGCCAAGGCGGGGCAGAAGTGCACCGCGATCCGCCGCATCATCGTGCCGGCGGCGCAGGTGGCGGCGGTGCGTCAGGCCTTGTTGCAGCGTCTGGCGGGGGTGACGGTGGGCGACCCGCAGCTGGAGCAGGTGCGCATGGGGGCGCTGGTCAGCCACGAGCAGCGTGATGATGTGCAAAGCAAGGTGGAGTTCCTGCTGCGCAACGGCTGCGAACCGCTGTGCGGCGCGTCGTTGGATAAGCTGGAAGTGATGGGCGACGGCGCGCGCGGTGGGGCGTTTTATCCGCCGACCCTGCTGTATTGCGCCGATCCGTTCACCCATCAGGCGGTGCACGGCACTGAGGCCTTCGGCCCGGTGGCGACGCTGATGCCGTATGCGGATACCGAGCAGGCGATCGCGTTGGCGTTGCTGGGGCAGGGCAGCCTGGCGGGATCGCTGGTGACCGCCGATCCGGCAGTGGCCAAGCGCTTTATCCGCGCGGCGGCCTGCGCTCACGGACGTATGCTGATTTTGGATGAGCAGGCGGCGGCGGAATCCACCGGCCACGGTTCGCCGTTGCCGATGCTGGTGCACGGCGGCCCGGGGCGCGCCGGCGGCGGTGAAGAGCTGGGTGGACTGCGCGCGGTGAAGCACTATATGCAGCGCACGGCGATCCAGGGCAGCCCGGCGATGCTGGCGGCCATCGGCGGCGAATGGGTGCGCGGCGCGCCGGTCGCCGAACATCCGGTGCACCCGTTCCGGAAATATTTCGAGCAGCTGCAGCTGGGCGACAGCCTGTTGACCGCGCGCCGCACCGTGACCGAGGCGGATATCGTCAACTTCGCCTGCCTGAGCGGCGACCACTTTTACGCGCACATGGACAAGATCGGCGCCGCCGATTCGCTGTTCGGCGAGCGGGTGGCGCACGGTTACTTTGTGGTGTCCGCTGCGGCCGGGCTGTTTGTCGACGCCGCCGTCGGGCCGGTGATCGCCAACTATGGCATGGAGAATCTGCGTTTTATTGAACCAGTGAAGATCGGCGACACCATTCAGGTGCGGTTAACCTGCAAGAAGAAGATCCGCAAGCCGCAGAAAACCGCCGAAGATCGGCCGCATGGCGTGGTGGTGTGGGATGTGCAGGTGCTGAATCAGGAACAGCAACCGGTGGCGCTCTACAGCATTCTGACGCTGGTGGCGCGCCAGCAAGGGGACTTCGAGGCATAATGCGCGTTTCGCCGCCGCCGGCATCCCGGCGGCGGCGAGCCATTCAGATCAGCGGCTGCCCGCGCAGCTGTTCCAGCACTTTCAGCGGCGAACGCTGCGGATCCTGCATCTTGTTCACCGGCAACAGGAAGGTCTGTTCCAGCATAAACTGGCCGCCCATTGCGGCGTGCGGCGTTTGATCCGAGAAGCAAATCCAGCTGCTGCCCGGTGGGAATTCCAGCGCCAGCTGCGGACCCCGTTGCTGATAATCGCCGTCGGCCTTCATGGCGTCGTGCAACTGCAGCATCAGGTGGTCATAATGGCTGCGGCGGGTCTTGGTGATGCGCACCTGATGCTGCAGCCAGCTGCTGAGGGCGGAGTAGCGTGCGAGGCGCGGCATAAAGCGTGCCGCCAGCTCAGGGAACGGCTCGCCGACGCGCCATTGGCGATGCTCGCCGTGCGGGTTGAGGTTGGTGAAAATGCGCAGAATGCGTTCGCCGTAGTTCGGGCGCGACGGGAAAGCGTCAACGTGCAGGCGGCTGTCGTCTTTGCGCCAGGAACTGGTCGCCCGCCAGGCGGAAACCGGGTGCAAACGCAGGCTGCCGGTCGGGTGGTGCAGCGCCTCCTGATACTCGGGCAACAGCCCGGCGATCAGCTGGCGGCAAGATTGATAATAGCGCTCCAGCAGTTGCTGAACCTGTTGCCGGCGTTCCGCAACGGCGACGCCGCTCAGTTTGCCGGACAGCGGCTGATAGCTGATGTTTTTGCGCTTCGGATCGACCAACGTCGGATCCAGCAGCGGCATTTCCTGTTCAGACAGGGGGAAGGCCAGTTCGGGCAGAAACAGTACCTTGCCCTGTTCCAGTTCGCTGACCGCGCTGGATGCTTCCGCTGTCGCCCATTGTCGCAACGGCAGCGTCAGGACGGCCTGTTCACGCATAATATCGCCAGTAGGCATGAGATCTCCTCGCAAATCTATATCGCTTTATTCCCGTCTTTCAGGTTGCCGCGTGATTGGCTGCACTGGCTTGCGCAGTGGCTGGCTGGAGCGGCGTCAACAGGCCGCTCAATTGCAACGTGAAATTTGTGGGTTCTATTATGGATGTATCAGCAGGGCGCAGTGCGCCGAAGCGTGCGATGGCTTCCTGATATAGAGAATAGTCCTGATAAGGATATCACCGGCAATACCAATGAAAAGTAAACGAGGGCTAAACGGGACTGCGCGTAGGCACGAATAATCAAAAATGGCACGAATTGTCTGTGGAAGGGCGATTTTTTATCTTGTTGAATTTTAATGGAAATAAATATTATGCTTATTATTGGCGTTATTTTATTCAGAGCGCAGGGTAAACCGGGAAAATAATGTTGCGGAGAGGAATTATTTCATTTTGGTTGGTAATAAATCGGGCCGCCAAAATTTGGTGGCCCGATTAATGATTAAGCGCCGTAAATGCAGTTTTTGCCTTTTTTCTTGGCCTGATACAACGCACTGTCCGCCTCATTGATAAAGCTGATCGGCGTATCGTTATACATATGCGGCACTTTGGCGCAGATACCGATGCTGATGGTGACGATGCCGTGCGGGTTGCCCTGATGCGGAATTTTCAGATCGCGCACCGCGTTGATGACGCGTTCGGCGAAAATCAGTGCGCCCTGGACGTCGGTATCCGGCAGGATAATTCCCATCTCTTCGCCGCCGTAACGCGCCAGAACGTCGTTGCTGCGGCACGCCAACCCTTTGAGCGTTTGGCCGATCTGCTGCAGGCATTGGTCACCGGCGACGTGGCCATAGCTGTCGTTGTACTGTTTGAAATAGTCGATATCCAGCATCAGCAGCGCCACGCTGCGGTAGTTGCGCGAAGCCCGTGCCAGCTCGTTCTTCAGCGCGATATCAAACTGGCGGCGGTTGGCCAGCCCGGTCAGGCCGTCCAGCAGCGCCAACTCTTCGAGCATCTGGTTGATGCTGGTCAGCTGATCGCGGGTGCGCATCAGCTCGGCTTCGGTTTGCATGCTGTGCTTGATTTGCCGCAGCAGCACCATGCCCATCGCCAACAGGATCATCAGCAGCGAGAGGCCGCCGACGGCGAACAGGCCGGCGTCGGTGCGCCAGTCCGCCAACGCGTCGCGTTTCGACAGCCCGGCGGCGATCACCAGCGGAAAGCGGTTGACCCGCGAATAGCCGTAGATGCGCTCCACTTTGTCGTACAGCGAGGTGATGGTGGCGTTACCGAATTCCGAATGCGGCAAAATTTCGCTGAACAGCACACCCTTGGCGATGTTTTTACCGATCGACGCCGCCGAGTAAGGGCGGCGGTAAAGGATGGTGCCGTCCGCCAGCAGCAGGTTCAGTGAGGCGTCGGTGTTGAGGGCGAAGCTATCGTAAAACTGGCGGAAATAATCGATGTACAGCGTCGCCAGCACCACGCCGCCAAAGCTGCCGTCCGGGTTGTTGAAACGCCGCGAAACGGGAATGATCAGATCGCCGGTGGTGCGGCTGCGGATCACCTTGCCGATGTACAGGCCGCCGTCGTCGCGGTTTTGATGGTATATGAAGTACTCGCGATCGGCGTTGTTGGCGTTCTTGATGAACTTGCCCGAGGAGGTCGCCAGCCAGCGGCCGCGCGCATCGTAGAGAAACAGCCCATGCAGCTGCGGCAGGTTGCCGACCTGGGTTTGCATCACCCGCTGCAGCCGGGTCAATTGCGATAGCCCCAGTCCGTCGTTCTGGAGACGTTCGGTCAGATCGAGCAGATTGCCGTCCACCTGCATGAAAGTATCGTCGGCATGCTGCGCCAGCGAGCGGGCGAGGTTGGCGGATTCATGCTCGGCGCTGCGCAGATCGCGCTGGTGTGCGTTCCAGATTTGCCAGCTGTTAAAGAGGATCAGCGTGGCGGCAACGATGATGACAAACACGCCGGCCTGAAATAATAATGGGGAGCTTTTAACGCTGCGCGCCGGCACGGCATCCTGTATGGGTTGCTGCTGAGTCATGTCACCCTTGTTGTTTGATTACTATTCAGTTTGAGTTAAGAGCAATCTTATATTTTATGCATAAATGCGCCAGACCTCTAGCCTTTAACGAGGCGATAAGGCGAAAGGTCGATCGCTGCCCGCATCAGCGGCGGTGTGAACACCTCGGAGTGAAAGAGCCATGTCTGATTACATCATTATCGCTTTACTGACGCTGGCGGTGTATTACCCCCTTACGCTGGGAACGCTGGCGGTGATGATGTACTTCGCCTGGCGCCGCCGCCGGTCGCCCTATTGGCGGTTGGGATTGGTGCTGTTGGCGCTGCTGTTCGTGCTGTTCGCCAAGGCGGCGTATGACTGGCACCGCTATGGCTAGCGGCGCCATGCGGGGTTATTCGACGTTGATCATCCAGTTGACGCCGAATTTGTCGGTCAGCATGCCAAAACCTTTGGCCCAGAAGGTGGCTTGGTAAGGCATCGTCACCTGGCCGCCCTGTGCCAGATTGTCGAACAGTTTGCGTCCTTGTTCCGCATCGCTGGGGTTCAGCGACAGCGAGAAACCTTTGTGAGAAGCACCGCCGCTGTCATCCTGCGGACAGCCGTCGGAGGCCATCAGCACGCCTTCGCCGATCAGCAGGCGCGCATGCATGATCGCTTCCGGATTGACGTCCTGCGGTCCGCCTTGCCGGGCTTCTTCGGGCATGTCTTTAAAGCGCATGACCATTTCAACTTTGGCATTCAACTGCTGTACGTAGAAGTTAATCGCTTGCTCACAGTTACCGCTGAAAAACAGATAGGGTTGTACCAGCATGACATTGACCTCGATTATGGCCCGACAGGCAACGACCGGCTCTCGGGCGGACGAAATGATTGCTGGCGGCAATAATTGCCGTCGGTGACTTACTAGTGTAGTTCCCCTGGCGCAGAATGCTTGTGCAAGGTGAGCACGCCTTCGCCGGCGGTGTGACGGGCAAAGGCGCGTGGGGGTCAATACAGCGACGGTTCGCCGGGTGGGCGGGTTTTAAAGCGGCGGTGCAGCCACATGTATTGGTCGGGGGCCAGCAGCACTTGTTCTTCCACCACGCGGTTCATCTTGGCCGCCGCGCGCGTTTCATCATCCAGCGGGAAGTCCGTCAACGGCGGCTGCACGATCAGCTCATAGCCCTGAGCATTTGGCAGGCGGCGCGGCACGAAAGGCACGATCGACGGCCGCCCCATGCGCGCCAGGATAAAGGTGCCGGTGGTCGTGGCGGCATTTTCCACGGCGAAGAACGGTGTGAATACGCTACTTTGCGGCCCATAATCGTGATCCGGCGCGTACCACAGGATTTCGCCCTGTTTCAGGTTGCGGATCATGCCTTTGATATCTTTACGATCGATCATGAATTTATTCGAGCGCAGCCGGCCGCGGGTCTGTACCCATTCCATCAGCTTGTTGTTGTGCGGGCGATGCACACCGATGCCGGGGTTTTGCATGCCGAAAATGCGTGCGCCCAGTTCCAGCGTCAGGAAATGCAGACCGATCAGCAGAACGCCTTTGCCGTCCTGACGCGCCAGCCGCATGTTTTCCATGCCGCTCACCTTGAACCAGCGGGCGATGCGCCAGTCGGGCCAGAACCAGGCCATGCCGACTTCGAACAGGCCCATGCCGACGGACTCAAAATTTTTGACGATCAGCGCCTCGCGCTCGGCGGCGGGCATTGCGGGGAAACAGAGTTCTAAATTGCGGCGCGCTATTTTTACCCGGCGTTTCATTAGGCGCATGGCTATTCTGCCAAGGCCGTGTCCGAGCCGATAAATGAGCGGGTAGGGCAGTAATACCAAGAGATAGAGTATTCCCAGTCCTATCCACAACAACCAATAACGAGGGCGCAAGAATTCGCGCTCAAAGCGTTGGTTATAAAGCATTTTTCCTGTCATTCCTTTTCTTTGCCAATGGGACCTTAACCCAAATTGTCATGAGGAAGATGATAGAATATTTTGTGCTAAACAGAATTTTCCATTAATGCTTTTTTTACGCTTTATTTAAACGCAGGCGAAAAACGAAGCGAAATAGGATTTTTACCGAGGGAGGAGGGGATGTTTTCCGCTATTTCAATCGGCTGGCGAAATTGAAAAATAAAGACACAATTAAGCGCATCGCAAAAGTGACAACGGCTATGTAACCTTAATGAAACAGTAACGCTACGGAACCGTCCCAAGCGGCGGCCAGTGCGTACAGTAGCGCGAGGATCAGGACAAAAGGTGCATTGAACATCGGCGTTTCCTCCCGGAGGATATGTTTAAAGTTTAGCCTTGCAAGATGACAGCGGGATGAAATCAGATCGTTTTTTGTATGGTGAAATTCAGACGGACGGAAATAGGTAAACCGCTGATTTTTTACTATAGTCATAGTGTGAAGTTGTGCGTTTGCCGCCGGAAGCCTCCGCATTGAGCGGCAGCGGGCAGATTGCCCAGAGCAAGATCGCGGAGCGGACGGCGCCTGGCGCGAAACATGTGACGAAATTCTCAGAGGGTTGGTCTGTAAGGATTTGACATGTCATATGAAAATGACGATCTAAACGGTGTTGAGCAACCGAGCGACTACGTGAAAACCACCGCCTGCGAAGTGAGCAGCGGTGTAAAAGCAGCGCTCGAGCAATCATGTGCCTGCCTCAAGGATAACCCTTGGGCGGGGATAGGCGCCGGCGCCGTCGTGGGCCTGGTAATAGGATTTCTGTTAGGCAAAAGGTAATAGGGAGAGTAAAGATGGGCATCATTTCCTGGATCATTTTTGGTTTAATCGCCGGTATCCTGGCCAAGTGGATTATGCCGGGCAAAGACGGCGGCGGCTTTATTGTGACCGTTATATTGGGGATCGTGGGCGCCGTCGTCGGCGGCTATATCAGCACCTTCTTCGGTATGGGCCGCGTTGACGGTTTTAACCTGGGCAGCTTTGTGGTGGCGGTCATCGGTGCCCTGGTGGTGCTTTTTGTCTACAGGAAGATCAAAGGCTAAGCAGCCGTTGCTCAACAGGGTCGCCGCGGCGGCCCTTTTTCGTGAAATCAATCCGGCGGTGCGGCGCGGGCCGTACCCGCTGAAAGGGGAATATCATGGGTCTGCTCGATAGCGTATTGGGTAACATTCTGGGCGGCGGCGCCAACGGTGGTAAAGGTATCGACTACATCGCCATTATGCAGTGGGTCGAGCAACAAGGCGGCCTGCAGGCCATTTTGGACAAGTTCCGTCAGGGGCAGTTCGGCGATATCGTCGGTTCCTGGCTCGGCAATGGCGAAAATCAGCCGATTACCGGCGACCATGTGCAGCAGGCGTTGGGTAGCGACGCCATCAACCAACTGGCTGAAAAGCTGGGCATCGATCCTGCACAGGCGTCCAGCACCATTGCACAGTTCTTGCCAACGGTCGCGGATGCCGCCTCACCAAACGGTGAAGTGCAGCAAGACAGCAACGAGCTGGGCGATATGGTCGGTAAACTGTTCAAATAATGATTAGGCTCCCGGCGTCTGGCCGGGAGCATTCACTCCGCTAATTCCCTCGATCGCCGTCAACGCCTGCTGCAGATGCGCCACCCAGGCGCGCACTTTCTCCGGAATAAAACGTAAAGCGGGATAGACCGCGTGCAGCGCCATGGGCGGGTAGCGGTATTCCGGCAAAACGGGCACCAGCGCCCCCGTCGCCAGCTGCTGGGCGATTAAAGGCCGTTGGGCGCCGCCGATACCGGCTCCAGCCTCAATGGCGGCCAGCAGCGATAGCGTATTGTTGGCGCGGAACGTGGGCCGCAGAGCGACCATCTCGGGGCCGTGCGGCCCGAACAGAGTGAGCGTATCGCCGTCGTTCAAACCGCTGTAACGAATGTGCGCATGTTTAGCCAGCTCCGCCGGCGAACGTGGAGCGCCATACTTGGCCAGGTAGGCCGGTGACGCCACCAGCAGGCGTTGCAGCTCGCCCAAACGTTTAGCCACCATGCCGGGCGCATGCAGTTCACCGAAACGCAGCGCCATGTCGATGCCTTCGCCGATCACGTCGGCGCGACGATCGTCCAGCAGCAGCTCGATGGCGAGGTTCGGATGACGTTGCTGGAAAGCGATGGCCAGCGGCGTGACGTGCAACTGCCCGAACCCGGTCGGGGCATGAATGCGCAGATTGCCCTGTAACTGGTGGTGCTGGCCGTGCAGCGCTTCTTCCGCTTCATCGACCGCCGCCAGAATCGGTTTGAGGCGCTGATAATAACTGCTGCCGGCATCGGTCAGGGTGACCGCCCGGGTGCTGCGAAACAGCAGTTGTGCCCCCAGTTGCTGCTCCAGACCGGCGATTTGCTGACTGACCGCCGGCTGCGTCAAACGCAGATCGCGAGCGGCGGCCGAGAGGCTGCCCAGCTCCGTCACCCGCATAAAGGTTTTCATTGCGTTCAGCTTATCCATGTCGATCTTGCCTATAGATTTTTCTTATAAGTGTTAGTGGAAGGTCTCTTCTACCGCAAGTATTACTAATCAATGACACTCAGGGTATCGACAACCTGAGGAGTGGCAAGATGGATACAAAGCGACAGGCATTGGTGATCGGCGCCAATGGCGTGATTGGGCGCCGATTGATTGAGGAGCTGACCGGTCAGGGCTGGCAAGTGGTGGGCGTCTCGCGCCGGGGGGGACAATCGGCGCCGGGGGTGCGCCACCTTCAGGTTGATCTGCTGGATGCGGCGGCGACGCGCGACGCGCTGCGGCCGCTGAGCGCGATTAGTCACGTTTTCTATGCCGCCTATCAGGATGCGCCGGACTGGGCGGGGCTGGTGGCGCCGAACCTGCAGATGTTGCAACACGTTGTCGAAGGGCTGGAGCCGATCGCGCCGGCGTTGGAGCACATCAGTTTGATGCAGGGTTATAAGGTGTATGGCGCGCATTTGGGGCCGTTTAAAACGCCGGCGCGCGAAAGCGATGCCGGGCATATGCCGCCGGAGTTTAACGTGGCGCAGCAGCAGTATCTGGCGCAGCGGCAGGCCGGCAAACGCTGGCGTTGGAGCGCCATCCGTCCAAGCGTGGTGGGGGGCTTCTCCCTCGGCAACCCGATGAATCTGGCGTTAAGCATCGCGGTTTACGCGTCGATCAGCAAAGCGCTCGGGCTGCCGTTGCGCTTCCCGGGTAAACCGGGCGCTTACCACAGCCTGCTGGAAATGACCGACGCCGGGCTGTTGGCGCGCGCCACGCTGTGGGCGGCGACCGAACCTGCGGCGGCCAATCAGGCGTTTAATATCAACAACGGCGATCTGTTTCGCTGGAGCGAGATGTGGCCGAAAATCGCCGCTTACTTTGGGCTGGAATGCGCGCCGCCGCTGCCGATGTCGCTGGAGATCATGATGACGGACAAAGCGTCGCTGTGGCGGGAGCTGGCGCAGCGGCACCAATTGGCCGAACCGGACTATCGCGCGGTGGCCGGCTGGCGTTTCGCCGATTTCGTCTTTTCCTGGGACTATGACATGTTCGCGGATGGCAGCAAGGCGCGGCGCTTCGGTTTCCACCAGTTTGTCGAAACCGAAGTCATGTTTTTCTCACTGTTCGATGAGTTCCGCCGCCACGGCATCATTCCCTGAACGTGGCATTGGTTTCCCCGCAGCACCGGCCGCGGGGAATGGGCTCAGAACGTCAGCATGATCTTGCCGATGTGCTCGCTGGACTCCATCAGCGTATGCGCGGCGGCGGCTTGCTCAAGCGGGAAGGTTTTAAAAATTTGCGGTTTCAGCACGCCACGCTCCAGCAGCGGCCAAACCTTTTCGCGCAGATCGGCGGCAATCTGCGCTTTGTCCGCCACGCTGCGCGAGCGTAGCGTCGACCCGGTATGGGTCAGACGTTTCAACAGCAGCGGCATCAGATTGAGCTCTTTCACCACGCCGTTTTGCGTGCCGATTTGCACGATGCGGCCTTCCATCGCTGCGGCCTGATAGTTTTTGGCGACATAATCGCCGGCGATCAGGTCGACGATGACGTCGGCGCCTTTACCGTTGGTGGCGTCTTTGGTGCGTGCGACAAAGTCTTCGCTGCGGTAATTAATCGCCACGTCGGCGCCCAGCGCCAGGCTGGCCTGACGTTTCTCTTCGGAGCCGACGGTGGTGATCACCTGGGCGCAGAAGGCCTTCGCCAGCATGGTGGCGACCGTGCCGATACCGGAGGTGCCGCCATGGATCAACACGGTTTCGCCGGCTTTGAGATGACCGCGCTGGAACACGTTGACCCAGACGGTAAAGAAGGTTTCCGGCAGCGCGGCGGCCTCGGTCAGGCTCAGCCCCGCCGGCACCGGCAACGCATTGCTTTCATGCACGGTGCAGTATTCCGCATAGCCACCGCCGGCGATAAGGGCGCAAACCCGATCGCCGAGCGCGAAGTGGGTCACGCCTTCACCGATGGCCACCACTTCGCCGGCAATTTCCAGGCCGGGGATATCCGAGGCGCCTGGCGGCGGCGCATAGTTCCCCTGGCGCTGCAGCACGTCGGGGCGGTTAACGCCGGCGGCGGCGATTTTCACCAGCAGTTCGCCCGCTTGCGGAGCGGGCACCGGGCGTTCGGTAACGACCAGAACGTCGGGAGCGCCCGGTTCGCTGATTTCAATCGCTTTCATCGTGCCGGGCAGCGCTGCATTTGTTGACATGGTTACTCTCCTCATCGTGGCGGACGTGGTTATCAGGCGAAACGTCCGCAATAAAGTCTGCTGTTAGCTTAGCGAAATCGAATGAGGCGCGCGTGGTTGAATAGAGCGGTTTTGCGAGGAAGAGGCGAAGCCGCCGCGATGGGCGGCAGGGCATTAATCGTTAGGCGGGATGCGGAACCCTTTTAACGAGACGATGAAGTGTTCTTTTCCTTTGGAGATTTTGGCGCCTTTATCGCACCACAGGCTGGCAAGCTGGAAGAAGTCGTCGCTGCCGATATCGTAAGCCAGTTCGATTTTCTTGGCGGTGCCGGCGCGGATGAGTTTTTCTGCTTCCTGATGGTTTGCAGCTTTAATTATGGTCATGGGCGAAATCCTTGGTGTTAAGCCAGAGCGGATAAACGCGAATCATCATATGGCCATAATGTGACAATTTTGTGATGAAAGCATGACGGCCCGCGAAGGCGCGGCGCGCGATGTGCCGGGCCTTCGCGGTGAAAGCGCGTTGTCGGTTACCGATCGTGCGGGCGGACGAGTGTGCTTTTTTTCTGAGATTTTAAATGCTTGTAGAGGGCGAAGCCCGCAATGCCGGCCAAGACGGCCAGGAGGGCAAGGGATCCTGTGGCCATGAACGTTACCTCCGAATAAGAATGGCAAGGAGGCGTATTTGTGACATTCATCACTTTGTGGGGCAATGAGAGCAATCTGTAATCGGAAGACGCTTTGAGGGATAGGCAAAAAAAAAGCGCCTATAGGGAGGCGCATAAAGATTTGCAACACAGCTTGTTGTGTTCAACACCAGGAGGAGTGGTGAACTGAGGCATATTCTATGCAGCGGCAAAGGAGGCTGATATAGGCATTACTCCGAAAGCGCCACTACCACTCATACCCCAACTGAATGTTGTAATCGGGATCCTTATTGGTGGAATAGGGATCAGACTGGCGGCGGCGATCGGTTTTCTTCACCGGGCCTTCATACGCGGGATAAGGTTTGGCGCGCGGTTTGCTGCAGCCAGGATGATCGCACTCAATATCGACGCGAAAACCGCTTTTATCTCTCGCCTCTGTCCAGGCAATCGGCGGTTTTCCCGTTTTGGGGGCCGGCCCTGAGGGGGCAGGCGGCTTGGGCGCGGGAATCATGCTGGGGTCGGGGGCTTGATAATTGAGCTCCAGTGCACTCTGCGGAGCGCTGTAAGCGGCAAAGGCCAGCAGGGCGGCGGCACTGACAGCCGGTAATGTAAGCCATCTCGGCATGGTGAATCTCCCTGAATGATTTCGTCAGGCAACTATAAAACAGCAGAACGAGAATTACTATCATTTGCCTTGGGCGTTACGGGCGAGCCAGGCGGCGGCCCTATCGGCAGACAGGGTCAAATCCTGTGCGTTTAGCCGAGATTAGCGTCCCATCGCGGCGAAAAAGGTTGCTATTGCCGCTCGCTCATGAGTTAATGATGTCGGCCTGTGGTACAGACCTATTTATGCACGACATTTTGAGTAAAGTAGTTCAAATTTAAAGCGTTATCCCGGATAGCCCTTCTCTGACGAATTTCCTTTCCAGTGCCTCCATAAGTAACTGATGACCGGCTACCTCGCCCATGGCGGCTTACATTTATTATTGAAGGAAATTAGACATGTCTAACATGATCAAAGGTCAAGTGAAGTGGTTCAACGAAGCTAAAGGTTTTGGTTTCATCACCCCAGCAGACGGCAGCAAAGACGTATTCGTACACTTCTCTGCTATCCAGGATCAAGGCTTCAAGACCCTGGCTGAAGGCCAGAACGTACAGTTCTCTATCGAGAACGGTGCGAAAGGTCCATCTGCGGCTAACGTTACCGCTATCTAATTGGCGTTTCCCGCTGATTGAAAAGAACCCGCTGCGGCGGGTTTTTTTATGCCTGCAATTTGGCAGCGCGCAAAAAAAAGCCCGCAAGTCTGCGGGCAAAAGTTCCTTGTTACTTCTTCATTTGCGAGCGCTTCTCTGGGGGGGAAACGCCTGAAGACAGGCTACGCGAGGCCGGCTTAAGATTCTGCGGCCAAACCGTTAAGAAAGTGAAAATCCAGGCGGCTGCTACGCTGATAGCAGAGGCCGGCAGGGCTGGAGCGGTGTCCATCGCCTCCGGTTTTGTAATACACTGACGGCAATCGTAAATAAGGGAGAAGGGTATGCAAGTTAACGATCGAGTGACGGTAAAAACAGACGGCGGCCCGCGGCGTGAAGGCGTCATTCTGGCCGTAGAGGTGTTCAACGAAGGCACCATGTACCTGGTTTCTCTTGACGACTACCCGGCGGGCGTATGGTTTTTTAATGAGATCGACAGCCGTGACGGCACGTTTGTGGAGCCCTGTCGCGAGCACGGGCAGTAACTTAGGCTAATCTCATTAATTTGCTAATGAAATTGTCCATTTTGAGATTATTTCATTGCGGTAAGATTTTTTTTATCGACGGCAAAAAAATACCCGTTGCGCTAGCGGGGGATAACGCAACAGGTATTTTTTTGTGGTTCCAGCGGCTGCTATCCAGATGACATTATCATCGGGTATTTAACGGCTGGTAAAACAGAGCGGGGGCGTTCTCTGTGGTTCAGCGGCTATTGACGAATATTCCACTGGTCAATGTATCGGTCAAACGAACAACGTGATAAATGATCTGCTTGTTGTGCGTTTTTATTTTCCGCTTGATGTTTCCCTTGTGGGAAGAGACCGTTTTGGCCTTTATTTGCATCTGGTCTGATATCTGGATGGTGCCTTGACCGGACATCCACATGCGTAACATGTTTGATTCAGTCTGGCTCAGCGTTACCGGCGTTTGATCCAGAGAGGATTTCTCCGTACGGAGGGACGTTCTCTCGAGATAGTGGCTAAGTAGCTGATTCATAGTCTCTGGCTTGATGGATTTTGACGATATGATGACGTTCTTGCGAACATATAAATAATCGTCGAAATGTACGTTGGTAATGGCCATGAAGATGAAGAATAACGTATCCGGGTGCAGTGAAATCACCCGTTTTATTCGCTCGGTGGCGTTTGCTTCGTGGATGAAGCAGTCCTCGTTAATAAACACCAGGCTCGGATTCAACTTGCTGCATTTTTCATGCAGGCTGTCAATGTCCTCGATGGCATTAATATGGCGCTTCTTCACGCCATGCGAAGTCAGATAGTCGGTTAACCCCAATCTGGTATAGCTGCATGAATCCATGATAATCGTTGGCATATCGCACCCCCACTTAAATCCGTTTTACTGCGGTAATATGAAAAAAGCCTAAAAAGCCGAAAGGCAAAATGGAGCAATAATTCAGTGTAGCGAGTGTTCTATCAATAAACACGGCGTCACTCAATGATATTTTCATACTAAACTTATTAATTGCATGAATCTATAAGTTTGGCTTAAGTCAGAGCGATCTGCTGCTCGTCCAGCTTCGGCATGTTGAGCCTGATCTGCGCTTGGCGCCCGCGCCTGCCGGCATTGCTTGCCGCGAATCTGTTCATCATGTCACGAAACAAAATTTTAGTTTGCTAGGAAAAGTCTTAAAAAAAATTCATGTGTCGTTTTTTTGAAGTCTTTCAGCGCATTTTTTGAGTGATTAAAAAATACCCTCTCTGAGGTTGTTTTATTTTTTTGTTTAAAAATCATTAATTTGTGTTGATTTCATGCTTTCCATGCTAATGATTAGCACTTCTTTTTTTATCATAACGGCAAACGAAAGTTAACATTATGGCCGGAATGTGTAGCTTATTTGTTGCTATAAATCACCGTTTTACAATGAGTTATCTGGATATTTATTTTAAATGAAATAATTTTCGTGAATGTTTAACGGTGATTGAGTGATTTCTCTAAACTATCATCCTGCTGCCCGATCCGCAGGGGAGGAATGGCAGGTCGGAGTTGTCTCTGGCCCGCGTTGGTTTTAACTTGCCTCTCCACCTTTCAAAAACAGGATGTCGCGGTGAGACGGAATCAGTATGGGCAGCCGATAGGCGAAGCCCTCCCTCATTGGCAGCCGGCAGGCATGCCCGGGCACTCGCCACTGCAAGGGCGGTTTTGCCGCCTCGAACCGCTTAACCTCGAGCGCTGGGGGGAGGCGCTTTATCAGGCTTATCAATCCGCCGAGGACGATCGCGACTGGACTTATCTGTTTTGGGAGCGGCCGCAGTCGCGCGCAGATTTCCAGCGTTATCTTCAGGCTCAGGCGTCCAGCGCTGACAGAAACACGATGGTAGTGATCGATCAGTCAAACGGGCGTGCGGTGGGAAGCTGCGCTTTTTTGCGCATCGATCCTGCCAACGGCGTGGCCGAACTGGGCACCATCAACTGGTCGCCGCTGATGAAGCGCAGCGCGCTGGGCAGCGAGGCGATTTTCCTGATGCTGCGGCATCTGTTCGACGATCTTGGCTACCGGCGCTGCGAATGGAAATGCGATAGCCTCAATCTTCCTTCACGCCAGGCCGCCGAGCGCTTGGGTTTCCGCTATGAAGGCACCTTCCGCCAGGCCGTCGTCGTCAAAGGACGCACGCGCGACACCGACTGGCTGTCGATCGTCGACGGGGAATGGCCGGCGCGGCGCACGGCGTTTGCCGCCTGGCTGTCGCCGGATAATATCGGCGATGACGGGCGGCAAGAACGGCGTTTGCAGGCCTTCCAACTCGAGTAATACGCCGCGCGCGTTAGGCCGTTTCCGCCAGGCAATGGCGCAACGAGTCCAACGCCAGCCTGATGTCCTGTTCCTCCGTCATCCAGTTGACCAGTGCGGCGCGGATCCCCGGCTGACCGTTATAACGCGTAGGGGTGCAGCACACCACGCCGTGCCGGCTCAGGCGTTCGAGAAAACGATCGCGCGCCGCCTCGCTGTCGCCCTGTGGATGGCTGAGTGCGAAGCAGACCACGTTCAAATTCACCGGCGCCAGCAGCTGGAAACCGTCATCGGCTGCCAGCGCCGCCCCCAGCGCCTGCGCCAATCGGACGTTGCGCTCGACGATATCCCGTATGCCGCTGCGGCCATAGGCTTTCAGCGTCAGCCAGAGCGGCAGGGCGCGGAAGCGGCGCGAATTCTCCGGCGTCAGATGCAGATAGTTGTCTGGCCGCAATGTCGGTGCTTCCAGATAGGCCGAATGGTTCTGAAATACCTGCATTTGCAGATCCAAATGGCGGGTAAATTGGATCGCGCTGTCATAAGGCACGTTCAGCCATTTGTGTGCGTCGACAGTGATGGAATCGGCATGCTGCCAACCCTCAAGCCTTGGAGCGTATAGCGGTGAGCAGGCCGCCACGCCGCCAAATGCCGCATCGACATGCAGCCAAAACGGATAACGCTCCCGCAGCGTCAGCAGACGCGGCAGGTCGTCGAACGCGACGGTGTTGACCGTACCGGCGCTGGCCAGCACCAACGTTGGCTGGCCGGCGCCGGCGGCGAGCTGCCGTTCCAGTGCTTCCATATCCATGGCTTCCGAGTCCGGCAGGCTGGCGACGGTCGTCAGCGCCTCGCGGCCGATACCGAGCATGCTGAGCGCCTTCACGCTGCTGGAATGTGGATTGGCCGACAATACCCGGATGGAACCCAGCGCCGCCAGGCCCTGTTGGGCGATATCCACGCCATGCTGTTGTCCCAGCCACTGCCGGCCAATGGCCAGCCCGGTGAAATTGGCCATGGTCGCGCCGCTGACCAGGCTGCCGCTGAACGTTTCCGGCAGGCCCAGCAGGGATTTCAACTGTGTCACAGCCGCCAGCTCGATCGTGGCTGCGATGGTATCATGGCTGAGCAGGCTATTTTGGTCTGTCACGCTAACCAGCCAGTCCGCCGCTACCGCTGCCGGGGTTCCGCCGCCGGTGACGAAGCCGAAATAACGCGGGCCAGCGCTGGCGGAAATGCCGGCCTGATAGCGTTGCCAAAAGTTATCCAGCGCCGCCAGGGCGCCTTCGCCGTTTTCCGCCAGCCGATCGTCTCCCGGATGCAACTGCTGTTGATCGCGCGGTGGGCAGACCGAGCGTTGCTGCAGCCCGGTCAGAAAATCTTCCGCCAACTGGCGAGTGTGGTCGAGGATCTGCGGAAACTGTGCGAGGTCTTGTTGTAAACGTGGGTGCATGGCGGCTCCGAAAGCGTCAGGGATGATGGGGTAAACATAGAACATTTGCCTGCCGGTCAAAATCGATGAAAAATAACCTTTTTGGATAGCCTGGTTAACCAATGATGAATGAACGCATTCCCCTGCATGTCTTGCCGACCTTTGCGATCGCCGCCAGGTTGGAAAATTTGCGCGCCACGGCGCAGCAGGTGCATTTGACGCACGGTGCGGTCAGCCAGCAAATTCAGTTGCTGGAGCAGGCGGTCGGCTATCCGCTGTTTGAACGGTGCGGGCGCGGTGTGCGCCTGAATGCGGCCGGGAAAGAGATGCTGGCGGCGGTAGAGCCGGCGCTGCAGGCGCTGCAGCAGGGCGTCGCCCGCGCCCGGCGTGCGGCGACAAGCCAGACGCTGCGCATCAGCGTGTTGCCGTCTTTTGCCCACTATTGGCTGTTGCCGCGTCTGCCGGCATTCCATGAAGCCTGCGCCGATATTGCGCTGGATATCGATGCGTCGCTGACGCTGCAGGATCTGTCGCAGCGTGGGTTTGATGCGGCGATCCGCATCGGCAGCGGCCAGTGGGCGGGGCTGCAGGCGCAGCGCATCGCGTCGGGTGACGTGCTGCCGGTCGCTTCGCCGGATATGGCGCGAGAATGGGGGGCTGCGTTCGAGAACGGTGGCGATATTCCGTTGCTCGAGCACGACGTCAGTCCCTGGCGCGACTGGTTCAACGCGCAGGGGCGGCCGTTATGCGGGCGGCAACAGGCGTTGTTCAACGATGCCGGATTGTTGATTCGTGCGGCGGAGCAAGGGTTTGGCATCGCGTTGGCGAAAAAGCTGCTGGTGCAGGATGCCCTCGACGCCGGGAGACTGATGGCGTTGGCCGCGCCCTGTCGCCTGAGCGATGACGACGTTTATCTGGTGTGGCCGCAGACCGCCGGGTTGACGCCGGCGGTCACCCGCTTGCTGCAGTGGCTGCAGCAACAGTTGGCGGCGATTTAGCGGCGTAGCCATTCCGGTTGCGAGGTGCCGAGCGTGGTCGCCGGCAGCGCCCATTGCAGCGTCGTACCCTGCAGGCTTAACGGGGCGCGCAGGCGTTGCGCGGCCCCCCAGTAAGTCAATTCCGTTTCCGGGTTCTCGTCGGCGGGGCCGGCCGGCGCCAGCGGTTCCGGCCGATAATCTGCCGAACAGGGATGCGCCAGCAGCAGCTGCGCCGTGCGCGCCAGCGACAGCCGCGCGTGGTAGCCGGTGCCGCGGCTCAGGCGCTGCGCCATACCGGTCAGCACCGCCGCCGCCATCAAATAGCCGGTGGCGTGATCCAGAGCCTGTACCGGCAACGGCACCGGCAAACTGGCGCTGCGCCAAACCATGCCCGCCTCCGCCAACCCGCAGCTCATCTGTACCAGGCTGTCGAAACCACGCCGGGTGCGCCACGGCCCGCTCCAACCATAGGCATTCAGGCAGACGTCTATCAGGCCCGGCGCCAGCGCGCGCCTTTCCTCCGCGCCATAACCCAACTTCTCCAGCGCACCGGCACGGTAGCCGTGCACGATCACGTCGGTGTTTCTCAGCAGATGTTCAAACGTATGGCGATCGTGCGCATTGGTCAGGTTGAGGCGCGCGCTGCGCTTGCCCAGCATGACTTCGTGTTCAACGCCGGGCTCATCCCAACCGTAGGGATCGATGCGCAGCACGTCGGCACCCAAACCGGCAAGAAAACGCGTGGCGATCGGCCCGGCGAGAATGCGCGTCAGATCCAGCACCCGTACGCCGTGCAGCGGCCGGGCGACGGGAAGCGCCCAGCCCGGCGGTGGCGCTTCCGGCTGCAGCGAGACGTGGATCAGCGGTTCGAGCGCTACGCTTTTGCCCTGAATATGTTGTCGCCACGCGGCCGCCGAGCGCATTTGGGCCGCACAGCCGCCGGCTTCGATCACCGCTTCCTCCAGCTCGCTTTTTTTCCAGCCCAGCACGCGTTCCGCCAGCGTGCCTTTATCCGATGCCGAACCCAGCACCTGCTCCACCGCTCGCCGATGGTGCGGCGCATTGGTATGCAGGCGTATCCAGCCATCCGTCGTCGCATAGTCGCCGGCCAGCGCGTCCCAGGCCGCAGGCAGCGTCCACCCCAGCGGACGCAGCGTCCAGCCGAACCAGAGCGAGGCCAGGCGTTGATCGACCCAGACCTGCGGCGCGTCGGCTGCCTCGCGGCGAAGCAACTCGGCGCAGGCCAAACCGGCGGCGCTCCAGGCGGCGGTAGCCAATTCGGTTACGGGAAAAGCCGAAGGCAATGCGCCGGTGCCGCTTACGGTTAGCCGGTCGGCGGGGGCGGGGCGCTGCCCCAGGCTTTGCCAAATTTCGTCGAGCAGAGTGTGGATCAGAGGCGTCATCGGCCACTCCTTGCGGGTCGTCGGAAATATAGCCTAGCGTAGCCCACCGCCGGCGACCTTGCTAAGGCGCAACGTCGAACGTGCGGCTATCGGCCAGTTTGGCGCGCAGGCTGCGGGCCGCTACGCCGGCGAATGGCTGCGCGCTGAAGTTGGCGGTCAGCGCTTTGTCCCACAGGGCCTGATGCAGCGGCCGGAAGGCGGCGTCGGCGCCCAATGTCGCCATCTTCTATTTGTGACATCGAAATATCATTGCGGGTATTCCAGTTTATTTTTCGTTTAATAAATTAGCCTTTACTTCATTACCCGACGTCACTATACTCAGCCAAAATTTCGGTGGAGAAACCCAATTGGACAGTTGTAGTTGTAATAAAATAAATAAGGCAAGCTGACCAATTCTCTTCTGATTTGTTGCTTGCCGTTATCGGCGGGCAGCACCCCTCTCCAGTTATTTCTGAGCTGTGCATACCCGAATAAGAAAACGTTTCCTGATGCCAGGTGGCTTCAGGCGAATTGAGTTGGACGTTATTATGGTATTCTGCAGCCACAGCCTTTTCCCTCCAGGCATGACACGCTGATTCGCTGATTTATTTTCAGCGCGTTTTCGCGTGTGCTAAACAGCACATGATTTTATCTCCTGTGATTAATTAAGGGGAAAGTCATGGCTATGACTCCTTTCGTTTTAAATTTATTGCTGGCGATGTGCCTGGGCGCGGTGATTGGCGCCGAGCGCCAGTGGCGCCAACGCATGGCCGGCCTGCGCACCAATGCGCTGGTGGCGACCGGTGCGGCGGTCTTCATTCTCAGCTCCATGTCCACCGATCCGGCCAGCGCCGGCCGGGTGGCCGCGCAGATCGTCTCGGGTATCGGCTTCCTCGGCGCCGGCGTAATCATGCGTGAAGGGCTGAACATTCGCGGCCTCAACACCGCCGCCACGCTGTGGTGTTCGGCGGGGATCGGCGTCCTGTGCGGCCTGGGCCAGCATTGGGATGCGGTGGTCGCCACGCTGGTGATCCTGTGCGCCAATATCCTGCTGCGCGAGGCCGCGCAGCGCATCAACCTGCAGCCGCACCAGCAGGCGACCGATCTGGAACTGTGCTATCGCATTCAGGTGACCTGCGGCGAGCAGGATGAAATTCTGGTGCGCACCCTGATTCTGCAGGCGCTGAACGGCGTCGCCTTGCGGCTGCAATCCTTGCGCAGCGCCGATATTGCCAGCCCGGGGCAATTGGAAGTGTGCGCGGAAATTACCGCTACGCCGGCCGCGCAAAAAGAAATTGAGGGCATTGTTTGCCGCGTCAGTCTGGAAAAAAGCGTGAGTGCCGTGCGTTGGCGCGTCGCGTCCGAATTACCGGTCTGAGTAATAATATAAATATTGATTAACTTTATTATATGTTCGGTTTTATTCATGAGTGCCTTGAATAACGCGGAACATTAAGGAGGCGTTATGGACGATGACCCCGGAAGGGAAATGATTCTTGCGTGGCTGACAGGGTAATCACGCTATTCAGTCACGCTAATTAAAAAATTCCACTCTGCGCAGAGTCACCTGTTTATCGGGCGGGATCTCCCTGTGCGCAGAACGAAAATAAGAGAATAGCGTTATGACTCAGATTAATGAAAGAATGCGTCGCCGTGATAAAGACGCGGTGACCTACGCCATTGCGCAAGAGGCGACCAACAGCATCGCCCAAACGCTGGCGAACCTGAAGTGCAACCGCAACGGCTTGACCCAGGACGATGCCGATGAGCGGCTGGAGCAGTTCGGCGCCAACCAGGTCGCCCACGACAAGGCGCCGCATGCCTTGATTCAGTTGATCAAGGCCTTTAACAACCCGTTTATCTTCGTGCTGATGGTGCTGGCTGCGATCAGTTTCTTTACCGATTATTGGCTGCCGCTCCAGAGCGGTGAAGAAACTGAACTCACCGGCGTCATCATCATTCTGACCATGGTCACGTTGAGCGGGCTGCTGCGGTTTTGGCAGGAATACCGCACCAACAAAGCGGCGGAAGCGTTGAAGTCGATGGTGCGCACCACCGCTACGGTGCTGCGCCGCAGCAGCTACAGCGCGCATCCGCTGACGCTGGAAGTGCCGATCCGCGAACTGGTGCCGGGGGATATCATCCAGCTCTCCGCCGGTGACATGGTGCCGGCCGACGTGCGTCTTATCGCCTCGCGCGATCTGTTCATCAGCCAGGCGATTTTGACCGGCGAGGCGATCCCGATCGAGAAATACGATGCGATGGGCAACGTGGCGCAGAAGTCGAGCGAAGGGGAAGTGTCCAGCGAGAACGCGCTGCTTGAGCTGTCCAACATCTGCCTGATGGGCACCAACGTCGCCAGCGGTACCGCTACGGCGGTGGTGGTGGCGACCGGCGGGCGCACCTACTTCGGCTCGTTGGCCAAGTCGATCGTCGGTTCGCGGGCGCAAACCGCGTTCGATCGCGGGGTGAACAGCGTCAGCTGGCTGCTGATTCGCTTCATGCTGGTGATGGTGCCGGTGGTGTTGCTGATCAACGGCTTCACCAAGGGCGACTGGAGCGAGGCGGCGCTGTTCGCACTGGCGGTGGCGGTCGGCCTGACGCCGGAAATGCTGCCGATGATCGTCAGCTCCAACCTGGCGAAAGGGGCGATCGCCATGTCGCGCCGCAAGGTGGTGGTGAAGCGCCTGAACGCCATTCAGAACTTCGGCGCCATGGACGTGCTCTGCACCGACAAGACCGGCACCCTGACCCAGGATCGCATCATTCTCGAGCACCACATCGACGTCACTGGCGCCAGGGATAACGAGGTGTTGCACCTGGCCTGGCTGAACAGCTTCCATCAGAGCGGCATGAAGAACCTGATGGACCAGGCGGTGATCCGTTTCGGGCGCGGCAAACCGGGGATCGAAGCCCTGGGCCGTTTCAGCAAGGTGGATGAGCTGCCGTTCGATTTCGTGCGCCGCCGTTTGTCGATCGTGGTGGCGGACGAAAATGGCAAGCAGCAGCTGATCTGTAAGGGCGCGGTAGAGGAGATGCTCGAGATCGCCACCCACGTGCGCGAAGGCGACAAAACGCTGGAACTGGACGACGCGCGCCGTGCGGCGCTGCAGGCGCTGGCCCGCGAGTATAACGAAGACGGTTTCCGCGTGCTGGTGCTGGCGACGCGCGAGCTGGATGCGCAGCGCCCGGCCGAACCGCTGAGCGTGGCCGACGAGCGCGACATGGTGGTGCAAGGGCTGCTGACTTTCCTCGATCCGCCGAAGGAGAGCGCGCAGCAGGCGATCGCCGCACTGCAGGAAAACGGCGTGACGGTGAAGGTGCTGACCGGCGACAACCCGGTGATCACCTGCAAGATTTGCCGCGATGTCGGGCTGGAGCCGGGCGAGCCGCTCTCCGGGCTGCAGATTGAACAGATGGATGACGAAGAGTTGGCGCGCGAAGTGGAACAACGCACGGTCTTCACCAAGCTGACGCCGCTGCAAAAATCGCGGGTGCTGAAAATGTTGCAGAGCAACGGCCATACCGTCGGCTTCCTCGGCGACGGCATCAACGATGCGCCGGCGCTGCGCGATGCCGACGTCGGCATTTCGGTCGACACCGGCACCGACATCGCCAAGGAATCGGCGGACATCATCCTGTTGGAAAAGAATCTGATGGTGCTGGAAGAGGGGGTGATCAAAGGGCGCGAGACCTTCGGCAATATCATCAAGTACCTGAACATGACCGCCAGCTCCAACTTTGGCAACGTGTTTTCGGTGCTGGTGGCCAGCGCCTTCATCCCGTTCCTGCCGATGCTGGCGATCCACCTGTTGATTCAAAATCTGATGTACGACATTTCCCAGCTGTCGCTGCCGTGGGACAAGATGGACAAAGAGTTCCTGCGCAAGCCGCGCAAGTGGGATTCCAAAAACATCGGGCGCTTTATGCTGTGGATTGGGCCGACCTCGTCGATCTTCGATATTACGACCTATGCGCTGATGTGGTACGTGTTCGCCGCCAACAGCGTAGAACACCAGGCGCTGTTCCAGTCCGGCTGGTTCATTGAGGGGCTGCTGTCGCAAACGCTGGTGGTGCATATGCTGCGCACCCAGAAGATCCCGTTCATTCAGAGCACCGCGGCGCTGCCGGTGTTGCTGACCACCGGGTTGGTGATGGCGCTCGGCATCTACATTCCGTTCTCGCCGCTCGGCGCCCTGGTTGGCCTGCAGCCGCTGCCGTGGGAATACTTCCCGTGGTTGGCCGCAACGCTGGTCAGCTACTGCGTGGTCGCGCAGTTGATGAAGCGTTTCTATATCCGCCGCTTTGGCGAGTGGCTGTAAGCCGCCTCGGCGTTCACTTCGGGGGCGAAATTCGTCGCCCCCGCACCGCTACAGCAGTTTGTTGACCAGCAGGCCGAGCATGATGGTCAGCGTGAAGGAAAACAGCGTGCCGAGCAGCACATACTCGGTACGCATCTTATCGTCACTTTGGCGCAGATCGCCGAAACGGAAGATAGATTTGGCCGCCAGTAAAAAACCGATCGCCGGAATTTGCCCCAGCAGCACAAAGGTCAGGATCAGCGTTCTTTCCAGATAGCCAATCTGTTTGCCCGCGCGCAGCAGCGAATCGTTGTCGGCCTTGGCCGAAGGCGGCATTTGCGGCGTCCAGCGCGCCAGCAGTTGCCCAATCAGCAGGCTCATCGGCAGATAAATCAGGCTGTAGGCCACCAGCACCAGGCCGGTTTGCCAACTCCCCAGTTGCCGTCCCAACGCCGCGAGCAGTTCACCGGCATTCGGCGTCAGCCCCAGCCACAGCAAGGCGATCACCGCCAGATGCAATCCCTGATCGAGCAGAAAGCTGCGGGCCGGGCTCAGGCGGTTCATCGCAGTGACTTTCAGCAAATCGATCAGGTAGTGGCTGACGGCGATGGCCAGCAGGCTGGCCAGCACCTGCAGTGAAGACAGTCCGCCGTGCAGCAGGCCGAAACCGGCCACCGCCCAAGCGGCCAGCACCCCGTGCAGCAACGCGTGCAACAGCAGAAAACGCGAACGCGCGCGATGTTGGATTTTATCTTCCACCCAACTCAGCGGCTGCAGCGGAAAATCCGCCAGCAGATGGACGATCAACAGCCAGGCCAGCAAAGGCGCATAGGTCAGATCCATGGTCAGACGATCCTGTTAATGGCGTGAATAAATCGCATGATTTCCTCGTAGGCCGCGCGTTTCAGCGCGGCGGAGACCGTGGAGGCGGCTTTTTGCAGCTGGTCCGCCACGGCGGCGCCGCTGTCGGCGAACATTCTCGCCTGAACGATGCGCGCTTCGGCCTGTGACAGGCGGCCAATTACATGATCTAACATCGGCAGCAGATCGCTGACAATGGCGTTTGTCCGATCGTTGTCGGTTTTCAGAGCCAGCCGGCAATTTTTTGCCATGGCGTCCAGCGCGCTGCCGGAGTTGATAAAGGCGCTGCCGTAACCGGCGGCGTCGGGCCGTTGGCTACCCAGCCCGACGGCGATGCGCGCATCCCAGTGCGCGGCGCCCATCGCCCGCAGCGCGAGGCGTATGTACACCGCCAGCAACAGCCCCTCCTCCGGGGCGGCCTGCGCCTGGAAGGCATCGCCGCGAAAGATTTCCACCTGATGCAGCCGCCGGTCACGCCGCAGCCGATCGAGCAGGTTATGCAGCCCATTGAGGTAGTTGACGGTGTCTGAGCGGCGGGAATCGACCAGATCGCCGCTGATTACGCTGATTGGCGTCGGCATGGCGTGTTCCATTATTTGCGGAGGGATGACTATAAATTCGCACCTGGATACGAATATGTCAATAATTCGCCTCTAGGGGCGAATCTGTGGGGTTTTCGCCTGTGAGGGCGAAACGGGCAGGATGAGGAACGTGGGATGAACGGCCGGGAATGCGCGGGCCTGCCAGGCTCGCCACCGGCGGCGTAGAGGGAAAATGGCCGGCAATCGGCTGTTCAGAAGCTTTTAACCAGCACGTCACGCGGCATTTCGCTGCCGTGTTTCAGCAGATGCTCAAACGATCGCTCGCTGCTTTTCAGCTGCTGCAAAAATTCCTGCGGCGACAGATCGTGTTTTTTGCCGCTCATGTAAGCCAGCGCCAGTTCTTTTGCCTGATAGCGGGAGAAGTTGTACATGGTGTCCTCGATACGGTGAATGTCAGTGCTCACGATTGTAGCGAAAGAGCACATAATGAACAGCGGCTTTGGCGTATGGAATCGATAGCCGAAACTTAACTTGCAGGCTGCAACAGCTCATCGCACAGGCGCTTGATCACCTGAGCTTGCGGCAGGCCGTTGTGCAACATCTGGCGGATATGCTCCGAATCGCTGATGCCCTGGCGGACATGGCGCTCGACGGCCTGCAGCAGGGCACGATCCTCCCGTCGCTCGGCAAAACCGCTCAGCGCTTCGAGAGTGTGCAGGATGTGGGCAGTCAGGCTGCTGCGGCGCAGCGTCGCGGGATCGACGTATTCGGCGGCAAAGCCGCTGCGATAGGCGTTGATCTTGTTGTAATTGGTGAAGGCATCGTATTCCGGCGCGATCGGTGAGCGGTGCTGCAACAGAAAATCGGCCAGCAGGCGGCAGTAACCGACCAGCAGCACGGCGTGGGTGAGGCGCAGCGGCGTATCGCAGATGCGGATCTCTACCGTGCCCAGCTCCGGTTTTGGCCGCGCATCCCAGTAAATATCCTTGACGCTTTCAATCACGCCTGCGGCATTCAACCGTTCGTAGTAGGCGTTGAATTCATGCCAGCTGTAGATGTGTTCCAGGCATCCGTAGTTGGGGAAGGAGTTCTGGGCGCTGAAGCGGGAACTGGCAAAGCGCGTGTCGACCCCCTGATACAGCGGCGACGAGGCGCTGAGCGCGATCAACTGCGGAAAGTAGGGCGTCAGCGCATGGCACAGGTACATCGCTTCGTCCCCGTCGTTGACGCCGAGGTGAATGTGTTGGCCGAACACGCAGGCCAGCTTGGAGAGATAGCCAAAACGGCTGGCCAGCTGCCTGTAGCGCGCGTTGTCGCTGATGACCTGCTTGCGCCAGTCGTTGCTCAGGTGGCGGCCACCGCCGCAGACGTCACAGCCCAGGCGCTGCGCGCTGCGCCGGACGGTATGGGTCAGGGCGCGCAGCTCGGTGTGCAGCTCATCGAGATCGCGGTGCACCGAGCTGTTCAGCTCCACCATCGATTTGGTGAGCTCATGCTTGACGCGCCGGCGGTCGCCGACCGCGCTGACCACCCGATCGGCTCGATCCGTAAGATCGTAGTGCTCGGCATCGACCAGCTGTAACTCTATTTCGGTGCCGATGGAGAGCCTTTCCGAACGTTTGAATGTGAGCGGCATGGTACCTCCTTCCTGCAAGAACGGCATAAAGATAAGTATATGTCTCGGTGAGGGGGGCAACGTTTTGCATTTTATATTTGTTTTTTCGCATGTGAAGCTGGTATCTTCACGAGCGAGTTGTGGTGAAGAGAAAGGTTAACGGGAGTGTGACATGCCGTCATTGACGCCGCTGAAGCTGTTTAAAAACCTGTCTGACGAGACGCGTCTGACCTTGGTGCTGCTGTTGCGCCACGCCGGTGAACTGTGCGTGTGCGAGCTGTCGGGTGCACTGGCGCTGCCGCAACCCAAGATTTCAAGGCATCTGGCGATGCTGCGTGAAAGCGGGCTGCTGCTCGATCGGCGCGAGGGTAAATGGATACATTATCGCCTGTCGCCGCATATGCCGGCCTGGGCGGCGGCGATTATTGAGCAGGCTTATCAGTGCCGGCCAGAACAGATGACGGAGTTAGCGCAACGCGTGGCGAAAGGTTGCCCGTAACGGTAAAAAATTTACGCAAACACATATGAAAAATCGAATGTGTAAACTTAAAGGGGCGGAAGGACAGCGATGATAGTGGCAGGGGCGATCTTTATTCTGACGTTGATCTTGGTCATCTGGCAACCGAAGGGGCTGGGTATTGGCTGGAGTGCGTCGATCGGGGCGGGATTGGCATTATTGAGCGGCGTGGTGCACGTCGGCGACATCCCCGTGGTATGGCAGATAGTCTGGAATGCGACTGCGACCTTTATCGCCGTCATCATCATCAGCCTGTTGCTGGATGAAAGCGGCTTTTTTGCCTGGGCCGCCTTGCACGTCGCGCGCTGGGGCAACGGCAAGGGCCGCTGGCTGTTTACCTATATGCTCCTGTTGGGCGCGGCGGTGGCGGCGCTGTTCGCCAATGACGGCGCCGCGTTAATCCTCACGCCGATCGTGATCGCCATGCTGTCGGCGCTCGGTTTTCGTCCTGCGGCGGTGCTGGCTTTCGTCATGGCGGCGGGCTTTATCGCCGATACCGCCAGCCTGCCGCTGGTGGTGTCCAACCTGGTGAATATCGTTTCGGCGGATTTCTTCCACTTGGGCTTTACGGAGTATGCGGCGGTGATGGTGCCGGTCAACCTCGTCGCCGTGGCGGCGACGCTGGTGATGTTGCATTTGTTCTTCCGCAAGGATATTCCGCCGGGCTACGCGTTGACGCGTTTACCGGTACCGCGGGAAGCGATCCGCGATCGCGCGACGTTTCGAGCCGGTTGGGCGGTATTGGCGCTGTTGCTGATCGGCTTTTTCGCCCTGGAACCGCTCGGCGTGCCGGTGAGTTTGGTCGCCGCCTGTGGCGCGCTGGTGCTGCTGGCGGTAGCGAAACGCGGGCGGGCGATCGATACCGGCAAAGTGCTGCGCGGGGCGCCCTGGCAGATCGTGATTTTCTCGCTGGGTATGTATCTGGTGGTCTATGGGCTGCGCAATGCCGGCTTGACCGATCTGCTGTCCGGCGTGCTGGATGCGCTGGCGCGGCAGGGGCTGTGGGCGGCGACGCTCGGCACCGGCTTCCTGAGCGCGTTTCTCTCTTCCGTCATGAATAACATGCCGACGGTGCTGGTGGGGGCGTTGTCTATCGACGGCAGCAGCGCGGAAGGCGTCATCAGGCAGGCGATGATTTACGCTAACGTCATCGGCAGCGATCTCGGCCCCAAAATCACCCCGATCGGCAGCCTGGCCACGTTGCTGTGGCTGCATGTGTTGGCAAGGAAAAACATCGTCATTACCTGGGGCTATTATTTCCGCGTGGGACTGGTGATGACGCTGCCAATTCTGTTCGTCACCCTGGCCGCGCTGGTGCTGCGGCTGTCCGTTTTGCCATAACCGGAGCAACTGACATGAGCGACATCAAAATTTATCACAACCCCGCCTGCGGCACGTCGCGCAATACGTTGGCGCTGATCCGCAACAGCGGCGCTGAGCCGGAGGTGATTCTGTATCTGGAAACGCCCCCCAGCCGCGAACAGTTGATTGCGTTGCTGGCCGACATGAACATGACGCCGCGCGCGTTGTTGCGTAAAAACGTCGAGCCTTATACCGAGCTGCGGCTGGATGAAGCCGGCTGGAGCGACGATCAACTGATCGACTTCATGGTGCAACAGCCGATCCTGATCAATCGCCCCATCGTGGTGACGCCGCTTGGCACGCGCCTGTGCCGTCCGTCGGAGGCGGTGTTGGAGATTCTGCCGGCTCCGCAGCGCGGCGCCTTCAGCAAAGAGGACGGGGAGCCGGTGATTGATGCGCAGGGCCGGCGGATCGTACGCTGATCCCCCGGCGCCTGTTTTACCCCAAATCGCCGCCGGCGACCGGCAGCACCGTTCCGTTAATGTAACTGGCTTCGGCGCTGGCGAGGAACAGAATAGCGGCGGCTTGTTCATCGACGCTGCCGTAGCGGTGCATCAGACTGCTGTCGAGAGTCTGCTCAACCACCTGTCGATACCAACTTTCTTCCTGCTGCGTCGGGGATTCGCGATTGCGCGGCGTCAGCCGCGGCGGCGCTTCGGTGCCGCCCGGCGCCGTGGCGTTGATGCGAATGCCGGCGCCGGCGTATTCAAAGGCCAGTGATTGGGTCAGGGCGTTGACGCCGCCTTTGGCTGCGGAATAGGGAACGCGATTGACGCCGCGCGTGGCGACCGAAGAAACGTTGACGATCACTCCGCTCCCTTGCGCCAGCATATGCGGCAACACGGCGCGGCAACCCCATAGCGTCGGGAACAGCGAACGCCGAATCTCCGCCTCAATCTGTTGCGGCGCATAGTCGGCAAATGGTCGCGCCCAGATGGTGCCGCCCACATTGTTCACCATAATATCCACGCGCCCAAAGTGCTGTTGCACCTGATCCAGCGCCTCGCGTGCTTCTTCCCAGTGCTCCAAATCGGCCTGCAGGGCGATGATATCGGTGCCGCGCTCGCGTAAAACGGCTACGACCTCCTCCAGATAGGGGGAGCGATCGATCAGCGCCAAACTCGCCCCTTCCCGAGCCGCGCGTTCGGCCACCGCTTTGCCGATGCCTTGAGCGGCACCGGTTATCGCCATTACCTGGCCGCTGAAACGTGATTTATCCATGGTCAACTCCTCCCATCGGCCTGGCTGGGGGCGAACTTCTCATAATGGAAGCTATGCGGGATAAAGGCGCGTCGCTGAAAATCGCCAAGCACCGCTTCCACCATCGGCGGCGGCCCGCACAGATACACATCCAGGTCACCGTTATTAAGCAGGCTTTCGTCGAGATGCTGGGTGACATACCCTTTATGCGTCGAAAACGACGTTTCACTGGCCACGCAGGTCAGATAGCTGAAATTCGCCAGACGCTGGCGATACGCCTCCAGCTGTTCCAGCTTGACCAGATCGTGGTCATGGGTGACGCCGTAGATTAGATGCACCGGCTGTTCGCTGCCGCCGAGCGCCAGATATTCCAGCATGGAAAGGAACG
Source organism: Serratia sp. LSHTC3 (assembly GCF_057197125.1). Taxonomy (NCBI): domain Bacteria; kingdom Pseudomonadati; phylum Pseudomonadota; class Gammaproteobacteria; order Enterobacterales; family Yersiniaceae; genus Serratia; species Serratia sp. LSHTC3. The sequence continues at coordinate 838,366 of NZ_JBXUNP010000001.1, forward strand.
GCGCCAGCCCGGTGCCGCCGGCCAAAAATAACATCGGCCGCACCGGCGCACGCAGATAGAAACTGCCCTGTGGGCCGCGCAGACGGATCGCGTCGCCGGGGCTCGCCCGTTCTGTCAGATAACGGCTCATCATGCCGCCGGGCACGTTGCGCAGCAGAAAAGAGAGCTGCCGGCTGCCGGGCGGCGAACTGAACGAATAGGCGCGGCTGGCCGCACTGCCGGGAACGTCGATATTCACATATTGTCCCGGCAGGAACGCGATGCCCCGCTCATCATCCAGCGTCAGGCAGAACTCGATGGCGCTGTCCGACAGGGCGGTGGCGGAGGTGACGGTGGCGGTAAACATTTCGCTGGCGGTTTTACACATCGTCGAGGGCATCGGCACCTCAATGACGCAGTCCGAGAGCGGCACCATCTGACAGGTCAATACCCGCCGCTGTGCGGCTTCCTGCTCTGACAGCGCCTCTTCCAAGTAGTCATCGCCCAACTGATACTCTCCTTGCTCACAGTGGCATTTACAGGTGCCGCATACGCCGTCCGAGCAGTCCATCGGCAGGTTGATCTTTTGTCGGTAGGCGGCGTCGAGTACTCTTTCATTCGGATTGCATTGAATAAAGCGGCTGACACCGTCTTCAAAATTAAGGGCAACGGTAAAAGACATACCTCACCTCCTGTATTAAAGATGGTAAATATCAATAACATGATTGATATAGTCATTATCCAGACGAATTTTTTTGCGCTTAATTTGCAGCGCATCCCCGGTAAGATCTATCCACAAACGGGTTGAGCCGAAATAGGTGTCCGTGTGGTTGTAGCGGTGATAGAAGGTGGCCCAGTGGTAGTTCACCTCGGCCTGTTCCGCGCCGGAGGATAACAGCTCCACGTTGCTGATAAGATGCACCGTACGCGGCTCCGGCATGCTGCTGGCGGCTGAGCGTTCGGTTTTTATGCGGTAAACGCGATCTTCCAGGCCTTCGCGATTGGCGTAATAAATCAGCGAAATCTCGCTGTGGGGATCCGTCGTCTGGCGATCGTCGTCAGCCCAGGCCGGCATCCAATATTCGACCTGCGGATGGTAGCAGGCCAGCCAGTCATCCCACTGCCGGTCATCCAGCAGGCGAGCTTCGCGGTACAGAAATTGTTCCACCCGCTGTTGCAGGTTACATGTACTCATTGCGCCACCTCGTCGTTTCGTTGCTGGCGCTCCAGCTGGCGCAGCAGAATGTTTTGCCAATGATGATGCTGACTGAGATACAGGGCTTCATCTTCCGGGCGGGGGCCGGTCATGTCAGGCACGATCCCCAGCGCTTTGGCGTTGTCGTCAGCCTGGCCCTCCAGCCAGCGGGTAGCGCCGCGGCTCAGATCGCTCCAGGGCATGTTGCCGGCGTTGAACCCCAGCTGGCAGGCGCGGAATTCCTCCAGGTCGTCCGGCGTACCCATGCCGCTGACGTTGAAGAAATCCTCATACTGACGAATGCGCAAGGCTCGCTCGTCGGCGTTTTCGCCCTTCGGCGCAAAGCAGAATACGGTCACTTCGGTTTTATTGACGGCAATCGGGCGCACTACGCGCAACTGGCTGGAAAGCTGGTCCATGATGTACAGATTGGGGTAAAGGCACAGGTTGCGGGTTTGGTTCACCATCAGGTCGGCACGGTGTGCGCCGAACGCATCGTTCAAACGGGTGAAGTGCCGATAAATGGGGCGCGACTCCGGGTTCAGCACCCGGGTCCACAACAGCAGATGACCATTCTTGAAGCCGTAGGCTCCGCCGTCGTTTTTTGACGACCAGCAGTTGGCGTCCATGGTTTGGGTGCCGCTGGCGGCATCCCTATGCGCCATGGTGGAGACATAGTTCCAGTGCACCACGCTGACGTGGTAACCGTCCGCACCGTTCTCCATCTGCAGTTTCCAGTTGCCGTCGAAGGTGTAGGAGGATGAGCCGCGCAGAACTTCCAGCCCGCTCTCAGCCTGATCGATGATGAGATCGAGGATCTGCCGCGTTTCGCCCAAATAGTCCTCCAGCGGTTGCACCTCATCACTCAGGCTGCCGAACAGAAATCCGCGATAAGACTCAAAACGCGGCAGCTGCTTCACATCATGTGAGCCGTCCTGCTTGAAACAGGGAGGATAAGCGCCGGTTTTCTCGTCCTTGGCTTTCAGCAGGTGGCCGGCGTTATTGAAGGTCCAGCCGTGGAAGGGACAGGTGAAGGTACTTTTATTGCCGGCCTTGCGGCTGGCCAACATTGCGCCCCGATGCGAGCAGCTATTGATCATGGCATGCAGCTGCATGTCTTTGTCGCGCGTGATCATCACCGGCTGACGCCCAACGGTGAGCGTGTAATAATCGCCTGAGTCTGCGATTTGGCTTTCATGCGCCAGATAAATCCAATTGCCTTCGAAAATGGCTTTCATTTCCAGTTCAAATAACGCTTCGTCGGTAAAAATGCCGCGATTGCACTGATATATGCCATTTTCTTTATCAATAATTAAAGCGTGATTTATTTTTTCTTTCAGCTTAGATATTGTCGGATTCAATAATGAATGCATGTTCATGGCCTCATAGAAAATGGATAGACGGGGCAGTGGGCAATCAATAACCGATTGCCCGTTATTAGCGTCGCTATTCTTTTGTGTGAAAAATATTAATCTTGCAGCGCGCGAGGGCGATTTATTCTGTTCTGCTCGATGCGGTCCGCCGCGGCATAAAGCGTAAAATCAAACTGCACTTCGGTATGCGGGCCGGGCAGATCGCGTTTGGCCGCCAGCGCCGGATCGGTGATTTTCACCGGGTTGGCGATCAGCTCATCGCGGGTAGCGAAAGCGAAGTCATCCCACAGATAACGGTCGCCATTGAGATTGATTTGCGTCGTCAGGTGTTTATGCGCCGGTGCGGAGACGAAGAAATGAATATGCGCCGGACGGTTGCCGTGGCGCCCCAGTCGATTGAGCAAAGCCTGGGTGGGCCCGTCGGGTGGACAGCCGTAGCCCGACGGCACGATGCTGCGCGCCGCGTAGCGGCCATCGGCGTCGGTGGTTATCCGCCGGCGCAGGTTGAAGCCGCTCTGCGATTTATCGAAGAAAGAGTAGTTGCCCAACGTGTTGGCGTGCCAAATATCAACCACCGCCCCCGCCAGCGGCTTGCCGTCGGCGCCTTTGACCTGGCCGTGCAGCCACATCACCTCGCCGTCGTCGTCGCCGTCATCCATCCGCGCGAAGCCGGCGCTCACTGGCGCATTGGCCACATACAGCGGCCCCTCGATGGTGCGTGGCGTACCGCCGCTCAGCCCCTGTTGGCGCTCGCGCTCGTCGTCGCGCAGATCGAGGTAGTGTTCCAGCCCCAAGCCGGCGGCCAGGAGCGCCGCCTCTTGACGTTCGCCCAAGACGTGCAGATAGTTGATCGCCTGCCAGAATTCTTCAGGGGAAATATCATAGCGATCGATGAGCTGACAAATATCGCCCAGCAGATGATGCATGATTTTTTTGAAACGCGGATCTCCGTTATCATTAGTAAAACCGCTGCTGATTTCCAGCAATTTGATAATGTCTTGACGTTGATTGAAGGATATAGACATTGCGAATTCCTCATTGCTTATAATGTAGGTTATACAGAGAACAGGAATTAACAGCTAACCTTGCGGGTTATTATCCCGGTATTTTATTTGTCATCGTCGCGGATCGATGACGGGTGTCGGCATAACGCCGTTACGCGAATTTTCATATAAGGGTAAAGCGGCAGGGCGAATAACAGCTCGTGCAGCTCGGCATTGCTTTCCACATCGAAAATGCTGACATTGGCGTAGCTACCGGCTACGCGCCAAAGATGTCGCCATTTTCCGCTCGCCTGCAGGGTTTGCGAATATGCTTTTTCGCGCGTTTTTATTTCGTCGGCGAGCGCTTTAGGCATATCGAGCGGTAATTTCACGACCATTTCAACTTTGAATAGCATGGCGTAGTCCCTCGTAGTTATTTGCGTCGATAAAAGCGCAGTTTGTCTTCATCGATATCGACCCCCAGGCCCGGGCCTGACGGCAGACTGACGTGACCGTTGGCGAAACGCAGCGGCGTGGTGACCACGTCGTCTTTCAGCAACAGCGGGCCGAACATCTCGCTGCCCCAGTCCAGCTTCAGCGTCGACCAGGCGTGCAGCGAGGCGACGGTGCCCAGCGTGCCTTCCAGCATGGTGCCGCCATAGACGCCGACGCCGGCGGCCTGTGCGACCTGCGCCAGTTTCAGCGCCTGCGCCGGGCCGCCGGCCTTGGCTATCTTCAGCGCGTAGGCGCCGGTAAAGCCGCCCGCAGCCAATGCATAACCGTCGTGAGCGTCGGCCACCGCTTCGTCGGCCAGGATCGGCAGAGTGAAGCGCTGACTGAGCCGGATTAACGCCGTGCGATCCCATTGCGGCACCGGCTGTTCGACCAGATCGATGCCGATCTGCTGCAGCGCCGCCATTCCGCGTACGGCGGTGGCGGCATCCCAGGCCTGGTTAACATCGACGCGAATGCTGATCTCCGGCCCCAGCGCTTGCTTGATAGCCTGGGTGTGGCGCAGATCTTCCTCCAGCGGCCGGGCGCCGATCTTCAACTTGAAGGCGCGATGACGGTCTTCCGCCAACAGGCGTTGCCCTTCGATGATGTCTTGCTGCGTATCGCCGCTGGCCAACGTCCACAGCACCGGCAGGGTGTTGCTGAGCGCGCCGCCGAGCAGGGTGCTGACCGGCAGGCCGAGGCGTTTGCCCTGGGCATCGAGAAAGGCGGTTTCCAGCGCCGACTTGGCAAAGGTATTGCCCTGGACCTGGCCATTCATCAACGCAACCAACGGCGCCAGACCGCTGAAGCTTTTGCCGCTCAGCAGCGGCGCGAGGTAGCCGTCGATCGCCGACTTGATCCCCTCCGGGCTTTGCGGGCCGTAGCTCAGCCCGCCGATGGTGGTGGCTTCCCCCCAGCCGATCAGGCCGTCGGCGCAGGTCATGCGCACCAGCGTCAGCGTTTGGCAGCCCATCGTGGCCATCGACAATTTGTGTGGCCGAATAGTGGGAATATCCACCAGCCAGCTGTCGATGCGTTCAATGCGAAGTTCCATGCTTCATTCCTTTTCAGTAAGAAACTCGACAACGCAGCGGTTGAAGAGATCCGGACAGGCGATGTTGGAAATATGCGATGTCGGCAACCGCCGCAGATCGGCGAGTGGCGCATTGGCGACTAAAAACTCGGCGTCCGCCACCGTCGTGACCGGATCTTGCTCACCTGCAATCACCCGCATCGGCCGCGTCATCAAGGCAATCTCGGCGCGCAGGTCGGCCCGCGCCAGTGCCTCGCAGCAGGCGGCGTATCCCTGTGGATTACCGGCCGCCAGCGCTGCCACCAGCGCCGCCACCTGCTCGGGGTGGCGCTGCGCGAATGCCGCGCAGAACCAGCGCGCGGGGGAGGTGGCGGCGATCGGCGCCAACCCGTGTTCCCGTACCTGCTGCGCGCGTTGTCGCCAGCCTTCAGCGTCGCCAATGCGGGCGGCGGTATTGGCGACCACTAGCCGGCCGATGCGCTCGGGGTGATAACGACTGAGCCAGAGCCCGGTCAATCCGCCCATCGAAATGCCGCAAAAATGGGCGTTCGGCGCATCCAAATGGTCGAGCAAGGTGATGACGTCTTCAGCCAACTGCTGCAGTTGCAGTGGCGCTTTCGCCAACGGGGTGGCTCCGTGGCCGCGCTGGTTGTAACGCAATAGGCGAAAGCGTTCGGTCAGCGCCGCCAACTGCGGTTGCCACATCTCGAAAGTGGTGCCCAGCGAGTTGGACAGCACCAGCAGCGGTGCGTCGGCCGGGCCGTCGAGACGATATTCAATATCCATGATTGACCTCATACCCGTTCGATAATCAGCGCAATGCCCTGACCGACGCCGATGCACATGGTGCACAGCCCGTAGCGCCCGCGCGTTTTCCTCAATTGCCAGGCGGCGTTCATCACCAGCCGGCCACCGGAGGCGCCCAAAGGATGGCCGAGCGCAATCGCGCCGCCGTTCGGGTTCACCTGCGGCGCATCGTCGCGCAGTCCCAGCTCGCGGGTCACCGCCAGCGCTTGCGCGGCGAAGGCTTCGTTCAGTTCGATCACGTCCATCTGTTCGAGGGTCAGGCCGGCAATATGCAACACTTTGCGCACCGCCGCCGCCGGTGCAAAGCCCATGATCGCCGGTTCGATGCCGGTGACGGCGCTGGCAACGATGCGTGCCATTGGCCGCAGGCCATGGCGAGCCACGCTGCGCTCGCCGGCCAGCAGCAGCGCGCAGGCGCCGTCGTTCAGGCCGGATGCGTTGCCGGCCGTAATGCTGCCCTGCGGGGCGACCACCGGCCTGAGTTTTTCCAGTGCGGCTAGGGTGGTGGCGCGCGGATGTTCGTCCTGGTTGAAGGTCAGCGGCTCGCCTTTCTTCTGCGGGATAAGCACTTCGATCAGTTGGTCGCTGTAAAAGCCGCTTTCCTGCGCGGCGGCGGTGCGTTGCTGGCTGCGCAGGGCGAAGGCGTCCTGATCGCGACGGCTGATACCGAATTGCGATGCCACGTTTTCGGCGGTCTGCGGCATCGTGTCCACGCCGTACAGCGCCTGCATCTGTGGGTTGATAAAACGCCAGCCCATGGTGGTGTCTTCAATCTTCATCGTGCGGCTGAAGGCGCTTTCCGCCTTGCCCATCACATAAGGCGCCCGCGACATGCTTTCCACGCCGCCGGCGATCATCAGCTCGCTCTCGCCGGTTCTGATGGCGCGCGCCGCAGCTGCTACCGCATCCAGGCTGGATCCGCACAGGCGATTGATGGTGCAGCCGGGCACCTGCACCGGCAGGCCGGCGAGCAGCAGCGCCATGCGCGCGACATTGCGGTTGTCTTCCCCCGCCTGATTGGCGCAGCCGAACAACACGTCGTCCACCTGGCTCCAGTCGAGCGTCGGATGGCGTGCCTGCAGCGCTTTCAACGGCAGAGCGGCCAAGTCGTCGGCGCGTATGCCGGCCAGGCTCCCATTGAGGCGACCGAAGGGCGTGCGGACGGCGTCACACAGATAAGCTGGATTCATGGCGCGGTTCCCCGTGTTGAAGGGTGAAAGTCAGTGCGACCGGGGTGACGTCCTGCAGTTGTTGCGGGGTCAGGCCGGCAAATATTTCACGCACCACCAGTCCCTGGGGAGTGACGTCCATCACCGCCAGATCGCTGTAGATGCGGTCGATGCAGCCGATGCCGGTTAACGGATAGCTGCATTGGCGGACGATTTTGCATTCACCCGTTTTGGTCAGGTGTTCGGTCATCACAAACACCTGGCGTGCGCCGATCGCCAGATCCATCGCGCCGCCGACCGCCGGAATCGCCCCCGGTGCGCCAGTGCTCCAGTTCGCCAGATCGCCGCGTTCGGAGACCTGATAGGCGCCCAGCACGCAAATATCCAGGTGGCCGCCGCGCATCATGGCGAAAGAGTCGCCGTGGTGGAAAAAGCAGCCGCCTTTCAGCAGCGTAACCGGTTGTTTGCCGGCATTGATCAATTCCGGGTCCTCTTCGCCCGGCGTTGGCGCCGGGCCCATGCCGAGAATGCCGTTTTCGCTGTGCAGGAAGATCTCTTTATCGGCCGGCAGATAGTTAGCGATCTGGGTTGGAATGCCGATACCGAGATTGACGTAGGCGCCTTCAGGAATATCGCGCGCGATGCGCTCAGCCAGCTGTTGATGGGTCAGTTTGCTCATGATGCGTTCCTTAAGCCGAAAGCTGGGCTGCACGGGGAGAAGAGGGCACCAGACGCTGCACGAAGATGCCGGGCGTGATGATGTTTTCCGGATCCAGTTCGCCCAACGGCACCATATGGTTGACTTCGACGATGGTGCAGTTGGCGGCCATCGCCATAATCGGCCCGAAGTTGCGCCCGGTTTTGTCATAGCGGAGGTTGCCCCAACGGTCGGCTTGTTCAGCCTTGATCAGCGCGAAGTCGGCCTTCAGCGGCAGTTCGAAAACGTATCGGCGGCCGTCGATCTCGCGGGTTTCCTTTCCTTCCGCCAATTGGGTGCCATAGCCGGTCGGGGTATAAAAACCGCCGATCCCGGCGCCGGCGGCCTGGATGCGCGCCGCCAGATTGCCTTGCGGAACCAGCTCCAGTTCCAACTCGCCGCGGCGGTAGAGGTCGTCAAACACCCAAGAATCTGCCTGCCGTGGGAAAGAACACACCACTTTGCGCACACAGCCGGCTTTCAGCAGAGCCGCCAGGCCAAAATCGCCGTTACCGGCATTGTTGCTGATCAGCGTAAGCGCGCGTGGCCGGCGACGGATCAGCGCATCCAGCAGTGCGTAGGGCTGCCCGGCCGGACCGAATCCTCCGACCATAAGGGTGGCGCCATCCGGAATATCTGCGACGGCGGCGTCTGCGGACGCCATGCTTTTATCGATCATCAGTTCTCCTCAAGGCTCGGTTAGGACGTTGCGCCAACAACCAGCGGGTTTGAAATTAACCTAGAGGATGAAAAAAGCATCAGCAAGTGCGAATATCAGAACATTGTGCGATTATCGGTGCATTGGGGTTTTAGGTCTGCATTTTGTGATGCAGGCGGCTAAATTGGCATCGGATGTGATACGCAGGGCTTTGCTGCCGTATTGAGCGTGTAAATTGAGAGCAGATACTAATGGGAGGCCTGAATGAGTGAAGTTCCTGAATTTGGCACCGAAGAACTGCGTCGGCTGCAGGAGATCGGTGATTTAAGCAACGACCAGTACAAGGGCGATCCTAATTTTATGGCCTCGCTGGCCAGAGGGCTGGAGGTGTTACAGGCCTTCAAGCCACAGTATTCGCAGATGTCGGTGTCAGAGATCAGTCAACAAACCGGCATTCCGCGCGCAGCGGTGCGCCGTTGTTTGTATACCCTACGAGCGCTGGGATTCGTGCATTGTCCCGATGGGCGCCACTATCGCTTGCTGCCGCGTGTGCTAACTATCGGTCACGCTTATCTTTCCTCTTCCGAGCTGGCGAAGGCGGCGCAAAACTCGCTGGACTATCTCAGCAAATTGCTTAATGAATCCTGCTCGGTGGCGACGCTGGATGGCGATAACATTTTGTATATCGCCCGGGCCTCGGTTAAACGCATCATGACTATCGATCTGGGGCGCGGCAGCCGTCTGCCGGCCTATGCGACATCGATGGGGCTGGTGTTGCTTAGCGCGCTGGACGAGGGAGAGCTGGAGGATTATCTGTCGCGGGTCACTTTCGAACCGCTGACCGAGTTTACCGTCACCAGTGCGGAGCAGCTGCAGGAACAGTTAGCCAGAGTTCGCAGACAGGGGTATGCCATCAACGATCAACAGTTAGAGATCGGCCTGCGTTCCATTGCGGTGCCGATGCATTCACGCAAAGGCGGGGTTGTGGCGGCAATGAACGTTGGCGTCAATGCGTCGCAGATCTCGGCGGCGGAGCTGCGCGAACGAGTGCTGCCGCAGCTGCAGCGCACGGCGATGGAGCTGGCGCTGCTGCTGTAGGGAGAACGGATTAATGCAGTTCGGCGCCGCTGCGATCGGCCAGCGCTTCCAGCAGCGGGGCGGAAGGCACGAAGAACAGGGTGCCGGTCACCGCGTGGCTAAAATCGAGCAGCCGATCGTAGTTGCCGGCCGGGCGGCCGATAAACATGTTTTCCAGCATCTGCTCGATCGGCTGCGGGGAGCGCGCATAGCCGATAAAGTAGGTGCCGAACTCGCGCAGGCCGGGGCGGCCGAACGGCATGTTATCGCGCAGAATTTTCACCTCGTTGCCTTGCTCGTCGGTGATGGTGGTCAGCGAACTGTGCGACGACGACGGTTTGACCGCTTCATCCAGCTCGATGTTGGACTGCTTATGGCGGCCGATGATCTTCTCCTGCGTTTCCACGCTGAGCGAATTCCAACCCTGCATGTCGTGCAGGTATTTCTGCACCAGCACATAGCTGCCGCCGCTGAACGCCGCGTCTTCGTCGCCGATCACCGTGTAATCGAAGGCTTCATGCCCTTCCGGGTTCTCCGTGCCGTCGACGAAGCCGATCATGGCGCGCTGATCGAAGTAACGGAAGCCGTGCACCTCCTCGATCACCGCCACGGCGTCGCCGAGCTTGCCGATCAGCTGAGAGGCCAGTTCAAAACACAGATCCATTTCATCAGCGCGAATATGCAGCAGAATGTCGCCGGGCGTGGCGACGGCGACGCGTTCCCCGCTGCCGATCGGGCTGAATGGATGCAGCTGGCGAGGGCGCGGCGCGCCGAACAGCGTATCCCAGGCCTCGGAGCCGAAGCCGCAGACGCAGGTGAGGTTGCCCGCCGGCGCGCGTTTGCCGACCGAACGCACCACGGCGGCGATGTCGCCGCACCAGGCGCGCACCGCCGCCAGATGGGCGGGAACGGGCGACAGGGTGGCGACGATAAAGATGGCATGGCGCGTCACCGGCGTGAATACGGCTTGCGGCAGGGGGGTATTTGCATTCATTGCATTCGGCTCCAGTGTGTTCGGGTGAAATAGCTCAGATCAAATTAAAGTGCTCGTCGGGTTTCATCGGCGGTGGCAGCGGGCTTTGGTCATTCATTTCCAGCAGGTTGCGCTCAATGGTGTTGCAAATGGCGTTTAACGGCAGATGGTTGGCCGACACGCCGAACGGATCCTCCAGCTCTTCGGCCAGTGAGTCCCAGGATAAGAAGGTATAGGAAATGAACACCGAAACAAACGGTGTCATGTAATGCAGATCGGTCACCAGGGCAAAAGGCAACAGGCTGCAGAACAGGTAAACGGTGCGCTGCAGGATCAGGGTATAGGCGAACGGCACCGGGGTGCTGGCGAGCCGTTCGCAGCCGCCGAGGGCGTGGGACAGCTCGCTCAGCTTGTTGTCGAGCAGCTCGAAAGTGATGTCGCTCAATAGCCCCCGTCGGCGCAGCTTGCCGATCTCCTGGCCCAGCATCAGCAGGATGCGGTTGGTCGGCATCGGGCTGGCGATCACTTCGGCCAGCTCTTTGCTGCTGAGATTGTGGTACAGATCGGCGGTGGGATCGGTGGCGCGCAGCTGATGCTTCAGGCTCCAGCTGAAGGCGATCAGCAGCTTGGCGACCTTTTGCTGCACCGCCGGTTCGTCCGGCAGCAGGCTTTTGATCTGGCGCAGCAGGGATCGCTCGGTAATCAGCAGCGAGCCCCACAGGTTGCGCGCCTCGACAAAGCGGCTGTAGCCGGCATTATTGCGAAAGCCGAGAAAAATCGCGATGGCGATGCCCAGCAGGCTGAACGGCGCGATAGTCAAATGCACGCCGAGCTGTTCGTACCATTGGTAGCTGATCACCGCCACTATCGACATCAGCACGTTCAGCGACAGGCGAAAGGTAATTTTTGACAGCACGGATCCGTGCCAGGCGAACAGGCGAAAAAACCAGTTCTGGTGCGGGCGGATTATCATAACGTGGGCGCTTCCTGGTATCCTGCTATTGAGAATAGTCGATTCTTATCCGGCGGCGTTAGGCCGCCGTTGTCGATTGCCAGAGCCGCTGCGGGTGCGTATAGACGGTGGCGCGCCCCGGCTTGCTGAAGCCCACCAGCGTAAGGTTGCTGCGCTCGGCCACCTCCACCGCCAGGCGGGTGGCGGCGGAAACGGCGAACAGGATCTCGACGCCGCACATGGCGGATTTTTGCACCATTTCATAGCTGGCGCGGCTCGACACCAGCGCCGCCCCTTGCAACCACGCCTGTTGGCTGCGATAACCCAGCAGTTTGTCGAGCGCCACATGGCGGCCGACGTCTTCACATCCGCCGCTGAGCGCGCCGTCCGGCTGGATCCAGGCCGCCGCGTGGGTGCAGCCGGTCAGTTTCCCCACCGTTTGCACTTCCTGCAGCTGCGCCAACGCCCGATCGAGCAGCGCCAAATCGAAACGCTGCGTGAAAGGCAGCGGCGCGATGGGCTGAGCGACCTCCTGCAGTTGCTCGACCCCGCAGACGCCGCAGCCGGTGCGGCCGGCCAGGCTGCGGCGCTTCTCTTTCAGTTGCATAAAGCGGCGGCTCGAGAGTTCCACATGCACTTCAATGCCATTGCAGGCCGGTTGCTGGCGGATGTCGTAGATATCGTCGGGGGAGGCGATGATGCCTTCGGACAGCGAAAAACCGATGGCGAAGGCCGCCAGGTCTTTCGGCGTCGCCATCATCACCACGTGGGAAATGCCGTTGTATACCAGGGCAACCGGCACTTCTTCCGCCAGCCAGTCTTGTTGCGCCTGAGCCAGATCGTTGCGCTGCCAGACTGCGTGGCGCGACAGGCAGGCCGAGTCGGCATCGCCGGGTTCGTCGAGAATCAAATGCTTGTTCATGATGGTTTCGCGGCGCCGGCGGATACAGCGCCGGCGTCAGATAGAGTCTGATGAGTGATAGCCGATTTTATCATAGATGGCGTGCTTGAACAGGGCGAAACGGGGCGTCTTTGCCACCGCCTTACGGCGCGGCGCGCCACTGCCCGAGATAGCTCGTGACCGCCCGCGTCGCCTCGCGGCAAATGGCCGGCGAAACGGTGCCTTCCCGCGCATAGCCGTATTTCATGCAGGCGAACGCCAATTCTATGGCGATCAAGACGACGTCGGGATCTGACGGCAGCGCATCAAGTTCGGGCAGCTCGCGCACTTTGGCGCGGAACATCTCGCCGATCGTCAGGTTCTTGGCGGCGTGCGCCTCTTGCTCCGGTTCGGTGAACGCGCCGCGTAGCAGCAAGACGCTCGCCGCCGGATGCGCGTTGTAGTAGCGGGCGGTGGCCGCCACGGCGGCATCCACCCAATCGTGCAGGGTGTCGGCGCTCTCGAGCTCCGCTTCACGCAGCGCCTGCGCCAGTTGCGCCATATGGCTCTGAGCCAGGTGTGAAAACAACGCGTATTTGTCCGGGAAGAACGGGTAGATCGCGGCGCGCGGCACATCGGCCGCTTCCGCCAGAGCGGGAATGGAGGTTTTTTCCGGCCCGAGGGTGGCGAGCATCTGTTCGGCGGCGCTCAGCACTTTGGCCATGCGCGCCGCCGCGCGTTCCTGAATCGGCACGCGCACATTTTTTTTTGCTTGCGGCATCGCTTTTTCCGACATAAGTTGCATTTTAATGATCCGACATTTGTTGGATTATACTGAAATTGAACCCGTCAACCAAGCGCCATAACGCCAGAGGTTTCGTATGGAGAATTACGCCAATCAATCTCACTGGCAGGAGATTCAACGATTCCTACCGGAAAATTTTCGGCTGCGGCCGGGGGAAGAACCGACCGAGGTGTGGTGGCCCTGGCGGCAGCACCGTATTCATCTGGACTGCTATCGCCGCCCGGAGGCGCCGGTGAAAGTGATCCTGTTCCATGGGGTGGGCACCAACGGCCGACAGATGTCGACCATCCTGGGAGCGCCGCTGGCGCGCCGGGGGATAGAGACGATCGCCGTCGACATGCCGGGGTACGGAATGACGCAGATGGGCGGCCAACGGCGGCGCGTGCGTTACGACGACTGGGTGCAGATCGGCAGCGATCTGATCGACGCGGAACGGGCGAAGGATGCGCGGCCGATTGTGCTGTACGGCCTGAGCGCCGGCGGGATGGAGACTTACCACGTGGCGGCGTTGAACCGGCAGGTGAAAGGCATTGTCGGCATGACGTTTCTCGATCAGCGTGAACAGCAGGTGCGCGACGAGACGGCATTGAATCTGTTGATGAGTCGCCTGGGCATTCCGTTGGCGCGACTGACGGCCGCCACGCCGCTGGCGGGTATGGCGATGCCGATGGCGCTGGCGAGCAAGATGCATGCGCTGGTCAATGACAAGGCGGCGCTCAAGGCGTGCCTGGCGGACAACACCTCGGCGGGAGCCTGGGTGACGATGCGGTTTTTGGCCTCGTACGCGGAGTATGCACCCGCCATTGAACCGGAAGCGTTCGACGTTTGCCCGGTTCTGTTGACGCAACCGGCGCAGGATCGCTGGACGCCGTTGCACCTGAGTGAACTGTTTCTGCGGCGCATTCGGCGGGTGCCGGTGACCACCGTGATGCTCGAGAACGCCGGGCATTATCCCCTCGAGCAGCCGGGCCTCGATCAGATGGTTGAAGCGGTGCATCGTTTTTGCCTGGCCGCGGCGGAGCGGTGAGGCGACGGCGCATGTTCTGAAGACGCCACTGCAGCTCAGCATGTTATCCACAGTTTTAGTGGATAACGTGTGTGCAAGGCAGAGTGAAACCGTTAGCAGGCGTAAAAAAAAATCGCTCAGAAAATTATTATATTACGCGTCAAACTGTGTTCTGACGGGGGATAGGGGGGTTCACGCGTTCGCGTTTTGTTTATGCTTTACTGTATAAATATACAGTTTGGTTATGAATATGCTGAGCACTTCAAGGTTGTATGCTTTTTCACCAGGTGAGCCCCTGACGTTACCGCTGTTTGCCGATCGTGTGGCCTGCGGTTTTCCTTCACCGGTGCAGGACTATGTCGAGAGCCGGCTGGATATCGGCAAGCTGCTGGTGCGCCATCCTAATGCCACTTATTTCGTGCGCGCCAGCGGTGAGATGGAGCGAGCAGGATGGATCAGGCACTACCGACAGATTAAGAAACTGAGCATCCGAGAAACAGCAGACGCGACAGGCTGCAGTACTTCCCAAGTTTGTCGCATTCAGGCCTTCTATAAAGAAGTTGAGACTGATTAAAAAGCAGCCTTAATGTACAATAATTTTCTATATCCAAACTGACCCCATGAACAATCAATGAGTTAGAGGTGAAAGATGATTTCATACAAAAAAACCATACCTGCTCTTGTCATATTCGCTTTATCTAATGCTGTGGCATATGCGAATGATTTCGACAAATCAAATGAAGCGATGGCAATTTCAGCAATAGGTTTTTCTGGCTCAAATGCTCGTGTTGCACATGATGTTTGTGGGGCAACCAATGAGAAAATTGATAAATATAAAAAACAAATAAAAGACTCATTAACTAGAACATTAAAGTATGAACAGTCAGGATTCGATACGCATTGGGATAATGGTTGGAAAAATGCTGATTTTTTGGTTAAGTCATTAAGTAATGATGAAGCCTATAAAAAAGAATATTGCCAAGAGGTTTTAGATGGAATTAATAATCCTGAAATGAATTAAGGATTATTCCTTATTCGGGGTTCTACGCCGGAACCCCAGATTTTTCCGTCCGCTGAAATTATCCCCGGTTGAGCCGCTTTATACCGTCAGCTCGCAGTGGACCATCAGGGGAAATGTGGCGGTACAGCGTTTGTCGGGTTATCCCAAGCTCCTGGCATAACGTACTGACTTTCGTCTCTGGCCGTCCCATTGATGCCATTGCCAGTCGCAATTTTATTGGCGTCATTTTGTAAGGCCGTCCGCCGTTCCTCCCGCGGGCTCTTGCTGAGGCAAGGCCTGCCGCTGTTCTTTGCGGCGCTGTACGCAGCAGAGACCGACGGCCGCGCGTCCGGTATCGCCCGCCGTCGGCGCCGTTCGCAATGACAATCCCTCACTCATCCTGCCCATCGATACGCCAACGGTCTGAGTGCCGAATTATCCACAGTTTTGGTGGGTATCATGTGTGCAAACACACGTGAAGAACGCCAAAATCTGCAGGAAAAATCACTCAGAAAATTATTATATTACGCGGCAAAGCGCGATCCGCAGGGGAATTTGGGGTTGCGCGCGTTCGCGTTTTGTTTATGCTTTACTGTATAAATATACAGTTTGGTTATGATTATGCTGAGCAATTCAAGGTTGTATGCTTTTTCACCAGGTGAGTCTCTGACGTTACCGCTGTTTGCCGATCGCGTGGCCTGCGGCTTTCCTTCCCCGGCGCAGGACTATGTCGAGAGCCGGCTGGATATCGGCAAGCTGCTGGTGCGGCATCCCAACGCCACCTACTTCGTGCGCGCCAGCGGCGAGTCGATGATCGACGGCAATATTCAGGACGGCGATCTGCTGATTGTCGACAGTGCCCTGACGCCGGAACACGGCAATATTGTGATCGCCGCCGTGGACGGTGAATTCACCGTCAAAAAACTGCAGCGCTACCCCGACGTGCGGCTGTTGCCGATGAACCCCGCCTATGCGCCAATCGTGTTCAACGACGAGGCGCAGCTGGAGATCTTCGGCGTGGTGACCTTTATCGTCTACGCGGCGCTGTAACCATGTTTGCCCTGGTAGACGTCAACAGCTTCTACGCCTCCTGCGAAACCATCTTTCGGCCCGATCTGCGGGGGCGGCCGGTGATCGTGCTGTCCAACAACGACGGCTGTGTGATCGCCCGCAGCGCCGAGGCGAAAGCGTTGGGCGTGCCGATGGGCGCGCCTTATTTCAAAATCAAAGAGGAGATGCGCCGCCGCAACGTCGCGGTGTTTTCCTCCAACTACGCGCTGTACGCCGATATGTCCCGCCGGGTGATGGACACGCTGGAGGAGATGGCGCCGGCGGTGGAGATTTATTCGCTGGACGAAGCCTTTCTGCGGCTGGACGGCGTGGCGCGCTGCGAGGCGCTGGAACCGTTCGGCCGGCGGGTGCGCGATCGCATCCGGCGCGAGCTGCATTTGACGGTCGGGGTCGGCATTGCGCCGAGCAAGACACTGGCCAAACTGGCCAACTTCGCGGCCAAGAAATGGCGCGGCACCGGCGGCGTGGTGGATTTATCCGATCCGGTGCGCCAGCGCAAGCTGCTGGCGTTGATCCCGGTGGAAGAGGTGTGGGGCGTGGGGCGCCGCCTGACACGCCAGCTGCAGGCGATGGGGATCCATACCGCGCTGCAGCTGGCGGATTGCGATACCCGGCTGGCGCGTAAAACCTTCAGCGTAGTGCTGGAGCGCACGATACGTGAACTGCGCGGCGAATCGTGCCTGCGGTGGGAAGATGAGGCGGCGGCGAAAGAGCAGATCATCTGTTCCCGCTCGTTCGGCCAGCGCTTGACGCATTACCCGCACATGCGCGAGGCGATCTGCAGCTACGCCGAACGCGCCGCCGAAAAGCTGCGGCAGGAAAAGCGCTATTGCCGCAACGTGTCGGTGTTTATCAAAACCAGCCCGCATGCGGCGGGCGAAGGCTATTACAGCAATATGGGCACC
The DNA here is from genome assembly GCF_057197125.1 of Serratia sp. LSHTC3. Classification (NCBI taxonomy): domain Bacteria; kingdom Pseudomonadati; phylum Pseudomonadota; class Gammaproteobacteria; order Enterobacterales; family Yersiniaceae; genus Serratia; species Serratia sp. LSHTC3. The sequence continues at coordinate 855,424 of NZ_JBXUNP010000001.1, forward strand.
GCCCGGCTGCAAACCCCGAGCAACGACAGCCGCGACATCATCGCCATGGCGGTGCGCGCGCTGGAGAGCATCTGGCAGGAGGGGCGGCGTTATCTGAAGGGCGGCGTGATGTTGGGGGATTTCAGCGCCGCCGCCATGGCGCAGATCGACCTGTTCGACGACTGCCCGCCGCGCCGCAACAGCGAGCGGCTGATGGCGACCCTCGATCGCCTGAATCAGGAAGGGCGCGGGCGCGTATGGTTCGCCGGGCAGGGGATCGTCAAACCGTGGCAAATGAAGCGCGAAATGCTGTCGCCGGCTTACACCACCCGGCTGGCGGATATCCCGCTGGTGCGGCTGGGGGAGCGGGAGCCGCGCGCCGCCGAGCCGAAGGAGGAAAAACGCCGCGGGTGACAGCCGGCGGCGTGGGTAGGCTATGCGTTACTTCACCGCTGCCGGGTCCGGCTTATCGGGGGTGATGCCATACAGCACCATGGCGCGGTTGACCTCGCTGCGGGCGATACGGCCTTCGTCAGCCAGCAGTTTCAACGCGGCGATCGCGATGAAATGGCGGTTGACCTCGAAGAACTCACGTAGCGCCTCGCGGGTGTCCGAGCGGCCAAAGCCGTCGGTGCCCAAGGTGATAAAGGCGCGGTCCGGCAAGAACGGTTTGATCTGATCGCCGACGATCTTCATATAGTCCGTCGCCACCACCACCGGGCCAGGATGCGCCGCCAGCAGACTCTGTATATAAGGGACTTTCGGCGGGTCTTCCGGGTGCAGCAGGTTCCAGCGTTCGGCCGCCATGCCGTTACGGCGCAGTTCGCTCAGGCTGGTGGCACTCCAGATATCGCTGGCGACGCCAAAGTCCTCGGCCAACAGCGCCGCCGCCGCCAGCGCCTCGCGCATGATGGCGCCGCTGGCGATCAGCTGAGCGCGCGGGCTCTCTTGGTTTGCCGTTTCGTTCTGTTTGAGCAAATAGGCGCCCTGGATAATCCCGTCCTCCACGCCCGCCGGCATCGGCGGCTGCGGGTATCCTTCGTTGAGCAAGGTGATGTAGTAGTAAATATCCTCTTGTTCAACGAACATCCTGCGCATGCCGCTCTGAACGATCACTGCGAGTTCATAGGCATAGGTCGGATCGTAGGAGACGCAGCTGGGAATGACGGAAGACAGCACGTGGCTGTGGCCGTCGTCATGCTGCAAGCCTTCGCCCATCAGAGTGGTTCTGCCGGAGGTGGCGCCGAGCAGGAAGCCCTTGGTGCGCGCGTCTGCCGCTGCCCAGGCGAGATCGCCCACCCGCTGCAGCCCGAACATGGAGTAAAAGATATAGAACGGGATTGTCGCGACATCGTGGTTGCTGTAGGCGGTGCCGGCGGCGATCCAGGTCGATATCGCGCCGGATTCGTTGATGCCTTCCTGCAAAATCTGGCCGTCTTTGGCCTCTTTGTAGTAGCTGAGCTGCCCGGCGTCTTGCGGGGTATACAGCTGGCCGAGCCAGGAATGGATGCCAATCTGGCGGAACAGGCCTTCCATGCCGAACGTGCGCGATTCGTCCGGCACGATGGGCACAATCAGTTTGCCGATGTTGGCGTCTTTGAGCAGCGTGCCGAGGATATTGACGAAAGCCATGGTGGTCGACATGTTGCGTTCGCCGCTGCCCTTCAGCAGGCCGTCGAAGCGCGATAGTTCCGGTATCGCCAGCGGAGCGGATTGGCCGAAGCGGGCAGGGATGTAGCCGCCCAGCGCAGTGCGCGTCGCGGTGATGTACTTCGCCGCCGCGCTGTCGGGTTCAGGCTTCAGGTAAGGGATCTCTGCCAGTTGGGCGTCGGAGATTGTCAGCCCTAAACGGTCGCGGAAGGCTTTCACCGCATCCTGGCTCATTTTTTTCAGCTGGTGGTTGATGTTCTGCCCTTCACCGGCTTCCCCCATGCCAAACCCTTTGACGGTTTTGGCCAGCACCACCGTCGGTCTGCCCGTGGTATGCACCGCCTGATGGTAGGCGGCGTACACCTTTTGCGGATCGTGGCCGCCACGGTGCAGCGCCCAGATCTCATCGTCGCTCAGGTCGGCGACCAGCTCGAGCAATTCCGGGTACTTGCCGAAGAAATGCTCCCGCACATAGGCGCCGCTTTGCGATTTGAAGGTCTGGTAATCGCCGTCGACGCACTCCATCATCCGCTGCATCAGCAGTCCGGAGCGGTCTTTTTGCAGCAGTTTGTCCCAGCCGCTGCCCCAGATCACCTTGATTACCTGCCAGCCGGCGGCTTTGAAGGTGCCCTCCAGTTCCTGAATGATCTTGCCGTTGCCGCGCACGGGGCCATCCAGCCGCTGCAGGTTACAGTTCACGACGAAGATCAGGTTATCGAGTTTTTCTCGCCCGCCCAGCGCAATCGCCGCCAGCGATTCCGGTTGATCCATCTCGCCGTCGCCGAGGAACGCCCACACCTTTCTTCCCTGGTGAGGTTTCAGCTCGCGGTATTCCAGATAACGCATGTAGCGCGCCTGGTAGGCGGCGGTCAGCGGCCCCAGCCCCATCGAAACGGTGGGATATTGCCAGAAATCCGGCATCAGCCGCGGGTGCGGGTAGGAGGAGAGGCCACGGCGCGCGGATTCGCGACGAAAGTTGTCGAGCAGCTCCTCGTCGATGCGGCCTTCGAGATAGGCACGGCCATAAATACCGGGGGCGGAGTGGCCCTGGATATACACCATGTCGCCGGCGAAATCATCGGTGCGCCCACGGAAGAAGTGCGTGAATCCCACATCGTAAAGCACTGCGGCCGACTGGTAGGTGGCGATATGCCCGCCAACGTTGGAATGTTTGCCGGCGCGCAGCACCATCGCCATGGCGTTCCAGCGAATAAACGCATTGATGCGCGCTTCAGCGGCCAGATCGCCGGGATACGTCGGCTGCTTATAAGCCGGAATGGTGTTCACGTAGGGCGTGGTGACCAGGCTGAAGAAATCGCCGTGTTTTCGCTGATCGGCTTCGGCCATTTTCTCCAGTAAAAAATGCGCGCGCTCACGGCCGTCGATATCGGTGACGCCTTCAAATGCCTCAAGCCATTCAGCCGTCTCTTGCGGGTCAAGATCTGCTTTAACCACGGGTTGGTTCATAAAAGCTCCAAATGTACTTACCTGATAAGGCGCTGAGCGATACAGGGATTTATTGAATTGCAAGTGCAAGAGTTGCAAATGCAATAATGGCGAAAGCCACTCTATCCCTTTACAATTGCAATTGCAACTCACCGCTTTTGACGAGAAAAATGACATGACAGATAAACAACCTGACCTGTGGTTCTCCTTTGTGCGCGCGCATCGGGCGATGATCAGAAAGATAGAGGCGAAGTTGTCGGAAGCGGGGCTGCCGGTTTACGCCTGGTATGACGTGTTATGGGGATTGGAAAGCGGGGAAAACGGCACACGCCGCATGCATGAGCTGGCGGACGTGTTGGTGATTGAGCGTTACAACCTGACCCGCCTGATGGATCGCCTGGAAAAAGAGCGGCTGGTCACGCGTTTTCGATCGGATGACGATCGCCGGGCCTCCTTCGCGACTATCACCGAGGAAGGCAAGGCCCTGCGGAAAAAGATGTGGGAGATCTACCGCACGGTGGTCAACACCCATTTTCTCAACCAGTTCAGCGAAGAAGAGATCGCACGCTTCTCCGACGCGTTGGACAACGCGATGCAGCTGGCCAGAGAGTGATCAGGCATCGGGTGTGATGTGCAGAACGCGCAGCGCATCGGCGATCAGCGCCGAAGGGATTTTCTGCTCGTCGGCCAGCAGTTTGAGGGCGCAGAGCGCAATCCATTCCGCCTGCGGGTAGTGGATTTCGCCGCGCACCCGTGAATCTGAGCCCACCGCGGCAAAGCGTGCGGGAATGAATCGCTTGAGCTGATTGGCAATCAGGTGCGAATAGTCGGTGACGGCGACGACGGGGGCATTCCCGGCACCCAGGCACGTTTTCAGATGGCATTTGCCGCCGCTGTCCTGGCGCTGCATGTCGGCGAGTTCGGCGTCCTGCGCTAACCGCGTGTAGCTGGGGCAGCTCCAGATTTCAGACGCAATCCCCCAGTTTTTCAACACCTCGGCCGCCTGCTGAACGCGGGCGAGCGCACGGCCGGCGCCGCACAGACGAACCTGCAACGGCGAGTCCGCCGCGGTGGCGACGCGATACATTCCCCTGAACGCCTGTTCTGCGATAAACGGCTCCCCTGAAGAGAGGGGGCCATTGTCTGCGTTGGTCGCGAGATACACCATCTTTCTCGTTCCCTCCAGATAGAGCGCGCGCAGGGCGTGATGGAGTATCGCGCCGGTTTCTCTGGCATTGGCCGGATCGAAAGGCAACCAGCCCGGCATGGCCGTGAGCTGAAGCGGGAACCAGGCCTGAACGCCTTTCGGCAAATCGGCACTGCCGGTATCTGCATCGCTGATGAAAATCCCCTTGCGATTGGTTTCCGGCTCAAGCCCGCGGAGCATGTCCACCGAGGGGGTGTTGACGAAGTAAAACAGCGGCTTCTCATAACGCTCTGATTGATGGCCAAACCAGAGCGGCCAGGCGGTGGCGTAGCGGGAAATCGGCGGCTCGGCGCGCCTTCTGCCGTCGATAAGCCAGATGTCGCCGCTGGCGTTGAGTTCGCCCAGGGTTTGCGCCGTCCAGGCGCTGGCAGAAGGGCGCGAAGCGCCGGCTTTTTGGTTGGCGGAGGTCATCTTGCGGATACAGGCTTTGGCCAGGGTTTGGGTTCTGGCCGAGGCGGCGGGCAGTGTTATACGTTGAGGCGACATGCGGAGCGTTCTCTTTAAGTTGCAAGTGCGATGATTGTAATTGCAATTCATGGTGTGTGCCAATGACTTCTGAACAGGTCGCAGCCATCCAGATGTGTCCCGCGGCGATATATTCAGGTTCTGCAGACGCGATCCTATTTGTTTCACCGACCAGACAGCCGCCATCCGTTGTCCTTATTTCTGCAGTTTTTTATAAATGACGGGCAGCTAAAAACGGTTTGCCGATAGGGATAATGCGCGTGTCAATCCGCGTTAAACGAGAATATCGGCATCTTAAAAATAAAACGAAATAAGGATGAAAGCATATGCCTGGATTTAATTATGGCGGTAAAGGAGATGGGACTAACTGGAGTTCTGAACGCGGTACGGGCCCTGAGCCGGGGGGCGGCGATAAAGGCCATTCCGGCGATCGCGATCGCGGCGGCGCCGGCGTTGGCAACAGCCCGGAACAGCAACAGATAGCGGCGATCCAAAACGATCCGGCGCTGCGCATGAAGCTGGAGGCGGTGATTAAGGCGGCGCGCAGAATTAACCCGGATGCGAAATTGCATATTGAAAGCGTCAGCCCATCCGGCACGCTGAGCCTTTCCGCCACCGGTTTGACGGCCGAGCAGGCGAAGCACATTGGCCTGGGGGGGCTGGTGATGGGGGTCAACGCCAAGGGGGTGACAGTGGCGATCGGGGATATCGAAACCGGCCATGCGCGCAAGCCCTCAACTCCTGGCAAAGGCGGCAACAATGGCCTGAATGCCGGGCAGATCGGCGCCTCTTCGTTAGGCAGTTTCGTGACAGACTCGCATCGCGATCGGCCCGTCAGCGGCTGGCATGGCAACGGCAAAACCGGCGAATTCTCGACGACCCGCACGACCGGGAGTTACTACGGTTTTCATCATTTGAAGGTGGAAAAGCAAGACGGAGTGGCGACCTACAACCTCTACTATAAGGCCAATAAGAACCGGCCCGCGTTTATCGCCGTGGTGAGAGGGGATAACCTGAATGCCATGGAGGTGAAATATGCCAACGGCAAACCGGTAAAATCGCCCGGCTCGGTAAAAACGATCGTTAAGGAATTCGTCGAATATCAAAATGCGGAATTAAAAGCCATCAAGGATGGCGTCAGCCTGGCCGCAGGTATCAATAAAGATATCGCGGAAAAGATCGGCGCGAAATACGCCAAACTCGCCAAGGATTTGGAGGCGGGAATACAAGGAAAATATATCCGCAACGTGCAAGATGCGGAGAAAACCTACGAGCAATTGACGAAAGGCCTGAACAAAAAGCTTAAGGCGCAGGACAAAGCGGCGATTGTCACCTGGCTGAAAATGATCGATGCGGAACAGTATGCCCGCAATGCGCGGGTATTAGGCAAGGTCTTCACCGGGGTGGATTGGGCGATCAAAGGCGCGGATCTGGTAAACGCCGCGATTGAAGGTTTCTCAACCGGCAACTGGAAAGCGTTCCGCAACCAGCTCGAAGCGCTCGGGTTGTCGATCGGCGCAGGGTATACGCTTTCCGCTATCGCCGCGTTTTTCGCGCCGACGCTGGTGTCGTCGACGGTGGGCATTTTCGCCTTCGCTTACCTGTTTGGCTGGGCCACCAGCTATATCGATGCGGAACGTGCGGGGGAGCTGGAGAAGTGGGTCGCTGACCTGTAACGGCATGAGGGGGCTGGCCCCCTCATTTTACCCCTCACACCCTCTACCTCTTTCACACCACCGGCGCCACCGTCAGCAGCAGATTGGCAAAACGGCGCTGTTCGCCGGAGGCGATCACCAGCAGCGTTTGATCCGATTTGACCGCGGCGTAAAACGCCTCGCGCGGCAGGTGTTCGACCGGGCAATGTGCCGGCAGCAACTGCCGGTATTCGGCTTCGATAGTGTTGGTGAAGTCCGGCGGGCAGGCCATCAGCGCCGCGCTTTCCACGTTGATGCAGGCCAGCAGTTTTTCCAGGATCGGCGGGGCGGCGAGCGTGCCGGGCGCCAGGTTCAGATAGACCACGGTGGCGTCTTTCGGCGCATGCGTCATGCAGGCGTAGTTGCCGTCGGCGATCAACACCTGGGTTTTATGCCCGCATTGCGCCAGTGCGGCGAGCAGCGGCGGGTGAGTGATGGCGGATTTGATCATAAAGCGATTCCTGAATGGGCGGGCGGCAAGCGCGCCGCCCGCAGCTGAATTACATGCGGTAGATGCCGCCGTTGATGTCGAGAGTCGCGCCGGAGATAAAGCCGTCGTATTCCGCCGCCAGGAAGGCGATGGCGCGCGCCACGTCGTCCGGTGTGCCTGCGCGGCCCAGCGGGATGGCGCGAACGGTTTCCTCCGCCGATGCCTGGGTGGTGTGGCGATTGTGGAAACGGGTGCCGAGGATCAGGCCGGGCGCCACCGCATTCACCCGGATGCCGTGCTCGCCGAGCTCCGCCGCCAGCGAGCGCGTCCAGGTGAGTACCGCGCCCTTGGTGGCGGAATAGACCAGCGAGCCGGCGTGCCCGCCGGCGCGGCCCGCCTGTGAGGCCAGGTTAACGATGCTGGCGCCGTCCGGCGCCGCTTTCAGGTGTGGGAGCGCGCTCTGGGTGACGTTCAGCATGGTGGTCATGTTCACGTCGATCACGGTTTGCCAGAAGGCGCGGTCGATCTCGCCCAGCCATTTGCGCCCGACGATGCCGCCGACGTTATTGATCAGGATATCGATGCCGCCGAGCAACTCGGCGCCGGCCGAGACGCAGCGCAGCGTTTCGTCGGTATCGATGAGATCGGCGTAGCCGTAGGCGGCCTTTTGCCCCAATGAATGGGCCAGCGCCACCAGCGCTTTGGGGCCGCTTTCGTCGCTGTGATAGTGAAAATAGATGTCGCAACCGGCCTTGATCAGCCGCTCCGCGGTGGCGCGGCCGATGCCCTGTTCCGCCCCGGTGATAAAGACCTTTTTGCCCGCAAGATCGCCCATGATTGACTCCTTATTGGTTCGTTAAGAATTGATGACGCCTTCACGCTGTTTGGCGCAGTAGAAAATGCAGATCAACCCGGTGGCCAGCAGGCACGAAGCCAGGAAAAACAGCCCCGGTGCGCTGCTGCCGGTCAGATCGTTCAGCACGCCCACCGCATAGGGGGCGACGAAACCGCCGATATTGCCGATGCAGCTCACCACCGCCAGCCCGGCTGCTGCGGCCGCGCCGGTGGATATGTTGGCGGGCATGGATAGGAACGGCGGCACGGCGGTATAGATGCCGATGGCGGCGATGCACAGGAATGACAGCGCGACGAACGGGTCGTATTTAAAAAATGTCACCGCGCCCATCAGGCCGATGGCGGCGATCACCATGCTGAGGCCGGCGAACACGCCGAGTTTTTTGGTTTTGCTGGCCCACAGACTCCACGGATAGACCAGCAGCGCGGCCAGGCCGTAGGGAATGAGCGCCAGCAGGCTGACGCGGAAGATATCGCCGCCGGAAATGGCGCTGATGATCGACGGCAGCCAGGTGCCGAAGCCGTAAATGCCGCACACCATGCCGAAGTTGAGCAGCGCGTAGAGCAGGTATTTCTTGTTTTTAATGCCCTTGAGGAAGTCGCCCAGCGTGATTTTAGAGCCGGATTTGGAGCGGCCGGCGTTGCTCATCAGCCAGGCTTTTTCCTCCACGTTCAGATAGCCGACATCCTTGGGCGAGTTCTTGATCAGGAATGGGATCAACAGGCCGATGACGATCGGCGGCAGCCCTTCGAGGATGAACAGCAGCTGCCAGGGGGCGAACCCGAACCAGTCATGCTGAATATTGAGAATAAAGCCGGAAATCGGCGAGCCGACCGCGTTGGACAGCGGCTGGACGATGATGAACATGCCGAGAATTTTAGTGCGGTACTTTTCCGGGAAGAACACCGTGAAGTAATACACCACCGAGGGAAAGAAACCGGCTTCGCACACGCCCAGCATAAAACGGCAAATATACAGCTCCATCGGCGTGCGCACAAAACCGAGCAGGGTCGCGAAGATGCCCCAGGAAATTAATATTCTGGCGAACCAGATGCGCGGGCCGAATTTAATGGTGCCGGCGTTGCTGGGTATTTCAAACAGGAAATAGCCGATAAAGAAAATCCCGGAAGCGAAGCCGAAAGCCGAGGCGGTCAATCCCAGGTTATCTTCCAGCGCTTTGGCGGCGTAGGCCATATTGTTGCGGTCGAGAAAGGCCAGGAAATACAACAATATCATGAGGGGCACAATATGCAGCGTCAATTTCCTGATGGCGCTGCGTTCAATATCCTTTGGCATTATTTTTTTCATCATGGTTTTTCCCATGTGGTTAATCGGAATAATAGCGGCCCGGCCCAAAGCAATGAGCGGAGAGCTGAATAACGACGTTGCGTGCATAAAAGCGTCGCGCCGTTTATTTATTGCGACGATTCTATTTCTCTGATTTTGGCTGCGCCGAGCCGAACGATGCCCGGCTGCACATCGTTTGGTAAAGCCGTTTTTACTCTATTAACCGGCGGTTTTGACCGAGCGCCGGCTGATGACCGTCGGCGGGAAGAGAAACTCGCCGGGCGGTTGCGAATCATTGTTGATGCGGCCGATCAGGCGTTCGACCATCAGCTGCGCCATCTCCGCCAGCGGCGGCCGCACGGACGTCAGCCCCGGTTCGGCCAGGCCGGCCAGCGCGATATTGTCGATGCCGATCACCGAGATGTCTGCGGGCACCTGGACGCCGGCGGCGCGCAGGCCCACCATCAGCCCGATGCCTAACGCATCGTTAATCGCCACGATGCCGTCCGGGCGCGGCGCCAACGCGAGAACGCGCGGCGCCAGCGTCAGCCCCAATTCGAACATTTCCGTGTCGCCGTAGGCGCTGGTGGCCTTGCCTTCGATCACCCGTTGGCGTTCACTCAGGCTGTGTCCCAGGGCGCTCAGAAAACCGTCGATCTTGTGGCTGCGCCCCACGGTCAGCGTCGCTTCGGTGGCGAACACGATGTGTCGGCAGCCGCGTTCGAGCAGGTGCTGTGCGGCCAGGCGCCCGGCGGCGATATTGTCCATCGACACGCTGTCGAACAGCCGGCTATCGGTGGCCATCTGCTCGGCAAACGGGCTGTCGTAGCTGACAATCTTCATGCCTCGCTCGGCGGCCCGAACAAAATGGGTCTGGCGAATGTCGCTCGCCGCCACGATGATGCCGCGCACGCCATGCAGGAACATATCGTCGATAAACGCGGCCTCCTCCTGCTCCTGGCGGTAGGCGTTGCCGAGCAAGACCCGGTAACGGTGAGCCCGCGCCGCGCCGTCGACCGCATGCGCCAGCGCCGAAAAGCTCGGGTTAACGATCGACGGCAGCAGCAGGCCGATGATTTTCGCCTGCGGCGTGGGTGACGTCGCCGATTGAGCCGGCCGGTAGCCCAGGGTCGCCATCGCCCGTTCGATGCGCTCACGGGTCTGCGCGCTCATCTGGTGACTGCGATTATTCAGCAGGTTCGACACGCTGCTGATGGACACGCCGGCCAACCGCGCCACATCACGAATATTTGCCATTTGCCGATACCTTGCTGCCTGCCGTTAGCCTGCAATCTATAAGGGAAGCCGGCCGCAGGCAAGCTGCAACCGGGGCGCCGCGTGCATGGGATCGCGCATTTGTGAGAGTCGTCAGGCGGCAGCCGTGTTGTTTACTAAACAACAGCGGGGGTGGGGGCACTGTGTTAACGCAGATGAGTGAGATCTGCGAAGCATCTCTCGTTTATCGCCCTTCGGGGCGGCGGGTTCTGTACTATTGTTTTCTCTTTGCGGCACGTTCCAGGCCGATGGGGCGCTGGGCGCAACGGAGATCACAGATGAACAAACGGGAATTAGAAAGCGCGATTGTCACCGATTTTTCCAAACGCATGAGCTATGGCGACTACCTGTGCCTGGACCAACTGCTGGACTGCCAGCACCCGCTCTCCAACCCGCCGCATCATGACGAAATGCTGTTCGTGATACAGCACCAAACCTCCGAACTGTGGATGAAACTGATGCTGCACGAGCTGCAGGCGGCGCTGCGGCTGGTGCAGCAAGACAAACTCAGCCACTGTTTTAAAATCCTCGCGCGCGTCAAACAGATCCAGCGGCTGCTGTTCGAGCAGTGGGCGGTGCTGGAAACGCTGACGCCGTCGGAATACGTCGAGTTTCGCGACGTGCTGGGCAGTTCGTCGGGCTTCCAGTCGCACCAGTACCGGTCGATCGAATTCCTGCTCGGCAACAAGAACGCCGCCATGCTGGCGGTGTTCAGCAACGACGCGGAAAAGCACGCCGCGCTGAAGGCGATCCTCGAAGCGCCGAGCCTGTACGACGAATACTTGCTGTACCTGGCGCGCCACGGCTTGCCGATCCCGCAGGAGTGTCTCGAGCGCGACTGGACGCAGCCCTACCAGCGCAACCCGGATCTGCTGCCGGCGTTTAAAGTGATCTACGACAACCCGCAAACCTACTGGGAAGCCTATGAAATGGCGGAGAAGCTGGTGGATATCGAAGAGAGTTTCCATCTGTGGCGTTTCCGCCATATGAAAACGGTGGAGCGGATCATCGGCTTTAAGTCGGGCACCGGCGGCTCCAGCGGCGTCAGTTTCCTGAAAAAGGCGTTGGATCTGACCTTTTTCCCCGAGTTGCTGGACGTACGTACCGAAATCGGCGCCTGAGACATTGTGAGGGGGAAGGGCGATGAGCGTGAGGATTATCGATAAGGCGGCGGAGAAGGTGGTGGGAGTGAGAGTCGTGGGGCCGTATCCGCAGACCATCCCGCAGGGCTCGCAGCAACTGTTGGCATGGCGGCAGCGCCACGACGTGCCGTTCGGCAAATGGCTGGTGTTGTATTGGGACGATCCGGCGGAAGTGGCGCCGGAAAAGCTGCGCGCCGACGTGGTGATGAGCGTGGCGGACGATTTCGCGCTGCCGGCGGGCAGCGAGGGCGTCACCGTGCAGACGCTGCCCGCCGGGCAGTATGCGGTCTACCACGTGCGCATCAGCGATGGCGATTTCGAGCGGGTGTGGGGCGAGTTCTATCAGAAGCTGCTGCCGGCCAGCGGCTACCAGCCGGTTGAGGGGGTGAGCTATGAACACTATCTCAACGACTGCGAAGCCGACGGCTATTTCGACCTCGAGATTTACCAGACGGTGAAGAAGTGGTGAAGGGGAAATGATAAAGAAGGCTGAATCGATGGGCGGTACAGATTCAGCCCGTTGTGTTGGCTTAACGTCAGTGATTTTGCCGCCAGCCTATTCATCTCCTTGCCAAAAGGGGTTACAGCGGACGGCGTTTTTGCCGGTACTGCCGCCCGGGGGGCGGCGTTAACCGGCTTTCCCGGCGTACCAATTACCTACTCTTTAGGGAACAACTGATCGACGGCGCTCTGGATTGCCGCCTGATGGCCGCCACCCGGTGCGGCGGTGCGTGCGGCGCCGCCAGGCTGGTTGAGATCCAGCTGGCCGCCGGTGTTGATCGCGCCATCCTCTTTCACCGTGATATTGAAACTGGTGCCGGTGATGTTGATTTGGCCGTCCGCCAGCAGTTCGATCACGCTTTCGCCGCACTCGAGCCGCAGCGATTCGCCGGAGCCGAGGGTAAAGGCATTGACCACGGCGTCGCTGCGCGTTTTGCCGGTCAGCGCGGAGGATTCGCCTTTGACGCCGGTCGCCTGATTGAGCACCACCCGTTTGATCTGGTTACCGCCCACCAGATGCGTGTGGTCGTTAGCGATGGTGTGGCTTTCATCGTTTTTCACCTGGGTGTCCATGTTGCGCTCCGCCTGGATCCACACCTGCTCGGCGCCGGCCTTGTCTTCAAAACGCAGGGCGTTGGCGTTGTCGGCGGTGCCGTCCTTGGTGCGGCTCATAAAGCCCATCTGGGTGGCGGCGGCCGGCAGCGCCCACGGCGGCATGCTGGCTTCGTTATAGACGCGCCCGGTGACGATCGGCCGATCCGGATCGCCGTTGATAAAGTCCACCACCACTTCGTCGTTGACGCGCGGGATCTGCACACCGCCGTAGCCCTGGCCGGCCCAGGCGCTGGAGACGCGCACCCAGCAGGAGCTACCGTCGTCTTTCGGCCCGAAGCGATCCCAGTGGAACTTCACCTTGATGCGGCCGTATTTATCGGTCCAGATCGATTCGCCGGCCGGGCCGACCACCCGGGCGGTCTGCGGCCCGTGGGTTTTCGGCCAGCTGGCCTGCTGCGGCGGGTGCCAGGGCACGTCCGCCGGCAGCACGGTGAAGTCGATACGGTGTTCGCTACTCTGATCGTCGCCGCTGGCGTAGCGGTTCTCTTTCAGGTGATAGTTGGCCTGCAGCGTCAGGTACTCGCGGTTGTCGTCGGCATGCGGGGCGTTATACAGCGTGAAGGTACTGCCGGGGGCAATGCCCATGGCGGTGGCGGTGCCTCGGATCTGCTGATGTTCGGCCTGCCAGGCTTCCTGGCGCACGCGGGCGTAGAACTCGCCCTGCTGATGTTCGGTATAGCGGCCTGGCCAGTCGTAAACGTCGATCTGCCCCGGCGTGGGGGAGACCGGGTTCTGCCGCGCCTGGAACAGCCAGGCGTTCGGTTTGCGAAAATCATAGTCGTCCAGGCTGTAGATGCCCGGCGTGACGCGATCGGACAATGTCCACTGGCTGATGCCTTCCTCGCTGGTGCTGCCGCCGGACGGCGTCAGATGGTAGGGGATCATCTCGTAGCCGGGATAAGGCTGGTGGTGGTGGGGCGCATCCCCGAGCACCAGCGTGTGCTTGCCCATCTCGTGTTTGAAATAGTAATAGATGCCCTCCAGCTCCATCAGGCGGCTGATGAAGTTGAAGCTGCTTTCGTTGTACTGCACGCAGTAGCCCCACAGGCGATAGTCGCCGGTCAGCTGATCTTCCAGCTGCACGTTGTGCTCCGCCAGCAGGGTCTTGACGATCTGCGGCACCGTCTGTTCCTGGAAGATGCGGAAGTTGCGGTCTTTGGTCATCGGCCACAGATCCGGCTGCACGTGCAGGTTATACACCGCGTAGCGCGTGCCGCCGATCTCTTCGCTGCTGACGGCGATGGCGGTGATCTTGCCGTTCAGGTAGCGCGGGGCGCTGAGAAAGCCCTGGGTAGGGATCTCCAGCGTCAGCGGTTGGCCGAGCAGCGCTTTGCGATCGAGCCGCGCGTCGGTGCTCAGCAATTCAATAGAGAAGTCGAAAGGAGTGGAAAGCGCTTCGATGCCGTCCAGCGAGCGGAACAGCAGTTGCTCCTGACCCAGCGGCGTGTGCGCAATAATGCGATCCAACATGAGAACATCCTCTGTGATTGACGTCATGCCCTGCATACTCCGGCGTTGCAGCGGCCTTGCCGCGCGGCCAATGAGGGGGCAGTTGCTCGTCAGTCTCATGAAATAGGGAAAACCCCGCCGTGGCGGAGTTTCAGAACGGGATTAACCGGCGGTGGCCGGGTTGACCAGCCAGGTGCCGGCGGTGTCGATGCTGAGCTGTTGGCGGCGCAGCCGATCGTTGTGGCGGATCTCCAACTGATAACGGCCTGGCGCCAGGTTCAGGCTGGCGAAGCCGTTTTCGCCCGGCGTCACCTGCTGCGGCTTGCCGTCGAGGCTGACCTGCTCACCCGGTTGCAGTTTGAAGTACACCAACGCCACCGGTTGCGCCGGCGGCGCCGCTTTTTCAGGTTCCGCCGCCGCAGGCTGCGCGGTTTGCGGCGCGCTCGCCTGCTCCGTCAGGGTTTTCTGCGCCGGTGACGCTACGGTGTTTTGGGCGACGGCCTGGGCGTCGTCCTTGCCGCCGCTCAGCCAGGCTATCGCGCCGATCACCAGCAGCGCGGCGACCCCGGCGCCGGCCATCATCGGGCGTGAGAATTGGGTACCGCGCGCGGTAACGGTGCCGGCGGCGGCCGCAGCGGCGGCCGGGTTGGCGGCGACCAGCAAGTTCTCCGGCGCGGCGGCCGGGGTGCTGATGATTTCGTTTTCATCGGCGATTGGCAGGTGCAACAGCTCGGCCATTTCGTCGATGGTCTGCGGGCGGTCTTCCGGCTTCAGCGCCAGCGCGCGATCGACGGTGCGCAGCAGCTCCGGCGAGTAGCCGGCGGGGCGGCGCTCGGTCAGCGGCTGGTAGCTGTCTTCGATGCTGCGCACTACGCTGACCGGTGGCGGCGAACCGACGATCAGCGTGTGCAGCACGGCGCCCAGCGCGTAGATATCGGTCCACGGCCCCTGTTCGCCGTCGCTGTTCTCGGTGTACTGCTCGATCGGCGCGAAGCCCGGTTTGAGCATGATCTCCGTTTCGTCCGACAGGTTGCCGATCTCTTTGCGCGCTGACCCGAAGTCCAGCAGCACCGGCAGCTGGCTCTCCTGGATCTGGATGTTATCCAGCGAAATGTCGCGGTGCAGATAACCTTCCTGATGGATGGTGTTGATGGCGCTGAACAGCGGCGGCAGCAGCCGACGGATCCACGCCTCGTCGATTTTCTCCGGCTGCTGCGCCTGCAGGTTTTTCAGTGTGGTGCCGCTGTAAAACTGGGTGCCCATATAGGCGGTGCCGTTCTCTTCCCAGAAGCGCAACACGTGCAGCAGGCCGGGGTGCGAGAAGCGCGCCAGCAGACGCGCCTCCTGAATAAAGCTGTTCAGCCCGGCCTGGAAAGTTTTGCCGAAGCGCTCGCCGCGCAGCCCGATACTGAGATCGTCGTTGCGTTTCGCCAGCGAGGTTGGCATGTACTCCTTGATGGCGATGGTGCGTTCCAGTTGGTGATCGTAGGCGCGGTAGACGATGCCGAAGCCGCCTTCGCCGATCGCTTCCTGGATCTCGAATTCGTTGAATCGATAGCCGCTCGGCAGGCTGTTCGAATTCGGTTTGGTTATCCCGGTTCCCGACATAGTGATGACTCTCTGTGTTCAAAGGGCCGCCGTCTCGGCGGCCGCGGCGTTATGCCTGAAATTGACAAATGAATTCGTGGTTCTGCAGCGCGATATGCAGCTGGCGATAGCGCTGGTCGTTGGCGCTGCCGGTCAGCAGGGTGTGGCTGATCTGCGGCAGCAGGGTGTTGGTCAGGATGGCGTCGACCATGCGGCCGCCGGACTCCACCTCGGTGCAGCGGCTGACGATCTGCTCGATGACCGCGTCGTCGAAGGTGCAGACGATGTCGTGATTCTCCGCCAGGCGGCGCTGAATGCGGCCCAACTGCAGGCGCACGATGTTGCCCAGCGTGGCGTCGGTCAGCGGGTAATACGGCACCACCAGCAGGCGGCCGAGCAAGGCGGCCGGGAACACCGACAGCAGCGGCTGGCGCAGCGCGCCGCTCAGCGCCTCCGGCTCCGGCAGCAGCTCCGGATCGCTGCACAGCCCGGCGATCAGATCGGTGCCGACGTTGGAGGTTAGAATGATGATGGTGTTGCGGAAATCGATATGGCGGCCTTCGCCGTCCTCCATCCAGCCCTTGTCGAACACCTGGAAGAAGATTTCATGTACGTCCGGGTGCGCTTTCTCGATCTCGTCCAACAGCACCACGCTGTAAGGACGGCGGCGCACCGCCTCGGTCAGCACGCCGCCTTCGCCGTAGCCGACATAGCCGGGCGGCGCGCCTTTCAGCGTCGAAACGGTGTGCGACTCCTGGAATTCGCTCATGTTGATGGTGATGACGTTCTGCTCGCCGCCGTACAGGGTTTCCGCCAGCGCCAGCGCGGTTTCGGTTTTGCCGACGCCGGAGGGCCCGGCCAGCAGGAACACCCCGACCGGCTTGTTCGGATCGTCCAGCCGCGCCCGTGAGGTGCGCACCCGGCGGGCGATCAGATCCAGCGCATGGCGTTGGCCGATCACGCGCTGGTTCAGGGTGTCGGAGAGTTGCAGCACCGCTTCAATCTCGTTTTTCACCATGCGGCCCAGCGGGATGCCGGTCCAGTCGGCCACCACCGCCGCCACGATGTTGGCGTCGACGGCGGCGAAGATCAGCGGCGCTTCGCCCTGCAGCGCGCTCAGTTGCTGCTGCAGCTCGCCCAGTTGGGCGCGCAGCGTGTCGGCGTCAGGGCTCGCCTCCGTTTCTTCGCCGGCAGGCTCCTCCGCTTCCTGCCGGTGCAGCTGGGCGCGCAGCGTGATGATCTCTTGGATCAGCGTCAGCTCTTGCTGCCAGCGCTCGGTCAGCTGTTCGAGCTCCAGGCGCAGCTCGGTCAGCTGAGCTTCAATCTCCTGCGGGCGCAGGGGATCGCCGATGCCGACCTTGGCCTCGCGGCGGGCGATATCCAATTCGATCTGCAGCGCATCGATGCGATGGCGGCAGTCTTCAACCTGGGCGGGCTCGGCGTGTTGGCTGACCGCCACGCGCGCGCAGGCGGTATCCAGCAGCGCCACCGCCTTGTCCGGCAACTGGCGGGCCGGAATATAGCGATGGGACAGCCGCACCGCGGCGTCCACCGCTTCATCCAGCAGCAGCACGCGGTGGTGTTGCTCCAGCGGGCTGACGGTGCTGCGCAGCATCAGCAGCGCCTTGTCTTCGCTCGGCTCGTGCACCTGCACCACCTGGAAACGGCGGGTGAGCGCCGGGTCTTTCTCGATGTATTTCTTGTATTCCGACCAGGTGGTGGCGCCAATGGTGCGCAGTTGGCCGCGCGCCAGCGCCGGCTTCAGCAGGTTGGCGGCGTCGCCGGTGCCCTGGGCGCCGCCGGCGCCGATCAGGGTGTGAATTTCGTCGATAAACAGGATGATTGGCGTCGGGCTGGACTGCACTTCGTCGATCACCGCCTGCAGCCGTTTTTCAAACTCGCCCTTAACGCCGGCGCCGGCCTGCAGCATGCCGATGTCCAGCAGGCACAGTTTCACGTCGCGCAGCTGTGGTGGCACATCGCCGGCCACGATACGCAGCGCCAGGCCTTCCACCACCGCGGTTTTCCCGACGCCGGCCTCACCGGTCAGCAGCGGGTTGTTCTGGCGGCGGCGCATCAGGAT
Source organism: Serratia sp. LSHTC3 (assembly GCF_057197125.1). Taxonomy (NCBI): domain Bacteria; kingdom Pseudomonadati; phylum Pseudomonadota; class Gammaproteobacteria; order Enterobacterales; family Yersiniaceae; genus Serratia; species Serratia sp. LSHTC3. The sequence goes on from NZ_JBXUNP010000001.1 coordinate 873,090, forward strand.
ATCGATGATTTGCCGGATCTCTTCATCGCGGCCGGCCACCGGGTCGATCTCGCCGCCGCGCGCTCTGGCGGTCAGATCCTGGGCATACTGCGCCAGCACGCTTTCACCGCTGCGCGCCGCGCCGGATGCGTTCTCGGCGCGGCTTTCCGCCGGCGCATCCTGGGCGTTTTCCGCCGAGTGAGCGGTAATGGCGGCGAACTGCTCCATCAACAGATCGGCGTTGATGCGCTCGAACTGCGGGGAAATGGCCTTCAGCAGATGGCGCAGGCTGTAGGTTTTCAGAATGCCGAGCAGCAGGTGGCCGCCGCGGATGCGCGCCGCGCCGAATTTCAATGAGCCATAGACCCAGGCGCGTTCTACCGCGCTGTCGATGTGCTCGGACAGATCGGAGATGGCGCTGGCGCCGCGGGGCAGGCGATCGAGCGCCTCGACGATGTCGCGCGCCAGCTGCGCCTCGTCCAACGCGAAGTGGCGGACGATCTGCTGCAGATCGCCGTCCGGCGATTGCATCAGCTGATGCAGCCAGTGCGCCAGTTCGACGTAGGGGTTACCGCGCAGCTTGCAAAACGCCGTCGCACTTTCCAGAGAGGTGAATAACAGGCTATCCAGTTTGCCAAATAATACCGAGCGGCTGATTTCAGACATGGTTTTCCTCAGGTCTCAGGGTGGCCTGGCGCCGCAGGGCGCCGGCCGAAATAGGGTCAGAACGGGTTTTCCAGCGGTTCAGGGCTGAAGATCAGATCGTCGAGATCGCGCTGTCGCCGATGGTCGGCCAGCCAACTGCTCAGGCCTAATCGCTGCGCGCCGCCGAGCTGGATGCCGTGCGCCTGTTCCTTCGCCAGGATCAGGCGCACTTCCCAGACGAACTCGATGCCCAGGTATTGGCGCACCCAGTCGCGCAGTTGCCGGCACAGCTCGGCGCCCGGCAGGAAGCGGTCATAGTCCTGCTGCGGCATCGGCCCCAGCTCGATGCGGAACTTGTGCTGGATATCGCGCACCGCGATGCCGAGAAAGGCCGACTCGCCGAGCCGCGGCGCACCGCGCCCGGCCTTGAGCCGCGCCTGTTCGCGCGGTTCCACCCGCAGCCAGTGCGGCACGTTTTCGACGATGCGCACCGGCACCTTGAAATACTGCTGCAAAATCTTGCTCAGGCCTTCCGGATCGCGGCTGTGGCGAATCAGATGACCGGCCATAAAATGCTTGGCGTGGGCGTTGATGCTGTCGCGTTCCTGCTGCGCCGGCTGGCCGATGCCGATCAGGCTCGACAGGTACTCGTCGAAGCGCCGGTTGTCCTGGCGATCCAGCGATACCGTCGGCTGCGCGTCGGCCCAGGCGCGGTAAAACAGCAGCGTCAACCGGTGATGGAACAGATTGGTGAACGCCAGCAGGGTGGTGTCCTGATGGTGATACACCCGTTCGCGCACGTATTCGGTCAGGTGCAGCGGCAGCGGCCCGTTGGGGCCGAACAGGCCGAAGCTGAAGATCGAAACGTCGTGCAGCGGGCTGTTGGCGCGCGGCGCCACCTGCGCCAGCGTGGAGGGCGCGAACGACAGCGACGGCTCCTGGCCCAGGCGCAGCATCTCGTGGCGCGGCAGCGGCGCTCGCCCCAGCAGATAGGGCTGGCCGCCCTGGGCGTCGATGCGTCGCAGCAGTTGAAACAGATCGTGCTTGTAAGGCGCACTGCGCAGCCGCGGCCAGAAGTCGTCCGGCAGCCGATACAGCGCATTGATCTGCGGCGGCGCCAGTTCGGTGGCGATCATCTCCGCGCTCATATCAGCGTCCTTTTGCCCATGCGCGCCTGCCAGTGGGCGATTTCGCCGCGCTGCTGGCTGGAGAGCGTCATCTCGGTGAAGGTGTTCATCGCCACCAGGCGCGAGAACAGGCGCTCCAGCACGCTGCCGAGCAGGTAAGGGCTGTTGCCGGAGAACGCCTGCTCATCGACCGTCAGATCGATGGCGATACCGCGCGCGAACACGATCGGGCCCGGCTCCGGCACACGCCGATAGACCGGCCGCAGGTTGCAGTGGCGCACGCCCTGGATCTGTTTGGCGATCGCCGGCTCGCTCAGGTTGCCGTACAGCCCCAGCAGCTGGCGCAGGCTGGCGGCGCCCTGTTCCGGATCGCCGTCCATCATGCTGAGGTAGTTCAGCTGCAACTGGCTGATCAGCCGCCAGGTGATCATCCCTTCGGCCAGCGCCGGGCGTGGCGGGGTGGGGCCTTTGCGCAGCGAGACCTGCTTGATCGGGATCGAATCGGGCATCACGAAGTTGCCCTGATCCTGTTGCAACAGCATCAACGGCAGATCGCGGCTGGTGCACAGCACGTCGGCGGTGAGGTATTTCAGATCGCTGTGCCACGGCGATTGCCGTTCGTCCACCAGCGACACGAACACTTCCGAACCGGCGTAGCCGGTGCGGGTGCCGTAGCGGCGGGCGTGCTCCGACAGCGTGCGCTGTTCGCGCCGCAGCGAAAAGTAGGCGCCATAGTTGCCGTCGTCCGCGCTCAGGGTGCTGTAAAACGGCCGAAACTCTTGCTCGTAGCGTTTTTCGCTGGCGCTGCCGCCGAGCCGCTGCACCGAAAACACTTCGTAATCCAGCGGCCGGATATTGTCGACCACCAGATGGTATTCGTGGTTCTTTTCGTTGATCGCGATGCGTTCGGCCACTTTCGGAAACAGGTTGATCACCGGCGTGCAGTGCAGCGCCAGGTGGGCGGCGTCGACCACCCGTTCCAGCGCGGCATCATGCCGATCCAGCAGTACCACGATTTCGAACTGGCGCAGCCCCTTTTTCCCTTCGCGCACGCTCTGCAGCAGCGGACGCAGGCCGTTGACGCTGAAGAACTGGAAGCGCGCCGGGAAGGCGAAATACTCCTGCAGCAGCCGGTAGCCTTCGAAGTTGCGCAGATCGTTGGGCAGCAGCGCCTGATCGGCGGCGAAGCCCTCCTGTCGCAGCCCGTCCAACGCCAGCGCCCGCCGCTGCGGCTGAGCCTCCACCGTTTGGCAGACAAGCCCGACGCTGTGCTGCATCAGCAACTCCAGCAGCTGCTGCGCCTGCATGTCCGGCCCGGCCAGGTAAAACATCAATTGATCCAGCTGCAGGTTGTTGAGCGTCACGCTTTCGTAGCACTCAAGACGAATGCGCAGCGCGCTGACGCAGCCGCTGTGCTGCAGCCCCAGCGAGGCCAGCGGGATATCGGCCGGAATGCCGCCCAGCTCGACGCCGGCGATGCGCACCGGCTGCAGCGTGACGTCATGCGCCGTGGTGTAACTGCAGGTGATGCCGCTTTTCTTCAGCGTCTGGCTGTCCATCATGGTGCCGCGCGGCACCACGAAGCCGTTGCTGATGTCGCCTTTGCTGCTGTCCGGCTGCAGCTCGGCGATCGCCATCGACGGCGTCGGCGACAGGTAGTTGGGGTAGATGATCTCCAGCAAGCGCTGAGAAAAGCGCGGGAACTCGGCGTCCATTTTCAACTGCACGCGCGAGGTGAGAAAGGCAAAGCCTTCCATCAGGCGCTCGATATAAGGGTCCGCCACGTCGATGCCGCGCATGCCGAGGCGGCCCGCAACCTTCGGGTACTGTTCGGCGAACTCGGCGCCCATCTCACGCAGATAGGCCAGCTCGCGGTTGTAATAATCTAACAGTTTACTGTCCATCGCCTTACCCTATGTCTTTCAGATCGAAGTGGCCGTTTTCCAGATCCACGTCGGTACGGAACAGAAACTCCAGCGGATAGGGCACGCACCACAGGCGGCCCTTGATTTCGATCGACAGCACGTTGTGCAGCTCCAGCGAGCCGGTATCCGAGATGCAGCGCACCTGCAGCCCCTCGGGCAAAATGCGCGGCTCGAAATGGAGAATGGATTCGGTCAGCGCGCGCTGAATGTCGAGCCATTCGATGTCCGACATGCGCTTGCCCGCCAGCGAGGCGATGCCGTAATTCAGGGTGGAGCGCCGCACCTGCGGAAAATCGCCGAGATCCAGATTGGATTCGCTGTTGACGCAGTTGAACAGCCACTGCAGATCGCGCAATACCCGGCGGCGCAGCTCGCTGTGCGACACCAGGTTGCGCACCTGCGCCTCCTGCTTTTTCTGCGGTTCGTCGTCGGTCAGCATATCGAGCAGCACCGGCTGCATTTTGTCGCGCGAGGTCAGGCGTTCGCTGTCCTGACGATAGCGATAGCCCTGGTGGCGCAGATCGCCGCCGTCGTAGTGGGGTGGGCGCTTATCGTTCATGGTCAGGCGCTCGCGTCGAAGCTCAACTGCCGCAGGCTGTGCAGTGGGAATTCATCGCTTTCGCTGAGCCAGGTTTTCAGGCCCAGCCCCGCATAGTGGGTGCCGTCGCCCAGCGGTTGCCATTCGGTGCGCTTGCCGAGCAGCAGCGCGTCGTCGCTGCCTTCTGCCAGCGGGTAACGGGCGGGCAGTTGGCATACCTGTTCGCGGCCATCGGTCAGGCGCACCAGCGCATGGCTCCACACCAGGTCGATGGCGCTCTGCGGCGCCTGGAACTGGATCGCGGCGATGTCGGCAAACGGCAGCCAGTAGTAAACGCCGTTCAGCGCCAGTTCGCATACCGGCCCGAGGCGGCCGTCACCGTCGGTCAGCCAGTCGAAACGCAGCTGCCGTTCTTGTTCGCCTTCGGCCAGCGTTAACCGCCCGGCGCCGGCCGGAGCGGCCTCCAGCGCTTCATCACGCAGCGCCTGGGCCTGTTCGGCCGCCCCTTGCGCATCCTGATGCAGCGCCTGCACCATCAGTTTCAGCCAAGGCTGATCCTGCCGCAGCAGCGCCGGCGCGGCCGTGCCGGCAAACACCGCCTGGCGTTGCAGCTCGGCGTTGACTGACTGCATCAGCAGCAGCGTGGTCGGTTGTGCGATCGGTTTCAGCGCCTGCCAGGATTTCAGCTGCGCGTTGGCGCGCGTCCAGTTGCCGCTCAGACACAGCAGTTGCACCAGCGCGGCGCGCAGGTCGGCATCCGCCGGTTTCGCCTTGATATCGTTTTCGACGGCGGTGATGGCCGCGCCGATCGACTGGCCTTGCAGCATGCTTGCTAATGATTTCACAGGCTTTCCTTATAATCAGTGAGTGGCGCCGCTAACCGACAGGTAGCTGCCGCTGGCGGGATCAACCCGGTCTGCGGCCAGCTTTTCCACCAGTTTGAAAGTCAGCGGGGCGGGGGCGCTCAGCAGCGGCTGCCAGGCGGTTTGCGCCTGCTGCACGCGCTGTTTGATCTTGTTCTCGTCGGCGGCGTCGACGCGCGGCATTTCAACGATCGCTTCACCGTTGAACGCCCAGGCGTGCAGCTTCGGTTCGAAGTTCAGCAGCAGGAAGCTGCCCGGCGCCTGCGGGTTGCCGCCCAAAATGAGCCGTTGGGCGTTGGCGCTGACGACGGTCAGCGCGCGATCGCCGCCGTTAACCTGCGCCAGCGGGTAACCTTGCAGGAACCACAGCGTCGGCGAGAGGGTTTGGCCGCCCTGTTGCAGCGTGACCGCGCCGTTGCCCTGCAGCCAGCCGTCCTCGCCGCAGCGCAGCGCGGCGCCGGCGGGAATGAACAGCGAGCCGCCGTTGGCCTCGTCACGCCAGAAGGTGCGGAAGTGGCAGCCCTGCGGCAGGCTGAAACGCTGAGCCGGCGCGCTGTCCGCCTGCGGAGAAGTCACGGCCACCGCCGCAGGGATCGCCGGTTGCGGCGGGGTTTCCGGCGGCTCGGAGGCCTCTTGTTTGACCACCGGTTTCCAGCCGCGCGCTTTGGCGGCTTCGCCGCTGGCCAGTTTCTCTCCGCGCTTGTCGGTCAGCGTCCAGGGCAGGTGGCCGGCTTTCGGGCACTGCTTTTCCAACAGATTGCCGACGCGCGGCAGAAAGTCGTTCAGCACCGTCGGATCCTGGCTTTGCGCCGAGACGATACGCAGCGGGATGCTTTTGCCGCACCAGCTTGCCGGATTGCTGTTTTTGACGTCATCGATAAACACTTCCAGCTTCTGGCTGGGGGAGTAAACCAGGCGATAGTTCATCGCCTGCGCGGTCGGCACCGCCATCAGGGCGACGAGCCCCGGCATCCAATATTTCATAGTGAACCTTGCTGTGAATGTGCGCTGCTCAGTCGCGGCTCAGAAACCGCTCCGCATCCGCCAGCGAATGCAGCAGGGTGGTTTCCTGCGGTGAGCCAATCCAGACGGCGATAGCGCTGTAGTTATCGCTGTTATTGTTTTTCTTCCATGCCTGCTGCATCAGGGCGATCCACTCGCTGGGGGAGTTGACCATGTGCAGCGACTGTTCCAGTTCGGCCTGGCTGAAGCTGTGCCAGAAGCCGTCGGTGCACAGCAGGAAAACGTCGCCGTCTTCCAGCTGCAGCACGTCACTGTAGGTGGCGTCGCGCTCTTCGTTGAGCCCCAGCGCGAAATACAGCAGGTTGCTGTTGATGCCGTTGGTCTGATAACCGGCGTCCTGCATCTGTTGGATCAGGCTGTGGTCGGTGGTGACGGCATGCAGGTAGCCGCGGCGGAACAGGTACAGGCGGCTGTCGCCGGCGTGCGCCCAGTAGGCCAGCTGGTAATCGCGATCGATAAACAGACTGACCAGCGTGGTGCCCATCTTGCTGTATTCGTCCGACTGCCGCTGCTGCTGGTGGATGGCGGCGTTGGCGCTGGTGATGTGCTGACGAATGCTCTGGGCGTTCAGGTGCTTTTCGCCGTCGAAGTTTTGCAAAATGGTGTCGCGCGCCAGTTTGGCGGCGATATCGCCGCCCGGAAAACCGGCGATGCCGTCGCACACCACGAAGCAGGCGGCGCGGTTGCCGAGCACTTCGCCGGTCTGATCCTGGTTGGAGGCGCGGCCGCCCTGGTTGGAGGTAGAGGCTATGGTGATATTCATTACGCGTCCGGTTTGGTCTGTGAGTCTTTGTATTGATTCACTTCAACGTCATAGGCGTGCAGGAAGGCTTCGCCGAACAGGGTGTGGAAATCGTCCTCGATTTCGCCGGAGGTTTGCTGATAGTTCTTCACAAAGTAGTCCCACAGCGCGGCCTTGCGGTTGGCGGGCAGCGACAGACGCGGCGCCACGCCTTCCTTGCGCGCTTCTTCTTCGAGACGTTCCGGGTTAAACGACTGCAGCATGGCGGCGATGATGGCGCGAATGCCGGCGATCATCCCCAGCTGGTGCGCCTGCAGGTCGATCAGCGCATCGCGCACCGCCTGTTCCGGCGGCATAAAGCCCGGCATCTGGCTGCCGAACATCTGCATCAGCACCGTTTTGCCCGAAGGCAGCAGCTTGAACGGGTTGTTGGCCTCGTCGAGGATCATGGTCATCTCCGCCTTCACGCCGCGCTTGAGGATCGAGCGGGATGAGAGCAGGGCGACGGTGCCTTGCGAGAACAGGCTCAGCAGGCGACCGGCCAGGCGGATCTGTTGTTCGTCGAAATGTGGCTGCGGCTGCAGATCGTCAAGACCGACGCCTTGCAGCAGCGCCGTCAGCAGCGGCCCCTCCAAGGTGTCGCCATTCGGCGCGGCGGCGTGCTGCCGCTGAGCGGACTGGTAGGCAACCGGATCGATGCCCAGGCGGTTGCCCTGGCGCGGACGCGGCGGCTGCGCAGGCGGTTCCTGCTGGCTGAACTGCGGCGCGGGTTGGGGTTGCGGCTCGGGTCTCTGCACGGGCGGCGGCGTCGGCTGAGGGCGCGGCGCTACCGGCTGGGCGGCGATCGGCGCCGGTGGTGGGGACGGCGGCTGTACCGCTTCCTCCGGCTGAGCCAGCGGCACGGCGCCGCCCATCAGCAGCCCCAGCGGATCGTTGCTGTTCAGCGTCTCTGGCGAAGCGGGCGCGGATGAGCCGCCGAACAGCGCCAGCGGATCCAGCTCTTGTTCCGGTTGCTGCGCATTCTGGACGGGGGGAGCCGGGCGCGGCGGCGCAGCCTGCTCCGCCAGCAGCGCGCTGGGGGTGGTATCGGCCAGGATATGCTCACGCTCAAAAGTGGAGTCAGTGTTGAATAAGGCGGCCGGATCGGTTTGCTGTTGCTGCAATTGGCGCAGATCGACATCGCCCGCCAGCTGCGCCAGCGGATCGGCCGGGTTCAGCTCGCGAGCGGGGGTATCCAGCAGCGGATGATTGTCCGGATTGGCGATCGGCGGCGGTGTGACGGCGGCCGGCGCGTTCGGCGTAAATTCTTCCACCAGGCTGTCCCAGATTTCGTTGGGGATCGGCGCAGCGGATTTTTCTTTGGCGGCGGCTGCAGGGGCCGCAGCAGCGGCAACGGCCTTGGCCACCGGTTGAGCCTGCGGCGCGGCGTGCTGCTGCAGCGCGCTGACTTCAATCTGGTAATCGTCGATGCCGAGCACGTCGCCATCCTGCAGTTCAACCTGGCGGCCTCGTTCCAGCGGAATATCGTTCAGCAGCACGCGGGTGACGTTGCCGCGGTTGGTGATGCGGCATTCGCCGTCAGCGGAAATATGCACGATCGCCTGCAGGCGGGAAATGGCGCGCTCTTCGTCCGGCAGCACCAGGTTGTTGTCCACGCTGCGGCCGATGGTGCCGCCCGGCGGCAGAAAATCGCAACTGCTCTGCGGCGGAACCTGGCCGCTTTTATTTTTTACAATGGAAAATCGCATAAGGCATTCCTGCTGATTAGATCTTATGGCCAGACAGTGGAACTCGATAACTGGATGAGTTTGACTTAATTTCTTTCCTAAGAGAGATCTTTGAATGTGAGTGACTAATTTTTTGGGTTAACGCATTATATGGTCGAAAACTTCAATATAATAACGTGAGGCTGTATATGTCAGGTGATGTCATTGCTATTGTTCGCATTATTCTTAGTCTTTCTTTTGTAATAGAGATTAGTTGGTAATTGAGACAGGTAAGTAAGGGCGAATATAATACTGGCGTACCACACCTCATCATAGTCTTGAAATTTTATATTGAGCATTGGATCCAGTATCTCAGAACCATAGTTAAACACTAAACCCTGGATGATGCTTGCAAATAAATTTACTGTGGTAGCTATCACAAAAAGGGAATAGGATTTTCTATTGTTGGTTTTTTGTTTTAGGTGATAAAGCCCGACAAATACTAAGACTGACAGGAAAAAGTATAAAAACACAAATGAGTAAGAGTAGGTGGAAAGTGTGACGTCATCGATCACTGTTTTGTTTCCTCATCGATTAATTTGTAAATTCCATAGCCAGTTATGGCATTGGAAAAAACCTCTGCGCCTAATGGAACCGTGCCAAGCTTTTTTCATCCAATAATATAATCGCTATTTATGTGTTTAAACAACCGCCAAGAGTCAGGTCTTAATGACTTGCTAAATATACCGTACCCGGATAGTGAGATGTCAACGGAACTATAAACGATGTCAGCTTCATTTTTATTATAGCCTAGATAGTTAGCCGCGTAGTGGTATGCCTCTCTTATACTGCCAATCTTATCTTTTCTGAAAAGTAAATAATAGCCACTTTCGTAAACATTATTTGCTCCTTGAGCCATTAACGGTACGCCAACGCCCCCGCAGGCCATGCCTGCAGAAAGTGCACAGGTTCCGATTCCGGCAAATATCTGAGAGCCGCCGCTGACAAAACCAACTTGTTTCATCACCAGGTTTGAAAATCTTTCTCTTTTTTCTTTTTTTATTGCGACAAAGAGCTTGGCTTTACCTGTATTAATGTTGAATTCTTGTTGTTTGAGGTTGTTGATTTCCTCTTCAATTATACTGATTGCTCCAGAGTAGGATGTGCAGTGTATACTGATATCCCTTTGTGCAAACTGAATAAGTTGGTCTATTTCCAGTGAGAAATTAGCTCTTGATTCGTTGGTGTATAGATACTGTCGTGAAAACGTTCTTGATAGTTTTTTGAGTTCATCGACAGATCTATCCAGATCTGCTTTTGTTTTGTATTGCATCAGGATTCCTTTCCTATTTTTCTAAACTAACATTTATTATATGTAAGGATGCGTATTTATTATCAGCTGTCGTCTTTCCCTTGGTACTTCTTGATGATGGCTTGCAGCTCTTGGCTGTGTACAAGATCGATGCACTTGGTCATCGTCATCGGCTTCCCAGACATGCTGTCATAGGGCTTTGCCAGAAATTCTTTTGCCAGCGCCCTGACGGCGGTGTGTGCCTCCAGAGAGTAATCGCCGAACTCCATGTAACCCCGAGCAGCGGCGGCGGCATCGTTTTTGACTTCTTTTGCTGAGTACCCCTCGGCGATACAAACGCTAAGCGCGTAGTTTTTGAGGTACTCGGCAGGGGAATACTTTCCGTTGGCGGAAGCTTCAGTATTCAATACCGCCAACGTGAGTAGGAATACAGTTTTAATCGTATGATGTGAGTTCATCGATTCGTTTTTGCATGGTATCGGCCAGGCAGTCTTTGTCATCACGGCATTTATCCCTTTGCAGTAACCAAGATTTTTGCGTGCTGTTTAAAGTGGCTACCAGTTTTTTATCTCCTGCATCGGCCGCCTGCTTTTTTGCCAACAGCCAAGCTTGAGAAACGCTTTTGTCATAGGCGGATAAATTGAAGTCTGAGCAGATAGTTTTTTCAACAACGCTTGTAGATTTAGCACAGTCGAAAGACGCTGCAGGTTTAGGATCTTTCGGTAACCGTTCTAATTGCAGTAGCGAACCATCGTACCAATTAACCAGCATTTTTTGTGGATTGAGAGCGGCAAAGCTGGAGCCTGCACCATTATCGGCTGGGCCGAATGATCCGGAGTGACAAGCGATCTTGAAAAGAGAGACTTCTGCTTGGCCGTTTTCTTTCAATGCATAGTTTTTAGCCGAGATGCTTTTATCTCCGCCCATCGACTTGCCGATGAATTGATTTAGCGTGCTTCTCTCAATAGTTAAGGTTGGCGCTGTGCAGACGTCTTTTTCCGGCAGATTGTTTTCTATTGATTGAGCGGAAATATTGATCACTCTTCCTAGTAATCGAGGATCGTTAAATTGATAGCTAAGCGTGCGGGTAGTCTCATTGTCTATGTTGACCTGAGTCACTTGCCATAAGCCATCAATAGTTGATGATGTTGGGGCATTAACGTTTTTTTCTGCTGCACATGCAGTAAGTGAGAAAAATACGCTACTAATTAAAAATGCAGATAATTTCATTGTGGCGAATTCCTTAGCGATAGTTTCCATTTAAATAGAGCTCGACTTCGTAATTTCTTCTGTTTATCAGCCCTTTCATCACTTTTCCACCTGAGGTAATGGCACGTTTTATTTCTGTCATTGCATCAGATATTTTGCTCTGATTAATGAATGCTGCGACGTTGTTGAGTCGACCACCTGGATTATAAGCAAAGGAGACTAACGCATCAAACTCTTGTTGTGTGAGTGGAACAAGAATTTTATTCCTAACAGCTCTTTCATAGGCAGGTACTATAAATTTAAGTAGTTCCGTTTCCTGTGTGTCGGTTAAAACCACTAAATTGTGATTTTCTTTCGCGAAGTCTTTAGCTTGCTGATGATGTAACCCGGCGGCTGCACTGATTTTATCTGCAGTTGCGTTGTCTAATCCAATCGCGATCATGGTATTTTTTATTGATTCTATAGAGCGAGCTTTCATATCATAACCCGGCCCCAGAGTGACCCCGCTTGCACCGCCAGGCCAATGTAGGTGGTTACTTACTCCGCGCCATGCTTCAATGTTAAAGATAAACCTTAAACCGCTTTGTGAAATGCCCATAGCTCCGGGACCTTGACGACCTGCACTACCACCGATAGGAGGTTGTGGTGCTTGAGTTTCGACGTGTGAACCCAGGGCTAAGAATGTTTTTCGACCAGCGATGCCGTCAACATGCAGACCTTTTTTACGTTGCACTTTTTTTACTGCTAATTCAGTCTTTAGACCGAATATGCCATCAGAGTTAAGAATAGCCCCCTGTTTATTAAGCAATTCTTGCAATGATTTTACGTGATTTCCTCTGTCACCTTTTCTAATCGCTTTCATCATGATTTCCTTATCTAAAAAACATCGCTTGCCAAACCAACCTCCCCATAATGGGGAGGTTGTATAACAATTAAGCTTCGCGGTTTTCCTTGATGTTCCAACCTGCGCTGCTTTCGGCGCCTTTGCCGCCTTTGTCGCTCTGCTCCCAGTACTGCTGTTTCACTTTCGCCGCCTGGAAGGAGTAGGTGACGCCCACGGTGTCTTCGCCGCCTGCACCGGTGTACTGCACGGCGGTGACCAGCACGTCTTCCAGAGTGATTTTTGCGTATTCAACCTGGGTGCCGCCCGCCTTGCAAACCGACAGCTCAATCTTGGTCAGGTGTTTGCCGCTTGAGCAGTGTTTCAGCAAGGCCGGGGTTGACTTGTCGATCAGCGCGTTGACGTGCAGATCGTTGAAGCACACTTTACCGGCGCCACCGCCGCCGCCAACGCCCATATTGCCTGGTTGAGAGGCGCCCCAGGAGAAAGAAGTAATGTCGGTCCAGCCTTTGTGATTCGAATCTTTGGATTCGCCGCTGGCACCTTCAACTTTCAGGAACATATCAATAGCCATAGTTTCTTCACTCTTTATTAAGGGTTAACAGTAGTATTAACGTTACGTTGAAAAACTCAGGTAATAGCAGCAGGAATTGCAAGTGTGGTAATGCATTACCAATTTATATCCTTGTGCCATGCACCTTCTTAAATACCGAAAACTATCGGTACGGGTTACCGAGCCACTATTAAGTGCTAATGGCTCAATGCTTAATTATTTCGCGTTATCTTGGTTCCACATGCGATCCGGGTTTTCTGCGATAGGCTGACGATGAGGTTGATACATCAGCCAGGCCGCACTACCGCGGCCTGACTTCAGTCCATCAGGACGCGTCGTTTTGTTTCAGCGAAGGCAGCTTCGACACCAGGCGCAGGGAGACGGTCAGGCCTTCCAGCTGGTAGTGCGGGCGCAGGAAGAACTTGGCGCTGTAGTAGCCCGGGTTGTCTTCGATCTCTTCCACCTGCACTTCCGCCGCGGCCAGCGGTTTGCGCGACTTGGTTTCCTGCGAGGAGTTGGCCGGATCGCCGTCCACGTAGTTCATGATCCAGTCGTTCAGCCAGCGCTCCATGTCGTCGCGCTCGCGGAAGGAGCCAATTTTGTCGCGCACGATGCACTTCAGGTAATGCGCGAAGCGGCAGCAGGCGAACAGGTACGGCAGGCGCGCGGAAAGCTGGGCGTTGGCAGAGGCGTCGGCATCGTAATATTCCGCCGGCTTCTGCAGCGACTGCGCGCCGATAAAGGCGGCGAAGTCGGAGTTTTTGCGGTGCACCAGCGGCATAAAGCCATTTTTGGCCAGCTCGGCTTCGCGACGATCGCTGATGGCGATCTCGGTCGGGCACTTCATGTCCACGCCGCCGTCGTCGCTCGGGAAGGTATGGCACGGCAGGTTCTCCACCGCGCCGCCGGATTCCACCCCGCGAATGGCGGTGCACCAGCCGAACTCTTTGAACGAACGGTTGATGTTGGCGGCCATGGCGTAGGCGGCGTTGGTCCAGGTGTAGTTGCCGTGGGTCGCGCCGTCGGTATCTTCTTCGAAGTCAAACTCGTCCACCGGATTGGTGCGGATGCCATACGGCAGGCGCGCCAGGAAGCGCGGCATCACCAGGCCCAGGTAGCGCGCGTCTTCCGATTCGCGCAGGCTGCGCCAGGCGGCGTATTCGGTGTTCTGGAAAATCTTGGTCAGATCGCGCGGGTTGGAGAGCTCCTGCCAGGACTCCATCTGCATCACGCTTGGCGCGGTGCCGGCGATGAACGGGCAGTGCGAGGCGGCGCCGATCTTGGCCATTTCGCCCAGCAGCTCCACGTCCTGCGGGCTGTGATCGAAGTAGTAGTCGCCCACCAGGCAGCCGAACGGCTCGCCGCCGAACTGGCCATACTCTTCTTCGTAGATTTTCTTGAAGATCGGGCTCTGATCCCAGCCCACGCCTTTATAACGCTTCAGCGTGCGGCCCAACTCCTGCTTGGAAATGCTCATGAAACGGATCTTCAGCATCTCGTCGGTTTCAGAGTTGTTGACCAGGTAGTGCAGGCCGTGCCACGCGCCTTCCAGCTTCTGGAAATCGTCGTGGTGAATGATCTGGTTGATCTGCTGCGACAGCTTTTCGTCGATTTCCGCGATCAGCGCCTGGATGGTGCGGTAGGCGTCGGAAGAAACGGTGACGGTATTTTCCAGCGCCTGCTGCGCCAGCGTTTTCACCGCGTTCTCGACCGCTTCTTTGGCCTGATCGGTCTTCGGCCGGAACTCTTTGTTCAACAGCGCGCTGAACTCATCGCTGGAAAAAGTCTCGGTGGTTTGCAACGCATTCTGTTGCTGAGGCGAGTTGCTCATCGATTAATCCTCACGCTCGTTGTTGTCATCGTTAACCGCCGGCTTCGGCGCGTCGGTCAGGGATTTCAGCAGCGCCGGGTTTTGCAGGATCTTGGAGATCAGCTCCTCGGCGCCGTTCTTGCCGTCCATGTAGGACAGCAGGTTGGAAAGCTGGGTGCGGGCGTCCAGCAGATTGTCCAGCGCGTCGACCTTGCGGGCGATAGCGGCGGGGGAGAAGTCTTCCATGCTTTCGAAGGTCAGATCGATGTTCAGCTTGCCTTCGCCGGTCAGGGTATTGTCAACCTGGTAAGCGACGCGCGGCTTCAGCGATTTCATGCGCTCGTCGAAGTTGTCGACGTCGATTTCCATGAACTTGCGCTCTTCCACGCTGGCTTGCGGATCGACCGCTTTCCCCACCAGATCCGCCATCACGCCCATCACGAACGGCAGCTGGATTTTGCGCTCTGCGCCATAAATTTCGACATCGTATTCAATCTGTACGCGCGGCGCGCGGTTGCGGGCGATGAATTTCTGCCCGCTGCGGGATTTCGAGTTTGACATGATTTACTCCATCTAATGGCGATTGGGAACGCGCCTCGTCCGGCTGGGAGAGTCAGGTTCTGATTCGGGTCTGCGCAGGGGCAGACGGTATCGGGTGTCGTCAAGAGAACAAAAGTCGGCGGCTAGCTGTTCTCCTCGTGGTCGGGGCGACCGAGAATGGTCTCCAGTTGGTTAAGCCCATCGGGCGCCAAATCGCGGACGATTTGCATAAAGTCCAGCGCAATCAGCCGCTGGACCCGATCGATCATCAGCGGCGCCGGGTGGCTTGGCTCATGAAGACGAAAATAGTTTTTCACCTTGTCCAGCATCAGCTGGGCGTCGTCGCGCGACTGGATCTGCGCGCTGCGCCAGTTGAGTGGGGCAGAGGCGCTCTGCACGGCGGCCGGTGGTTGCTCAGCGGCGGTTTCCTGTGTGGCGTCCGCTTCGGTGGCGGCCGGGGGCTCGCTCTGGCCGGCGAGCGCCACCAACGAAAAGACCTTGGTCAGCGCGCTCATTTCCGGCAGCGCGCTTTCACCCAGATGGCGGGTCACTTCGCTGCGGATGGCGGCCAGGGTGTTGGCGATGTGCATCACCAGCGCGCCTTCGGGGCGATCCTGCTGCGCCAGTTCATCCTGCAGCCGTGCGCGGCCGCCGGGAAAGTTGGGGCACTCTTGCTTGCTGCCGTCGAGCAGGGCGCCGGCATCGCGCAACGAGATTTCACCGGCGGCGCTTTTCAGCAGCGACGCGGCGCGCACGCTGGCGGCCAGCGCGGCCTTGTCGCCAAGGTCGGCCAGCGCGTTGATGCGAAACAGCGGGTCGGCCTCGCCGTCGAACTCCAGCGGCGGCTGCAGGGCATCCCAGTAGCGGAGTATCGCCTGGTGGATCAGCGTCAGCCCGTCGGCATAGCCCGGCAATCCGCGCAGCTGGGTCCAGGCGCGGGTGAGATACAGCATGACGCGCAGGTCTTTGGTGCGCGCCAGCAGCGAGCTTGCGAGACGCTCGACCTGCACCCAATCCGGCGCTTCTTCCGGAATGATGGTGCTGCCGAATTGCTGTTCGGCTTTGCCGGTGGCGGCGCGTGCCATGGCCAGAAAGTCGGCGTCGTATTCCAGGTTGTCGCCGCAGGGCGTGTCCGCGTCAACCGGGGCCAGCAGGGTATCGGTGTCGATAGCCATAAAATTTCCTTCAACGAGCGATGTTAATCAAACATTTGCGGGTACTGGCCGCCGCGGCCGGGGCGCGCCCAGCCGTTGGGCTCGAACAGCAGTGAAAACAGCTGCACGGTGAGGTTGCCGCTGTGCACGTGGGTGTAGAGCGGGTGTCCGTCGGCCTGATTGGTCCACCAAAAGCTGGTGTACTGCGCCGGATCGAAACAGTCGGCGGCCTGTTGCCAGCCGAGGCCCGGTACGTCCGGATGCTGGAACCCGATAATCGACAATATCTCGGAGTCCGCTTCCGCCGGCGGGCTGGGCAGCGCCGGGATCGCCTGCAGCGTGCGGTCGATCTGTTCGGCGGAGAAGCCGTTGCGCACGCCGTTCAGCAGGGTATGGCCGAGCTGTTGGTACCAGCTCGCCGCCATGTTCAGCTGTTGCGGGCGCCAATCCTGTTGGCTGAACAGGCGCAGCGCGCAGATGGGGTAACGCCGCCCGACGCGGTCGCGCGCCGGCAACAGGCAGCCCATCTGCACGTACTGGCTGCCGAGCGTGGCGGGGATCACGAAGTTCCACACCGGCGCGTTGCTGAACGGGTGATCGTTTGGCCCCTGCGCATCGCGCTGCAAATTCACCAGCCCGTTATGGAACCAGTGGGCCCAGTTGTTGATCACCGGGTCAGGCAAACGGCGTTGCAGGAAGTCACCGGCGGAAGGAAGTTTGCCGTACCAGCCGATGCTCGTCGGGGCGCTTGAATCAGTGCTCATGGTCATGTCCTTTCGGGGCTACGGGCACGAGAAGGCCGGCAGTTGGAACGGATTGCGAATGCTGTTGGGCGTGAACTCCAGCGTGACGCGGTGGCCGTCGAGATTGAACGTCGCCTGACGGCCGAGGCCGCCGGTGCCCGAAGACTGCGCCATATCCACCAGGCGGTTCAGCGCCCACGGCCCGCTGGTCACCAGGCTGGCGGTGGTGCCGTTGGCCAGCGCCAGCTGCAGATGCACCTGGTTGGTATTGCGGGTGCCCGGCCAGCTGACCACCAGCGGCACCTGCGGACCGTGGCTGTATTTGAACAGTTGCCCGTCGATATCCAGCGTCAGGTTGAGGATGTCGTTATCCATCCGCACCGGCCGCACGGTCACGCGGTACGAGGGCGTCGCGGTACCGTTGGCGAAGAAGGCGTCGCGGATGCGCTGCGCCTGCTGGAACGAACGCAAGATGCCTTCGCCGCCGGGCAGCGTCTTGCCGTCCACGCCGGGGGTAAAGCGCCAGTTGGCGCGGGTAGTGTCGACCTTGCCCTGCAGGTTGTCGCGGAAGAAGCTGTCCATCAGCCCGCTGTTCGGCGCGAACATGCGCGCCAAATCGTCCGGCGTCACTTCCTGGCGCGCCCGGGCCACCAGCGGATAACGCCCGGCGATCGCCTGGCGGCAGAAGCTGCCGACCTCGAAGCTGATGCGCTTTTTCACGTTCTCCATCTCTTTGCGCTGGGTGTCGCTGCTGGCGCCGATCGCCAGCGACAGCAGCATCTGTTTGAACGGCACCGGCAAGCGGCCGGACTCGGCCTGCAGGCGCGGGATGATGTCGCTCGGCGGCGCCGACATGCCGCTGTTGGCCGCGCCTTGCACCGCCGTCAGGTAGCTGTACAGCTCATCGACCTGTTTCAGCACGCTGTCGAAAGGGATCGCCTTATTGCCTTCGCCCTGGCTTTGCGCCAGCTCCAGCAGCGGCGCGAAGTGCGCCATCACCAGCTGTTCCGGCTGGGCCGACACGTCGCCGTCGGCGTTGGCCGGCCGGTTGGTGAACAGCGCCTCCAGCGTGCGGTTGGCGTTTTGATTCAGCCTGTCTTCGGTTTTGGCCAGCAGCGAGCGGGAATCGGCGTCGCTTTTCTCGTCGCGCAGGGTGACGTTTTTGCTGACGTTGACCAGCAGGTTGCGCATCGGCGACGGGTTGCCTGACAGCAGGCGCGCGCTGCTGATGCGTTGGGTCAGGTTGCCGATGTTGGCCAGTTGGATATCCCCCAGCAGCTCATCCCAGGCGCTGATGAAATCCTGCATGTACAGCTGGCGGATGGTCTTGGTCAAATCGGCGCTCTTCTGCTCCGGCGTCTGGCTGTTCAACACCCAGACGTCTTCCTTGCGCAGGGTATCGGTCACCGGATCGATGTTGTCGTTGAACGCTTTCCAGTACCCTTGCGAGGTGAACAGGCCCGGCACGCCGTCGGTGACCGGTTTGCCGCTTTTGCGGCTGAACGCCAGCTCGGTCTGCGGGCCGGCCAAATCGACCAGGCTGACCGGCTTGATGTCGGTCTGTTTCAGCAGCAAGCGCTTGAGGCGGCCATAGACGCGCTGCGACAGCGGCGCCCGATTGATGGCGGCCTGCGCCTGCGCCACCAGCTGTTCATCTTTGGCGTAGGGCGAGGCCTGGATCTGCGCATCCAGCAGTTGGCTCAGGTGCCATTCGATCTGTTGCAGCTGTTTTTGGGTGCTGCCCTGCGGCAGGTTGCGCTGCAGGTTGAGCATCACCCAGGCGCGCAGGAATTTGCCGTCGTACTGCTTCGGCAGATACAGCATCTGGTAGGCCTTCAAAGCTTCATAGCTGAAGTCCGCGTCGCCGTGGTTATCGTTGCGCAGCGTGGTGGCGATCTGTTGCGCCACCTGCGGCAGCAGCAGCTCTTTCAGCGCTTTTTGATACAGGGCATTGCCGGCGTCACCGACCTGATCGCCGCGGAACAGCCCCATGCGGTAAGTGAACGGCGGATCGTCCAGCGAAAAGTTCTGGCTGTCCGGCAGGTGCAGCAGGCTGTTGAGGAACGGCAGCAGCGAGAACATGTCGCCGTTGCCCACCTGCGTCAGGTTTTGCCCCTGGCGCTCGACGCCGGGCACCTTGGCGGCCACTTCCGCCAGGTAGGCCTTGTTGTTGCCGTAGCTGGTGAACCAGAGCATCGCCAGCACCGCCAGGACCACCGCCAGCGCGATGTAACCCGCCCAGTGCAGGGCGCGGTTGCGGTATTCCCACCAGCGGTTGCTGCCCGCCAGCCCAGACTCCTGGAAGATCACCGATTCCAGCGTCTCTTTCAGGAAGAAGCTCTGGCCCTTGGCCGCCGGGATCGGCGTTTCCTGGCCCACGCTGTCCCAGGCCGCGTTGGCCTGCGCCCCTGAGTTGGCCGTCGGCAGCTGCAGGTAGCGGTTCAGTTCGCCCATCACCCGGTCGAACGGCAGCCCCTCTTGGGTGCCGCTGGTGAAATAGATGCCGCGCGGGGTAAAGCGGGTTTCAAAACTGGAGGTGGCGAACACCTGTTCCAGATAGTGGCCGAGCAGCGGGCGCAGCGCGGCGAATTCCTGCGGGAACAGATAGCTTTCGGCGCGTTGGCGCGCGTCGTGCTCCATCAGCAGCGTATCCGGCAGCGCCGCATCCAGCCGTTGTTGCAGCAGGGCATATTGCTGTTCGAAGGCGGCGTTCAGGTTGAAGTCCGGCTGCCGCGAGCGTTCGTAAGGGAAGGTGAATCCCCAGATCTGGTCGCGCTGCGCTTTGTCGAAGCTGCCGAAATAGGCCATAAAGCCGTTGAGCAGGTCGGTTTTGGTCACCAGCACATAGACCGGGAAGTGAATGCCCAGCTGTTCGTGCAGTTCGATCAGGCGTTTGCGCAGCGCGCTGGCCTGGGCGGCGCGCGCTTCGGCGCTGTCGCTCAGCAGATCGGCGACGCTGATGGTGACCATCACGCCGTTGATTGGCTGGCGGGTGCGATATTTTTTCAGCAGCGCGACGAAGCTTTGCCATTCGCCGGCGTCTTCTTCGCGCTGGCTTTCCTGGGTGGTGTAGCGGCCGGCGGTGTCGAGCAACACGGCGTCGTTGGTAAACCACCAGTCGCAGTTGCGGGTGCCGCCCACGCCGCGCAGCGCGGATTTGCCGAAGCGATCCGCCAGCGGGAAGTGCAGGCCGGAATTGACCAGCGCGGTGGTCTTGCCGGCGCCGGGCGCGCCGATGATCACATACCACGGCAGTTGGTACAGGTATTGGCGGCTAAAGCGGGTCATCCAGCGGTGTTTGCCGTCGCCCTGGCCCGGGGCGAAGCGCGCCTTTTTCAGCAGCTGCGCCGCTTCGTCGAAGCGCTGCGCCAGCTGATCGTCTTGTTTAACCTCGGGCTTGCCGTCTTCCGCCGGCACCGTTTCGGCGGCGCGCAGGTTGCTCAGCAGGCGGCTGTTGAACCAGGCGCTGTAGAGGCGCGGGATCAGGCGGCACAGGAACCAGATCAGGTAGATGACGCCAATGGCGATCTGGCGGTTGAGTTCCGGCTCCAGCGGGCGATAGTCGCCGATGGCCACCAGCGGGCCGATCATCCAGATGATGAACGCCAGCGCGGTAATGCCGACAAAGCCCCACAGCAGGCGGCTGGTGATGATGGAGAATAACGTACTGAGCATTACTTTCCGGTTCCTTGCGGCAAGCCGTTGATTTCCGCCTGGGTGTTTTCCGGGGCGACCAACAGCGTAATTTCTACCCGGCGGTTCAACGCGCGGTTCACTTTGTTATCGTTCGGCGCG
Source organism: Serratia sp. LSHTC3 (assembly GCF_057197125.1). Classification (NCBI taxonomy): domain Bacteria; kingdom Pseudomonadati; phylum Pseudomonadota; class Gammaproteobacteria; order Enterobacterales; family Yersiniaceae; genus Serratia; species Serratia sp. LSHTC3. Next base: position 893,595 of record NZ_JBXUNP010000001.1, read on the forward strand.
ACGGGGTTGCTCTCGCCGCGGCCCTCGGCCTTGACCCGCTGCGGGTTGGCGAGGTGTTTTTGCAAGCGGGCGCTGACCGCTTCGGCGCGCGCCAGCGACAGCTCCCAGTTGGAGGCGAAACGGGCGCTGCGGATCGGCAGGTTGTCGCTGTAGCCGGTGACCAGGATCTTGCCGCTGACGCCGTTCATGGCGGCGGCGATGCGGTCGATGACCGGGATATAGTTGGCGCGCACCGTGGTGGCGGCGGAGTCGAACAGCCCGTCGCCTTTTAGGATCACCACGCTTTGCTGCGCTTCGTCGCGCACCACCACCAGCCCTTCGGCGATCTCTTTGCGCAGGAAGCTTTTCAGGCTCAGCGTCGGCGGCGCGGCCGGCGCCGGGTTACCGATCGCCACCTGCGGCAGATTGGTTTGGTAAATCGCCGCCAGCACCGGGCTGGTGTTGTCGCCCAGCCGCCAGTTGAGGGCGATGAACAGCAGCGAAGCCAGGAAGCCGGTCAGCGCCACGCAGGCCCACAGCGGCACCAGCGGGCGCCACAGTTTTTGCTGTACCGGCAGATCCAACGCATGAGGCGACAGGGGAGGGGCGTAGCCGCCGCGCACCGTCCGGATCAGCTGCAGCAAGCGCTGTTTCATGGTTTCCAGCTGAGAACGGCCGTTTTCCATCACCCGATAGCGGCCTTCAAAGCCCAGCAGCAGGCAATAATTGATCAGTTCCAGCAGGTTGATGTGCTCACGCGGACTCTGCGACAGCTTGGCCAGCAGCTGGAAAAACTTTTCGCCGCCCCAGGTTTCGTTATGGAAGGTCACCAGCAGCCCGCTGCCGGACCACACGCTGTTGCTGCCCCACGGGGTCAGCGCCGCCGCTTCATCCAGCGCGGTGCACAGGCAATAACGCGCGCCGATGATCACTTCGTACGGCAGATTGGCGCGTTGGCCGCGGATCTCGAAGCGGCGCATTTCGTCGATCAGCTGTTGGCGCAGCTGCGCCGGGTTGGCGTGCGTGGCCGACTGGCGGATCTGCGAAATGGCGTTCAGCAGCGGGTTGGCGGCGTCCACCAGCGGATTGGCCGCCGGCGCCATGCTATTTTCCTGAGTCATAGGTTACCGGTCCGTATGGCTGCGAATCGCCCAAAATTCCATGTCCAGCCCCGGGAACTCGCCGGCCAGATGCAGGGCGAAGGCGCTGGATTTTTCCATCTGTTTCCACAGGTCGCCGCCTTTTTCCAGCTCGAAATAGGTATAGCCGGCGTGATAAGGGATCTGGCGCGGCGCGACGGGCATGGTGCGCAGACCGATGCCCGGCAGCTGCAGCTGCACCAGATCGCGGATGCGCGTGACCGGGGCGATCTTCATTTGCGCCGGGAAGTGGGTCAGCAACACCTCGGCGGCCACGTCGGCGCGCACTGCCAAGACGAAACCGAAGTCGCGCATCATTTTGGTGTCCTGCACGGTGGCGACGTTCAACCCGTGGGATCGTTCGACCAGCGTCAGCTGAATGGCGTTGTCTTCCAGCACCACTGACAATCCTTGACGCAGCAACAGCATCAGCTTACCGAAGCACAGCGCCAGGTTGTCGTGGTCGTACACCGGCAGGCGGCCTTCCGGGGTGCGCTGCGCCGAGAAGCTGGCGAGTTCGGTGGCGAACTGCAGCCAATCGGCGAACAGGCGCTCCGGGTGCAGATGGTCGAGGTGGTAGGCATGGCTCACCTGACCGAGATGGCGGTTGATCAGCTGCAGCAGCATGAAATCGACCATTTCGGAACTGCCGCCGCGGCCCGGCTGCAGCAGGCGTTGACTCATCTGCTGGCTGCGCTGTTGCAGCAGGCCCTGCAGATCGTTGATGAAGGTCTTCAGTACCGGGTTGCTCTGACAGTTCAGCATCGGCGGGATTTGCGCCGTATCGAGACGCAGGCTGTTGTCGCCGCGCTTTTCCAGCACGCGGGTGACGCCGAGCGCCGTCCATTCGGCGTTCAGCTCGCTCTCCAGCATCAGCCGCAGGCGCAGGCGGCCGAACTGCAGCGCCGCGCTGCCCACCGAGACGGCGTTGAGATCGTCGACTTCGTTCTCGTAGGCCAGATAGCGCGCCAGCGCTTCCGGGCTTTCCTGAAAGATCACGTCTTCACGCCCTGCGCGGTAAGTCGGCAGGGCCAGCACCACGTTTTCACCGGTCTTGTTTTCGGCGATGCTCAGCGGCGCGGGCGCCTGCTGGGCACCGGCAAAGCGAAACGGCGTGCCGTCCGGCATGATGCCGCTGGCGGCGTTGAGCGCAATCTTGCCCTGGCGCAGCAGCGTTTGGTCCAGATCCAGGGTCAGGAACCCCCAGAAACAGCCGCTGTGGGCCTGGCCCCAGTTGCGCATATAGCCTTCGAGATAGTTTTCCGCCTGCTGGAAATGGTGAGGGCGTAAAAACATCCCCTCAGTCCAGACAACCTTATGAGCATCTTTCATCATCACACCTATAGTTACTTCGCTTCAGCGCAGCGGTAGATCAGTCGACCTTTTTTACGGGGCGCAGGCCATTCACGCCCGCGACGATATGCGCTTCCAGCTCATCCGGCGAGAATTGCCATACCTTGTAGAAATTGGTTTCGGTGGGCTCCGGCAGCGGCAGCGAAATGCGCCAGGCCTTGCCGTCCAGGTTTTGATACTCGGCGATCACGCCGATGTAACGTGCGTCCAATGCGCTTTGCCCGCCGAGCGTCTTGCCGGTCTGGCCCGGCGTCAGGAAGAACTGATCGCTGTCCAGCAGGCTATTGCCGAGCACGCTTTTGGCGTCGTTTTGCAGACTGAAGAAGTCGGCATCCATGAATTCCGCATCCGAACGCAGCAGCAGCACGCGAATTTTTATCGGCGCCGGTTGCGCGCCGGCGGCGGCGTTGACCTGGCGATCGGCATCGAACACCAGGCTGTAGCGCGACGGCACGCTTTTGGCGGAAGACATGCAACCGCCGAGCGCCAACGCGCCCAGCAGCAGAAACAGCATCCCGCACCAGCGGGAAGCGATAGGGGTCGTCATCATGGGAATCTCGTCGCCCGCAGGCGTACTGACTACTGGAGGATCCAGGTGGCTGAGCCGGCGTTTTTACACGCCTTGCTGTCGCCGCCGACTTTGACGCAGTCCTGTTTGGCGGCGCGCGCGCGGCGCGGCAGATCTTTGCGCAGCGTTGATTTGTAGCGCGCTTCCGGCACGCCGGCGTTGGCCTGGATATAACCCACCAGGTCGCCGCCGCGAATGGCGGAGATCGCCAGCCAGTTGTTCTCCACTTCGCCCAGCGCGTAGAACGCGGCGGCGTTGTCCAGGCTGCCGACGGCGGTGCCGGTATAATCGGGGCTGCTCATGATGCTGGCGGCGTACAGGCTGCGGTATTCCTCACCGATCGGCTTGAACTGTTTCGGCGCGCTCACCGCGGCGCGGTGCTTTAGCGTGACGCCATTGACTTCACTGCTGACGATGGCGTCGTTATTGAGCGCCGGCGGCGGTGGCGGCGGGGTGGAGCAACCGGCAAGCATCAGGGCGGTCAGCAGCGTCAGGGTAATCCGTGTTTTCACAATGTCCTCTTTTTCTTGATTGAATGGCTGTGTAATAAGGCGCCGTCATCAGGGCGCAAGCAGCAACACTTTTAATTGGCTCGGCACGATGCGCATGCCGAGCGCGTTGGTGGAATTCTGCAGGCTGAGGCTGGTCAACCGGGTGGCCGGGGTGCCTTTGAGCAGCACGGTAAAGGCGCCGGTCAGGTGGCGGGACGGCCCCATCACCGTGCCGGAAGCGACGCCGGTGGCCACGCCGGGGTTGTCGCCGTTGGTCAGGGGCGTCACCGTCGCCATGTTGTGTGCCGGGGTGCCGACGAACAGAATGTTGAACGCATTCGGGATGGCGGTCGGCGCCAGGGCGATATCCGGGTAAGGCACGGGCACCGGCGCCGGGCTTGGCGTCAGACAGACGTCGGGAAACGCCAGGTCCACGCCGATCATTTGGCTGTTGGCAAACATAAAGGCCTCCGCAGGTTATCCGACGTGGATTTGTTCCGAATCCAGCTTGGTGATGTCTTTCGAGGTAATCAGCGTGTTGCGCGCATGAATGCGGGCGTAATCTTCCGCCTGGTAATCCAGCTGCCCGGCGCGCACGTGCTCGGTCTGGCGCACTTTGCGGAACAGCGAATGGCTGATCTGGCTGACCGAATGCCACAGCGACTCGCAGCGTTTGCCGACCAGGCGGCTGAGGCTGACGAAGGCCGACAGCTCTTCGCCGCTGTATTTCATCTTGTCGACGTGGCAGTCGCCGCTGTTCGCTTGCAACGTCATGGCGTCGCCGCTCAGGTTCAGCGCCTGCGCGCCGTGCAGCGACAGAGAGCCGTTCGGCGTTTCAATGTGCAGATCGCCTGCGACGCAGAGCCGCGCCGCGCTTTGCGGCTCTGCGCGCTCAAGGACGGCGATCGCCCACAGCTGATGGCCGCAGCCGGCGACCAGCACGTTATCGCCGAGGGCCGGCGTCAGCAGGCAGCTCGCCGCCCGGCGGCAATGCCAGCCGCGGCCTTCGCACTCCACCACCAGGCTGCCGTCCGGCAACAGGTTGACGACCTGGCCGGCGGCCTGCTGGGGCGGTGCGATGTTGACGGCGCGAGTTGTGTTGGCAACGCTCATGGTGATCCCCTCGTGAAGTGGTCAATGCATTCAGATTCGGCTCTGGCGCTGTGCGCTCCAGGTTTCGGCGGCGTACAGTTCTTCGTCGCGCTCGAGGATCCCGCTGCGATCGCCCCAGCGCGTTTGCTGCTGGTGGGCGCGGTGCATGCGGGTGCGCATAAAACGCGCGCGCCGGAAATCGGCGGCGCCGATGTCGGCGTAACAGAAGTCGGCGTAGGTCAGGTCGCTGTCGCTGAAATCACAGCGCGCCGCGCGGCTGCGCTGGAACACGCATTGATACAGGCGCGCCTGGCTAAAGTTGGCGGCGTCCAGCGTCGCTTCGCTGAAGATCGCCTGATCGAACTGCCCGCTGCGGCACTGCGCGTGGGTCAGATTGGCCTCCAGCCACAGTGACTGCTGCGCTTGCACGCCCGTCAGATTGGCGCGCAGCAGCGAAGCGCCCTTGAAGTTGCTTTGACGCAACGTCGCCTGGCTGAAATCGACGTCGTCCAGTTGGTTATCGGTAAACTGGCAGGCGATGAGACGCTGCCCGGCGTAACTTTTGCCGCGGTGATCACATTCGAAAAACGTGACGCGGTCGAAATCAACCCCTTCAAACCTTGTTTCACAGAGATTTAATCGAAAGAACGTGACAAGTGACAGCCTCGTATGGCTTAAATCTGCGCCGTCGAGCGGGCTTTCGTAAAAGGTGGTGCGATCGTGCTGAGTGGCGGAAAAATTCGCGCCGGCCAATTGGCATGACATCCAGTGGCTTTGGTTGAGCGACAGCCGGCTAAAGTCGCTCTGTTCAAGCCGGCAGTCGTTGAACATCGTCAGTTCGATATGGCTCTCGCTGAAGCGGCCGCCCGCCATGGCGCACTGATTGAAGGCCGTTTGCTTCAGGTTCGCCCGCGCAAATTGAGCGTGTTCGAGCCGACAATCGCTGAAGACGCTGTCGCGCAGATCGCAATCGGAGAAGTTCACGCCGTTCAGGTTCAGTTCGTTGAACATGCCGCCGGCCAAATCCATACCGGCGAATGACAGGCCGTGCAAATCCTCACCGGCAATCAGCTCGCCGCGTTTCACGCGCTGGCGTATCTGCTCAGGTTTTGACGTCATACTTCCTTCCCGTTGTGGCGAGGCAAGGTTTTCACCCTGGCGGTATAGGCACCGTCGAGCCGGGTCGCCTGATCCACTTGCGACTGCGACAAATCGGCCCGGAACAGATTGGTGCCCTGCAGGTCGGCGCCTGACAGCACGCATTTTTGCAGGATCGCCGCGATGAAATTGGCGTCGCGCAGGTTGGCCTGGGACAGATCGCAGCGAATGAACAGGCTGCCGCTGCCGTTGGCCTGACGGAAATCGGCCTCGTTCAGCCGGGCTTCCGACAGGTCGCAGTTGTCGAGGCGCGCACGGCTGAAATTAGCCCGCTGCAACGGCATCTGGCGCAAATTGCACTGGTTCAGCGTCGCGTCGCCGAAATCCGCCTGCGGCAACAGCGTCTTTGCCGCGAAGGCGCAGGCGGTGAGGCGTGCGGCGCGGAAGCTGAGGCTTTGCGTCTCGGTATCAACCCAGGCGCAGCTCTCTAGCCGCGCCCGATCGAAGTTCACCGCCAGCAGCCGGCATTTGACGAAGCTGACTTTGTCGAGCCGGGCGTGGCTGAATGTAAGCTGCTCCAGTTGCAGCTCCATCAGCGTAATGTTGGCCAGCGTGGCGCGGTTGAAGTCACACTGCCCGAGCAGGGTTTCGTATCCCAGCAAGTCGCGTAACGACGCCATCGTGAAATCGCAGCGTTGAAACAACGTTTGCTGAATGTTGGTTTCGTGCAACTGCGCGCCGCCGAAATCCGTCGCTTCACATTTCGCCAGGGCTAAGGAGGCGTGGCTCAAATCGGCCTGCTGTAAGACGGCGCCGCTGAGATCGGCGCGCGCCAACATCGCCTCGCGAAGATCGCAACCCACCAATTGGGTTTGGCGCAGATTGGCGTTTTCCAGCAAAGCGCCGCGCAAGTTAGCCTGGCAGAGATCCATGCCGGACAGATCGGCGCCGGTGAGATCCAGGCCGCTGAGATCCTTATCGCGCAGCATGGCGGCGGCGACGCGTTGGCGAATGATTTGCGCCAGATCGCCACGCAGGCGCAGTGCAGGGCTTTGCGCCTGTGCCGACATTAAATACATTTGGTGCAGCGCGCGTTCGCTTTCCCCACGCTGTTTATCGCTAAATGCGTCAGGATGCCGGCGTGCCTCCTGGAACAGCAGATCGCGTTGCTGCTGGTAGCTTTCCGCACCGGATGGCGGCACGTGATCCCCACCGGGATTGAGCGGATCGATACCCTCGGCTTGCGTCAGCTTGAGCATGTCCTGATACTGCGCCTCGGCCTGGCTTTCCAGACGCTCGACGAATTCGGCGAGCTGGTCCAGCTTCGGCGGCGCCTCTTGCGACGGGTGCGGGAAAAGTTCATCAATGTCTTGCCCCTCGCGCAGCAGACGCTGGCGATGCTCTTCGCGTTGCTGGTGCTCGTAGGCGGCGATATTTTCCGCCATCGGGCTTTGCTGCGTCGGCGTTTCCGTATCCAGCCAGGCGCCGATGCACGCCTCCGGCAACAACTCTTGCTCACGAAAAGCGTGCAGAGCACCCCGTTCTTTATCCAGCCGCTGGGCCAATACCTGCCGATAATGCGCGGTGGAGCGGGGCTCGCCTTCGGTTTCCAGGGCCGGCATCAGCTGCATCACGTCGGCGGCATCGTCTTCATTGATGCGTGCGCTGCCCTGATAAATCAGCAGCATCTGTTCCCGATGGGGGAAGAACCAGACGGTGGTGTGGCGCATCGCGATCTCTTCGAAATGCGTTTCGCCGCCGCGCAGCCGGTTGATGAAGCAGCGCGCGCGCCACGGCGGCAAATGCCCTTGCTGCACCGGTTCTGAAGGGTGCATGTTCCAAATCCGATAGGCGGCCCGGGGCGGCAAGCTGTCGCGTTGAGGAAACTGCTGATCGCTTTCCGCCATGTTGAACAGGCGCCAGTCGATATCGTTGGCGAAGCCGGGAAAGCCGTTTTTCAACCAGTCGGCGTCGTAGTTTTTGCCGATGCGGGAGAAGCGGCGCGGCCAGGTGATATCCAACGCGTCAAAGCTTGCCGGTTGCGCGCTTTGCCGAGAAGACGCAAGGCGCCCCTGCAGGGGTTCAACATTGGGTAGACGATGGATGCGGCCTTGCGGAAATGTTTCTGGGGTGGCGCCGATGCCGTGCGGATTATCGGCGAACTGTGCGCCGCCGTAAGCCCGGCGCCAGTCCAGACGCATTTCTGAAAAAGGGAGGGGAGTAGAGGGACGATCGTTGATCCAATGGCGATCGCCGAAAACCACCAGCGTTTTTTCCAGCGAATCAAGCTGGATCTTCACGGCGCAAGCGGTTTTGTCTTGTTGATGATGGGTGTAGGCATTGCCGGTGGCGAGAAACTCCGCGCAGGCTTTTGGGATAGCCAAATCGAGCACGCCGCCGCTCAACGTGAGTTCGTCGGCGGCCAACTGCCACAACTCCGGTTCGGGACGCAGGCGCGGGGCTGCCCCCATGTCGGCCAAGGCCAAAACGGAAACGCCCAGATGGTTTTGCCCTTGCCAAGAGAAGGGACGATGAAGCGCGCTGAGGCGCAGAGGTTTTACGACTTTCATTGTGTGTGTAAAGCTTCCTGTGGATATCAGCCGGCAGCCAGGCTGCTTGCTCAAAAACAATCCGTTTTTCGGTTTAATAGATATCAGGCTATGTCACAACAGATGAAGAAAACGATGCGGCGTTCAGAGCCGATCGCCAATGCGGGGAGCGCCCCGCTTCGAAATGGATGATCAAGAGGACAGTGCGTTGTCCTTTCCGCTTATTCCACGAGCCAGCAGCACGGCGGCCACGGACAACGCCGCGGCGATCGCCTTGGCGATCAATTGGCCGGCGCTCTCCAGGTGATAGGGCGCAAAGAAGCCGATGTCATTGGTGCCCAGGATCAGCAGCGCGGCGAGCGCCGCAAAACAGGGCAGCTCTATCGCCAGCGCCAGTCTGCCGGTGGGCGCCGCACCCAGGTAACTCATCAAAAAGCCGGGAAAAATCAGCAATCCGATCAGTTCTGCGGGGGCATTTACCGCAGACATCACCTGCTGGTTGTATTTCAGGAGCGCCAGCATCAGCGCGACAAAGATCAGCAGCCGCACAGGCAACGTGGCCGCTCGGTTGGCCGACAAAAAGGTTTTGCCGATCGCAGCGAGCAATACGCAGCCAACCAGGATGCCAAAGAAGGTAAACAGGACTTGTCCCCAGAGGCTGTCCTGCGTCGAAAAGGCAATGAACGTGCCCATCGTGACACTTCCTTATGCAAGGTGATTTCGCGAACTGATGAACGGTAAGCCGTTTACGGAACGTTGAAATCGGATCGCGTGATTGAAGGGATGCTTTTCGCTCAAAGCCGGGAAAGCTCTTCGATCACCGCTTTTTTGGGATTCTTCGGATCGTACTTTATCGCGATGAAATGGCCCGGCTGATAACGCGGCAGATCCACGACGCTGATCGGGCCTTTCGCCACGGCCGTATGGTTTTTCCCGTCTTGGGCGATGTACTTGACTTCGACTTCGCAGACCGGCCGATTCCCGTCCCACAGGTTGGTCTGGCGAATGCTGACGATTTGCCCTGAGGCGGAAATACCGTTCTCCATCACGCTGAGGGAAGAACCGATATGTTTGAAATAACCCCAGATATCGACCGTGATGAATTTGAAAAAGCCCACCAGGCTGAGAATGGGAGCCAATAAAATCAAACCGATAACGGTGAAAACATTTTTGGCCTTCGACATGGGAGTCCCTTTACAAGAAGATCGCCAGCGCCTTGGTGCTCAATCGTAAGGCACCGTTGGTCACCAGCGCGCCAAGCTGCGTGAACGTCATGGGATCATTACTGAGCTTGAAATTGGTTTTGCTGATCGACAGCGGGTTGTGCGAGATATCCAGCATCGTGTGTTTCAGGCTGGCTCCTGTCAACGCAAGATTTGAACCGTAAAAGGCGAAGTTGGCCCCGGTCGCCACCCATTTCAAGCCGTGGCAGTTATCTTTCCAGCTCGGTGTCTGCACCGATACGCCGTCCGCGCTGGTGATATTGATCGTTTTCGCCTTGATGGTCAGCGTGCCGGTGATCGTGGTGCTCTGATCGTTTTTGTAGGTCTCGGTGACATCCCCGGTTACGGTGGCGGTTTGGCCGCCGCCTTTAATCGTCAATTCCTGCCCGCCGGCGGTGATGGTGGTGTGCTGCCCGCCGGAGGTGATGTTGACCGTCTGCCCTTGCTTGATGGTGCTGGTTTGTTGCCCCTCGGTAATGTCGAGGGTCTGGTTGCCTTTCACCGTGACATGCTGGGTTTGCGTAATGTTTTGCGTCTGCGCGCCGTCGAGCTTGAAGGACTGATTGCCGGTGATGTCGATTTTATCGCCACCGTCGATAATCGTCAGGTCGCGGCCGCCTTTGATGTTCACCGTCTGGTGAGCGTTCAGGTTGGCGGTTTCCAGCCCATTGACCGTTGTGGTGCGTTTCGCTTTGTACAGGAACGTGGCGTCGCCGGTGACGGTGTCGTCCTGCTGGCGACCGATGGTGGTGGTGCGACTGCCGTCAATATTGACGTTCTTGTCGTTCTCCACCGTCATGTTCATGTTGCGTTCGGCGTGCATGTCGAAAGATTCGTTGCCGGGCGAGTCTTCCAGGAACAGGAAGCTGGCGTTGTCGACGCCGCCGCCTTTGCTGCGGCTCATAAAGCCCATTTTGGTGGCGTCGCCGGGCAGATCCCACGGTGGCATGCTGTCTTCGTTGTAAACGCGGCCGGTGATGATGGGGCGATCCGGATCGCCGTTGATAAAGTCGACCACCACTTCCTCACCGACGCGCGGGATCTGGATCCCGCCGTATTTCCAGCCGGCCCAGGCGCTGGAGACGCGCACCCAGCAGGAGCTGGTTTCGTTGCCGCTGCCGTGGCGATCCCAACGGAATTTGAGTTTCACCCGGCCATATTTATCGGTCCAGATGCTTTCGCCTTCCGGGCCCACCACTTCGGCAGTTTGCGGGCCATGGGTTTTCGGCCAGGGCGTGGTGCGCGCCGGGCGCCAATTGATATCCGCCGGAACGACCTGAAATTCGGTTCGCTGTTCGCCGACATCGTTATCGTTGCTGGTGTAGCTGTTCTCCTGCATGAAGTAATGTGCGCTGACCACCAGGTAGGTGCGGTTGTCTTCCATACGCGGCGCCTGGGTCAGTTGAAAACGATAGCCGGGCGCAATGCCCTGCGAATTGCCTTCGCCGCTCATCTGCTCATGCTGCGCTTCGAACTCCTGTTGGCGAACCTTGACGTAAAACTGGCCATGGGCGTGATCGGTATAACGGCCGGGCCAGTCGAACACCTCTGCTTTGTCCTGCGCGAATGAGGCGGGATTTTGCCGGGCCTCCAGCAACCGCGCGCGCGGCTTGCGAAAATCGTAGTCATCCAGGCTATACAGGCTGGGCGTGATGGCGTCAGAAACGCTCCAGCTGTTGATGCTGTCTTTGTTTTCCACCAGGCCGCCTTCCGCGAGCTGATAGGGAATGCTGGCGTAGCCGGCGAGTTCCTGATGGGCCGCCGGCGCGTCAGCCAGCACCAGCGTATGGCCGTCTTGCTGGTGCGTGAAATAATAATAGATGCCTTCGTGTTCCATCAGGCGGCTGATGAAATCGAAATCGCTCTCCTGGTACTGCACGCAGTACCCCCAGATGCGGTAGTCGTAACTCAGGCGGTTATCGATCTTCACCTGATACTGCCCCAGCACCTGAGTCAGGATGTCGGGAACGGTCTGTTCCTGGTAGATGCGAAAATCGCGGTTTTGCGTCAGATACCACAGCGTGGGGCGCAGCACGGCGCGGTAGATATAGTAACGGTTGCCGCCGGCTTCTCGTCCGGAGAGGGTCATGCGCGTGATATTGCCGTTGAGATAACGCGGCGCCAACGGATTGCCCCGCAGTTCCAGCGTGATTTTTTGTCCCAGCAGCGCTTTCAGATCGAGCCGATTGTCGGGGCTGAGCAGCTCGACGTCGAATTCGAACAGGCCGGCCAGTTTTTCCTCACCGGAAAGGCTTCTGAACAACAGCTGATTGGCGGGCAAAGGCGTGTGCGCAATGATAAGGCGATCCATACTATATCCCCGGTTTAGGCATAGCTACCGCACGAGATTTGACGCGCGATCCCGATGGCGTATCTGTCACGAATTGAGACAGGGGCTGACGAAAGATTTAACAAAGTTTACACAAAGGCACGATTTGTGCAGTCTACAATAGAGCTCTGCATTTGCAAAATAGCCTTGTGGATCAATGCTCAATTCGTTAACTCGCTCACGATCTGGTTTTTTATTATCTAAAACATATAGATACGCGCAGATCTTTTTTTATCCCAAATTATTGGTCAAATGGTAATACCAAATAATAAATCTGTAACACTTAAGTCAACGTGTTTATAAAACAACTCTTTTTTTCCGTGAAAAAAGTCACTGAGTATTTTTTATCCTTACCATTCGTTAGTTAAAGATGATCAAATATATAAATTTACCGAATGTTAATTCGGATGATTCCTATTTGGCCGGCGTGAAAAGCCCGCGGTGCGGGCCTCCGACGGTGAGTCTGAATGGTTGATAAAGCAGCAATTGATGCGGTTAGCGCGGAAGGGGATCGAGGGAAAGTCGGCTTATCAGGTCACAGAGCCAGATTAAGGCCGGGTCGCGTTGCGCCTGTCGGCCGGCGATCAGCTCAATGGGGAAAGGCGCGATGGCCAACTCCTTAGGCAGCGGGAGAATGCGTACGCGTTGCGGATCGGAAAAACGCCGGGCCACGCTGGCGGCCAGGGTGGCGATCAGATCGCTGTCGGCGACCACCGCCGGCAGGGCGACGATGTGCGAAAAGGTCACGGCAACGCGCCGTTGACCGCCAATTTCCGCCAGACGCCGGTCGACCAACCCTCTGGCAGAGCCGTCGTCTGCCGGTGCGTACAGCCCATGCGGCAGGCTGAGGTAGCGCGCCAGATCCCAGCGGCCATCCGCCAGCTGTGGGTGTGAACGGCTGGCGATACACACCAGATGTTCTTCAAACAACGTGCGCACATAGTGGCTTTCCGCACCGGAAAGGTGCCCTCCCAGCGCGATATCCACCTCGCCGCGATCCAGTTGCCGGTAAATATTGTGGCGATCCAGGCGCGAAACGCGAATATCGATGCCGGGTGCCGCCTGACGCAAACGGCTGATGATGGCGGGCAGCAGCAAGATATCCGCATAGTCGCCGGCCGCCAGCGTAAAACGCCGCTGCCCGGCGGTGGCCGGATCGAAACGGGCCGGCGGGGCCAACGCCAAATGGATTTGCTCAAGCACCCGCTGTATCTGTGGCATAAGTTGGTGGGCGCGCGGCGTGGGCGCCATGCCGCCGCCGCTGCGGACAAACAGCGGATCGTTGAGCAGAATGCGCAGCCGCGCCAATGCATTGCTGACGGAAGGTTGCGCGCGGTTAAGACGCCGGCCTGCGGCGGTGACGTTGCGCGTCTGATACAGCGCTTCAAACACCACCAGTAAATTGAGATCGACGTTGGCTAAATTCATTTTATGAATACTCTATATACAGATAATCCATTTCCAGAATCTTACAGCGTTCCCTAGGCTGGTAGCACACGAATGTAGCCTTCAATCAGGGGAAATGATGAACAAAGTGTTAATCACCGGCATTGAGCCGTTCGAGGGTGACGCGGTGAACCCTTCCTGGCAGGTCGCGCAGGCATTGGCCGGAGAGCGTATCGCCGGCGCGGAGATCGCGGTGCTCGAGTTGCCGTGCGTATTGGGCGTGGCCAACCAGCAGTTGATCGCGGCGATTGAGGCATTGCAGCCGCTGGCGGTGATCTGTCTGGGGCTGGCCGGCGGCCGGGCCGAAATATCCCTGGAACGGGTAGCCATCAATCTGATCGATGCCCGCATTCCCGACAATGCCGGTAAACAGCCGATTGACGTGCCGGTGGTTGCCGGCGGGCCGGTGGGCTATTTCAGTACGCTGCCCGTCAAGGCCGCGGTGCAGCAACTGCGCCGGCAGGGGATCCCCGCGGCGGTCTCTTATACGGCGGGCACCTACAACTGCAACCACATTTTTTATGGTCTGCGTCACTATCTGGAGATGCAGCATTCGCGGGCCAGAGGCGGGTTCGTGCATATTCCGTACAGCCATGAACTGGCGGCAGCGCACCCGGGCAAGCCGAGCATGGCACTGGCGACGATGGTGGAAGCGGTGCGCACTGTCGTTCAGGTGACGCTGACGGTAGAGGAAGATGTGCGATTCGGCGACGGCGCCGTACATTAAAAGCAGAGCGTGGCGTACCACGCCCTGCTACGGGTTATTCGTCGGCGACGCGGATCACCAGTTTGCCGAAGTTTTTGCCTTGCAGCAGGCCGATAAACGCCTGCGGCGCCTGCTCCAGCCCGTCGACGATGTCTTCGCGGAACTTGATTTTCCCCTGTTCGACCCAACTGCTCATTTGTTGCAAGAACTCGTCAAAGCGTGAGCCGTAGTCGTCGAAGATGATAAAGCCCTGCATACGGATGCGTTTGCGCAGGATCAGCCCCTCCAGCAGCGGCAAGCGGTCCGGCCCCGCAGGTAACCCGGTGGCATTGTAATGGGCGATGATGCCGCATACCGGAATACGCGCTTTGATGTTCAACAGCGGCAGTACGGCGTCGAACACCGCCCCGCCGACATTCTCGTAATAGATGTCGATACCCTGTGGGCAGGCGGCGGCCAACCGTTCGGCAAAGTCTGGGGCGCGGTGATCGATACAGGCGTCGAAACCCAACTCTTCCACTACATAGCGGCATTTTTCCGCACCGCCGGCGACGCCGACGACGCGGCAGCCTTTCAGTTTGCCGATTTGGCCGACCACCGAACCAACCGCACCGCTGGCGGCGGCCACCACCAGCGTTTCACCTGCCTGCGGTTGGCCGATATCGAGCAGCCCCATGTATGCGGTAAATCCCGGCATGCCGAGCACGCCCAGCAGGCGGGAAGGGTGCGGCAAATGCGGGCCGAGGTTGCGCAGGCCGCTGCCGTCGGACAGCGCATATTCCTGCCAGCCGTCATACCCCAATACCCAATCGCCGACGTTGAAATCGGGATGCTGTGAGGCCGCCACGCGCGATACCGTACCGCCCACCATCACCTGACCGATCTCCACCGGCGGCGCATAGGAGGGGGCATCGCTCATGCGTCCACGCATATAAGGATCCAACGACAGATATACGGTGCGCAGCAGCAGTTGGCCGGCGCCGGGTTGCGGTGCGGGGACGGTATCGAGACGGAAGTTCGCCGCTGTCGGTTCGCCGTTCGGACGCGAGGCCAGCAGGAAGCGGCGGTTCTGTTGAGAAGGGGACATCGAAAGCTCCTTTGTGGTGCGGCAAACAAGGTCCGTTAAGCCTAGTGCAGGAGCGCTGAGGCGACGTGACCGAATGTGCTTAGCTCAGAGCGGAACGATCAACACGTCGATATGACTGATATTGATAAAGCGGGCGGCGGAACAGGAGACTTTGTTCATCATGCTGTCTCGGTGATTGCCGCAGAGCAGCAGGTCAAACGGCTGACGGCGGCTGGCGAATGCCAGGCTGTCACCCAGCTCGCCATGCACGATCAGCGTATCGGCGATAGGGTAGCCGGCGCGTTGGCGCAGTTCCTCCATAAACAGCCGGGTTTCCTCTTCCATCAGCGAGCGCAAATCGCCCAGCATCGGCCCGGCGAAATTATTGTACATTTCCGGATTGGCGAGGGTGCTTAACAGGGTGATGCTGCCGCCGTAGGGGCGAACGATGGAGACGGCCTTTTCCACCAGGCGGTGGCTGTCAGGGGCAACGGCGACGGTGACCAGAACGTTTTGATACCCCATATCCGACTCCTTGTTGTATCCATCGTGTTTCAGGCTGCTGCAGCGGCGGCCTTGGTGGAAGTACTGCGTCGGATAAAGGGTAGAACCTGGCGGGGGGAATAAATGTGTTTCATATCACGCGCGGCAATAAAAGCTGAATGTGCCCCGGTTATATAGCAATAAAAGATAAAACCGTTGCCGCACGTAATTTCACTGAATTAAAGCACCTGTGCCCACAGCGTTTTCGGCACCTTGCCCAGATCGAACAATTTACCGGCAACCAGCTCGGCGCGACGGTGGTCGGCGGCACGGTACATATTGCTCATTTCCGTATCGTTTTCAATGGAGTAGTTCAGTTTGTCGTACACCTTCTCCAGGCTGTCCAAAGAGGAGCATTTACGAAATGTCAGCAGATATTCGAGCGTATCGGTCATGATTAAAATATAGCCTGTTAATAGTTAAAGCCGGGTGAATAACACATAGCGACTCACGGCGACGCCGTCGAGGCAGCGATGTACGACCTGACAAAAATCATTTCAATTAGATAAATTGCACTGGGTAATGATGTCGCGCCGCCCGTAGCGGCGCTTTGGTAAATCATAATATGCCAGTGCGCCGTCAGCAATCTCAGCCTGCTGATTAATGGAGAAATAGGGAAAGTCTCAGGGCGGTTGACGGTCGACGCGTCGTCGTTCGTGCTGTGGGCAAGCACAAGGTGCCGTGCCGGGCCTCTTTTGGCTGATTTTTTCACCCGGCCGTGGCGCCGCCGCGGCATTGGGCGATGTTTGTCGCCGCTGCTTGCGTTGCAAAGCCGTTTTGTTCGATGAAGAAATATGAACAGTAAAACAAAACTGCGTTTTATTTTATGACAATGAAGCAATGAAAGCCAAAGCCATGTAAATAATCTCTGAGGGGAGGGGGAATTATCTCGGCGTCAGAAAAAGAAATAAAAAGCATTAAAGTTTTATGAATTGCTGCCGATATAACGTTTTGGGGGAATTTAACTCAAAAAAAGCACTCTTGCATCGTGCTAATACGGAAACATATCGTTACGTCTGTTGGCTTGTTCACTACGCCTGCGAATCATTGATAAGCCATAATCACCTGATGTTGAAAATTAGAACAGCCTCAGGCTGAAGGCTTAAGTCAAATCCGATAGCTAATAACCTTATAGTTTACATTGGTTATTTTTCAGCTTGGATATTTTTTAGTAACTCAAATGGTTATTTATACTGAGTTTGTTGCCTATATGCAGATTTTTGTTCTGTTATTTTGGTTTGGTGATGCTTTTGTTCGAATTGATCTAAAAAAGATAATTTTTTGGCGGATAAACATTGTTTTTAAGACGTTTTTTTACCTATGGCTGTTTTATGAGCAAAATGGCGGTCAATAAGTGAGCGTATTTGGGGGTATTTGGCTTAATTATTTTTTATTTTTGTGATCTATGTCACATTGTATTTAAAATTGCCTCTCACTTACATTGTGTGTGCTAATGGTTCGGGGGTAGAGTTGCGCTGCTTTAGGAATAATCTTATTAAATTTGTAAAAATAGTTTCATGGTGACTAAACACTATCGAAGCAGAATGCTGTACATCCATACACGTTGGTTTACGCTCGTAGCAAATACTGAACAGTGGTCGAATTTAGCGATTGTCGAAAATTATAGCAGTCGTTTTTGAGAGATTAATTTGCCAACTTTGGGAAACAACCCAAGTCACGGGCGATAAAATTTATCACCCAGCGTATGTTTTTAAACATAGTCTGTCGGGATGGGGAATATGGGTACGTCTGAATTACTTAAGCATATTTATGACATCAATCTGTCATATTTACTTTTAGCACAGCGTTTGATCAACGATGAAAAAGCGTCCGCAATGTTTCGCCTGGGTATTGATGAAACCATGGCCGATGCGCTGGCGCAGCTGACTTTGCCGCAAATGGTTAAACTGGCCGAGACCAACCAGCTGGTTTGCCACTTCCGCTTTAACGAAAGCCAGACCATCGAACGCCTGACCAAAGAGTCGCGCGTCGACGATCTGCAACAAATCCATACCGGCATTTTGCTATCAAGCCATTTACTGCAAGAGCTATCGAGTAAAGACGCTAGCCCGACGAAGAAAAGAGCCTGATGATGGTTGAGAAAAGTATCGTTCAAGAAGCCAAGGACATTCAGCTCGCCATGGAGCTGATTTCGCTGGGAGCCCGATTGCAGATGCTGGAGAGTGAAACCCAGCTTAGCCGCGGGCGCTTGATTAAACTTTACAAGGAGTTACGCGGCAGCCCGCCGCCAAAAGGAATGTTACCGTTCTCAACCGACTGGTTTATGACCTGGGAACAAAATATTCACTCGTCGATGTTTTACAACGCTTACCTGTTTTTGATGAAAAGCGGGCAGTGCAGCGGCGTGGAGGCGGTGATCAAAGCCTATCGCCTCTATCTCGAGCAGTGTCCGCAGCAGGCCGGCGAGGCGCCGTTGCTGGCGCTGACCCGTGCCTGGACGCTGGTGCGCTTCGTCGATAGCGGCATGTTGCAGCTTTCCGCCTGCAGCTGCTGCGGCGGCGCATTTATCACCCACGCGCACCAGCCGCTGAATGGTTTCATCTGCAGTTTATGCCAACCCCCATCCCGCGCCGTAAAAAGACGTAAACTTTCGCCGCAACTGGCCGATATTATTCCTCAACTGCTGGACGAGCAGGTCAAACGCGCCATTTGAGCCGCCACGTTGCCGGCTCTCGGCAATGAATACCGACGTGTGATACGCAGGGGCGGCATGCCGCCCCCAGACATGCAGCCTGGTCTGTCGCGCCAGGGCGCGTTTGCCCCACCTTCCATCCACATTGTTAATTTAAGGAATGCGTGTGCTAGTTATTTTGGGTTATCTCGTGGTATTGGGTGCGGTGTTTGGCGGCTACCTGATCGTGGGCGGTCATCTCGGGGCGTTGTATCAGCCGGCGGAATTTCTGATTATCGGCGGGGCGGGCGTCGGCGCCTTTATCGTCGGCAACAACGGCAAAGCGATCAAAGCCACGCTGCGCGCGCTGCCGCGGCTGATGCGCCGTTCCAAATACAACAAAGATCTGTATATGGATTTGATGGCGTTGCTGTTCCGTCTGCTGGCCAAATCGCGCCAGCAGGGCATGCTGTCGCTCGAGTTCGATATCGATAATCCGCAAGAAAGTGAAATTTTCTCTAATTATCCGCGCATCCTTGCCGATAACACTCTGGTGGAGTTCATTACCGACTATTTACGGCTGATGGTGAGCGGCAATATGAATGCGTTCGAGATCGAAGCGCTGATGGACGAAGAGATCGAAACCTACGAGCAGGAAAGCGAAGTGCCCGCCGGCAGTCTGGCGATGGTGGGCGACTCCTTGCCGGCGTTCGGCATCGTCGCGGCGGTGATGGGGGTGGTGCACGCCCTGGCTTCGGCTGACCGTCCGGCCGCTGAGCTGGGCGCGCTGATCGCTAACGCCATGGTCGGTACTTTCCTCGGCATTTTGTTGGCCTACGGCTTCATCTCGCCGCTGGCGACGTTGCTGCGCCAGAAGAGCGCCGAAAACGTCAAGATGATGCAGTGCATCAAGGTCACGCTGTTGTCGAGTCTGAACGGTTACGCGCCGCAGATCGCAGTCGAGTTTGGCCGCAAAACGCTGTATACCACCGAACGTCCTTCTTTCGTTGAGCTGGAAGAACACGTGCGCCGCGTGAAAGCGCCGGCGCAGCAGGCGACGGAAGAAGAAGAAGCATGAAACAGAATCATCCGGTCGTTCTGGTCAGAAAGCGCAAGTCGCATCATGCCGCCCATCACGGCGGCTCCTGGAAGATCGCTTATGCCGACTTTATGACGGCGATGATGGCGTTCTTCCTGGTGATGTGGCTGCTGGCGATCGCCAGCCCGCAGGAGCTGACGCAAATCGCCGAATATTTCCGTACGCCGCTCAAGGTTGCCCTGACCAGCGGCGACAAGAGCAGTTCCGAGAGCAGCCCCATTCCTGGCGGCGGCGACGATCCCACGCAGCAGCATGGCCTGGTGAAAAAACAGGTCGATTCGCCGGACTCGCGCGCCGAAGAGCTGCGCCTGAACAAGCTGCGCGAAAAGCTGGATGAGTTGATTGAGTCCGATCCGCGCCTGAAGGCGCTGCGTCCGCATCTGCTGATCAACATGATGGACGAAGGGCTGCGCATCCAGATTATCGATAGCCAAAACCGGCCGATGTTCAAAACCGGCAGCGCGCAGGTCGAGAGCTACATGCGCGATATTCTGCGGGCGATAGCGCCGATCCTTAACGACCTGCCGAACAAAATAAGCCTGTCCGGCCACACCGATGACATCCCTTACGCCACCGGCGAGCGCGGCTACAGCAACTGGGAACTGTCGGCCGATCGCGCCAACGCCTCCCGGCGCGAGCTGATCGCCGGCGGCCTGGCGGAAGGCAAGGTGCTGCGGGTGGTGGGCATGGCGGCCACCATGAGCCTGAAACAGCATGGCGCCGATGACGCGATTAACCGTCGCATCACCGTGTTGGTGCTGAACAAGCAAACGCAAGAGGGCATCGAGCACGAAAATGCCGAAAGCAACGCGATGGATATCGCCCAGCCGGACAGCCTGAAGCAGCTGGCGCCGTCGGCGACCGCACCGGCCAGCCAAACGCCGGAACCCTCGGCGACGGCCCCGGAACCGGTGGCGACAACGCCAGGCGCTCCACCGCAGGCATCCCCGGCGATAGCACCGGCCGATCAGGCGCCGGAACCACCGGCGTCCGCACCCGCACCGACTAACCGCGACTCACAGCCAGAGGTGACCCCGTGAGCATGGACATTAGCGATTTTTATCAGACCTTCTTTGATGAGGCAGACGAGTTGCTGGCCGACATGGAGCAACACCTGCTGGAGCTGGATCCGCTGGCCCCCGATATCGAGCCGTTGAACGCCATCTTCCGCGCGGCGCATTCGATCAAGGGCGGCGCGGCGACCTTTGGTTTTTCGGTGCTGCAGGAAACCACCCACCTGCTGGAGAACCTGCTGGACGGTGCAAGACGCCAGGAAATGAGCCTGAGCACCGAGATTATCAACCTGTTTCTGGAAACCAAAGACATTATGCAGGAGCAACTGGACGCCTATAAAACCTCGCAACAGCCTGACGCTGAAAGCTTTGAATACATTTGTCAGGCGCTGCGCCAGCTGGCGTTGGAAGCGCAACAGCAGCAAGAGGCGCCTGCGGCTCAACCGGCCGTTCAGCAGCCTGTCGTTAAGCCATCGGCCGCGCCGGCGGCGATCGAGGGCGGCATGCGCATCAGCCTGAACGGGCTGAAAGCCAGTGAAATCCCCTTGATGTTGGAAGAGCTGGGCAACCTCGGCGAGGTTAAAGATCCGCATCAGACGGAACACAGTCTGGACGTGACGTTGCTCACCTCCGCCAGTGAAGACGACATCAGCGCCGTGTTGTGCTTCGTGCTGGAACCGGAACAAATCAGCTTCTCGACGCCGACCCAGAGCGAACCGGCCATCGCAGAAGCGAGCTTACCGGAAGTGGCCGCCTTACCGGAGCCTGCGCCGGTCGCGAACGCCGCGCCACCTGCCGCGAAACCGGCCGAAGCGCCAAAAGCGCGCGCCAAGGCGAGCGAATCCACCAGCATCCGCGTGGCGGTGGAAAAGGTGGATCAGCTGATTAACCTGGTGGGCGAGCTGGTGATCACCCAATCGATGCTGGCGCAACGCTCCGGCACGCTCGATCCGGTGAACCACGGCGATCTGCTGAACAGCATGAGCCAGCTGGAGCGTAACGCGCGCGATCTGCAGGAATCGGTGATGTCGATCCGCATGATGCCGATGGAATACGTCTTCAGCCGCTACCCGCGGCTGGTGCGCGATCTGGCCGGCAAGCTGAATAAACAGGTGGAGCTGACGCTGCAGGGCAGCTCGACCGAACTGGACAAGAGCCTGATCGAACGCATTATCGATCCGTTGACGCACCTGGTGCGCAACAGCCTCGATCACGGTATCGAAGAGCCGGCTACCCGTATCGCCGCCGGCAAGTCGGCGGTGGGCAATCTGGTGCTGTCGGCCGAACACCAGGGCGGCAACATTTGTATTGAAGTCATCGACGACGGCGCCGGGCTGAACCGCGAAAAAATTCTCGCCAAGGCGGCTTCGCAAGGGCTGGCGGTCAGCGACAGCATGAGCGACGAAGAGGTCGGCATGCTGATCTTTGCGCCGGGCTTCTCCACCGCCGAGCAGGTGACCGACGTTTCCGGCCGCGGCGTCGGCATGGACGTGGTGAAAAGAAATATTCAGGAGATGGGCGGCCACGTCGAGATCCGTTCGCAGGCCGGTAAAGGCACCACCATCCGCATCCTGTTGCCGCTGACGCTGGCGATCCTCGACGGCATGTCGGTCAAAGTGAACGACGAAGTCTTTATTCTGCCGTTGAACGCGGTGATGGAGTCGCTGCAGCCGCAGGCGGAGGATTTGCATCCGCTGGCCGGCGGCGAGCGTGTGCTGCAGGTGCGCGGCGAATACCTGCCGCTGGTGGAGCTGTATCGGGTATTCGAAGTGGAAGGCGCCAAAACCGACGCCACGCAGGGCATCGTCGTTATCCTGCAAAGCGCCGGCCGCCGCTATGCGTTGCTGGTAGATCAGCTGATTGGCCAGCATCAGGTGGTGGTGAAGAATCTGGAAAGCAACTACCGCAAAGTGCCGGGCATCTCCGCCGCGACCATTCTGGGCGACGGCAGCGTGGCCTTGATCGTCGATGTCTCGGCGTTGCAAACCTTGAACCGTGAAAAGCGTCTGACGGACGCCGCCGCATAATAATGAGTTTATTGATTTAAAAGGTGAATGATATGGCAGGATTGGCAGCCGTCAGCAAATTGGCTGGCGAAA
Organism: Serratia sp. LSHTC3; assembly: GCF_057197125.1. Taxonomy (NCBI): domain Bacteria; kingdom Pseudomonadati; phylum Pseudomonadota; class Gammaproteobacteria; order Enterobacterales; family Yersiniaceae; genus Serratia; species Serratia sp. LSHTC3. The sequence goes on from NZ_JBXUNP010000001.1 coordinate 916,020, forward strand.
CGGTAGGGCAAGAGTTTCTGATTTTTACCCTGGGCAACGAGGAGTACGGCATCGACATCCTCAAGGTGCAGGAAATTCGCGGCTACGATCAGGTGACCCGCATCGCCAACACCCCGGCGTTCATCAAGGGCGTCACCAACCTGCGCGGCGTGATTGTTCCTATCATCGATCTGCGGGTGAAATTTTCGCAGCAAAGTGTTTCCTACGATGAAAACACCGTGGTGATCGTGTTGAACTTTGGCCAGCGCGTGGTGGGCATCGTGGTTGACGGCGTCTCCGACGTGCTGTCGCTCACCGCCGATCAGATCCGTCCGGCGCCGGAGTTCGCGGTGACCCTGGCGACCGAATATCTCACCGGCCTCGGTTCGCTGGGCGAGCGCATGCTGATCCTGGTGGATATCGAAAAGCTGCTGAGCAGCGAAGAGATGTCGCTGGTCGACAGCGTGGCGAAAAGCGTCTGATTTCAGACTCAAGGGGCGGGGCGCCGCCCCCTTTAATCTTCACTTTCCCTGATCTGTCGCGATGGCCTCAGCCGCGCTCGGAACCCCCACTAAAAATAGTTACTTTCCCGCATAAAGTTTTGCCGCACGGCGCCGATAACTCTCACATTCAACGTCATCAGAGCCTGTCTGCGCGGGCTTCAACAAGGGAAATCATGTTAAATCGTATGAAGGTGGTCACCAGCCTGTTGCTGGTGTTGGTGCTGTTTGGCGCCTTGCAGTTGATTTCGGGCGGACTCTTTTTCTCCTCGCTGAAAAGCGATAAGGAAAACTTTACCGTCCTGCAAACGATCCGCCAGCAGCAGCTGCAGCTGAGTGAAAGCCGCGTTGACCTGCTGCAGGCACGCAACTCCCTGAACCGCGCCGGTATTCGCTACATGATGGATACCAACAAGATCGGCAGCGGCGCCACCATTGATGAACTGCTGGCCAAGGCGAAGGAAGAGCTGGGTGAAGCGGAAAGACACTACGCCGCGTACGAGAAAATTCCTCAGGACCCGCGCCAGGATCCTCAGTCGGCGGAACGCCTCAAGCAGCAGTACGATGTGCTGTACGGCGCGCTCTCCGAGCTGATCCAACTGCTGGGCGAAGGCAAAATCAACGCCTTCTTCGATCAGCCTACGCAGAGTTACCAGGACAACTTTGAGCAGAGCTACAACGTTTATCTGGAGCAAAACGGCAAGCTGTACCAAATCGCGGTCGACGGCAGCAACAGCTCCTACAACTCGGCCATTTGGACGCTGATCGTGGTGCTGGTGGTGGTGCTGGCGGTGATCGTACTGGTCTGGACCGGTATCCATCACATCCTGGTGCGCCCGCTGAACCGCATGATCGACCACATCAAACAGATCGCCGCCGGCGACCTGACTCAGCAGATCGTCGTCAACAGCCGCAACGAAATGGGCGTGCTGGCGGCCAGCCTGAAACACATGCAAAGCGAACTGATCGAAACCGTCAGCGGCGTGCGCCAGGGTGCGGACGCCATCTACAGCGGCGCGTCTGAAATCGCCGCGGGCAACAACGATCTCTCCTCCCGCACCGAGCAGCAGGCCGCTTCGCTGGAAGAGACCGCCGCCAGCATGGAGCAATTGACCGCGACGGTGAAACAGAACGCCGAAAACGCCCGTCAGGCTTCACAACTGGCGCTGAGCGCCTCCGAAACCGCGCAGAAAGGCGGCAAGGTGGTGGCCAACGTGGTGCAGACCATGCACGACATCGCCGGCAGCTCGCAGAAGATCGCCGATATTACCGGCGTGATCGACGGTATCGCCTTCCAGACCAACATCCTGGCGTTGAACGCCGCAGTGGAAGCGGCGCGCGCCGGCGAACAGGGCCGCGGCTTCGCGGTGGTGGCCGGTGAAGTGCGCAACCTGGCGCAGCGCAGCGCGCAGGCGGCGAAAGAGATCAAAGGCCTGATCGAAGACTCGGTCAGCCGCGTCGATATGGGCTCCGTGCTGGTGGAAAGCGCCGGGGAAACCATGGGCGACATCGTCAACGCCGTCACCCGCGTGACCGACATCATGGGCGAAATCGCCTCGGCGTCGGACGAGCAGAGCCGCGGCATCGATCAGGTTGGCCAGGCGGTGGCGGAAATGGACCGCGTCACCCAGCAGAACGCCTCGTTGGTGGAAGAGTCCGCCTCGGCGGCGGCGGCGCTGGAAGAACAGGCCAGCATGCTGACCCAGTCGGTGGCGGTATTCCGCCTGAGGTCGGAAGGCCAGGAAGAGTTTAAAGCGCCTGTCACCAGCAAGGCGCAGGTAACACCGGTAATCAATCATAAGAAAATGAACGCCAGCGATCTGCAGGATAACTGGGAAACGTTCTGACCGGTATCGGGCCTCTCTCGCAGAGGCCCTTTTCCCTACGTAGGCCGGTCGCCGGCCGGCTGCAAGGAGGTTCACAGTGTTTAACCGAATCCGTATCTCTACCAGCTTGTTCCTGTTGTTGATGACCTTCTGCGTTCTGCAGTTGGCCAGCAGCGGCCTGTCGTATTCCGCGTTTCGTTCCGATAACCACAACCTCGACATCATCACCCTCGGCAGCCAGCAGCGCGATTCGCTCAGCCTGAGCTGGGTGTCGCTGTTGCAGGCGCGCAATACGCTGAACCGCGCCGGCACCCGCGCGGCGCTGAAACTGCCGCAGGAGCAGGTGAACGAATTGATGAGCAGCGCCCGCAGTTCGCTGCAGAAGGCCGATCTCTATTTCAATCAGTTTATGGCGGTTGAACGCAGCAGTGAACAGCAGAACCAGCAGACGGCTACCACCAAGGCCAGCTACGAGCGGCTGCGCGGCGCACTGCGTGAACTGATCGGTTTCCTGGAAAAGGGCGAGCTGCAGGCGTTTATGGATCAGCCGACGCAGAAAACCCAGGACCTGTTTGAGGCTGACTTCGTGCAGTACCTGCAGTTGGTCAACGGTGACATCAGCGAGGCTCGAGACGCCAACCAATTCTCCTTCACGCTGGCGGGCCTGATGCTGGCGGGGGCGGTCTTGATGCTGATCGTGGTGACCGGCAGCGCCATGTGGTGGTTGCGCACCATGTTGGTACAGCCGCTGAACCAAATCCGCAGCCACTTTGAACGCATCGCCGCCGGCGATTTGGCGACGCCGATTCAGGTGTATGGCCGCAATGAAATCAGCATGTTGTTCGCCAGCCTGCAACGCACGCAGCAGTCACTGATCGGTACCGTCGGCGCGGTGCGCGACGGTGCGGAGTCGATTCTGATCGGCCTGCAGGAGATCGCCGAAGGCAATAACGATCTCTCTTCCCGCACCGAGCAGCAGGCCGCTTCGCTGGAAGAAACCGCCGCCAGCATGGAACAGCTTACCGCGACGGTGAAACAGAACGCCGACAATGCGCGGCAGGCCTCTCAGCTGGCGCGCGACGCTTCGGCCACCGCGGCCAAGGGCGGCGAACTGGCCGGGGACGTGGTCACCACCATGCACGATATCGCCAACAGCTCGCAGAAAATCGGCGCCATCACCAGCGTAATCGACGGCATCGCCTTCCAGACCAACATTCTGGCGCTCAATGCGGCGGTGGAAGCGGCGCGCGCCGGTGAACAGGGGCGCGGTTTCGCCGTGGTCGCCGGCGAAGTGCGCAACCTGGCGAGCCGCAGCGCGCAGGCGGCGAAAGAGATCAAGGTGCTGATCGACGAATCGGTCAGCCGCGTCAAACACGGCTCGGTGCTGGTGGAAAATTCCGGCGCCACCATGCAGGACATCGTGCGTTCGGTGACGCGCGTCACCGACATCATGGGCGAGATCGCGTCGGCTTCGGATGAACAGAGCCGCGGCATCGAGCAGGTGACGCAGGCGGTGACCCAGATGGATCAGGTTACCCAGCAGAACGCCGCGCTGGTGGAAGAATCCGCTTCTGCCGCCACCGCGCTGGAAGAGCAGGCCATTACCCTGGCCGACGCGGTCGCGGTATTCCGTCTGGCGGACGATAACTTCGTCGCGCCAGGTAACAGCAACAACGCAGTTTCACCCGTGGTAAAGGAAGCCCAAGATTGTCAAACCGCATAAGCAGCACGTTTTACTCCGGTGAGGCGGCATGAAACAGGCGCCGTCAACTTCTAACCGGGATACTGCGTCGATGTTGACGCAAATGGTGCAGCGCCTGCCGCTGTCGGACGTGCATTTTCGCCGTATCAGCCAGTTGATTTATCAACGCGCCGGCATCGTGCTGGCGGAGCATAAGCGCGAGATGGTTTACAACCGCCTGGTGCGCCGGTTGCGGCTGCTGGGATTGCACGATTTCGGCGATTATCTGGCGCTGCTGGAAAGCGATCCGAACAGCGCGGAGTGGCAGGCGTTCATCAACGCGCTGACCACCAACCTGACGGCATTTTTCCGCGAGGCGCATCACTTCCCGATCCTGGCGGAGCATGCGCGCTCGCGGCCGAACGGCTACAGCGTCTGGAGCACCGCGGCCTCGACCGGCGAAGAGCCGTATTCGATCGCCATCACGCTGAGCGATGCCCTGGGGCAGCGTGCCGGCAGTTGCCAGGTCTGGGCCAGCGACATCGATACGCAGGTGCTGGAAAAAGCGGAGGCGGGCGTTTACCGCCAGGAAGATCTGCGCACCCTGACGCCGACCCAAATGCAGCGCTATTTTCTGCGCGGCACCGGTCCGCATCAGGGGCTGGTGCGCGTGCGGCCGGAGTTGGCGGCGCGAGTGAACTTTCAGCCGCTGAATCTGCTGGCGCCGGAGTGGGCGCTGCCGGGGCAATTCGACGCCATTTTTTGCCGCAACGTCATGATCTATTTCGATAAGGCGACGCAGGAGCGCATCCTGCGCCGCTTCGTTCCCTTGCTTAAGCCGGGGGGGCTGATGTTCGCCGGCCACTCCGAGAATTTCAGCCAGATCAGCCGGGATTTCTACTTGCGTGGGCAGACCGTGTATGGGCTGACCAAGGAGAGGTAATGAGTAAAATCAGAGTGTTATGCGTAGACGATTCGGCACTGATGCGCCAGCTGATGACGGAAATCGTGAACGGCCATCCCGACATGGAAATGGTGGCGACCGCGCCGGATCCGCTGGTGGCGCGCGATCTGATCAAAAAATTTAATCCTCAGGTGCTGACGCTGGACGTCGAGATGCCGCGCATGGACGGGCTGGATTTCCTCGAGAAGCTGATGCGCCTGCGGCCGATGCCGGTGGTGATGGTCTCTTCGCTGACCGGCAAAGGCTCGGAAATCACGCTGCGCGCGCTGGAACTGGGCGCGGTGGATTTCGTCACCAAACCGCAACTCGGCATTCGCGAGGGCATGTTGGCCTACAGCGAGCTGATTGCCGAGAAGATCCGCACCGCGGCCAGAGCGCGTCTGCCTCAGCGCTCCAGCAGCCCGGCGCCGGCGATCCTCAGCCATGCGCCGCTGCTGAGCAGTGAAAAACTGATCGCCATCGGCGCCTCCACCGGCGGCACCGAAGCGATCCGCCAGGTGCTGCAGCCGCTGCCGGCTACCAGCCCGGCGCTGCTAATCACCCAGCACATGCCGCCGGGTTTCACCCGTTCGTTCGCCGAGCGGCTGAACAAGCTGTGCCAGATCACGGTGAAAGAAGCGGAGGACGGCGAACGCGTGCTGCCGGGTCACGCCTACATCGCCCCGGGGGACCGCCATCTGGAGCTGACGCGCAGCGGCGCCAACTATCAGGTGAAGCTGCATGACGGCCCGGCGGTCAACCGCCATCGCCCCTCGGTCGACGTGCTGTTCCGCTCGGTGGCGCAATACGCCGGCCGCAATGCGGTGGGGGTGATCCTCACCGGCATGGGCAACGACGGTGCGGCGGGGATGCTGGAGATGCACCGCGCCGGGGCCTATACCCTGGCGCAGAACGAGGCGAGCTGCGTGGTGTTCGGCATGCCGCGCGAGGCGATCGCCAGCGGCGGCGTCAGCGAAGTGGTCGAGCTGGACAGAATGAGCCAGCGAATGCTGGCGCAGATCGCCGGCGGCCAGGCATTGCGCATTTGATTTCAGTCCGCAGGGTCTTCCCGGCGGCGATATGACCCAGGTTCGCCGTGCGGCGGCCTGCGGTGTTGCATCATTAAACGGTTAACTATTTCAGGAGTAACAATGGCAGACAAGAACCTCAGATTTCTGGTTGTGGACGATTTTTCCACCATGCGCCGCATCGTCAGAAATTTGCTCAAAGAGCTGGGCTTCAACAACGTCGAAGAAGCTGAAGACGGCGCGGATGCGCTGAACAAGCTACGCGCCGGCGGTTTCGACTTCGTGGTGTCCGACTGGAACATGCCGAACATGGACGGGCTTGAGCTGTTGCAAACCATCCGCGCCGACAGCGCGCTGGCCGCGATGCCGGTACTGATGGTGACCGCGGAAGCCAAGAAAGAAAATATCATCGCGGCGGCGCAGGCCGGCGCCAGCGGTTATGTAGTAAAACCATTTACGGCGGCGACGCTGGAAGAAAAGCTCAACAAGATTTTTGAAAAATTGGGCATGTAAGGAGAGGGCGATGAGAGACATTCCAATGCCTGCCAGCGATGCAGCGACCGCGGGAGAGATCATCTCCCGCATCGGCCAACTGACCCGAATGCTGCGCGACAGCATGCGCGAACTGGGGCTCGATCAGGCGATCGCCCAGGCGGCAGAGGCGATCCCGGATGCGCGCGACCGTCTTGACTATGTCGTAACCATGACGGCGCAGGCGGCGGAACGGGCGTTGAACTGCGTGGAGGCGGCGCAACCGCGCCAGGCGGAGCTGGAATCCGGCGCCAACGCGTTGAAAGAGCGCTGGGACGAGTGGTTCGCCAATCCCATCGAACTGGACGACGCGCGTTCTCTGGTCAACGACACGCGCCAGTATCTGGATCAGGTGCCGGGCCATACGGCCTTCACCAACGCCCAGCTGCTGGAGATCATGATGGCGCAGGACTTCCAGGATCTGACCGGTCAGGTGATCAAGCGCATGATGGACGTGGTGCAGGAGATCGAAAAGCAGCTGCTGATGGTGCTGATGGAAAACATGCCGGAGCAGCCGGTGAAGGAAAAACGGCCGAACGACAGCCTGCTGAACGGCCCGCAGCTCGACCAGAACGGCGTCGGCGTGATCGCCAATCAGGCGCAGGTCGACGATCTGCTCGACAGCCTCGGTTTCTGAGGCCTTTCGGGGCGCGCGACGGCGCGCCCCGACAACAAGCCACGTCGTTTTGGTCTCATCCCCTAAATAACCCGCCTTTTTCCCCGTTGTTCCGCCAATGACATCGCCAATTTTTTGGCATGCTGACCGCCATTCTTTACCCTCCCGACACAGGAACGGCGTTTCGTGGCTGAAGACAGCGATCTGGAAAAAAGCGAGGCCCCCACGCCCCACAGGCTGGAGAAGGCGCGTGAAGACGGCCAGATCCCGCGCTCGCGCGAGCTGACCTCGGTACTGATGCTGCTCTCGGGCCTGGCGATTATCCTGATGTCCGGCAGCAACATGGCGCAACAGCTGGCGGCGATGCTCACGCAAGGTCTGAACTTCGATCACGGCATGGTCAGCAACGATAAACAGATGCTGCGCCAATTGGGCATGCTGCTGCGCCAGGCGGTGCTGGCGCTGCTGCCGATCATGGCGGGGCTGGTGCTGGTGGCGCTCGCCGCGCCGATGTTGCTGGGGGGCATTTTGTTCAGCGGCAAGTCGATCAAGTTCGATTTGAAGCGGCTGAACCCGCTATCCGGGTTGAAGCGCATCTTTTCTACCCAAGTGCTGGCCGAGCTGCTGAAAGGGATCCTGAAAGCGACGCTGGTCGGTTGGGTGACCGGCCTCTATCTGTGGCACAACTGGGCGGCGATGCTGCATCTGATGACCCAGCAGCCGCTCGATGCGCTGGGCAATGCGCTGCAGATGATCCTGTTCTGCGGTTTTCTGGTGGTGCTGGGGCTGACGCCGATGGTGGCGTTCGACGTGTTCTATCAGCTGTGGAGCCACTTCAAAAAGCTGAAGATGACCAAGCAGGATATTCGCGACGAGTTCAAAGACCAGGAAGGGGACCCGCACGTCAAGGGACGCATTCGTCAGCAGCAGCGGGCGATCGCCCGGCGCCGCATGATGGCCGACGTGCCCAAGGCGGACGTGATCGTCACCAACCCGACGCACTACGCCGTCGCGTTGCAGTACAACGACAAAAAAATGAGTGCGCCGAAAGTGCTGGCCAAAGGGGCCGGCGAAATCGCCTTGCGCATTCGCGAACTCGGCGCGGAACACCGCATCCCGATGCTGGAGGCGCCGCCGCTGGCGCGCGCGCTGTATCGGCACAGCGAGATCGGCCAGCATATTCCGGCCACCCTGTATGCCGCGGTCGCCGAGGTGCTGGCCTGGGTGTACCAGCTGCGCCGCTGGCGGCGCGAGGGCGGCCTGATCCCGAAAAAACCTGAACGTTTACCGGTGCCGGAAGCACTGGATTTTGCAAAAGAGAGTGACTCTGATGGCTAATTTGGCCTCCCTGCTTCGTTTGCCGGGCAATTTTAAAGATACGCAGTGGCAGGTGTTGGCCGGCCCGGTGCTGATCCTGCTGATCCTGTCGATGATGGTGTTGCCGTTGCCGGCGTTTATCCTCGACCTGCTGTTTACCTTCAACATCGCGCTGTCGATCATGGTGCTGCTGGTGGCGATGTTCACCCAGCGCACGCTCGAATTCGCCGCCTTCCCGACCATCCTGCTGTTCTCCACATTGCTGCGTTTGTCGCTCAACGTCGCGTCGACACGCATCATCTTGCTGGAGGGGCACACCGGCTCCGCCGCCGCCGGCCGCGTGGTGGAAGCCTTCGGCCACTTCCTGGTGGGGGGCAACTTCGCCATCGGCATCGTGGTGTTCATCATCCTGGTGCTGATTAACTTTATGGTCATCACCAAAGGTGCGGGGCGTATCGCCGAAGTGGGCGCGCGTTTCGTGCTGGACGGCATGCCGGGCAAACAGATGGCGATTGACGCCGATCTGAACGCCGGCCTGATCGGTGAAGACGAAGCGAAGAAACGCCGCGCCGAAGTGACCCAGGAGGCCGACTTTTACGGCTCGATGGACGGCGCCAGTAAATTCGTGCGCGGCGACGCCATCGCCGGCCTGATGATCATGGTGCTGAACGTAGTCGGCGGCCTGTTGGTCGGCGTGGTGCAACACGGCATGGAGCTGGGGGCGGCGGCGGAAAGCTATACGCTGCTGACCATCGGTGACGGCCTGGTGGCGCAGATCCCGGCATTGGTGATCTCCACCGCCGCCGGCGTCATCGTCACCCGCGTCGCGACCGATCAGGACGTCGGCGAGCAGATGGTGGGCCAGCTGTTCAACAATCCGCGCGTGATGCTGCTGAGCGCCGGGGTGCTGGGGCTGCTGGGCCTGGTGCCGGGCATGCCGAACCTGGTGTTCCTGCTGTTTACCGCGGCTCTGTTGGGCCTCGCCTGGTGGCTGCGCGGCCGTGAACAACAGGCGCCGAAAACGGTGGAAGATCCGGTGATGCCGGAGAATCCGCAGGCCGCCGAAGCCAGCTGGGCCGACGTGCAGTTGGAAGATCCGCTGGGGATGGAGGTGGGCTACCGGCTGATTCCGATGGTCGATTTTCAGCAGAACGGCGAACTGCTGGGCCGTATCCGCGGCATCCGCAAGAAATTCGCCCAGGACATGGGCTATCTGCCGCCGGTGGTGCACATTCGCGACAACCTGGAACTGCCGCCTGCCAGCTACCGTATCCTGATGAAAGGCGTCGAGATCGGCAGCGGTGAAGCGCAGCCGGGCCGCTGGCTGGCGATCAACCCCGGCAATGCCGTAGGCGAGCTGGCGGGAGACAAAACCGTCGATCCGGCCTTTGGGCTCGAGGCGGTATGGATCGACAGCGCCTTGCGCGAGCAGGCGCAGATCCAGGGCTTTACCGTGGTGGAGGCCAGCACCGTGGTGGCGACACACCTCAATCACCTGATCGGCCAGTTCGCCAGCGAGCTGTTTGGCCGCCAGGAGACCCAACAGCTGCTGGATCGCGTGTCGCAGGAGATGCCGAAGCTGACCGAAGACTTCGTGCCGGGCGTGGTGTCGCTGACGACGCTGCACAAAGTGCTGCAAAATCTGCTCGCCGAGCGCGTTTCCATTCGCGATATGCGCACCATCGTCGAAACGCTGGCGGAACACGCCCCGGCGCAGAGCGATCCTTATGAATTGACCACCGTGGTGCGAGTGGCGCTAGGCAGGGCGATCACGCAGCAGTGGTTCCCGGGCAACGGCGAGATTCAGGTTATCGGCCTGGATACCCAGTTAGAGCGTCTGTTGCTGCAGGCGTTGCAGGGCGGCGGCGGCCTGGAGCCGGGGCTGGCCGATCGTCTGTTGGATCAGGCACGCCAGGCGTTGCAGCGGCAAGAAATGCTCAGCGCGCCGCCGGTGCTGCTGGTCAACCATGCGCTGCGGGCCTTGCTGGCGCGCTTCCTGCGTCGCAGCCTGCCGCAGATCGTGGTGTTGTCCAATCTGGAGATCAACGACGATCGCCAGATTCGCATGACCTCGACCATCGGAGCGGCCTGATGAAACGCTGTCTGTTCGTATTTTGTTTGCTGGCTCCGCTCGCCGCCGGCGCGGTGTCCGGCTCCTGGGTGGCTGAAGGGGCGGGGGTCACGCTGGAACAGGGCGGGATGCGCGATGAATCCGCCGCTTTGCGGCCGCCGAACGCGCTGCCGGATGCCCATGCGCGCATCACCAGCGTCAGCTGGCGCTACCGTTTGCTGGGGCCGGAACCGGTGGGGCTGCAGGCCCAGCTCTGCACGGTAAACCGCTGTATTCCGCTGGGCGGCGGCAGCGGCGGCAGCAACGGTCTGCAGGGCGAACCGGCCAATGCGGAATTGCGCTTTGTCTATTACGTGCAGTCGCAAGGCGGGCTGAATCCGCCGCTGCGGGTGATTGGCAATCAGGTGATCGTCAATTATCAGTAACATCAGGCCAGAATTTGCAGGCCGTTGCGTTCCACCAGCGTCAGCAGTTTCATTGCGGCGGAGTTCGGTTGCGCTTCGCCGCGCTCCCATTTCTGCACCGCTTTTTTGCTGACGTTGAGATACAGCGCAAACACCGGCTGACTGACGTTTTCCCGTTCGCGCAGCGCGCGGATCTCGGCCGGCCCGAACTGTTTCACCGGCCGCAGACACAGCATGTCGAAGGTGCGCATGGTCACGTCATCGACGAAACCGGCGCGATGCAGGCCCTGAACTTCCTGGTGGATCTCGGCAAGAATTTTACTCATCGCTTAGCCTCCGTAATTCCTTGTTGTTGACCAGCTGGTAGAGTCTGAATGGCGAATAATCCAGATACAGCGCAGCCAGATGTTTCAATCCTTGTAACTCATCCGCACTGATGTTTTCTCTCTCACTTTTGGCAAAGCCGCGCATAAAAAACAGGCGGTCTTCATCGCGAAAAACGATCAGTACCCGATAGCCGCCACGTTTGCCCGCACCAGCCCGAGCGATGCGCTTTTTGTATACGCAACCGCCAAGATTGGCATCGTACAGCTGATGTTGCATCTCTCGCGCCGCTTTCACTATCGTGGCGTCGCTAATGCGCTCGCGTGCGGCAAAACCCTGAAAGGTTTTGGTGAGATAAATGTCGGCCATTCGCTCTCCCTGCGAATCTATACCCTCTAAGGGTATATTTCAAGTGGTTTAAAAATAACCACAGGGTGACAAGAGGCCAAAGAGAAAGAAACAGCCAAATTCACGCCATGCGCAGCCTGACGCAAAGCCTTAAGTGAATTCAAAGAGTGATAGGGAGAAAATGCGACGGGATGCGCAGAAGCCGGTGAACGCATGCCCGGTGATAGGCTCACCGGGCAAATGAGTCAGGTCAAACGCCGATTTTTCTGCCGAGCAGGCTGCCGGCGTGCGACTGGCCGTCCGGGCCATACAGCGATTTGTTGTTTTTACTGAGGATGGCCAGCGCCTGAGCGTTATGGTCGATCTGCTGATTGAGCAGCAGACCGTTGTGCTGGTTCTTTTCGCGCAGCGTTTGGCTCAGCAATTGAACGCGCTGCCAACGATCGGCCAGGGGCGCTTGGCTGGCATAGGGGGCGCGTTGCCCGCAGGTTTTTTCCTGCCCCAGGCGCTGTTGCTCGAGATAAGCGACCGTCGCCAGCAGTTGGCTTTTGGCATCGGTGACGCGCTGCAAGGCCACGCCCGGCAACTGGCCGGAGCACAGCAAGTCGTGCTCTTCCTCCAGCACACCATTGAGCGCCTGCAACGTTTCCAACAGTTTATCCAGCAGTTGTGCCAGCTTTTCCATAGTAATGACTTATCCTTTACCGCTATTCGCCGCGTGCTGTCAGTCGCGTCCGGCGATCCATTGAACATCGCTCTGCGCGTCTTGCAGCAGCGCATCGGCGATTTTGCCGGCGTCCATCTTCAGTTCACCGTTGCGGATCGCCTGTTTGATGGCCTCGACCCGACCCATATCGATATCCTGGGTGCCCGGCTGCATCAGGCGCGCCTGCGCCTCGCTCAGTTTGACCTGCGTGCCGCTGACGGCGGTTTCGGCCACGGCGGCCTTGCGCGGCTGGAGCGGGTTGTCGGCCGGGGTTTCACGCGGTTGCACAGTGGAAACCGGCTGTAACCGCTGGGTGCGATCGATACTCATGGTCCATCTCCGTTTACGCCGTCGCCGCTCGCGGGCGACGACGCTGCAATGAAAGTGTTGCGGCCCTGGTGGCCAATAAAATGCTGCTTGATTTGTCTTATCGGCAAGGTTGGCGGAACCTTTACTTTTTTATAACGTAATGCGGATCGCGCCGTCGTCCCCGACCACGCCGCTGACGATCTGCCCGGAGGCCATGCGTACCCGCACGCTGTCTTCGGCGGCGGCGTTGTTCATCGCCTTACCCGCACCGCTGATGCTGAATCCTTCGCCCTGTGCGTTGACCTGCACCGGTTGCCCAGCCTTGATAATCCAGGCGCGGCGCAGCATGGCGAGGGTCAGCGGCTGACCGGGGCTGATGTTGCGCAGGCTGACGGCGCCTAACGCTTTGCCCGCTTCGGTCAGCGCGCGCGGCGGCAGGGTATCGAGCCGGCCCTGTTTCAACGCCAGATCCGCCGCCGTCAACCGGCTGCCGGCGCTGATGCCGCGCGCCGACACGAGATAGCGACCGAACACCTGCACCTGCGTCTGGATAAAACGCCGCTCCTGGCCACAGCGCGCCGAAATGCTGACGTTGCCGCCGATCCGCGCGTTGGGCGACAGCGACAGCTGCGGCAGTTCGCAAGCGGGCCATTGGTTCGGCGGCGTGCGCACCCGCACTTTTACCTGTACCGGTTCGCCGCTGAACTTGCCTTGGATGAAGCTTTCGATTTGCGTCGCCAGATCGTCGGCGCGCGCGTTCAGACTGCACAGCAGGCCGATAAGCAGCAGCATTTTACCTTTCATCGTCATCTTCTCAAGCTTCATCGGGATACGCGTAAGTGTACCCGCAGCGCGCGCAGGCTAAGCAGATAAATAGCGCCCCATTTTGCGTTTATTCCCGCGATAGGGTGGCGCAGGGGGCGTTTATGCTGTCGACTCCAAATTCTAACCTCGCGGAGGGAGCATGCTCGACAAACTGGACGCGGCTCTGCGCTTTGGCCAAGAGGCGCTGAACTTGCGCGCCCAGCGGCAGGAAATTCTGGCCGCCAACATCGCCAACGCAGACACACCGGGTTATCAGGCGCGGGATATCGATTTCGCCAGCCAATTGAACAAAGTACTGGAGCAGGGGCGCGTCAGCGGCAACGGCATGGCGCTGAACCTGACGGCGGCGCGCCACATCCCGGCGCAGACCCTGCAGCCGCCACAGCTTGATCTGCTGTTCCGAGTGCCGGACCAGCCGTCGATGGACGGCAATACGGTGGACATGGATCGCGAACGCACCAACTTTGCCGATAACAGCCTGAAATATCAGACCGACCTGACGCTGCTCAACGGGCAGATCAAAGGGATGATGTCCGTGCTGCAACAAGGATAAGGCGCATGTCTTTACTGAATATTTTTGATATCTCCGGCTCGGCGTTATCGGCGCAATCCCAGCGCATGAACGTCAGCGCCAGCAACATGGCCAACGCCGACAGCGTGACCGGCCCGGACGGTGAACCTTACCGCGCCAAGCAGGTGGTGTTCCAGGTCGCGGCGGCGCCAGGGCAGCCGACCGGCGGCGTGCGCGTCGCCCAGGTGGTGGACGATCCGGCGCCCGAGCGCCTGGTGTATCAGCCGGGCAACCCGCTGGCGGACGCCAAGGGGTATGTGCGCATGCCGAACGTCGACGTGGTGGGGGAAATGGTCAACACCATCTCCGCTTCCCGCAGCTACCAGGCCAACGTCGAGGTGCTCAACACCACCAAGTCGATGATGATGAAAACCCTGACGCTGGGTCAGTAACCGGAGATTTCCATGGCTATCGCCGCAACCACCAACGAGTCGTTGGACAACACCGTCATCGGTAACAACAGCAAGACCACCAACAGCCAGGATCTGCACAACAGCTTCCTGACGCTGCTGGTCGCGCAGTTGAAAAACCAGGATCCGACCAATCCGATGCAGAACAACGAGCTGACGTCGCAGCTGGCGCAGATCAACACCGTTCAGGGTATCGAAAAGCTTAACACCACGCTGGGGTCGATCTCCGGCCAGATCAACAGCAACCAGTCGCTGCAGGCCACTGCGCTGATCGGTCACGGCGTGATGGTGCCGGGCAACAATATTCTGGTCGGCAGCAAGGACGGCAAGGTCAGCACCACGCCGTTCGGCGTGGAACTGGAGCGCGCCGCCGATCAGGTGACCGCCACCATCACCAACGCCAGCGGGCAGGTGGTGCGCACCATTGAAATTGGCGGCCTGACCGCCGGCGTGCACGCCTTCACCTGGGACGGCTCGCTGGATGACGGCTCCACCGCGCCCGACGGCGCCTACAAAGTGGCGATTAACGCCAAAGGCAACGGCGAGCAGCTGGTGGCGCGCAGCCTGCACTTCGGGCTGGTGAATGGCGTGATCCGCGACGGCAACGGCGCCAAGCTGGATCTCGGCCTGGCGGGCAACGCCACCCTGGAAGACGTGCGACAGATCTTATAACCCTAAGCATCAGGCTCAATCGGACGATAGCCTGACCACTATTCGGAGAATAACATGGCCTTTTCTCAGGCAGTCAGCGGCTTGAACGCGGCAGCAACCAACCTGGACGTGATCGGTAACAACATCGCCAACTCCGCGACCGCGGGCTTCAAATCCGGCAGCGTCTCCTTTGCCGACATGTTCGCCGGTTCGCAGGTCGGGCTGGGCGTCAAAGTGTCCGGCATCACCCAGAACTTCAAGGGCGGCACCACCACCGGCACCAGCCGCGCGCTGGATGTGGCCATCAACGGCAACGGCTTTTTCCGCATGCAGGATAAAGACGGTGGCATCTTCTATACCCGCAACGGCCAGTTCAAACTGGACGAGAACCGCAACCTGACCAACATGCAGGGCCTGCAGCTGACCGGTTACCCGGCGGCCGGTTCCCCACCGACCATCCAGCAGGGCGCCAACCCGGTGCCGCTGAGCATTCCCGAAGGCATGATGAACGCCAAGGCGTCCACCTCCGGCGAGATGGTGGCCAACCTGAAGTCCACCCATAAAGTGCCGGAAAACAAGACCTTCGATCCGACCAAGCAGGACAGCTACAACTACGTCAACACCATCACCGCTTACGACTCGCTGGGTAATGCGCACAACATCAACGCTTACTTTGTGAAGACCGAAGACAACAAGTGGCAGGTCTACACCCAGGACGGCAGCGCGGCGCCAGTGAACGCCGGCACCATGGAGTTCAGCACCAGCGGTAATCTGGTGAAAACCACCAGCACCAACGGCGCGCCGGGCGAGTTCAGCATGGTGATCCCGATGACCGCCAAAGACGGCGCGCCGGCGCAAAACTTCACCCTGAGCTTCGCCGGCAGCATGCAGCAGAACGTAGGCAGCGACTCGGTGAGCAAGGTGGCGCAGGACGGCTATGCCGCCGGTGAATACACCAACTTCCAGATCAACAACGACGGCACAGTGGTGGGCATCTACTCCAACCAGCAGACCCAGGTGCTGGGTCAGATCGTCATGGCCAACTTCTCCAACCCGGAAGGGCTGGCGTCGCAGGGCGATAACGTTTGGCAGGAAACCGGCGCGTCCGGCCAGCCACGCGTTGGTCTGTCGGGCGGCGGCGGCTTCGGTAAGCTGACCAGCGGCGCGCTGGAGTCTTCCAACGTCGATCTGAGCCAGGAGCTGGTGAACATGATCGTCGCACAGCGTAACTACCAGTCCAACGCCCAGACCATCAAGACGCAGGACTCCATCCTGCAGACGCTGGTTAGCCTGCGCTAATAGGGCCGAGTTATGGATCACGCGATTTATACCGCGATGGGCGCGGCTCGCCAAACGCTGGAGCAGCAATCCATTACCGCCAACAACCTGGCCAATGCGTCGACGCCGGGCTTTCGCGCCCAGCTCGCCGCGCTGCGCGCGGTGCCGGTCGACGGTCCGAGCCTGGCGACACGCACCTTGGTGACTGCCTCGACGCCGGGCGCCGACATGAGTCAGGGCGCGCTGAACTACACGGCGCGCCCGCTGGACGTGGCGCTGCAGCAGGATGGTTTTTTGGCGGTGAGCCTGCCGGGCGGCGGTGAAGCTTACACCCGCAACGGCAACATTCAGATTTCCTCCACCGGGCAGTTGACGGTGCAGGGGATGCCGCTGATGGGCGACGGCGGGCCGATCGAGGTGCCGCCGTCGGCGGAGATCACCATCGCGGCCGACGGCACCATTTCGGCGCTGAACGCCGGCGATCCGCCGAACACCATCGCGCAGATTGGCCGCCTGAAGCTGGTGAAGGCCGATGCGCGCGAAGTGATGCGCGGTGACGACGGGCTGTTCCGCCTGACGCCGGAAACCCAACAGCTGCGCGGCAATCAGTTGCAAAACGATCCGCAGGTGCGGGTGATGCCCGGGGTGCTGGAAGGCAGCAACGTCAAGCCGATGGAGACCATGGTTGACATGATCGCCAACGCCCGCCGTTTTGAAATGCAAATGAAGGTCATCCACAGCGTGGATGAAAACGAACAGCGTGCCAACTCACTGCTCTCAGTGAGCTAAGCAGCAAGGAAATAACCGATGATTCCATCCTTATGGATTGCCAAAACCGGTCTGGACGCGCAGCAGACCAACATGGACGTGATCGCCAACAACCTGGCGAACGTCAGCACCAACGGCTTCAAGCGCCAGCGTGCGGTATTTGAAGATCTGCTGTACCAGACCATGCGTCAGCCGGGCGCGCAGTCCTCCGAGCAGACTACGCTGCCTTCCGGTCTGCAGATCGGCACCGGCGTGCGCCCGGTGGCGACCGAGCGCCTGCACAGCCAGGGCAACCTGTCGCAGACTAACAACAGCAAAGACGTCGCCATCAAGGGGCAGGGTTTCTTCCAGGTGATGTTGCCGGACGGCACCCAGGCTTACACCCGTGACGGGTCGTTCCAGATCGATCAGAACGGCCAGCTGGTCACCTCCAGCGGTTTCCAGGTGCAGCCGGCGATCACCATTCCGGCGAACGCGCTGTCCATCACCGTCGGCCGCGACGGCATCGTCAGCGTTACCCAGCAAGGGCAGACCGCCGCTCAGCAGGTGGGCCAACTGACGCTGACGACCTTTGTCAACGACAGCGGTCTGGAGAGCGTGGGCGAGAACCTGTATCAGGAAACCGAAAGCTCGGGCGCGCCGAACGAGAGCACGCCGGGGCTGAACGGCGCCGGTCTGCTGTATCAGGGCTACGTGGAGACCTCCAACGTCAACGTGGCGGAAGAGCTGGTCAACATGATCCAGACTCAGCGCGCTTATGAGATCAACAGCAAAGCGGTATCGACCTCCGATCAGATGCTGCAAAAGCTGACGCAACTGTAATCTGTCCTTGACGGGCCCGGCATGCCGCGCCCGTCATTCTCTTTCGTGAAACAAAGGCGATACCCGTGGTAACCACATATTCGATGGCAATCCTGCCGCGGCAGGGACAACGCTGGCTGGCGGGAATGGTGATGCTGACGCTGAGCGGCTGCGCTTATATTCCGCATAAACCGCTGGTGGACGGCGCGACCACGGCGCAGCCCGCGCCGGCCAGCGCGCCGATGCCGAACGGCTCAATCTTCCAGACGGTGCAGCCGATGAACTACGGCTATCAGCCGCTGTTCGAAGACCGCCGGCCGCGCAACGTCGGCGACACCCTGACCATCGTGCTGCAGGAAAACGTCAGCGCCAGCAAAAGCTCCTCCGCCAACGCCAGCCGCAACGGCGCCAGCAAGTTCGGCGTCGCCACCTCGCCGCGTTACCTCGACGGCCTGTTGGGCAATGCGCGCGCCGATATGGACATTTCCGGCGACAGCACCTTCGGCGGCAAGGGCGGCGCCAACGCCAACAACACCTTCAACGGCACCATTACGGTGACGGTCAACCAGGTACTGGCCAACGGCAACCTGCACGTGGTGGGGGAAAAGCAGATCGCCATCAACCAGGGCACCGAATTCATTCGTTTCTCCGGCGTCGTCAACCCGCGCACCATCAGCGGCAACAACTCGGTCACCTCGACGCAGGTGGCGGACGCGCGGATCGAATACGTCGGCAATGGCTATATCAACGAGGCGCAGACCATGGGCTGGCTGCAGCGCTTCTTCTTAAATGTTTCACCGTTCTAAGGATTGACTGATGCTGAAAAAATGGTTTATCGCGCTGTGCGTCGGGCTGGTGTGCTTGCCGGCGGCGGCGGAGCGCATCCGCGATCTGGTGACGGTGCAGGGCGTGCGAGACAACGCCCTGATCGGCTACGGCCTGGTGGTGGGGTTGGACGGCTCCGGCGACCAGACCATGCAGACGCCGTTCACCACCCAAAGCCTCAGCAATATGCTGTCGCAGCTGGGTATCACCGTGCCACCGGGCACCAATATGCAGCTGAAAAACGTGGCGGCGGTGATGGTGACCGCCAAACTGCCGCCGTTCTCGCGCGCCGGGCAGAATATCGACGTGGTGGTTTCTTCGATGGGCAACGCCAAGAGCCTGCGTGGCGGCACCCTGCTGATGACGCCGCTCAAAGGCGTGGATAACCAGGTTTATGCGCTGGCGCAGGGCAACGTGCTGGTGGGCGGCGCGGGCGCGGCGGCCGGCGGCAGCAGCGTGCAGGTCAACCAGTTGGCGGGCGGGCGCATCAGCAACGGCGCCACCATCGAACGCGAGTTGCCGACCACCTTCGGCAGCGGCGGGGTGCTCAACCTGCAGCTGAACGACGAGGATTTCACGCTGGCGCAGCAGATCAGCGACGCCATCAACCGCCAACGCGGCGGCGGCACCGCGACGCCGCTCGACGCCCGCACCATTCAGGTGCTGGTGCCACAGGGCAACAGCTCTCAGGTGCGCTTCCTGGCGGAGATTCAAAACATCACCGTCAACGTCGGCGCGATGGACGCCAAGGTGATCATCAACTCGCGCACCGGTTCGGTGGTGATGAACCGCGATGTGATCCTCGATTCTTGCGCCGTGGCCCAGGGCAACCTGTCGGTGGTGGTCGATCGGCAGAACACTGTCAGCCAGCCAACGACCCCGTTCGGCGGCGGCCAGACGGTGGTGACGCCTAACACCCAGATCTCGGTGCAACAGCAGGGTGGGTCGCTGCAGAAGGTGAATGCCAGCGCCAACCTGAACAATGTGATCCGCGCGCTGAATGCGCTGGGCGCCACGCCGATCGATCTGATGTCGATCCTGCAGGCGATGCAGAGCGCCGGCTGCCTGCGCGCCAAGCTGGAAATCATCTGATGGCCGGCGATCTGATGGCGATGTCGGGCGCGGCCTATGACGCCCAGGCGCTGAACGGCCTGAAGCGCGACGCGGCGGCCGACCCGCAGGGCAACCTCAAGCAGGTGGCCCAGCAGGTGGAAGGCATGTTCGTGCAGATGATGCTGAAAAGCATGCGATCCGCCTTGCCGCAGGACGGGGTATTGAGCAGCGATCAAACGCGGCTCTATACCTCGATGTACGATCAGCAAATCGCCCAGCAGATGTCGCAAAAAGGGCTGGGGCTGGCCGACATGATGGTCAAGCAGATGAGCAACGCCAACGCGGTGCCGAGTGAAACCGCGGGCCTGTCGCCGATGGCGCTGGACAACGAGGTGCTGCAAACGCTGCCGAACCAGGCGCTGGAGCAGATGGTGCGCCGGGCGATGCCGAAAGCCCCGCCGGCCGCCGCGCCGCTGTCGCTCAACAACGGCAACTTCGTCGCCCGCCTGTCGATACCGGCGAAGGTCGCCAGCCAGCAGAGCGGCATTCCGCATCAGCTGATCGTCGCGCAGGCGGCGCTGGAGTCCGGCTGGGGGCAGCGCGAGATCCCGACCTCAGACGGCACGCCGAGCTACAACCTGTTCGGCATCAAGGCCGGCGGCAGCTGGAACGGGCCGGTAACGGAGATCACCACCACCGAGTTCGAACAGGGCGCGGCGAAGAAGGTGAAGGCGAAGTTCCGCGTCTACGGCTCGTACGTCGAGGCGATCGCCGATTACGTCAAACTGCTGACCAACAACCCGCGCTACGCCGACGTGGCCGCCGCGCGCAGCCCGGAACAGGCGGCGCATGCGCTGCAGCGCGCCGGCTATGCCACCGACCCGCAGTACGCCAGCAAGCTGGTCAGCGTGATTCAGCAGATGAAGAGCGCGGGGGAGCAGGCGGTGAAAGCTTACACCCACGATCTGAAAGATTTGTTCTAAATCCCCGTCATTCTTGACGCCGCAGCGGCGCCAATTATTTAGGGGTAGGCGGCAATGGAGGCTCGCTGGATGCTGACTACATTGCCGCTTTTTTTCCTCAAGTTCTTCTCATTTTTGCCGATAACCGAAACAGGCTGAGCGAACAGGCTCAGCAGCTCAATTAAGAACCCTGTGGGCCGCCGGCGCCGCAGCATAAGGAATTCCGATGTCCAATAGCTTAATCAATACCGCGATGAGCGGGCTGAATGCGGCTCAGGTGGCGCTCAGTACCGTCAGCAACAACATCTCCAACTACAACGTGGCGGGCTACAACCGTCAGACCGCGATCCTGGCGCAGAACGGCGGCATGGCCACCATGAGCGGCTTTATCGGCAACGGCGTGACCGTCACCAGCGTTAATCGCGAGTACAACCAGTTCATCACCAACCAGCTGCGCGGCGCGCAAAGCGCGTTCGGGGCGCAAAACGCCTATTACGAGAAGATTTCACAGATCGACAACCTGTTGGCGAGCAAGACCAACCCGCTGTCGACCAACATGCAGGATTTCTTTACCAACCTGCAGAACCTGGTGAGCAACGCCGGTGACGACGCCGCGCGCCAGACGGTGCTGGGCAAGGCCAACGGCCTGGTGAATCAGTTCAACAACACCGACAAATTCCTGCGCGACATGGATAACGGCGTTAATCAGCAGATCAGCGATACGGCGCAGCAAATCAACAGCTACGGCCAACAGATCGCCAAACTGAACGACGAGATCACCCGTTTGCGCGGCAGCGCCGCCGGCGAGCCGAATGCGTTGCTGGATCAGCGCGATCAGCTGGTCACCGAATTGAACCAGCTGGTGGGCGTACAGGTCACGCAACAGGACGGCGACGCCTATACCGTCTCCTTCGCCAACGGCTTGACCCTGGTGCAGGGCAGCAACACCTATCAGGTGGAAGCCGTGCCATCCAGCAGCGATCCTTCCCGTCTGACCATCGGCTATAACCGCGGCAACGGCGCCAGCGAAGTGCCGGAAGGCCAGATCACCAGCGGCACGCTGAGCGGCGTGCTGAAATTCCGCAGCGAAACGCTGGACGGCGTGCGCAATCAGCTGGGCCAGTTGGCGCTGGCGATGGCGGACAGCTTTAACCAACAGCATCGCGCCGGCTTCGATCTGAACGGCGACGCGGGCGGCGACTTCTTCAGCTTCAGCGGCGGCCGGGTGGTGGATAACACCCGCAACACCGGCGACGCGTCGCTGTCAGTCTCTTACACCGATACCGGCAAGGTGAAGGCCAACGATTATCGCGTCGAGTTCGACGGCAGCAGCTGGCAGGTCAGCCGCCTGCCGGACAACGTAAAAGTCAACGCGACGCCGGGCACCAGCGCCGACGGCAAGCCGACGCTGAACTTCGACGGGTTGGAAGTGAGCATCGACGGCAATGCGCAGGCCAAAGACAGCTTCACCGTGAAGCCGGTCAGCGACGTGGCGGGCAATCTGAAAGTGGCCATCACCGATTCGTCCAAGATCGCCGCCGCCGGTAAAGACGACAGCGGCCGCGGCGATAACGAAAACGCCAAGAAGCTGCTGGATCTGCAAACCAAAAACCTGGTGGACGGCAAGGCGACCCTGAGCGGCGCTTACGCCGGCATCGTCAGCGGCGTCGGCAACCAGACCGCTGCCGCCAAGGCCATCGCCACCTCGCAGGCCAAGATCGTCACGCAGCTGGGCGCGCAACAGCAGTCGATGTCCGGTGTCAACCTTGACGAAGAGTATGGCGAGCTGCTGCGTTTCCAGCAGTACTACATGGCCAACGCGCAGGTGATTCAGACCGCCAGCTCGCTGTTCGACGCGCTGCTGAATATTCGTTGATTTCATTGTTAATCGGCGCCGATAACGGCGCCGGTCGCTCAGAGTAAGGAACCCACAGCATGCGCATGAGCACCAGCATGATGTACCAACAGAACATGAACGGCATCACGGGCAACCAGTCGCTGTTCATGAAGGCGGCCGAGCAGCTTTCCTCGGGCAAGCGGGTGATCAACCCGTCCGACGATCCGCTGGCGGCGTCGCGCGCGGTGATGTTGTCGCAATCGCAGGCGGAAAACAGCCAGTACACGCTGGCGCGCACCTTCGCTCGTCAGAACGTGTCGATGGAAGAAACGGTATTGGCCGGCGCGACCTCCACCATCGCGGACATGAAGGCGCTGATCGTCAATGCCGGCGGTACGGAAAGCGATAACGATCGCCAGTCGCTGGCCACTCAGCTGCAGGGGCTGAAAGATCAGCTGCTGAACCAGGCCAACAGCACCGACGGCAACGGCCGCTATATGTTTGGCGGGTATGTGAACGACAAGGCGCCGTTCGTCGACAACGGCGGCACCGTCAGCTATCAGGGCGGCGACAAGACGGTTCAGCAGAAAGTGGACGCCAACCGCACCATGACCATCGGCCATACCGGCAACGCGGTGTTCATGTCGTTGACCAGCAACCCGAAGCCCGAGCCGGACGGCAGCGCGCCGGTCAGCAACGTATTCGAGAGCATCGATATCGCGCTGAACGCGCTGAAAATCCCGCTGCAGGGCGCCGACGAGGCCACCAAGCAACAGGTGAACGATGCGCTGGCGAAAGCCAACCGCGGCCTGGACAACTCCTACAACAACGTGCTGAGCGTGCGCGCCGAGCTGGGCAGCCAGCTGCAGGAGATGGATCAACTGGACAGCATCGGCAAAGAGCGCGATATGACCAACCAGATCCAGATGAGCGCGTTGACGGATGCCGACCTGGCCGAGTCTATCTCGTCTTATTTCATGCAGCAGGCGGCGCTGCAGGCGTCGTATAAAACCTTCAGCGATATGCAGGGCATGTCGTTGTTCCAGATGAATCGTTAAGAGCAATATCCCGTTGCCTGACCGCGACGGGTTTCCCTTTAGTGCGCTTAGAAAACGCCTTCTCCGCCCCGCGGGGAGGGAGGCTTCTTGAAACCGGGCGCACTCGTTTGGCGCGTCGCTCGTTCTCCCACTACTGACTGAGTGACGCGCCTTTTTTTGTCTGCATGTTCCCCATTCAGCTTACGCGTTAGCGGAAAGGCACGCCGCGATCGTTGCCGGACCCTTTAGTGCATTGACCGCCTATGTTGACGAAGGCTGAGGCTGCCGCAGTGCCAATTGCACTGCCGTTACGGCTGGCCAGGGCGCCGGCCATGGCAATGGCGCCGGTCACCACTGCGCCGGTACAAGGATCCTGAAATAGCCCATAGCCTTTCGCCGCCCAATTAGGCTGGAAGCCGTTCGCCTGCGCGCCGTAGGAGCTTGGGCCATAGTCGCGATCCCGGTCGCCGCCGTTATTGCCGTCACCGGCGCCGCCAATCCGTTGCATTTCTTCTCTGGTCAGTTCTCTCAGCATAGGTCGATCTCCTGTTAACGCGACTTAGCGTTATTTTTAGGGTTGTTATTTTCGATTTGAGATTTGCGGCTCTCATTTAGCAGCCAGCGTATTGGCTTATAGAGGCACTCGGCCAACTTCAATGAGCCAAATAAGGTAAACGGGATGATGACAAAACTATCGACGCCAGGCGGCAGAGCAAATAAACCCCAGGAAAAACCCAGTGTGTTTAAAATAGTGCTCATGATCAAAAGGGCGATGCCGCTGATGAATAAATCACTCAGCTGAAACTTTATCTTCATATTTACACCGTTTATATTTTAGTGAGGCTTGCCGCGTACTGGTAGCAAGGTTGTTTTCAATATAACGCTGGGGAAATAAGGTGGGAAATCGATTTTTCTTGTCAGTGAATAAATAAGGGGTGTGAGTAAATTAAATCATTAATACATTATTTTTAAATTTAACGCAGCAGCCAGGGTGATGTGGCGCGTTATTCCCTTCCTAAGAATAAAGTACACCGGCACGGTTTGCCGGCGAGTGATGAGTGTGGGTCCCGGGCTGCCGATGCGGCGCCGCGTCGAATGACGCTGCAGAAGCCGGATAGGGGCGCAACCCGGAATTTTGCTACAGGTCCTGCGTGATTATTTCTTTTTCTTCACCACTTTCCATTTTTCACCGGCGGCCGTTTCGCTGATGGCAACTTTAAATTTGTTGCTTTTCCAGTGGGCCATGCCGAATAACCGGCGTGCTTTGCGGTTGCTTTTCGCTTTAATCATGATCTCGCTCCTGTAGTTAGCAAAGGTCGATGCTGCGCCCTGCAGCCGGCAGGCTGCCAGACGCATTTATTCAGGGTGTAAGTTATCTACCACGCATTTAACTCTGCGTGGCTGCGTTATTTTATTTTTCTCTAATCAATGGTTGTATATTATCGCTGCGGAGACTCACGCGCTGTGGCGATATTTTTGTTACCGGGTCTATTTTAGGTCGGGGTTTTATTTATTCAAGCCGCCGGAGACATTTGAACCTTAATCCGGATAAAAGCCGTTTCTCAGGCTTTTGTCCCAAGAAAGCGTTTTTATTGCCATTTTGTCTCAGGCGGAAGAGGGGGAAAGGAAGGGGCCGCACAGGGGCTCAGAAGGTCATGCCGCCGATCACCGCCGCCAGTCGATCGAACACTTCGCCGAACAGATGTTCGCAGAACGGCGCCAGCATCGGCATCATCATGCCCAGCGTCATGATGCCGAAGGTCATGGTGACCGGGAAGCCGATCACGAACACCGACAGCTGCGGCGTCATGCGGTTGAGCAGGCCGAGCGCCATGTTGAGCGTCAACAGCAGGCAGATCAGCGGCAGCGCCAACATCATGCCGTTGATGAAGATCAGCGAGCCGACCTGAGTCAACACCAGGAAACCGTTGCCGTTCAGCGGCTGCGTTTGGACAGGCAGGGTATGGAAGCTGTCAGCCAGCAGCGAAATCAGCCACAGATGGCCGTCGAAGCTGAGGAACAGCAACATCGCCAACAGGTTAAGCAGGCGCGCCAGCACCGGCATGTTCGGGCCGCCGCTGGGATCGAAGAAGGTGGCGAACGACAGGCCCATCTGCATGCCGATCACTTCGCCCGCCAGGCGCACCGCCGCGAAGGCGAACTGCATGGTCAACCCCAGCGCCACGCCGATCAGTATTTGCTGAATCGCCAGCCACAGGCCGGCGGCGGAGAAGATGGGAATATTGCTGGCGGGCAGCGTCGGCGCGATCAGGATGACGATCAGCCCGCCAAGGCCGATTTTGACCTTTTTGCTGATTTGCTTTTCGCTGAATATCGGCGCGGTGCTGATCAGCGCCAGAATGCGCAGCAGCGGCCAAAAATAGTGGCTGAGCCAGACGGTGAGCTGGGCGCTGTCGAAAGTGAGCACGGTCAGCCGATCAGGGTAGGCAGGTTGCTGAACAGGGTGCGCATGTAGTCCAGCAACAGGTTCAGCATCCAGGGGCCGGCGATGATGATGGTGGCCACTACCGCCAGAATTTTGGGGATGAACGACAGCGTCATTTCGTTGATCTGGGTGGCGGCCTGCAGCAGGCTGACCACCAGGCCGCTGATGAGCGCCGCCAGCAGCAGCGGGGCGGCCAGCGCCAGCGCGACTTTCATTGCTTCGGTGCCGAGCGCCATAACCGATTCAGGTGTCATCTCGCTTTCTCCGGTCAGGGGTTACGAATAGAAGCTCTGCGCCAGCGAGCCAAGCAGCAGCTGCCAGCCATCGACCAGCACGAACAGCATCAGCTTGAACGGCAGCGAGATGGTGGCGGGCGGCACCATCATCATCCCCAGCGCCATCAGCACGCTGGCGACCACCAGGTCGATAATCAGGAACGGAATGAACACCGTAAAGCCGATCTGGAAGGCGGTTTTCAGTTCGCTGGTGACGTAGGCGGGCAGCAGGATGCGCATCGGCACCGCTTCCGGGCCGGCCAGCGGCGGCTGATTGGCCAGTCTGGCGTACAGCGCCAGATCGGTTTCGCGCGTTTGTCGCAGCATGAATTCGCGCAGCGGCTGCGCGCCTTTATCCAGCGCGACTTCCAGCCCGATTTTGTCCTGGCTGAATGGCAGATAGGCATCCTGATAAACCTTGTCGAACACCGGCGACATGATGAAGAAGGTCAGGAACAGCGCCAGCCCCAGCATCACCTGGTTCGGCGGCGCCGACGGCGTGCCCAGCGCGTTGCGCAGCAGGCCGAGCACGATGATGATGCGGGTGAAGCTGGTCATCATCAGCAGCATGGCGGGCAAGAAGGTCAGCGAGGTCAACAGCACCAGCGTCTGCACCGGCAGCGACCAGCTTTGGCCGCCGTTGGCCAGCGGCTGGCTGATCAGCCCCGGCAGTTGTGCAAAAGCCGCCGGGCTGATCAGCAGCAGGGCGGCAGGGAGCCAAACCGCCGGACGGCGGACGAGAGTATGAAGAGTCGAGGTCATGCCGATTTTTCCGGGCGTTTCAGAACTTTTTGCATCAGTTGGCGGAAGTCCGCCGGCGTCGCCGCGTTGGTCTCGCCTTCGTCTTTCGGCGGGGCGGGCAGGGTGTGCAGCGGAGTGATCTGCTGGGCGGTGACGCCCAAGACCAGCAGGGTGTCGTCGACTTCCACCACTACCACGCGTTCGCGCTGCCCGACCTGGCAACTGGCGCGCAGGTTGAGCAGTTTGTTGTTGCGCGCCTGCGGGGCGAACCCCAGCCGACGGAACAGCCAACCGGCCAGCAGGATCAGCAGCAGAATGCCGCCGAGCGCGCTGCTGACCTGCATCAACACCGAACCGGCCGGCAGGGCCGGCGCGGCGGGTTGTTGGGTGCTTTGCACGGTAACGGGCGCGGCGACGGTCATCAGCGGCTCAGTCGACGCATGCGTTCGGACGGGGTGATGATGTCGGTGATGCGCACGCCGAACTTGTCGGCCACCACCACCACTTCACCTTGTGCGATCAGGTAACCGTTGATCAGGATATCCAGCGGTTCGCCGGCCAGGCCGTCCAGCGCCACCACCGAGCCCTGCGACAGGCGCAGCAACTCTTTGATGGTCATCTTGGTGCGCCCCAGTTCCACGGTCAGCTTGACCGGAATATCCAGAATCAGGTCGATATCCTGCAGGCTGCCGAGCGCATCCTGAGCTTCCAGCGACTTGAACACCCCTTCGGTGCTCGCGCCGGATTTCTCTGAAGACTGCTGCTCGTTAAACGCATCAGCCCACAGATCGTCTACGGATTCCTTTCCTTCGCCAGACGGTTGCTTAGGATCACTCATTGGGCTGTTCCTCACTCAGAGCATTCAAAATAGGGTTAATCAAATGTTCAACACGCAGGGCGTATTGCCCGTTCAACGTGCCGTATTGGCTGGTCAGAACCGGTACGCCGTCCACATGGGCGATCAGGCGTTCCGGCTTGTCTATCGGTAATACATCGCCCGGTTGCAGCTTCAGGACTTTCGACAGCCGCATCGGGATATCGACGAAGTTGGCGATCAGCTCCAGTTCGGAGTGCTGCACCTGCTTCACCAGCGTTTCGCGCCAGTGGCTGTCTTCCTGCCGCGAATTTTCCAGCGGCGGGTTGGTCAACAGCTCGCGCAGCGGTTCGATCATCGCGAAGGGAATGCAGATGTTGAACTCGCCGGTCAGCGCGCCGATCTCCACCTGGAACGGCGTGGTGACCACGATGTCGTTCGGCGAGGTGGTGATGTTGGTGAACTTCACCTGCATTTCGGCGCGCACGTACTCTACGTCGATCTTGTAGATGGCGCTCCAGGCGTCGCCGTAGGCGTCCAGCGCCAGACGCAGCATGCGCTTGATCACCCGTTGTTCGGTCGGGGTGAATTCGCGGCCTTCGACCTTGGTCGGGAAGCGGCCGTCGCCGCCGAACAGGTTATCGACGGCGATGAACACCAGGCTCGGCGCGAACACGAACAGGGCGGTGCCGCGCAGCGGATTCAGATGCACCAGGTTCAGGTTGGTCGGCACCGGCAGGTTGCGGGCGAACTCGTGATACGGCTGGATTTTGATCGGGCCGACGGTAATGTCCGGGCTGCGGCGCAGCAGGTTGAACAATCCCATGCGGAACTGCCGGGCAAAACGTTCGTTGATAATTTCCAGCGCGTGCAGGCGCTCGCGCACCACGCGGCGCTGGGTGTTCGGATCGTAAGGCTTGACCTCGCTCTCTTTGCCGACCACCGCCTCGGGTTCATCACCCGCGCTGTCGCCGTTGAGCAAGGCGTCGATCTCTGCCTGTGAAAGAATGCTATCGCCCATAGTGATTACCGCAGTATGAAGGCGGTGAACAGCACGTCGCTGACCACCTGCTTCGGTTGTCCCTTAACCAGCGGCGGGCTGAGCACATCCTTAATCTGCGCCACCAACTGTTGCTTCCCTTGTTCATTGGCCAACTGGCTCGCTTCCTGGCGGGAAAGCAGCATCAGCAGACGGCTGCGCACTTCCGGCAGAAAATCGTTCAGCTGGCGGCGGGTACTTTCGTCCGGCAGACGCAGCGTGAGGCCGATGTACAGCACGCGATCCGGGTTGTTGTCCGGCGTCACCAGGTTGACGGTAAAGGTGTCGAGCGGCATGAACACCGGCGCCGCCGGCGGTTGTTCTTTGACGGCGGCCGGTTCGGCGCCGTTTTTATGCTGTTGCAGCAGCCACCAGCTGTAGCCCGCGGCGCCACAGGCGACGACGCTGATCAACACCAGCAGGATGACCAGAAGGGGGCGTTTCGGTGCTGCCGGAAGGGAGTTCTGAGACATAGCGAAATCTAATTCCTGTTGTTCCACCCGCGGCCGGCGAGGCGGCGGGCATCGCGCGCGGCAAAGCCGCACGCATGACATGTAAAGGTATTATCGCGTCTATTGTGGCGTGCAATAGCCTGAATAGACGCGCAAATGGGTGCCAGCTTGGGCGTTTGCGGCGGCTCAGGCGAAAATATCGACGCCGTTGACCGCGCTGGCCATACGCTGCAGCGCCGCCGGTGCGCTGACGCCCTCGGCGGCTGCGCCGTCAGCGCCATGATGTTCAGCATAACTGGAACGGCCCTGGCCGTTGGAAGCCTGCTGTTGCGCCTGCTGCCAGTGCGGGGTGGACTCGCCGCCCACGCTGCTCTGCCCCAGGTTGATACCGCTCTCCGCCAGCGCGTGCCGCAGCTGCGGCATCGCCGCTTCCACCGCCGCACGCACCTGGCCGTGCGCGGAGGCGATGTGCAGCTGCGCCTGCTGGTCGTCCAGTTTCAGCGTGATCTGCAAGGCGCCCAGTTCCTGCGGGTGCAGGCGCAGCTCGGCGCTCTGCTGGCCGTTGCGGTGGAACATCAGCACCTGTTGGTTCAACGCCTGCTGCCACTCCGGGCTGCCCAGCTGCGCGTTGAGCTGCGGAGCCGGCGGTGCCGTCACCAGCGCGCTGGCCGGGGCGGTCGTTTGCGTCGGGCTGGCGGCGGCCAGGGCGACAGCGTGATTGAGCGTCGGTTGCTGCTGCGCATCGCTCGCCGGCAGCGGCTGTGCGGCGTTTGCGCGTTCACCGCTGGTCGGCTGCGGGAGCGCCGCGGCAGCGTTGTCGCCATCGGTAGCCGGCGTTTTCGCGCCCGTCACCGCCGGGGCGGGGGCCGCCGACGAGCGCGCGGCGGTGTTATCACCGGCCGCCGCGATGTTCAGCAGGCCGTTGCCGGGCTGCAGCGCAGTCGCCTCGTCAGCGTTTTCCATCGGCAGCGACCGTTGGCCTTCGGCCGGTTGCGCCTGAGCGACGATCGCGGCCGGCAGCATGGCGTACAGCGCCTGCAGCGTCGCGGCATCCAGCTCTTTGGCGGCGACGATCGGCGGCTGCGCCGGTTTATCGCCGGCGGCGGGCGCATCGCCTTCAACGGCTTCAGAAGAAGGCGCGTCGGCTGAGGCTGACAGGTTCGGCAACAGGCCGCCGCGCTCGCCGAAGGTGGCCAGCAGCTGATTGAGCTGGTTGCGGCTCAGGGCCGGGGCGCGCTCCTCGTCCGCGCTCAGCGTGGCCGGCTGAGGTTTGCCATCGGCGGCGGGCGCGAAACGCGCGCCGAGCAGCTGGGCAAAAGCGGACGACAGCTGGCTTTCGTCCAGCGCCGAGGTCAGTTCGGTCAGACCGCCGGCGTCGCCGGGTAAGGCCAGGCCGGGCAGGGCGTTCAGATTCATGGGTTGATATTCCTTTGTGCGCTGCGTTGAGCGAATTCATCCATCAATTTTTGATCCCGTTTGTTCTCCTGCTGCTGCTCCGCGTTCATTGCGCGGGTATGCAGGGTTTCGAAAGCGTTCAGCCGCTGTTGTTTGTCTTGCCATTGCTTCACCGCGTGATCCACTTTCTGCCCCCACTGCAGCAGCTGCTGGCGGTGCTGGTCGATGGCCTGCTCCAGCGTGCCGATAAACTGCTGGTAGTTTTGCCAGCGTGAGCTGTCCATGCCGTCGCAGAGCGTATGATTCAGCTTCTGGCGGTATTCGTCCTGATAGTTGAGCAGCATCGACAGCTGCTGCTCCGCCGCCTGCTGCGCCTGCCGCACCTGGCCAAGCTGTTGCGCGGCTTGCTCCACCGCATCCTGCGCCAGATCGCGCAGGGTAATCAGGGGGGATTGTGATTTCATCGCTCTGCGCCTCTGTGACGTTAAACAATCAACTGCTGCAGCTGTTGACAGGCTTCATCATAGCCGCTGCGTTCGAAGATACCCTGCTGCAGGTAGGCTTCCATCTGCGGATACAGCGTCATCGCTTTGTCCAGCAATGGATCGCTGCCCGCCGCGTAGGCGCCGACGCTGATCAGATCGCGGTTGCGTTGATAGCTGGCCAGCATCTGTTTGAAGGTGCGAACCCGGCGATAATGCTCTTCGTCGATCAGCGACGTCATGGCGCGGCTGATTGACGCTTCGATGTCGATAGCCGGGTAGTGGCCGGCCTCCGCCAGCCGCCGCGACAGCACCACGTGGCCATCGAGGATGGCGCGCGCCGAGTCGGCGATCGGGTCTTGCTGATCGTCCCCTTCGGTTAACACGGTGTAGAAAGCGGTGATGGAGCCGCCGCCGCTGATGCCGTTGCCCGCGCGTTCCACCAGCGCAGGCAGCTTGGCGAAGACCGAAGGCGGATAGCCTTTGGTCGCCGGCGGCTCGCCGATGGCCAGGGCGATCTCACGCTGCGCCATGGCGTAGCGGGTAAGGGAGTCCATGATCAGCAGCACGTGCTGCCCGCGGTCGCGGAAATCTTCGGCGATGCGGGTGGCGTAAGCCGCCCCCTGCATGCGCAGCAGCGGCGACACGTCCGCCGGCGCGGCGATCACTACCGAGCGCGCGCGGCCTTCGGCACCGAGAATGTTCTCGATAAAGTCTTTGACCTCGCGGCCGCGCTCGCCGATCAGGCCAACGACGATCACATCCGCCTGGGTATAACGGGCCATCATGCCGAGCAACACGCTCTTACCGACGCCGGAGCCGGCGAACAGGCCCATGCGCTGACCGCGCCCGACGGTCAGCAGGCCGTTGATGGTGCGCACCCCCACGTCCAGCACCTGCTCAATTGGCGTGCGCTGCAAGGGGTTGAACGGCGCGGTGATCAGCGGCGCGCGGTAACCGGTTTCCGGTGAAGGCAGGCCGTCGAGCGGTTTGGCGCTGCCGTCCAGCACGCGCCCCAGCAGCGCCGGGCCGAGCGGCAGCTGTTTGCCGGCGCTTTGGCCTTCCGGCGCGATGCGGGCGTAAACCCGCGCGCCCGGCACGATGCCTTCCACTTCTTCCAACGGCATCAGGAACAACCGCTGGCCGTTGAAGCCCACCACTTCGCTTTCTACTTCCTGCACCTCACCGGCGTCGTGCCGTTCGATGAGGCAGGTCGCGCCGAGCGGCAGCTGCAGGCCGGTGGCCTCCAGCACCAGCCCGGTAGCGCGGGTCAGGCGACCGTAGCGGCGCACCGTCGGCGCGCGGGCGATGCGTTTTTCCAGCGTATCCAGAGAGCTCAGCCAGCGGCCGAGACGCGCGGTCATCAGACTTCTCCCGGTGCCGCCAGGCGGCACAGTTCATGCCAGCGCGTCGCCAGGCTGGCGTCGAGATCGCCTTCCTCGGCGCTGACCTTGCAGCCGCCCGGGTGCAGTTCGCCGTCCGCCAGCAGGCGCCAGCCGTGCAGACTGAGGGTGACCCCCAGCTGCTGCTCGACGCGTGGGTAGTCGTCCGGGTGGACCCGCAGCTGCGGCTTGCCGTTGAACATCGGCTCCTGCTGAATCAGCTGTTGGATCTGCGCGAGCAGGGCGGTGCCGTCGCACACCGGCGGCTGGCCCAGCACCTGTTTGGCGGCGGTCAACGCCAGCTGCATCAGCCGCGAAGCGATCACGCTGTCGAGCGCGTCCAACGTGTGCTGGAATTCGGTGACCAACTGCTGCCAGTGGGCGGTCAGCGGCTGTTGCTGCTGCTGCGCTTCCAGCAGCCCTTGTTGACGGCCTTCTTCCAGACCGGACTGAAAACCGGCCTCATAGCCTTTTTGCTGGCCGTCGGCATAGCCCAGTTGCTGGCCCTGTTGCTCCGCCTGCAGCCGCAGCGTCGCCAGCTGCTGCTGCAATTCGGCCTGCGCGTCCGGCGACGGATCGTCAAGTTCGAGATCCGGCAATGGCGGCAGCTCGAGAGCCGGTTTCTGTTCGCCCAAATCGTTGAGCGACCAGGGCTGCCAGGGCAGGGTGTTAATGCGATCAGACATAGGTGTCCTCGCCGCCGCCGATGATCATTTCGCCGGTTTCCGCCAGGCGTCTTACCACCAGCAGGATGGCTTTCTGCTCGTTCTCCACCTGCGACATGCGCACCGGCCCACGGTTGGCCAGGTCGTCGCGCAGGATGTCGGCGGCGCGTTGCGACATGTTCTTGAGGAACTTCTCGCGCAGCGGCTGTTCGGCGCCTTTCAACGCGATCAGCAGCGACTCGCCTTCCACTTCCTGCAGCAGGCGTTGGATGCTGCGATCGTCGACTTCCACCAGGTTTTCGAACAGGAACATCTCGTCGATGATCTTCTGCGCCAGCTCGCCGTCGTATTCGCGCATCGCGTCGATGACCGCTTCTTCCTGCTGGGTTTTCATCAGGTTGATGATTTCGGCGGCGGTGCGCACCCCGCCCATTTTGCTGCGCTTGAGGTTCTGGCCGTCGAGCAGGTTGTTCAGCACTTCGGTCAGCTCCGCCAACGCCGCCGGCTGCACGCCGCCGAAGGTGGCGATACGCAGCATCACGTCGTTGCGCAGGCGTTCGTCGAACAGGGCCAGGATGTCTGCCGCCTGGCCGCGTTTGAGGTGCACCAGAATGGTGGCGATGATCTGCGGGTGTTCGTCGCGGATCAGATCGGCGGCGCTCTGCGGCTCCATAAAGTTGAGCGTTTCCATGCCGGTGGTGGTCTCGCGCGATTCGAGAATGTCTTCCAACAGGCTGGCGGCGCGCTCTTCGCCCAGCGCCTTGACCAGCACCGAACGCAGATAGTCGCTGGCGTTGACGCTCAGCGCCGCGTATTGCTCGGCGTCGTCTTCAAACTCGGTCAGTATTTCGCCGAGCTGTTTGTGCGACACCTGGCTCATGCCGGCCATGGTGCCGCTCAGCAGCTGTACTTCGCGCGAGGAGAGGTGTTTGAACACCTCCGCCGCGCGATCTTCACCCAGCGTCATCAGCAAGATGGCGCTTTTGTCGGTTCCGGTCAGGCTCATATCTCGTTACTCATCCATTGGCGGATTACCAGAGCGACCACGCGCGGGTCTTTGTCAGCCAGATCGCGGATCCGCTGGCTCTGGACTTCTGCGCTGACGCGCTGCTGCGATTTGCGACGCTGCGCCAGCTCCTCGTTGCTCGGTTTGTTGCTGTCGGCCGCTTTGGCGGCAGGGGCGTTGGCGGCGGCGAGGGCGGCCTGTTGTGCGGCCTGGCGCTGTTGCAGCTGCGGCCGCACCAGTTTGCGCCACAGCAGCCAGGCCACCAGCAGCACCAGCAGATAGCGGCCCGCGTCGATCAGGCGATCGATAAACGACTGGCTTTGCCAGAACGGCAGTTCACCGCCGGTCACCTGAGCGTCGGTAAACGGCGTGTTGACCACGTTCAGGGTATCGCCGCGGCTGCTGGAGTAGCCCATCGCTTCACGCACCAGCGCTTCGATCTGCGCCAGCTGTTCTTTGCTCATCGGCTGCGGTTTGCCGTCTTTATCCGCGCCGAGGTAGTTGACCACCACGGCGACCGACAGACGCTGCACGGTGCCGGCTTTTTGCTGGGTATGACGGATGGTGCGATCGAGCTCGTAGTTGGTGGTCGCGTCGCGACGGGTATTTTGCGGCACGCCGCTGGCCGCCGCGCTGCGGGTGGTCGCGGCGTTTTGCGCGGTGGCGTTGGCGTTATTGCCCGCCGCCGGCTTGGCGGTTTCAATCGGCGCCGTAGGCGGAGCGCTCGGTTGGTTGGACAGCGCGCCCGGCACGCCGCCGACCTGCGGCCCGCCGATCTGCTCGCTCAGGCTGGTTTGCTGTGAGCGGATGGCGGCTTTATTCGGCTGCTGGTTAGGTTGGTACTGTTCATCGGTTTGTTCGCGCGTGGCGAAGTCGATCTGCGCCGTGACCTGCGCACGCACGTTGGCGCTGCCGACCACCGGGGCGAGGATCGCTTCGATGCGGCGCTGGAAGCCGTTTTCCACTTCGTTGGCGTATTTCAGCTGCGAAGCGTTGAGATCGCGCCCGGTGCCGTCGGACTGGGTCAGCAGGCGGCCGGCCTGATCGACCACGGTCACGTTGCCCGGCGGCAGGCCGGCGACGCTGCTCGACACCATATAAACGATGGCGTTGATCTGGCCGTCGTCCAGCGCACGGCCGGGTTGCAGGGTGAGCGTTACCGAGGCGGAAGGGGATTTCTGTTCGCGCACGAACAGCGAAGGTTTAGGCAGCGCCAGGTGAACGCGGGCGTTTTGCACCGGCCC
Organism: Serratia sp. LSHTC3; assembly: GCF_057197125.1. NCBI lineage: Bacteria > Pseudomonadati > Pseudomonadota > Gammaproteobacteria > Enterobacterales > Yersiniaceae > Serratia > Serratia sp. LSHTC3. Next base: position 951,562 of record NZ_JBXUNP010000001.1, read on the forward strand.
CAGCGATTCGATGGTGCGCGACAGCTCGCCCTCGAGGGCGCGCTGATAGTTAATCTGCTCGCTGAACTGGCTGATGCCGAATTTTTCCTGATCCAGCAGTTCGAAGCCGACGGCGCCGCCTTTCGGCAGCCCTTGCTGCGCCAGGCGCAGACGGGTTTCATGCACCTTTTCCGCCGGGATCAGCAGCGCCGCGCCATTCTCGGCAAAGCGGTAAGGGATATTCATCTGCGTCAACTGGGTGACGATGGCGCCGCCGTCGCGGTCGTTCAGATTGCTGTACAGCACGCGGTAGTCGGGGCTTTTCACCCACAACAGCAGCGCGACGACGATCGCGATCGCGGCGGAAGCGGCGACCAGCAACGGAATTTTCGGGTTGGCGCGCAGACGGTTCCAGATGGCCTGCAGGCCGTTGTCGCGGCTTTCGCCGGCGGTTATCGAAGCACTCATTTTAGGTCTCGTCCTTCAATGGCGCTCACGATCCCGTACGGGCCGCTGAGCAGCTCCCTGCCAGGCTGATGAACGGTATGGTTAGCGTTGTGTGACAAAACAGACTCCCTGATACACATATCTTCTAAATAGCGGCGCTCCCATTTCTGGGCAGGCCATTATTCGCCTTATCAGACAATTCCGATTGCCCGATAAGCCGGGTTTTTTGCAGTTAATTAACCGCTTTAGGTCCGAAAACGCTGTGCTAGGGTGTGCATCATTGGAGAAGTGCAGGGTGAAAACGTCACCCGGCGAGACGAGAGGATTGAGGACCAGATGGCGATTCAGGGCATTGAAGGGGTACTGCAGCAGATGCAGACCATGGCGGTTCAGGCCGGCAAGATGGGGCAGAATGCGGCGCCGCAGGGCGTCAGCTTCGCCAGCGAACTGACCGCGGCGCTCGGCAAGATCAGCGAGACCCAGCAAACGGCGCGCAAACAGGCGCAGGACTTCGAGCTGGGCGCGCCAGGCATCAGCCTGAACGATGTGATGGTCGATCTGCAGAAATCGTCGGTCTCTTTGCAACTGGGCGTGCAGGTGCGCAACAAGCTGGTGGCGGCCTACCAGGACATCATGAATATGCCGGTGTGATGAACGTGCCGACTATTTTTCGGTGAAATTTGGCTCGGCGCTGTTACCTTAGAGTGACGGCCAGTCCGACAATGCTGAAGCCGCAGCGCCAACCGAGGAAAAAAAACCAGCTATCGAAATAGCTGGCTGAAGGTGCGATAAAACATTTATGTCATGTAGGAGCGTCGACAGCCGCTCGAGGTGGCGTCAACGCGATTATCATATTTGTTATATTATAACAAATCAATGCTGCCGTGCATTTGCTTCAGCCCGCCAATTCCGCGATCCGCTGGTGGGCGTTCGCCAGCCCCTGATCGCGGCCGTGCGGTTTCATGTCCAGCCCTTCGGCATAGATAAATTGCACGTCGCCGATCCCCATCAGCCCCAGCACCGAACGCAGGTAGGGCGTTACGGCATCCGTCGGATGCCCGGCGTGCATGCCGCCGCGTGAACTGAATACCAGCGCATTGACGCCTTCCACCAACCCCACCGGGTAGGTGGCGGTATAGTTGAAGGTCATCCGGGCGCGAGCCACCAAATCGAACCAGTTTTTCAACTGGGTCGGGACGTTGAGGTTGTACATCGGCGCGCCGAGCAGCAGCAGATCGCTCTCTTTCAGTTCGGCAATCAGCTGGTTGGAGAGCGCCACCGCCGCTTTGGCGCGTGGGCTGATGTTTTCCGCGCCGCGCAACGCACCGAACAGCTCGCCGTCCAATACCGGCAGATCCAATGCAGTCAGATCGTGTTCGACGATCCGATCTTCGTGTCCTTTCGCCTTACGCGCCGCCAGATAGCGGTCAATCAGGTTATTGGTCTGCGAGTCATTTCCCATAATGCTGGATTTGAGTACCAGTATTTTTTTCATGCTGCTGTCCTCTGACGGTCATCTGTGGTTTTCACCGGGGATTCGGAATGACTGCAGGTTATCATTGCTTGAGGTTCACCAGTGGTGATAGTTTTTCACTAAATTGATTCCATATTGGCAACATTAAGATGAAAAGCGATCTGAGTGCGCTGCCGGCCTTTGTTGCCGTAGCGGAAGGCGGCAGTTTCGCCGCCGCCGCAGAGAAACTGCATCTGACGCGCTCTGCGGTCAGCAAAATCGTGTCGCGTCTCGAGGCTCGGCTTGGCGTGATGTTGTTTATGCGCACCACGCGCAGCCTGAGCCTGACGGATGAAGGGGCGCTGTACTATGAGCACTGCCGGCAGGCGTTGGCAAACATTCAGGCGGCGGAAAACCAGCTCGACAGCGGCAAGATGCAGGTCAGCGGCCGGCTCAGAGTCTCGGTGCCGGTGCTGTTCGGCCATTTGTGCATTGCGCCCGTGTTGACGGCGCTGGCGAATGAGCATCCCTTACTGACGCTGGAGATTTCATTCAGCGACCGCAGGATCGATCTCGTCGACGAGGGGTTCGATCTGGCGGTGCGCATTGGCGAGCTGGCGGACAGCGGCAGCCTGGTTGCCCGGCGCTTGGGCGAACACGGCATGCTGCTGTGCGCCTCGCCCGATTATCTGCAGCGCTGCGGTGAACCGAGAACGGTAGAGGCGTTAAGCCGACATCAGGCGGTGGGGTATCTGCATGCCGGGGCCGTGCTGCCCTGGCAGCTTCGCGGTGAAAACGGCGAGCTGCGGCCGTTCAGGCCACCGGCCAAGATGATGATGGACGACATGCAGGGGATCGTCGATGCGGTGTCCGCCGGCGCCGGTATTGCCTGGCTGCCGGAGTGGCTGGTGCGCGAGCGGCTGATGGCGGGGACGTTGGTGGAGATCATGCGCGGTGAGCCCAGCCTCAGTTTCCCGGTGAACGTCGTGTGGCCCTATATGCCTTACCAGCCGCTTAAGGTGCGGCTGGCGGTAGACAAGCTGGTGGCGGAGCTGCCGGGAAAATTGGCGCTTGCGGCACCGTGGGTATCGCATCGCTAATGGCCGGTGCCACAACCGACTAATGTACCGAATAGAGGGCAGAAAATGGTGCTGTCAGGTTTATTGAATGCGCAGGTGACCGTTTATTATGACGTGATTAGTAGGGTTATTATTCGAGGCCGGTCAATGAGCACGAAAAGCGAATCCAGATGGCGTCTGATCAGTATTTTAATGTTGGCGCTGCTGGCGGTATTAATTGGCGTTCTGGTTAAACTGGACTGAAGTCTGACCAGACGATAAAAAGCCTGGCCGTTTTATTGTGCGGCCAGTAAACGCATCATCTCTTCTTCATTCAGTAAGGCTAACAGCCACAACCCCAACAAAATTATTGCCAGAGAAAATAATCGCTTTTCATTACGCATCATTTAATTCGCTGTTCGGCGGATGGGCGTTGCTTAGCGTATCTCAGTGGTGTTACAACCGTTAGGGACTTGTGTTAAATAAAGCCATTTTGTTGCGCGTCTATTTATGTTTCTCCGGCGACCATCGCCTCAACGCCCTGAGAACCGGGTTCCATAATCCTTTGATGGCCGCGAATGGCGGTAGGCGCGAAACCGAAGCGTTTGCGAAAACGTTCGGCGAAACGCGATGCGCTTTCATAACCCACATGTTGCGCGATGGCGGAGATCGGCCAGTCGGTCGACTGCAGCAGGGCCAGCGCGCTACTCATGCGCACGTCGATCATCAGATTGCGCAATGCGGTATTTTCCATCGACAGTTTGCGGCGCAACATCACTTCACTCATCGACAGGCTTTCCGCGACTTTGGCCGCCGTCCAAATGCTGTGCGGGTCGGTCGCCAGGCAGCGGCGCACGCGTTGCGTCAGATCCTTGGCTTCGTTGTGAATAAAGCGAATGCCGAATTGGGCCAGCCACAGCAGAATTTCCAGCATTTTGTGCCGCACGATGATGGTGGGAAAGCGTTGCCGCAGCGTCAGCGCCAGACCGGTGGTTTCAAAACTGTGCTTGAGGGCGCAGGGCAGGTTGCGCAGCGCCAGGACGGCCTCGAACGGCATCGGCGCCGGCGTTTCCTCCGCCGGAGGTTGGACGGTGAGCAACAGGGGATCGCAGGTCAGCAACTGGCAGCTGAATACGCCGTCTTCGGACGGGCCGTTAATAATGTCCACCGTTTGCCCGCCGTCGATAATCAACAGCTCGCCGGGATGAGCGACCACTTCGTGTTGTTGCCAGCGTACGCGCTTATGGCCTTGTTGTATCAGATACAGATGTGGTTGCTCAAAATAGACTGAAGGGAATAATAATTCAGTATGCTGAATGATGTGCGCTGAGGCGCCAATTCCAGGACAGAGATTAATTGTACGTTCCATCGATATTCATTTCGCAGCCATTATCTGAGAATATCTTTACGCTTTGATCAGCGTTGGAGCAACATTTTTCCATGGGCCGTGAAACACAGCGGCGTGTTTTATCTATCAAAAATCAATTTCCTGCTGAACAGAAAACGTCCGTGTCGGGATGATGTTTATCCATTAAAGTGAGAGCCAGGCTCGAAGCGCGCATTTTACCAATTACCCATAAACTGAATAATTCAAATGCCATAGATTAATATCCTAACGTAACCCGAGAGTAATAGGGCATAGTGCTATTTAATCCATTTTCGTCAGTATTGTCGATCTTATCGGACCTGTGGTTCCCCCAGCAACAGTGCACGATCATGAAACTGGCCGTAGGTATTGTTGACCACGTTCTGGCGCGTGGACTGTTCGATCAGCATCTTCAGCTCATCCATTCGCTGCTGTAACAGACGCTTGAGCTCGGTTTCGTTGTCGAGGATCTGTTGCAACTTATTGCGCAACATCTCCTGCAGCGCCATGGACGGGCCGGCTTGCCCGGTATAGGCGGCGGTTTTCTCCACCGCCGTCACGTAAGCGAATTCGAGCTCGACGAGCTCCTCCCAGCGCCCGGTTTGCGCCAGCGCGATCATCTGGCTGCTCAGGCTATAAATTTGTTGATAAGCGGCTAACAGCTGCTGTTGACGTTCCATTACACGGCGTCCTGCGAAGGTTGGTAGTTAGGGCCGATCTGGCGCCAGGCGTCGGCGATGTTTTCCAGCAGTTTAACCACTTCGGCGATCGCCGCTTCGTCGTTGTGCAGGTTGGCCTGCATCAGTCGACGCTTCATGTAGTCGTACAATGCTGCCAGATTTTCGGCGATCTCGCCGCCCTGCTGAGGGTCGAGGCCACTTTTCAGGCCGTTGTCGATGATATTGATGGCTTTGGACAGCGCCATGCCTTTGCCGGCGATATCGCCCTGGTTCATCAGGATGCGTGCGCGAAGCAGGGCGCTGAGCGCCCCGTCGAACAACATCACGATTAACTGGTGCGGGCTGGCGCTCATGGCGCCGCTTTCCAGACTGACCTGTGCATAGGCCTGAGTGCCGCTACGGTTATACATGCTGTTTTCTTTACCTTGTTAAAGGGTTACTTGAACTGTTGAGCCAAATAGTTACTGGTGCCGTTCATTTTCGACATCATGGTATCCAGCTGAACGAACTGTTGTTTATAACGATCGATGGTGTTCTGAATGCTGGCGGTGACCGTTGTGATCTGGCTGTTCAGGCGATCGAGGTTGGTGTTGATGCTTTTGGTCGAGTTCTCGATGATGCCGCCGGATTTGATGTAGCTCTGGATCTCGTTGTGGATCTCGGTGGCCATGCCGGTGTCTTTGCCGTTACCGACGAAGAAGTTGCTGACTTGATCCGGCTTCTCATCCATCGCTTTCTTCAGCTTGGCGCTGTCGATTTCCAGCTTGCCGGTTTTGGTGTTGGTGGAAATGCCGAGGTTGCCCAGGCCTTTTAACTCCGGGTTGTCCTGGGCTGCGCTCAGCGCGCTTTTGATCGACGACTGAATGCCGCGCAGGGTGTTGTCGCCCAGCAGCGGGCCGTTGGTTGGGTTTGGCGCTTCGCCAGTTTTCACCGGGGTGAACTTGGACAACGCGTTGAAGGTGTCCAGCAGCGAGTTATAGCTGTCGACCCACTCTTTGATCTTGTCGGTGGTGCCGGCGGTGTTGGTGCTGATCACCAGGTGTTGCGGTTCATCGGTTTTGGTTTTGGTTTTCAGATCGATGGTGACGCCTTGCAGGGCATCGCTGATCGAGTTGGTGCTGCGCTTGATAGCGGTGCCGTTCACCGTCAGCTCAGCATCCTGCGGCGCGACCGTCTGCTTCATGGCGGTGCCGGTGCCGCGGGTGGCGTTGTAGTTCAGGATATCGCCCAGTTGGTCGTCGTTATCGACCTGCAGAGAAATCTTGTTGTTTTCGCCGGTGGTGGAGGAGCTGACCGCCAACTGATAGTCGTTGTCGCCGACGCGCATGATGCTGGCGGTGACGCCGGCTTTGGCGCCGTTGATGGCGTCGCGCAGCTCAACCAGCGAGGTTTGATCGTCGCTCAGCGGGATTTTGGTTTCTTTCGGCGGGTTGCCGGCGGTAATGGTCAGGGAGCGGTCTGTCACGCCTTCAGCGCCCAACTTAGCGCCCTGGTCGCTGACTTTCGCCTGGGTGGTCAGGGTTTGCGCCTGCGCCAGTTTGTTCACTTCCACCACATAGTTGCCCGGCACCGCCTTGGCGTTGGTGGTGATCTTGAAGGCGTCGTGTTCGGTGGCGGTGGTGGCCTTGAAGAAATCTTCTTTCGCCATCTCTTTGCTGAGATTGTCGAATTTTTCCAGCGCGCCTTTCAACGTGCCGTAACCGGTCAGCTGGGCGTTGTAGCTGGATTGCTTGGTGGTGTAAGGGGTCAGGCGCTGTTGTTCCGCTTTGGTCAGCTTATCCAGCAAGCCATTGAGGTCGAGTCCTGAGCCGAGACCTAATGAACTGATCGTTGCCATGAGTAATTCTCCTTGATTATGACTTTATTCGCTTTACGCGTTATCGGCCCAGTGGTGAAAAAGTTTACCGAAAAAAACAAAAAAACGATGGCGCAATAGAGGAGGGAAAAAGCGCGTTATTTCCGCCATTGCAACGGGCACAAAAAATTTTAAAAAATTGCTAAAGGTTGTTAGGGGAGGGCCGATACCTGAGGGGACGGTGGTTGACGCCGTGGGCAAACAAGCCCGAACCTTTTAACCGTGTTGCGAAGAACGCAACTGACTCGTAAGGAAAGCAAACAATGGCACAAGTAATCAACACTAACAGCCTGTCTCTGATGGCGCAGAACAACCTGAACAAATCTCAGTCTTCTCTGGGCACTGCGATTGAGCGTCTGTCTTCCGGTCTGCGTATCAACAGCGCGAAAGACGATGCTGCGGGTCAGGCGATCTCCAACCGTTTCACCGCGAACATCAAAGGCCTGACTCAGGCTTCCCGCAACGCCAACGACGGTATCTCTCTGGCGCAGACCACTGAAGGCGCACTGAACGAAGTTAACGACAACCTGCAGAACATCCGTCGTCTGACCGTACAGGCGCAGAACGGTTCCAACTCCACCAGCGACCTGAAATCCATCCAGGACGAAATCACTCAGCGTCTGTCTGAAATCAACCGTATCTCCGAGCAGACTGACTTCAACGGCGTGAAAGTGCTGAGCAGCGATCAGAAACTGACTATCCAGGTTGGCGCTAACGACGGTGAAACCATCGATATCGATCTGAAAAAGATCGACGCTAAAGAGCTGGGTCTGGATACCTTTAATGTGACGACCAAAGGCAACAAAGTTGGTTCTCAGATCGCTGATGGCGCAACTATCAAGTATGACAACGCAGGTACCGTTGGCGATGCTAAAGTTGACGCATCTGGTCTGAAGGCGAATGAGAAGCTGGTATCAGGTTCTGATAAAGATGGCAAAACCATCTACATGGTCGAAACCACTGCCACCGACGGTAAAAAATCTTACGTTTCAGCGACTCCAACCTTCACTGCAGGTACTGGCGGTGCAGCTGATACCGTGAAATTTGCTGCAAGCACCACTGCAGTGGACATTCCTGATCCGCTGGCTACCCTGGACAAAGCGCTGTCTCAGGTTGACGGTCTGCGTTCTTCCCTGGGTGCGGTACAGAACCGTTTCGATTCTGTTATCAACAACCTGAACAGCACCGTGAACAACCTGTCCGCTTCTCAGTCCCGTATCCAGGATGCTGACTACGCGACCGAAGTGTCCAACATGAGCCGCGCCAACATCCTGCAACAGGCTGGCACCTCTGTTCTGGCACAGGCTAACCAGTCTACTCAGAACGTCCTGTCCCTGCTGCGTTAATCGTCTCTCCCGATTAACTGTCGCAAAGAAACCCCGCTTCGGCGGGGTTTTTTTATGCTCGCGCACCGCGCGGTTATTACATGGCGCAAATAAAGCCCGTTTTGTGCGACTGTTCAGCCGATTGGCATTCCGCCCCCTACGCATAATAGCGCTGACTCTCTTATCCGCAGGTTTAAGACATAGTGAGCGATCTGTATACCGCCGAAGGCGTGATGGACAAAAATTCTCTCTGGTTGCGCTACGTGCCGTTAGTGCGCCACGAGGCGTTGCGCCTGCAGGTCAGGCTGCCCGCCAGCGTGGAGCTTGACGACCTGTTGCAGGCCGGGGGAATCGGGCTATTAAACGCCGTTGAGCGTTATGACGCCCTACAGGGAACCGCCTTTACCACCTATGCGGTGCAGCGCATTCGCGGCGCGATGCTCGACGAGTTGCGCAGCCGCGACTGGGTGCCGCGCAGCGTGCGGCGCCACGCGCGCGAGGTCGCGCAGGTGATGCGGCAACTGGAACAGCGTTACGGCCGTCCGGCGAGCGAGACGGAAGTGGCGCAGACGCTGAACATCTCGCTGGATGAGTACCGTCAAATTCTGTTGGACACCAATAACAGCCAGCTTTTCTCCTACGACGAATGGCGCGAGGAGCATGGCGAGAACGCGGAACCGATGCTGGAAGGGCATGAAGAGGCCAACCCGCTGCATCACCTGTTGGAAGGCAGCCTGCGCCAGCGGGTGATCGACGCCATCGAGGCGTTGCCGGAGCGCGAAAAAATGGTGCTGACGCTGTATTACCAGGAAGAGTTGAATCTCAAAGAGATCGGCGCCGTGCTGGACGTGGGGGAATCCCGCGTCAGCCAACTGCACAGTCAGGCGATCAAACGGCTGCGCGCGCGGCTGGCGAACGATACCTGACGGCGGAGCGCCGCCCCCAACTCGATGACTCATGCGACAATCGGACTGCCCCTTATGCCAGGAATACTGTTGAAGAAACGGCCGCTTAGCCGTTACCTGAAAGACTACAAGCACAGCCAGACCCATTGCTCCCAGTGCGGCAAACTGTTGGACCGCATGGCGCTGGTGTTTCGCGGCAAGATAATCAATAAAGAAGCCATCGCGCGCATGGATCAGCCGATCGACGATGCGGTCTGGCAAAACGTGCAGCACGAGCTGACCGCGCTGTGCCGCTTTTGCAGCGAGATTTCCTGCAACAGCCACCCGAGTTATTTCGACATTATGGCGTTCAAGCAGTATCTGTTCGAACAGACCGAGATGAGCCACAGCACCATTCGCGAGTACGTGGTGCGGCTGCGCCGGCTGGATGAAATGCTGGTGGCGCGGAATTACCCGGCGGACAAATTCGCCAACAGCGCCAGTCATCAGCGCATCATCGACGATCTGCCTACCGCGGCGCACAACAACTACCGCATTGCGCTGCGCAAGTACGATCAGTATCTCGCCTGGCAGCGCAGCTACTGAGACTTTCCCCGGCCGCTGGGCCGGGGTCTGCTGTTTCCCCCGTGATAAAGGATGATTATTCAGTTCACATCTGCTAAATCTATCGGTTATCAGATGTTGATATTCGATTCCCTGGGGGGAAGTAGTGAACCTGCAACAACAACTGGCGCAATTTCCGCGTCTGGATCTGGTTGGCGTCGCCACACCGCTGGAAAAACTGTCCCGTCTCTCCGATTACCTCGGCCGTGAAATTTACCTTAAACGTGACGATGTCACGCCTATGGCGATGGGCGGCAACAAGCTGAGAAAGCTTGAGTTTTTGGCCGCCGATGCGTTACGGCAAGGCGCCGATACGCTGGTCACCGCCGGCGCCATTCAATCCAACCACGTGCGCCAGACGGCGGCGGTGGCGGCGAAACTGGGCCTGCACTGCGTCGCTTTGCTGGAAAACCCGATCGATACCCGCGCGGAAAACTACCTGACCAACGGCAACCGTCTGTTGCTCGGCCTGTTCAACGCCGAAGTGGTAATGTGCGAAGCGCTGCACGATCCGCAGCAGCAACTGGCGGAACTGGCGACGCGCCTCGAGGCGCAGGGCTTCCGGCCTTACGTGGTGCCGGTGGGCGGCTCCAATGCGCTGGGCGCGCTGGGATACGTGCAGTGCGCATTGGAAATCGCCGAACAGAGCCAACGCAGCAACGTGGCGTTCAGTTCGGTGGTGGTGGCGTCCGGCAGCGCCGGCACCCACGCCGGGCTGGCGGTGGGGCTGCAGCAGCTGCTGCCCGAAACCGAGTTGATCGGCGTGACCGTCTCGCGCACCGTGATCGATCAGTTGCCGAAGGTGGAACAAATCCAGAAAGCCCTGGCCTGTTCGCTGAATATTGACAAACTGGCGCCGATCGCGTTGTGGGATGATTACTTCGCGCCGCAGTACGGCATGCCGAACGAAGAGGGCATGGCGGCGGTGCAGTTGCTGGCGCAGCAAGAGGGGGTATTGCTGGATCCGGTGTACACCGGCAAAGCGATGGCCGGTTTGATCGACGGCATCGCCCAGCGGCGCTTCCGCGACGAAGGTCCCATCCTGTTTGTTCACACCGGCGGTGCACCGGCGCTGTTCGCCTACCATCCGCAGGTGTAAACACCGCGTGTTATTCCATTTTGAACTATATTTATAAGGTTATATTCCTTTATGCGGGCGGTTGCACTGTTAAAGTGCTGATATCAAAAAAGATAAACAACATACAGGGGTGTTTATGATGTTTGCGAAAGTTCGTCGTCAATGGTTGTTGGGCGTGGTGGGTATTGCGTTGGCCGCCGGTGTGACGACGCAAACCTACGCCGCCGATAACCTGCTGCAGCAGGTGAAACAGCGCGGCACGCTGATCGTCGGGCTGGAAGGTACTTATCCGCCGTTCAGTTTCCAGGGGGAAGACGGCAAATTGACCGGTTTCGAAGTGGATTTCGCCAACGCGCTGGCGCAACATCTGGGCGTGAAAGCCAAGCTGAACCCGACCAAATGGGACGGTATGCTGGCTTCGCTGGATTCGAAGCGCATCGACGTGGTCATCAATCAGGTGACGCTCTCCGATGAGCGCAAGAAGAAATATGATTTCTCCACCCCTTACACCGTTTCCGGCATTCAGGCGCTGGTGAAAAAGGGCAACGAAGGCACCATTACCAAGCCGGATGACCTGAAGGGCAAAAAGGTCGGCGTTGGCCTGGGCACCAACTATGAGCAATGGCTGCGCGAGAATGTGCAGGGCGTGGACGTGCGCACTTACGACGATGATCCGACCAAGTATCAGGATCTGCGCGTCGGCCGCATCAACGCCATTCTGGTGGACCGCCTGGCGGCGCTGGATCTGGTGAAGAAAACCGGCGATACGCTGGCGGTGGCCGGCCCGGCATTCTCCCGCCAGGAGTCCGGCGTGGCGCTGCGCAAGAATAACCCAGAGCTGCTGGCCGCGATTGACCAGGCGATCGCCGAGATGCAAAAAGACGGCACGCTGGCGAAGATCTCCGAGAAATGGTTTGGCGCGGACGTAACTAAATAATGCACGAAAGTATTCAACTGGCGCTGGATTCAGCGCCATTTTTATTGAAGGGCGCCATACTGACGCTGCAGCTTAGCCTGGGCGGTATGGCGTTCGGCCTGTTGCTGGGTTTTCTGCTGGCGCTGATGCGCCTTTCGCCGCTTTGGCCGCTGTCATGGCTGTCGCGCATTTACGTATCGCTGTTCCGCGGCACGCCGCTGATCGCCCAGCTGTTTATGATCTATTACGGTCTGCCGCAGTTCGGCATCGAATTCGATCCTTTCCCGGCGGCGCTGATTGGCCTGTCGCTCAATACCGCCGCCTACACCTCAGAAACGCTGCGCGCGGCGATTTCGTCGATCGACAAAGGGCAGTGGGAAGCCGCCGCCAGTATCGGCATGACCCGTTGGCAAACCCTGCGCCGGGTGATCCTGCCGCAGGCGGCGCGCACCGCCTTGCCGCCGCTGGGCAACAGTTTTATCGGCCTGGTGAAGGACACCTCGCTGGCCGCTACCATTCAGGTGCCGGAACTGTTCCGCCAGGCGCAGCTCATCACCTCGCGCACGCTGGAAGTGTTCACCATGTACCTGGCGGCATCGCTGATTTACTGGGTGATGGCGACCCTGCTTTCCGCACTGCAAAACCGTCTGGAAGCCCACGTTAATCGCCAGGATCAGGAGTAACGCATGAGTGCCATTGAAGTTAAGCAATTGACCAAGCAGTTCAAAGGTCAGACGGTGCTGCATGGGATCGATCTGGCGGTGGATGCCGGTGAAGTGGTGGCGATCATCGGCCCGAGCGGCTCAGGGAAAACCACCTTGTTGCGCTGCATCAACCTACTGGAGGAGCCGGATTCCGGCACCATTCGCGTCGGCGATATCCTGATCGATGGCAGCAAGCCGTTGAGCAAACAGAAAAATCAGGTGCGCGCGCTGCGCCAGCAGGTCGGTTTTGTGTTCCAGAACTTCAACCTGTTTCCGCACCGTTCGGTGCTCGAAAACATCATTGAAGGGCCGGTTATCGTTAAAGGTGAGGCGAAAGCCAGCGCCGAACAGCGCGCTCGCGCGTTGCTGGCCAAGGTGGGGCTGAGCGGCAAAGAGGCGGCTTATCCGCGTCGGCTGTCCGGCGGGCAGCAGCAGCGGGTGGCGATCGCGCGCGCGCTGGCGATGCAGCCGGAGGTGATTTTGTTCGATGAGCCGACGTCGGCGCTCGATCCCGAGCTGGTGGGAGAAGTGCTCAATACCATGCGTTCACTGGCGGAAGAGAAACGCACCATGGTGATCGTCACCCATGAAATGAGCTTCGCCCGCGACGTGGCCGATCGGGTTATCTTTATGGATCACGGCCGCATCGTCGAACAGGGCCCGGCCAAAGCGCTGTTCGCCAATCCGCAGCATCAGCGCACCCAGCAATTCCTCGACAAGTTCCGGAATCAATAAGGCGTCGGGGGTGTTTCCCCCGACTGAATTCACTCTGCTTTCAACAATTCATTGCGCGCGGCGGCGGCGAGAAATCCGCTGCGGCTGCCGTATCCCGGATGTTGCCGAACCAGAGAGTCAATGCGACTTAACAGGCGATGGGGCAACGTGATGTTAATCCGTTCGGCTCGGCCGTCAAATTTATCCATATTGATAGCGACCAATAGCCATTGTCCTCCCTCGAAGGATCCCGCATCTTTGGCAAGATGGGCTGCGACGGCATGCGGGCGCGGTAGCGGTTGATTGTCTTCGCTCAACAACTCAAAGTGCGCATCCAGTGCGCTTTGGGCATCGGCAAAAGCGTCGTCCAGGCTGGTGCCGGCGAAGTAGCAGCCAGGGACGTCGGGAAAGAAACCGCTGGCGCTGCCGTTTGATTCTGTATGGATATAAGCGGGATAAAACATGGTCTCTCCTGTTAACGCGTGGCGATGTGAAGCGCACTTAACCCCGCGTCTTTAAGTATCTGCCGCAGCGTGCCCAGCTTGAGATCTTTCTTTGGATGCGGCACGGTGATGATCAGCGCAAAATCGGGATGTTTGAATTGATGGTGGCTGCCTTTTACCCGCCGCAATACCCAACCGTGGCTTTCCAGCAGCGCAATCAGTTCTGAACTCTTCACGATGTTATTGTCCTTAATCTACACACCATACACACTATCAGGCAAGAAGATTAATACGCTAACGGCTGACCGGGCTGCGGACAATAAAAAACCCTGCACAAGTGCAGGGTTTGCGTAGCGGTTAGCAAATCAGGCGGCAATGTATTGCCGCCTTGAGGATGCGTTAACCGATGGTCATCAGGCTGGCGTTACCGCCGGCGGCGGCGGTGTTGACGCTCAGCGAACGTTCGATCAGCAGGCGTTCCAACAGGATGTTGGTTTCACCGTGAGCGAAGCCCTGCACCGAGACGATGGCGCCGCCGCGCTGCGCGATCTGCTCGCACAGGGTGCGCAGCTGGTCGGCATCGCCGTGGTAGATGGCGGCGTCGAACTCGACCTTGTCCTGCTGCCAGTCTTTGCTGAAGGCGATGCGCGCCTGCACATCGTTCGGCAAGCGGCGGAACAGATTGCGCTGCAGTTCCGCTTCCGGCCACAGCGCGCAGCTGCCAACCGCCAGCACGGCGGCCAGCTGGATCAGCGCGTCGGTTTCGTTATCCGCCAGGCACAGCACGCGTTCACGCGGCAGCAGGGCATAGGTATTGCGCTCGCCGGTCGGGCCCGGCAGCGGACGTACGGTGCCGCCCTGGCCCAGTTCCGCATAACGTTGCGCCAATGCCGCCAGTTCGCCGTGCTGGCTGGTGACCGCCCATTTCTCCAGCGATTGCAGCGCACCCAACAGCTGCGGCCGCGCGGTGGCTTCCATCGGGCGCTCTTCGTCCTGGCGGTGCAGCGTACGTTGCAGCGCGTCGTCCGGACGGTTAGCCAGCAGACGGTACAGGTACAGCGGGCCGCCGGCTTTCGGGCCGGTGCCCGACAGGCCTTCGCCGCCGAACGGCTGCACGCCGACCACTGCGCCGACCATGTTGCGGTTGACGTACAGGTTGCCGACCTTGGCGCGTTCGGTCACCCGGGCGATGGTTTCATCGATACGGGTGTGAATGCCCAGCGTCAGGCCATAACCGGCGGCGTTGATCTGATCGACCAGCGCGTCCAGATTGTTGCGCTGGAAGCGCACCACGTGCAGCACCGGGCCGAAGATCTCTTTTTGCAGCTCGTCGAAGCTGTCGAGTTCGATCAGCGTCGGCTTGATGAAGGTGCCGCGCGCCCACTCTTTTTCATCCTGCGCGCTGCCTTTGGCGGCCTGGTACACCTTGCGGCCTTTGGCGCGCATCGCCTGGATGTGGCGTTCGATGCCGGTTTTGGCTTCGGCGTCGATCACCGGGCCCACGTCGGTGGACAGGCGCTCCGGGTTGCCCATGCGGCATTCGGCCATCGCGCCGCGCAGCATTTGCAGCGTGTGCTCGGCCACGTCTTCCTGAATGCACAGGATACGCAGCGCGGAGCAACGCTGCCCGGCGCTGTCGAAGGCGGAGGCCACCACGTCGGTCACCACCTGTTCGGTCAGGGCGGAAGAGTCGACGATCATGGCGTTCAGGCCGCCGGTTTCGGCGATCAGCGGCGTCGGCCGGCCTTGCGGATCCAGACGACCGGCGATGCTGCGCTGCAGAATGCCGGCGACGTCGGTGGAGCCGGTGAACATCACGCCGCGGACGCGGGCGTCGTTGACCAGCGTCGAGCCAACGGTTTCACCCTGGCCCGGCAGCAGCTGCAGCACGCCTTGCGGAATGCCGGCTTCCAGCAGGATACGCACCGCCTGCGCGGCCACCAGCGGCGTTTGCTCGGCCGGTTTGGCCAGCACGCTGTTGCCCGCCGCCAGCGCGGCGGCGATTTGGCCGGTGAAGATCGCCAGCGGGAAGTTCCACGGGCTGATGCAAACCACCGGGCCCAGCGGGCGGTGGCTGTCGTTGGCGAAGTCGTCGCGCACCTGGCCGGCGTAGTAGTGCAGGAAGTCGACCGCTTCACGCACTTCGGCGATGGCGTTGTTGAAGGTTTTACCCGCTTCACGCACCAGAATGCCCAGCAGGCTTTGTAGCTGGCTTTCCATCAGTTCGGCGGCGCGTTCGAGGATCGCGGCGCGTTCCGTCGGCGGCGTAGCGAACCAGATTGGGCCGGCGGCCGCGGCGGCGTCGAGCGCGCGGCTGACTTCGCCTTCGGTGGCTTCACGCACGTAGCCGACCACATCGCCCGGCTCGGCCGGGTTGATCACCGGCTGCTCCACGCCCTGATCCAATTCGGCGTCGATGATAGGTTCCGCGCGCCACGGATGGCTGGCGCTGGTGAGCAGGGCGCTGGAGAGCGAGGCCAGACGCTGTTCGTTGGACAGATCCAGACCGCTGGAGTTAACGCGTTTCTCGCCGTACAGCTCGCGCGGCAGCGGGATGCGCGGATGCGGCAGGCCAATTTGACCTTCGCTGGCCGCCAGCGCTTCCACGGCGCTGACCGGATCGGCCACCAGCTCGTCGAGCGGCAGGGTGGCGTCGGCGATGCGGTTGACGAACGAGGTGTTGGCGCCGTTTTCCAACAGGCGACGCACCAGGTAAGCCAGCAGCGTTTCATGGGTGCCGACCGGCGCGTAGATGCGGCAAGGGCGATTCAGTTTGCCGTCGGCCACTTTACCCACCACCTGCTCGTACAGCGGCTCACCCATGCCGTGCAGGCACTGGAATTCATACTGGCCAGGGTAGTAGTTGTTGCCGGCCAGGTGATAGATGGCGCTCAGCGTATGGGCGTTGTGGGTCGCGAACTGCGGATAGATCAGGTTCGGCACCGACAGCAGCTTGCGGGCGCAGGCCAGGTAGGAAACGTCGGTGTACACCTTGCGGGTGTAGACTGGGTAGCCTTCCAGGCCGTCCATCTGGGCGCGTTTGATTTCGCTGTCCCAGTAGGCGCCTTTCACCAGACGGATCATCAGGCGGCGGCGGCTGCGTTGCGCCATGTCGATCACCGCGTCAATGGCGAACGGACAGCGTTTCTGATAGGCCTGGATCACGAAGCCGATGCCGTTCCAGCCGGCCAACTGCGGCTCGAAGCACAGTTTCTCCAGCAGATCGAGCGAGATCTCCAGGCGATCGGCCTCTTCGGCGTCGATATTGATGCCGATATCGTACTGACGTGCCTGCAGGGTCAGCGACAGCAGGCGCGGGTAAAGCTCTTCCATGACGCGTTCGTACTGCGCGCGGCTGTAGCGCGGGTGCAGGGCGGACAGCTTGATGGAGATGCCGGGGCCTTCATAGATGCCGCGGCCGTTGGAGGCTTTGCCGATGGCGTGGATCGCCTGCTGGTAGGAAACCAGGTAGGCCTGGGCGTCGGCTTCGGTCAGGGCGGCTTCGCCCAGCATGTCGTAGGAGTAGCGGAAGCCTTTTTCTTCCAGCTTGCGCGCGTTGGCCAGCGCTTCGGCGATGGTTTCGCCGGTCACGAACTGTTCGCCCATCAGGCGCATCGCCATGTCCACGCCTTTGCGGATCAGCGGTTCGCCGCTCTTGCTGATAATGCGGTTCAGCGATCGGGACAGATTGGCTTCGTTATGCGTGGACACCAGCTTGCCGGTAAACAGCAGGCCCCAGGTCGCGGCGTTGACGAACAGCGACGGGCTGCGCCCCAGGTGCGAATGCCAGTTGCCGTTGCTGATCTTGTCGCGGATCAGGGCGTCGCGGGTCGGTTTGTCCGGAATGCGCAGCAGCGCTTCCGCCAGGCACATCAGCGCCACACCTTCCTGCGAGGAGAGGGAGAACTCTTGCAGCAGGCCTTGCAC
The DNA here is from genome assembly GCF_057197125.1 of Serratia sp. LSHTC3. Classification (NCBI taxonomy): domain Bacteria; kingdom Pseudomonadati; phylum Pseudomonadota; class Gammaproteobacteria; order Enterobacterales; family Yersiniaceae; genus Serratia; species Serratia sp. LSHTC3. The sequence continues at coordinate 969,015 of NZ_JBXUNP010000001.1, forward strand.
CATGCCGGCGCGGCCGTTTGCACTTTTTTGGTTACGCAATTTCTCGGCGATGCCATAGGCCATTTTATGAGTAGCCTGTGCAAGATCGGCGGGTAATCGCGCCTGTTCGAGCAACATCGGCACCGCTTCGGTCTCCGGGCGGCGATAGGCGGCGGTGATGGCGGCGCGGGTCACCGACTGCGGCAGAATTTGTTCGGCGAAATCGAGGAATGGCTGGTGTGACTCTTCCTGCGCTTGCGGCATAATGTCGTCCGCTTCAGGCTGGCCCGCTGCGGCCAGCGCTGGAATTTCAGGGATATCGGTACCGCTCTCGAGACGCTCGAGGTAATTAAAGATGGCCTGCTTGATGAGCCAGTGCGGCGTGCGATCGATGCGCTGCGCGGCGCTCTTGATCCGGTCGCGTGTTGCCTCGTCGAGTTTCACGCCCATTGTGGTAGTGCCCATGCCTGTCCAACTCCTGTGTTTAGAACCTATCCCATCAGGCTAGACAAACAGCAGGCCGGAAAGCCTGTTGGGATAGGTTCGTGAGATGTGTGGGTTAAGAATGCAGACAATATCCTGCATGTTGCAACTTTGTGCAACCTTGTTAAATCAGGCTGATGAGCGAAGTGTGAGTTTCATCGATTTTTTAACACGGGCAGTTGGCATGAATGTTGCGTTATTGAGCGAATGCGGCGGGGTTTATTACGTCGCAGGCGCTTTACCCTGCGGTATATAAGGGTAATGGTAAGGTGCAACTCATTTTGCTTGTTGTGAGTGCAACCTTTGAGCCCGGTAAATGTGACGCAGGGTAAACTTTGTGTAACTTTGTTGTTAAATATCTTGTTGGTTGATGAAAGGCTCATCTAGGATAACCGACGGTCAACAATTACGGGCAGAAACTATTTTACCTGCACTCGCTCGCAGGCTGCGTCACGTTCCGGCGCGGCGGCCAGTGAAATGCATTGCGCGTGGGTTTACCGGCGCCGGCTTGGCCGGAGCGAAACGCGAATAATAATGAAAGTGGAGAATTAAATGACAATGAGCACACCTATGCTGGTGACCTTCCTGGTGTACATTTTCGGGATGGTGCTGATCGGCCTGCTTGCCTACCGGGCAACCAACAACTTTGATGACTATATTCTCGGCGGCCGCAGTTTGGGCAGCGTGGTGACCGCGCTGTCCGCCGGGGCTTCCGACATGAGCGGCTGGCTGCTGATGGGCCTGCCGGGCGCCATCTTCCTCTCCGGCATCTCCGAAAGCTGGATCGCCATCGGCCTGACCATCGGCGCTTACCTGAACTGGAAGCTGGTGGCAGGAAGGCTGCGCGTGCATACCGAAGCCAACAACAACGCCCTGACGCTGCCGGACTATTTCACCAGCCGTTTTGAAGACAACAGCAAGCTGCTGCGGGTGATCTCGGCCATCGTCATTCTGGTGTTCTTCACCATTTACTGCGCCTCCGGCATCGTGGCCGGCGCGCGCCTGTTCGAAAGCACCTTCGGCATGAGCTACGAAACCGCCCTGTGGGCCGGCGCCGCGGCGACCATCCTGTATACCTTTATCGGCGGTTTCCTGGCGGTGAGCTGGACCGACACCGTACAGGCCAGCCTGATGATTTTCGCGCTGATCCTGACGCCGGTGATCGTGATCTTCGCCGTCGGCGGCATCGATACCTCGATGCTGGTGATCCAGGCGAAGAACCCGGCCAACCTCGACATGCTGAAGGGACTGAACTTCGTCGCCATCCTGTCGCTGCTGGGTTGGGGCCTGGGCTACTTCGGCCAGCCGCACATCCTGGCGCGTTTCATGGCAGCGGATTCTCACCGCACCATCCGCAGCGCGCGCCGCATCAGCATGACCTGGATGATCCTGTGCCTGGCCGGGACCATCGCCGTCGGTTTCTTCGGTATCGCTTACTTCGCCAATAACCCGGATCAGGCCGGTAACGTGTCGCAGAACGGCGAACGCGTGTTTATCGAACTGGCGATGTTGCTGTTCAACCCATGGGTGGCGGGCGTGCTGCTGTCGGCGATTTTGGCGGCGGTCATGAGCACCCTGAGCTGCCAGCTGCTGGTATGCTCCAGCGCGATCACCGAAGACCTGTACAAGGCGTTCCTGCGCAAGGGCGCCAGCCAGCGTGAGCTGGTGTGGGTCGGCCGCGTGATGGTGCTGGTAGTGGCGTTGATCGCCATCGCCTTGGCGGCCAACCCGGAGAACCGCGTGCTGGGCCTGGTGAGTTATGCCTGGGCCGGTTTCGGTGCCGCCTTCGGCCCGGTTGTGCTGATCTCGGTAATGTGGTCGCGCATGACCCGCAACGGCGCGCTGGCCGGCATGCTGGTCGGTGCGGTGACGGTGATCGTCTGGAAACAGTACGAATGGCTGGGCCTGTACGAAATCATCCCTGGCTTCATCCTGGGCTGTCTGGCCATCGTGGTGGTGAGCCTGATGGGCCGCCAGCCATCCTCAACCATGACCGAACGTTTCGATCAGGCGGAAGCCGAATACAAAACGGTATAACGCCGTTTGATGTCAGTCGGCAAGGGGCGCGCAGAGCGCCCCTTCTTTTTGCCTGTTTGCCCGTCATTCGGCTGTAACACCTGGCGACATTTGATTAGAAAAAATCACGCTTGCGCCTCTTGTATTTCTTTTTGCCAGAATGATAATCACTCTCGTTGTATTTTACGTTTCTTTACATACTCGCCGCGGCTCATTTCGAGCCGGTTTTCTCTGCCGCCGCGGTCTTTTCAGGGGTGATTAGTTATGTTCGTTCCCTTTCTTATCATGTTCCGTGAGGGGCTGGAGGCCGCGCTGATCGTCAGCCTGATCGCCAGCTACCTGAAGCGCACGCAGCGCAGCCAATGGCTGGGCGCGGTGTGGATCGGCGTGATTGTCGCCGCGGCGCTGTGTCTGGCGCTCGGCATCTTCATCAATGAGACCACCGGCGAGTTCCCGCAGAAACAGCAAGAGCTGTTCGAAGGCATCGTGGCGGCGGTGGCGGTGCTGATCCTCACCTATATGGTGTTCTGGATGCGTAAGGTGTCCAAATCGGTCAAGGTGCATCTGGAAGGGGCTATCGATCAGGCGCTCAGCGCCGGTAAAGGGCAGGGGTGGGCGCTGGTGGCGATGGTGTTCTTCGCCGTGGCGCGCGAAGGGCTGGAGTCGGTGTTCTTCCTGCTGGCGGCGTTCCAGCAAGACGTGGGCGCCGCGGCGCCGATCGGCGCGGTGCTCGGCCTGGTGGCCGCCATCGTGCTGGGCATGATGATTTACTGGGGCGGGGTGAAGCTGCACCTGGCCAAATTCTTCAAATGGACCAGTCTGTTCATTTTGTTCGTCGCCGCCGGCCTGGCCGCCGGGGCGATCCGCGCCTTCCACGAAGCCGGCCTGTGGAACCACTTCCAGGACATCGCCTTCGATTTCAGCAACACCCTGTCGACCCATTCGCTGTTCGGCACCCTGCTGGAAGGCATTCTCGGTTACCAGGAAGCGCCGACGGTCAGCGAAGTGGCGGTCTACTTCCTGTATCTGATCCCGGCGCTGATTTTCTTTTTCCTGCCGCAGCGCGCGGAGCCGGCAGCGGCCCCGGCGCAACGTAAAATCAATCATTAATGTTTAATAGGGAATCTCGTATGTCTACTCCGTTATTTCGCCGCAAGGCGTTGCACGCAGCATTACTGGCTATCCCGGCGTTTGCGCTGAGCATCGACGCCTTGGCGGCGGACGTGCCGCAGATCAAGGTTACGGTTAACGACAAGCAGTGCGAACCGATGCAACTGACGGTCCCGGCCGGCAAGACACAGTTTGTGGTGCACAACACCAGCCAGAAAAACGTCGAATGGGAAATCCTGAAAGGGGTGATGGTGGTGGAAGAGCGCGAGAACATCGCGCCGGGCTTTACCCAGAAAATGACCGCCACGCTGGAAGCGGGCGAATATGACATGACCTGCGGGCTGCTGAGCAATCCGAAAGGCAAACTGACTGTCACCGCCGCGGCCAACGGCGCCACCGACGGCAAGCCGAACGCGCTGGACCTAGTCGGCCCGATCGCTGAATACAAGGTTTACGTCACCAAAGAAGTCGATGGGTTGGTGAAACAGACCAAGCTGTTTACCGACGCGGTGAAGGCCGGCAACGTGGAGCAGGCGCGCAGGCTGTATGCGCCGACCCGCCAGCACTATGAGCGCATTGAGCCGATCGCCGAGCTGTTCTCCGATCTGGACGGCAGCATCGACGCCCGTGAAGACGACTACGAGAAGAAAGCGGCGGACCCGAACTTCACCGGCTTCCACCGTCTGGAGAAGGCGCTGTTTGCCGACAATTCGACCAAAGACATGAGCCAATATGCCGATCGTCTGTATCACGACACCGTTGAGCTGCAAAAACGCGTGAGTGAACTGACCTTCCCGCCGAGCAAAGTGGTGGGCGGCGCAGCCGGGCTGATCGAAGAGGTGGCGGCCAGCAAGATCAGCGGTGAAGAAGACCGTTACAGCCGCACCGATTTGTGGGACTTCCAGGCCAACGTCGACGGCGCGCAAAAGATAGTCAATCTGCTGCGCCCGCTGCTGGTTAAGGCCAATAAGCCGCTGCTGGACAAAATCGACGCCAACTTCAAAACTGTGGACACCATTTTGGCGAAGTACCAAACCAAAGAGGGTTATGAGTCCTATGAGAAGCTGACCGATGCCGATCGCAATGCGTTGAAAGGGCCGATCACCACGCTGGCGGAGGATCTTTCCCAGCTGCGCGGCGTATTGGGTCTGGACTGAGGCATACGGTTATGAGCAACAAGGCAGGCCCGAATAACGGGCCGCATCCGCAATCGCAGGGGGCGGCATCGCCTTCGCGCCGCCGTTTGCTGCAAGGGCTGGGGCTGGGCGCGCTGGCGCTGGGCGGCAGCCGCCTGGCGCAGGCGGCGGGCAACGCGGCGGAGCCGTTGGCGACGCCGCAGGATGAGCGCTGGCAGAAACAGCCGTTTTATGGCCGCCATCAGGCCGGCGTGCTGACGCCGCAACAGGCGGCGATGATGCTGGTGGCGTTCGATGTGCTGGCGACCGACAAAGCGGGGCTGGAGCGCCTGTTCCGGCTGCTGACCGAGCGCATCGCCTTCCTGACCCACGGCGGCAAGGCGCCGGAGGTGGACGCCAAACTGCCGCCGCTCGATTCCGGCATCATGGGGCCGGAGATTTACCCGGACAACCTGACCATCACCGTCTCGGTCGGCGCATCGCTGTTCGATGAACGCTTTGGTCTGCAGGCGCAAAAGCCGCTGCGGTTGCAGAAAATGACCCGCTTCCCCAACGATGCGTTGGACGCCGCGCTTTGTCACGGCGACCTGCTGTTGCAGATCTGCGCCAACACTAACGAAACGGTGATTCACGCGCTGCGCGACATCATTAAGCATTCGCCGGATCTGCTCAGCGTGCGCTGGAAGCGGGAGGGGTTCATCTCCGCGCACGCGGCGCGCAGCAAAGGCAAAGAGACGCCGATCAACCTGTTGGGTTTCAAAGACGGCACTGCGAACCCGAAAACCGACGACAAACCGCTGATGGATAAGGTGGTGTGGGTCGGCGACAACGTCGGTGAGCCGGCGTGGACGGCGGGCGGCAGCTATCAGGCGGCGCGCATTATTCGTTTTCGCGTCGAGTTTTGGGATCGCACGCCGCTGCAGGAGCAGGAAACCATCTTCGGCCGCGAGAAGCACAGCGGGGCGCCGCTGGGCATGAAGCGTGAACATGACGAGCCGGACTACGCGAACGATCCCGACGGCAAGGTGATCCCGATGGATGCGCACATCCGGCTGGCTAATCCTCGCACGCCGGAAAGCCAAAGCAACCTGATGCTGCGGCGCGGCTACAGCTATTCCCTTGGCGTCTCCAATGCCGGCCAGCTGGAAATGGGGCTGCTGTTCGTCTGCTATCAGGCCGATCTGGAGAAAGGCTTCCTGACGGTGCAAAAAAGGCTGAACGGTGAAGCGCTGGAGGAATACATCAAGCCGATTGGCGGCGGGTATTTCTTCGTATTGCCGGGCGTGAAAGAGGGTGGCGATTATCTGGCCAGCGGCCTGCTCAAGGCCTGAAGCCGAAATGACGAGGCGGGATCTTCCGCCTCGTTTTACGTTTGTCTTACCCGCTGCAGGGGGGCAGTTAACGATGAAACGCAATTCAATGCTTTGCCAGCAGATAAAAAAACACCCATCTCTGCTGCTTTTGATTGCGCAAAATTTAATCGGGAAACCAAAGTGTCATTCGCGGATTTTAATTGTAATTCATTGATATTTATTGATTATAATTTTCTATGGAATGATGTCTTGGGCGTGATATAGTGTTTTAGCGATAACTAAAAACAAAACATATAAAATTTTTTTACATTTTAGTAACGCGACAGGATTGAATGTCATTATACTGTAATCATCTGGCGGTAGTTTTCACACGGTGCACAGCTTGAAGCTGTAAATATCACTGCGGGGATCGCTAATGGTAAAGTCCTTGGTTGGGCTGGAAAGAAAAAATAACACATCTCCCCTGATTTCTCGTTGTAACGAGGGTTCTCTCTCCGACTCTCTTTTACCGGCAACTCCGCACCCTTATCGCTACCGAATCTCATCACTTTTTACTCCACGTTTATTGATGCAGTCCGCGTTGTCCCGTGAAGACACAGCGCTTAAGCGTTGCCGTCGATTCACTTTGTCCCTTGGCTCTTATTGGCTCGGAGGAGGCCAAAACCTAATACGTGTGTGAAACATAATCGCGCGGCCTGGCCGTTGCGGTAGGTGAAACAAACTGTAAGGTGCCACTATGGGTAGACAGAAAGCAGTGATCAAAGCACGTCGTGAAGCGAAACGCGTTATTCGTCGTGACGCTCGTAGTCATCGCCAGCTGGAAGAAGAGTCTGTGACCTCGCTGGTGCAAATGGGGGGAGTCGAGTCTATCGGCATGGCGCGAGACAAGCGCGATAGCTCACCCATCGAGGCTAGAACCGAAGCTCAGGGTCATTACTTATCAGCCATAGAGAATAAGCAGCTGATCTTCGCCACCGGCGAAGCCGGCTGCGGCAAAACATTTATCAGCGCCGCCAAGGCGGCGGAGGCGCTGATCCATAAAGAGGTGGATCGGATTATCGTTACCCGTCCTGTTTTGCAGGCGGATGAAGACCTCGGTTTCTTGCCGGGGGATATCGCCGAGAAGTTCGCCCCTTATTTCCGCCCGGTGTATGACATTCTGGTGCGCCGTTTGGGCTCTTCCTTTATGCAGTACTGCCTGCGCCCGGAAATCGGCAAGGTAGAGATTGCGCCGTTCGCTTATATGCGCGGACGCACCTTCGAAAATGCGGTCGTTATCCTGGATGAAGCCCAGAACGTGACCGCCAGCCAGATGAAAATGTTCCTGACCCGCCTGGGGGAAAACGTGACGGTTATCGTTAACGGCGACGTGACCCAGTGCGACCTGCCGCGCGGCGTAAAATCCGGTCTCAGCGATGCCCTGGAGCGCTTCGAAGAGGACGAGATGATCGGCGTCATCCGCTTTGAAAAACAGGACTGCGTACGCTCCGCTTTGTGCCAGCGCACGCTCAACGCTTACAGTTAACCTATCCGCTAATGGAAAGGCCGCTTCGGCGGCCTTTTTTATCGCCGCCTATTTACCATTTCGTTTAACCTTTGTGTAAATTATTGTGGTTATTTGTATAGATTTTCGTTGAGTTAGCGTTAATGATTAATGGGTTCCAGATTGGCGCGCAGTTTGCGTGCGCCGCCAAAAGGACATTTTCTGGGGTGTGCGCCGCGCGGCGCATAGCGTGTGGGTTCCTTGCTGCGATTCAAACATGAAATACATCATTCTGCTTTTGCTTATTTTATGCGTCGTCTATGTGCATTACCGCGGGCGGGTGCGCTACAACGTGTGGCGGCAGCTGTCTGACCATTCCACCTTTACCGCACCGTTGAACGTCTTCATGTATCTGTTTTCCCGTGTGCCGACCACGCCGTACCTGAAGCCGGAGCAATTTCCTGAGCTGACGGTACTGCGGGAGAACTGGGAAACCATCCGCGACGAAGGACAGAAGCTGATGGAGATCCAGCAGATCAAAGCGTCCGATCAATTCAACGACGCCGGTTTCAACTCGTTCTTCAAGACCGGTTGGAAACGCTTTTATCTGAAATGGTATGAGGACAGCCATCCCTCCGCCATGACCCTGTGCCCGCAGACCACGGAACTGCTGCGCAGTCTGCCTTCGGTCAAGGCGGCGATGTTCGCCGAACTGCCGGACGGCAGCCGTTTGCCGCGCCACCGCGATCCTTACGCCGGTTCGCTGCGTTATCACCTGGGGCTGATTACCCCCAATGATGACCGCTGCTTCATTGAGGTGGACGGTGAGCGCTACAGCTGGCGTGACGGTGAAGGGGTGATGTTCGATGAAACCTATCTGCACTATGCGGAAAACCAGAGCGGGCAGAATCGCCTGATCCTGTTCTGCGATATCGAACGGCCGATGCGCTACCGCTGGGCGCAGGCGGTTAACCACTGGTTGGGGCGCAATCTGATGAGCGCCGCCACCGCGCCGAATGAAGAGGGCGATCGCACCGGCGGCGTCAACAAGATGTTCAAATACATCTATGCAATTCGCCGGGTGGGGAAACGGCTGAAGGCCTGGAACCGCACCGGTTATTACATCATCAAGTGGATTTTGTTCGGGGGGATCGCCGCGGCGATATTCTTCTCGGTATAACGCAGGCAGGGGCGCACAGAGTGCGCCCCTTTTTGATCAGGCGAAGATAGTCATCATGTAGGCGGCGAACAGCGCCAGGTGGGCGGTGCCGTTCAGCACGTTGGTGCGGCCGGTCGAGAACGACAGCTGGCACAGCAACAACACCGTCAACATCACCACGATATGCGGCGTTTGCAGGCCGAAGATCAGCGTCTGCCCGGTCAGGGTAGCGATGATGGTCACCGCCGGCACCGTCAGGGAGATGGTCGCCAGCACCGAACCGAAGAACAGGTTCATGGCGCGTTGCACCTGATTGTTCAACACGGCGCGCAGCGCGCCCAGGCCTTCAGGCGACAGGATAAGCAGCGCCACCAGGAAACCGGTGAACTGCGCCGGTGCATTCATTTTGGTCAGCAGGCCTTCGAGCGGATTGGCGTTGAACTTGGTGACGGCGATAACCGCGATCAGGTGCACGATGAGCCAGGCGGCGTGCCAGGCGCTGCTGTGCGAAGAGGGCTTGCCGTGGTGCGGATCGCCATCGTCGTCTTCATGCTCGTACACGAACAGGCTCTGGTGGGTTTTGGTCTGGATCACCAGGAATACGCCATACATGGCGGCGGAAATCAGCGCCACCAACAGCGCTTGCCCGGTGCTGAAGTTGCCGCCCGGCAGCGCACTCGGGAACACCAGCACGATCACCGCCAGCGGGAAAATCGCCATCAGGTACTGTTTGATGCCGCCGAGGTTGACGTACTGGGTGGCGAACTTGCGCCCGCCGAGCAGCAGCGCGAAGCCGACCAGGCCGGCGGAAACGATCATGATGATGGAGTACAGCGTGTCGCGCATCAGCGCCGGCGCAGCGTCGCCGGTGGCCATCAACGCCGAGATCAGGCTGACTTCGAGGATCACCACCGACAGGCTGAGGATCAGCGAGCCATAGGGCTCGCCCAGTCGGTGGGCGAGCACGTCGGCGTGGCGCACCACGCTGAAGGCGCTGCTGAGGATCCCCACCAGCGCGAGAATATTGATGCCGACGATCAGCGGAAAGTTAGCGGTGCTGCCCCATAAATTCAACACCACCAGCGCGGCGATGGGGAAGATCAGCGAGTATTCGGTGTGGCGAGATTTGGTGGATCGGCCAGGATCGTGTTGCGACTTCATGAGGGTGACACTCCTTCTCAAACAGCGTAGCCCGTCAGCGCCGGTCGCCGTGATGCGGCAACTCTGCGTTTCCAGTAGGTATTTTATATTAGGATACACCCGCGGCGCCGGTGTGATGTTGTTTTTATCTGAGAAAGCAATTGCTTGCTTTATGTGATCAGAGTAACAAAAAAACCGCACGGAGTGCGGTTTTATTTACTTACTTTTACGCAATAACGTCAATTTACAACGTTAGATTTGAGAAAAGTCGTGTTTACTTATTTAGTGCGTGGTTAATCAAGGAAAATACGACCGTTAGTCGTCAATATTATCCATGATTTCATGCCGTTTATTGTGGTATCCCTCTTCATTTAGCCCTTCACGCCAGTAAGGCACGGCATAAAGACGATTACGATCGCATTGACGTTCGCGGCGCAGGTAACGGCGCAGCTCCACCACCAGGCGATCTTCACCGGCGAGCCAGAAGTGCGCTTCCCCCTGCGGCAGGGACTGCGCGCGGAACCGAGCGATCAATTCGTCGGTTTTCTCCGTGCCGCCGACGATCCAATTCACCTCAACGCCGGCAGGTTTTTCCAGGTCAATCACGTCGGCAGTGCTGTCGACGCGGATGAAAGCGCGCCCGGCGCCGTGCGGCGGCAGGTTTTCCAGCAGCGCGGCCAACGCAGGCAGCGAGGAAGGATCGCCCGCCAGGCAGTAGAAGTCGGCGGCCGGCAGCATCGGTTTGGGGCCGCCTGGATTGCTGATGCCGATTTTATCGCCGGCTTTCGCCTGACGCGCAAAGTCGACCGCCGGTCCCTGGTGGTCATGGATGGCAAACTCGATGTCAACTTCCGCCTGTTCCGGGCGCACGGCGCGAATGGAATAGGTGCGCACGATCGGGCGCACGGCATCCGCAGCCCAGCGCGGGCCGTTTTCAGTCAGCGTCGGCAGATCCGGCTGCGTTTGACCGGCGAGCGGCAAAAAGACCTTGATGTGCGCGGCGGCGGCGTTGGCCGGGTAGTAGCGCAGATCGGGCGCGGTAAAGGTGATGCGGCGCAGGTGCGGCGTAATGTCCTGTACGGCGCTGACGGCGATCAGGTAGGGGGCGCGTGAGCGAGGGGCTTCGGTAGTCACGAGGATCTCCTTATAGTTCGTTTGGCGGTGAGTATACCATGCCGTTTGATAATGAGAATTGTTTGCTCATTGAGGCGCAACCGCGTGTGAGCTAGGCTTAAGGTTCACGCAATACGCACGGGAGGACGTGATGCCATACCAAGACACGAGCGACTTGCCGGACAATGTAAAGCATGTGCTACCGGAACATGCGCAGGCGATCTATAAAGAAGCGTTCAACAGCGCCTGGCAACAATACCGGGATCCCGACGATCGGCGCGGTGACGACAACCGGGAGGAGACGGCGCATAAGGTGGCCTGGGCGGCGGTCAAGCAAAGCTATCGCAAGGGCGACGACGAACGCTGGCATAAAAAGTAACGCTTTTATGCCCCGGTAAAAAACGCGCAGACGTTATGCTGACCTCGGCAATTAATATTATTGCTGCTCAGTACAAATACTTTTCCACGTTAACGCCGCTTTGCAACTTGATTGCGCGGCGGGAAAAGAATATGGTCATTATTAATCGGCGCGGTTATTGAATTAATAAAATTCCGCACCAAAAAATAAAATTGCAAAGGTTCAGTAGTGGCGAGGGAGGACGAGAAATCGTATTCCCGGGAGGTTGTAACAGTGTTAACGCGAGATTTTCTGCAAAAAGCGGATTGCAAAACCGCCTTTGGCGCTATTGAGGAGTCGCTGCTGCTGACGCCTGAACAGCGCGCAGCCTCGTTGGAATGCACGTTATCGCGCCGGCCGGATCACAGCCCGGTATGGGTATTCGGTTACGGTTCGCTGATGTGGAATCCGGTTTTCGAATCTGAAGAAGTGCGGCCCGCCATGCTGCAGGGCTGGCATCGGGCGTTCTGCATGCGTTTGACCGCCGGGCGCGGCACGCTGCATCAGCCGGGGCGCATGCTGGCGCTGAAAGAGGGCGGTCAGACCACCGGATTGGCGTTTCGTCTGCCGGAAGGTAAGCTGCGTGAAGAGCTGGAGCTGCTTTGGAAGCGCGAAATGGTGACCGACTGCTACGTGCCGACCTGGTGTGAACTGCAGTTGGATGGCGGAGAGACCGTCACGGCGCTGGTGTTCGTGATGAACGCGCAGCACCCGTTGTTTGAAGCAGACACCAGCCACCAGGTGATCGCGCCATTGATCGCCAGCGCCAGCGGCCCGCTGGGTACCAACGCGCAATACCTGTTTGCGCTGGATAACGAGCTGAAACACCACGGCATGCAGGATGATTGCATCGGCGATCTGGTGCGCTATGTACAGCAGTGGTTGCAACAGAACCGCCCTGGCGCTTTCGGGGCTGAGGCTACCGCCTGAGGCGTTAGCAGGGCAGCAGACACTTAAGGGCTCAGCATGCTGAGCCCTTTTTCATATATCTAATACCTCTATTTAATAACTTTATTCTGCATGACGACTTAAGGCTCTTTATTTGTATGGTTATTTATCTCATTATTTTTAAAGCCATTCATCATTTTCCCCCGTCCTCACCCCCCGAGAGCCACGATAAATAATTCACTTAGCATTAAATTGCATAAGTAAAGGTTATTTCTTATTTGTTCAGCCCCGCAGGACTCCGTATCAATATGGCAGACGCTACTGCAAGTAACAGGGAGACGGGAATGAACTTTCAACAATTAAAAATTATTCGAGAATCGGCGCGCTGCAACTACAACCTGACCGAGGTCGCCAATACCTTATTTACTTCGCAGTCCGGCGTTAGCCGGCATATTCGCGAGCTGGAAGAAGAGCTGGGCATCGAAATATTCATTCGCCGCGGCAAACGGCTGTTGGGCATGACCGAACCCGGCAAAGAGCTGCTGGTGGTAGCGGAACGGATTCTCAACGACGCGAACAACATCCGTCGCCTGGCGGATGTCTTCAGCAGCAACGATTCGGGGCAGCTGCATATCGCGACGACGCACACCCAGGCGCGCTATAGCCTGCCGGGGGTGATCAAAGAGTTTCGCGCGCTTTATCCACGGGTGCGGGTGGTGCTCAATCAGGGCAGCCCGGAGGAGATCGTTTCGATGTTGGCCGCCGGTGAAGCCGATATCGGCATTGCCAGCGAACGGCTGATGAGCGACGAGTCGCTGGCGGCGTTCCCCTACTACCGATGGCATCACACCATTTTGGTGCCGGAAGGGCACGAGTTGACGCGGCAGCCGCAGGTGACGCTGGAGATGCTCAGCACCTTGCCGTTGATCACTTACCGCCAGGGCATTACCGGCCGCGCGAAGCTGGATGCGGCGTTCAAATCAGCGGGCCTGACGCCGGACATCGCGCTCAGCGCGCAAGATTCCGACGTGATTAAAACCTATGTCGAGCTGGGGTTGGGCGTGGGCGTGCTGGCGGACATGTCGTATGAAAAAGAGCGCGATCGCGGGTTGGTCAGCCTCAACGCCGAGCATTTGTTTGAACCCAATACGGTCTGGCTGGGCCTGAAACGCAGCCAGCTGCAGCGCAACTATGCCTGGCGCTTTATTCAGCTGTGCAACCCGACGTTGTCGCTGACCGAAATCAAAGACAAGGTCTTCTCGTCGCAGCTGGATGCGGTGATTGACTACCAGATTTAACAACACGGGATTGCCCTGCAGGATCGCTTGCGGGCTAATGCATGGTCAGTCATCGGTACGTTCGATAAGGTGACGCTTGCTTTTTCTGAACGGGCCGATGGCTTCCCATTCCGGGAGTTCTTCGGCTGGACGTGGGTTAGCCATCTCCCAGCGATGGTATTGACGTAAAATCTCGATGGCGATGCGTTTTTGCTCTTGAATGGAGAGCGTGGGGTCGGTCAGATCCTTATTTTCCATTTTGGCTTCCTTGCTGCTCGTTATTTATACGCACCTTATCACATCTGGCACCGTATTTTTCCAGCGATTGTATGTACTTTTTCAGTGCGTTGAAGCTGGTTTTACATGTCATGGTGTCGGGTATTACTTCAAAGGCGGCCTGACGTGTATACAGTGCTAACACGTGATGGTTAATGGCGTGGCTGATAAGTATGTCCGGCGGATACGCCGGCGTCAGCCCCTGCTCTTGCAGGTTCAGCCCATACAGATATAGCGCCTGCAAGCAGTTGCGCAGCATATTGCCTTTCAGGGGATGTTGCGTTTCGCGCAGGGAGAAATTCTCCAGCGCGACAAGTTCGATAACGTTCTCCGCCTGGAGATAACGGCACAGGCAAAAGCCGGCGCGGCTCAGCGGGCTGGCTATTTGCCGGTAGACAAAAGCGAAACTCATCGGCATTTGGACATGATATTTAAACAGAGAGCGCCAATTTAACGTATGGCCGTTTTTTCTGCCTTTTTGCCAGCGCCGGTCTTGTACCGTCAGACGAGTCATAGACAGATTCGACTCAAGCAGCACGCTGTTCATGTCTGCCAGCGTTTGCTCTATCGCTCTCTCATGCAGGAGTGAGCAGCCATTTTCTGATGGATGGTTTGCCATTTGCCCGTCCTTTGGGTGACTGAGCTCACGTTAGTCACCCGATGAAACAGACTCAAACCCCGACTTTCATCGCTGCGAATCGTGCTGCAAAGACAGTAGGCAATTGCCGCGACGTGTCGCGAGAGTGCGACCTGCCGCGCAATCCTTGCCCTAATAATCAAAATCCCATCTATATACATAAAAAGAATATCTATAGTGATTTAAGTACCTTCAGCTGCCGATCGTGCTCGCATACACTCGAAAAATTATTATAAATTCCATCCGCTTGGAGAGTTTCAGATGAAAGCGCTCGTTCCTTCTTTGCTGTTTTTGGCCGTGGCGGCCAGCGTTAACGTACAGGCGGCGACGCCGGCCAACACGCTGGTGATCGCGCAATCTATCGATGACGTGGTCAGCTTTGACCCGGCCCAGGGATTTGAGTTAACCACGGTGCAGTCGTTCAACAGCCTGTATCAACGTCTGATCCAGTCAGATCCGCACAATCCCATCGATCTTAAACCAACCCTGGCCAGCAGCTGGCAGGCCGGCGCCGACGACCGCAGCCTGACTTTCAGCCTGCGCCCGGACGCCAGGTTCGCCAGCGGCAATCCGCTGCGGCCGGAAGACGTGATCTTCTCGCTTTCACGGGTGGTTAAACTCAATCTCGAACCGTCGTTTATCCTGACGCAGCTGGGCTGGAACGCGAAGAACGTGGAGCAACACCTGAGCAAGGTGGACGAGCACACGGTAAAAATCAGCTGGAGTGAGAACGTCAGCCCGGCCTTCGTGCTCAGCCTGCTGTCGGCGCCGGTATCCTCGATCGTCGACGCCAAAGAGGCGCTGGCGCACCAGCAGGGCGACGATCTGGGGCATCAATGGTTGAACAGCCACTCCGCCGGCAGTGGCCCTTACAAAATCCGCACCTATGTGCCGCACGAAGTGGTGGTGCTGGACGCCAACCCGGGCTCGCCGGAAGGGGCGCCGACGCTGAAAACCATCCTGATCAAAAACGTGCCCGATCCGGCGGCGCGCCGTTTGCTGATCGAGCAGGGCGATGCCGATATCGCACGCAACCTGGGGGCAGACCAGATGGTGGCTCTGAAGGGCAAGCCGGGCGTCAAACCGCTGGCTATTCCTTATGCTTCGCTTTATTTCCTGCAGTTCAACGCCAAGGCGTCGCCGGCGCTCGGCAATCCGGCGTTCTGGGAGGCGGCGCGCTGGCTGTTCGATTATCAAGGCATCGCCGACGATCTGCTGAAAGGGCAGTTCCAGAGCCATCAGGCATTCCTGCCGGACGGTTATCTGGGCGCGCTCAAAGATAGGCCGTACAGCTTCAATCCGCAGAAAGCCAAAGAAATACTGGCCAAGGCGGGGCTGAGCAACGTCAGTTTCCGTCTGGACGTCAACAACCAGCCGCCGTACCTGGACATCGCTCAGGCGCTGCAGGCCAGTTTTGCTCAGGGCGGCGTGAAGGTCGAACTGGTGCCGGGCATCAGTTCGCAGGTCTCCACCAAGGTGAAAGCGCTTAACTACGATGCGACGCTGACCTCCTGGGGGCCGGATTACTTCGACCCTAACACCAACGCCGCCGCCTTCGCCTACAACCCGGAAGACGGCAGCAAGACGCTGGCCTGGCGCGCCAACTGGCAGATCCCGGCGCTGAGCAAGCTGACGCTGGCCGCCACTGCGGAAAACGACACCGCCAAACGGGTGGCAGACTACCAGCAACTGCAAAAACAGGTGCAGCAAAGCTCGCCGTTTGTCATCGGCCTGCAGGCGCGCAGCCTGATTGCGGTGCGTGATAACCTCAAGGGCTATGTGCAGGGCATCAACCCTGACATGGTGTTCTACAGCAAGGTCAGCAAGTAATGGCCGCTGATCTGTCCGCCGGCGCCGGGGCGGCCCGGCGGTATTGGCGCTGGGGCGGGCGACTGCTCGGCGGCGCGCTGTCTCTGGCGTTAACGCTGCTCGGCCTGCTGCTGTTCACCTTCATGCTGTCGCACCTGGCGCCGATCGATCCGGCGCTGCAGGTGGCGGGCGATCACGCCAGCGAAGCCACCTATGCGCAGGTGCGGCACGAGCTGGGGTTGGATCAGCCGCTGCCGGTGCAATTTTGGCGTTACCTGGTGCACCTGGCGCACGGCGATTTGGGCATTTCGCGTATTACCGCGCAGCCGGTGTTGAGCGATCTGTTGCGTACCTTCCCGGCGACGGTGGAGCTGGCCACCTGCGCCATTATCCTCGGCGCCCTCGGCGGCATTACGCTGGCGTTTCTGGCGGTGCTCAAACCGGGCAGCTGGCTGGATAACGCGGCGCGTCTGCTGTCGCTGATCGGTTATTCGGTGCCGATTTTCTGGCTGAGCCTGCTCGGGCTGTTGCTGTTCTACGCCACGCTGCATTGGTCGGCGGGGCCGGGGCGGCTGGACGACATTTACTTGTACAGCATGGAGCCGCGCAGCGGTTTCGTGTTGATCGACAGCTGGCTGTCCGGCGATCGTGAAATGTTCTACAACGCCATCGGCCACCTGTGGCTGCCGGTGGTGGCGTTGGCGCTGCTGTCGATGGCGGGCATTACCCGGCTGCTGCGGGCGGCGATGCTGGAAGAGTGCAACAAGGAATACGTGACGCTGGCGCGTTCCAAGGGCGCCGGCCGCCTGCGCATTCTGCTGCGCCATGTATTTCCCAATGTGCTTGGTACGCTGATCACCGTACTGTCTCTCTCCTACGCCAGCCTGCTGGAGGGCGCGGTATTGACCGAAACGGTGTTCGCCTGGCCCGGCGTCGGGCGTTACCTGACCTCGGCGCTGTTTGCTGCCGACACGCCGGCGATCCTCGGCGCCACGCTGCTGATCGGCACCTGTTTCGTGCTGTTGAATGCGCTGGCCGACGCCTTGACCTATTTAGTGGATCCGCGAACTCGATGAGCCAATATCTCTCTGAACACGAACCGCAAAGCGAGCCAGCCGTCGGTGACCGCCGCGGTCGGCGTCTGACCACGCTGACGCTGGGTGCGGCGCTGGTGGCGATCCTGATTGTCACCGCGCTGCTGGCTCCGTGGCTGGCGCCTTTCGATCCCAATCTGCAGCATATCGAGCTGCGGTTACTGCCGCCTTCGGCTGCACATTGGCTGGGCACCGACGGCTTTGGCCGCGATTTGCTCTCCCGCGTGATTTACGGCGCGCGGCCGACGCTGATCCTGGTGTCGCTGATTCTGGTGTTGACCATTCCCATCGGCCTGCTGGTCGGCATTTGCGCCGGTTACCTCGGCGGCTGGGTCGAGCGCATTTTGATGCGTCTGACCGACATTTTCCTGTCGCTGCCGAGTCTGGTGATCGCGCTGGCGTTCGTGGCGGTGATGGGGCCGGGGCTGATGAACGGCGCGCTGGCGCTGGCATTGACCAGCTGGCCGGCCTTTGCCCGCCAGGCGCGGGCCGAAACCCTGGCGCTGCGCCGCAGTGACTACCTGGCGGCGGCGCGCATGCAGGGCATCAACGGGTTGCGGCTGATGGTCGGCCACATTTTGCCTTTATGCCTGCCGAGCGCGGTGGTGCGTGCGGCGCTGAGCCTGGGCGGCATCATCCTGTCCGCCGCCGGTCTGGGGTTCCTCGGCATGGGCGTCGCGCCGCCGACCGCCGAATGGGGTTCGATGGTGGCCGAAGGCAGTAAAGTGATTTTCGACCAATGGTGGGTCGCCGCCGCACCAGGCGGGGCGATCCTGTTCGCCAGTCTGGCGTTTAACCTGCTGGGCGATGGCCTGCGCGACAAAATGGATCCTCGTCATGGGCACTGATAACACTTTATTGACCGTCGAACGGCTGGCGATCGGCGTGCCGGGGCCGCAGCCGGCGGCGCTGGTGAAGAATATCTCGTTCAGCATGGGGCGGGAGCGGCTGGCGCTGGTCGGCGAGTCCGGTTCCGGCAAGTCGTTGACCGCGCGTGCGCTGATGGGGCTATTGCCGCCGCCGTTGCAGCTGCAGGCGCAGCGCCTGACGCTGGGCGATGAAGACTTGACGCGCCTGAGCGAACGCCAGTGGAGCCGCCTGCGCGGCGACCGGCTGGCGATGGTGATGCAAGATCCCAAACATGCGCTGAATCCCAATCAGCCGATCGGCCGTCAGGTGGAGGAGCCGCTGGTGCTGCATGCCAAGCTGAGCCGCGCCGAGCGGCGTGAAAAGGTATTGGAGATGCTGGCGGCGGTGGGATTGCCCGATCCGGCGGCGCTGTGCGGCCGTTATCCGCATCAGCTCTCCGGCGGCATGGGGCAGCGGGTGATGCTGGCCATTGCGTTGATCAACGATCCGCAGCTGTTGATTGCCGACGAACCGACTTCGGCGCTGGATCACCAGATGCGCGATCAGGTGCTGCAACTGATAGACAATCTGGTGGCGCAACGCAACATGGGGCTGATCTTGATCAGCCACGATTTGCAGCAGGTGGCGCACCACTGCGAGCGAGTGCTGGTGATGTACAAAGGCGAGCTGTTGGATCAACTGCCGGCGGCAGAGCTGGCGCAGGCCACGCATCCTTACACTCGCACGCTGTGGGCGTGCCGGCCGAGCCGCGAGACGCGCGGCAAACCGCTGCCGGTGCTGGACCGCGCGCTGTTGGAGACGTTGAAATGAGCGTAATTGCACTGGAGAACCTGAGCGTCAGTCACCGCCAGGGCTACGAGCTGCGCACCGTGGTGCATGAGGTTAACCTGCACATCGAAGCGGGTGAGTGTTTCGGGCTGGTGGGGCCTTCCGGCTGCGGCAAGTCCTCGTTGCTGTGGGTGCTGGCCGGGCTGAATGGCAGCTGGCAGGGCGGTTTTGAGCTGCTGGGGCGGCGGCTGCAGCCGGGGCAGGCATTTACCGGCGAGCTGCGGCGCGAGGTGCAGATGGTGTTTCAGGATCCCTATGCTTCGCTACACCCCAAGCACCGGCTGTTGCGCACGCTGTCGGAACCGCTCAAACTGCTGCAGGAAAGCGATATCGAACGCAAGATCAGCGCGGGCTTTCGCCAGGTGGGGTTGGATCCGCGCCTGCTGGATCGCTACCCGCATCAGCTGTCGGGCGGCCAGCGGCAGCGCGTGGCGATCGTGCGCGCATTGTTGCTGCGGCCTAAGTTGTTGTTGCTGGATGAACCGACTTCGGCGTTGGACATGTCGGTGCAGGCGGAGATCCTCAATCTGCTCAACGAGCTGAAGCAGGCGGGCGATCTGACTATGGTGCTGGTCAGCCACGATGCGGACGTGATTGACCATATGTGCGATCGTTCGGTGGCAATGGCGCACGGCCGCATCATCATTTAAACCTGTGCCCGCCAACGCGGCGGGCATATCCATCTTGGTAATAAATAAAGCA
The DNA here is from genome assembly GCF_057197125.1 of Serratia sp. LSHTC3. Taxonomy (NCBI): domain Bacteria; kingdom Pseudomonadati; phylum Pseudomonadota; class Gammaproteobacteria; order Enterobacterales; family Yersiniaceae; genus Serratia; species Serratia sp. LSHTC3. Next base: position 988,725 of record NZ_JBXUNP010000001.1, read on the forward strand.
ATTTATCGTCGTTCTTCTGTTAATTCTTACCCCCTACACTCGAAAAACAGCGCAACCGCGTGATTGTGGAGAGTGTATCGATGAAACGGTTAATTCCAACCTTATTGTATGGCGCGCTGGCGGCCGCTTTCGGTGCGCAGGCTGCCACCCCGCAGGATACCTTGGTGGTGGTCAGTTCGTTGGAGGGCATTATCAGCCTCGATCCGGCGGAGAGCTTTGAAACCGTCAGTTCGGCCAATCTGGTCAACCTCTATCAGCGCCTGGTGGCGCCGGATCGCGCCGCGCCGCAAAAGCTGGCGCCGGACGCCGCAGGCAGTTGGCAAGCGGGCGCCGATGGCCGCAGCCTGACCTTTACCCTGAAACCGCAGCAGCGTTTCGCTTCCGGCAACCCGCTGCGGCCAGAAGATGTGATTTTTTCGCTGGTTCGCGCGGTGAAGCTGAACAAGGCGCCGTCGTTTATTCTCGGCGAGTTTGGCTGGACGCCGGATAACGTTGAGCAACAGCTGAAGAAGGTGGGAGATAACCAGGTGCAACTCAGTTGGCCCGCCAACATCGGCAGCGAGTTGGCGCTGCGGCTGCTGACGGCGAATGTGGCTTCGATCGTGGATGAAAAGCTGTTGAACGAGCACGCGCAGCAGGGGGACTACGGTAACGGCTGGCTGCGCAGCCATTCCGCCGGCGGCGGCCCGTATCGGGTGAACAACTATGTGCCGCATGAAGCGCTGCTGTTTGGCCGTAATGACTACGCTCCGTCGCCGGCAAGGTTGAAAACGGTGTTGTTCAAGAACGTCAGCGACGCCGGTACCCGCCGTTTGCTGTTGCTGAAAGGGGATGCCGACGTGGCCTACGATCTGGGGGCCGACCAGTTCGACTCACTGCGTAACGCGTCTGGCGTGCGCATTGAGCAGGCCGATGCGCCCCGGATCTATTACCTCGGTTTCAACACCGGCAGCAAAGACAATCCGGCGCTGGGCAATCCGGCGTTGTGGCAGGCGGCGCGCTGGCTGGTCGATTATCAGAGCATCGCCGAGCAACTGCTGAAAGGGCAATATCGCGTGCATCAGGCCTTCTTGCCGCAGGGATTGGACGGGGCACTCGACGATCGGCCGTTTAAGCTCGACGTGGACAAAGCCAAACAGATCCTGCGCGATGCCGGCATCGCTGAAGGCACGCGCATCGATCTTATCGTCATCAACCAACCGCCGTATACCGACATCGCGCAGGCGCTGCAGGCCAGTTTTGCGCAGGCCGGGCTGCGGTTGGATATCCATCCGGTGGTAGAAAGCGATCTGTGGGGCAAGATGCGCGGCCGCGATTTTCAGGCGATCTTCACCTACTGGGGCGCCGACTACCTGGATCCGAACACCAACGCCAGCGCCTTTGCCTATAACGTGCCCGGTGGGCCGAAAACCCTGGCCTGGCGCACCCAGTGGAACATTCCCGCCATCAGCGCGGAAACGCGCGCCGCGGCTGCGGAAGGGAACAGCGCCGCGCGCAGCGCACGTTACGTCACGTTGCAACGGGAACTGCAGGCCAGTTCGCCGTATGTGGTGGCGCTGCAGGGGCAAACGCTGGTGGCATTGCGGGACAACGTCGAAGGTGCCCGGTTGGATATCGCCAACAGCATGCTGTATCTGGATCGGGTCAGCAAGTAGCGGGCCTGGCCGAGCTTTCTGTCGCACCAAAGGCCAACGGCGAGTGAAATCGCTGGCTGTTGCTACCTCGGATCGCGAGATGTTGTGTCAGGGTGAAATAAAATGAAATTTCATAACGCGCTCATATGACGGTGATAGATTGGCACTGAAAGGCGGCGTTGTTTACGCCTTTCACCGCGGCCGTCCGCAATGATGCGGACACATCACGTCAGGAGATATTATGGACAATAACGAAAACGCTTCAGGAGCGCGCGCAGCAACCTTGATCGCCACCGGTGAGGTTGTTACGCCGGAACAGTTTTATCAGGACAGCGATGGAAGCAACTGGGGGCCGGCGATCAACAAAGCGGCGGCGGCGGCGCTGCAAGCCGGCGGTACGCTGTCCCTTGGGAAGCGGGTGTATACGGTCGCCGGACACGTACTCATTCAGACGACAACGGACATCTACGGCGGCATCGGGTTGCGGGTGGTCGGATTGGGACGGGCGACCAAAATTGTCAAGACGGCGGACAGCAGTTACACCAACGAACAGGGCGAAACGAAGAAAGCGGTGATCGTGGTGAAAGGCTTCGCCAATCTGACGCTGCACGGCTTGACGTTGCGGGATGATACCGGCGTAGACGACACTCACGGCGTGTGGTTCAGCGATCGCAATATGACGAAGTTTGATATTCGCGACATCTACACCAAGGTCGGCGGTTATTCGCTGTTTGTCTCGGGCGACATGTTCATTAACTGGCTGGTGAACGTGCAGATGGAGGCAAACGCCAATCGCCCGGGCGATGGGGTGCTGTGGATGGACAAGTCCGGCACCACCAATTTTATAGACGGCCTCTACGCCGCTCGCGCCAAGGGGACTGCGTTCAGAATTTCAGGGTTTTACTCTACTATCGGCTCGTTGGCTGCGGATGACTGCATCGGCGATATCTACTCGTTCAAAGATTTTAACGGCACGATCAATTCGTTGGGTTGCGAGAACCGCAACACGCAGCGCGCCGCCAATGTCAGCGTGTTGTCCACCAACTTTGCCCAGGGCACGATAGGCAATATCAATATCCAGGACGCGCAGAATGTGGAGAGCGGGAGCGTGTTGTGCCGATTCATCAACGAATCTCGTTGGGACATCGGTCAGTTGACTCTTTACAGCGGTTCTAAGACGCCGTTCCCGGCGGCGATCGCCGCCTGCAGCAACAATACCGAGGTAACCTTCAGTAACGTATACAACGGCGGCGTCCCGGTGGCCGGCAAAAGCACCGTCGACGTTACGTCGTTTTTAAGCGGGGTCGAAGCGATGTACAGTCTGGGCGAGCGGGGAATTGCCCCTTCCGCCACCAGCAACCATTTGCCGCGCAATATCTCGAAACAGCAATCGTGGACTTTTTTAGGCACCCTGACCGCGCCGGATCGGCAACCAACAACGCGCATTACTCTGCAACAGGGCGTAAGCACCAAGGTGCTGGCGTGCGATTTATATATCACGTTCGATCTGTCTTCGCAGGCGACCGCCTTTGTCGTCAATAAAGGCAGCTATAGCGCGAAAGGCGCCTTTATGTTGCGGCGCACCGGGCCGTTAAGCTGCGAAATATATTACCGCGTCGAGAAAGATTTCGGCTTTGGCAGTTATCAGGTGCAGACTACGCGCGGCAGCTACTGGCGGCCGGACGGCGTTTCATTGAGCACGCCACCCGCCGATGCGTTGGAAATCCGCAGCGATGAGGTGTTATCCACCACCAGGCTCGCGGTGATCCAGCCACTGGCCAATCCGACAACGGCCAGCACTGCGGAAGTGGCCGGATTGCTCAATCGGCTGATCGAGACACTGAAGAACTAACCGAATAACGCCGGCGCATTCTGGCCGGCGTCCATCAAGAGCAACAGCCAGCCGGCGGCCGCCAAGGCGATGCCGAAAGGTTGCCGCGTTCGCCAGGCGCGGCGGTTGCGGCGGCCGCGCGTCAATGCCATGCCTAATCCGAACATGGCCGCCAGACAGACCAGCAGCGGCAGCATCGTCCAACCGAGCCAGGCGCCCAGCGCCGCCAGCAGTTTGAAATCACCCTGGCCGATGCCGTTACGCCGCCGCACCTGCCGATAAAGCGCATTGAGCAGCCACAACCCCCCGTAGCCGGCGGCGGCGCCGATAACCGCGTCGCCCAGCGTCGCCCAGCGTCGCCCAGCGAGCATCAAGATTGCACAGCATCCCGCCCCACAGCAGCGGCTGGGTTAACCGGTCCGGCAGCCACCGGTGGCGCCAGTCTAGCCAGGCCAGGGCGATCAGCAGCGCCGCGGCCGGCGGCAACCACAGCCGGTGTGCTGCCGGCAGGTCGAAGGGCAGCGCCGTCAACGCCAAACCGAAGGCCGTCAGCAGCAGGCTACGGCGGCGCAATTTCGGTGGGCTGGCGCGCCCGGCCGCCATTCGCTCCAACCGGGTGATGAGCGTGAAGGCGACCGCACCTGCTGACAGCAGCGCGGTGAAAAACAGCGCGGGCCACAGTAAGGAAAGAAACATCGGGGCTCCGTCAGTCGTGAAATAGATGTTTAAAATAACGGCAAAATGCGTATTTCATCGGGGTGAAATGCGGTGGGCTGTGAGGAATGCGCAGTTGTACGCATCGCCACTTCACGTATTGCAGAGTGAGGCAATGTCATGCGCGGAGGCGTGCAGCAGTGGGGTGTTGCGTTTTTTATCGGCAAAATCGGTGCTGAAATGGTGTGAATTCACCTGGCGGCCGGAATGGATCGGTAAATGGCGTAAGTGACGGCGTCACTGGGGAGTGATTGAGGTTTATCCTATTGTTTCTGTTCGTCAAGCCGTTAGGCTTTAAGGGAGAGGCGCCCCGGCCTGGACGGGGCGTAGGGTTTCCAGAACTGCCGCGGGAAAGGCGACAGCAAAGCAGTGGGTTGGCCCGCTCCAGGAGGGAGGGGGGACAACGGTGCCATGAAAGACGAAATTCAGCCGGGACTCATCAAAACCAAAAAACGACGCTGGCACAGCCGGCGGACGATGTGGCTGGCCGGGGCGCTGGTGTGGCTGGCCGGCGCGGCGCCCGCCTGTGCCGAATCCCCGCCGGCGCCGGAGAGCGTTGTCTCTTCCGCACCGGCCGCCGCAGATCCGGCGGCGAACTTGCCCGAACTGGGCGGCGCGCCCGATGACGCCGCGCGCGAGAAGCAGTGGGCCGAGATGGCGAAGCAGTTCGGCGAAAAAGATCTGAATAACGTTTCCCGTCAGCAGATGCGCAGCCGCGCCGAGGATTATCTGCTGGGCCAGGCGACCGGCGCGCTGCAACAGCAGGCGCAGGAACTGTTGTCGCCGCTGGGCACCGCCCGATTATCGCTGAAGATGACCGGTGAGGGGGACTTTACCGGCAGCAACGGGCAGTTATTCAGCCCGCTGTACGACGTCGACGGATTGCTGACCTACAGCCAGATCGGCTGGCTACAGCAAAGCGCCGGGGCGCTCGGTAATTTCGCGCTGGGGCAGCGCTGGATCGCCGGTGACTGGCTGCTGGGGTACAACACGGCGCTCGACAGCGATTTCGCCCGGCAGCGCAATCGCGGCAGCGTCGGCGCGGAGGCCTGGGGAGACTACCTGCGTTTCTCCACCAACTATTACTACCCGCTGTCGGCGCTGGCGCAACAGCCTGGCGATGGCGTGTTTTTCAGCCGCCCGGCGCGCGGTTACGACATTACGACGCAAGGCTATCTGCCGTTTTATCGCCAGATCGGCGGTTCGCTCAGCTATGAGCAGTATCTCGGCGATAATGTCGATCTGTTCGGCAGCGGCAAAAAACAAAACGATCCGCGCGCGATGCAGCTGGGGCTCAATTACACCCCGGTGCCGCTGGTGACGATGAAGGCGCTGCATAAGATTGGCGCGGGCGGGCAGAGCCAGGATCAGATCGAGCTGGCGCTGAGCTATCGGCTCGGGGTGCCGTTGGTGAAGCAGATTTCGCCGGAGTATGTGGCGCAGGCCAAGTCGCTGCGCGGCAGCCGCTACGATCCTATCGAACGCAAGAACGTGCCGGTGTTGGAGTTCCGCCAGCGCAAAACGCTGCAGGTGTTCCTCGCCACGCCGCCGTGGAGCCTGCAGGCGGGGGAAACCGTGCCGCTGGTGCTGGAAATCAAGGCATTGAACGGGATTTCTCACGTCAGTTGGCAGGGGGATACGCAGGCGCTGAGCCTGACGCCGCCGCACAACGCCAACGATCCGCAGGGCTGGACGGCGATCGTGCCACCGTGGGACGATGCGCCGGGCGCCGCCAACAGCTACCGGCTATCGGTCACGCTGGAGGACGATAAACAGCAGCGCGTGACGTCCAACTGGATAGAGCTGAAAGTGGCGCCGCCGCTGACGGCGACCGCCGGTGATGACGCGGGCCTGCCGCCGATCAAAACCCTGACGCCGCCGCCGATCCCGGCGCAAACCGGGCCGCTGTACGGCGGCGACTAACCGTTTTTACCCTGCAGCACCCACACGGCGGCCTCGACGCGGGATTTTAGCTTCATCTTTTTCAGCAGGTGTTTGACGTGTACCTTGACGGTGCTTTCGGTGATGGTCAGGCGGCGGGCGATCAGCTTGTTCGGCAGCCCCTGGGCGATCAGCTTCAGAATATCCCGTTCGCGCGGCGTCAATTGCTGAATATCGCGATCGGCGCTGGGGCGGTTTTCCCGCAGGCTGGCGGCGAGGATCGGCGTCAACGTTTCGCTGAGCACCATCTGCCCGGCCGCCGCCTGATGCAGCGCCTTCAGCAGATCCTCCGGCTCCATGTCTTTCAACAAATAACCGTCGGCACCGCGTTTGAGCGCGCTGACGACGTCGTCTTCATGGTTGGACACGCTGAACACCACAACGCGCCCCGACAGGTCGGTCTGGCGCAGACGATCCAGCGTTTCCAGCCCGTTGATGCCGGGCATGTTGAGGTCGAGCAGGATCAGATCCGGATCGTGCTGCTCCGCCAGCGTGACCCCTTGTTCTCCGTTGCTGGCTTCGGCGATGACCTGCAGGCGAGCGTCCAAGCCAATCAGCTGTTTTACGCCGTTGCGCAGCATCGGGTGGTCGTCGATCAGTAAGATGGTGGCGGCGGTTTCTGTCGTCATGGTGTCTCCGTTAGTCGATGGCGTGGTTATCCGGCGTGAAGCTGACTCGCACCTCGGTGCCGCCGCCGCTGCGCGGTAAAATGTCGCAACGGCCGTGCAGGCTCTTGGCGCGATCGCGCATGATGATCAAGCCGTAATGGTCGGGGCGGGATGTTTCGGCCGGCAGGCCGCGTCCGTTATCGCATACGCTCAGGGTCACTTCGCCCCGTTTGTTGATGACCTGAATGCTCACCTCGCTGGCGGCGGCATGCTTAAGGATGTTGCTGAGCGCCTCGCGGGCGATCTGCAGCAGATGAATGGCCTGGTAGGCGGGCACCGTGCGAGGCCCCAGTTGGTAATCGAGGCTGATGTTCAGGCCCAGTTTGGGATTGAACTCCGCTACCGTCGATTGCAGCGCCGCCAGCAGGCCCGGTTCGGTCAGCTGCAGGCGGAAGGTGGTCAGCAGCTCGCGCAGCTGGCGATAGGCGCCGTTCAGCTCTTCGCGCATCTGCTGCACCAGCGCCTGGCTGGCGGACGAGAGCGTTTCGCCTTGCATCTGCAGGCAGGCGATCTGCATTTTCAGGCAGGAGAGCGATTGGGCGATGGAGTCGTGCAGCTCGCGGGCGATTGCCGCCCGTTCTTCCATCAGCATCAGCTGCTGCTGGTGGTCTACCTGACGTTCGATGGCCAGCACGCTGGTCAGTTGCTCCACCAAAGTGTTGACCAGCTGGCGGTGCTCATCGTTCAGCGGCTGTTGCGGCGCATGTTGCGCCACGATCACGCCGTAGTCGCCAAGTTTGTCACTCAGGCTCCAGCTCAGCGACGGGTTGTCGGGATGCTGGCGGTCGCTGTCGTGCAGGCAGGCGCTGCACACCGGATTATGGCAATGCTCCGGCCGCAACGGCTGGTTGCCGCTCAGCTGCAGCAGCGGCTCCCGGCTGTCGTTTTCATACAGCCGCACCTGAATGGCGCGCAGCGGCGTCAGGATTTGCAGTTGGTTGAGCAGCGGCGTCAGGCGGCTGCACAATGGCTCGCTGGCGTGCAGCAGGCGGCTGGCGCGATAGAGGAAGCTCAGCATCTGATTTTTTTGCTGCAGGTCCGCGGTCTTCTCGGCTACGCGCTGCTCCAGCCCGCTGTAGGTGGCCGACAGTTCGTCAGACATGGTGTTCAACGCGCCGCCGAGCGACGCCATTTCATCCTGATGGCCGCGCTGCGCGAAGCGGCGGCTAAAGTCGCCGCGGCCCACCGCCAACGCCATTTCCACCAGCTGCCGCCACGGATGCAGCAACCGGCGGCGCAGGTAGCAGGTGGTGCCGATCAGCAGCAGCAGGGTCAGCGCGATAAAGCCGGCCTGCACCAGCGTCACCATCAGCAGGCGGCGTTCGGTTTGCCTGTCGATATCCGAGACCAGCTTATCCAACAGCTGCACGAAGTGCGCTACCTGCGGCGCGGCGTCGGCCGGGCGCTGCGCGCTACGCAGGCGAGGTTGCAGGGTCTGTTGCCAGTAGTCGCGCAAGGTGTCGAAAGGTTGCGTCAGCCCTTCCTGTTCCACCGAACGCTGCAGGTCGGGGCTGTTTTCGTCGCGCTCCAGTTCGCGGATCAACGCTTCATGCCGTTCATCCAGCGGCACCTGCGCCAGCAGACGGTAGCTTTGCATACGCAGCGAGCCGGCCTTGTTGATGGCATGCGCGTTGCCTTGAATGCTTTGCGACATCCAGGCGGAAATCCCCATGCCGGCCACGCCCAGAATGCCCGACAGCAACATCAGCAGGGCGACCTGATTTACGATCGAAAGCGGGGCCAACAGGCGTTTCATAAGCGCGGGTTCCTGGCATTTGGCGCCGCAGAAGCTCAGGGGCGAAGGCGGCGATGGGGTAAACAAGTAACGATTCAGCCGTATTTTTGATTATCCCTGAGCATAACCCCATACCTCGAATGAAGTACCCATTAGTTTCCAGCGGGGCGGCAAAACGGTAAGAATGACGAAGTGGTTGATTATAATTTATTGATTATAAATGATTTAATTTTTATCCGGAACGTACCCCTAAGGGGATGAAGGCGCTATTTGTGCCGCCAACTACTTGCATTCGGGTTGATATACATCAACTTTGCCGCCGGGGCCGCCCCCTAGGGTGTCGGAATAATCCCCCGTGTCTGAGGTTTTTATGTCGCAACTTGCAACGCCTTCATCAAAGAAAACCGGTGCGCTGATTCAGGATTGGCATCCTGAAGACAGCGCCTTTTGGCAGCAGCGTGGCCATCGCATCGCCACCCGCAACCTGTGGATTTCCATTCCCTGTCTGCTGCTGGCCTTCTGCGTCTGGATGCTGTTCAGCGCCGTTGCGGTCAACCTGAACAAGGTTGGCTTCAACTTTTCCACCGATCAACTGTTCCTGTTGACAGCGCTGCCGTCGGTCTCGGGCGCTATTTTACGCGTGCCGTATTCCTTCGTGATCCCGCTGTTTGGCGGCCGTCGCTGGACCGCTATCAGCACCTGCTTCCTGCTGGTGCCGTGCTTGTGGCTGGGATTCGCGGTGCAGGACAGCAGCACGCCGTACAGCGTGTTCGTCATCATTTCCCTGCTGTGCGGTTTTGCGGGCGCCAACTTTGCCTCCAGCATGGCCAATATCAGCTTCTTCTTCCCGAAAGCGCGTCAGGGCGGCGCGTTGGGTCTCAACGGCGGGTTGGGGAATCTGGGCGTCAGCGTCATGCAACTGGTCGCGCCGCTGGCGATCTCTTTCAGCCTGTTTGGTCTGTTTGGCGGCACGGCACAAGATCAGGCAGAAGGGGGGCAGCTGTGGCTGGAAAACGCCGCCTGGATCTGGGTACCGTTCCTGCTGGTTGCCACCTTGGCGGCCTGGTTCGGTATGAACGATCTGGCGGCGGCCAAGGCATCGCTGCGCCAGCAACTGCCAGTGCTCAAACGTGGGCATTTATGGATGCTGAGTTTGCTGTACCTCGCGACCTTCGGTTCTTTCATCGGTTTCTCCGCCGGTTTCGCCATGCTGTCGAAGACGCAATTTCCGGAGGTCGTGATCCTGCATTACGCTTTCTTCGGGCCGTTCCTCGGGGCGCTGGCGCGGCCGGTCGGCGGCGCGCTGTCTGACCGTTTCGGCGGCGTGCGGGTGACGTTGATCAACTTTGTGGTGATGGCCGTGTTCGCCGCGCTGTTGTTCCTGACCTTGCCGACGGCGGGCGAGGGCGGTTCGTTCATCGCCTTCTACGGCATCTTTATGGTGCTGTTCCTCACGGCGGGGCTGGGCAGCGGATCGACTTTCCAAATGATCGCCGTCATTTTCCGTAAAATCACTGTCGATCGCGTGAAAGCGGCCGGCGGTAGTGACGAAAGCGCACAGCGTGAAGCGGTGACGGACTCCGCCGCCGCATTGGGCTTTATCTCGGCGATCGGCGCTGCAGGCGGCTTCTTTATTCCCCAGGCATTCGGTACCTCGCTGGCGCTGACCGGTTCGCCGGCGGGGGCAATGAAAGTATTCCTGGTGTTCTATATCTTGTGTGTGGTCATCACCTGGGCGGTGTATGGCCGCAAGAAAAAGGCCTGAGTATCAAACTGCTTTCTCAATCCCTCCCGCCAGGGGAGGGATATTTCTCTCATTCCGAGTCATCTCTCCTCGCCTCCTCAGTGAAATTTTCTGTCTTTAGGTAAAATTCTCATCTTCGCTTGCCGTTTTTTTCTTTTTTTATAGCACTATCTCTCAATGTGAGAATGTTTTCGCCAAAACGGATTATATTATTTGCACGTTTTTTTCGTTTTATTGAGAGTATTCTTACATTAAGGCGTTAATGTTTTTTCGCAGATTAAATGAAATTTCCGGGAGGGCAAAGCATAATTAGTGCGATTGTTATAAAATCAGTAATAGGATTTTGTCTTAGATGCAGCACACACCGAGTGGAATGTGTAACGGGGTTAAATCAGATAACTCTCATTCTGTTTTTTTCGGCTTTTTGTAGTCTATCTGACAATCAGATTAGGTGGGAAAACACCATGAATTCACGGATAAGAATGAAATTTCACAATTTCATTCGATTAACAATCGAACAACATAGTTAGTTTTTTCTTTTTAAATCAATGAGGTGTTCATTTGAATTTTACGGTAACCATGAAAGAAATCCATGTTGCCAACAGGGAAAAAGAGTCATTTGGATAAACGGAACATCCTTAATATGGCCTAATGTAAAAAATGAAATCAGAAAATTTTTATAAAGGCCAATATCCGATGAATGCAACCTGTTGAGTTTACATTTAATTTCTTGAACATTTTTTGATATTTCTATACAAAGTGTGCAGGACAGGCACGCTAAGGAAATTAAAAGTGAATCTTGATAAAAGAATAAAGATTAGGAATCTAGATGTTCTGACTCCTGCCGGGGAGAAATTTCGTCTGCGTTGGAAGGAGTATCAAATTCTTTCGCTGCTTGTCGCCAGATCGCCAGAACTGGTTACCCGAACGGAAATTATAGAAAATATCTGGAAAGGAACCTATTGCTCAGATTCAACGATAAATCAAACAATTAAATCTATTCGCCAAAAGATTAGCGATACGGAACACACGCTTATCAGAACCATTCCTCGTTTGGGTTACAAGGTGGAAAATCAAGCGGCTTTTCACTTTATATCCGAGGATGAAGACTACGCTGATGATGATATATTAAATGGCGGTGAAGATATTGGTGTTAATATTCAAGCGGAACTTTCTGAAAGTGAAAGTGAGTCGTCTGAAACAAACGATGAAAAAATAGATAAGCCGCATAAATCGACGCTGGTTGCTGCGCCTGTTGCAACGGTGGAGTCATCCAAAGAACCGGCGCGTGAAAAAAAGTCGGCGGCGGCGCGTCGCTTTTTCAGCATGCCCGCCAGCCGTGTAGTGAAATACCTGACGGTATTCGCCTCTTTGCTGGTTATTTCACATTTTTCATACGTGCTTGGCAACCAAACTCGCCCCCCGGTGATCAATGATATTCAGAACAACACGCGTGTGGTGTTGACGCTGACGCTGAATAACCCTCATACCAACAGCCCGCAAACTCTGTTCTGCCTGTACCAGGGCGAGAGCATGGAGCAGGCGACCATCGAATGTGTCGATCCTAAGCAAGGCCAGCTGAAATTGCCGGTAAAATATGAGACCTCTTCGTCCACCGGCAAGGGTCGGATTAATCTTATATTGCCGAATAAAACCTTGCAATATCAAGTTGCTTACGATGTTAAAAATTAGCGCTGAATGAGGTTTTATCTATAGCGATAATTTTACATTTGATGAAATCTTTTATTTCATTATTTGTTATTTGAAAGCCAGGTTCGATTTGTCCAGTCTGGAACTCATTACCTAACGCGTATTAGCGTCCTGCCCCAATCGGGTGACGGGAATAATGAGAACCTGCTGAGTGACAAATTATGGATAAGCGTAAAGTAGCTATTATCGGGGGTTCCGGTTTTATCGGAACACGCCTGGCGAAACGTCTCAGTAAGCGCGATGATCTGACATTGGTCATCGTCGATAAGCAACCCAGTGCACATTTTCCATCCCTTTATCAGTATGGCGATGTGACGCAACCCCAGACCTTGCAAGAACCGCTGGCGGGCTGCGACGCCATCATTAATCTGGCGGCGGAGCATCAGGACAATGTCGATCCTATTTCGCTCTATTATCAGGTTAATGTCGAAGGCGCGCGCCATGTCTGCATGACCGCCTCCGCCCTGAATATCCGTCAAATCATTTTCACCTCCTCGGTCGCTGTTTACGGCTTCGTCAAACAGGAGACCGGCGAAGAAGGACGTTTCGAGCCTTTCAACCATTACGGCAAGTCCAAGCTTGAGGCGGAATACGTTTATGAAGCCTGGCGCAAGGCCGATGAGGAAAATCGGTTGACTATCATCCGCCCAACGGTGGTATTCGGCGAAGGCAACCGTGGCAACGTGTATAACCTGTTCCGTCAGATCGCCAGCGGACGTTTCGTGATGATTGGCAGCGGCAATAATATGAAGTCGATGGCCTACGTTGAAAATATTGCCGCGCGGCTGGAATATGCGCTGGATCAACAGTCAAGTTATCAGGTCAGCAACTACGTCGATAAACCGGACTTTACGATGAATCAATTGGTTGACGTAATTTCCTCTTCATTGGGGAGAGAAAATAAGACGATTCGCATTCCTTATGCCGTAGGCATATGCGGTGCAACCGCATTGGATGTTGTGAGTAAAATAAGTCGCAAAAAATTCCCAATCAGTCGCGTCAGAGTACAGAAATTCTGCGCCAGAACGCAGTTTAAAAGTAATGTGAAAAATAATTTCGTGGCGCCTGTTGAACTTGATTCGGCAATCGAAAGAACCATTAAACATGAGTTTTCTGATAGATAACTTAATCGCACGCTGACGTTATTTGATTATTCCGCCGACAAGCGGATAAATCTGTATTTTTCAGGATAAATTCATGCTGACTTATATCCTGGCAGGATCAATTTTGTTTTTGTTAATAGCGCATTGGGAGCTGTAACTCAAGGGCGGTAGCGTGCTTATTCGCTGGAGGAACGATGTTATATCAACTGAGCGTGATATTTGTGCTGGCGGTCGCGTGGATCCTTATTGCCCGCCGGGTCGCCTTGACGGTGGGATTAGTGGATAAGCCCAATGCGCGCAAGCAACATCTGGGACATATTCCGTTGGTCGGCGGCATCGCCGTGTACCTGACGCTGATGCTGATGACGCTGTGGCAACCCGACTGGCTGCCCGACAACACCGTCTACCTGCTGTGCATCACGGCGCTGGTGGTGTTGGGCGTACTGGATGACCGCTTTGATCTGCCCGTGGCGCCGCGCCTCATGGTGCAGGGAGGGATCGCGCTGGCGATGATGCTGGCGGCAGGGATGCAGCTTTCCTCATTGGGCCATGCCTGGGGCCATCAGGAAGTGATGCTCGGTTATGGCGCGTTGCTACTCACGCCGCTGGCGGTATGGGGGGCGATCAACGCCTACAACATGGTGGATGGCATCGACGGGCAACTGGGCGCCTTGTCCTGCGTGACCTTTGTTGCGCTGGCCATCGTGTTCGGACTGGGTGGCCGGGAAGATCTGGCGCTGTGGTGCCTGGGCATGATCGTCGCGCTGGCGGCTTATCTGCTGTTCAACCTGAGCTTGTTCGGCGCGCGTAACAAAATCTTTATGGGGGACGCCGGCAGCATGGTGATCGGCTTCAGCGTGCTGTGGCTGGTGTTGCTGGCGACGCAGGGGCAGCAGGCGGTAATGCGCCCGGTCACCGCGCTGTGGCTGATCGCCATTCCGCTGATGGACATGGTGACCGTGATGGTGCGCCGCCTGTTGCGCCGCCAAAGCCCCTTCAAAGCGGGCCGCGATCATTTGCACCATATTCTGATGCGTCGCGGGCTCAATGCGCGTCAGGCACTGGCGATGAGCACCATGCTGGCGGTGACGCTGGCCTGCATCGGCATTTGCAGTGAAGTGTTGCAGCTGCAGGAAAGCCTGATGCTGGTGGCGTTTCTGTTCTGTTTTTGCGGTTATTTCGCCATGTTGCGCGAACCGCGTCAGGCGACGATGCTCAGCGATAATCCAACCGTCGGGCGTTAATCCTCTCACGGGCTGCGGCAGCAGCCCGTTTATCACGGTATTTCCATGAATTTTCATTTGCCTCTTTTGATGCCGTTGGCCTTCACCTCCGCGTTGTTGAGCGGTTGTACGGTGGTTCCCGGCTCACATTTACCGACCAGCGGAAAAGCCATCGTCGTGCAACAAGACGACGATTTCGATTTGAACAGCCAGGTACAGGTCTACCGCATGTCACCGATGCTGCTGCAGAAAATGCGGCGTATTGAACCGGTCGCCCAGCCGAATCCGGCACTGGATCAGCGGTTGCAGAGCTACCAATACCGTATCGGCGTTGGCGACGTGTTGAACGTCACCGTCTGGGATCATCCCGAGTTGACCACGCCGGCCGGGCAATATCGCAGCGCCAGCGACACCGGTAACTGGGTGCATGCGGATGGCACGATCTTTTACCCCTATATCGGGCGCGTGGCGGTGGTGGGCAAAACCGTCACCGAAGTACGCAGCCTGATCGCCGGCCGTCTGGCGCAGTATGTGGAAAGCCCGCAGGTGGATGTCAGCATTGCCGCGTTCCGCTCGCAGAAGGCTTATGTGACCGGTGAGGTGAAAACCTCCGGTCAGCAGGCGATCACCAACGTGCCGCTGACCATTCTGGATGCGATCAACGCCGCCGGCGGCCTGACGGACAATGCCGACTGGCGCAACGTGGTGCTGACCCATCAGGGCAAAGAGCGGGCCATCTCGCTGCAGGCGCTGATGCAGCGTGGCGACATCAGCCAGAACGCGCTGCTGCAGCCGGGCGACATCCTCTACATTCCGCGCAATGACAACTTGAAAGTGTTCGTGATGGGCGAGGTGGGCAAGCAAGCGACGCTGAAGATGGATCGCAGCGGCATGACCCTGACCGAAGCCCTCGGATCTTCCGAAGGGATCAGCCAGACGGTGGCGGATGCGACCGGGGTGTTCGTGATCCGGCCGAGCGGCGGCAATCCCCCGCAGCGGCTGGCGACGCTGTATCAGTTCGATCTCTCCGACGCCAGCGCGCTGGCGATGGGCGCTGAATTTCAGCTGCACCCTTACGACGTCGTGTACGTCACCGCGGCGCCGGTCGCGCGCTGGAACCGTTTGATCAGCCAGCTGGTGCCGACCATCAGCAGTTTTAACGATCTCAGCGAGGCTACCTTGCGCGTGCGCAACTGGTAACTCAGCAGGGTGAATAAGGAACAGAAGATGAAAAATAATGCGCTGTCCGTGATGGTGGCCGAACAAGATGAAAAGCTGGAGTGGGAGCGTCTGGTAGGGCCGCTGTGGGATAACCGCTGGCGGATCGCCGTCGTGACCGGCGTGGTCGGTGCGCTGGGCGTCGCCTACGCTCTGTTGGCTACCCCGGTGTACCAGGCCACGGCGGTGGTGCAGGTGGAGAATCAGCTGTCCGGCGATTCGCTGCTGCGTGAAACGCTGGACAGTTCGCTGGGGCAAAATGCGGCGACGCAGGATGAGGTGACGCTGGTCAAGTCGCGCTACGTGCTCGGCAAAACGGTGGATGCCCTCGGCCTGACGGTGCGCGTCGAACCGGACTATTTCCCGGTATTCGGTAAAGGCTTTGCCCGACTGAGCGGTGAAAAGGCGCCGGTATTGGACATCGCCACGCTGACAACGCCGGCGGACATGCAGGGCGAAGCGCTGACGCTGACGGTGCGCGATGGGCAACATTACGAGCTGAGCCATGACGGCGCCAAATTGTTCAGCGGCGTGGTTGGGCAACCGGTGGCGCAGGGCGAGTGGGGCATGACCGTTTCGGCGCTGGACGCGGCGCCGGGCACCAGTTTCACCGTGGTTAAAGTCGCGCGTCAAGAAGCGGTGGACGATCTGCGTAAATACCTGGGCGTAGTGCCGAGCGGCAAAGACAGCGGCATCATGACGTTTACGCTGCCGAGCGAAGATCCGCAGCGTGCCGAGGCGGTGCTGAAGAACATCACCGATAACTACCTGCAGCAGAACGTGGATCGCAAAACGGAAGAGGCGCAGCGGATGCTGGCCTTCCTGCAGGAGCAGTTGCCGCAAACGCAAACCTCGCTCAACAACGCCGAAACCCAGCTCAACCAGTTCCGCCAGCAAAACGACTCGGTGGATCTGTCGCTGGAAGCCAAGTCGGTGCTGGACACGCAGGTACAGCTCGAAGCCCAGCTCAACGAGCTGACCTTCAAAGAGGCGGAGATTTCCAAGCTTTATACCCGCGTGCACCCGGCTTACCGGGCGCTGATGGAAAAGCGCGCCACGCTGGAGGCGGAAAAGGCGCGGCTCGGCAAACAGGTACAGACGCTGCCGAAAATGCAGCAGGAGATCCTGCGCCTCACCCGCGACGTGCAGGTGGATCAGCAGGTTTACATGCAACTGATGAACAAACAGCAGGAGCTGAGCATCAGCAAGGCCGGCACGGTGGGTAATATTCGCATCGTTGACGAGGCGGAAACCGCTATCCGACCGATTCAGCCGCAAAAGATGCTCATCGTGTTGTTGGCGTTGATATTGGGCGCTGCAGGCACCGCGGCCGTGGTGCTGCTGCGTACGGCCTTCCATCGCGGCATCAATGATATCGATACGCTGGAGAAGCGAGGCATCAACGTCTACGCCACCGTGCCGCTGTCGCCATGGCAGGCGAAACGCAATCGCGAACAACGCCTGCTGTTGCCCAAATCCGGCGGTCGTCGCCTGCCGATCCTGGCGGTGGCCGAGCCGGCGGATCTGTCGGTGGAGGCCATTCGCAGCCTGCGCACCAGCCTGCATTTCGCTATGCTGGAGGCCAAAAACAACATTTTGATGGTCTCCGGTGCCAGCCCGGAAAGCGGCAAGAGTTTTACCAGCACCAACCTGGCGGTGGTGGTGGCGCAGGCCGGGCAGCGGGTGCTGTTGATCGACGCGGATATGCGTAAAGGATTTTTGCATCGTTGGCTATCGGACGACGCTCATCAAGGGCTGTCCGACATGCTGGTGGGCAAAGTGACGACGGAACAGGCGGTGCGGAAAACCGCCATTGCCAATCTGGATTTCGTACCGCGTGGCCAGGTGCCGCCGAACCCGTCCGAGCTGCTGATGCATCGCCGTTTCGCCGATTTCCTGCGCTGGGCCGGGCAAAACTACGATCTGGTGCTGATTGATACGCCACCGATTCTGGCGGTGACGGACGCGGCCATCGTCGGCAATCACGCCGGTACGTCACTGTTGGTGGTGCGTTTTGAGGTGAACACCGTCAAGCAGATCGAAACCAGCATGCGCCGTTTCGAACAAAATGGCGTGGCGATCAGAGGCGTAATCCTCAACGGCATCGTGAAGAGGGCGGCGACCGACATGAGCTATTACAACTTCGCCTATCCAAGCCATCGGGAAGATCACCGGCAGGCAGAGGAATAAGCGGGTGAAGGCCATTATCACCAACGCCCTGTGGCTGATGCTGGAACGCGTTTCGCTCAGCCTGTCCGGCATCTTCGTCTCCATTTACGTTGCGCGCTATCTGGGGCCCGCCCAGTTTGGCGCTCTCAACTATCTATTGGCGACGATCGCCATCGTGGTGCCGCTGGTGCAGCTGGGCGCCGACAGCATCATTTTCAACCGCGTCGCCCGCCGCCAGCCGAGCGGCATTCGCCTGATGTTGGCTTCGATGCGTTTGCGCCGCCGGCTGTTCCTGGTGGTGGCGCTGCCGATGCTGATATGGAGCTATTTCAGCCAGCCGCCAGCCAGTCAACTGATGACGCTGTTGCTGCTTATCAGCGCCTATTTCTCGATTCAGGACGTGTACAAAATTTATTACGATGCCCGCCTGCAGTCGAAACGCAATACGCTGATCAACAACCTGGCGCTGCTGCTGTCGATCGGGCTGCGGCTGGCGCTGGTGAGCGTTGCGCTGCCGCTGGTGTGGTTCGCGGTACCCTACATCCTCAGCAGCGCCGTACCTTATCTGGCGCGCCTCTGGCTATTCCGTGGGGAAGCTGCGGCCACGCCGCGGGTTACGCCGCGCCAGGCCAGGCGCTATGGCCGTTATTTGCTGAAAGTGGGCCTGCCGTTGGCCATCTCCAGTCTGGCGATAGTGATTTATACCCGCATCGATCAAATCATGCTGGGCAATCTGGTCGGCGAGCAGGCGGTGGGCTGGTTCAGCGCCGCTACCACCCTCAGTCAGGGGTGGGTTTTTGTGCCGATGGCACTGATCACCTCGTTGATGCCGGGTATTGCCAACTGTCGCGATCCGTTGGAGCAGGAGTACCGCATCCGGGTGCTGTATCTGGTGGTATTGGGCCTGTCGTTGCCGGTGCTGCTGGGGCTGTGGTGGTTCGCCCACCCGGCTATTGCGCTGCTGTATGGCGCCGCTTTTCAACCGGCCGCCGACATCCTGGCTATTTGTACGCTGACCTCGCTGTTCTCAGTGATGGGGACGGTTTCGTACCGCAGCATCGTGCTGTTCGCCGGTTATCGCTTTATCGCCATCAAGATGCCGTTGGTGGCTCTGATGAACGTGGCGATGAATCTGCTGCTGATCCCGCGGTACGGCCTGACCGGCGCTGCGGTGTCTACGCTACTGGCGGAATTCATTTCATTCTTCGTTCTGAACAGTTTATTCCGTGGCGGGAAAATTACCCGACTGCAGCTGACCTGTTTTTACTGCCTGCCGCGTCTTGTCAGCAAATTAAGGAGAGAGCATGTTAAACACCCTGGTTAAAAGCATTTCCAAGCGCCTGCCCGATGCCTGGCACCATCAGGTTAAATACGCGCTCTATTTCAAAAAACTGCCGCACCTGTCAAAACCGACCGGCTTCAGCGAAAAGATCATGCGCCGCAAAATTTATCCGCGCAGCATCTACACCACCTTGTCGGACAAATACAAGGTCCGTGAATTTATTGCCGGCCTGTGGGGCGAAGAGTATCTGGTGGAGCTGTATGCGCATGGCACGGAACTCAGCTACGACACGTTCAGGCAGTTGCCCGACGCCTTCGTGCTGAAGGCCAACCATGGCAGCGGCTATAACCGGTTGGTGTTCGACAAGCAACAGGTTAGCTACGCGGAATTGTACGATCTCAGCAGTTCGTGGATGCGCAGCAACTTTTACGAGCAGAGTCGCGAAAAGCATTATCTGGACATCGAACCCTGCATCATGGTGGAACGCATGTTGCTGGATGGTGAGCAGGTGCCGAACGATATCAAGTTTCATTGTTTCAACGACAACCATGAAATTCGCATGTTCATCCAGGTGGATTACCAGCGTTTCGGCACCCATCGGCGCGACATTTTTGATATCGACTGGAACCGCACCGAAATCCGCATCAGCTTGCCGAATGCCGACGAACCGATGCCGCGGCCTACGCGGCTGGAAGAAATGACGCGCTTGGCTCGCCAGGTTGCGCAGCAGTTCTCTTATGTCCGCGTGGATTTCTACCAGGTCGGTGAGAAGGTCTATTTCGGTGAATTGACGTTTACGCCTGGTGCGGGGTTAAGCAAGCTTAAGCCGGAAAACATCGAGCAGGAATGGGGCAGTTATTTTACTGAGTAAACGCTTATGCAGAGAGTCGCCTCCAATTTTCACATGCATGCCAATGTCGGTTATAATCAGTCGCGGGATTTGGTCAATCAATCAATCATATTGACCTTCCTGTTGATCTTTTTCGTGAAAACTTTCCTGACCTCGGGATCGTTCAACAGCGAGCTGATTAATAAAACCGTGACGGGGCTTAATGCCCTAATGTTGCTCTATGTCGGCTATGCATTTTTCATCGCTACGATGGCGGAAAAAGCGGTTGCGGGTTTTTTGGTTCTGCTGTTTCTGGTTAATATCGCCACCGGACATGGTGATTACCTTTTTGGCGCGGTATTCAGCTCGGCGGTGATAATTTTATTCCGCCGCATCGAGATGGTGCGCGGCGCTGAAATGTTCGCTATCGCTTTTGTGGTTGCCGGGCTGTTGATGGTTATCCCCTATACCTTTTACACCGAGGGATTTGTTTATCTTGATGAGCGCTATGGCAACAGATTAACGCTGGGTTTCGATAACCCGAACACCTTGGCGTATTATTCTTTTGCCTTGTTCGCCATGCTGCTGTGCCTGATCGACCATGCAAAATTAACGCGTGGAATGAAAAATATCGCCTCACTGGGGGTGTCGGCGTTAATTATCCCGGTGCTGATGTATTCCTATTCCCGCACCTGTTTTATGTTGGCGCTGTTGATGTTGTTGCTGTTTTGGCTGGCGCCGCTGCTGCGTTTTACCCCCAATAGAAAAGTCTGCATTGCGCTGACGTTGGCTATCATAGGCTTTCAGTTCGCCAGCGTTATACGCTGGGGGAACAATCCGGCATTGGACGCGCTGTTGAACCAGGCGTTGACCGGGCGCATCTGGTTCTCCTGGCAGATGTTTCAGGCGGTGGGGCTACCCAATCCGCTGTTCGGCATGAATATCGAACCCTATAAGCCGGTCGATTTTTTCTTCATCGCCATGTTTTATTCGGCTGGTGGGATAGCCTCTGTTGTCATGCTTTTTTGTTATTTTCACCTGTTGGGGAATATGCGCAGGCTGAGTCGATTCATGCGCTGGGTGGTGGTGGTTTTCCTGCTAACAACTTTTACGGAAACCTATTTTTTGGTCCCGGTATTTAACGTGTCGTTATTGCTGCTTTGCCGTGGAAAAGAAATGATAAATTCTAAGTTGGAGGGTTAAGAAATGGATTTCTCGATCGTGATCCCTATTTATAATAGTGCGCGTTACCTGCCTAAAACTCTGAAGCGGATTTTCAACGCTTGCCAAGGGTTCGACTATCAGGTGATTTTGGTTGATGATTGCTCTGACGAGGATGATATCAAATATATTCGCCAGATAGCGGCGACTAATAGCAACGTGATGCTGCATGAGAAAAAACAAAAGAGCAATGCGGCGGTATCGCGCAACCTGGGCGCCAATTTAGCGCAATCGGAGATCGTGTTTTTTCTCGATTCGGATGATTACTTCACTACCAACTATATTATTCGCCGCATGAAGAAGCATGAAGATCGCCATATTGATATTATCTTCGGTAATTATGCAGAGGTGAGTGGTGATTCGGTACGCGACTTCAATTTCCACTACAAATCCGGTTCTTCCGGTGAGGATTTTCTTTTTCTGGAAATGGGTGATATTCGGTCATCCACCATCAGCATGCGTAAAAAAAGCGATCGCCGCTTTTTATTTCCCGAGTTTCTCAACAAACATCAGGATTGGGGCTTTCTGGTCAACGCCACCAATTTGGGCGCGCAAGTGGCGCATGACGCCGGCGGCGGGGTGTTTCTCGACGTGGGGCGCTACGGACGCATGACGGCGAAGCTTAATCTGGAGGCCAGCGACCGCTTCATCAATACCTTCCTCAGCCCCAGCGATCGCCATATCAGCGGATTCGCCTGCAAGCACCTGCTGGCCTCGCTGTATTCGGAAAACGCCCAGGCGTTCAACTATTATTCGTCGCGCATCGTGCGGCACAGCCTGAGCGGCAAGTTCAAGATGATCAAATGGTATGGCGATTGTCTGACGCGGCTGGGGTTGTTCTCGGTTGGCGGCCGGCTGTTGCGCAATGTGCGCCAGGGATTCAGGAGATGATATGCAAGCACGCAAGGTAATCATCGTCATCGAAAATATGGCGGGCAAGGGCGGCACTGAACGGGTCGCCAGCGGTTTGGCCAATGCGCTGGCGCGTCTGCCGAATTACGAGGTGGCGGTGTTTTCGCTGTGTGGCGAACGGAGCTTCTTTCCGCTGGCGAGCAACGTCCGGTTACGCTGTGGCGGCGGCGATTCGCTGTTCTGGCCATGGCGGCTGGCGTTGGCTCTGCGGCGTGAACGCGCGGATGTGATCATTACCGTTTCCATGGGAAAACTGTCGGTGGTGATGACGCCTTTTCTACGTTTGTTCTGTGCCCGCAGCCGGCTGTTATTGAGCGAACACGTCAGCTTTCACCAGTATCCGCGCGTATTTAAATGGTTGAAGTTGTTGGTTTACCGCTTGAGCGATCGCGTGATTTTCCTGACGCGGCAAGATAGCGACGCCATCGCTCGCTGGGTGGGCGCCGGGAAATGCCGGGTGATCGAGAACGTTTCGCCGTTCGGCGCACAGGCGCCGACGCCGGCGCTGCAGGAAAAGGTGGCGCTGGCGGTGGGGCGGTTGAGCAATCAGAAAGGCTTCGATCGTCTGATCGCGCTGTGGCGAGGGGTGGCGGCGCAGATGCCGGATTGGCGGCTGTTGATTATTGGCGACGGCCTTGAGCGCGACGCACTGCGGCGGCAGATTGAAGGCGCCGGGCTGGAGCAGCAGGTGAGCCTGCTGCCGGCCACCGCCGACGTGGCGGCCTATTATCGCCAGGCCAGTTTGTACGTGATGACGTCGCGCTATGAGGGGTTGCCGATGGTGCTGATCGAAGCCATGAGTTTCGGCCTGCCGCTGGTGGCCTACGACTGCAAGACCGGCCCGGCCGAGCTGATAGACAACGGCGTCAACGGCTATCTGGTGCCCGATGACGATGCCGCCGCCTTCAGCGAAGGCGTGCTCGAACTGATGCGCGATCCGGCTCTGCGCGAGCGCTTTTCTGTCGCTGCGCTTGATAAGTCTCGCCGTTTTTCTCCCGAACGTATTTATCCCCAGTGGCAACAGCTCATTGAGTGAGGACCGAATGGAAAAGATATCCGTGATAATGCCCGCCTACAACGCGGCAAACTCAATCAAAGAATCGATTCTTGGTGTGCTGAACCAGCAATTTACCGACTATCACCTGTATGTGATCGATGATGCGTCCACCGACAACACCGCCGAGGTGGTGCGGCCGTTTATCCACGATCGCCTCACCTATATACGCAATGAGCATAACCAGGGCGTGGCGGAAACGCGCAACATCGGCATTGAGGCGGCGAGCGGGGATTATATCGCTTTCTGCGACAGTGATGACGTATGGCTCCCCAACAAGCTGTCGCGCCAGGCGAGCATTTTGCAAACCCGCCGCTATGACGTGGTGTGTTCCCATTATTACACCTTCGAAGACGATCTGAAGTTGATCAAAAACACCCGTGGTGCGGATGAGCTTATCGGCTATCAGGACATGTTGAAAAGCAACTGGATCGGCAATCTCACCGGCATCTATAACCAGAAGCGCATCGGTAAGGTGTATCAGCAAAAAGTGGGGCATGAGGACTATTTGATGTGGCTGGCGGTGCTGCAGAAGGCGCGTAACGGCCTGGCCTACTGCATTCCCGAACCGCTGGCCTGTTACCGATTGTCTACTCATTCGCTGTCGGGCAACAAAATCCGCGCTGCGGACTGGCAATGGCGGATTTACCGTCAGCATTTGGGGCTGTCGTACCAGAAATCCTGCTATTTGTTCGCCACCTATCTGTTCAATGCCGTGGTGAAAAGGAAATGACCATGAGGGGGATGTATCGGCGGGCGGCTCTGGGCTGTTGCGCCTTGTGGGGCGCAGCGGCTCTGGCGCAGAACTGCCAACCCAATCTGTTGATCAACCCCGGCTTTGAGCAGGGGCTCAGCGGCTGGCGAGCGCAGGGCGCGCAGGCCGACGGCGATACGCACAGTGGCAGGGGGAGTCTGCGTTATGACAATGCAGATGTAGCGCAATACCGTACCTTCAACCAGGCGCTGCAGGTTGTGCCCGGACAGACGATAGATTTCGGCGTCTGGCTCAAGACTCGCGGTGTACGCGGGCAAAGCCGCGACGGCGGCGCTGGGGTTTATCTGCAGAGCTTTGATGCGCAGGGGCGCTTTCTGGAAGGCAGCTATCCGGCTGGGGTAACCGGCGACAGCGGCTGGCGGCAGGTGAACGCCAGCTATACCGTGCCGCCGCAGGCGGCGCGAATCACTTTTGGCGTTTATCTGCGTAAGGGGAGCACCGGTACCGCCTGGTTTGACGACGCCTATGCCTGTGCTCGAGCGTCTATGCCGGCGTTATATCAGCTCGGCGCGTCGGCGCAGGGGAAGGTTGACACGCTGGTCGTCACTTCGCAGCCGCAGCATTTGCAGGTCGACAGCGAATTGCTCAATGCCGAGGGGCAGGTTGTTCACAGTAGCCGCGACCGTTATCAGGTTGAGGGACAACGCCGTATCGAATACCAACCGCCGGCCGGCCTGGCCCAGGGTGAATACCGCCTGCGTCAGCAGGTTACCGGTCCACAATCCCGCCAGGCTCAGGGCAGCGAGCTGTCTTTTCGCGTCGGGCAGCCTGCGGCCAAAGTGGCGATCGACAGCGAAGGTTTTACCCTGCGCGACGGTCAACGGCTTTTCCCGTTGGGCATTTACGCCAACGTGGCTACCGATGAGCATTTGGCGCGCATCGCCTCGGCGGGATTCAACACGGTGCTGAACTATGATTACGGGGAAAAGAAAGATCCATACGCCTTTTTCCGCAACGCACGCAAGCGCGGGCTGTTGGTCATTTACTCCGTCAAAGATCAGTACCGCGGCAGCCGCTTCGCGCCGGCCGTCCGCGGTGGCGACTACGCGGCGCTGACTGCCTGGTACGTGCAGCGTTTGCGCTCTCAGCCCAACCTGCTTGCCTGGTACATCAACGATGAGCTGGGGCCGGAATATCTCGATAAAATCGAGGAAAAAAACCTGCAAATAAAGCGACTTGACGGCGATCATCCGACTTTCCAGGTGCTGAACAAAACCGGGGAGTTGGACGCTCACTTCAACAGCAGCGACATTTTGGCGACCGACCCTTATCCGGTGGGGAACGATAGCGATCTGACGCGCACCACGCGTTATACCGCACTGACGGTGCAGGCCGCCCGCCAGGCACGCGGAGCCTGGGTGGTGATGCAAATCATGGATCACGCCGCTTATGACGCCCGCCGCAAGCCACATCCGCCGTCAGAGGCGGAAATCCGCAATCAGGCCTGGCAGGCGCTGATCGGCGGCGCCAAGGGGCTGTTGTTTTATTCTTATACCGATCTGTTTTACAAACGCAAAACCGGCCGCTTCGACCAACGGGAGTTTGACGCCACCTGGCGTGGTGTGGCTGCCGTGTCGCAGCAAATCGCCGCCTTCACCCCTTATCTGCTGACGGGAAAATCGACGCCGCTGGCGGGAAGCGACCCGCAAATGCCGGCGCGGATGTTTATTCTGGGCGATCGCGCCTTGCTGCTGGTAGCCAATCCTTACTATCGGGAGGGAAGCACCCGCTTGCGCCTTCCGGCGGGCTGGCGGCAGCAGGGCGCGGGTGCGGAGATCGCGCTGGCGTTGCCCGCAGTGGGCACCGCGACGCTGTGGCTCCAACGCTGAAAGCATCGAGTTAGCATCACGCGGGAGGTTTCTCCCGCGTGAGATTGATGACAAACCTTATACCCTTGCCGGGTTGGCAGAGAGCACCAAATAAAAAACAAGGAAAATCAATTTATTGATTTTCGGCCGCTCACCACAAAGGGGGAAAAACCACGCTTTTTCCCCCTGTGTCAACAGTCTGACGCGGGAGGTTTATCCCGCGTCCTACCCCCAAATACCCCGCCTTGCCTCCCTCCTGCCCACCTTTATCTCTATATTCTGTTTTACTCGTTTTAATTCAATCAATTAACTTAATTTTTCACACCTATACTTTGGTGGTATTTCTCAGCCGACGCGCGCGGTGCCTCCCGCTTTCTCTTGATCGCAATCAATTTGCCGCCTCTTGGCCGTCAGTAGGCTGGCGGCAGATTGAGCATGTCTTCTTATAACGACAAGAGCCTTCAGGAGCATTCCGGATGAGCAAATTTTTAGACCGTTTCCGCTATTTCAAGCAGTTGGCGGAGCCTTTTTCTGGCGATCACGGCCAGACCTTGAACACCAACCGCGACTGGGAAGACGGCTACCGCAGCCGTTGGCAGCACGACAAAGTGGTGCGTTCCACCCACGGCGTGAACTGCACCGGTTCCTGCAGTTGGAAGATCTACGTGAAGAATGGTCTGGTGACCTGGGAAACCCAGCAAACCGACTATCCGCGCACCCGCCCCGATCTGCCCAACCATGAACCGCGCGGCTGCCCGCGCGGCGCCAGCTACTCCTGGTACCTGTACAGCGCCAACCGGCTGAAATACCCGCTGATGCGCAAGCGCCTGCTCAAGCTGTGGCGCGAAGCGAAAGCGCAGCACAGCGATCCGGTCGAAGCCTGGGGCTCTATCGTCGGCGATGCGGAAAAAGCCAAGAGCTACAAGGTGGCGCGCGGCCGCGGCGGTTTCGTCCGCTCCAGCTGGCAGGAGGTCAATGAACTGATCGCCGCCGCCAACGTCTACACCGCCAAAACCTTCGGCCCGGACCGCATTATCGGCTTCTCGCCGATCCCGGCGATGTCGATGGTGTCCTACGCCGCCGGCGCCCGCTACCTGTCGCTGATCGGCGGCGCCTGCCTGAGCTTCTACGACTGGTATTGCGATTTGCCGCCGGCTTCGCCGATGACCTGGGGCGAGCAGACCGACGTGCCGGAGTCCGCCGACTGGTATAACTCTTCTTACATTATCGCCTGGGGCTCCAACGTGCCGCAAACGCGCACCCCGGACGCCCACTTCTTTACCGAAGTGCGCTACAAGGGCACCAAAACCGTGGCGGTGACGCCGGACTATGCCGAAGTCGCCAAGCTGTGCGACCACTGGCTGAATCCGAAGCAGGGCACCGACAGCGCGATGGCGCTGGCGATGGGCCACGTGATGCTGAAAGAGTTCCATCTCGATCGCGAAGTTGGCTACTTCCGCGACTATGTGCGTCGCTATACCGACATGCCGATGCTGGTGCTGCTCGAGCCGCGTGAAGGCGGCCACTACGCCGCCGGCCGCCTGTTGCGCGCCGCCGATCTGGTGGACGGGCTGGGCCAGGAAAACAACCCCGAATGGAAAACCGTCGCTATCGACAGCCGCAGCGGCGAGCTGGTGGCGCCGCAGGGCTCCATCGGCTTCCGCTGGGGCGAGAAGGGCAAGTGGAACCTGGAGCAGCGCGAAGGCAAGTCGCAACAGGAAGTCGAGCTGCAACTCAGCCTGTTGGGCATGCATGACGACGTTGCCGAGGTGGGTTTCCCGTACTTCGGCGGCGCCGACAGCGAGCATTTCAACAGCGTGGCGCTGGACGAGATCCTGCTGCACAAACTGCCGGTGAAACGCCTGCAGTTGGCGGACGGCAGCGAAGCGCTGGTGACCAGCGTGTACGATCTGACGCTGGCTAACTACGGCCTGGAGCGCGGGTTGGGCGACGCCAACTGCGCCGCCGACTATGACGAGGTCAAGGCTTACAGCCCGGCCTGGGCCGAGCAGATCACCGGCGTGTCGCGCCATAACATCATCCGCATTGCCCGCGAATTCGCGCAAAACGCCGAGAAGACCCACGGCCGTTCGATGATCATCGTCGGCGCCGGCGTCAACCACTGGTATCACATGGACATGACCTACCGCGGCCTGATCAATATGCTGATCTTCTGCGGTTGCGTCGGCCAGAGCGGCGGCGGCTGGGCGCACTACGTCGGCCAGGAAAAACTGCGGCCGCAAACCGGCTGGCTGCCGCTGGCGTTCGGCCTCGACTGGCAACGCCCGCCGCGCCATATGAACAGCACCTCGTTCTTCTACAACCATTCCAGCCAATGGCGCTATGAAACCGTCGGCGCCGATGAGCTGCTGTCGCCGCTGGCGGACAAATCGCGCTTCGGCGGCAGCCTGATCGACTTCAACGTGCGCGCGGAGCGCATGGGCTGGCTGCCGTCGGCGCCGCAGCTGGGCGCTAACCCGTTGCGCCTGGCGGAGCAGGCCCGCGCCGCCGGCCAATCGCCGGTCGAGTTCACCGTCGACAGCCTGAAGAGCGGCGCGCTGGGCTTTGCCGCCGAGCAGCCGGACAATCCGCAGAACTTCCCGCGCAACCTGTTCGTCTGGCGCTCCAACCTGCTGGGCTCTTCCGGCAAGGGTCATGAATACATGCTCAAATACCTGTTGGGCACCGAGAACGGCATCCAGGGGAAAGATCTCGGCCAGCAGGGCGGCGTGAAGCCGCAGGAAGTGGAATGGCGCGAGCAGGGCGGCGAAGGCAAGCTGGATCTGGTGGTGACGCTCGATTTCCGCATGTCGAGCACCTGCCTGTATTCCGACGTGGTGCTGCCGACCGCCACCTGGTACGAAAAAGACGACATGAACACCTCCGACATGCACCCGTTCATTCATCCGCTGTCGGCGGCGGTCGATCCGGCCTGGGATTCGAAGAGCGACTGGGAAATCTACAAGGGCATCGCCAAAGCCTTCTCCGAGGTGTGCGTCGGCCATCTGGGCCAGGAAACCGACGTGGTGACCTTGCCTATTCAGCACGACTCCGCCGCCGAGCTGGCGCAGCCTTACGGCGTGCAGGACTGGAAGAAAGGCGAGTGCGAACTGATCCCCGGCAAAACCGCGCCGCACATCATCGCGGTGGAGCGCGATTATCCGGCCACCTACGAGCGTTTTACCTCCCTGGGGCCGTTGATGGACAAACTGGGCAACGGCGGCAAGGGCATCAGCTGGAACACCCAGACCGAGGTCGATTTCCTCAAGCAGCTGAACTACGTCAAGGCCGACGGCCCGGCGGCGGGGCGGCCGAAGATCGAGAGCGCGATAGACGCGGCGGAAGTGATCCTGTCGCTGGCGCCGGAAACCAACGGCCAGGTGGCGGTGAAAGCCTGGGAAGCGCTGAGCAACGTCACCGGCCGCGATCACCGGCATCTGGCGCTGAACAAGGAAGACGAGAAAATTCGCTTCCGCGACATTCAGGCGCAGCCGCGCAAAATCATCTCCAGCCCAACCTGGTCCGGCCTGGAAGACGAACATGTCTCCTATAACGCCTGCTACACCAACGTGCACGAGCTGATCCCGTGGCGCACCCTCAGCGGCCGTCAGCAACTGTATCAGGATCACGAGTGGATGCGCGCCTTCGGCGAAAGCCTGCTGGCGTACAGGCCGCCGATCGACACCCGCGCCGCGCAGCCGCTGCTCAACAGCAAGCCGAACGGCAACAAGGAGAAGGCGCTGAACTTCCTGACGCCGCACCAGAAGTGGGGTATCCACTCCACCTACAGCGACAACCTGCTGATGCTGACGCTGTCGCGCGGCGGGCCGATCGTCTGGCTGAGCGAAGACGACGCCAAAGATCTGGGCATCGCGGACAACGACTGGATCGAGGCCTTCAACGCCAACGGCGCGCTGACGGCGCGCGCGGTGGTCAGCCAGCGTATCCCGGCCGGCATGACCATGATGTACCACGCACAGGAGCGCATCGTGAATCTGCCGGGCTCGGAGATCACCAGCCAACGCGGCGGCATCCACAACTCGGTGACCCGCGCCTGTCCGAAGCCGACCCACATGATCGGCGGCTATGCGCAGTTGGCCTACGGCTTCAACTACTACGGCACCGTCGGTTCCAACCGCGACGAGTTCGTGGTGGTGCGCAAGATGAACCGTATTGATTGGTTGGACGATGAAGGCAACGACTACGCGCAGGGCAGTCAGCAGGAGAACCACAAATGAAAATTCGTTCGCAAGTCGGCATGGTGCTGAATCTGGACAAGTGCATCGGTTGCCACACCTGTTCGGTCACCTGCAAGAACGTCTGGACCAGCCGCGAAGGCATGGAATACGCCTGGTTCAACAACGTGGAAAGCAAACCCGGCGTCGGCTATCCGCACGCCTGGGAAGATCAGGAAAAATGGAAGGGCGGCTGGATCCGTAAAATCAACGGCAAGCTGGAGCCGCGCATGGGCAACCGCGTCGGCGTGCTGGCGAAAATCTTCGCCAACCCGGACGTGCCGGCGCTGGACGACTACTACGAGCCGTTCGATTACGACTACCAGCATCTGCACACAGCCAAACAGGGCAAACACCAGCCGGTAGCACGCCCGCGCTCGCTGATCACCGGCCAGCGCATGAACAAGATCGAAAGCGGCCCGAACTGGGAGGAGATCCTCGGCGGGGAATTCGAAAAACGCTCGCAGGATAAAAATTTCGACAACCTGCAGAAGGCGATGTACGGCCAGTTCGAAAACACCTTCATGATGTACCTGCCGCGCCTGTGCGAGCACTGCCTCAACCCGGCCTGCGTCGCCACCTGCCCGAGCGGGGCGATCTACAAGCGCGGCGAAGACGGCATTGTTCTGATCGACCAGGACAAGTGCCGCGGCTGGCGCATGTGCCTGACCGGCTGCCCGTACAAGAAAATCTACTTCAACTGGAAGAGCGGCAAGTCCGAGAAGTGCATCTTCTGCTACCCGCGCATCGAAGCCGGGCAGCCGACGGTGTGTTCGGAAACCTGCGTCGGCCGCATTCGCTACCTCGGCGTGCTGCTGTACGACGCCGATCGCATCGAGCAGGCGGCGGCGGTGGAGAGCGACAAGGATCTGTACCAGAGCCAGCTCGATATCTTCCTCGATCCGCATGATCCGAAGGTGATTGCCCAGGCGCTGGCGGACGGCGTGCCGCAGGGCGTCATTGAAGCCGCTCAGCAGTCGCCGGTGTACAAAATGGCGATGGACTGGAAGCTGGCGCTGCCGCTGCATCCGGAATACCGCACGCTGCCGATGGTGTGGTACGTGCCGCCATTGTCGCCGATTCAGTCCGCCGCCGATGCCGGCGAACTGGCGCACAGCGGCGTATTGCCGGACGTCGAGAGCCTGCGCATCCCGGTGCAGTATCTGGCGAACCTGCTGACCGCCGGCGATACCGAACCTGTGCTGTTGGCGCTGAAGCGCATGCTGGCGATGCGCCATTACAAACGGGCGGAAACCGTCGACGGCGTGGTCGACACCAGCGCGCTGGAGCAGGTTGGGTTAAGCGAAGCGCAGGCGCAGGAAATGTATCGCTACCTGGCGATCGCCAACTATGAAGATCGCTTCGTGGTGCCGTCGAGCCACCGCGAGCTGGCGCGCGAAGCCTTCCCGGAAAGCAAAGGCTGCGGCTTCAGCTTCGGCGACGGTTGCCATGGCAGCGACGGCAAGTTCAACCTGTTCAACAGCCGCCGCATTGACGCCATCGACGTGACCGCGAAAACCGCGCGGCCGGAGGACGCCTCATGATCAGCCTGAAAGTGATCGCCCGCCTGCTGGATTACCCGGAGCAGGCGCTGTTTGACCATCAGCAGGCGCTGATCGAAGCATTGGAGCCGGCCAGCGAGCTGGATCTGCGCCACAGCGCGCAGCTGATTCTGTTTATCCGCCGCCTGTGTGCGCGCCCGTTGCTGGACGCGCAGGCCGATTATTGCGAACTGTTCGATCGCGGCCGCGCCACTTCGCTGCTGCTGTTTGAACACGTGCACGGCGAATCGCGCGATCGCGGCCAGGCGATGGTTGACCTGATGGCGCAGTACCGAGCCGCCGGGCTGGAGATCGACAGCCGCGAGCTGCCGGATTTCCTGCCACTGTATCTGGAGTATCTGGCCAGCCGCAGCGCGGCGCAGGCGCGGGAAGGGCTGCAGGACATTGCGCCGATCCTGGCGCTGTTGGGCGCGCGCTTGCAGCAGCGCGAAAGCCCGTATGCGGTGCTGTTCGATCTGCTGTTGGCGCTGTCCGGCAGCGATGCGCAGGCGCAGGCGCTGAAGACGCAGGTGGCGCAAGAGGCGCGCGACGATACGCCGCAGGCGCTGGATGCGGTATGGGAAGAGGAGCAGGTCAAATTTCTCGGCGAGCAGGGCTGCGCCTCCGCCCAGCAGACGGTGCACCAGCGGCGCTTCGCCGGCGCGGTGGCGCCACAGTATCTGGACCTGACGGATGCGTTAACCGGAACCAAAGGACGCTAATCATGCAATTTTTGAATCAGTTCTTCTTCGACATCTACCCTTATCTGGCCGGCGCGGTGTTCCTGATCGGCAGCTGGCTGCGCTACGACTACGGGCAATACAGCTGGCGCGCCGGCTCCAGCCAGATGCTGGATAAAAAAGGCATGCGGCTGGCGTCCAACCTGTTCCACATCGGCATTATCGGCATCTTCGCGGGCCATTTCCTCGGCATGCTGACGCCGCACTGGATGTATGAGGCCTTTCTGCCGATCGACGTGAAGCAGAAGCTGGCGATGATCGCCGGCGGCGCCTGCGGCCTGATGACGCTGATCGGCGGCGCGCTGTTGCTCAAACGCCGGTTGGCCAACCCGCGGGTGCGCGCCACCAGCAGCTTCGCCGACATCCTGATCCTGACGTTGCTGGTGGTGCAGGTGTGTCTCGGCCTGCTGACCATTCCGTTCTCCGCCCAGCATATGGACGGCAGCGAAATGATGAAGCTGGTGGCCTGGGCGCAGGCGGTGGTGACCTTCCACGCCGGCGCTTCTGCGCACCTGGAAGGGGTGGCGCTTATCTTCAAGCTGCACATGGTGCTGGGCATGACGCTGTTCGTGCTGTTCCCGTTCTGCCGCCTGGTGCATATCTGGAGTGCGCCGGTAGAGTACCTGACACGCCGTTACCAGCTGGTGCGCAACCGCCGCTGAGTCTGACCCCGCCGCCGCCGCTGATCGCCAGCGGCGGCGCTATTCCGATAATTCGCCCGCCGTCTGCCCATTCTCCCCGCCTTGTCGTAAACTGAATATCTCAGTCATGTTACGCTTATGCTTGCGCCGACGGACGTCGGCCCGTGGTAGCCGATAACAAGAGATACCGCCTTGATGAAAGGCATTTTGGGACATAAAAACCGGGGATGATCCGCGTGGCCTTCGCGTCGTGCGGGAGAATCGCTTTATGGATAGTCAGGTTAATCAATAACAATAATGACCACACAATTTCGCTCACCCGAGCTGCTGCCTCTGAAAATCATCGCCACCGGGGCCGCGTTGCCGCCTAACCGCGTGGCGTCCTCTGCGCTCGACGCTCGGCTGGGGAAACCGGCCGGCTACGTTGAAAAACGCTCGGGCATCGTTTACCGCTATCACGCCGCCGACGATGCCAGCCAGGCCGAACTCGCCGCCGCCGCGCTGCAAGATGCGCTGGCTCGCCGCGCCATTCCGGCAGACTCGATCGATCTGCTGATCTCCGCCTCGGCGATTTCGGTGCAGGCGCTGCCGTGCACCGCCGCGCATATTCTCAAGGTGGCGGGACTGGCGCCGGGCACGCCGGGCTTCGACATCAACAGCAGCTGCGTCAGCTTTATCTCTGCGCTGCAGGTGGCGGCGGGGCTGCTGAACGCCGGAACGTATCGACGCATCGCCATCGTCTCGGCGGATCTCGCTTCACGCGGCATCGACTGGCAGCACGAAGAGTCGTCGCTGATCTTCGGCGACGGCGCGGCCTGCGCCATCGTGGAGCGCGGCGACGGCGCCAGCGGCATCCTCGCCAGCCTGGTGGAAACCTACCCCGCCGGCAGCGAACTGTGCGAGATCCGCGCCGGCGGCACGCGTCGCAACCCGCGCGCCGGCATGTGCGAGCAAGACTTCCTGTTTCATATGCAGGGCAAGCCGCTGTTCCGCCAGGCGTCGGCGCTGATTGAGGGTTACCTCGATCGGCTGCTGAGCGCCAGCGGCCTGACCCTGGGGCAGATCGCCACCGTGGTGCCGCATCAGGCCAGCCATCTGTCGCTCGAACATATGCGCAAACGGCTGCACGTCTCCAGCGAGGCGCTGGTGGATATCTACCGCCATCATGGCAATCAGGTGGCGGCGTCCATCCCGACGGCGCTGCATGCCGCCGTGACCACCGGGCGCTTCAACCCCGGCCAGCCGGTGATGCTGATCGGCACCGCCGCCGGGCTGGCGCTGGCCGGCATGGTGTTGCTGCCATGAGGGTGCTGGTCACCGGGGCGACCAGCGGGCTGGGACGCAACGCGGCGCAGTGGCTGCTGGAGGCCGGACATCAGGTGCGCGCCACCGGCCGCGACGAGCGGGCCGGCGCAGCGTTGTGTCGGCTGGGCGCCGAGTTTTGTGCGCTCGATCTGGCGCAGGCCACGCCGCAGCAGTGCCGGCAGCTCGTCACCGACTGCGAGTGGGTGTGGCACTGTGCGGCCAAGTCTTCACCCTGGGGCGGCAAAGCGGAGTTTCACCGCATCAACGCCGCGGCGACGGAGAGGCTGGCGGAGGCGGCGGGGCGCTGCGGCGTGCGGCGCTTTGTGCATATCTCCACGCCGGCAATCTACTTCGATTTTCAGCCGCATTACGATCTTGACGAAGGTTACCGCGCCCGGCGCTTCGCCAATCACTATGCCGCCAGCAAGTATGCGGCTGAACAACGCCTGTTGGCGCAGGCGAAGATCTACCCGCAAACCACCTACATTATGCTGCGGCCGCGCGGCCTGTTTGGCCCGCACGATCGGGTGATCGTGCCGCGGCTGTTGCAGCAGCTCGAACGCGATCGCGGCGTGCTGCGGCTGCCCGGCGGCGGGCAAGCGCTGCTGGACCTGACCTTCGCCCCCAACGTGGTGCACGCGATGGACCTGGCCAGCCGGCAGCGCGGGTTGCCGTCCGGCACCGTTTACAACATTACCAATCACCAGCCGCAGCGGCTGGCGGAGATGCTGGATGCGCTGCTGCGTCAGGAACTGGGGCTGCGCTACCGGCTGCAGGCCGTGCCCTATCCGTTGCTGCATACGCTGGCCGGCGGCATGGAGCTGTGGGCGACGCTGAGCGGCAAGGAACCGCTGCTGACGCGCTACAGCGTGGCGGCGGTGCATTTTGACATGACGCTGAGCCAGACCCGTGCGATCGAAGAGCTGGGCTATCAGCCGCGTTATTCGATGGAAGAGGGCATTCGCCTGACCGGCGAGTGGTTGCGGCGGCAAGGAGGCGGACAGCATGGCTAAGGTCACCGTGTTTGAAGTGGGCTATTGCACGCATATCGGCTGCATGGCGCTGCGCGGCGCCGGGTTCCGGGTATGCAAATTCCCGGCGCGCGCCTATCTGCTGGAGGTGGGGGAGCGCCGCTGGCTGTGGGATACCGGCTACGCGCATTATTTTCAGCAGCACACGCAGTCGGGGGTGTTCAGCCTTTATCGCCGCATGACGCCGGTCTATTTCGATCCCGCCGAGTCGTTGGCGCATCAGCTGCGCGCCGCCGGTTACGCCGAGGGGGATATTCAGGCGCTGATCGTCTCGCATTTTCACGCCGATCACATCGCCGGGCTGCAGGATTTCAGCCAACTCGACTTTATTTGCTCCGGCGAAGGCTGGCAGCAAACCCGCGGGCTGCGCGGTTTCGCGGCGCTGAAGCGCGCCTTTATTCCCGGTCTGATCCCGGCAGATTTCGAGAGCAACCTGCAGTTTATGGAAGCTTTTCCCTCGGTGGCGTTGCCTGCGCTGCTGGCGCCGTTCGAGCGCGGCTATGCGCTGCCGGGCAGCGAAGGGCAGATCGTGCTGGTGCCGCTGCCGGGGCATGCGGCCGGCCATATCGGCGCCTTTATTCTCACCGACGCCGGCTGGACGCTGCTGGCCAGCGACGCCGCCTGGTCGCCGAAGAGTTACCAGACGCTGCGCGGGCCTTCGCGCTTGGCCAATCTGGTGATGGACGACGCGGTGGCGTACACCCGCACGCTGGAGCGGCTCAACCAGCTGTGGGCGGGCGGCCAGGTCAACATTTTGCTGTGCCACGAGGGGGACCTGTGATCCCGTTCATGACCCTTTGGCACTATTTCCGCGCCCGGCGCCTGCGCTTTGGCGATCGTGCGGCGCTGGAGGCGCATCAGGCCCGGCAGCTCGCGGGCTTTGCCCGTCGGGTGCTGAGCAAGAGCCCCTATTTTCAAGGCTTCAGCCGCCGGCCGTTCGCCGAATGGCCGCAGATGGACAAGGCGCTGATGATGGCGCAGTTCGACCGGATGAACACCGCCGGGCTGCAGCGCGATGCGGTGCTGGCCTGCGCGCAGCGCAGCGAGGCGGATCGCGATTTCACGCCGAAGATCGGGCGCTACAGCGTTGGATTGTCGTCCGGCACCTCCGGGCAGCGCGGCGTGTTTGTCGTCAGCCCGCGCGAACAGCAGGTGTGGGCCGGCGGCATGCTGGCGAAGATGCTGCCGGACGGTCTGTTGGCCGGCGAGCGCGTTGCGCTGTTTCTGCGGGCGGACAATAATCTCTATCACAGCGTGAACAACCGTTGGCTGAGCCTGGCGTTTTACGATCTGCTGGCACCGTTCAGCGAGCATTTGCCCGCATTGGAACGGCAGGCGCCCAGCATCATCGTGGCCCCGGCGCAGGTGCTGCGCGCCTTGGCGCTGGCGGTGCTGGCCGGGCAGGTGAGGTTGCCGGTCAAAAAAGCGATCTCGGTGGCCGAGGTGCTTGAAGAGCAGGACCGCCGCCTGCTGCTGCAGGTATTTCCGGTGGTCGGCGAAGTGTATCAGGCCACCGAAGGATTTCTTGCCGCGACCTGCGCGCACGGTACGCTGCATCTGAACGAAGAGTTTTTGCATATCGAACCTCAGTGGATCGACGAACTGCGTTTTACGCCGTTGATCACCGACTTTACCCGCAGCACGCAGCCGATCGTGCGTTATCGGCTGGATGATGTGTTGGTGCTGCGCAAGGAACCCTGCCCGTGCGGGCAGCCGACGCGGGCGATCGCCCGTATCGAGGGGCGGCGCGACGATCAACTGATGCTGCCCGATGCGCAGCGGCAACCGCAGGCGGTGTTCGCCGATGCCTGCAGCCGAACGATCGCCAATGCGTTGCCGCTGAGCAGCGATTACCGCCTGATCCAGCGCGGCGAACGGCGGTTGGAATTGATTGCCGATTGCAGCCCGGCGGCGTTGGCGCATTGTCAGGCGCAGCTGATCGCGCTGTTCGCTCGCCAGGGCATCGCCACCGAGCGCCTCGAATGGCGGTTGACGGCGCAGGCGGTGCTGCCGCAGTTCGATCGCAAGCGGCGGCGCATCGTGCGCCAGGCGGAGGTAGCATGAAAAATACGCTGTTCAGACTAGGGCACATGTTGCTCGGCTGGGGGACGGTCGGGGTGGTGTATAGTCTGACCGATCGCCTGCAGGGGGCGGGAACCCTGTTGCCGCCGTCGGCGCTTGACCGGGCGATCCCGTTCAGCCCCACGGCCATATGGCTCTACCTGTCGTTCTTCCTCATTGTCCCGGCGGGCTATCTGCTGGCGCCGCTGCCGCGGATCACATGGCTGACGCGGGCGATGCAGCTCACCGCGCTGGGCGCCGGGGCGGTTTACCTGCTGTGGCCGACCACCATGGCCTATCCGCAGAACGATGGCGTCGGGATCAGCGCGCAGCTGCTGGCGGCGTTAACCCAGGTGGATTCGCCGCAGAACTGCCTGCCTTCGTTGCATATGGCGCTGACGGTGCTGGCGGTGTGGGCGCTGAGCGACGGCGAGCGCAAAGTGCGCACGGCGCTGTGGATGCTGTGGGGCGCGGCGATCGCGTTCTCGATTCTGCAACTGCGCCGCCATTTGTTTGTCGATTTGGCCGGCGGCGCGCTGCTGGCGCTGTTCGCCGGCTGGCTGGCCCTGCGTATGAACACCCTGCGCCGGCGCGTGGTTAAAGGAGAAATGGGATGAGCGATCTGGCATTGCCGATAGTGTTCATGCTGTTCATCGTGGTGGCCGAGGCGGTGGCGCTGCAGTGGGGGCGTCGCGAGCCGGTCAACTGGCACGATCTGGTGTTCAACCTGAACTCCGGCCATATCATGCTGTGGCTGTTCCGCGGGTTGGAGATCACCTGCTACGGCTACGTGGCCGCGCATTTCAGCCTGGGGCTGCTGGACGCCTGGCCGCCGCTGTTGATGTGGCTGTTCGCCCTGCTGGCGTGGGACTTCGGTTTCTACTGGCTGCACCGTCTGCACCATCGTTTCCGCCTGCTGTGGGCGGTGCACGTGGTGCACCATCAGGGCGAGCATTTCAATCTGTCGCTGGGGGTGCGCAACTCCTGGTATTCGTCGTTGACGTCGATCCCGTTCTTTTTGCTGCTGGCGCTGGCGGGCGTGCCGCTGTCGGTGTTTGTTGCGGTCTCTATTTTTCACTACAGCATCCAGCTGTTTAATCACAACGCGCTGACGCCGAAGCTTGGCGTGCTGGAAAAAATCCTGGTCACGCCGGCGCATCACCGGGTGCATCACGTCAAGGATATGGCCTATTCCAATAAGAACTTCGGCGGCAGCTTTATCTTCTGGGACAAGCTGTTCGGCACCTTCTGCCCGGCATTGCCGAGCACGCCGTTCAGCTATGGCGTCGGCGGCGACAGGCCGTCCGCCAACCCGTTCTGGGCGAGCAATCTGCCGTTCCTGCGCTATTTCCGTCTGGCCTGGCGCCCGGCGCCGGGCCGGCCACGCGACCGCCGTTCGGCGCTCAGCGTATTCAGCGGCGCCATGCTGTTGTTCTCGCTGGTGGTCGGTTACGTCTACCAATACGGTTACGGCTACGGCGACATCAACTGGCCGCAAATGGCGCTGCTGGTGTTGCTGGCGTTGGGCTCGGTGGCGCTGGGCGGCATGACGGAAGGGCGACCTTGGGCGAGCGCCGTCTGGTTGCTGGTCGCGCTGGGCATGCCGCTGCTGTTTATCGGCTATCTCGGTTGGCCGCAGCGCTATTGGCATATCGCCATGGCCGCCGTGGCGTTGCATGCCCTGTGCGTCGCGCTGGGCTGGGGACGGGTGGCCGCACCGGCCGCCGTGGAGGAACCGCATGGCTGAATCATTGCCGCCGCTGCGTTTTCCCGCCGATGGCGAACAGGCCTTCCACCGCGATCTTAAGCGCGCGGCCCACGCCTGTCTGGCGGGCGATCATCGCTATGCCGATGCCGCGCGGTTGGCCAAGGCCGCGCTGTTGCTGGCGTTGTGCGTCGGGTTTTACGCATTGAGCCTGCTGCAGCATCAGCCCTGGGCGTTTTTCCTCTGCTATTTCCTGTTCGTGACTATGGGCATGCTGCTTAACGTCAACGTCAACCACGATGCTTCGCATAACGCTTTCCTGCGTGCGCCCTGGGCCAATCGGCTGGTGGGGCGGTTGGTGACGCTGCCGCTGGGCGTCGATCCGGACTACTGGCGCACGCGGCATGTGGATTACCACCACGTTTACGCCAACGTCGAACACTACGATCTGGATACCGAAGAGAACGGTTTTTTCCGCCAGACACCGTTCCAGCGCTGGCGACCGCATATGCGTTATCAGCATCTGTACTGGCCGCTGATCGCCGCGCTCTCCTTGCCTTACATCGCGTGGATTTTCGATTGGTCCGATCGGCTCGATAAAACGCCGCTGCGGGAAAAACGCGTGCTGGCGGGACGCGGCGGTTGGACGCTGTTCGTGCTGTGCAAGCTCGCGCATCTGGCGCTGGTGCTGGTGGCGCCGCTGGTCGTGGGCCACTTGCACGGCATCGGCTGGGGCTGGGTGCTGCTGGCCTACGCGCTCAGCCAGATGTGCGCCTCGCTGCTGGTGGTGTTCTTGCTGCTGGGCACCCATTGGGCGCAGGCCGAGTTTTACCCGGCGCCGACGGGCGACAGCATGCCGCAAGGCTGGTATCGGCACAATTTCGCCACCGCCTGCGACTGGCAGCCCGAACCGCGCTGGCTGGAGCATCTGACCGGCGGGCTGAACTATCACCTGACCCATCACCTGTTTCCCGGCTGGAATCATCGCCATTACCCGGCGCTGGCCGCGGCGGTGGCAGAGGTGGCGCAGCGGCACGGCATGGCGTATCGCTGCATCGGCTATCGCGAACTGCTGGCGCAACAACAGCGCTTCTTACGCCTTATGGGGCAGCCGTGAAACCGCTGCGTCCGTTAGCCTATCGGCGCGACGACAGCGGGTTGCACCGCGCGCTGATGCAGGCCGCCCAGCATTATCTGGCGGCCAACGGCGATCACCGTTTCGCCGACGGCGGCATGCTGGCGAAGGTCGCGCTGCTGCTGGCGCTGTGCGGCCTGTGTTACGGGCTGAGCCTGCAACAGCAGAACGGCTGGGCGTTTTTCGCCTGCTATTTCGGTTTTATCTTTATCGGCATGTTCCTGACGGTAAACGTGGTGCACGACGCCTCGCACAACGCATTTTTCCGTCGCCCCTGGGCCAACCGCGGGTTGAACGCCCTGGTGAGCGTGCCGCTGGGGTTGGATCCCGACTGCTGGCGCGTGCGGCACGTGCTGTTCCATCATGCCCATAACAATATCGAACATTACGATCCCGACATCGACGCCAACGGCGTGCTGCGGCAAACGCCGTTCCAGCGCTGGCGGCCCTTTATGCGCGCGCAGCGTTACTATTGGCCGCTGGTGGCGGCGCTGACTTTTCCGTACTACATCTGGCTGTTCGATTGGCTGGACAGGGCGGGCCGCACCCGCGTGGCGGCGCGCATGGCGCAGCAGGGCGTGCGTGGCTGGATCGGGTTTCTGGCGGGGAAGGCGGCGCACCTGCTGCTGGCGCTGGCGATCCCGTGCTGGCTGCTGCCGCCGGCTATCGGCATCGGGCAAATCCTGCTGGTCTATTTGCTGAGCCAGATGCTTTCTTCACTGCTGTTCGTGATGCTCATCATCGGCACCCACTGGGCCAAGGCCAACTTCTACCAGGCGCCAGAACAAGGCGCAATGCCGCACGGCTGGTATCATCATGTGTTCGCCACTACCTTCGACTGGCTGACCCGGCCGCGCTGGCTGGGGTACTGGCTCGGCGGGGCGAACCTGCATTTGACGCATCATCTGTTCCCGCACTGGAGCCACCGCCATTACCCGGCGCTGAGCCGCATTATCGGCGAGGTGGCGCCGCGTTTCGGCATCGACTACCGCCTGCTGGAGTTGGAGGAGCTGTTGCGCCTGCAGCAGCGTTTCCTCAGCGCGATGGGGCGCAAGCCGCACTAGCGTTGCATGCGGGTTATGCGAGGTGTTACGCAGTTCACTAATTGAACGACATTTACCCTTCCAGTAGACTTTCCCCCTGTGAATCAACGACCACAGGAGGTGGAGTATGCGGAGTTTACCGATTCGGTTATCGAACAAAATTGATGATGATCTGAACGATATCGCCCGGCGTCACGGGATGGAAAAAACCGAGGTAATCAAAATGGCGTTTGCACTGATCGCCATTGCCGATAAGTACTGGATGAAGCAGGATGGTACGTGTCTAGGCATCGTACGAGAGAATGGCGAACAGCTTGAAGCGGTGGGACGGGTCGTGGAGATCTTCCCATGAGCATCGAAAGCCGTAATCTGCGCGATGAAGCCAGCCAGGTTTATCTGGAGCAGGTGTTGGTCTTCGACGAAATGGAGCGGCTGCGCCTGGCGCGCCAGGTACTGTGCGGGATATTTGCGGTCAGCGTGGGCGTATTCGCCGCCCACGCGTATTGGGACAAAAACGAAGCGCTCGGTCAAGTGTTCGAGCTGGTGAAGATCGGCGCCTTGCCGCTGGTCACGCTGGTGGTCTCTTTTTACTTTCCCAACAGCGCGTCCAGATAAGGCGCCGCGTTAATGCGACTTCATGCCCGCCGCGGTCATCAGCAGGCGGAACAGCGAGGCGACCACGAACAGCCCCAGCACGCTGGCGCTCCAGATGATCACCAGCCAACCGATGCGTTTCCACCAGGGCGCCGGAGCGACGGCTGCCGTTTTATCTTGCATAGCGTCCTCCCTCCTCAGTGATAGCCGTGCTCATGGCTGATCTTGCCGCGGAACACGTAGTAGCTCCAGAAGGTGTAGACCAGGATGATCGGGATGATGAACAGCGCGCCCACCAGCATAAAGCCGAGGCTCTGCGGCGGCGCGGCGGCGTCCCACAGGCTGATGGCCGGCGGGATCAGGTGCGGCCAGATGCTGATGCCAAGCCCGCTCAGGCCGAGGAACACCAGCAACAGCGTCAGCATGAATGGCGAGTAGTGCGCGCCGCGTTTCACCCCGCGCTGAATGCCCCAGGCGCTGAGCAGCACCAGCAGCGGCACCGGCAGCAGCCAGAACAGGTTCGGCAGCGTAAACCAGCGGGCGGCGATTTCCGGATGCGCGATCGGCGTCCAGATACTGACTGCGGCCAGCACCAGCAACAGGATCGCCAGCAGCGGCGTCGCCAGGTAATACATGCGCGCCTGCAGATCGCCGGCGGTTTTCATCACCAACCAGGTGCAACCGAGCAGGGCGTAGGTTACCACCAGCCCCAGCCCGCAGAACAGCGCGAACGGCGTCAGCCAGTCCAGCGCGCCGCCGGCGTAGGTGCGGCCTTCGACCGGGAAACCGTTGATCACGGCGCCCACCACTACCCCCTGGCTGAAGGTGGCGAAGAGAGAGCCCCAGATGAACGCCTTGTCCCAGATATGGCGCTTCTGCGGCGTCGCCTTGAAGCGAAACTCGAAGGCCACGCCGCGGAAAATCAGCCCGATCAGCATCAGCGTCAGCGGGATCGCCAGCGCGTCGAGGATCACCGAGTAGGCCAGCGGGAAGGCGCCGAACAGCGCCGCACCGCCCAGCACCAGCCAGGTCTCATTGCCGTCCCACACTGGGGCGACGGTGTTCATCATCAGATCGCGATCGCCGCTCTCTTTCACCCACGGAAACAGGATGCCGATGCCCAAATCGAAACCGTCCATCACCACATACATCATGGTGCTGAACACGATGATCACAAACCAAATCAGCGGAAGATCGATACCCATGTTCAGCTCCTGTCGTCCAGAGTGTCGTTGACCGCGGACAGCGGACGCGCCGGGCGGCCCTCGGTATTGTCTTCTTGGTGCTCATGCGGCTGCGGCCCTTTGCGGATCAGGCGCATCATGTAGGAGTAGCCCACGCCGAATACCGAGCAATAGACGATGATAAACGCCAGCAGGCTGATGCTCATGTGCAGATCGCCGTGCGCGGAGACCGCATCCTTGGTGCGCAGCAGGCCATACACCACCCACGGCTGGCGGCCGATCTCGGTGGTGAACCAGCCCGCCAGCAGCGCCAGCAGTCCGGATGGGCCCATCCACAGAATGAAGTACAGGAACGGACGCGACTGATAGAGCCCGCCGCGCCAGCGCAGCCACAGGCTCCACACCCCGGCCAGGATCATCAGCATGCCCAGCCCGACCATGATGCGGAACGACCAGAACACCACGGTGGAGTTGGGGCGATCCTCCGGCGGGAAGGATTTGAGCGCCGGCACCTGCTCGGTCAGGCTGTGCGTTAGGATCAGGCTGCCGAGATAGGGCACCTCCAGCTTGAAGCGGGTCTCTTCACGCTGCATGTCCGGCCAACCGACCAGGATCAGCGGCGTGGCTTCGCCCGGCGGGTTTTCCCAGTGGCCTTCGATGGCGGCGATCTTCGCCGGCTGGTGTTTCAGCGTATTCAGGCCGTGCGCATCGCCGATCAGCGCCTGCACCGGCGCGACGATCAGCGCCATCCACATCGCCATCGACAGCATCTTGCGCATCGCCGGCGTATCGCGGCCGCGCAGCAGGTGCCAGGCGGCGGAAGCGCCGACGAAGAACGCCGAGGAGAGGAAGGCTGCGGTGGACATGTGCAGCAGGCGATACGGGAAGGACGGGTTGAAGATCACCTTCAGCCAGTCGACCGGCACCACCTGGCCGTTGATGATTTCGTGTCCCTGCGGGGTCTGCATCCAGCTGTTGGAGGCCAGGATCCAGAAGGTGGAGATCAGCGTGCCGAGCGCCACCATGCAGGTGGCGAAGAAGTGCAGCCCTGGGCCGACGCGGTTCCAGCCGAACAGCATCACGCCGAGGAAACCGGCTTCGAGGAAGAAGGCGGTCAGCACTTCATAAGTCAGCAGCGGCCCGGTAATGCTGCCGGCGAACTCGGAGAAAAAGCTCCAGTTGGTGCCGAACTGGTAGGCCATCACCAACCCGGAAACCACGCCCATGCCGAAGTTAACGGCGAAAATCTTTGACCAGAAATGGTAAAGCTCACGATAGGCTTCATTGTGCGTTTTCAACCATAATCCCTCCAGCACCGCCAGATAGCTGGCTAAGCCGATGGTGATGGCGGGGAAGATGATATGGAAAGACACGGTGAAGGCGAACTGTATTCTGGCGAGTTCCAGTGCATCAAGACCCAGCATGGCGCCTCCTAGGGTTGAACATAAATTAACCTCTTGAGTATAGCTGTCATTTTTATGTGAAAAGCTTGGCGTGAAGTTAATCACGAAGTACAGTGACTATAATAGTGACAGTTATTTTACTTTTTCATATAACAGTTAATGGTTATGACCCGATACGAGCAGCTTGCGCAACAGATTAGAGAACAGATCCAGAACCGGGTGTGGCGGGCGGGCGACAAGCTGCCTTCGCTGCGCGAGAGCGGCAAACGCGCCGGATTAAGCCTGATGACGGTGGTGCAGTCTTACCAACTGTTGGAGAGCCAGGGGTGGATCGTCGCCCGGCCGCAGTCGGGTTACTACGTGGCGGCGCGTCCGCAGCCGCTGCCTCAGCCTTCGCGCGGCGAGAAACTGTTGCTGAGCGAGCAGGTGGACATCAACGCCTTTATTTTTGACGTGCTGCAGGCCTGCAAGGATC
Organism: Serratia sp. LSHTC3; assembly: GCF_057197125.1. Lineage (NCBI taxonomy): Bacteria > Pseudomonadati > Pseudomonadota > Gammaproteobacteria > Enterobacterales > Yersiniaceae > Serratia > Serratia sp. LSHTC3. Next base: position 1,033,389 of record NZ_JBXUNP010000001.1, read on the forward strand.
CGGACATCGTGCCTTTCGGTTCGGCCTTTCCCGACGCCACGCTGTTCGCCCAGCCGAAGCTGGCGCGGGCGCTGAGCAGCGTAGCGCGCAAATTCACGCCGCACAGTTCGCTGGCTAACCTGCCGCCGGGCAACGACGCGCTGCGGCGGCACATTGCCCAACGTTATGCGCTGAGCGGCATGCAGGTCGCGCCGGACGAAATCGTTATCACCGCCGGGGCGATGGAGTCGCTCAGCCTCAGCCTGCAGGCGGTGACCCAACCGGGCGACTATGTGGCGATCGAGTCGCCGGCGTTTTACGGCGCGCTGCAGGCGCTGGAACGGCTGCGGCTGAAGGCGGTGGCGATCGCCACCCATCCGCAGGACGGCATCGATCTGGACGCGTTGCAGCAGGCGGTGGAGCAGTATCCGATCAAAGCCTGCTGGCTGATGACCCACTTCCAGAACCCGCAGGGCGCCACCCTGCCGGAGGCCAACAAACAGCGTCTGGTGGCGCTGCTGCGCGAGCGGCAGATCTCGCTGATCGAAGACGATGTCTACGGCGAGCTGTACTTCAGCGCCGAACGGCCGCTGCCGGCCAAGGCGCTCGACAGCGGCGGCCAGATCCTGCACTGCTCGTCGTTTTCCAAATGCCTGGCGCCGGGCTTTCGCGTTGGCTGGGTGGCGGCGGGGCGTTATGCGCAGCAGATCCAGCGTTTGCAACTGATGAGCACCGTTTCCACCAGCGTGCCGACCCAGATGGCGCTGGCGGATTATCTGCTGCACGGCGGCTACGACACCCACCTGCGGCGGTTGCGCCGCCTGCTGGCCCAGCGCCAAAGCGCGATGCGTCAGGCGATTGCCCACCATTTCCCGCCGACGGTAAAGGTCAGCCAGCCCGACGGCGGTTACTTCCTGTGGCTGGAGCTGGATCCGGCGCTGTCGTCGATGGAGTTGTACCGGCGGGCCCTTTCCCGGGGTATCAGCATCGCGCCGGGGCGCATGTTCACCACCGGCGACCATTTCAACCACTGCTTCCGTCTCAACGCCTCTTTTGAATGGAATGACCGCTTTGAAGAGGCGATCAAAACCTTAGCCAAACTTATCCGGGGGCTGGCGGCGGCCGGTTGAGCCGCGTTTTTCACGCCGCTTCGCCCCAGAAAAATTCATAATGCTTTTTTCGGCAATGGAATGCCGGTTTCGTTGTTAGACAGCCCTCCAGCCGCCCATTACTCTGCGATAAATTTTGTCACATTTTTATCAACGGGTAGACGAGGGGCAGTGGGTGAGTAGAATAAAAAACAAGCTAAACAAACTGTTGCGTTATCGGTTGACGCCGCTGGCGTTGATCTGCGCGCTGGGATTGAGCGCCGGCGCGCAGGCGGAAACGCTGGCCGAAGGCATCACGCCGGCCAGCGACGTCAGCCGGGTGCCGGCCGCCGCCAAGCTGCGCAAAGACACCGTGGTGGCGGGCATCTCGGAACCGCAGGGGATTTTCAACCCGTATCTGTTCACCAACGGCTGGGACGAGAACGTCACCGACGTGATCTTCAGCCGCCTGATCGGCCTGGACAGCCAGGGCAAGCCGGAAGGGCGTCTGGCGGAGTCCTGGCAGGTCAGCCCCGATAATCTGACCTACACCATCAAGCTGCGGCCGAATCTGGTCTACAGCGACGGCTCGCCGCTGAAGGCCGACGATATCGCCTTTACCCTGACGCTGTTGCACGATCCGGCCTATGACGGCGACACTGACATCACGCCGGCGCACATTCAGGGCGGCGCCGAGTATAAAAACGGCACCGCCGCCGGCATCAGCGGCCTGAAGGTGATCGACGATCGCACCATTCAGGTCGTCACCACGCAACCGGGCGCCACCACGCTGCAACTGATCGGCGGCCCGGTGCTGTCGCGGGCTTACTACGGCAAAGACTATCAGCGGGGCAAGCTCGACGGCGTGCGCGCCTTGAACGGCAAACCGCTCGGCAACGGCCCCTATATTTACGACAAGTACGTGCCGGGGCAGGAGATCCGCTTCCACGCCAATCCGAACTTCTACCTCGGTACGCCGCCGATGGCGCGCTTTATCTACCGCGTCACCAACCCGGCCACCAACTTCCAGCTGTTCCAGACCGGTGAGACCGACTACGACGCCTTTACCGCCAAGCCGGACGATATCGAACAGCTCAAGCTGCTCGGCTTCGCCAATATCAACCTTTACAGCTCAAGCGATTACAGCCGGGTTGATTTCAACCTCAGACGCCCGGCGCTGCAGGACAAGCGGGTGCGCCAGGCGTTGATTTACGGCCTGGATCGGCAAAAGCTGATCGCCGTGGTGTATCAGGGGTACGGCAAGGTCGCCAACCAGCCGATTTCGCCGATCTCCTGGGCCTATGACGCGAATGGCATCAATCCTTACGCTTACGATCTCGATAAGGCCAAAAAGCTGTTGGACGAGGCGGGCTGGCAGGTGGGCGCTGACGGCATCCGGCAGAAAGACGGTAAAAAGCTGGAGCTGACGCTGCTGGTGACCAAAAAGCTGATCAACGACGCGCTGGTGCCGATCGCCAAGGATAACTACCGCCGGCTCGGCGTGGTGCTGAAACCGCAGGTATTGGATTTCAACGCGCTGCTGGCGCAGCGCAAGGCGGGCAATTACGACCTGGCATCTCTCAGCACCAGCACGCTGAACGATCCGCACGACGGCGTACGCGATTTCATCAGCCGCGAGAGCGAGACCGGCTATCACAACCCGCAGGTGGACGCGCTGATCGCCAAAGCCAATGCCACGCTGGATATCGCGCAGCGTAAGCCGCTGTACCATCAGCTGTATCAGGTGCTGGCGGACGATCCGCCGGTGATCCTGCTCGGCAACCGCGAGATTTTGAGCGCCAGCAGCGCGCGCGTCACCGGCTTTAAACCGGATATCTACAACGGATTGGTCGGCAGCCTGCCGAACGTCAAACCGGCGCCGTAACGCCCTGACGCCGCCGCGCCATTCCGGGCGGCGGCGATGGAACCCGCGATGAGAAATTTTATCCTGCGTCGTCTGCTGCAGACGATCCCGATGCTGCTGTTGGCTTCCTTGCTGATTTTTTGCATTTTCGCCCTGGCGCCCGGCGATTTTATCGACGGCAACATCAATCTGACCGCGCAACGCGCCGCCGAGCTGCGGGCGCTGTACGGGCTGGATCAGCCGTTGTTCAGCCGCTATCTGCACTGGCTTGGCCGGCTGCTGCAGGGCGACCTCGGCTTTTCACTGCAGTACCAGATCCCGGTCAGCACGCTGCTGAACCAATACATCTGGAATTCGTTCCTGCTGGCGGCGGTGGCGATGGTGTTGTATTGGGGTATCGCGCTGGCGGTGGGAGTGATCTCGGCGATGAAACCCTATTCGCTGTTCGATCATCTGATCACCGTGGCGGTGTTCGCCGCCATGTCGTTTCCGACGTTCTTCCTGTGCCTGTTGCTGATCAAATGGTTCGCCGTCGATCTGCACTGGCTGCCGGCGGGCGGCATGCTGCGCACCGGCAGCGAGGCGAGCGGGCTGGCCTGGGCGCTGGAGGTGGCGGCGCACCTGCTGTTGCCGGTGCTGGCGCTGGTGATGCTGCAGGCCGGCAGCCTGACGCGCTATTTCCGCGCCAGCATGCTGGAGGTGATCCGCATGGACTATATTCGCACCGCGCGCGCCAAAGGGCTCAGGGAGAAAACGGTGATCCTCAAACACGCGCTGCGCAATGCGCTATTGCCGATCATCACCCTGCTGGGGTTCGAGCTGCCGGGATTGTTCTCCGGCGCACTGATCACCGAAAAAATCTTCAACTGGCCGGGCGCCGGACACATCCATATCGATTCGCTGGCGGCGCGTGATTACCCGGTATTGATGGGGTTCACGCTGTTTCTGGCCGCCTTGACCATTCTCGGCAATCTGCTGGCGGACATTCTGTACGCCTACGCCGATCCACGCATTCGCTTGAGGTAACACGATGTTGGCTACGTTGTTTTTCGGCCGCCGTCGCCGCTGGCGCCAGGCGCAACTGCCGGCGCTGGCGCAACTGTCGCCACCGCCCGCGGCGCAGGCCTGGCGGCGGCTGCGCCGCCACCGGCCGGCGATGATTTCGCTGGCGTTGCTGGTGCTGTTGGCGTTGCTGTGCCTGATTGGGCCGTCGTTGTCGCCGTGGCGCGACGATGCCGGCGATGTGCTGAATATCAATCAGGCGCCGAGCGGCGCGCACTGGTTGGGCACCGACTTTCTCGGCCGCGATATCTGCACCCGGCTGCTGCTGGCGGGGCGGATATCGCTGACCATCGGCCTGGTGTCGATGTTGCTGTCGGTGACGCTGGGCTACGTGCTGGGGGCGCTTTCCGGTTATCTGGGCGGCGTGGTGGACCGGCTGATCATGCGCTTCGCCGATCTGCTGATGACCATTCCCGGCCTGCCGCTGTTGATCATCATGGGCGCGATGCTGACCGAACTCGACGTGTCGCCGGATTACCGCATCTACATGGTGATGATCATGCTGAGCCTGTTGGGATGGCCGTCATTGGCGCGGCTGGTGCGCGGCCAGATCCTGTCGCTGCGCGAGCGGGATTTCATGCTGGCCACCGAGGTGCTGGGTCTCTCCACTCGGCGACGCCTCTTCGGCCATCTGCTGCCCAACACCGTACCGATTCTGGTGGTGGTGGCCACCATGGCGGTGGCCAACGCCATTCTCAGCGAATCGGCGCTGAGTTACCTCGGGCTGGGCGTGGTGCCGCCGACGCCGTCGTGGGGCAACATGATGGACGCCGCCAACAGCCTGATCGACTTTCAGCGCCGGCCCTGGCTGTGGATGCCGCCCGGGCTGGCGATCTTCGTCACCGTGGTGGCGATCAATATCCTGGGCGACGGACTGCGGGACGCGCTCGATCCGAAAATGAACGGAGTAACACGATGAGTCAACCGCTGGTGGCGTTCGACCGACTGTCGGTGTCGTTTCAGGGCGAGCAGGGGCCGGTGCGGGCGGTGCAGCAGCTCAGCCTGGAACTGCAGGCCGGGCAAACGCTGGGGATCGTCGGCGAATCGGGCTGCGGCAAAAGCGTAACCGCCATGGCGCTGATGGGGCTGTTGCCGCGGCCGCTGGCGCAGGTAGACGGCGGCGAGATTCGTTTTGAAGGGCAAAACCTGCTGTCGCTGCAGGCGGCGCAGATGGCCGATTTGCGCGGCAACCGGCTGGCGATGATCTTTCAGGAGCCGATGAGCGCGCTCAATCCGGTGCTGACGCTCGGCGAACAGCTGCTGGAGCCGCTGATTCGTCATCTGGCCCTGTCGCCGAAAGCGGCCTGGCGTCAGGCGGTGCAACTGCTGGAGGAAGTGGGATTGGCGCGCGCGGAGGCGCTGATGCGCTGCTACCCGCACCAGCTTTCCGGCGGCATGCTGCAGCGCGTGATGATCGCCATGGCGATAGGGTGCCGGCCGGCGCTGCTGATCGCCGATGAACCGACCACGGCGCTCGACGTCACGGTACAGGCGCAAATCCTGGCGTTGCTGCGCGAGCAGAGCCGGCGACACAATATGGCGATGATCTTGATCACCCACGATCTTGGGGTGATCGCACAAATGGCGGATCGGCTGGCGGTGATGTACGCCGGGCGCGTCGTCGAGCAGGGAACGACGCGGGAAGTGCTGGCCGAACCGCGGCACCCTTATACTCAGGGGCTGATCGCCTCGCGGCCGGTGCCGGGGCAGCGGCGTCGCCGTTTGTACTCCATTCCCGGCCAGGTGCCGGATCTGGCGCGGCTGCCTGAACACTGTGCGTTTGCCGAGCGCTGCGCGCAGGCCACCGCGCGCTGCCGCGACGGCATCCCGCCGTTGTACGGGACTCAGCAGCGCCAATCCGCCTGCTTCCTCAACGCCGGAGGGCGCCTGCATGTCGACTGAACCCCTGGTGGAAGTGAAAGGATTAAAGAAATATTTCCCGCTGCGCGACGGGCTGTTCGGGCGAACCACCGGCCAACTGAAGGCGGTGGACGACGTCAGCTTCAGCATTCGCAAGGGCCGCGTTTTCGGGCTGGTGGGCGAGTCCGGCAGTGGCAAAACCACCGTCGGCCGCACGCTGCTCGGCCTGCACGATAAAACCGCCGGCGAGGTGATGTTCAAAGGGCAGGCGCTGGATAGCCTCAGCAAAGACGCGCTGCGCGCCCTGCGGCCGAAAATGCAGCTGGTGTTTCAGGATCCGTACAGCTCGCTGAATCCGCGTCTGCGCGTGGGCGACGCCATCGGCGAAGCGCTGTTGCAGCATGGCCTGGCAAGCAAGGCGGAACTGCGCGAACGGGTGCTCGATACCCTGGCGATCTGCGGGCTGTCGCCGCAGCATTACGGGCGGTTTCCCCATGAGTTTTCCGGCGGCCAGCGGCAGCGCGTCGGCATCGCGCGCGCGCTGATCCTGCAACCGGAATTTATCGTCGCCGATGAACCGATATCGGCGCTCGACGTGTCGATTCAGGCGCAGATCATCAATCTGTTTTCCGATTTGCAGGAAAGGCAGGGGGTGACGCTGCTGTTTATTTCGCACGATCTCGGCGTGGTGGAGCATCTGTGCCAGGACGTGGCGGTGATGTATCTGGGGCAGATCGTCGAGAGCGCCGACCGCGATTCGCTGTTTCGCCAACCGCTGCATCCCTACACGCAGGCCTTGTTGGCGGCGGTGCCGACGCTGGATGCGCACCGTTCGCCGGCGTGGGTGGCCGGGGGCGAAGCGCCCAATCCCGCCAACCCGCCGCGCGGCTGCCGTTTCCATCCCCGCTGTCCGCTGGCCACGGCGCAATGCCGTGAACAGGCGCCGCATCTGCGCAGCGTGGCGCCCGGCCATCAGGTGGCTTGCCACGTGGTTGGCTAGCGTCAGGACAGGTAGTGCTTCAACGCGCGCCCGGCCTGGTGGATCGCCGAATGCACCGCCGGGACGTGGGCGAGCGGATTCAACAGGCCGTAATCGTGGATCAGGCCGTTGTAGCGGGTGGCGGTGACCTCGACGCCGGCGGCGTCAAGCAGACGCGCGTAAGCTTCCCCCTCATCGCGCAACACGTCCAGCTCGGCGGTCTGCACCAGCGCCGGCGGCAAGCCCCGCAGCTGTTCCGGCGTGGCGTTGAGCGGCGAGGCGTAGATCTCTTTGCGCTGCGCCTTATCGGGCGCATAGCTGTCCCAAAACCACTTCATCATGTTGCGGGTCAGGAAATGGCCTTCGGCGAACTGATGATAGGAATCGGTATCAAAGTGGGCGTGCGTGACGGGCCACAGCAGGATCTGGCAACGCAGCGCCGGTATGCCTTTCTCTTTGGCCATCAGGCTGACCACCGCCGCCATATTGCCGCCGACGCTGTTGCCGACCACCGCCAGCCGTGACCCATCGACATTGATTTTTTCGCCGTACTCGGCCACCCATTCCGTGGCGGCGTAGGCCAGATTGATCGCCTGAGGATAATGCGCTTCCGGGGAGCGTGGGTAGTTGACGAATACCGCCGCCGCGCCGGAGCTGTAAACCAGATCGCGCACCAGCCGCTCATGAGTGGGAAAATCGCCCAGCACCCAGCCGCCGCCGTGAAAGAACATGAATACCGGCAACGCCTCCTTGACCCTGGCCGGCCGCACCAACTGCAGCAGAATATCCTGGCCCTCAACGTGGATGGTTTTCTCGCTGATCTCCACCTCGCGCAGCGGCACGTCTACGCTGCGCTGCGCCGCTTCCAAAACTCTGCGCGCCTCTTTGGGCTTCATCTGCTCCATGGGTTTACCGCCACCGGCATTCAGCGCGTCGAGAAACGCGCGGATGTCGTGTTGGGCGTGCGGCTGGCTGAGATCGACGGTTTTCTTGGGCATGGTGGCTCCTTGTGCGCAGAAGAGAAGGGGCGGTCAGGATCACAGTGTAGTCGCTGGCGTACAAAGCAGGAACCGCGGTCAGCGCGGCTCCTTTTTCGCGAGTATGGCGGGTGGCGCCTCTGCGTCGCTGCCGCGTTGCACCATGCTGGCGCGCCGCTGCACCCGATGGGGGCAAAAAGTGTGATAGCGAGCAAATTGGGGGAAATTATTTTTGCGAGCCCGATCAGAAATCCTGAAGTTTTTCGTAATTGAATAGGATTTCGCACGCAATGATGATTTTAGGCCTTATTTTTTAATTTATGCATTACCAATGCATAGAAAATGAATAAATATTCATTATAAGCCGTTGTTTTAACGTAAAAAATAGCCAAATCCGGCAAAAATCCCGTTTTGGCACGATAGCTGCTCTACACTCTTTATCAAACGACATGTATTTTAACTGCTCGTTAACATTTACTCCCCGCTCAGGGACCGGATATACGCCATAAATAGTGAAAAACCGATTTTATGTAACAGATTTGTTTCTAAATCAGCGGTAAGGGACAGCATTTTCTCCGCCGCGAAAGTCGGTTTTGAACAACGGTTTTTTTGCATTGTGGCGGTCTAACCGGGCTTGAGCGGCCCTTACAGTCAAAATTCAGCCTTTGCTGAGATTATGAGGTCACTATGGAACAGCCAATCGCAGTTACCCGCCAGTCTTTCGATGACTGGATGGTCCCGGTTTATGCCCCTGCCGATTTTATTCTGGTGCGTGGCGAAGGATCGCAGGTGTGGGATCAGCAGGGTAAGTCTTACATCGATTTCGCCGGCGGCATCGCGGTTAACGCGCTGGGCCATGCGCACCCGGCGGTCAAGGCGGCGCTGGTGGAACAGGCGGGCAAACTGTGGCATCTGGGCAATGGCTATACCAACGAACCGGTACTGCGTCTGGCCAAAAAACTGATAGACGCCACGTTCGCCGACAAGGTGTTCTTCTGTAATTCGGGTGCAGAAGCTAACGAGGCGGCGCTGAAACTGGCGCGTAAACACGCGCACGACCAGCACGGCGCCGGTAAAGATCAGATTGTGGCGTTCAACAACGCGTTCCACGGCCGCACGCTGTTCACCGTCTCCGCCGGCGGCCAGCCGAAATATTCGCAGGATTTTGCGCCGCTGCCGGGCGGCATCACCCATACGCCGTATAACGATCTGGCCGCAGCGGCCGAGCTTATCAACGATCGCACCTGCGCGGTGATCGTCGAGCCTATTCAGGGCGAGGGCGGCGTGCTGCCGGCGGAGGCCAGTTTCCTGCAGGGGCTGCGTGAACTGTGCGATCGTCATAACGCGCTGCTGATCTTCGACGAAGTGCAGACCGGCGTCGGCCGCACCGGCCATCTGTATGCCTACATGCAGTACGGCGTGGTGCCGGACGTGCTGACCACCGCCAAAGCGCTGGGCGGCGGCTTCCCGATCGGCGCGATGCTGACCACCGATGCGCTGGCGAAAACGCTGGGCGTCGGCACCCACGGCACCACCTACGGCGGCAACCCGCTGGCGACGGCGGTGGCGGGGGAAGTGTTCTCCATCATCAACACGCCGGAAGTGCTGGAAGGCGTCAAACAACGTCACCAGTGGTTCATCGACGGGTTGAACGATATCAACCGTCAGTACCCGATCTTCGCCGAGATCCGCGGCGGCGGTTTGCTGATCGGCTGCCAACTGAAGAAAGACTATGCCGGCAAAGCGAAGCAGATCACCCAACTGGCCAACGAAGAAGGCGTTATCGCGCTGATCGCCGGTCCGGACGTGGTGCGTTTCACGCCGTCGCTGATCATCCCTGAGCAGGATGTGAAAGAGGGGCTGGCGCGATTCGCGCGCGCCGTGGCGCGCATTTGCAGCTAATCAGCGGGCTGCGCCTTCACCGGCGCAGCCTGATTCAGAAGAGGTTCGCATTATGATGATTATTCGCCCTATAGAGCGTCGCGATCTGGCGGATTTACTGACGCTTGCCGGTAAATCCGGCATCGGTCTCACTTCACTGCCGCAGAATGAAGATACCTTGTCGGCGCGCATTGAGCGGGCGTTAAAAACCTGGCAAGGCGAACTTCCGCAAAGTGACCAGTGTTATTTGTTCGTGTTGGAAGACAGCGAGCGCCGGCAGGCGGTGGGGGTCTGCGCGATCGAAGTGGCCGTCGGCCTGGCGGAACCCTGGTACAGCTTCCGCGTCGGCACGCAGGTGCACGCCTCCAAACAGCTGAACGTCTATAAATCGGTGCCGACGCTGTTCCTCAGCAACGACCATACCGGCCATTCGGAACTGTGTACGTTGTTCCTCGATCCGGATTATCGCCACGGCGAGAACGGCAAGCTGCTGTCGAAGGTACGTTTCCTGTTTATCGCCGCGTTCCGTGAACGCTTCTCCCGGCGCCTGATCGCCGAGATGCGCGGTTTCTCCGATGAAAACGGCCGTTCGCCGTTCTGGGAGAGCGTCGGTCACCGTTTCTTCTCCATCGAGTTCGCCAAGGCGGACTACCTGAGCGGCACCGGGCAAAAGGCGTTTATCGCCGAGCTGATGCCGAAACACCCGCTGTATGTCGATTTCCTGGCCGAAGATGCGCAGAAAGTGATTGGCGAAGTGCACCCGCAAACCCTGCCGGCGCGCCGCCTACTGGAGGCGGAAGGCCTGAGTTATCAGGGCTACGTCGATATCTTCGACGGCGGCCCGACGCTGGAAGCGGAGATCGACCATATCCGCGCGGTGAAGCAGAGCCGCCTGGTGAAAGTGGTGCTGGATGACACGCCGATGCGCGCCGATGCGCCGGTGCATCTGGTGGCCAACGACAACTATCAGAATTACCGCGCACTGTTGGTCAATGCCGATCTGTATGACGACCGCCTGCATATCAACGCCGCCACCGCCGCGGCGCTGGGCGTCGAACAGGGCAGCCCGGTGCGGGTGCTCCCCCTTATTGCACAGGAGAAAGCATGATGTCCCATCCTGCTCTGTTGGTTAATGGCGTCTGGCGGCAGGGCCGCGGCGCCGAGTTTGGCAAGACCGACCCGGTCGGCAATCAGCCGCTGTGGCGCGCCAACGCCGCTGACGCCGATGACGTCGCCGCTGCCTGCGAAGCCGCGCGCGCCGCGTTCCCCGCCTGGGCGCGCACGCCGTTCGAGCAGCGCGAACAGCTGGTGAAACGCTTCGCCGCCTTGCTGGAGGAACACAAGCAGTCGCTGGCGGAAACCATCAGCCGCGAGACCGGCAAGCCGCGTTGGGAAACGCTGACCGAAATTCAGGCGATGATCGGCAAGGTGGGCATTTCGCTGCAGGCCTATCAGGCGCGCACCGGTTTTAGCCAGACGGCGATGGCCGACGGCGCTTCGGTGCTGCGCCATCGTCCGCACGGCGTGCTGGCGGTATTCGGGCCTTACAACTTCCCCGGCCATCTGCCGAACGGCCATATCGTGCCGGCGCTGTTGGCCGGTAACTGCGTGGTATTCAAGCCGAGCGAGCTGACGCCGTTGACCGCCGAGGAGACCCTGAAACTTTGGCTGCAGGCCGGTCTGCCGGACGGGGTGATCAATCTGGTGCAAGGCGGCCGCGAAACCGGCGAAGCCTTGGCGGCCAGTGCGGATATCGACGGTCTGCTGTTTACCGGCAGCGCCGGCACCGGCTATCACCTGCATCGCCAATTGGCGGGGCAGCCGGAGAAGATCCTGGCGCTGGAGATGGGCGGCAACAATGCGCTGATCGTCGACGGTTTCGAGGATCGCGACGCGGCGGTCAACCTGGCTATCCAGTCGGCATTTATCTCCGCCGGTCAACGTTGCACCTGTTCGCGTCGCATTCTGGTGAAGCAAGGGGCGGAAGGCGATGCCTTTATCGCGCGTTTGGTTCAGGTGGCGGGCGAACTGCGCGTCGGCCGTTGGGATGCCGAACCGCAGCCGTTTATGGGCGGGGTGGTGTCGGCTGCCGCGGCGGAAAACATGCTGAAAGCGCAGCAGCGCTTGCTGGCGTTGGGCGGCAAATCGCTGCTGGCCATGCGTCTGCTGGAGCCGGGCAGTTCGCTGCTCAGCCCGGGCATCATCGAGCTGACCGGCGTGGCCGGCGTGCCGGACGAAGAGTACTTCGGGCCGTTGACCACCATCGTGCGTTACCGCGATTTCGACGAGGCTCTGCGGCTCGCCAACCAGACGCGCTACGGCCTGTCGGTGGGATTGGTCTCGCCGCAGCGCGAGCTGTTCGAGCGGCTGTTGCTGGAAGCGCGCGCCGGCATCGTCAACTGGAACAAGCCGCTGACCGGGGCGTCCAGCGCGGCGCCGTTCGGTGGCGTGGGGGCCTCCGGCAACCATCGCCCAAGCGCCTTCTATGCGGCGGACTATTGCGCCTGGCCGATGGCTTCGCTGGAAAGCGAAAGCCTATCGCTGCCGGCCACGCTCTCGCCGGGCTTGTCGTTCCGTTAATCGTCTGCGGCGGCGCGATGGCGCTGCCGCACGCTATCCCCAGGGGATAAACATGTCAGGATATGAAGTCAATTTCGACGGTTTGGTGGGGCCGACGCACCACTATGCCGGGCTGTCGTTCGGCAACGAGGCGTCGACGCAGCATCAAAACAGCGTATCGAACCCGAAGCTGGCGGCGAAACAAGGTTTGCTGAAAATGAAGGCGCTGGCCGATCTCGGTTTCCAGCAAGGGGTCTTGCCGCCGCAGGAGCGGCCGCATTTGCCGATGCTGCGTCGCCTGGGTTTCAGCGGCAGCGATGAGGCGGTGCTGGCGCAGGCGATGCGTCAGTCGCCGCGCTTGCTGTCGGCGCTCAGCTCGGCATCGTGCATGTGGACCGCCAATGCGGCCACCGTGTCGCCTTCGGCGGACAGCGCCGACGGCAAGGTGCACTTCACCGCCGCCAACCTGAACAACAAATTCCACCGCGCCATCGAAGCGGAAACCACCACCGCCGTATTGCGGGCGATGTTCAGCGACGATCGGCATTTCGCCCACCACGAGGCGCTGCCGCAGGTGGCGTTGTTCGGCGACGAAGGGGCGGCCAACCATAACCGTTTGGGCGGCGACTACGCCAGGCGCAGCGTGCAGGTGTTCGTCTATGGTCGTCAGGAGTTCGGCGGCGAAACGGCGCCGGCGCGTTATCCGGCGCGCCAGACGCGCGAAGCCGGCGAGGCGATCGCTCGCCTGCACCAGTTGGATGAACAGCATACGGTCTTCGTGCAGCAAAACCCGGCGGTGATCGATCAGGGCGTGTTTCATAACGACGTGATTGCGGTCAGCAACCAGAACGTGCTGTTCCATCATCAGCAGGCGTTTTACCGCCAGCAACAGGCGCTGGATGAAGTGCGCCGCAAGATGGCGACGCTGGACAGCGAGCTGGTAGCGATCGAAGTGCCGACAGAGCGCGTCTCGGTAGCGGACGCGGTGGCGACCTATCTGTTCAACAGCCAAATTCTTACCAAACCGAACGGCAAGATGATGATCGTCGTGCCGGAGGAGTCGCGTCAGCACGCCGGCGTGTGGCGTTACCTCAACGACATGGTCGGCAGCGGCGGCCCTATCGATGAAATCCGCGTGTTCGACCTGCGTGAAAGCATGCGCAACGGCGGCGGCCCTGCCTGCCTGCGGTTGCGGGTGGCGCTCAACGAACAAGAGTTGAGAGCGGTCAATCCGCGCGTGATGATGAACGATCGGCTGTTCGCAACGTTGAACGAGTGGGTCGATCGTCATTACCGCGACCGCCTGACGCAGGATGACCTGGCCGATCCGCTGCTGCTGCGCGAAGGGCGCGAGGCGCTGGATGCGCTGACGTCGATCCTCGGTCTCGGCGCCATTTATCCGTTCCAACGCTAAGGGAGGCAGCATGATCGATCTACTGCCCCTGACGCTGGAAGGGACCGAACCCGTCGAATGGCAAGGTGAAACACCGCAGCTGCGGTGGCGCTGGCAGGGGGAAGGGGTGCTGGAGCTTACGCCACGACAGCCTTACCGCCAGGCGATGGTGATGTCGGCGGGCGTGCACGGCAATGAAACCGCGCCGATTGAACTGCTCAATCAGCTGGTCGGCGATCTCCTTGCCGGCCGGTTGCCGCTGACGGTGCGACTGTTGGTGGTGCTGGGCAACCCGGCGGCGATGCGGGCCGGCAAGCGTTATCTGCACAGCGATATGAACCGCATGTTCGGCGGCCGCTACCGCAACTTCGCCGCCAGCGGCGAAACCGTGCGCGCGCAGCAGTTGGAGCGTGCGCTCGCCGCCTTTTTCGATGGGGAGCAGGCGGCGCGTTTCCATTACGATTTGCACACCGCCATCCGTGAATCGCGTTTGCCACGTTTCGGCATTCTGCCCTTTCAGAAACGCCCGTACAGTGAGCCGATGTTGAAGCTGCTGGATGCCGCCGATCTGGATGCGTTGGTGGTACACAGTGCGCCGGGCGGGACTTTTAGCCATTACTCCAGCGAACATCTCAATGCGGCGAGCTGTACGCTCGAGCTGGGCAAGGCGCGGCCGTTCGGCAGCAACGATCTGCAGCAGTTTGCCGCCATCGATCGCGCTCTGCGGGCGGCGGTCAGCGAAGGGGCGCTGCCGACGCGTGCGGGCGCCGAGATTCGGGTTTTCCGTGTGATGCACTCGTTGATCAAGCACAGCGAAGATTTCAAACTGCATCTGGACGATGACACGGCCAACTTCACCGAACTGCAACCGGGTATGTTGCTGTGCGAGCAACCGCAGGAGGACTATCGCGTGGGCCAGGAGGGGGCGTGGATACTGTTCCCTAACCCCAGCGTGGCGTTGGGCCTGCGTGCCGGCATGTTGTTGAGCGAAGTTTCCCGCTCTACGCTGTATTGATTTATCCACGGTGGCGCCGTCAGCGCGCCGCCGTTATTCCTTTCATTATTTTAATCTGCTATTTCCCGCTATTTTTATTCCCGTAAGGCGAATTTTATTCGTTACTAATCCGCGTCTTTATACGAATGAATAGAAGGCAGTGTCAGGTCGTTATCTGAAAGCCTTAATTGCCTGGTGAGTTTGTTAAGATAAAAATGTGAAATAAGTAACGTTTTTAATAACCATGCTAATCTTGTTGTTACTTTTGAATCGCGCAGAAAGCACGCAAAACGAAACTAAATTGCACTATAATGGTGCATTACACCGTTTTGGTTATAACTTATGTGATAAAAAATTCTTATATTCAATGGGTTGAGTGATTTCTTTTTTGTAACATTTAGTTACACATAAACATGCTTTCTCCTCGTTGTTTCATGAACTTTTTGATTTTAAGTTTTGATTCATGATGCTAATGTCACATCACCCCGGCATTAGGGGAGCTCATAAAATACCAAAAGATAAAATCACAGCCCAAATTATAAATTGGGCGTGACGGGCAGGGTTCTAATTATAATATCTAGGAAAATAAATGATGAAACGCAGTGTATTAGCCTTAGCTGTCGCCCTCGGGGCGATCACCTCCTTCGCCAACGCGGCTGAAATCTACAATAAGGATGGCAATAAACTCGACCTGTACGGCCGCGTTAACGCCAAGCATTATTTCAGCGACAGTAAGTCCAACGACGGTGATATGACCTATGTTCGTCTGGGCTTCAAAGGCGAAACGCAAATCAATGACCAGTTGACCGGCTACGGCCAGTGGGAATACAACGTCCAGGCCAATCACGACGAAGCGCAGGGCACCGCCGGCACCAAAACGCGTCTGGGCTTCGCGGGGCTGAAATTCGGCAACTACGGTTCTTTCGACTACGGCCGTAACTACGGCGTGGTGTATGACGCCGAGGCTTACACCGACATGCTGCCGGAATTCGGCGGCGACTCCTACAGCTATACCGATAACTTTATGACCGCCCGTTCCAACGGTTTGGCCACCTACCGCAACCGTGATTTCTTCGGTTTGGTGGAAGGCCTGAACCTGGCGGTGCAGTATCAGGGTAAAAACGACGGTGACGGCCGCAGCGTGACCAAGCAAAACGGCGACGGTTACGGCCTGTCTCTGGACTACCAGGATATCGGCGGTTCCGGCATCGGCGTAGCGGCGGCGTTCTCCGATTCCAACCGCACCAGCGCTCAGAAAGCGCTGCAGTATGGCAAGGGTGACAGCGCTACCGCCTGGACCACCGCGGTGAAATACGACGCCAACCAGGTTTACTTGGCTGCGATGTATGCCGAAACCCGTAACATGACGCCGATCAGCGTCAACGGCACTTCCGGCTTCGCCAATAAAACGCAAAACTTCGAAGTGGTGGCTCAGTATCAATTCGAGAACGGCCTGCGTCCTTCCGTGGCCTACGTGCAGTCCAAAGGCAAGGATATCGAAGGGATCGGTGATGCCGACCTGGTGAAATACGTGGAAGTGGGGGCGACTTACTACTTCAACAAAAATATGTACACCTACGTCGATTATCAAATCAACCAGCTGAGCGACGATAACAAACTGAAACTGGCCAACGATGATATCGTTGCCGTCAGCCTGACGTATCGTTTCTAATCTGCAATTTCATTACCTTCATCCTGTGTCGGGATTGGTAATCAGGCAGGGCGCAAGCCCTGCCTTTGTTTTATCGGGATCTCAGCCTTTGGGCGCCAGCCCGACCAGTTCAATGGCGGAACGCAGTGCGACGAAACGTTGCTGATCCTGCTCACGCTCTATTTCGTCCACCAGCTGTGAAAGAATATTGCCGCCGGATACCTTTTTATGTTTTTGGATTAACTGCAACACTGCGTCGCCTAACGCCAGGCTGACGTCGCGCAGCAGAGTTTCATATTGCTCGTTGGAATGAGCCGATGCTGGCATGACCTTTCTCTGTCTCTCTCTTCTTCGGGAGCCGCAATTTAGCAAAACAGCGGCCTTATGCCTCAGAGGAAGACGAAGTTTCCGATGAAATCAGAAATTCCTCAGCATTGCGCGGGGAGCAGGTTAAAAATCCGAATATTCGCTGGCTGGCAACCAGAAGCCGTCGATAAACTCTTCCATGGGATAACAGCCGGCGTGTCGCAAGTTCTGTTCCTTCATCGCGACCAGGCATTGCGGCTCGTCGCGCAATATATCGACCACCATTTCACTGCAGCCGCCATCCAGATAACAGACAAACATCACCAATGCGTACATCGTCGCACGCCTCCTTCGTCGAGTTGCCTTGTCTGCAACAGTGTAGGTAGAAAAGCGCGATTTTTCAGCATCATTGCACGATTAATCGCCATGGAAACGCCGCTGACGACACTTTCGGAATACTCTACCCGTTTCTGACGCCGTGAGCGGATGGCATATCCTTTTGTCGATGCTAAGCTTAACAAGCCTTACTTAAACGCATTACTGCAACCATCAAAAGGAGTGAATATGGGCTTGTTTAACTTCGTCAAAGAAGCGGGCGAAAAACTGTGGGATACAGTCACCGGCAATGCCTCCGCCGAAGATCAAAGCGCCAAACTCAAGGAGCATCTCGATAAGAGCGGCCTGCCGGGCACCGACAAAGTGAATGTGCAGGTGGTCGATGGTAAAGCCGTAGTGACCGGCGACGCCGTCAGCCAGGAGTTAAAAGAGAAGATCCTGGTGGCTATCGGCAACGTGGCAGGTATCAGCGGTGTGGAAGACAAGGTGGCGGTAGCGCAATCCGACGCCGAGAGCCGCTTCTATACCGTGAAGAAGGGCGATACGCTGAGCGCGATCTCTAAAGAGATGTACGGCAACGCCAATCTGTACAACAAGATTTTCGAAGCCAACAAGCCGATGCTGTCGAGCCCGGACAAGATTTATCCGGGGCAGGTGTTGCGTATCCCGCAATAACGCGTCGGTCTACCCTGGCCCGGTCACGTACCGGGCTTTTTTTGCCCTCTGCAATCGGCGTCTCTTATTTCCTTGCGCTCTCCATGCCAGTTACATATCCCCTGTGTACTTGCTCGCTCGCCGGCAGGCGCGGTGTTGACCCTGATGGGGAAAATTGATAGCGTCATCCCCCGGTTGAGGCCGGAGCGACCAAGTCAGCGACGTTGGCGCCTTATTCTGAGGGGATGTTTTGCCCCGTCAAACAGCAATGCAGCAGTTGAACGAGTGAAAACCGATTTAGTGAAACAAGAGCGTAACGCCTCAACGGATAAAAACTATCGAGAAACCTTGGGTGATGCGCAATTTGCGATCGTCGTATTGGCGGTGGCGTCCTGCTCACTGATTATCTTTACGCTGGCGGTCACGCTGTGGGTGACCTGACGCGATTAACTAGGGGAGATAAAATGGAGCCTAATCTCCATGATGAAACCAAACTGCTGGCGATCATCGGCCTGTTGGTGTCCGTGCTGCTGGTGGTATCAATTCTCTTTGGCGTGACCTATTTCTCCGATCTCAGGCACGCGCATGACGATATAGACATCAAGAGCTGCTATATCAAAGCCCCCTGAACCGCGCGAACGTGCCTGCACGTCGCCGCTCTGCGGGGGAGCTGTCCTGTGTTAAGCTTGGGCGGTTACCCTTGGCGAATCGGCGCCATTCAGGAGGTCTTTGCGATGAGTCAGCCACGTCCTACGCTCTCTTCACCTTCACGCGAGTGCCCCGTCGTTGACGGCGTGCGCCAGATACAACGTATTGCCGTGCGTAACGCCGAAGTGGGGGGCATTCCGATCAACCGTGCGTTGCCAACCCGGGAGCGGCGCACCGTCGGCGCCTGGTGTTTTCTCGATCACGCCGGGCCGACGGTATTCAACGGCACTTCGCCCGGCATGGATGTGGGGCCGCATCCGCACACCGGGCTGCAAACGTTCACCTGGATGATAGAAGGTGAGGTGCTGCACCGAGACAGCCTCGGCAGTGAGCAGGTGATTCGTCCGGGTCAGGTTAACCTGATGACCGCAGGGCACGGCATTGCGCATACGGAACAGTCGGTGGGTGAGCAACGGCGATTGCATGCTGCGCAATTATGGATCGCGCTGCCGGCCGAACATGCCGACATGGCACCACGCTTCGATCATTATCCTGATTTGCCGCAGTGGCAGAATAATGGCGTGAATCATCGTTTGTTGGTTGGGGAATTTGGCGCTTATTGTTCACCGGTGTTCACTCTTTCGCCATTAATCGCCATTGATCTGGAATGGGAAGAAGCGGCAAGAATCGAATTGCCGTTGCACGATGATTATGAAATCGGCTTTTTGCCCCTTATTGGTGCATTTGAACTTAATGGTGAAACCTTTTCACCTGATGAATTCGCCTATTTGGGCATAAAGAATAACTCTATTGGGTTAAATGCACGGAAGGGGAGCCGGGGATTACTCATCGGTGGGGCGCCATTAAACGAAGAGATCCTTATCTGGTGGAATTTCGTTGGCCATACCAAGGCTGAAATTACTCGGGCTCAGCATGATTGGGAACAAGGCGCGCCGCGTTTCCCGCCGGTTAGCGGTTATTCTGGTGAGCGCATGACCGCACCGCGCCTGCCCTGGAACGATGTTTGATAGCGTTAGGATATAATCGCCGCGATTATTCGGCTTATTTCGCTCTAATAAGGCGTAATTAATGTGATCGCGGCTCCAGCTTTACGACAATATAAGGTTTCTCGGCGGAAAAGTGATCTGGCGCATATAACGACAGTGAGAAGAAGTTTAGGATAATCCTCAGGAAGTCAGGTTGTCTCCCGTTAGTCAGATGTCAGTGAGGTCATTATGAGCCAGGTACTTTATCGTGCAAGATTGTCCCATGTCGTGGTTGCCACGGCGCTGTTTTGGGTCTCTGTCGCGGCATTGTTGGTCGCCGTATTAAACTAACCTCAAAAAATGACTCCTGCATAAACCCGCTTCGGCGGGTTTTTTTATCTCCGCCGATGGGGAGGTGAGCGAAGGCGTTTATAATTGATGGCATCTTCAATAAACGACTGGAACCATCATGAAGTTCTTTGCCGATATTTTGCTGCTGCTCATCGCAGCGCTCCATCTTTATATCCTGGTGCTGGAAATGTTCCTGTGGCGTACGCCCCTCGGCAGGCGCGCATTTGGCACAACGGCGGAGTTCGCCGCAGCCACGCGGGTGTTGGCCGCCAATCAGGGGTTGTACAACGGCTTTCTGGCGTTGGGGTTGGTATGGAGCTACTGGCGTGGGGATATGGCACTGCAGCTGTTCTTGCTCGGGTGCGTGCTGGCGGCCGGGGTGTTCGGCGGGTTGAGCGCCAGCCGCAAAATTCTGTGGGTGCAGGCGCTGCCGGCCGCGATCGCGATGCTGGCGGTCTGGGGGGCGCGTTAACCCGCCGACTTGCGGCGGGCTTCAGGCGGATTTTTGGTGAATGACGTGCAACGGCGGATCGATGTGCAGATCAACGCTCAAATCCTGGCGGAAATCATAGGGTGTGATATTAAAACGCTTTCTGAACATGTAGGTGAAGTGGGACTGTGAACCGAAGCCAAAGTCCAGGGCGATGTCGAAGATCGACGCTTCACTGCTGCGCAGTTGATAGACCGCGCCGGCCAGACGGCGTTCGCGAATGTATTTACCGAGCGAAATCCCTGTCGCTTCTTTGAACAGCTTCTGCATGTGCCACAGCGAGTAGCCGGAGTACTCGGCCAGCTCTTCGAGATGGATCACTCGTCCGAGGTGAGTTTCGACCCATTTGCTGAGGGCGCAGACCAACGAGAGGTGGTGTTCTTGTATCATCAGTGCGTCAGTGTGAGACCTACATAGCGGTGAAGTATACACAACTTGCCGCCGTCGACAAAAATGCCGCCGGTGACGGGGGGCAATTATTCGGAAAAACCGTTTGACCGCCGCTTGTCAGCCGAAAGGAAAAACGGCTAATCTGAGACTGTCGCCGCCGCGGTGGGGGACGCAAAGAAAGCCGCAGCAAGAACCGCCAAAACAGAGTCAGCCGTAACAACTCAACGTTGATGGGGTGATCGCATGTTAATGACAGTGATTATTACTCTGGTTGTAATCGTGGGCGTCGGCGCTTTTATGGCGACGCCGGTGATGAGCATGAAGAATGCGGAAGGTGTGGGAGGTGAAGAACCGTGAGAGCAAGAAGATATGCACGCCGCTAAGCGGGGCGAGCGCTAATCGGGAAAGCCTGGGTCAGAAACCCGGGCTTTTTGTTGCGTAACCGCTCAAACGTTTTTCCGCTCGACGGTTTCCTCTCCCCAATAAAGCTGGTCGGCGGTGGTTTTGGCAAAGGCCTTTTCCAACGCCTCATCACTGCCTTCTTCCCAGATTTTCTGCGCCAACACTTCATCGTTCCCTGCCAGCTCAAAAATGGCTTCGGCGATTTCCACCGAAGTTTCACGCACTGTCGCCCAGGATTTCACATTGTGATTCGCCATAACTTTCTCCTGTTGGTTGTGGCTTGCGGGTGGTTTTTACCACCGCCATGCAGCAAGTATAGGCCAATCCGCCGCAGGCTTTTGCCCGCCGGTGCGCAGAATGGGGAAAAAGACGGGGAGTGCGGGCAATGGCGCGGACGCCATGCTATTCTGTGCGGCGTTTGAATCAAGAAGGAAATTTATTATGTCTGACATGCTGAGCAACGAGCAGGAACTGGCTTCCGATCTGGTCGCTTGCCAACTGGTCATCAAACAGATTCTGGACGTTATCGACGTGATTGCGCCGACCGAAGTGCGCGACAAGATGGCGGGTCAGCTCAAAAGCATCGATTTCTCCACGCATCCTGCCGGCGCCGATCCGGTGACCCGCCGAGCGATTGACAAGGCGATTGCGCTGATCGAGATGAAGTTTACCCGCAACTGAGGCGGGGCCGCCGCAAAGCGGCGGCGTCGGGCGGTGGCGGTTAATCCACCACCGTTTCGATTTTCTTGAACAGCGGGCAGTCGGCTATGCCGATGAAACCGTTGTCGCCATTCACGTACTGGGCGATCGCCACGTTGCGCGCCGTCAGGTATTTGCACTGCAACCCTAACCCGCCAACGTTTTTGTTGCTGCCGATCAGCACGCCGTAGCCCGAGATCAAAAAGCCGCCGTAAATGACCGCCAACACCAATACCCACCTAATCAATTTGCTCATCGTATTTCCTCGTTATCCCTGAGGGTTCATCTAGCCACGGCGCCTATGCGAGGGCAAGGGTAACAGTCTGAAAACCGGGCGATAGCCAGAAATCTAAACGGAAAGTTAAACTTCGTTTAACTTCGCTGTGATAACATGCGCGATAGATTACCAAGATAACAATGAGGCTGCTAAATTTGTTGCGAAAAAAAATCCTCGTGATAATGACGGCCGTCGCTGCCTGCCTGTTTTTCTACCTGCTGGCGCTGGACAGCTATTGCGACGATGGTGGAAATTTTGCGTTGGGCATCTGTTCGGTGACCCGCTTCGTGCCCTGGTAAGCAATTTTTGGCAGGGATGTTCGCACGGCCGCCGCGAGTGTTAAGATGGCGGCCTGAATTTCGCAGTAGATAGGGTTGTCCATGTACGATTTAGGTTTTGGCCAGAACGGCCTATTGTCGCTGGCCCTCGCCGCCGTGGCGTTGCTGGCCGGGCTGTGGGGCTGGTTCCTGGTGAACCGCGCCAGCGTGCGCGCCAATGAGCAGATTCGCCTGCTGCAGGAGATTGCCGAGCAACAACGCCAGCAAACGGCGCTGTTGAAGCGTATGGCGCACCGCGCCGGCGCAGACGGCGCCGCTGCTGCTGACGACGATCTCAACCCCGCGCTGGATTTCAAAGGTTTCATCCCCGAACGTTGAGCATGATGCCCCGGCCGACGGCAGCGTCGCCGGGGCGCCTCAGTAAAACACCATGCCCTGATACGGCTTTTCCCGGCATGCCGCCAGGCGGCTGGCCAAATCGCCGGCATGGATCTCCAATTGATGCCCATCGGGATCGAGAAAATAGAGTGATTCGCCTTCGCTGCGATTGCTTTTCCACTCTTCGACGCCGGCCTGGCGCAACCGCTCGCTGACCTGCTCAATGTGTTCCGGCGCGACGCTGAAGGCGTAATGGGTGTAATCGCGCTCGCGTTGTTGCATGCGCGTTTCATCCAGCGACAGGCATAGCCACAACGGCCCTAACGACAAATAGGCGCCGCCTTGCCAGCGGGCGTGCGGGATAAATCCCAACAGATGCCGATAAAAATCGAAGCTGCGATCGAGATTGCTGACGGCGAGCGTCAGATGGTTAAGGCCGATCAACATGCATGCGTTCTCCGGGCGCTGAACAGGGAGAAAAGTTTACGCAGACGCTAAGGAAAGATAAAGGGGACAAAGCATTAGTAGAGATAATGTGAAAACCGGCGGCGCTGTCATAAAACTGTCGTACAGGCATCGTAATGTAGCGCGAACCTTACGAAAGATGGATGAAGCCGATGATTAAATGGTACGAAGAAAGCGATGCCGAAGTGAACCGCAGCATTGCGCTGCTGACCGGAGAGAACCCGGACAAGTGGTATCCCTACGGTGGTGTGAAAGGTAAAGATTACTGCAAGAATCCCTCCGATGCCTGGCCGATCATTTGCGCCAACAAAATCAGTCTGAACCCCGATAACCAAAGCGACAGCCCGCAGTGGCAGGCGCGCATGAGCACTCAGGGCGGTGAATGGCAGGCGGACAGCGCCAGTCCGCTGCGCGCGGCGATGATCTGCTTCCTGATGAGCCGACAGGCTAACTGAGTCGAACAATACCGGTGATTGGTAAGAGTTTCTCCTTTTTCTAATAACAGAGCTGTCGTTGGCGGAGGCTGTTTATGAAGCGCATTATCAAAGGTGATAAAAACTTGTCTCATCTGGTGATTGCCCATGCGGCGATCGATCGTCATGCCGAAAGCTTCGGCCAGCGCCGTCAGGGCTGGCCCTCGACCTACCTGATAAAATATCAAAACGATCGCGTGGCGGTGGAAGTGGTCACGCGTAGCCAATCTTATGTCGCCACGCTGATGATCGGCGCGCGCAATCTGACCAAACTGTGCGGTATGCCTGGCTAAACGCTGCCGTTATCCGCTTTCTCGCGGTAAAAAAATCGCGCTCCGGCCTGCCGTCTCGGGGCGCTTCTCCTTGATGCTCACGGGGTTAAGTGTTAAAAAGCCGCCCGCAGATACATTTATTGATTGGTGAAATCTTGGCCGATAGCGGCAAGGGTATACGCCATATGAGGATAAGATGGGCGGTCAGCATCAGGATACTCCGCTAAAACGCGGTTTAAAAAACAGACACATACAGCTTATTGCCCTCGGGGGCGCCATCGGTACCGGTTTATTTCTCGGCATTGCGCAAACCATTAAAATGGCCGGCCCCGCCGTGCTGCTGGGCTACGCCATCGGCGGTTTTATCGCGTTTTTAATCATGCGCCAGCTGGGTGAAATGGTGGTGGAGGAGCCGGTCGCCGGCTCTTTCAGTCACTTTGCCTATAAATACTGGGGCGATTTCGCCGGCTTCCTTTCCGGCTGGAACTACTGGGCAATGTTCATTCTGGTCGGCATGGCGGAATTGACCGCCGTCGGCATCTACATTCAGTACTGGTGGCCGGAGATCCCCACCTGGGCCTCCGCCGCGCTGTTTTTCGTGCTGATCAACCTGATTAACCTGGTGAACGTGCGCCTGTACGGCGAAACCGAGTTCTGGTTCGCCATCATCAAGGTAGTGGCGATTGTCGGCATGATCGTCTTCGGCGCCTGGCTGTTGGCCAGCGGTAACGGCGGGCCGCAGGCCAGCATCACCAACCTCTGGCAGCAGGGCGGCTTTATGCCGCACGGCTTCTCCGGGCTGGTAATGGCGATGGCGGTGATCATGTTCTCGTTCGGCGGGCTGGAGATGGTCGGCATCACCGCGGCGGAAGCCGCCGATCCGCGCCGCAGCATTCCCAAAGCCACCAATCAGGTGGTGTACCGCATCCTGATCTTCTATATCGGCTCGCTGACCGTGCTGCTTTCGCTCTATCCGTGGGGGCAAGTGGTGGAGGGCGGCAGCCCGTTCGTGCTGATCTTCCATGCGCTGAACAGCAATCTGGTGGCAACGGTGCTCAACGTAGTGGTCTTGACCGCCGCGCTGTCGGTTTACAACAGCGGCGTTTATGCCAACAGCCGCATGCTGTTCGGGCTGGCCAGCCAGGGCAATGCGCCGCAGGTGCTGACGCGCGTGAATAAACGCGGCGTGCCGGTGCTGTCCATCGCGCTGTCGGCGTTGATTACTTCGATCGGCGTGCTGATCAACTACCTGATGCCCGGCAAGGCGTTTGAGCTGCTGATGGCGCTGGTGGTGTCAACATTGGTGATCAACTGGGTGATGATCTGCCTGGCGCACCTGAAGTTCCGTGCCGCCAAGAACCGTCAGGGCGTCATTCCGAGCTTTAAGGCGCTGTGGTATCCGTTCGGCAACTATCTGTGCCTGGCGTTCCTCGGCCTGATTTTGGTGATTATGTATTTCAGCGAAGGGATCCGCATTTCGGTGCTGCTGATGCCGGTGTGGGTTGCAGTGCTGTGGGGCGGGTTCATGCTGACGCGCCGCAAAGGCGCCAAGCGTTAATCTGCGCGCGGAGGCGTATTGCCCGCCTCCGCTTCTTTTCTCGTTAGCCGCGCGGCATAAAGGCGCGGCCCTCACCGTGACCCCGCCCCAGCAGTTTCCGGCACAGCAGCAGCAGGGTGCTGATGACGTCGATGGCGACTACGCTGAGCATCAGCAGAGTCAGCATGAAGAACCCAAGCAGCGAACCGCCCAGCAGCACCAACGGTGCAGGCACGCGCAGCCGGCGCAGCTTCATGGCGAAATACATTTTCCAGTATTGCTTCTGCGCGAGCAGCGCGCTGCGAATACGACGCCCCAGGCCGATGCCTGATTTGCGGGATGTAGAACGACTCATAACTTCTCCTTTTCTGTATGCCCTACAAGTCAATCACAAAGATCTTAAGAGAGTCTTAACGGGCTCTTGGCGGCCCTGGCTTTCCACTGGAGTGAGACAACAGCATACGGCAAAAGGTCCCGAGATGCAGCGCACGGCTGACAAAGTGCGAGCTTCATCGGGTTTGTTACACTGAAAGTCATGCCCGTGCAGGGCGCTGTGGTCGGGAGAAAAGGCAGGATGAAAAGAATCAACCGTTATTACGACGCGGCCAAGGCGCATCATACGCCGGAGGGATTTCGCAACCTGGAACCTTCGCGGCGTCAGGAGGGCGATCTTCGGCGTTGGCAAGATGAACGCAAGCGACAGGGGCTGCCCAGGCCGCCGCAGCAGGGTTATGCGCAATTTACCCAGCGCTGGTGGCAACCTGCCGATCTCAGTGGCAGCGACGACAGCGTCTGGTGGTTGGGGCATGCCTCGATGCTATTGCGATTGAGTGGCCGCTATATCCTGATCGATCCGGTATTGTCCGAACGTGCATCGCCGCTGAGCTTTTACGGCCCAAAGCGCAGAACGCCGCCGCCGTTGACGGTGGGGCAACTGCCGGCGGTGGATGTGGTGCTGATCTCCCATAACCATTATGACCACCTCGACAGGCGCACGGTGCGGCAATTGGCGCGGCGTTTCCCACAGGCCGAGTTCATCGTGCCGTTGGGGTTGAAGCGCTGGTTTCGCCGCTACCGGCTGAAGGTGCATGAACTGGACTGGTGGCAGAGCCTGTCACTGGGCGAGCTGACGGTCTACGCCACGCCGGCGCGGCACTGGAGCATGCGCACGCTGTGGGATCGCAATCGCTCGCTGTGGTGCGGGTGGGTAATCCACCATCCGGCGCTACGGTTTTATTTTTCCGGCGACAGCGGTTATTCGGAACGGCTGGCGGAGATCGGTCAACGGCTGGGGCCGTTCGACGTGGCTGCGTTGCCGATCGGCGCCTATGCGCCGCGCTGGTTTATGCAGGAGCAGCATATGGATCCGCAGCAGTCGGTGGCGCTGTATCGCGAACTGAATCAGCCGCGAGCCATTCCTATCCATTGGGGAGTATTCGAACTGGCGGATGAATCGCTGGACGAACCGCCGCAGCAGCTGAACCTGGCCCTGAGCGAGGCGGGGTTGGAGCAGCATCAATTCCTCCCGCTGAAGATTGGCGAGCGCATCGCGTTGCAGGGCTCATCGCCTGCGTTACCTAATCACCCGGCGGCGCAGCGGGATGAATAAAGTCAATGGTTTGAAAGCGCAGCTGTAATTAGCAGAATTGATAAGTGCGGGTGGTGATTCAAATAACCCCCGTATTTTCAGGATTTAATTCAACGTTGAACTTTCGTTATTGATAAGATTATTCCGGCTATTGAGGTTAATGACATTCGGATTATTTATGATGAAACCACAGGCAGCGGAAGATGTGCCGGCGCTTTGCATGCTTATGCATCCGTTGTGCAGGGTGGAGACGTTGCCGCCGACCCGTGCGCCGTTCTCGCCCGCGCCGTTTGGCGGCAGGGCGGAAAGCCGATGAGGAATGGGCTTTCCGGCGGTAAATGGTCGGAGGAGCGATGAATAAATTGGCCCCCGTTCATCGATATTCAGATGTTGCATATCAAATTCCATAAAGATTCAAATTTTTTAACGCTATAAGCGGCAAAAAAGCGGAAATGATGAGACGCAAAGGCGTCAATACGATGAAAGTTTTGTTAAAACTCCAGCAGAATGCGGGGTCTGGCGCAGTGATTTTGGCAAGCAGAAAATAGCCGATGCTTCAACATCTTTTGACCTATTTAAGCAAATGTTGCGCTCGACCGTTTCAAATATGTGCGACATGTCGTTCAGTGATTAAAAATGGCTTGCCATCGCATACAGAGTATGTGATAACGCATCTGGGTAAAACGAGGTACAGTTCTGTATATGTGTGGCATTTTCAGTAAAGAAGTTCTGAGTAAAGACGTTAGCGTTGAATACCGCTTCTCTGCCGATCCTTATCTTAGTGCCTCAAGCAGTAACGACTCTAGTTTGTCTATGTAACGCCCTCGGGCGGTTTAAACAATCCAAAGGAAATACTCAAGATGGCAAAGATCAAAGGTCAAGTTAAGTGGTTCAACGAGTCTAAAGGTTTCGGTTTCATCACCCCGGCTGACGGCAGCAAAGACGTGTTCGTACACTTCTCTGCAATCCAGGGTAACGGCTTCAAAACCCTGGCTGAAGGCCAGAACGTTGAGTTCGAAATCCAAGATGGCCAGAAAGGCCCATCTGCAGTAAACGTTACTGCTATCTAATCAGCGTCAGCTGTACAAAAAGCCCGCCTTCGCGCGGGCTTTTTCGTTTCCGTCATCCGGCGGCGATGATGATGCCGGCGTACTGGTTGCGGCCTTTGATCCCCGGATGCGTCGGATCCTGCGCGCGCCGGTGGCTGTTGCGGCGATAGCTGGTGTATTTGAAGCGCTGCGGCCGCTGTGGGTCGACGTCCGGCGTGCAGATGGTGCAACTGCCGGCGCGGTCAACGGCGGCGAAGCCGAGCGCCGCCAGCTTGTATTCGGCAATTGCGGCCAAATCGAGATGCCGGTAATGCGGGCTGATCAGCGTGGCGGGCAGCGGCAGGCGCTGTTTAAAACTCTCCACCAGCGCTTCATCGACTTCGTAGCAGCACGGGCCGGCGGCAGGGCCGATGGAGACGACCCAATCGGCGGTGTCGCCGTCCTGGCGAATGCGTGCTGCCATCTGTTCCAGAATACCGTCCAGCAGCCCGCGCCAGCCGGCGTGCACCGCAGCGATGGCGCCGCCGTCACGGCGGCTGAACAGCACCGGCAAACAGTCCGCCGTCAGTACGCTGAGCAGAATGCCGGGCTGGCGAGTATAGAAACCATCGGCCTCGCCGCATGCCTGCGCCGGCTGCAGCACATCGACGATGCGGGTGCCGTGCACCTGTTTTTTTTCCGGCAGCGTGGCGCTGTAGGGCAGCAGATGCCCGGGCAGCAGCGCGAGTTTGCTGCCGAAGCCGTGCTGAATGTGGGGCACCGCATCGAGCAGCGCGGAACGATCGCTCATAAGTTATGTTCACCTGCATGAGAAAACAGACTCTCAGTGTAGCCAGCTTTTTCCCCGCTTGACCAGATGTTGTTGGCGGCGAAAGCGAGCGGGGATGCGCCTTGCATCAAGCCGACGCCTTCTTTAGACTAGCCGCGCCCTGTCTTTCTGGAAGCCCACTCATGTCTTATCAATGCCCCCTGTGTCATCAACCGCTGCATTTTTCATCACAACACTGGCGTTGTGACGGCAATCATCAGTTCGATCAAGCCAAAGAAGGTTACGTGAATCTGCTGCCGGTGCAGCACAAACGATCGAAGCAGCCGGGAGACAGCGCGGAAATGATGCAGGCACGGCGCGCGTTTCTCGACGGTGGATATTATCAGCCGTTGCAAGCGCAGGTAGCCGAGTGGCTGGATTCGGCGCTGGCGGCCGATGCAGGCGCGTTATTGGACATAGGCTGTGGGGAAGGGTACTACACCGCCGCCGTGGCCGCACGGCTGGCACAGAAGCGCAATATGACGGTCTATGGGCTGGACGTCGCCAAGGTGGCGATCCGTTATGGCGCCAAACGTTATCCGGCGGTCTCGTTCTGCGTCGCCTCCAGTCACCGTTTGCCGTTCGCCGACGGGGCGCTGGACGCGGTCTTGCGCATTTATGCGCCTTGCAAGGCGGAGGAGCTGGCGCGGGTAGTGAAACCGGGCGGCGTGGTGCTGACGGTGTCGCCGGGCCCGCGTCATCTGTACCAGCTGAAAGAGCAGGTGTACCAGCAGGTGCAGCTGCATGCCGAACAGGATGAACAGTTCGACGGATTCGACTGCGAGCGCAAAGAGGCGCTGGCCTATACGATGACCCTACCGGGCGCGCAGGCCGCCAATCTGCTGCAGATGACGCCGTTCGCCTGGCGCGCTACGCCGGAGGTGCAACAGCGGTTGGCCGAGGGCGGCGAGTTTGTGTGCGAGACGGATTTCGTGTTGGCGTTGTACCGACGTCGCGCTTAAGGGGCCTGGAACTCAGAAACAAAAAAACCTGCCGCGGCAGGTTTTTTTTGCAGTTCGGTCGCCTCAGGCCAGGTAGCCGAGGTGCTCCAGCAGGATGTTGACGCCGATGCCGATCAACACCACGCCGCCGAGGATTTCGGCGCGTTTGCCCAGCAGCGGGCCGATAAAGCGGCCGATCATCATGCCCAACGTTGCCATGATCATGGTGGCGCAGCCGATGGCCATTGCGGTGTGCACGATGTTCACCTGAAGGAAGGCCAGACCGACGCCGATCGCCATGGCGTCCAGGCTGGTCGCGATAGCGGTGGCCACCAATATCCAGAAGCCGTGGCGTTTGACCTTCTCTTCTTCGTCGGGCCTGTTGCGCACCCCTTCGACAATCATGCGCATGCCGAGAATGAACAGCAGCGAGAAGGCGACCCAGTGATCCCATTCCATGATGTATTGGCTGGCGAACAGGCCGATGGCCCAACCGATGAGCGGGGTGATTGCTTCGACCACGCCGAAGATCAGACCGGTGCGGATCGCTTCGCGGAAACGGGGCTGATGCAGACTGGCGCCTTTGCCGATAGAAGCGGCGAACGCATCCATGGACATGCCGAAAGCGAGAATAAGCGTTGCTGAAAGGTTCATGTGAAATAGCCTCGGCCGGGTGGCTCCATATACACGTAACCCACCCCCAACCAAACGACGGAGTTACGTGTCTATGGTCTCGCCAACCTTACCTGGCTGCCCGCACCACGTTTCATACGGCGAAACGAGTATGTTGATACGGGCGTTTCTGGCGTTTTATTCTCCAGAAACCGGCTACTCCCCAATGACGGCGCAACCATACCATATTATTTCCGGTACCGACAACTTTATTCTGGCGCGATTTTTGTTCTTAATTGAGACTCGTTTTCATTAATCTGAGTTCATATGGGAATATAATGTAGACGCGGGTAACAATGTTGCAGAAATAATAGTCAGAAATGAAATGGCGCTGCCGATTAATTATCCACAGACAGCGCAAGGTTTGAGCGAGGATAAAATTAATTTTCCTTTATTTATTGATTATCAACGAAAAAGTTGTATATCTTCTCCAGGTCATCCAGGTGCGTCACCTGAACCAACAGCCGGCGCTGCTCCAGGTCGATGGCCAGAATGCCGTCCTCCGATAAATTCATGGCTTTAATGCGGTTATATTCGACAAAAACATTGGCGAAGAAAAAACCGTGCGCTTTAAACACCATTTTGGGCGAGCGGATATAAGCAATATAGATGGCGAGCAGCGCCAAAGAAATAAGCAGATAAGTGGTTAATAGCGCGCCGTTGGCGGTGACGTTACGGTAAATCAGAATGGCGATCAGGCCGACGAAAATCAGGCTGTCGAGGCGGTTGCGGCGTTTGAGCGGCACTTTGAGCCGCGTTTTGCCTTTCAGCAGATCCATGCCGAATTCGTCGTACAGCGAATACAGCAACAGCAGGGCGATAAACAGCATCAGTACGGCGTCGGTCAGTGACATCTCTTGCTCCACACATAAAAAAGCCGGGGGTTGCCCCCCGGCCGTTTCGAACGATTACAGGCCCAGCAGGCCAATCCAATAGCCAAAGATACCGATGACGAAGAAGCCGATGATGATCCACAGCGCATTGACTTTTTTACGCAGCAGCCACATACAGGCGAAGGTCAACAGCAGCGGCACCAGGCCCGGCATCAGCTGGTCGAGGATGGTCTGCACCGTGGTGACGTTGGTATGTCCGGTCTGGTCGGTGATCTTGGACACCACCAGCGGGATATTCACGTGCGTCCACTTGTTGACCAACGCGCCCATGACAAACAGGCCGAGAATGGACGCCCCTTCCGTCAGTTTCTGCAGGAAGCCGCCGCCCATGTCGTTGACGATGTCCACCCCTTTACGGTAACCGTAGGCCACGCCGTAATAGCGGGTCAGCAGGCGCACCAGGTTGAACAGCACGAAGAACAGGATCGGTCCGAGCAGGCTGCCGCTCATGGCGATGCCCGCCCCAAGCGCGGCGAATACCGGCCGCACGGTGCCCCAGAAGATCGGGTCACCGACGCCCGCCAGCGGCCCCATCAAACCAACCTTGATGCCGTTGATTGCGGCGTCGTCGATCGGTGCGCCGTTGGCGCGTTGCTCTTCCATCGCCATGGTCACGCCGAGTACCGGCGCCGCCACATAAGGGTGGGTGTTGAAGAACTCAAGGTGGCGCTTGATCGCCTGTTTGCGATCGTCATTGTTTTCCGGATACAGGCGACGGATCACCGGCACCATCGAGAAGCAAAAACCCAGCGCCTGCATGCGTTCGAAGTTCCATGAACCCTGGAACAGGTTCGAACGCAGGAATACGCCGCGAATATCGGCCGGCGTGAGTTTCTTTTGAGCAGTTGTATCAACCATTTCTCTCACCTATTCCTAGTCGAGTTCGTTATCGAGATCGTTCGCGTTAGCCGGGCCGGCCTGGACAACCTGAGACTTGTTGTATTTCGGGCTGAGCTGGATATACAGCACGGCCATCACCACGCCGATGACGCCGAGCGCCACCAGGTTGAAGTTGGTGAAGGCGGCGGTAACGAAACCGAGATAGAAGAACGGCATCAGGTAGCCGGCGCGCATCATGTTAATCACCATCGCGTAACCGACCACCACGATCATGCCTCCGGCGATGTTCAGGCCGCTGGTGACCACTTCCGGGATCGAGTTGAGCAGGGCGTGCACCCCGGCGGTGCCTACCGAGATGGCGACGATGACCGCCGGGATGGCGATACGCATTGCCTGCAGCAGCAGGGCGCCGACATGGATCCAGCTGATGGCGCGCAGGCTGCCGCGCTCCGCCGCGCTGTCCGCCGCGTGCTGGAAGGCCACGGTGAGGGTTCGCACGATGATGGTTAACACCTGGCCGGCCGCCGCCAGCGGAATGGCCAGGGCGATACCGGCGCCGACGCTTTGCCCGCCGGCGATGACCAGGATGGTCGAGATGATGGACGCCAGGGCGGCATCCGGCGCGACCGCCGCGCCGATGTTCATCCAGCCGAGGGCGATCATTTCCAGCGTACCGCCGATGATGATGCCGGTTTTCATATCGCCGAGAATGAAGCCGATCAGGGTACAGGCGACCAGCGGACGGTGGAACTGGAACTCGTCGAGGACGGAACCCATCCCGGCGATACAGGCAACGATAAATATCAGCACAATCTGAAGAGTGGTGATCTCCATTGCACTTCTCCTATGACCAAAAAAGCTCTGAGTAAAATAATCAGCGGCTGGCGCCACTAATTGAGTTTGTTAATCAGGTCCATCATTTTTAGCCGGCTGTCGGACGAGACCTTACGCACCTCCAGCTCGATACCGCGATCGTTCAGTTTCTTAAACGCTTCGATATCTTTTTCATCGACGGAAACGGCGTTGTTCACCTGGGTTTTCCCCTGGCGGAACGCCATGCCGCCGATATTGACGGATTGAATATCCACGCCGCCTTCCACCAGACGCCAGACGTCGGTCGGATTGGTAAACAGCAGCATCACGCGGTCATTGGCGTATTTCGGGTTGTTCCACACGCGGATGGCCTTCGCCACGTCCACCACGTGGGCGGTGACGCCCGGCGGGGCAACCTGGGTCAGCAGAGTTTTTCGCACATGATCGGCGGCGACTTCATCGCTGACGACGATAATGCGGCTGACGTTGGTCTCTTTGGTCCAGCGGGTGGCGACCTGGCCGTGAATCAAGCGGTCATCGATGCGCGCCAGGCCGATTTTCATGTGGTCGTTCGGCCCCAGCGGCGCCTGAGGGGCAGCGGCTTTGGCGACGGGCGCCGCGGGTTTTGCGGGTTCTTCCTGCGGTTTTTTCAGCGCTTTCACGCCTTCTCGGCCGGTTTCCAACGCCAGCGCCACCAGTTCATCGAAAGCGGGGTTGTCGTCCCGCGCCATGAAGGTTTCCACCAGCATCGGGATGTTGACCCCGGTGACGACCTCATAGTTTTCTTTGTCGACCGCAATGCGGCTGGCGGCGTTGAACGGGCTGCCGCCCCAGGTATCCACCAGGAACAGCACGCCGCCGCTGGTATCCAACCCACTGATTTTTTCGTTGTATTTGACGATTAACGTTTCGGCATTCTCACCGGGAACGAAGTCTATAAAGGCGACGTTGTCCTGCTCGCCCAATAGCATCTCCGCCGTTTTCAGCAGTTGTTCCGCTGCAGCCCCGTGTGTGCCGATGATAATAGCTATTGCCACTCGCTACCTCCTCGTTGAACTCCAGGCGCGGCTTGTGTCGTTTCTCCGCGCCGTCTTGGCAGTCACTTCCGCAGTTCAGATACATTATGGTAGAAAAAAAGAAACGCACGCCTAACATTTCTCACGCAGTATCAAATGCCTGTGCGTGATACTTCACGAACGCGAGATTTATTTTAGTGAGTGAAAAAATATTTTTTGTGACGCTGCTCCGCTATTGAATGCTCGGAGAAATCTTAGCTGTCGCAGACGATATGGCGTGGCGTCACCCTAAACCGCCGTTGAAAAAGCCGCTTTGTCCCCCAGAAAAATCCTGATACAGTAATTTCCTCTTTCATCACTAAGGAGTGAAGGGCCTCAGCCCTCCCTATGGACTGTCACCGAAGTAACTGTTTTTCCAGGTTTCACCCGCCACCTGCTGGCGTTGCATATGTTGTTCGGCCCTTCGGCCATCTCCCGGTAATCCCATCCCGTCACTTTGCTATTGTCGACTGCGCCCATGCAGCGGCGGCATCGTCACGTCTGAGCGGCGTGCGCTCATTCCCACTTTTCTCTGGAGTCTGATATGGAATTTTTAATGGACCCCTCTATTTGGGCGGGGTTGCTTACGCTGGTGGTGCTGGAAATCGTGCTGGGCATCGACAACCTGGTATTCATCGCCATTTTGGCCGACAAACTGCCGCCTAAGCAGCGCGATAAGGCGCGCATCATCGGCCTGTCGCTGGCATTGCTGATGCGTTTGGGTCTGCTGTCGGTGATCTCCTGGATGGTAACCCTGACCACGCCGCTGTTCAGCGTCGGCGATTTCAGCTTCTCCGGCCGCGATCTTATCCTGCTGTTCGGCGGGGTATTCCTGCTGTTCAAGGCCACCATGGAGCTGCATGAACGGCTGGAAGGGCAGACGCACCAGGATGGCGCCAACCGCGGTTACGCCAAGTTCTGGGCGGTGGTGGTGCAAATCGTGATCCTTGACGCGGTGTTCTCGCTTGATGCGGTGATCACCGCCGTGGGCATGGTGAACGATCTGCCGGTGATGATGGCGGCGGTGGTGATCGCGATGGCGGTGATGCTGCTGGCATCCAAGCCGTTGACCAACTTCGTCAACGCGCACCCGACCATTGTGGTGCTGTGCCTGAGCTTCCTGTTGATGATCGGTCTGAGCCTGATCGCCGAAGGCTTCGGCTTGCATATTCCTAAAGGCTATCTGTACGCCGCGATCGGCTTCTCGATCCTGATTGAATTGTTCAACCAGATCGCGCGCCGCAACTTTATCAAGCATCAGGCGCGTCGCCCGATGCGCGAGCGCACCGCGGAAGCGATCATGCGCCTGATGGGGCAGCAGCGCGCACAGCAGCCTGACGACGCGGTGGCGTTGCCGAGGGATGAAACCTTTGCGGCGGAAGAGCGTTATATGATCAGCGGTGTGCTGACGCTGGCCTCGCGCTCATTGCGCAGCGTGATGACGCCGCGCACTGACATCTCCTGGGTCGACTGCGAGCGCTCCCGTGAGGAGGTGCGTGCACAGTTGCTGGATACGCCGCACAGCCTGTTCCCGGTGTGTCGCGACTCTGTGGATGAGATCGTCGGCGTGGTACGCGCCAAGGATCTGCTGGTGGCGCTGGAGCAAGGGGAAGATATCGCCGAGTTTGCCGCCCGCACGCCGCCGATCGTGGTGCCGGAAACCATGGATGTCATCAAGCTGCTGGCGGTGCTGCGCCGCGCCAAAGGGCGCCTGGTGGTGGTCACCAACGAGTTCGGCGTGGTGCAGGGGCTGGTGACGCCGCTGGATGTGCTGGAAGCGATTGCCGGCGAGTTCCCGGACGAAGATGAAACGCCGGACATCGTGGCGGAAGGCGACGGCTGGCTGGTCAAAGGCGGGACCGACCTGCACTCGCTGGAACAGGCGCTGGCCTGCGATGACCTGGTCAGCCCAACCGCAGACTACGCCACTCTGGCGGGGCTGCTGTTAGCCCACTACGGCCAGATGCCGGTAGTGGGGGACACCATTGAACTGAACCACCTGCGTTTCGATATCGTCGAGGTCTCCGACTATCGCATCGAGTTGGTGCGTGTCACCCGCGTCGTCTTCGACGAACCGGCGCATTCGTAACCCACCCGCCGGAGGCTCAGGCCTCCGGCGTATTCTCTTCTGTTTTCCTGACGCGCGATTCGTACTGCTGCAACCACAGCGGGAAAACGTGGATCGGCATCGGCTTGGCGAAATAATACCCCTGCAGGGCATTGACCTCACGCGAGCGCAGATAGTCGGCCTGTTCCGCCGTTTCTACCCCTTCAGCCACCAGCTTCAGCTTCAGCCGCTGCGCCAGCGTAATGATGGTATCGGTCACCGTGGCGTTGACCGCGTCGGTACCGATGGCCGCGGTAAACCCGCGGTCGATCTTTAACACGTCCGGGCTAAGGTTCTTCAGGTAGCTCAGCGAGCTGTGGCCGGTGCCGAAATCGTCGATGGCCAGCATGATCCCCATGTCTTTCAGCGTCCGGATCTGGTCATGCTGGATCGCCGACAGCGCGGTGCGTTCGGTCAGCTCCAGCATCAGTGACGGCATCGGATGCGCCGGCAGCCAAATCCGGCGGATATCGTCGATGATGTTGAGCGTTTTAAAGTGTTCGGCGGCGACGTTGATGCTGATGTAGAACGACGGTCGCGGCGGGAACAGCTGCAGATTTTCCGTCACGGTGTTCATCAGATAACGGGTCAGCGGAATGATCAGCTCATGCTGCTCGGCCAGCGGAATAAACACGTCGGGGGAGATCCACCCTTGCCGCTTCTTTTTCCAGCGCAGCAGCATCTCGACGCCGGCGCAGCGCCCGGTGTCGCTATGGATGATGGGCTGGCAATAGACGCGGAACTCGCGATGGGTGATGGCATGGCCGATGTGATAAGACAGGCTCATGCGGTTAGCGGTGAGCAGATAGACCACATAGGCGGCCAACAGGCTGATCAGCAGCGCCAGCGGGATATGGCGCGGCAGTGCGGAAAGCGCCAGCATGCCGATCTGCGGGCCGAACAGCGAAATCGAGAACGGGTATAGCGCAGAGCCGGCGGTGTAGCGCAGATCGTTGGTCAGGGTGTCACGGCTCAGGATTTCGCGTCGGCCGTATTCCAGGCTGCTGTCAGCCACGTTCAGCACCACGCGCTGAACGTAAGGCTCCTGCGGCTCGAGTAAAAAGTTGGACAGCAGCTCGATATTAAACACGTGCAGCACGCCGCTGGTTTTATCGTGGGGGGATGGCGTCCACATCACCAGCGTGGGCAGGCCTTTGCTCACCGCCAGCGAGGGGCGCAGCGCCAGCCTGGCGCTGCTGTTGACGAAGGTCGGCATTACCGCGGCCAGCTGATAATGACGGGAACCAAACAGGCTGGAGCAGTAAATAATGCCGTTTTTTACCAGCAACATGGCGCGTAGCGCCTGATTCTGCGCGGCGCGAAAGCGCAGGGTCGACGAAACGTTCTCGCAGGGCTGGTCCAGCATGTCCATGCTGCGCTCCGCCTGCAGCTGAGCCGGCGTCAACAACTGGTTGAGCTTGCCGACGGTGCGGGTGGCCAATGTCTGTTGGCTCAGCTCGATACTTTTGACCTCTTGATAGTAACGGGTATACAGCGATACCAACAGAATAGCCGCGCCCACCGCTCCGGCCAGCAGCCAACGGTAATAACGATATCGGGACGCGGCGAGGTGGGTCATCAACATCCGGTAAATCCTTGTTCGGTAATCCAGCCCCGAGTCACGGTCAGGTCATAGATCCTTAAGTTGCGCTCGGCTAATTCTAGCCTGAGGTTATACAAGATTGATGGTAACTCAGTAAATTATTTCGATTTGGCAAAACAGAAGGTCAATTTGCAGGCTAACCACCGGATCGATGAGAGAAATGCAGGATTTTTTCTGGTGACATTGTCACAAAAAGCGGCCAGTGAATTGATTACCCATAAAAAACCCCGCCGGGTGGCGGGGTTGTCTGTCAGTCGCATTGCACCTTGATTGCCAGGCCGCCGCGTGACGTTTCGCGGTACTTGGCGTTCATGTCTTTGCCGGTTTCGTACATGGTCTCGATCACCTTATCCAGCGAAACGCGCGGCTCGCTGGTGCGGCGCAGGGCCATGCGGGCGGCGTTGATCGCCTTGACCGAGGCGATGGCGTTGCGCTCGATGCACGGCACCTGCACCTGGCCGGCGACCGGGTCACAGGTCAGACCCAGGTTGTGTTCCATGCCGATCTCCGCCGCCACACAGACCTGCTCAGGGCTGCCGCCCAGCAGTTCGGCCAGACCGGCCGCCGCCATGGAGCAGGCAACGCCGACTTCACCCTGGCAACCGACTTCGGCGCCGGAGATGGAGGCGTTCATCTTGTACAACGCGCCGATCGCACCCGCCGCCATAAAGTAGCGGATGTAGATATCCGGGCTGACGGACTCGATGAAGTGATCGTAGTAAGCCAGCACCGCAGGCACGATGCCGCAGGCGCCGTTGGTCGGCGCAGTGACCACGCGGCCGCCGGCGGCGTTTTCTTCGTTAACCGCCAGCGCGAACATGTTGACCCAGTCGATCACGTTCATCGGATCGCTGGACAGTTTGTCCGACGCCACCAGCATGCGTCGCAGCGCGGAGGCCCGGCGCGGTACGCGCAGCGGCCCCGGCAGTACGCCTTCGGTGTTCAGACCGCGGTCGATACAGGCGCGCATGGTTTGCCAGACGTTGCCGAAGTAGGTCTCGATCTCTTGCTTACTGTGCAGCGCCAGTTCGTTCTGCATCACCATGCCGGACAGCGACAGGCCGGTCTCGCGGCAGTGGTCGAGCATTTCGCGCGCGGAGTTGAACGGATATGGCATTTGCAGTTCTTGCTCGGCGGCCTTGCCGAAATTCTCCTCGTCGACGATGAAACCGCCGCCGATAGAGTAATAGGTCTTGCTGTACACTTCTTTATCGCCGGCGAAGGCGTGGATCTGCATGCCGTTTTCGTGCAGCGGCAGGTTGTCGCTGCGGAAGACCATGCCGCCGTCGCGTGGGAAATCGACTTCATGCAGGCCGTTGGCCAGCATCAGGCGTTGACGTTGTTCTACATCGCGAATAAAACCCGGAATGCTATCGATATCGACGGTGTCCGGCATGTTGCCGGCCAGGCCGAGAATGATGGCGATATCGGTATGGTGACCTTTGCCGGTCAATGAGAGTGAGCCGTAAACGTCTACGGCAACACGCGTGATAGAAGGCATCAGGCCTTTATTTACCAGATCGTCGACAAACTGTTTGCCGGCTTTCATCGGTCCAACCGTATGAGAGCTGGACGGGCCGATGCCGATCTTAAACATGTCGAAAACGCTAATCACGCTAAAACTCCTTAAAGAGACGTATTGTTATGGCTGCGGCGGTCAAAAACCGCGCAGGGAACAGCGATATTGTAAAAGGGCCGTGCGGGTTCGGCTGCCTTTTTCGCATGAAATTAAATAATCCGTGGTGTCGCTTTTTTTACTGATTACCCGGGGCGAACCCTTGTGCGGGGTATCCGCTTTCGCCCAAGCTCCATTAGCGGTAATCGCGCCAGCTTTCCGTGCTGAACGCCGCCGGCTTAATCCCTGTTTCTACAGTGGTTTATCTCGGACGGTGGTATTTTACAGGTATTTCGTAAGGTTTAAGAGAGGGTTTACAGTTTTTTTAAAACCATTCAAACGGAACGGTAGTTGAAAAAGCGATCAAATGAAGTGATAGCGATCGCTTTACCCGCCGCGGAGGTCGGCAACCGTGCCAGATTGCGAGTCAGATCACGTAATGCGGGCTAAATACTGACCTGTTGCGCCAGGCGCCGAATGATAGCGGCGGTCAGCCCCCAGATAAACTGGCTGTGATACCAGGAGAGGTAGATGCGGTGCGTATGGCCGGCGCGATGAATATCCAGCGGATAGTAACGCGACAGGGTCAGCGCTTCCCGCAGGGGCATCTCGAACACGTCCGCCACTTCGCCTTCATTGGCGTGGAACTGCACGTCCGGCGGGATGAGGCCGACGATAGGGGTAACCTGAAATCCGGTGCTGCTGTCGAGCGGCGCCATTTGGCCGAGGACAGTCACCGCCTGCGGCGGTATCGCCACTTCTTCCTGCGCTTCTCGCAGCGCCGTGACGATCGCCGATCCGTCTTCGGCGTCGGTTTTGCCGCCGGGGAAGGCCACTTGACCGGCATGTTTGCGCAGCGAGTCGGCACGGCGGGTCAACAGCAGCGTCGGCTCGGCGCGGCAGACGATCGGAATCAGCACCGCCGCCGGGCGCACATGGTGCGAAATCTGCGTCGCCTGTGGCAGCTGCAGTTGAAAACGGCTGATAAAGGCGTGCAGTGAGGCCGGTGAGTTCGATGGGATCACGACAGGGCATACTCCCCTAGCTGCGGCAAAATGCGGCCGACCTTGTCGAAGGTCTCCTGGTATTCCGCCTGTTCCTGGCTGTCCGCCACGATGCCGCCGCCGGCGGAGCAGTGGATGCGACCGTTTTCGGTGACGAGCGTGCGAATGGTGATATTGGTGTCCATGGTGCCGCAGGCGCTCAGGTAACCGATGCTGCCGCAATAGGCATTGCGGCGCTGCGGCTCCAACTCTTCGATGATTTCCATCGCGCGCACCTTGGGCGCGCCGGTGATCGAACCGCCGGGGAAGCAGGCGCGCAGCAGTTCGGCCGCCGAGGTATGGTTTGGCAGGGTCGCGGTGATGGTGCTCACCAGGTGATGCACGGCGGGGAACGGCTCCACGGCGAACAGTTCCGGCACCCGTACGCTGCCAGGCTGGGCGACGCGGCCGATATCGTTGCGCAGCAGATCGACGATCATCAGATTTTCAGCGCGATCCTTGGGTGAATCGGCCAAACGGCGAGCCTGCGCGGCGTCCTGTTCCGCGTCCGCCAGCCGCGGCAGCGTGCCCTTGATCGGGCGGGTTTGGATACGCTGCTGCTCCAGCCACAGGAAGCGCTCGGGAGAGACGCTCAGTACGCTGTTGTGCGGCAAGCGCAGGAAGGCCGAGAACGGCGCGCGGTTGCAGGCGCTCAGGCGGCAGAACGCCTGCCATTCATCCCCCTGATAGTCGGCGGAGAATCGTTGTGCCAGATTAATTTGGTAACAGTCGCCGCTGCGCAGGTAGTGCTGAATACGTTGGAATTTCTCGCCGTATTGTCGCCGGCTCATATTGGCGCGCCAGTCGCTCAGCAGCGTGAAAGGGCGTTCTGTAGGTGCGGTTTGGCTATTGAGCCAGCGCCAGCGCTGCTCCACATCGCCATAGCTGAGCAGCGTCAGGGTTTGCAATTGGTGGTCGGCGATCGCTGCCCAGTCATAAATGCCCACTGCCATATCCGGCAAAGCGAGGTCGGCTTCGGCCAACTGCGGCAGGGTTTCCACCCGGCGCCCAAGATCGTAGCCGAACAGTCCCAGAGCTCCGCCCTGAAACGGCAGGTCCGGATTAAACGCCGGCTGCCAGCCTTGCGCCGCCAGTTGCTGCTGCAGCAAGGAGAACGGATCTTCCTGCGACTGAATGGTGACGCCGTCACTTTTGATTTGCGTGTCGGCACCCCGGGTGGTGAGTGTCACGCGCGGTTGTGCGACCAGGATATCGAAGCGGTTGTGCGAATGGTCGGCAAAGCCCGAATGCAGCAGCATCGCCCAAGGCTGCGATGAAAGCGGGGCGAAAAGCGTCATCAGGGCACGGCGGCTGTAGGGCAAAGATTTTATGTTTGGGGCGGTTACGCTCATGAACGTCAATAAACCTGGCTGTGAGGACGGCGATATCTGGCGGCTAGTGTGCCATAGACAGCCACGTCATGCATGTTTTGCCATGCACGACATGAAGCACAGTTCACATAAACAGCAGCTCAACAAACCTTAAATAAGGCATTTTTTGCGCCATTGATTATACTTCGATATGTTAAAAATTTAACGTCAAATGCACTGGAAGCCTATTCATCGAGGGCGCAATACCCGAGAAATATAAAAAAAGATTCGTTAATTTCATAAATTTATTATTTCTGCTTGTTATTAGAAGCGGGGGAGATGTTGCTATGCCCGATTTTAGCAACGTCGCCGCCTTTTAGAATTAATGGCTTAATTACTCAGCGCTTTTCTGGCGCGGGTTTGAGAAAGAAAGGCCAGTTCGGTTCCATTAGCCAGCGCGGGAATTTGCAGTGTTTCACGCCTATCCCAAGCCTACGCAGGCCGAATGAGTCTTTTAGAAAAATAAAATTATTATTTTGTTACATTATCATTGAAGAGCTGACTATGTCGTTAATGCTGAGCGTGATCGTCCCGATGCACAATGCGGGGGAATTATTGGAGCCTTTCCTGGCCTCGCTGCTGGCCCAGCGCGAGCAACGGTTGGAGGTGATCATCGTCAACGATGGTTCCACTGACGGTTCAGGAGAGATCGCGCACCGTTACGCGGCGGTACATCCGCATATTCGTGTGATCGATCAGGCCAATGCCGGCGTTTCTAACGCGCGTAATGCCGGGCTTGCCGTTGCCCAAGGCAAATATGTGGCGTTTCCCGATGCCGACGACTTGCTGGCGCCGGAGATGTATTCCACGCTGCTGGAACAGGCGGAAAAACACCAATTAGACGTGATGCAATGTAATGGCGAGCGCTATTTCACCAGCCAAGATGAATTGCAGCCGATTTTTCCCGAGGCGCGTTTGCGTACCACCGATGTGATCAGTGGCGTGCAGTGGTTTGAACGTGCGCTGAAATCGCGAAAGTTTATTCACGTTGTATGGCTGGCAATATATCGCCTCGACTTTATTCGCCAGCATCGGCTTTATTTCGAGCCGGGGTTACATCACCAGGATATTCCCTGGACGACAGAAGTCATGTTTAATGCCAAACGGGTCAAATATTTAAGTACGCCGCTGTACCGTCAACGGGTGCACGACAAGTCGATCAGTAATCGTCGGCGCATCGG
The DNA here is from genome assembly GCF_057197125.1 of Serratia sp. LSHTC3. Taxonomy (NCBI): domain Bacteria; kingdom Pseudomonadati; phylum Pseudomonadota; class Gammaproteobacteria; order Enterobacterales; family Yersiniaceae; genus Serratia; species Serratia sp. LSHTC3. The sequence continues at coordinate 1,076,196 of NZ_JBXUNP010000001.1, forward strand.
TAAGGCGAACGTGGAGTATCAACGCCACTATATGAAAATCGTCGACATGCTGGAGCGGCTCAACCAGCGCTATGCGGGCACTATCGTCATTCGTCCGGCTTTCCATTGGCAAATCACCCGCGAAGCGCTGGGCATTTGCCACAGCATTCGTCGCGAGCCGGAACCGGCCGCTCAGAGTCAGATCACCGAAGAGTTCTATCAGCGCGGTATCGACAGAGCGATGTTCGCCAATGCGCGCGGCCTGAAGCAGGGGTGGCATGTCATGCTGTGGCGGCATCGCCTGAAGCAGTGGCGCAACGATAACGGCTGTTCGCAACCGGCCTGACGCACCAGACGTTGGGATCCGCCGCGTTAGCGCGTATACTCCTTCTCCCTTTTGCCGGAGAGAACGACACATGCATGCAGGTATGCCATTACTGAATCACGCGGAGCAGCAGGAAGCGGCGGATCGCATCCATCAACTGATGGAGCAGGGCATGAGCAGCGGTGAGGCCATTGCTCGTGTTGCGCAGGAAATTCGCGAGAAGCATCAGGGTGCTCAGGTTGCGGTATTGTTCGATGACGAAGACGAGCAACATGAGGCCGCACCGGAGGCGTCGCGGGATGACGATGCTGAAGAAGACGAAGACTATTGACGTTATCGGGGCCGCGCAAGCGGCCCCGTGAGTATCAGCCGTTGACCGTCACGGCGGCGGCGGCTTGTTTCGCTTGCTCCACCGCCAGTTCCGTCGTGTTCGCCGTCGCCAGCGCTACGCCCAGACGACGTTGCCCGGCGATCTCCGGTTTGCCGAACAGGCGCAGCTGGTTGTGCCCGCGCAGCGCATTTTCCAGTCCGCTGAAACGCACATCGCTGCTGGTGAGCTGCGGCAGGATCACCGCCGAAGCGGAAGGGCCGAACTGGCGGATGGCGCCAATCGGCAACCCGAGAAACGCGCGAACGTGCAGGGCGAACTCGGACAGATCCTGTGAGATCAACGTAACCATGCCGGTATCGTGCGGCCGCGGAGACACTTCGCTGAAGATCACATCGTCGCCGCAGACGAACAGCTCCACGCCGAACAGGCCGAATCCGCCCAGGGCTTTCACCACCTTCTCCGCGATAGCCTGAGCACGGCTCAACGCCGTGGCTGACATGCGCTGCGGTTGCCAGGATTCGCGATAATCTCCGTCTTCCTGACGATGGCCGATCGGCTCGCAGAAATGTACGCCGTCCACGGCGCTGATGGTCAGCAACGTAATTTCAAAATCAAATCTTACCAACCCTTCGACGATCACCCGGCCGCCGCCGGCGCGTCCACCCTGTTGCGCGTAATCCCAGGCGCTTTGCAGCTGCTCAGGCGCGCGGATCAGGCTTTGCCCTTTGCCGGAAGAACTCATCACCGGTTTGACGATGCACGGGTAGCCGATGTGCTCGACCGCCTGCCGGAAAGCCGCTTCGCTGTCGGCAAAGCGATAGCTGGAGGTGGGCAGGCCAAGTTCTTCCGCCGCCAGACGGCGGATGCCTTCGCGGTTCATGGTCAGGCGCGTGGCTTCGGCGCAGGGCACCACGCGGTGGCCCTGACGTTCAAGTTCCACCAGCATGGCGGTGGCGATCGCTTCGATTTCGGGAACGATATAGTCCGGCCGCTCTTGTTCGATAACGGCTTTCAACGCGTCGCCGTCCAGCATATTGATGACGTGACTGCGGTGCGCCACATGCATGGCGGGGGCGTCGGCATAGCGATCGACGGCGATCACTTCCAGACCGAGGCGCTGGCATTCAATGGCGACTTCTTTACCCAGCTCCCCGGAGCCGAGCAACATAACGCGGGTGGCGGAAGGGCGCAGGGCGGTTCCAATCGTTAACATAGTTTCGTACCTGGATCGGTGAAAGTAAGCGGATTGATGATCGGCGGGCAGTATATACGAAAACGATTGCGTTCACAGCCACCGCGCCAGGTTTGTTGCTAACTTACTGTTTTTATAACAAGCAGAAATATTTGCCCTGCCTGGGCGATTGTGCGTTAATAAGCGACGGCGAAAGAAGGCCTATATATAGCAAGGTTTTCGCGTCTCGTGCCGTCAAGGCAGGTTTATCAAGTAAAGGAAACACAAATGAGCAAGATCACTGGTCACGTTAAATGGTTCAACGAAAGCAAAGGTTTCGGCTTCATCACGCCTGCCGACGGCTCTAAAGACGTTTTCGTTCATTTTTCCGCTATCGTTAGCGATGGTTTCAAGACCCTGGCTGAAGGCCAGCAGGTTGAATTCTCCATCCAGGACAGCCAACGTGGCCCAGCTGCAGCCAACGTCGTTGCGATTTAACGACTGAGCTGCCAAGAAACCCGCCGCCGGCGGGTTTTTTTATGCCCGCTGCCCGTAACGCCGCCCATCTCTGTTATCATTTACCGCTGATTCGGCGCCAACCTGCGGGCGCGCCGCCATTCCATTCGTCATATAAGAGTTATCGCCGTGAGCACAGTTTCTTTTTCTTCCCTGCCTCTGCCAGCCGAACAGTTGGCCAACCTCAACGAACTGGGGTACGCCAAAATGACGCCGGTGCAGGCCGCCGCGTTGCCCGCTATCCTGCAAGGGCGAGACGTGCGCGCCAAGGCGAAAACCGGCAGCGGCAAAACGGCGGCCTTCGGCATTGGCTTGCTGAATAACATCGTCGTTACTCAGGTTGCCACGCAGGCGCTGGTGCTCTGTCCCACCCGCGAGTTGGCCGATCAGGTAAGCAAAGAGCTGCGTCGCCTGGCGCGTTTCACGCAAAACATCAAAATTCTGACGCTGTGCGGTGGCCAACCGATGGGGCCGCAGCTCGACTCGCTGGTGCACGCGCCACACATCGTGGTGGGGACGCCGGGGCGCATTCAGGAGCATCTGCGCAAGAAAACGCTGCTGCTGGACGAGCTGAAGGTGTTGGTGCTGGATGAGGCCGACCGCATGTTGGATATGGGTTTCGCCGACGATATCGACGATGTGATCAGCTACACGCCGCCGCAGCGTCAGACGCTGTTGTTTTCCGCCACTTATCCGGCGGGCATCGAACGCATCAGCGAGCGTGTTCAGCGTCAGCCGCTGAGCGTCGAAGTGGACGATGACGAAGCGCAGACCGCTATCGAACAACGCTTTTATGAGACTACGCGCGAGCAGCGTCCGGCGCTCCTGGTGTCGGCCATTCGCTACCATCAACCCGCGTCCTGCGTGGTGTTTTGCAATACCAAGCGCGATTGTCAGACAGTGCTTGAGGCCCTGGAGGCCCGCGGCATCAGCGCGCTGGCGCTGCATGGCGATCTGGAGCAGCGCGACCGCGATCAGGTGTTGGTGCGCTTCGCCAATCGCAGTTGCCGAGTGTTGGTGGCGACCGACGTCGCCGCTCGCGGGCTGGACATCAAAGAGCTGGAGCTGGTGGTTAACTACGAACTGGCGTTCGATCCCGAAGTGCATGTGCACCGTATCGGCCGCACCGGCCGCGCCGGCATGAGCGGGCTGGCGATCAGCCTGTGCACGCCGCAGGAGATGGCGCGGGCGCATGCGATAGAAGACTACCTGCAGATGACCGTCGATTGGGCGCCGGTGTCCGAGCTGAGCGGGGCGGCCAACGGCTCGCTGGAGGCAGAGATGGTGACGCTGTGCATCGACGGCGGCCGCAAGGCGAAGATCCGTCCCGGTGATATCCTTGGCGCGCTGACCGGCGATGCCGGGCTGACGGCGGCGGAAGTGGGCAAAATCGACATGTTCCCGGTGCATGCCTACGTCGCGATCCGTAAAGCCAGCGCGCGCAAGGCGTTGCAACAGCTGCAACAGGGCAAAATCAAAGGCAAGAGCTGCATGGTGCGGCTGCTGAAATAAGCCGCAGGCGGGCGGCGGTTTGCCCTCCCGCCATTATCTATTTATACTGTATGTAATTACAGTTATTTGAGTATTTGAGGACGCACGCATGGCGGTTGAAGTTAAATATGTGGTGGTGAGAAACGGTGAGGAAAAAATGACTTTCGCGAGCAAGAAAGAAGCCGACGCCTACGACAAAATGCTGGATCTGGCGGATAACCTCGGAGAGTGGCTGCAACAGGCGCCGCTGAACCTGGACGACGAACAGCGCGAAGGGCTGAGCTTCTTCCTGGCAGAGAATAAAGATGCGCTGGGGCTGATTCTGCGCGGCGCTTCACCGGCGGAAACCCTCAAGAAACCGGCGGAAGCGAAAGCGAAAAAAGCGGCCTCTAACTCAAAAGAGGGATCTGCGTCAGAAAAGCAAGCGGCATAATGACTTATGTTGCGGTGTTGTGATGAAAAAGGATCTAAAATGAGCCGTGAAATAACTTTCTTCAGCCGCTTTGAGCAAGATATTCTGGCCGGGCGCAAAACCATCACCATTCGGGATGCCAGTGAGTCGCACTTCGAACCGGGCGAGGTATTGCGCGTAAGCCGCAATGAAGACGGCGTATTTTTCTGCTTTATCGAAGTGCTGTCGGTAACGCCGGTGCGCCTGGACGCGCTGACTGAACGCCACGCACAGCAGGAGAACATGTCGCTCGGCGAACTGAAGCAGGTGATCAAGGAAATCTATCCGGGCCTGGATTCGCTGTTTGTCATCGAGTTCGTCAAACGGTAAACCCTTTGCCGAAACCCTGTTGTGAGCCAGGGATGGGCGCCCGGATAGCGCTAATCACAACGGGAGGAGATATGAAAAAAACGGGTTTGGCTATCGCCTTGTTGGCCATGATGGGAGCATCGACTGCGGTGTGGGCGCAGGATCACGAGCAGCGCACCGCCAAGGTGGGGCAGTGTGCGGGTCTGCAGCCGGCGGATATCGCCGCCCAGGTCAAGCGCGACTTCTTGCAGAACCGCATCACGCGCTGGGAATCGGACAAAAAGCTGCTGGGCACCGCCACCCCGATCGCCTGGGTCAGCCCGGATGCCATCACCGGCAAGGATCAGGTATGGCAGGTGCCGTTGACGGTGCGTGGCACCAAGGCAGATAAAACCTACAACGTGACGCTCAACTGCAACACCGGCGAGATCGCCTACAGCGCGCCGCAGTAACGCTTTTTTGGCAATAAAAAGCCCGCCTGGCGGCGGGCTTGATGTCCCCAGACGGCGTCAGTCGCTGAACGGTATCACCAACTCACCCGGTTTCACTTCCAATCCCTTCGCCAGTTTTTTCGCCAGCGCTTCGGTTTTGCTGTTGTCAGGATTCAGCACATAAGCCGGTTTTTGGTCGAAGTAAGACTTCAGTGACTGGTTCAGATATGGCGTCAGCGCTTTCATCACCGTCTGCATTTTTTCCGGCTGCACGCTGTAATCGGTCAGTTCCATGTCTTTCAGGTAAATGGCGCCCTGTGCGCGGTCGTAAACCGGCTGCGCTTTCAGCGTCAGCTTCAGATCCGCCGCCTGCGGGCCGAGAATCGACGTGATGTTGACCTTGGCGTCGCCGGAAAGGGTGACTTTACCCGGCTCGCTGCGGCCGATCTGGCTTTGCAGCTGCGTCAGCACGATGTTGGCGTCCACCAGGCCGGGCACGCCGATCTGCTTCTGATAGTCGTTATGTTTCTGCAGGTAATCATTCACTTCCTGCTCGCTCAGGGTGTACTGGGTCAGTTGATTGCAACCGGCCAATACGCCGGCGAACAGCAGGGCGGCTGCGCCCATCAGGATCTTCTTCATTAATGCCTCATTGCGACTGCTGGCGAAAAGTGCTGCAGATAATTGATTAATCATTATAAACGTTCCGCCTGCGCGTGAAAACGGCAGGCGGCGATGTGCAGAGGATAGTGCGCGCAAAAACGGGCGACACCTATCGGATAACGCCGAAAGCGTCAGCGCCGCAATCGCAGCGCCAGGAGGATCACGCCGGCCAGGCAGGCCGCGGCCCCCAACAGCGGGAACAGCGGAATGCCCCACAACTGCAGTGAGGAGTGCATCAGATAAGGCGCCAGGCCCAGGGCGAAAGCGGCGGTGACAATGGCGATAGCCAGGGTGACGGCGGCGCGTTCCAGCGCTTTGCTCAACTGGCCGAGATTACTGACGTTGATATCGGCATTGAGCTGCCCGCGTTTTAGGCGGCGCACCAACAGCCGCAGGGTTTGCGGCAGTTCTTCCCCGGCGTCGAGCGCTTCCCCGCCCAGGGCCAATAACCGTTGGCGCACGGCGTCAGGGGCATAGCGTTGCAGCACCGTTTGTTGCAGCATCGGTTTGAGCGTGGCGACGATGTCGAAGGCAGGATCCAATCGGTGCAGCACGCCGTCGGCGGTGATTAACGCCTTGAACAGCAGCACCAGATCGGGCGGCAGCGCCAACTGGTGTTCACGCGCCATCACCAGCAGGTCGGTCAGAGCCTTGCCCAACGTCAGGGTGGCGGCGGCCTGTTTGTCGAGAAAGTTTTGCGCCGCCAGCTCCAGATCCATCAGATCCAGCGGTTCGCTGTCCGACCAGGCGATCAGCGTGTTGACGATGCCTTCGGACTGACGATCGGCAATGGCCTGCAGCAGCAGAAGCAACTGATTGCGCCGCCGCTCAGACAGTTGGCCCACCATGCCGAAGTCGATAAAGCCGACGCGGTCACCGCTCAGCGCCATGACGTTGCCGGGGTGAGGATCGGCGTGATACAACCGATGCTCCAGCACCATGCTCATAAAGGCGCGCGCGCCGCGTTGCGCCAGCAGTGGGCCGTCAAAGCCCGCCGCCGCCAATTGCTGAGGGTTCTCCGGCGCGGTGCCGGGCAAGTACTCCTGCACTAACAGGCGCGGAGACGACCATTGCCAATAGATTTTCGGCACGACCACATCGGGTTCATGCGCGAACATCCCGGCGACGCGATCGCAGTTATGCCCTTCGTGAGTCAAATCCAGCTCATGATTGAGCGCCGTCGCCAGCGCTCTGACCATCTGCCGCGGCCGATAGCGCGCCAACGCGGGGCTCTGCTGCTCCACGGTTTCCGCCAGCGAGGCCAGCAGCCGCAGATCGGCATGGATGGTTTTCGCCAGGCCGGGCCGCAGCACTTTCACCACCACCTGTTCGCCGTTGTGCAGGCGTGCGCGGTAGATTTGCGCCATCGACGCCGCCGCCAGCGGCGTGCGATCGAATTCGGCGAACTGCTGCTCTGGTTTGCCGCCCAGATCGGCGATGATTTGCGGCGCCAGCGTTTCCCATGGCAGCACCGTTGCCTGGCTGTGCAGGCGATCCAGTTCGTCGGTCCAGGCCGGATCCAGAAGATCAGAACGCGTGGCCAGGATCTGGCCGAATTTGACGAAGGTCGGGCCCAGCGCCTCGAGCGCTTCGCGCAGCCGCTCGGGCAGGGTTTGTGCGTCCTGTTGGACGGATCCTGCGCGGGCGCCGCGCAGCAAAGCCCCCAGGCCCAGCAGACGCAGAACGTCTTGCAGGCCGTAACGAATCAGAACTGAGGTAATTTCCTTCAGCCGCGCCCGATCGCGAGCGGTGGCGAGCACCATTTTCAGCATCAGTACGCCCTATCCTTTGGGTTATTCAAACGTTATTGTTCCATGTCCAGCAGCAACGGCACCTCGCTGCGCTGCGCCATGCGGTTGCGGTAGGTTTCCACGTTCTCCGGCAGCGCAACCCCGGCGACGATCGACAACGAGCGCAGCAGCGGGAACAGGTGGATATCGTCCTCGGACAGTTCGCCGTTTACCGCTTCGGCGGAGACGATCAGCGGGGACAGGGTTTGCAGATCGGCCTCCAGCTGGGCGATCAGATCGGCGCTGTTGGCGAGATGCTCGGCGAAATCACCGATTGACGCCTGCTTTTTATCGATAAAATAACGGCGGGCGCTGTCGGTGGCGAACTCTTCGAAATCGGCATGCGCAATACGCGGCAACAGCAATTTTGCGCTGTACCCGCCGACCCGCTGCAGCCACTCGGCAATGGCCGGGTTGGTGCGGCCGGTCAGCACCGGCTTGCCGTCCAGGTTATCGACATAGCGCACGATATCCAGGCTTTCCGGCATCGCTTCGCCGTTGTCTTTGACCAGGATAGGCACCATTTTTTGGCCGATCAGGTTGAACGGAGTCGTCTCATCGTCGTTGAGCAACGTGACCAGACGAATCGGCAGACGTTTCAGGCCAAAAATCATGCGGGCTTTAACGCAGAATGGGCAATGATCGTAAATGAACAGTTTCATGCTTGCTCCGGGTTGTCAGGTTTTAACAGCAATAGCTACCACAGCTTATCGAGGCTGTCTTGACGTGCGTGTGTTGGATGGTGCGTTATTGCGATATTGCCCGCGCACCGGCGCGGGCTAGGGGGCGTTATTTCTTGGCCGGTACCGAGTTGAGCACATCGATCAGGTGAATGCGAGCTTCTTCCAGGTCGATTTTGTCACGTTCGTTGGCGGCGGTGACGACCTGCAGCTGTTTGATAATATCGTTTTTCAGGCCGGCGTCGCTGGCGAGGATATGGGCCAGGGCCTTTTCCACCAGGGTGGAGCGCGCATAAATCATGCGCAAGTTCAGTATCATATGTTCGAGTAGTTGCGGTAATTTTGCTTCTTCGCTCATGCCGACGGGCTCCTGTGGGGGTTTTTACTAACAGGATAGCAGCTGTTGCCGATTCGGCCGGATTTCTATGGCGTTAACCGCCGCGCAGCATCATCGATGCACTGCGCCGCGGGCTGAACTGCCAGTACAGCGCCAGCAACGTAGCGAAGCCCACTGCCCCAAGCAGCAACCAAGGTAGCTCCGGCATGTTCATCGTGCGTCCGGTATCGTACATCCAGCCGCCGCCGGTGTAACCTAACGCGCCACCCAGCGCCAGACCAAGGCGGCTAAAGCCCATATAGCTGCCACGCGCACGTGGATCGGCCAGCGAAGCGCTCAGCGTTTCGCGCGCCGGTTCGGCGATGATCGAACCCAGGTAGAAACAGCAGATCAGCGTGAACACGCCTTGCAGGCTGCTGGCGAGGCCGATCGGCAGCAGGCTGAGCGTCATCAGCAGCAGGCCCGCCATCAGGCGTTGTTCAAGCCGAAAATGTTTTTCACCCCAACGCGCCAGCGGATAGAGCAGCGACAGCGACAGCGCCGCTTCGATCGCGTACATCCATTTCACCGCCGCCGGTGAGCCGGCGATTTCATTGACCACGATCGGCAGCATCAGCATCACCTGTACCGCCAGCATATAGTAGCCGGTCAGCGTCAGGACATAGGTGAGGAAGCGGCGATCGCGCACGACCCGCAACATGCCTTCTTTCATCGGCACGCGCACGGTGGAGATGCGGTAAGCCGGCAGTAGCCAGGCGTTCCAGCCGGCGGCCAGCACGAAGATCGCCGCCCCGACCCAGCAGACAAAGTGGAAGTCGTACTGCAGCAGCCAACTGCCGATCAGCGCGCCGACGACCGCACCGGCGCTGTCCTGCATCATCAGCAGCGAGAAAAAGCGGCCGCGTTCGTGCGGACGGGTCAGTTTAATCACCAAAGCGGTGCGCGGCGGATCGAACAGCGTGCCGCCGAGGGCGGACAGCGCGCAAGAGAACCACAGGATCCACGGCGCATCGGCCATCGCCATGGTGGCGAAACCGGCGGCGCGCAGCAGCATGCCGGTGACGATCATCGGCTTGGCGCCGAAGCGATCGGCGATGGCGCCGCCAAAGATGCCGAGCCCTTGTTGCAGCAGCTGACGCAAACCCAGCGCGATGCCGACGATCAACGCCGCCCATCCCAATTGATCGACGAAGCGGATCGAAATAAGCGGGAACACGACAAAGAAGCCTAAAACCACCAGCAGGTTGTCGAGCAACAGAAAATATTTACCCAAGCTGCGCGCTTGCGATACCAGAGACATGCATCACCATGAGCAATTAAGAGAGAGGGGGAAGGCAACCCCTCCATTCTCTACCCAATTGCCGGACGGCGACAGGTGCGGAGTAGATAATATTTTTTTATCGTCAAGGTGTTACCTGTGCTGCAAAATGGGCGGAAAAACGCCGTAAAACGCGTATTCGGCGATTTACTGAGCGACCGAGGTTTTACCTCGGGGGCGGGCTACGGTTATATTGAATGCAGGGAAGTGCGGTTCTGAAGCGCTATTGGCAAAATAAAATCATGCCATCAGATCGGCATCGGATGATTATCCACGCGGCTTCCCAATAAATACTTCTTATCGAACCGTTTTGACTGCGGGGGAAATGATGTTCGGCTACCGCTCTGCATCGCCAAAAGTACGCCTTACTACCGACCGGATGGTGGTCCGTTTAGTGCATGAACGGGATGCCTATCGTCTGGCGGATTATTATGCCGAGAACCGAGCCTTTCTCAAACCCTGGGAGCCGGTACGCGACGAAAGCCATTGTTATCCTTCCGGCTGGCAGGCGCGTCTGGGCATGATCGCTGAAATGCAAAAGCAGGGCAGCGCCTACTATTTTATCCTGCTCGATCCAGAAGAGCAGGAAGTGCGCGGCGTGGCGAACTTCAGCAACGTGCTGCGCGGTTCGTTTCACGCCTGTTTCCTCGGTTATTCGCTGGGGGAGAAATGGCAGGGACAGGGGCTGATGTTCGAAGCCTTGCAGTCCGCCATCCGCTATATGCTGCGCCAACAGCGCATGCACCGCATCATGGCCAACTATATGCCGCACAACCAGCGCAGCGGCGCATTGCTGACGCGTCTGGGATTCGAACGCGAAGGTTACGCCAAGGATTACCTGCTGATCGACGGCCAGTGGCAAGACCACGTTTTGACGGCATACACCAATAAAGAGTGGCTACCCCCACGTTGAGGCCAAACGATGAAATATGAATTGAACGCCAAAGAGGCTCGGGTTATCGGCTGCCTGTTGGAAAAACAGGTGACGACGCCGGACCAATACCCGCTTTCGCTTAACGCTATTACGCTGGCATGCAACCAAAAGACCAACCGTGAACCGGTGATGGATCTGAGCGAAAGCGAGGTGCAGCAGCTGCTCGATCTGTTGCTGCGCAAACATTTCCTGCGCACCCTCAGCGGATTCGGCAACCGGGTAGTGAAGTACGAGCAGCGGTTTTGCAATTCCGAATTTGGCCAGCTGAAACTTTCGCCCGCCGAACTGGCGGTGATCGCCACCTTACTGCTGCGCGGCGCGCAAACGCCCGGCGAGCTGCGCACCCGTACCAATCGGATGTACGAGTTCAGTGATGTCAGCGAGGTCGAACAGGTGTTGCAACAGCTGGCCACGCGAGAAGATGGCCCGTTCGTGGTGCGCCTGGCGCGTGAGCCGGGCAAGCGCGAAAGCCGATTCATGCATCTGTTCAGCGGTCAGATTGATGAAGCGCCGCCGGCGGCGTTCGAATCCGAGTTCGACGGCGAACTGAGCGCCAGGGTTAGCGCATTGGAAAGCGAAGTGGCGGAACTGAAACGGCAGTTGCAACACCTGTTGGCGAGGGATGCGAATGACTAAATTGCGTGTAGGCGTGGTGGGATTGGGCAGTATCGCGCAGAAGGCTTATCTGCCAATCCTCGGCCAGGCGGCGGATTGGACGCTGGTGGGCGGTTTTTCGCCCAATCAGCAAAAAGCGCAGCCGCTGTGCGACAGCTACCGCATGGCCTGTTTCTCCCGGTTGGACAGCCTGGCCGAACAGTGCGACGCGGTCTTTGTTCACAGCAGCACCGCCAGCCATTTTTCGGTAATAGGCGAGCTGCTGAACCGCGGCGTGCACGTTTACGTCGATAAACCGCTGGCGGAGACGCTGGAGCAGGGCGAGCAGTTGCTTGAGCTGGCCGAGCGGCGAGGCAAAACGCTGATGGTGGGGTTCAACCGGCGTTTCGCGCCGCTTTACCGGCAGCTCAAGCAGCAAATGAACCAGCCGGCCTCCATTCGCATGGATAAACATCGGGCGGACAGCGTCGGCCCGCACGATCTGCGTTTTACCCTGTTGGATGATTACCTGCACGTGGTGGACACGGCGCTGTGGCTGGCGGGCGGCGGCGAGCAACTGCTGAGCGGCAGCGTGCGCGCCAACGCCGCAGGCGAAATGCTGTACGCCGAGCATCACTTCGCCTGCGGCGATACGCAGGTGACGACCAGCATGCATCGCCGCGGCGGCAGCCAACGCGAAAGCGTGCAGGCGGTGACAGACGGCGCGCTGTATCAGTTGACCGATATGCGCCACTGGCTGCGTGAAGATGCGCAGGGCGAGTTGGAACAACCGGTGCCGGGCTGGCAAAGCACGCTGGTGCAACGCGGCTTCGACGGTGCGGTGCGGCATTTCCTTGATGCCGTCGCCAATCAGAGCGCGCCGGAAACCGGCGGCGAACAGGCGCTGCTTGCCCAGCGGGTGGTCGAGCGTTTGCTGCGGGATAACTCTATGTAACATCTGGCGGTAGCTATTCTTTTCCGGATGCGTAAACTGAGCCGATTGTTTCACTGACGCCTGCTGTTGCAGGCGTTGATATTTACGGTACCTATCAGACAACCACATGAACCTACTCAAATCCTTGGCTGCCGTCAGCTCGATGACGATGTTTTCGCGGGTGTTGGGCTTTGCCCGCGATGCGATCGTCGCGCGGGTGTTCGGGGCCGGCATGGCAACGGACGCCTTCTTCGTGGCGTTCAAACTCCCGAATCTGTTACGCCGTATCTTTGCCGAAGGGGCATTTTCGCAGGCCTTCGTGCCGATCCTGGCCGAATACAAAAGCCAGCAGGGCGACGAGGCGACACGCACTTTTATCGCCTATGTCTCCGGGCTGCTGACGCTGGTGCTGGCGGTGGTGACGGTGCTGGGGATGTTGGCCGCGCCCTGGGTTATCTATCTCACCGCGCCGGGCTTTACCGATACGCCCGACAAGTTTGCCCTGACGTCGGCGCTGCTACGCATCACATTTCCCTATATTCTGTTGATCTCGCTGGCGTCGCTGGTGGGGGCGATCCTCAATACCTGGAACCGCTTCTCGATCCCGGCCTTTGCGCCAACGCTGCTTAACGTCAGCATGATTGGCTTCGCGCTGTTCGCCGCGCCGTATTTCCACCCGCCGGTGCTGGCGCTGGCGTGGGCGGTGGTCGTGGGCGGCGTGCTGCAACTGGGTTACCAGCTGCCGCACTTGCGCAAGATCGGCATGCTGGTGCTGCCGCGCATCAAATTGGGCGATGCCGGAGTCTGGCGGGTAATGCGTCAGATGGGGCCGGCGATCCTTGGGGTGTCGGTCAGCCAAATCTCGCTGATCATCAATACTATCTTCGCATCGTTCCTGGTATCCGGCTCGGTGTCCTGGATGTACTACGCCGACCGCCTGATGGAATTTCCTTCCGGCGTGTTGGGCGTGGCATTGGGCACCATCCTGCTGCCGTCGCTGGCCAAAAGCTTCTCGAGCGGCAACCACGATGAGTATTCGCGCCTGATGGATTGGGGGCTGCGCCTGTGCTTCCTGTTGGCGCTGCCGAGCGCCATCGCGCTGGGCATTTTGGCCAAACCGTTGACCGTCTCGCTGTTCCAGTACGGCAAGTTCAGCGCCTTTGACGCGGCGATGACGCAACGCGCGCTGGTGGCTTACTCGGTGGGGCTGATGGGGCTGATCGTGGTTAAAGTGCTGGCGCCGGGCTTCTATTCGCGGCAGGACATCAAAACGCCGGTCAAGATCGCTATCATCACGCTGATCATGACGCAGGTGATGAACCTGGCGTTTATTGGTCCGCTGAAGCATGCCGGCCTGGCGTTGTCGATCGGCTTGGCGGCTTGCCTGAACGCCTCGCTGCTGTATTGGCAGCTGCGCAAGCAGAAGATCTTCCAGCCACAGCCGGGTTGGGCGCTGTTCCTCACTAAGCTGGTGATCGCCGTGCTGGCGATGTCGGCGGTGCTGATTGGCGTGATGTGGCTGATGCCGGCCTGGGATCAGGGCAATATGCTGGAACGTTTGCTGCGTTTGGCGGCGGTGGTGGTGGCCGGTGTGATGGCCTACTTTGGCGTGCTGGCCGGGTTGGGCTTCCGCCCGCGTGATTTTGCGCGCCGCGTCGCCTGAGCCGAATGCAAGAACAAAAAAGGTCGCCTTGGCGACCTTTTTACTTTCCGCGCGGTGCGGCTTACATACGTTCGACGGTTTCGATACCCAGCGTATCCAGGCCGGTTTTCAGCGTTTTAGCGGTCAGCAGCGCCAGCTTCAGGCGGCTCTGACGGGTTTCTTCGCTGTCGGCGTTCAGGATCTGGCAGTGCTCGTAGAAGCCGGAGAACAAGCCGGCCAGATCATACAGGTAGCTGCACATGACGTGAGGCGTGCCTTCACGTGCGACGGTGGTGAGCACCTCTTCGAACTGCAGCAGGCGGGTAGCCAGCGCAATTTCACGCTCTTCGGTCAGCGTCAGCGGCAGTGTCAGGCTGCTTTCGTCGATCCCGGCGCGCTTGAATACCGATGCCACACGGGTATAGGCGTATTGCATATAAGGCGCGGTATTGCCCTCGAAGGCCAGCATGTTGTCCCAGTCGAAGACATAGTCGGTGGTGCGGCTTTTCGACAGATCGGCGTATTTCACCGCGCCGATGCCGACCACGTGGGCCACGGTCTTCATTTCGTCTTGCGGCATGTCCGGGTTTTTGCCGGCGATCAGCTGTTCGGCGCGTTCGATGGCTTCATCCAGCAGATCGGAGAGCTTCACCGTGCCGCCCGAGCGGGTTTTGAACGGCTTGCCGTCTTTGCCCAGCATCATGCCGAACATGTGGTGTTCCAGCGAGACGGACTCCGGCACATAACCGGCCTTGCGCACGATGGTCCAGGCCTGCATCAGGTGCTGATGCTGACGGGAGTCGATGTAATACAGAACGCGGTTGGCGCCCAGAGTTTCGTAGCGATACTTAGCGCAGGCGATATCGGTGGTGGTGTAGAGGTAGCCGCCATCCTTTTTCTGGATGATGACGCCCATCGGGTCGCCGTCCTTGTTCTGGTATTCGTCGAGGAACACCACGGTGGCGCCTTCGCTTTCCACCGCCAGCCCTTTGGCTTTCAGATCGGCGACGATGCCCGGCAGCATCGCGTTATACAGGCTTTCGCCCATCACGTCGTCTTCGGTCAGCGTGACGTTCAGGCGGTTATAGGTCAGCTGGTTTTGCGCC
This sequence comes from Serratia sp. LSHTC3, assembly GCF_057197125.1. NCBI lineage: Bacteria > Pseudomonadati > Pseudomonadota > Gammaproteobacteria > Enterobacterales > Yersiniaceae > Serratia > Serratia sp. LSHTC3. Next base: position 1,091,198 of record NZ_JBXUNP010000001.1, read on the forward strand.
ATGGTGATGTCGACCAGCTTGCGCCACATTTTCAGGCAGTACTGATCGCCGCCCTGCAGCTTCACGACGTAAGCGCGCGCACGCTCGGCGAACTCGGCGTCTTCGTCGTAGTGTTTTTTTGCTTCGCGATAGAACTGTTCCAAATCGGACAGGCCCATATCGCTGGCGTTTTCGTTCTGCATTTTTTCCAGGTAGGCAATCAACATGCCGAACTGAGTGCCCCAGTCACCGACATGGTTGGCGCGAATCACTTTATGGCCCAAAAACTCCTGGGTACGCGCCGCGGCGTCGCCGATGATGGTGGAGCGCAGGTGGCCGACGTGCATCTCTTTCGCCACGTTCGGTGCGGAGTAGTCGATAACGATGGTTTGGGGCTCAACCGGCGCAATGCCCAGCTTCGGTGCGTTCAGCACCTGATCGGCCTGGCGGGCGACCCAATCGCTGTTCAGGAAAATGTTGATAAAGCCGGGACCGGCGATTTCCACTTTACCGGCGACGTCGCCGAGATCCAGCAGTTGCACCACTTTTTCCGCCAGCTGACGGGGCGGCATGCCCAGCTTTTTGGCGACTGACATCACGCCGTTGGCCTGGTAATCACCAAACTGCGCCTTGGCGGAAGGGCGGACCTGCGCTTCGCAATCGGCTGGCGCGCCAGCGGCGATCAGCGCCTGGCTGACTTTATCTGAAAGAAGAACCTGAATATTCACCGGGTTACCTTAATGACGAACGAGGGGCTGAAGCCAGCCCCTGCGGGATTCAACGGTGGCGGGCGCGATGTGCGACCGCCACAAAACAGCCTGTAATTGTAACCGATCTGACGGAGCCCGTCAGCAGTTGGCGCGGCCGCTGCGATGAAACAGTTGTCGAGGGCGGCGCGTTGATTGCCGGAAGGTGAAAGCAGAATGATTTGAACAGAATGTACGAAGGGGAGAGTTGCGAAGCTAGCGCTTTTTATTGCGGCGACCGGCATCCAGCGTGTTGGCGCTGCGTGATTTGAAATGACGGTAGATGGCGTATACGGCGATAATTATCAACACCAAGGATATCGTCAGCAATAACATAATGATCATCTCGAATTTAAATTTCCTCCAAAGTAGCTGAGTTGTCTTGGTGAATCAATTGCCCGGGGGTAAATTAAGATAATCCTTAGTTTCACATCAATTAGTGGGGTTTATTGTCTTCTTTTACAATGGGTTGTGCTTATGGTTTTATGTGGTTTCGATAAGTGGATCAGGTTTGATTAAACCAGACTATTCAATCGGGTTGCCCAATGGACTGCAGAGAGTTTTGTGCAAAATAACTTAAATCATAGCGTCATGAAGAAAAGGTATAATGGCTTGCGAAAAATCTTATTTTTTATTTTTCTGTTGCTTTAATAAGCTGTCATCTTAATAAGGGACTGGTTTTTTTATTCTCCCCGTCCGCAACCAAAAATCATTCTGAACTGCCGCCGAAAAACGTCGTAACGGTGGCGAGCACTGCCGCCACCGTGTAAATTACCGCGTTTAACTTTGCGCTCCGTTGTTTTGAGGTTTCTATGACCACTCCCTTGCAGGCCATTGCCGAGCTTGACGATCTGAAGCTCGATTTGCCGCGTTTCGAGCAGGCGCTGCATCAATTTGCCGCCAAATTGCGGCTTGATCTGGCCGCGTTCACCGCCGATCACATCTCCCTGCGCTGTCACCAGAATGCCACCGCCGAACGTTGGCGCCAGGGGCTGATGCAGTGCGGGACACTGCTATCCGAATCGATGATCAACGGGCGGCCTATCTGTCTGTTCGATTTGTCTCAGCCGCTGGCCGTAGGGCCGTGGCGGATAGACTGCATCGAGCTGCCGTATCCTGGGGAGAAACGCTATCCGCACGAAGGCTGGGAACATGTCGAATTAGTGCTCAGTGGCGATCCTCAGACGCTGTACGCTCGGGCGTTGAGCCACCTTGCCGATGAGGCATTGTTGGCGCCGGGGATCAAGCTGAAGCAAAGCTCGCCAAAAGGCGAGGGCGAGCGGCTACCGAACCCGACGCTGGCCATCACCGACGGAACGGTCACGATCAAGTTTCATCCGTATTCCATTCGAGACATCGTCGCCAGCGAACAAGGTTAGCCAGGCAGCGCCGCACAGGCTCGCGCCATGCGATCGAGCGCTTCATCGAGCAGGGCCCATCGGCAACCAAAGTTAAGCCGTACAAAGCGCCGATCGCCGAAGTCCAAGCCGGCGCTTAACCCAACGCCCGCACGTTCGAAGAACTGATGCGGGTTATCTACCGGCAGCGTGCTGCAGTCTATCCAGGCCAGGTAGGTGGCCTCGACGGGCAGCAACGTCAATCCCGGCATGGCGTTGATACGCTTTGTCAGCCGATCGCGATTGGCGCGCAGATAAATCAACTGCTCATCCAGCCAGGGTTGTCCGTATTGATAAGCCGCCTGCGCCGCCACCAGCGCCAACAGATTGACCTCCGGCACGATGCCGCTGCGCGCGCGTTTCAGCTTTTGTCGCAATGCTTCGTTGGGAACGATCGCCATTGAGGCGCCGAGCCCGGCGAGATTAAACGTCTTTGACGGTGACATCAGCGTCACGCTGCGTTGGGCCGCGTCTTCATTCAGGGTGGCGAAGGGGATATGCCGCGCGCCGGGCTCAAGCAGCAGTTCGCAGTGGATTTCATCCGAACAGACGATTAAATCGTGTTCGCGAGCGAACTGATGGTGCTGCAACAACTCCTCTCGGCGATACACGGTGCCACCGGGGTTCTGCGGGTTGCACAGCAACAGGAGTTTTTCGTTGCCGTTGAGCTGATCATGCGTCGAGGAAAAATCCAGTCCCCAACGCTGGTTGACCGCTGTTAGCGATACCGGAAGGTGTTTACGCCCGGCGAATTTGGCCGCTTTGCGAAACGGCGGATAAATGAGCGAGGGGGCCAGCGTGCTCTGATGTTCTTCGGTGCAGGCCCGCACGCACAGGTTCAGGCCACACACCAGGCCAGGCAGGAAAATGATCCATTCAGGCTTGATGTGCCAATCGTAGCGCTCTACCATGCGGCGGATAAAAACCTCAATAAGATCAGGGGATGGGTGGGTGTAGCCGAATACGCCGTGTGCTACGCGGCGCTGCAAGGCTTCGATCACCGCCGGCGGTGAGGTGAAATCGCTGTCGGCGACCCACAGCGGGATGATGTCGCTGCCGCGATATTTATCCCACTTAACGCTGTCACTGTGACTGCGGTCTACCCATTGATCAAAATTGAATGCCATAGTGATAACCCTGAGCCGGTTTATGCCTATGCATGAGCCTACGTGAGAAATGAAGAAATGAACAATTGCCGCCGTATGTTGGCCGTTATCTGGGGGTGACAATGATAAAACTGGAAGTTTGTTGCTTTAGCGTCGACTGTGCGCTGACGGCCGAACGGGCGGGCGCCGATCGCATCGAGTTGTGCGCCAGCCAGAGCGAAGGGGGATTGACGCCGAGCTATGGCACGCTGCGTCTGGCGCGTGAGCGGGTTGCGATCCCGGTGCATCCGATCGTTCGCCCGCGCGGTGGCGATTTCTGCTACGGCGCGGTGGATTTCGAAGTGATCAAACAAGATATCCGCCAAATTCGCGAGATGGGGTTCCCCGGCGTGGTGGTTGGCATGCTGGACGACGAAGGGCACATCGATCTGCCGCGCATGCGCGAAGTGATGAGGCTGTGCGAAGGCATGGCGGTGACGTTCCATCGCGCGTTCGATATGTGCCAGAATCCGATGGTGGCGCTGGAGCAACTGACCGAGCTGGGTGTGGCGCGCATTCTGACCTCCGGCCAGCAGCAGAGCGCCGAACTTGGCCTGCCGTTGCTGCGCGATTTGCGCCAGGCCAGCCAAGGCCCGGTGATCATGGCGGGTGCCGGCGTGCGCCTCAGCAATCTGCATAAGTTTGTCGATATCGGCCTGCATGAACTGCACAGCTCTTCCGGCCATCTGGTGCCGTCGACCATGCGTTATCGCAAGGCGGGCGTCACCATGTGTTCCGATAACGAATTTGACGAATTTAGCCATTATTGCGTGGATGGCGAAATGGTGGAGGCGATGAAAAACGCGCTGGCCTTGGTTGATCCTCTGGCGCAAAGCGCATAAACACGCAGTTAGCCGCGTTTGACAACCGGTTTCCGGGCCGTAAGACCCCTTTGCGTGTCACTGAGCCCTCGGCGATCACGCAAGTACCAGGCCCCGGCGTTTTGCCGGGGCTTTTTTTATGCCGCGAGAGACTATTGCAACGTGTCAGGCGAGAAGTCGAAGATTTCACCCGGGCTAATGCCGCAGGCTAAAATGCGCACCGTATTATTGCCACTGCCGGGATTGACCAAGATATCGTGGATAGTGCGATTGTTGTTCATGACAAAACGCGCGTAGTAAAGGTTGCCGATGCGTATCCAGGGAATAGCCTGATTGCTCTCGACAGTGTCGGTATAGTTATCGTTGAACGAGCGGGCCCAAATGCCAGTCGAAGCTTGCGCGGTAGATTGATCGCCGATAGAGGATGCGATGGCCCAGAATGTCCTCGGTCCCATGCTCCGATGAATACGTTGACCCAAACCTTTGTAGGCCGGGTTGTCGCCAGTGGCTGTCAGAAGATTGCTGTCTACCGTCAGTTTCCCGTCGATAAACCAGCCTGTAGGCTGATTATCAGCACCGATGGCGATCAGATTGCTGTTCGTCAAATAATTTAGCGGGGCCTCATGCAGCTGATAACTGCGCTGTGCAATGCTCAGTGTGCCTCTGAGAATGTTGTAACCCGCTTCATTGTTCAGACTGCCGTTTGTCCACATTGGCATAACGGTGTTGCTGAATGAGAGTTGATACCCAGCGTTAGCTTCGAAGCGAATAGCCTGGGGCGACAGTGTGCCCTTGGGCCCATTGGCGGTAGCGAAGTTAACATTACTGATTTGAACTGGGGTGATATTAGATTGGCTGGTGGATTTTCTTAATACCAGGAATCCCCCAACGGCATCACCATAATCATTGATGTAGGAACCGTTGGCGATTTGAATATTGGCGGAGGAATCTGAGTCGATATCGATGCCGGTACCATTTCTGTCTGCCATGAAATTGCTTAGGCTGAGACCGCCTAAATAGGAAGTTCCTTGTGTTGTGGTTTTGATAAAGATCTTTTTGCCATAAGAGAATACATTCACCATAAACGTATTGTCGTGGCGATCGAAATTGAAAGCACAAGAACCGGCTACGGCGATAGAGGCAGTAACCGCGTTTTCTGTCGGACGCACGACATTGGCATTGACGTGAACATTGGTAAATCTGTTGATGTCCCTGCTTTCATAAACCCTGTAGTCGCAGCGGACTGCCCAACCGTAGATATTCTCAAAGTTGTTGGCTTCTCCTCGAGCTTCAACAAAGTCATAGGCGCCTACATAACGGCAGTTGGCGACTGACAGAGCGCCACCTGCCGTAATGGTGGCACCGTATTGAACGAATGCCTCCGGCTGGGTGGCAGTATATTTTTGATCCGGGTAGAGGAACGACCAACCATCAAAGACAACATTCTTATCGCAGGCGAAACAAACCGTACCCGCGGGTTTCTTGATAATGAAAGCACTGTCGTCCGCAAGGCCTGCCCGATTAGGACCATTGCTTGTGAGGCTTGCAGGGCCTTGAGCAATACCGCGACGGGAGCCTCTCACAGTGACGCCGCTAGCGACGTTGATAGGCTGAGCACTGGTCAGCAGATATTGAGCATTTTCCGAAGCATAGACCACTTTGTTTTTTAAACTCGCGGCATAGTTTAATGTCGCGCTGATTGCTGCATCCGAGGCGGAGGCACCACTGGGATCGGCGCCGAAGTGATCGAAACTAAGTTTCTGCTCCAGTCGTTTCCAGCGGGCTCCTCCCGATGTAACCACCACGGTGCCGTTATTGTCCGCACTGGTTGTATCCGTTTTCGCATAATAGAATTCTCCGCCGCCGGCGAAACGTCCGGCGGCGTGAGAAACTAAAAAGACAATCTGGTCATCTGTAACTGGCGTCAGATTACGCAATTCACTGATATTATTTACACTAATCATATTGCTCATGGTATTTCTCCTGTTGGTTGGCAACATGATTGTCAATCAGACGGGACGATTGAAACAGTCGATAAGGTTTGTAGGACGCTGATACAGCGTAAAGTCAGGCCCCGGCGTTTTGCCGGGACTTTTTTTATGTTTTGTAAAGACCATTTGCCCGTTTCAACGCGGTATCTCGGTCGACCAACCCCCCATATCTTCTTGCGATCGTCATGTCCTGCTGATAAGTTTGTGGGTTAAAATCCTTTAAATATCATAATATTAAATGATTTTTTTGTATGTATTGATGCGGTGAATTATTGGCGTCATGCCTCTCAACGCTGCGTCTGCGTTTTCATGTCCGAACACAGCCTGGCTGATGGCCGGAACATCACAGCACCAATGAGGAGAGCCGTCGGCGCAGCCACAGAGCACGTCGACGGCGGACTTTACAAGGAGATAACGATAATGACCCGAACGGCACACTGTTGGACCGCGGCGCTTTTGCTGACGTTGGCCCTGACCGGCTGCCAGACCGCCAAGCGGCCTGTTTCTACATTGAGTAAGCCGCCCAGCGCAGAAGAAGTTGCGGAGCAAGATAAGCGGCAGCGTGAGGCCGAGCGCATGCAACAGTGCCAGCGCGAACTGGATGCCATGCGCGGCATGGATAACGAGAAATATCAGAAATTCAAACGCGAGTTCGATACCTTGATGAGCGGCGCCGCGCAGTATGCCGGGGTACGTCAGCGGGTCAATACGGGCACGCAGGAAACCGTCGACGCGCTGTATCGTTATCGCACCAGCCGTCTCTGCGCAGACATCAGTTCTGCCATGATGACCGGCCTGGCTGAGCGCGGAGAACGCGCCCAATGACCCCTCGTGCAAGAAAGGCATTACTGAGCCTGATGATACCGCTGGCGTTTGCGCCAGCGGTGGCCGCGGCGGATGACGATGTGCCGGCGTTATTGCAGTTTGCCGAGCGTTATCAGCGGCAGGATGCACCGGCGGCTGATACCGTGGTTACCCCATCTCGGGAAACCCAAAAGCCGGCGTCCCGGCCGATTCAGATTCGTGAAACGGTTGCGCAGAGAAAGCAACTGACGCAGCTGCAAAAGGCGCTGCGTGAGAAAGAGACTCGATTGGAACAACAGCAAGCCGCTATTCAATCACTGCAGCAGGAGCTGACCGCGCTGCGCGTTGCGTCATCCCTGACGGCTGCCGATAAACCGGCACCTGCTCCCGATCTGAGCGCGTTGAGCGACTTCGCCAGCGGCGTGCGACAGGCGCTGAATCTGACGCCGCAGGAACGCAAGGCTCAGGCGCAGATCGCCGAAGCGCAAGCCGCGTTAGCGCGGCAAAAGCAACAAACCGCGGAGCGAGATCGGCGCATTGCCTTGCTGGAACAACGGCTGGCGGCCTTGCCTAAACCAGCGGAAAACGTTCGGCAGCAGGTTTGGGAGGAGAAGCTGGCGGCGGCGCAAACCGCCAACGATAAAGCGCGTCAGCGTTATGAGCAGGACAAAAAAGCGGCCGCCGCTGAGCTGGAACGACAGAAGGCCGAAGCCGCCAAGTTGACGGGGGAACTGCAGCGGCAGCTGGCACAACTGCAGAAAGAACAGGGTGTCCAACGACAACAGGAGGGGCAACAAGAGAAAAGCCTGAAGACAGCGCTGGCTCAGCAACAGGCCGAAGCCGCCAAGTTAACGGGGGAACTGCAGCGGCAGCTGGCACAACTGCAGAAAGAACAGGATCTCCAACGCCAACAGGCCGAAAAACAGGAGAAAAACCTGAAGATGGCGCTGGAGCAGCAAAAGACCGAGGCCGCTAAAGCGACGGGGGAACTTCAGCAGCAACTGGCAGCGCTGCAAAAAGAGCGTGATGACCAACGCCAGCAGGCCGAGCAGCAAGAGAACAGCCTGAAGGCGGCACTGGCAAAGCAGGCGATAGAAGCCGCCAAAGCGACGGAGGAACTGCAGCGGCAGTTGGCGCAACTGCAGGAAAAAAACAAAACGCAAACCGAGCAGGCCAAAACGCTGGAACAACGTCTGGCGGCGGTGACGGCGGAAAGCGCGCAGGCAGCGCAGAAGAGGGATGAAGCGACGCAACGGGCGGATAAAACGGCGGCAGAGCTGGCTGCCGCCCATCAGGCTCAGCAAGCTTTGCAAGACGAACTGAGCGGGCTGAGATCGCGGGCCAAATGGTTGCCGGAGGTGAAAACGCTGAAGAAAAAGCCGGAACAACAGAGCTATGCTGCCGGCGTCGCCCTGGGGCGCGATATCCAAACGATGCTGGCGGAGCGTAAAAATTGGGGCATCACACCCGATAAAACCGTGCTGCTGGCCGGCGTGATCGATACCTTCAACGGCCATTACCAGTTGAGCGATGCGCAGCTGACCCGCGCGCTGGCGGAGTCGGAAAAAGCGGTGAACGACGCCAGAAGCCAGGCGGCGAAGAGGCAAACCAGCAAAGGCGAAGCGTTCGTTGCCGAGTTCAAAAAGAAGAAGGGCACGCAGAAGTCGCCAGCCGGCTTCTGGTATCGCATCGATTATACGGGTGATGAAACCATTGCGGAAAACGCGCGGGTGGATATCGTGGTGAAAGAGAGCTTAACCGACGGCAGCGTGATCCAGGATATGGATCGCAGTGGAAAGGTGATGTCTCAGCCGCTTTCCGCCTATCCGCCGTTGTTCCGCGAGGCGATCGGCCATCTGAAAAATCACGGTTCGCTGACGATGGTGGTGCCGCCGGAGTTGGCGTACGGTGAAACGGGCTATGCGCCGCAGATCCCGCCGAACGCGACGATGGTGTATGAGCTGCGGATTGTCGATGCCGGCAACGGGTAAGTTGAGGCCGGCTCAGGCCGGCCCGATTAGCAAGCGCTAGGGCTTTTTGGCGGTCAATACGGCGCGCAGCGGCGCAGGATAGCCTTCAACCGTTTTGCTGCGATCGTTCGGGTCGAGGAATTCAGCCAGCGACTCGCTGGTCATCCAGTCTGTACGGCGCTGTTCTTCGAGGCTGGTGACGCACATATCGGCGATTTTCACGTCGACGAAGCCGCATTTCTCCAGCCAGCATTTCAGCGCTTCGGCGGAAGGAATGAAATACACGTTGCGCATCTGCGCATAACGGTCGCCCGGCACCAGCACCTGGTGGCGATCGCCTTCCACCACCAGCGTTTCCAGCACCAGTTCGCCTTCAGCTACCAGCTGATTTTTCAACTGATACAGATGATCGAGCGGCGAGCGGCGGTGATACAGCACCCCCATCGAGAACACGGTGTCGAATGCCGCCAGTTCCGGCAACTGCTCGATGCCGAGCGGCAGCAGGTGGGCGCGCTGATCGCCGCCCAACAGCTTGCGCACCGCTTCGAACTGGCACAGGAACAGCTGCATCGGATCGATGCCTACGGCAAAGTGTGCGCCGGCGCCGATCATGCGCCACAGGTGATAACCGCTACCGCAGCCGACGTCGAGAATGGTGCGTCCGGCCAACGGGGAGATGTGCGGCAGCACGCGATCCCACTTCCAGTCGGAATGCCATTCGGTATCGATATCGATGCCATACAGCGAGAACGGCCCTTTACGCCACGGCATCAGGGTGCGCAGCATTTTCTCGACGCCTTCACGCTGGCCCGGTGACAGGCCAGGCTCCATCTCAGCGCGCACGCCGTGCAGCAGATCGAGACGGGTGGGGGTCAGCGTCGGCAAATGCTCCACCGAGTTGAACCACTGCTTGAATTTGCCGTGCAGCGATTCGCGTTGCCAGGCGCTCAGCTGCGCGGGCAGCGTATCCAGCCAGTGGCTGAGGGGGCTCTTGGCAATGCGCTGATAGAAATCACCGAATTCGATCATTGCGCATCCCCCGCTTTCAGGGCGATCAGCGAACCGAAGTTGAAGCACTGGAACCACACTTCAGCATGCTCGAATCCGGCCTGTTGCAGACGCGCCTTGTGCGCCTCCACCGAATCGGTCAGCATCACGTTTTCCAGCATGCTGCGTTTTTGGCTGATCTCCAGCTCGCTGTATCCGTTGGCGCGTTTGAAATCGTGGTGCATGTTGAACAGCAGCTCGCCGACTTCGGCGTCTTCAAAGCTGAACTTCTCCGACAGCACCAGCGCGCCGCCTGGGCGCAGGCCACGATAGATTTTCTCCAGCAGGCGCAGGCGATCGGCCGGCTCGAGGAACTGCAGCGTAAAGTTCAGTACCACCATTGAGGCGTCTTCGATGTCGATGTCGCGAATGTCGGCTTCGATGACATCAACCGGCGTGTCAGCGCGGAAGGCGTCAATATGGCGGCGGCAACGTTCTACCATCGCCGGCGAATTGTCGACGGCGATGATATTGCAGCCGGGCACCTTGATATTCCGCCGCATTGACAGCGTCGCCGCGCCCAGCGAGCAGCCCAGGTCATACACCCGGCTGTCGGGTTGCACAAAACGTTCGGCCAGCATGCCGATCATCGAGATGATGTTGGAATAGCCGGGAACGGAGCGTTGGATCATGTCGGGGAATACTTCGGCGACGCGTTCGTCGAAGGTCCAGTCGCCCAGTTTGGCGATGGGGGCGGAGAAAAGAGTATCGCGGTTTGGCATAGCGGCAAATCAGTTCAGAATTCGAAGCTGCGTAGTCTAACAGAAAAGCGCAAAAAAGCGGAGCGGAAGCAGGCGGCGCGGCCGCCTGATGATAAAACGGGATCAGTGCAGGCTGAAAATCAGATCCCAAGGCAGATAGAAGATATTTGCCAGAACCATCAACAACAAAGAGATATAGGTCGCGGCCATGCCTGAACGGCGCCAACGAACCTCGCGGTTGCGTAAACCGTAGTAATGCACCAGCCGCCCGGCCATCAGCATCAGGCCGCAGAGGTGAATCATCCAGATTTCTGCGCCGTTCATTTCCATGATCACCAGCAATACGGCAGCGATAGGAATGTATTCAACGGCGTTGCCATGCACGCGGATGGCGGTCTGCAATTCGTAGAAACCGCCGTCGCCGTAGGCTACGCGGTACTGCATCCTTAACCTGACTACGTCATAAGAGAGTTTGATCAACAACAATGCGCCGAGCACCACATAAAGCGCGCTTACCATTTTTAACTCCGTTCCCTAACCAAAACTGGCAGCCAGCATCATAGCCGTCATTGTATTCACTGTCGCGGGGAAATATTTGATGTTATTGGTCAGATTAATAGGTCAAAACAGTGCATCTTGTTCTGGCCAGTCTGGCGGCGCAGGCAAATCAGGGATCGCCAGGCGCAACTGCTGCCAAATTTTTTGCGCCTGCTGGGGCGAATCGCCGTTGTCCGGCGTATGAATAAACAGATAGGGCTGATGCTGTTGCTGCCACAGCGGCAGTTTTTGTTGCCAGGCTTCGAACCAGCGCAGGTTATCGGCCAGTTGGTCACCGCCGATAAAGCGCACCAACGGTTGGTCGGCGGTGACCAGAGCGTGTACCGGCAGCTTCGGTTTTTTCTGCTGGGCATCGCGCACGGCGGCGGTATTGGGGGCGGCGTGATGCACCGGGCGGCTGTCGAGGATCACCCGATTGATGCCGCGCTGGTGTAACCCCTGATTCAACGCGCGCTCTTCCTCACCCTTGGCGAAAAACGCCGGATGACGCACTTCTACGCCGTAAGTGAATTCCTGCGGCAGGCTTTCGAAGAACTGCCACATGCGCGGCAGCTCATCGGGGCCGAAGGCGGCGGGCAGCTGCAGCCACAACTGGCCGATGCGCTGATGCACCGGGCCCAGGCAGTGGTAAAATGCCTGTAGCTCGGCGGCGCAGTTGCGCAGGGCGGCCTTGTGGCTGATGTCCGACGGGAATTTGAAGCAGAAGCGAAAATCGTCGCCGGTCATGTCGCGCCAGCGCTGCACGATTTCCAGTTTCGGCAGCGCGTAGAAGGTGGTGTTGCCTTCCACGCAGTTGAAGTAGCGGCTGTAATCCGCCAAATCACGCAGCCCGATACGATTCCAGGCTGAATGTTGCCACTGCGGCAGTCCGATGTAGATCACGGCGTCGTCTTCCTTTACTTGTGCTTGGCTTATCAGGCTACAACTTAACGTTACCGCTCGAGCGCGGCAAGAATTTCGCCGGTGTCGCGCACCCGCGCCAAACGCGGGAAGATGTGTTCGAACGCGAAACGGTGCATTTCCGCGTTCTGCGCACTGCAGACGTCTTCGGCGATCACCAGTTCATAGCCGTGCTCCCAGGCGGCGCGGGCGGTGGACTCCACGCCGATATTGGTGGAAATGCCGCCCAGCACCACGGACTTGATGCCGCGGCGGCGCAGCTGCAAGTCCAGATCGGTGCCGTAGAAGGCGCCCCATTGGCGTTTGGTGATCAGAATATCGTTGTCGCAGACCGCCAGCGGCGCGGGGAATTCCCACCAGCTGGCCGGCAAACCGCCGGCGGGCGCGGGAGCCGGTTTATCCACCGGTTGTTTCAGCGCTTCGGCGAAGGAGTCTGACCAACCGACGCGCACCAACAGCACCGGCGCGCCCAGCATGCGAAAACGGGCGGCCAGCAGGGCGGCGTTCGCCACCACCTGGCCGGCGCTGTGCGGGCCGCCGGCGTAAGGCAGAATGCCGTTTTGCAAATCGATCAGCACCAGAGCGGTGGTTTGGGCGTCAAGTTTCAGCATGGATTTCATCTCGTTGCGAAGTGGATAAAAACTGTTCGGCGCGTCGGGCGAGCTGCGTTCGGCGCAAAACCGGGGGAGAATCAGGCTACGTGAAAAAACTGTCGCAGGTTAATGGGAAATTTGTTAACCGATGTGTTGATTCGAACAAAAACGCGCTATTTAGTGCAGTAACAATGCTGTGTTCGCACTTATCGGGCGGATGAATTTCCTTTATAATGACTCCCTTTTTTCAACACTCTTTAATCCAACGACCTATGCCGATTTATGAATATGCATGTGGTGCTTGCAACCATCGGTTAGAGAAATTGCAAAAATTTTCCGATGCGCCGCTGGCAGACTGCCCGGCGTGTGGGCAGCCCGCGTTGACCAAGTTGATTTCATCTTCCGGTTTCCAGCTTAAGGGCACCGGCTGGTATGCGACGGATTTTAAACCGGACAACAAGTAGAATTTATCAGATAACAGCCGCGCGACAGGGGCGCAGTAGCCCGGCGCGGCATCGGCTGTGTAAAAGGATAGCGTATGCGTACTGAATATTGCGGGCAGTTGAATCTGTCCCACGTGGGCCAGGAAGTCACTCTGTGTGGTTGGGTCAATCGTCGTCGCGATCTGGGCGGCCTGATCTTTATTGATATGCGCGACCGTGAAGGCATCGTGCAGGTGTTCTTCGACCCGGACGAGAAAGTGGCGTTCGACAAGGCCTATGACCTGCGCAATGAATTTTGCATCCAGATCGTCGGCACCGTGCGTGCGCGTCCGGACAGCCAGATCAATAAAGATATGGCCACCGGCGAAGTGGAAGTGTTCGCCCACGCGCTCGAGATCATCAACCGCTCCGAGCCGCTGCCGCTGGACTCCAACCAGGTCAACAGCGAAGAAGCGCGCCTGAAATACCGTTACCTCGATCTGCGTCGCCCGGAAATGGCCGAGCGTCTGAAGACCCGCGCCAAAATCACCAGCTTCGTACGTCGCTTTATGGACAGCCACGGTTTCCTCGACATCGAAACGCCGATGCTGACCAAAGCGACGCCGGAAGGCGCCCGCGATTACCTGGTGCCGAGCCGCGTGCACAAGGGCAAATTCTACGCGCTGCCGCAGTCTCCGCAGCTGTTTAAACAGCTGCTGATGATGTCCGGCTTCGATCGTTACTATCAGATCGTCAAATGCTTCCGTGACGAAGACCTGCGTGCGGACCGTCAGCCTGAATTTACTCAAATCGACGTCGAAACCTCCTTCATGACCGCCGAGCAGGTGCGTGAAGTGATGGAGAAGCTGGCGCGTGAACTGTGGCTGGACGTGAAGGGCGTGGATCTGGGCGATTTCCCGGTCATGACCTTCGCCGAAGCGATGCGTCGCTTTGGTTCCGATAAGCCGGACCTGCGTAACCCGCTGGAGCTGGTGGACGTGGCTGACCTGGTCAAGGACGTCGAGTTCAAAGTGTTCTCCGGCCCGGCCAATGACGCCAAAGGCCGCGTGGCGGCGATCCGCGTACCGGGCGGCGCACAGCTGACCCGCAAGCAGATCGACGAGTACGGTGCTTTCGTCAACATCTACGGCGCTAAAGGCCTGGCCTGGCTGAAGGTCAACGACCGCGCCGCCGGCATGGAAGGCGTGCAGAGCCCGATCGCCAAATTCCTCAGCGCGGAAGTGCTGGAAGCCGTCCTGGCGCGCACCGATGCGCAGACCGGCGACATCCTGTTCTTCGGCGCAGACAGTTTCAAGATTGTCACCGATGCGATGGGCGCGCTGCGCCTGAAGCTGGGTCGCGATCTGGGGCTGACCCAACTCGACAACTGGGCGCCGCTGTGGGTGGTCGACTTCCCGATGTTCGAAGAAGACGAAGAGGGCGGCCTGGCGGCGATGCACCACCCGTTCACCTCGCCGCGCGACATGAGCCCGGAAGAGCTGGCCGCCGCGCCGGTCAACGCCATCGCCAACGCCTATGACATGGTGATCAACGGTTACGAAGTGGGCGGCGGTTCGGTGCGTATTCACCGCAGCGAAATGCAGCAGACGGTATTCAGCATTCTGGGCATCGACGAACACGAACAGCGCGAGAAGTTCGGCTTCCTGCTGGACGCGCTGAAGTACGGCACGCCGCCGCACGCCGGCCTGGCTTTCGGCCTGGACCGTCTGGTGATGCTGCTGACCGGCACCGACAACATCCGCGACGTTATCGCCTTCCCGAAAACCACCGCGGCGGCCTGTCTGATGACCGATGCACCGAGCTTCGCCAACCCGGCGGCGCTGCAGGAGCTGGCGATCAGCGTGGTAAAGAAAGCCGGTGCGGAACAAGAGAGCGAGTGATGAGTTACAAGCGCCCTGAATCTATCCTGGTAGTGATTTACGCGAAATCCAGTGGTCGGGTGCTGATGTTACAGCGGCGCGACGATACCGAGTTCTGGCAGTCGGTCACCGGCAGCCTGGAACAGGATGAGTCGCCGCCGCATGCCGCGCGGCGTGAGGTCATGGAAGAAGTGGGCATCGATATCGAAGCAGAGCACCTGCCGTTGTTCGATTGCCAGCGCTGCGTGGAGTTTGAACTCTTTGTCCATTTGCGACATCGCTATGCGCCGGGAACCACGCGCAATAAAGAGCACTGGTTCTGTCTGGCGTTGCCCGAGGAGCGCGATCCGGTGATTACCGAGCATCACGCTTACCAATGGCTTGAGGCGGCCGAGGCCGTGAAGTTGACCAAGTCGTGGAGCAATCAGCAGGCGATTGAAGAGTTCGTGATCAATTCAGTCCAGTAGTTTTTTTCGGAGATTTTTTATGGCAGGTCATAGTAAGTGGGCCAACACAAAGCACCGTAAAGCGGCGCAGGACGCCAAGCGCGGTAAAATTTTCACCAAGATTATTCGTGAGCTGGTCACGGCCGCTAAGCTGGGCGGCGGCGATCCGGATTCCAACCCGCGTCTGCGCGCGGCGATGGACAAGGCGCTGTCGAACAACATGACGCGCGACACCATGAATCGTGCAATCGCGCGCGGCGTGGGCGGCGATGATGATACCAATATGGAAACCATCATCTATGAAGGCTACGGCCCTGGCGGCACCGCCGTCATGATCGAATGCCTGAGCGACAACCGCAACCGCACCGTGGCGGAAGTGCGCCACGCCTTTACCAAATGCGGCGGCAACCTCGGCACCGACGGTTCCGTGGCTTATCTGTTCACCAAGAAGGGCGTGATCACCTACGCACCGGGCCTGGATGAAGACAGCGTAATGGAAGCGGCGTTGGAAGCCGGTGCGGAAGACATCGTGACCTATGACGATGGCGCCATCGACGTGTTCACCGCCTGGGAAAGCCTGGGCGCGGTGAAAGACGCGCTGACCGCGGCGGGCTTCGAAGCCGAAGCGGCGGAAGTGTCGATGATCCCATCGACCAAGGCCGACATGGACGCGGAAACCGCGCCTAAGCTGTTGCGCCTGATCGATATGCTGGAAGACTGCGACGACGTGCAGGAAGTTTACCATAACGGTGAAATCTCCGACGAAGTGGCGGCGACGCTGTAATCCGGTAAAACGGGCGCCGCCGTTCGGCGGCGCCGTGCATGCAAGGTGGATGTAGATATGGCGATCATACTCGGTATCGATCCCGGCTCGCGCGTCACCGGCTATGGCCTTATCCGCCAGCAGGGGCGCCAGTTGAGCTATATCGCCAGCGGCTGCATCCGCACGGTGGTGGACGACATGCCGACGCGGCTGAAGCTGATTTACGCCGGCGTCAGCGAGATCATCACCCAGTTTCAGCCCGATTTCTTCGCCATCGAACAGGTGTTTATGGCCAAGAACCCGGATTCGGCGCTCAAGCTTGGCCAGGCGCGCGGCGTCGCAATCGTGGCGGCGGTGAATCAGAACCTGGAAGTGTTCGAGTATGCGGCGCGGCAGGTCAAACAAACCGTGGTCGGCACCGGCGCGGCCGAAAAGGCGCAGGTACAGCACATGGTGCGCTCGCTGCTCAAACTCTCGGCAAACCCGCAGGCGGATGCCGCGGATGCCCTGGCCATCGCTATCACCCACTGCCATCTCAGCCAGAACGTGCTGCGAATGAGCGAAGGGCGGCTGAACCTGGCGCGCGGGCGTTTGCGCTGACGCGAAACGATGATTGCTCAGGCTGGATATTCATCCAGCCTTTTTTATGTTATAAGCTTTACCAGCAACGGCATGGCAGGGCGCCATGCCCGGTAATTCTGCAGGAGGGTAAATGATAGGTCGTCTCAGAGGAAATATTCTGGAAAAGCAGCCGCCGCTGGTGTTACTGGAGGCGAACGGCGTGGGTTATGAAGTGCACATGCCGATGACCTGCTTTTACGAGCTGCCGGAACTGGGGCAAGAGGCCATCGTGTTTACCCACTTCGTGGTGCGTGAAGACGCGCAGCTGCTGTACGGTTTCAACGACAAGCAGGAGCGCGCGCTGTTCCGCGAGCTGATTAAGGTCAACGGCGTCGGGCCGAAACTGGCGCTCGCCATCCTGTCGGGCATGTCCGCGCAGCAGTTCGTCAGCGCGGTGGAGCGCGAAGAGATCACCGCACTGGTCAAGCTGCCGGGCGTGGGCAAGAAAACCGCCGAGCGCCTGGTGGTCGAGATGAAAGACCGCTTCAAAGGGCTGAACGGCGATCTGTTCAACAACAGCAGCGAGATCAGCCTGCCGGCCGCCGCCGACAAAACGCCGGAAGCGGACGCAGAAGCCGAAGCTGTCTCGGCGCTGGTGGCGCTGGGCTATAAGCCGCAGGAAGCCAGCCGCATGGTCAGCAAGATTGCCAAGCCGGGCGCCGACTGCGAAACCCTGATCCGCGACGCGCTGCGCGCCGCCCTGTAAGGCCGAAAAGGGGTAGATAATGATTGAAGCCGATCGCCTGATTTCCGCCGAACCGATCAACGAAGAGGAGATCCTCGATCGCGCCATTCGTCCCAAGCTGCTGACTGAATACGTCGGCCAGCCGCACGTGCGCGAGCAGATGGAGATCTTCATTCAGGCGGCCAAGCAGCGCGGCGACGCGCTCGACCATTTATTGATCTTCGGCCCGCCGGGGCTGGGGAAAACCACCCTGGCCAACATCGTGGCCAACGAAATGGGCGTAAATTTGCGCACTACTTCCGGCCCGGTGCTGGAGAAGGCGGGCGATTTGGCGGCGATGCTGACCAACCTCGAACCGCACGACGTGTTGTTCATCGACGAAATTCACCGTTTGTCACCGGTGGTGGAAGAAGTATTGTATCCGGCGATGGAAGACTACCAGCTGGATATCATGATCGGCGAAGGGCCGGCGGCGCGTTCGATTAAGCTCGATCTGCCGCCGTTTACCTTGGTGGGCGCCACCACCCGCGCCGGTTCGCTGACCTCGCCGCTGCGCGATCGCTTCGGCATTGTCCAGCGGCTGGAGTTTTATCAGGTGGCGGATCTGCAGCACATCGTCTCGCGCAGCGCCGGGTGCCTGGGGCTGGAGCTGTCCGACGAGGGCGCCCATGAAGTGGCTCGCCGCGCGCGCGGCACGCCGCGTATCGCCAACCGCCTGTTGCGCCGGGTGCGCGATTTCGCTGAAGTGCGCGCCAACGGCGTGATCAGCGGTTCGGTGGCGGCGCAGGCGCTTGATATGCTCAACGTCGATGCCGAAGGCTTCGACTATATGGATCGCAAACTGCTGCTGGCGATTATCGACAAGTTTACCGGTGGCCCGGTCGGGTTGGATAATCTGGCGGCGGCGATCGGTGAAGAGCGCGAAACCATTGAAGACGTGATTGAACCGTTTCTGATCCAGCAGGGCTTTATCCAGCGCACGCCGCGCGGCCGTCTGGCGACGCAGCACGCCTACCGGCACTTTGGTCTCGAACGCGAAGAGTAAATTTTTAATCCGCCAATAAAAAAGGGCCGCAGATGCGGCCCTTGTCATATCCGGGCTTTAATCAAGCCTGTTGTTTTTTGAACAGGCTCAGCGTGAACAGCACGGCAGCGCAGAGCACCACCGAAGGGCCGGCCGGCGTATCGTAAAATGCCGAGAAGGCCAGGCCGCCGGTAACCGCCACCATGCCGAGCAGTACCGCGACACCCGCCATCTGCTCCGGCGTGCGCGCGAAACGGCGAGCGGTGGCCGCCGGAATGATCAGCAGCGAGGTGATGATCAGCGCGCCGACGAATTTCATCGCCAGGCCGATGGTCAACGCGGTGACCAGCATCAGCACGGTACGCGCCCGCGCCAAATTGACGCCGTCGACGTGCGCCAGCTCCGGGCTGATGGTCATCGACAGCAGATCGCGCCATTGCCACCACAGCACCAACAGCACCACGGCGACGCCGCCGGCGATCATCACGATGTCGCTCAGCGTGACCGAAAGCAGATCGCCGAACAGGTAGGCCATCAGATCGACCCGCACGTTGGACATCAGCGCCACCACCACCAGACCCAGCGACAGGGCGCTGTGGGCCAGAATGCCGAGCAGGGTATCTACCGAAAGCTGCGGGCGGCGTTCCAGCCACACCAGGGCCAGGGCCAGCAGCAACGTAATGGCGATCACCGCATAGAAAGGATTGATGTCCAGCAGCAGACCAAAGGCGACGCCGAGCAGCGAGGCGTGCGCCAGGGTGTCGCCGAAGTAGGACATGCGGCGCCAAACCACAAAGGAGCCCAGCGGCCCGGCGGCGCTAGCCAGCAACACCCCGGCCAGCCAGCCGGGAAGTAACAATTCGATCATGCTTCGTGGCTCCCGGTTTTCTTCAAGACAATTCTTCCCTGCAGGTCGTGGCGATGGTTGTGATGGTGGCGATACACCGCCAGCTGCTCTGCGCCGCGGTTGCCGAACATGGCGATGAATTCGGGATGCATCGAGACCACCTCCGGCGCGCCGGAGCAGCAGATATGCTGATTGAGGCACAACACCTCGTCGGTTTTCGCCATCACCAGATGCAGATCGTGCGAGACCATCAGTACGGCGCAGCCCAGCTCCTTGCGCAGCTGATCGATCAGGTCGTACAGCGCCAGTTGGCCGTTGACGTCCACCCCTTGCGTGGGTTCGTCCAGCACCAGC
Source organism: Serratia sp. LSHTC3 (assembly GCF_057197125.1). Taxonomy (NCBI): domain Bacteria; kingdom Pseudomonadati; phylum Pseudomonadota; class Gammaproteobacteria; order Enterobacterales; family Yersiniaceae; genus Serratia; species Serratia sp. LSHTC3. The sequence goes on from NZ_JBXUNP010000001.1 coordinate 1,110,892, forward strand.
AGCTGCGGTTTATTCAGCAGCGCTCGCGCCAGCAGTACGCGTTGGTTCTCGCCGCCGGAGAGCTTTTGCATCGGCTGGTCGAGCAGGTGGGCGGCGTGCACGCGCTTGAGCGCCGGCAGAATGTCGGCTTTCTTTACGCCGGGTTTAAGACGCATAAAGCGGCTAACGGTCAGCGGCAGGGTGGCGTCGAGGTGGAGTTTTTGCGGCACGTAGCCGATGCGCAGGCCGGGCTCCCGCTCCAGCGTGCCGGCGGTTGGTTTGACCAATCCCAGCACCACGCGTACCAGTGTGGATTTGCCCGCGCCGTTCGGGCCAAGCAGCGTGAGAATACGGCCGGGCTGCAGGCTGAGGGAAATGTTCGACAGCACCTTGCGGCTGCCGAAGGCGACGGAGATATTTTTTAGCGTTATCAGTGTAGACATCTCGAGATTACAGGTTGCAGAACGAAGCGGATGTTATAATATCACGCCTTGTTGATGAAAACGATGGGATTACTGATGATGGCAAAGAAAAATAAATGGCTGCAGCGCACGCTGCTGGCCAGCGCACTGTTGATGGCCGGCCCGCTGAGCAGCGCTTCCGCTGCGGTGGTGACCTCGATTCGCCCCTTAGGCTTTATCGCTGCGGCCATCGCCGACGGCGTGACGCCGACCGAGGTGTTGCTGCCGGACGGCGCTTCGCCACACGATTTTGCGTTGCGCCCTTCCGATATCCAGCGCCTGCGTTCCGCTGACCTGGTGTTGTGGGTCGGGCCGGACATGGAAGCGTTCCTGACCAAGGCGCTGGTGCCGATCTCGGCGACGCGAAAGCTGGCTATCAGCGAACTGCCGGCGGTGAAGCCGCTGCTGATGAAAGGCGAAGAGGACGACGATCATGAACATGCAGGCGAAGCGCATAACCATGCCGATGACGATCATGGGCATCATCACGGCGAGTACAATATGCACGTTTGGCTGTCGCCGGAGATAGCAAAAGTGACCGCGATCGCGATTCACGACAGATTGTTGGAACTTATGCCGCAAAATAAGGACAAATTAGACGCAAACCTGCGCCAGTTCGAGAATCTGCTGACGCAAACTGACAAAAATGTTGGTAACATGCTTACGCCTGTGCAAGGTAAGGGTTATTTTGTTTTTCATGATGCTTACGGCTACTTTGAAAAACACTACGGTTTGAGTCCGCTGGGCCATTTCACCGTCAATCCCGAAATTCAGCCTGGAGCACAGCGCCTACACCAAATTCGAACACAGTTGGTTGAGCAGAAAGCGGTATGCGTTTTTGCTGAGCCACAATTCAGGCCGGCCGTAATCAATGCCGTCGCCAAGGGTACCAAAGTGCGTTCCGGAACGCTGGACCCGCTGGGCACCGGCATCGCGCTGGAGAAGGACAGCTACGGGAAATTCCTGACTCAGCTGTCAAACCAGTACGTGAGCTGCCTGAAGTAAAGCTTATGAGGATAATATCGAGTGCAGCAGATAGTCCGAACTATCGCTCTGGCGTATAACAACCTGCCACGGCCCCACCGCGTCATGCTGGGGTCGCTGACAGTCGTCACATTGGCCGTCGCTGTTTGGCGGCCTTTTGTTTACCACCCAGAACACAACCCCATCGCCAAGAGCGTCGAGTTAGAATCCAGCCAGATGCGGTCATTGCTCCCTGAAGCCAGTGAACCGATAGATGTCGACCAACCCACCCCCGATGACGAAATCCCGCAGGATGAGCTGGACCAGAAGGATGCCGGCGATGATGGCGTGCATGAATATGTGGTTTCCACCGGCGACACCCTTGGCAGCATTCTGACGCAGTACGGCATTGATATGTCGGATGTCACCTTGCTGGCTTCGCAAAACCGCGATCTGCGTAACCTGAAGATCGGCCAACAGTTGTCGTGGACCGTGAACGACGCAGGCGATTTGCAGCAGTTGACCTGGGAGGTTTCCCGCCGCGAAACTCGCACCTATGATCGCGTCGGCAACAGCTTCAAGGAGTCAAAAGAGGCGCAGCAGGGCGAATGGCGCAACAACGTGATCAGCGGCCGGGTCAACGGCAGCTTCGTCAGCAGCGCCGGCGACGCCGGGCTGAGCCGTAACGAAATCAACTCGGTGATCAAGGCGTTGCAGTGGCAGCTCGATTTCCGCAAGCTGCGCAAAGGCGATCAGTTCTCCGTGCTGATGTCGCGTGAGCATTTCGACGGCAAGAAATCGCAAAGCCAGCTGTTGGGCGTGCGTTTGCGCACCGGCGGCAAGGATTACTACGCGATCCGCGCCGAAGACGGCAAATTCTACGATCGCCAGGGCTCTGGCCTGGCGCGCGGCTTCATGCGTTTCCCGACCATGAAACAGTTCCGCATCTCCTCCAACTTCAACCCGCGCCGCGTGAACCCGGTGACCGGCCGCGTGGCGCCGCACAAGGGCGTCGATTTCGCCATGCCGGTCGGCACGCCGGTGCTGGCGGTCGGTGACGGTGAGGTGGTGATCGCCAAACGCAGCGGCGCAGCGGGTAACTATGTGGCGATCCGCCACGGTCGTCAGTACACCACGCGCTATATGCACCTGAAAAAACTGCTGGTGAAACCAGGCCAAAAGGTGAAACGCGGCGATCGCATTGCGCTCTCCGGCAACACCGGCCGTTCCACCGGGCCGCATCTGCACTTTGAACTGTGGACCGGCCAACAGGCGGTGAACCCGCTGACGGCTAAACTGCCGCGTTCCGAAGGGCTGGGCGGCAAAGACCGCAGCGATTATCTGGCGCAGGTGAAGGAAGTGGTTCCTCAGCTGCAGTTGGATTAACGCCCCCTTTTTCCGGCGCTTCGGCGCCGTTAATTTCATCGGCCTGATTGCGGGCCGATGCTGTTTTATCTGGGCGGTTCGCGGTTGTTAATTGCAAAATCGGTGCTGGCAATTATGATTAGCCGAATCGCTAAGCCAAGAGCATGTGCATGCAAAACGAGAAGAAATCGAACGTAGAGTTCATTCCGCAGTTTCAAAAAGCCTTTTTATATCCGCGCTACTGGGGCGTGTGGTTGGGAACCGGTCTGATGGCCGGCATTTCGCTGGTGCCTGCGCGCCTGCGCGATCCGGTGCTGGGTGCGGTCGGCAAACTGGCCGGCAAGTTGGCGAAGGGCGCGCGCCGTCGTGCCCGCATCAACCTGCTGTATTGCTTGCCTGAGTTGCCTGAAAGCGAACGCGAGCACATTATCGACCAGATGTTCGCCTGCGCGCCGCAGTCGATGGTGCTGATGGCTGAGCTGGCCTGCACCAAACCGGAAAAAGTGCTCAAGCGCGTGCGTTGGCACGGCGAAGAGGTGTTGGACAAGATCCGCGCGGAAGGGCGTAACGTGATTTTCCTGGTGCCACATGGCTGGGCGGTGGATGTGCCGGCGATGTTGATGGCCGCGCGCGGTCAACCGATGGCGGCGATGTTCCACAATCAGCGCAATCAGCTGATCGACTACCTGTGGAACGCCGTGCGTCGTAAATTCGGCGGCCGCATGCACGCGCGCAATGACGGCATCAAACCGTTTATCAGTTCGGTTCGCCAGGGATATTGGGGTTATTATCTGCCCGATCAGGATCACGGCGCTGAGCACAGTGAGTTTGTCGACTTCTTCGCCACCTATAAGGCGACGTTGCCGGCGGTCGGGCGGTTGATGAAGGTATGCCGTGCGGCGATCGTGCCGTTGTTCCCGGTGTACGACGGCAAAACCAGCATGCTGGATATCTATATTCGCGAGCCGATGGACGATCTGGCCGAAGCGGACGATCCGCGCATTGCCCGCCGTATGAATGAAGAAGTGGAAAACCTGGTGGGCCCGAACCCGGAGCAGTACACCTGGATCCTCAAACTGTTGAAGACGCGCAAAGAAGGGGAGATTGAGCCTTACTCGCGCGACGATCTGTATCGTTAATCCTTTCTACCGCTAACGCCGGCAGGGCCACAACCCGGCCGGCGTCTCTTCAGATGTGCACCCTACAGCCGCGAGCCCGCAGGATGTCGACGATTTTAGGCGTGTGGGTGAAATCATTCCAGCGCAGATCAAGCTTGCGCAGCCGGCTCAGTTCACCGAGGCTTTCCGGCAGATTGCTCAGGCGGTTGGCGCGCAGATCCAGGCTTCTCAGCGCCGTGAGCTCACCGATATTTTCCGGCAGGCGCGTCAGCTGATTAAAACGCAGGTTCAGCTCGCTCAATCGCGGCAGGCGGCAGAAGGATGCCGGCAGTTCGGTGATGGCATTGTTGGCCGCATCGAGTATCTCAAGCTCGCCGAGCAGAGCCATTTCCGCCGGCAGCGCGGTCAGGGCATTTTTCATGATATGCAACTCGCGCAGCGCGCGCAGCTGCCCGATTTCGCCGGGCAGGTTGCCGATGCGATTGTTGTATAAACGCAGCTCCTGCAATGCCGCCAGACTCGGTATTGCCTGCGGCAAGGCGGTCAGTTGGTTATCGGTCGCGTTGAGGTAAACCAACTGCTGCAGTTGCGCCAGCGCACGCGGCAGGTCGCTAAAGCCGTTATCGCTCAGGTAGAGGTATTTCAGCCGGTGCAGTTGCCCCAATGTTTCAGGCAGTTCGCTTGCGCGGTTGTGACCGAAGTCGAACATCTCAAGCTGTTGCAACTGACCAATCTCCGGCGGCAGGCGGTCGAGCTGATTGCAGGAGATGTTCAGCACCTGCAGGTTGCGGTGTTGCAAGATGGAGGCGGGGAAGGCCGTCAGCAGATTGTCGTACAGGCTGATTTTGCGCAGCGCGTGGCCGGTTAGCTGCGATTCGTCGAGCTGCGTCAGACCGCGCCCATCGAGATCGAGCGCATCACCGGTCGAGGCTGGATTGCGTTGGTGGAGCATGGCGTTCTCCGTCGTTTATGGCGGTGTCAGGGCAAAAAAAATGCCGGCCAACGTGAGCCGGCCGGCATGTCGTCTGCGGCGTGGATTACTCGACGCGCAGGATACGGCTGGTATTGGTGGTGCCGACGGTTTCCATCACGTCGCCCTGGGTGACGATCACCAGATCGCCGGAGACCAGGAAGCCTTTGTCGCGCAGGCGATTGACGGCTTCATTGGCGGCGATCACGCCGTCTTTGTGGCTGTCGAAATAAACCGGCGTCACGCCGCGATACAGCGCGGTCAGGTTCAGCGTGTGCTCATGACGCGACATGGCGAAGATCGGCAGGCCGGAGCTGATGCGCGACATCATCAGCGCAGTGCGGCCGGATTCGGTCATGGCGATCAGCGCGGTGACGCCTTTCAGGTGGTTGGCGGCATACATCGAAGACATGGCGATCGCCTCTTCGATGTTGTCGAACTGTACGTCCAGGCGGTGTTTGGAAACGTTGATGCTCGGGATCTTCTCGGCACCCAGACAAACGCGCGCCATCGCCGCCACGGTTTCCGCCGGGTATTGGCCAGCGGCGGTTTCCGCCGACAGCATGACAGCGTCGGTGCCATCCAGCACGGCGTTGGCCACGTCCATGACTTCGGCGCGGGTCGGCATCGGGTTGGTGATCATCGACTCCATCATCTGGGTCGCGGTGATCACCGCGCGGTTCAGGGTGCGGGCGCGGCGGATCAGTTTCTTCTGGATGCCGACCAGTTCCGGATCGCCGATTTCGACGCCCAGGTCGCCACGGGCCACCATCACCACGTCGGAGGCCAGAATAATGTCGTCCATCGCTTCGTCGGTGCACACCGCTTCGGCGCGCTCAACCTTGGACACGATCTTGGCGTTGCAGCCGGCATCGCGCGCCAGGCGGCGGGCATAGTTCAGGTCTTCACCGGTACGCGGGAAGGAGACCGCCAGGTAGTCGACGCCAATCTTGGCGGCGGTCACGATGTCCGCCTTGTCTTTTTCGGTCAGGGCTTCGGCCGACAGGCCACCGCCGAGTTTGTTGATGCCCTTGTTGTTGGACAGCGGGCCGCCGACGGTCACTTCGGTAAACACTTTCATGCCCTGAACTTCGAGCACTTTCAGCTGAACGCGGCCGTCATCGAGCAGCAGGACGTCGCCCGGCACCACATCGGCTGGCAGGCCTTTATAGTCGATACCGACTTTTTCTTTATCGCCTTCGCCTTTTGACAGGTTGGCGTCCAGCAGGAATTTATCGCCCACGTTGAGGAAGATTTTGCCTTCCTTGAAGGTGGATACGCGAATTTTCGGCCCTTGCAGATCGCCGAGGATAGCGACGTGACGCCCCAGCTTGGCAGCAATTTCGCGTACTTTGTCAGCGCGAGCCTGGTGATCTTCCGGGCTGCCGTGGGAGAAGTTAAGCCGAACTACGTTGGCGCCGGCGGCAATGATCTTTTCCAGATTATTGTCGCGGTCTGTAGCCGGACCCAGGGTGGTAACGATTTTGGTTCTTCTGAGCCGTCTGGACATGTATTACTCCGTTGACTGGTGAAGCAAATATTGGTGTTGCGATAACGTCGGATAACGAAACCAGGCGTGAAATGTAATTTTACAACACTGATATTTCACCCGGGTTACCCGTATGAGCATGTTAACAGGGTACCGCCTCTGATGCCGTCATTCAAATGTCTGTTGAACGGCGATTTTTTCTTCGTCGGGTCACGAATCAAAACTGTTGGGAATGACCACGCCTTTATCAAAGCGCGATTCTTTGAGCGCTTCTTTGACCCGCTTCAAGTTATCTCTGAATTTAGCCCCTCGGCGCAAGGTAAATCCGGTGGCGAGCACGTCAATGAGCGTTAATTGCGCGATCCGCGACACCATCGGCATGTAAACGTCGGTGTCTTCGGGCACGTCGAGCAGCAGGGCCAGGGTCGCCGCCTGGGCGAGCGGGGTGTCGCGCGAGGTGATAGCCAGTACCGTGGCGTCGTTCTCCCGCGCCAGGTGGGCCATCTCCACCAGATTCTTGGTGCGGCCGGTGTGTGAGATCAGCACCACCACGTCGCCTTCGCTGGAGTTCATGCAGCTCATGCGCTGCATGACGATGTCATCAAAGTAGACCACCGGAATGTTGAAGCGGAAAAATTTGTTCATCGCATCGTGCGCCACCGCCGCGGAGGCACCCAGCCCGAAGAAAGAGATCTTTTTTGCCTGGGTGAGCAGGTCAACCGCACGATTGATTGCGGCAATATCCAAATTTGCCTTTACTGTATCGAGGCTGGCCATTACCGATTCGAAGATCTTGCTGGTATAGGAATCGACGCTGTCATCTTCCTCAACGTTACGGTTTACGTAGGGCGTGCCGTTAGCCAGGCTTTGGGCGAGATGCAGTTTGAAGTCGGGAAAGCCTTTGGTATCAAGGCGGCGGCAAAAACGGTTGACGGTAGGTTCGCTGACGTCGGCCATGCGCGCCAGCGTGGCGATGCTGGAGTGAATGGCGGTCTGCGGGGAGGCCAGGATCACCTCGGCGACTTTCCTTTCAGATTTGCTCAGGCGTTCCAGATGGCTCTGGATTTTGTCCAGCGTATTCATATAACGAGAGTCACTCATGGTTTTATCCCTGTGGCTTTCAAGCAACAGCGTCGAATTTCGCCCGTGTTCGCCGTGCGAGCAGACGCCAAACGAGCGGCTGTAACCTGGAATCGATAGGGTATGTCGATTTCAAACAAAGGAGAAATCAATGCCGGTTTAGTGAAAATATACTACGTGCTGGTAACCGTTGGCAGTCTCGACAGGGTGTATGCAGGCTTTTTTCACCAGAATATGACCTGTGTCTAACTTTCATAATGGTAACAGAGCGTCAAAAAAGACGAAAAGTTACAGTTTTGCCCACCTGCAACGGCTCTGCCGCGCAGTGGCGCTTACCACTGGAATTTTTGGGGCTTTTTTTCTGCTTTTGCACCGGGTTTGCTGGCCGTAGTCAAACAGAGTACATTAGTAATGTAAGAAAATTACAAATATCCTGCAACGAGGAGATGAACATGGCGGTAACCTCTACAGCCCAGGCGTGTGACCTGGTTATTTTCGGCGCGAAAGGTGATTTGGCGCGCCGTAAGCTGCTGCCTTCCCTGTACCAGTTAGAGAAAGCCGGACACATCCACCCGGATACGCGGATCATCGGCGTCGGCCGCGCGGAGTGGGATAAACAAGCCTATACCGAAGTGGTCAAGGAAGCGCTTGGCACCTTCATGAAGGAAAAACTGGATGACGAACTCTGGGCCACGCTAAGCGCGCGCCTGGACTTCTGCAACCTGGACGTCAACGACAGCAAGAACTTTACCAAATTGGGTAAAATGCTGGATCAGAAGCACCGCACCACCATCAACTACTTTGCCATGCCGCCAAGCACCTTTGGCGCCATCTGCAAAGGGCTGGGCGAAGCCAAGCTGAACCATGAGCCGGCGCGCGTGGTGATGGAGAAACCGCTGGGCACCGATTTGGCGTCCTCACGCGTGATCAACGATCAGGTGGCGGAGTACTTCAACGAATCCCAGGTTTACCGTATCGACCACTATCTCGGCAAAGAGACAGTGCTGAACCTGTTGGCGCTGCGTTTCGCCAACTCGCTTTTCGCCTCCAACTGGGATAACCGCACCATCGATTCGGTGCAGATCACCGTAGCGGAAGAGGTGGGCATCGAAGGGCGTTGGGGTTACTTCGACCAGGCCGGCCAGATGCGCGACATGATCCAGAACCACCTGCTGCAGATCCTGACCATGATCGCCATGTCGCCGCCGGCGGATCTGACCACCGACCGCATCCGCGACGAGAAGGTGAAGGTGCTGCGCTCGCTGCGCCGCATCGATCAGACCAATGTCCGGGAAACCACCGTGCGTGGTCAGTACACCGCCGGCTTCGTCCAGGGCAAGAAAGTGCCGGGTTATCTGGAAGAGGAAGGGGCGAACAAGAGCAGCAGCACCGAAACCTTCGTCTCTATCCGCGTGGATATCGACAACTGGCAGTGGGCCGGCGTGCCGTTCTACCTGCGTACCGGTAAACGTCTGCCGACCAAATGTTCGGAAGTGGTGGTGTACTTCAAAAACCCGCCGCTTAACCTGTTCAGCGATTCTTACCAGCAGTTGCCGCAGAACAAGCTGACCATCCGCCTGCAGCCGGACGAAGGCATCGAAATTCAGGTGCTGAACAAGGTGCCGGGGCTGGATCACAAGCACCGTCTGCAGACCACCAAGCTGGACCTGAGCTTCTCGGAAACCTTTAACCAGGAGCACGTGGCGGACGCCTACGAGCGCCTGCTGCTGGAGACCATGCGCGGCATTCAGGCGCTGTTCGTGCGCCGCGATGAAGTGGAAGAAGCCTGGAAGTGGGTCGACTCCATCATGGACGCATGGAAAGCCGACAACGAGGCGCCTAAGCCTTACCAGGCGGGCACCTGGGGACCGGTGGCCTCGGTGGCGATGATCACCCGCGACGGCCGCTCCTGGAACGAGTTCGAATAATGCGTAATGCCGGCAGCCTGTCTGCCGGCTTTTTTTTGCCTGCGATCTGCGCGTGGGCCTCATCACTTACGGTACGGCCGGACGTTCGCGCATTTGTGCGGAGCCCTGTGGCAGGGGCGTGCCATTGTTAACCGCGAGTAATGGAGAAATAACGATGAAAAACTGGAAAACCAGCGCCGAGCAGATCCTGACGGCGGGGCCGGTGGTGCCTGTTATCGTGATCAACAAGCTGGAGCAGGCGGTGCCGTTGGCGAAAGCGTTGGTTGCCGGCGGCGTGCGGGTATTGGAGGTGACGCTGCGCACCGCCTGCGGGCTGGAGTCTATCCGCGCTATCGCCGAAGAGGTGCCGGAGGCGATCATCGGTGCCGGTACGGTGATCAACCCGCAGCAGCTGCGGCAGGTGACCGAAGCCGGGGCGCAGTTCGCCATCAGCCCAGGGCTGACCGAGGCCTTGCTGCAGGCGGCGACGGCGGGACCCATCCCGCTGATCCCGGGCATCAGCACCGTGTCTGAACTGATGCAGGGCATGGATCACGGTCTGCGGGAATTCAAATTCTTCCCGGCGGAAGCCAACGGCGGCGTGAAGGCGCTGCAGGCGATCGGCGGCCCGTTCCCGCAGGTGCGTTTTTGCCCGACCGGCGGCATTACGCCAAACAATTACCGCGATTATCTGGCGCTGAAAAGCGTGCTTTGCATCGGCGGTTCCTGGCTGGTGCCGGCGGACGCGCTCGAAAAAGGCGACTATGCGCGCATCACTGAACTGGCGCGCAGCGCCGTCAGCGGCGCCGCGTTGTAACCCGCGCCAGGCCTGGGGTTGGCGCTTATTTGCTCACCCGCGGGTATCGCAAGGCTCAACGCTCCGTTGAGCCTTTTTTAATTTTTATCTCGATTAACTTTCTTATTTTTAACCCGTTTTTTTCTGCTTTTTGATGAAAACGGCAGTTTGCTTTCTTATTTTGGCTGTGGTAAAAATATCTCAGTTGAAAATTTTACTTTTATGAGGATATTGGGCAAATCGCACGGTGTGCGGCTGATAATAGAGAACTATTATGATGACTATTAACGGAACTACCCTCAGAACCTCTACGTGCCAACTCTTCCTGTCTGCGATCCTTGCCAGTGAGCATCACTGGTGCAGCGAGCTATAGCGTCTTTCTCCCTTAACCGGTGCGGGTAGCGGGCTTACGCCTTCGCTCTACCGTTCAGCCGGGCAAACATTCTTTTTGCGTTTGGGTCAGTTTATCCCCAGGGATCTCTGCGTCTTGCGCGCCGTACTGCGGCCGTTCGACGAGATAAATCGGGATAAATATGCCTTGGCGCGCGTTATTCGCCGTTTGGGAGAAAAATTATGATTTATTGGATCTTTTTAGGTTTGGCCATCATGACCGAAATCATCGGCACCTTGTCGATGAAATACGCCAGCGTCAATGGCGGCATGATCGGGCATATCGTGATGTACGTGATGATCACCGCGTCTTATGTGTTGCTGTCAGTAGCGGTAAAACGCGTGGCGTTGGGCGTGGCCTATGCGCTGTGGGAAGGTATCGGCATTCTGTTCATTACCCTGTTCAGCGTGCTGTGGTTCGACGAGCCCATTTCCGCGCTGAAGGTACTGGGTCTGGCTACGCTGATCGCCGGTATCATGCTGGTGAAATCCGGTACCCGCAAAGAGCGAAAACAGGTCAGCCCGCGAGGTGACAACCATGCAACAGTTTGAGTTGTACCACATTGGGTTCCTGGGATTGGCCATCGTGCTGGAAATCATCGCCAATATCTTCCTGAAGATGTCGGACGGTTTCCGTAAAATTTGGCTGGGATTGCTGTCGCTGCTGTCGGTACTCGGTGCGTTCAGCGCCCTGGCGCAAGCGGTGAAGGGCATCGATCTGTCGATCGCTTATGCGTTGTGGGGCGGTTTCGGTATCGCCGCCACTATCGCTGCGGGCTGGATCATGTTCGGCCAGCGGTTAAACGCCAAAGGCTGGATCGGCCTGGCGCTGTTGCTGGCGGGGATGGTGATCCTTAAACTGTCCTGATAGCGGGCAATAAAAAACCGCAGGCGTTGCCGTCTGCGGTTTTTTTTCGTCTGCGCTCAGGCTTACAGCGCGGCGATGATTTTGATTTCCACTTTATATTTCGGATTCATCAGCTGCGCCTGCACGGTGCAACGTACCGGCGCGCTGCCGGCAACGACCCAGGCGTCCCAGGCGGCGTTCATCGCGGCGAAGTCGGCGGTATTGGCCAGGAAGATGGTGGCGTCCAAAATGCGGCTTTTATCCGAGCCTACGCGCGCCAGCAGCACGTCGATGGCTGCAAGGGCGTTGGCGGTCTGCGCGGTCGCGTCATCATCCAGGTTCTCCGGCACGCTGGTATAGTAAACGGTCTCGTTGTGCACCACGGCTTCGGACCAGCGCTGATCGGGATCAATTCTTTCGATATTCATTTGCTTATCTCCATATCATAGTCCCGCTAAGGGTAGCACAGCCGGTGATGAAAAAGCGCGGCGATAAAGTGGGTGGTAGCCGGGCGGCAGGCTTGGCATAATCACCGCTGAATGACACCGGCAGAGAGACAGCGTGACAGACGATTTTGCAACAGACGGCGCATTGGCGCAGGCTATCAAGGGATTCAAACCGCGTGAGCCGCAGCGGCAGATGGCGCAGGCCGTCACCGAGGCGATCAATTTCAAGCAGGAGCTGGTGGTGGAGGCCGGCACCGGCACCGGCAAAACCTTCGCTTATCTGGCGCCGGCGCTGCGCGCCGATCGCAAAGTGATCATCTCCACCGGTTCGAAAGCGTTGCAGGATCAGCTGTATGCGCGCGATCTGCCCACCGTCGCCAAGGCGCTGAAGTACAAAGGCAAGCTGGCGCTGCTGAAGGGGCGCTCCAACTACCTGTGCCTGGAGCGGCTGGAGCAACAGTCGATGGCCGGCGGGGAGCTGGCGGGGCAGACGCTGATCGATTTGGTGCAGCTGCGCAAGTGGTCGTCGCAGACCAAAGAAGGCGACATCAGCACCTGCAGCGAAGTGGCGGAAGACAGTTTCGTCTGGCCATTGGTGACCAGCACCAATGATAACTGTCTCGGCAGCGACTGCCCGCTGTATCAGGATTGCTTCGTGGTCAAAGCGCGCCGCCGCGCGATGGATGCGGATGTGGTGGTGGTGAACCATCACCTGTTCCTGGCGGATATGGTGGTGAAAGAGGGCGGTTTCGCCGAGCTGATCCCGGAAGCCGAGGTGATGATTTTTGATGAGGCGCACCAAATCCCCGACATCGCCAGCCAGTATTTCGGCCAGCAGCTCACCAGCCGCCAATTGTTGGATCTGGCGAAGGACATCACCATCGCCTACCGCACCGAGGTGCGCGATGCCGCCCAACTGCAAAAAAGCGCCGACCGTCTCAGCCTGAGCACGCAAGATTTTCGCCTTAATCTGGGAGAGCCGGGTTTTCGCGGCAATCTGCGCGATGTGCTCGGGGAACCGAACGTGCAGCGCGCTTTATTGCTGCTCGATGACGCGCTGGAGCTGTGTTACGACGTGATGAAGCTGTCGCTGGGGCGTTCGGCGCTGCTGGACGCCGCCTTTGAGCGCGCCACGCTGTACCGCGCGCGTCTCAAACGCCTCAAGGCGGTGACGGAGCCGGGCTACAGCTATTGGTATGAGTGCAATTCGCGCCACTTCGTGTTGGCGCTGACGCCGTTGACGGTGGCCGACCGGTTCCGCGAAATGCTGGACGAGAAGCCGGGCAGCTGGATCTTTACCTCGGCCACGCTGTCGGTCAACGATCAGCTGGGCCACTTCACCGAACGCTTGGGACTGACCAAGGCCAAAACGCTGCTGCTGCCGAGCCCGTTCGACTATGCCAAACAGGCGTTGCTGTGCGTGCCGCGCTTTTTGCCTTCGCCGAATCAGCCTGGCGGGGCGCGCCAGCTGGCGCGCATGCTGCGGCCATTAATCGAAGCCAACAACGGCCGCTGCTTCTTCTTGTGCACCTCGCACCAGATGATGCGTGAGCTGGCGGAAGAGTTTCGCGCCACGATGACGCTGCCGGTGCTGTTGCAGGGTGAAACCAGTAAAGGCCAGCTGTTGGCGCAGTTTGTCGCCGCCGGTAACGCGCTGCTGGTGGCGACCAGCAGCTTCTGGGAAGGGGTGGACGTGCGCGGCGATGCGCTGTCCTGCGTCATCATCGATAAACTGCCGTTCACGTCACCGGACGATCCGCTGCTGAAGGCGCGTATTGAAGATTGCCGCCTGCGTGGCGGCGATCCGTTCAATGATGTGCAGTTGCCGGATGCGGTCATCACCCTGAAACAGGGCGTCGGCCGTTTGATCCGCGACACCGACGATCGCGGCGTGCTGGTGATCTGCGATAACCGTCTGGTGATGCGCCCTTACGGCGAGGTGTTCCTCAATAGCCTGCCGCCCACGCCGCGCACCCGCGATCTGAAGCAGGCAATCGCCTTCCTGCAGGCCGCCGACACGTCGGCCACGTGAAAGATGAAGGGCTTACGGGGCTGTGCTACAATGCGCGCCCTGTATGAAAAACCCAGTTTTATTCCCGCCAGAGGTTGGCATGTCCACGCGAATTTTAGCGATCGATACCGCGACGGAAGCCTGTTCCGTCGCCGTCTGGAATCAAGGCGAAATCCACGCCCTGTTTGAGCTGTGCCCACGCGAGCATACGCAACGTATTTTACCTATGGTGCAGCAGGTGCTGGCGGAATCTGGCCTGGCGCTCAACCAGCTCGATGCGCTGGCCTTCGGCCGCGGCCCCGGCAGTTTTACCGGGGTGCGCATCGGCATCGGCATCGCTCAGGGCCTGGCGCTGGGCGCCGATCTGCCGATGATTGGCGTCTCCACGCTGCAAACCATGGCGCAGGGCGCCTGGCGCGTCAGCGGCGCGGAGCGTGTGCTGGCGGCGATCGATGCGCGCATGGGTGAAGTTTACTGGGGGCAGTTCGAACGCCAGGCGGACGGCCGCTGGTTGGAAAACGAAGGCGAGGCCGTGCTGTCGCCGGCGCAGGCGCTGGAGCGTGCGCAGCGCCTGCAGGGCGAATGGGCCCACGTCGGCACCGGCTGGCAAACCTACCCCGATCTGGTCAACGGTTCCACGCTGAGCGTGCGCGATGGCCAGATGCTGTTGCCGCAGGCGCAAGACATGCTGCCGCTGGCGCTGCAGGCCTGGCAAGAAGGGCTGGCGGTAGCGGTGGAAAACGCCGAGCCGACCTATCTGCGCAATGAAGTGACCTGGAAAAAACTGCCGGGCCGCGAGTAATCGCGGCGTTATTGTGCTGATGTTGATGCCGGGCGATGAAGGCCTGCAACTTGAACGCTGAAACGCGGTCAAAGTTACAGGCATTTCAGGAGATTGCGACCATGTTAATCCGCACTGCAAGTAAAAAGCTGTCGCTGCTGGCCGTCGCCTGCGGCGCGCTGGTTCTGACCGGGTGCGTCACCGTACCGGATGCGATCAAAGGCTCCAGCCCTTCGCCGGTGACTCAGCTTTCCTCGGTACAAAATGCACCGAACCTGTTTACCGGCGCGGAAGCCCGCTTCGGCGGCACCGTGGTGAACGTCGCCAACGAACAAGGGCGCACGCTGCTGGAGATCGCGGCGGTGCCGCTCGACAGCGGTGCACGGCCGATACTGGGTGAACCGTCGAACGGCCGCTTGCTGGCCACGGTGAACGGCTTCCTCGAACCGGTCGATTTCAAAGGCCAGCTGGTGACCGTCGTCGGCCCTATCACCGGCCTGAAAGAGGGACGGATCGGCATGACGCCATATCGCTTCGTAACGATGAACGTGACAGGTTTCAAGCGCTGGCATCTGGTACAGCAGGTGGTGATGCCGCCGGCGCCGATGGGCCCTTGGGGCTGGCGCGGAGGTCCGTGGGGACCCGGTTGGGGCGCAGGCTATGGCTGGTACAACCCTGGCCCGGCACAGGTGCAAACCATCGTAACCGAGTAGCATACGCTTGATGTGAACACATTTGACAGGGCGGCTCAGGCCGCCCTTTTGTTTTTTGGGATAAGGAATATCCGACAATTAGTGACGTACATCGCAACCTGAATAATGTTTAAAACCCGAACTGGTCTGCTGAGTTAAAATATTGTTATGGTTAGGCTGCGAGTTTGAGGGCTGCGATGATAATTAGTAATGATTTCAGGAGTAATACCTTGGATAAGGTCTGGTTAAAACGGTATCCGGCAGATGTGCCCGCAGAGATTGATGCCGATCGCTATTCGTCGTTGATCGAAATGTTTGAGCATGCCGTGCAGCGCTATGCCGATCAGCCCGCCTTTATCAATATGGGCGAGGTGATGACCTTCCGCAAACTGGAAGAACGCAGCCGGGCTTTCGCGGCTTACCTGCAAAATGAACTGGGCCTGAAGAAGGGCGACCGCGTCGCACTGATGATGCCTAACCTGTTGCAATACCCCATCGCCCTGTTCGGCATTCTGCGCGCCGGCATGGTGGTGGTCAACGTCAACCCGCTGTATACCCCGCGTGAGCTGGAGCACCAGTTGAACGACAGCGGCGCCAGCGCCATCGTCATCGTTTCCAACTTTGCCCATACGCTGGAAAAAGTGGTGTTCAACACTCAGGTCAAACACGTGATCCTGACGCGCATGGGCGATCAGCTGTCGGCCGCCAAAGGTACGCTGGTCAATTTCGTGGTCAAGTACGTCAAGCGCCTGGTGCCCAAATACAACCTGCCGGACGCCATTTCCTTCCGCAGCGCGCTGCAGCGCGGCCGCCGCCTGCAGTATGTAAAACCGGACATCATTAATGCCGATCTGGCCTTCCTGCAATATACGGGCGGCACCACCGGGGTGGCGAAGGGCGCGATGCTGACGCACCGCAACATGCAGGCCAACCTCGAGCAGGCCAAGGCCGCCTATTCGCCGCTGTTCCGCGAAGGGCAGGAACTGGTGGTGACGGCGTTGCCGCTGTATCACATTTTCGCGCTGACGGTGAACTGCCTGCTGTTTATCGATCTGGGCGGGCGCAATTTGCTGATCACCAACCCACGCGACATTCCGGGGCTGGTGAAAGAACTGGGCAAATATCCGTTCACCGCCATGAGCGGGGTGAATACGCTGTTCAACGCGTTGCTGAACAACGAAGAGTTCCACAAGCTCGATTTCTCTACGCTGCGTTTCTCGGTCGGCGGCGGCATGTCGGTGCAAAAAGCGGTGGCCGAGAAGTGGGAGAAAACCACCGGTAAACACCTGCTGGAAGGTTATGGCCTGACGGAGTGCGCGCCGTTGGTGGCCGGTAACCCTTACGATCTGAAACACTACAGCGGCAGCATCGGCCTGCCGGTGCCGTCGACGGACATTCGTCTGGTGGACGACAATGGCCAGGATGTACCGCCGGGCGAACCGGGCGAACTGTGGGTCAAAGGGCCGCAAGTTATGTTAGGCTATTGGCAGCGTCCGGACGCCACCGACGAAGTGCTGAAAGATGGCTGGTTGGCGACCGGCGATGTGGTGACCGTAGACGAGCAGGGGTTCGTGCGCATCGTCGACCGCAAGAAAGACATGATCCTGGTCTCCGGTTTCAACGTTTACCCGAACGAGATCGAGGACGTGGTCAGCCAGCATCCGAAAGTGCTGGAATGTGCGGCGATCGGTGTGCCGAGCGAGGTCTCCGGCGAAACGGTGAAGATCTGCGTGGTGAAGAAAGACGCCTCGCTGACCAAGGAAGAGCTGTTGACCCATTGCCGTCGGCACCTGACCGGGTATAAAGTGCCTAAAATTGTTGAGTTCCGCGATGAACTGCCGAAGTCTAACGTCGGCAAGATTTTGCGGCGAGAACTGCGCGATGAGCTAAAAACACCGAAGCCGGCCGATGCCGCCTAGGTGTCGCTCTCGCGCCTGACTATCAACAACGCCGGTGAATGCCGGCGTTGTTGTGTTTGAATCCTACAAGAGAATGATGTTTTGAATTATCAGTTGATCACTACCGATGCCGGATTGCAGCAGGTCTGCGAGCAGGCGAGAAAGCATGCCCAGATTGCGCTGGACACCGAGTTTGTCAGAACGCGCACCTACTATCCGCAGCTGGGCCTGATCCAGCTCTACGACGGTGAACAACTCTCCCTTATCGATCCTCTGCCGATCAAGCAATGGCAGCCGTTTGTCGACCTGCTGGCCGACACCGCCGTGGTGAAGTTCCTGCATGCCGGCAGTGAAGATCTCGAAGTGTTTCTCAACGCCTTTAAAACGCTGCCGACGCCGATGGTCGATACTCAGATCCTGGCTGCCTTTACCGGCCGGCCGCTCTCCTGTGGCTTCGCGACGCTGGTGGCGGAGTATATGAAGGTTGAGCTGGACAAGAGCGAGTCGCGCACCGACTGGCTGGCGCGCCCGCTGACCGAAAGGCAATGCGTGTACGCGGCCGCCGACGTGTTCTATCTGCTGCCGATGGCTAAACAGTTGGTGCAGGAGACCGAAGAGGCCGGTTGGACCGCGGCGGCCAATAACGAGTGCCTGCTGCTGTGCCAGCGCCGTAGCGAGACGCTGGCGCCGGCATTGGCCTATCGCGAAATCAGCAACGCCTGGCAGCTGCGCCCGCGTCAGCTCGGTTGTCTGCAGAAGTTGGCGGAATGGCGGCTGCGCCAGGCGCGTGAGCGCGATCTGGCGGTGAACTTTGTGGTGCGTGAGGAGAACCTGTGGCAGGTGGCGCGCTATATGCCGTCTTCGCTGGGAGAACTGGATTCGCTGGGTCTGAGCGGGCCGGAGATCCGTTATCACGGTAAAACGCTGCTGGCGCTGGTGGCGGAGGCCGAAGCGCTGGACGAGTCCGAGTTGCCGGCGCCGTTGGCCAACCTTATCGATCAGCCGGGCTACAAGAAGGTGTTCAAAGACATCAAGGCGGCGATCGCTACCGTCAGCGAGCAAAGCGGGTTGAGCAGCGAGCTGCTGGCATCCCGTCGCCAAATTAACCAATTGTTGAACTGGCATTGGAAACTGAAGGACGGCGAGAGTCGCCCTGAATTAATCAGCGGCTGGCGCGGCGATTTATTAATGGTGCCGTTGCAGGACATCCTGAAAGATTATTAATCGCTGGTTATCACCAGGGCAGGGTAGGGAAACTCTGCTCGGGTGAATATAGGCAGGAAATAATGCGTTGAAGGTAAATCTGGCCAGAATTTACTTTAAACGAGGTGGCGGCAAAGTTAATTGGGAATTGTCCCAAAGGGAAAAATCGATTTTTTGCTGCCGATAATGCTTAATAACTGGATGCACATACAGTTACCCCCTGCATAAAATATACAGGGGGTAATTAATGCGTCGCAATCATTTAGCTGCTTCTTCCGATTCCGGTAATGTCACGTTAAGTTCAAGTACCGAAATATCGTCCCCTTTCTGCTCGAACTGCACATGCAGCATTTCAGGATCGATCTGAATGTATTTGCAAATAACCGCCAGAATATCGCGTTTCAAATCAGGCAGATACGGGGGCTCACTGTCCCCGCGACGACGCTCTGCGACGATAATCTGCAGCCGTTCCTTGGCTATATTGGCTGTCTGTTTTTTGCGGGACAGAAAGAAGTCTAATAAGGCCATGGTTTATCCCCCAAAAAGGCGTTTCAGGAAACCCTTCTTCTCTTCTTCAATGAAGCGGAATGGGCGTTCTTCCCCCAACAAGCGGCAAACGGTATCGTCATACGCCTTACCGGCGTCTGACTCGGCATCCAGAATGACAGGCTCACCCTGGTTGGAAGCGCGCAGCACGGACTGGTCTTCCGGGATTACGCCCACCAGCGGAATGCGCAGGATTTCCAGCACGTCTTCCATGCTCAGCATGTCGCCACGGCTGACGCGGCCCGGGTTATAACGGGTCAGCAGCAGGTGTTCCTTGATAGGCGATTCGCCTTTCTCAGCGCGGCGTGATTTAGAAGAGAGAATGCCCAGGATACGGTCGGAGTCGCGTACCGAAGAGACTTCCGGGTTGGTGGTGATGATAGCTTCGTCGGCGAAATACAGCGCCATCAGCGCACCGGTTTCGATACCGGCCGGTGAGTCGCAGACCACGAAGTCAAAATCCATCTCGCCGAGATCGTTGAGGACTTTTTCAACGCCTTCACGGGTTAACGCGTCTTTGTCGCGCGTCTGCGAAGCCGGCAGGATATAGAGGTTTTCAGTGCGTTTGTCTTTGATCAACGCCTGATTCAGCGTGGCATCGCCCTGAATCACGTTCACGAAATCATAAACTACCCGACGTTCGCAGCCCATGATCAGGTCAAGATTACGCAGACCGATATCGAAATCGATCACGACGGTTTTCTTGCCTTTCTGGGCCAGGCCGGTAGCGATGGCCGCGCTCGAAGTGGTCTTGCCAACGCCCCCTTTACCCGATGTAACAACAATAATGCGTGCCATGAAATGGATTCCTTGTCAAAAGGGCTTAATTTAAAGGTTGTATGGTTAAAGCGTTATCCAACAGGCTGAGTCGTACGGCCTGCCCGACGTAATCGGACGGGATTTGGTCGCTCAACCAGTACTGCCCTGCGATAGAGACTAGCTCAGCCGCCAGGTGGGTGCAAAAAATCTGACATTGCGTGTCGCCTGACGCGCCTGCCAGTGCGCGACCGCGCATCATGCCGTAGACATGAATATTGCCGTCGGCAATCAACTCGGCGCCGGCGCTGACGCTGCTGGTCACGATTAGATCGCTGTTGCGGGCGTAAATCTGTTGGCCGGAGCGGACAGGCGTACTGATGATGCGCGTTTTGGCGGGGGCGTTATCCGCCACCACGGGCGCTGGTGCAGGCTCCGGCGCCGCCATTTTCTGGCCTTTGCCTTCGCTCAGCAGCGGCAGCCCGGCGCGGGCTATCGCGCGCTTTTGACGCTCATCTCTGCAACCGCTGATACCCACAACGCGCAGACCTGCTGCCGCGACAGCCTGTTGAAGTTCTTTCCAGTTCGCATCGCCTTCCAGCGTTGCGACGTTGATAACAACAGGGGCGTTTTTCAGAAAAGCGGGCGCTTGCTCAACTTTTTCCTGTAACGCCTGGCGTATTACCTCGGGCTGCGAATTATGCAAATGAACAACCGATAGGGTAAAACTGCTGCCTTTTAGCTCAATTGGCGATTGTGACATCTATCCTGACTCAGTCTCAGCAACTTTAAATCCCCGGAATACCACTCGGGGTGCGATATTCCGATGTACTATAAGCATGTTATAGTCAGAGTTATATCCAGGCAAGACGCTCCCTCAATTAAATAGAGTTAAAAAAATGCTTTGTGTGATCTATAGAAGCCCGAAACGCGATCAAACTTATCTTTATGTCGAAAAAAAAGACGATTTCTCTCGTGTGCCGGAAGAGCTGATGAAAAGTTTCGGCGTGCCGCAATTCGCCATGATGCTGTCGCTCGATGAGCGCAAAAAATTGGCCTCGGCGGATATCGAAAAGGTGAAGCAGGCGTTGAAAGACGAAGGCTATTATCTGCAGTTCCCGCCGCCGGTTGAAAACCTGCTCAATCAGCATCTGGCGGGCGATAAGGCCTGAGACAGTCGCCACGGCCAGGGGAGGCGCGATGACACGTTCGGCGAGAAAGACCGTATTGGCCGCCTGGTTGGCGCTGGGCGGGGTGCTGATGCCCGGCGCATCGCAGGCGGCGCAGGCGGCGCAGGAGACGACGCTGGCGGCGAGCGGCCGCGATCCGGCGCAGTTCCCGGCGTATGTCGATCAACTTAAGCGCCGGGCGCGGGAACAGGGCATCAGTCAGGCCACCCTTGATCGCGCGTTTGCGCAAATCCATTTCGTCGATCGGGTGATCAAGGCCGATCGCAATCAGCCGGAGCAGAAGGTAACCCTGGACGACTATCTACGGCGGGTGATGTCGCCCGCCAAGGTGCGCCAGGGGCGCGAACTGTATCGGCTGCGCCATGCGCAATGGTCGCGGGCCAGCGAGCGCTATCGGGTGCCAGGGCGTTATATCATCGCGCTGTGGGGGATGGAGAGCGCCTACGGCAAGATTCAGGGGCGGGAAGACGTGGTGTCTGCGCTGGCGACCTTGGCGTTTGAAGGGCGCCGTGAAGCTTTTTTCAGCCAGGAACTGATGGCGGCGCTGCAGATAGTTGAGCAGGGGCATGTCGGCGATACGCCGCTGAAAGGCTCCTGGGCCGGCGCGATGGGGCAATGCCAGTTTATGCCGAGCTCCTTCTTGCGCTATGCGGCGGATGGCGACGGCGATGGGCGCATCGATATCTGGAATAACATTGACGACGTTTTCGCGTCTACAGCCAGCTATTTGTCCAAAGAGGGTTGGCAGCCCGGCATCGGTTGGGGGCGCGAGGTCAAATTGCCCGCCGGTTTCAACCGGGCCGAACTGGGCCTGAAAGACGCGCAGGCGCGCAGCGTCAACGACTGGCAAAAACGCGGCGTGCGCCGCGCGGATGGCAGTGCGTTGCCGCATGCCGTGCAGCGCGGCTGGATTATCGCGCCGGATGATCTGCAGGGGCGGACGTTCCTGGTCTATGATAATTTCCGCACCCTTATGCACTGGAATCGCTCTTACTATTTCGCTCTCGCCGTGGGTATGATGGCAGACGCGATCGGGCATTGATCCGGCACACCAATAATCGGCTTGGCGCGCCAAGCCTCTACAGTTTGGGAGAAGCGGTATGTATCAACATAGAGACTGGCAGGGTTCGTTGCTCGATTTCCCGGTGAACAAGGTAGTCTGCGTCGGCAGCAACTATGCCGATCACATCAAGGAAATGGGCAGCGCGGTTTCCGTCGAGCCGGTGGTGTTTATCAAACCGGAAACGGCGTTGTGTGATATTCGCCAGCCGGTGGCCATCCCCAAAGAGTTCGGTGCGGTGCATCATGAGGTGGAGCTGGCGGTATTGATCGGCACACCGTTGAAACAGGCCAACGAAGATCGCGTTGCGCGGGCGATCGCCGGTTACGGTGTGGCGCTCGATCTGACGCTGCGCGATCTGCAAGCGGGCTTTAAAAAGGCCGGCCAGCCGTGGGAAAAGGCCAAGGCCTTCGACGGTTCCTGCCCGATGTCGGGATTTATCCCGGTGGCGGAATTCGGCGATCCGCAAAACGCCGAGCTGTCGTTGACCGTCAACGATCAATTGCGCCAGCAGGGCAATACGCGCGACATGATCACGCCAATCCTGCCGCTTATCAGCTACATGAGCCGCTTCTTCACGCTGCGCGCCGGTGACATCATCCTGACCGGCACGCCGCAGGGCGTGGGCCCGATGGCTTCCGGCGACATGCTGAAAATCAGCCTGAACGGCAAAACGCTCAGCACCCGGGTGATCTGATTTCTCCTTGCCGCCGGCATCGTCGGCGGCAAAGCTTGCATCTTGTGGCTAAAATGTCTATATAGTCCCCCCTCGAACCTGCTCGCAGGTGACTTATCCATTTACCGAAACCGGACGCTAACATGTCACAACTCGCTTTTTGGCAACAGAAAACGCTGGCGGAAATGTCAGAACAAGAGTGGGAATCGCTGTGCGACGGGTGCGGGCAATGCTGTTTGAATAAGCTGATCGACGAAGATACCGACGAGATTTATTTTACCAACGTAGCCTGCAACCAGCTCAACATCAAATCCTGCCAATGCCGCAACTACGAGCGGCGCTTCGAGCTGGAAGAAGACTGCATCAAACTGACGCGCGAAAATCTCACCACCTTCGATTGGCTGCCGCCGACCTGCGCCTATCGTCTGATTGGCGAAGGAAAGCCGCTGTTCCCCTGGCACCCGCTGATCAGCGGCTCCAAAGCGGCGATGCACGGCGAGCGCATCACGGTGCGGCATATCGCAGTGCGCGAGAGTGAAGTGGTGGACTGGCAGGATCATATCCTCAACAAGCCGGACTGGGCCAGATAACGCGGATACCTTGACAGATGTTGCTCGGCAACACGAGTTTTAATGCCAGAGGGCGGCGTGTTAAGACATTCCGCCCTCTTGGCTATTGAGCTTACGCGCGTGAGACTCTTGCTTCACGCTTTTTTATCTCGGCGATGCCAGTTGGCCAGATTTTTCAGCGGCTGCTTCACATACGGGCTGGCTTTGATCAGGCTGAACAGCAGTTTATTCACCGCCGTGCCCACTTTGTCCATTGGCCGGTCGATATCGAGAAACAACACCGCGCGCAGCTCGTCGGTATCATTGCGGACCTCGTGTTCATAAGAATCATCAAACAAAATCACCTTGCCTTCATCCCAGTGCAGGATCTGATCGTCGACGCGGATCCAGAGCTTGTCCCGATCCTTTGGCACGATCAATCCCAGATGCGCGCGCACCACGGCTCGCGTCGGGCCCTTGTGGGGCACGATGTGATAGTGCGGTTTGAGGATTGAAAACATGGCGGTGCGCATGCCCGGGATCTCGCTGACCGCCTCTGCTGTGCGCGGGCAGATGGCGCAGTTTTCATCAACCCGTTGCCCGTAGACAAACAGCCCGAAGGTTTTCCAGTTATCTCCTTTAGAGATGCGTTTCTGATCCGGTGATATTTGATGGAACGCGGGGATGTCCTCCGGGTGCTCCAGTAACCGATCCAACTCCTGGCGAATGGCTGGCCAACGGGCTTCCAGCGCCGTCACCCAATGGAATTCATGATTGCCGATCCGCGGCGTGGTGGAGATGAGCGAATGGCGAGTCTGAAATTCGCCGTTCCAGCGCAGGAATTTTTTCCCGGCTTTGAGCAGCATGCGCCGCAGGAAGGGGCGCTGAGACGAAGGGGGCAATGTGGTATCCGGCATAAATCGTGTCCTTGATGTCATTGGCCTACTGCTTTCAGCATAAGGAAAGAATCACGAACGATTTTAATCATTAGTGCGCGAGCGATGGCCGATGAGTGATACCGCGCAGAGTTAAATTTGAATGATTTATTTAAAGGCAGCGGGGACTGACGGTTGGGGGAGAAGGAAAAAAGCCCCTGCAAAGATGAGGGGCAAGACACACAACAACACCAGGGAAATCGGTAGTACTCACTTTGCCGATACTATAAGGATTTTATGGGTAAACTTCACCAAAATATTGTGCTCTGAATGTGACAAAGGTGCAGTCGTTCATAAGTAACGGTAATTTATTGATGCTCGAAGGCTGAAAGGAATGAGCCAGAGCGGCCAGTTTTTAGTCGCCGATATCGCAGAAGTTTAATGTTATGTAAATTACGCGCTTAATTGTGCCGGGATGCTTCTTTTTAAACGATAAGTTGGGTAATTTGGCCGTTCTCCCGCAAGTTCGAGAGTATAACAATGAAAATGATCCGCCTGTTTGCCGTAGCTGGAGCGCTGATCGTGCTCGTTTACTTCCTTACACATACCTGAGGTGGCTTTATCTCGGAATGTGGCAGCAATACCTAAAAAAACGGCGCCTTCCGGCGCCGTTTTTTGTTTGTCTGCCGATCAGCGGCCGAACAGGTCGCGGCGGCGTGGGCGAACAAACTGCGCGATCAGCACAATCAGCGCCACCAGCAGATAGGCGCCGAAGATGCCGACCAACCATTGCGGCATTTCCAACGTCAGGAATTGCCATTGACGCACGGAGCAGTCACCGGAAGCGTGGAACACCGCCGGCAGCCATTTGTCCAGCGGCAGCCAGGACGGGAAGCTGACGAAGAAATCGCAGGTATTGAATGGCGAAGGATGCAACTGGATCATGGTGTGCTTCCACGCCAGCTGTACGCCTTCCCAGGCGCTGTAGATCCACAGCAAGATCGCCGCGTAGCGCAGCGGCGTTTTCGGCGCGATGGCGCCCACCAGCGAGGCGCCGAGGATACCGAACAGCGCGCAACGCTCGTAAATGCACATCACGCACGGCTGCAGCAGCATAACGTGCTGGAAATAGAGCGCGACCAGTTCCAACACCAACGCTGTCAGGGCCATCAGCAGCCAGGCGCCGCGTCCTTGTGAACAGCGGTTAAAGAATTGCAACATATCTAGATTCTTCCATGCAGTAAGCAATTGAACCGGCAGTGTAAACCAATTCCTCTTCGCTGCCAGCCACCTGGGCCGGATTCAGCGTAAAAATAGTCGGTTCACCCTGCCGGCGCCGTCTCAGTGGCCGACGGCGTCGATGGACGGCAGCGTCAGCCAATGCCACTGCGTCAACAGTTCGGTCGCTGGCTCCAGCGTGAACTGTACGCACAGCAGGCCGACCACGGTTAATACGATCGTATAAGGCAGGGCCATCCACACCATGCGGCCATACGACAGACGCACCAGCGGCGCCAAGGCCGACGTCAACAGGAACAGGAACGCCGCCTGGCCGTTAGGGGTCGCGACCGAAGGCAGGTTGGTGCCGGTATTGATGGCGACCGCCAGCAGTTCGAACTGTTTCAGCGCAATGGCGCCGGTTTCCAGCGCGGTGCGCGCCTCGTTGATGTAAACCGTGCCGACGAACACGTTGTCGGAAACCGACGACAGCAGGCCGTTGAACAGGTAGAACAGCGAAAGCTGAGAAGCGGGCTCGGCGCGCAGCACAAACTGGATCACCGGGCTGAACAGGTGCTGCTCGATGATGACCGCGACCACGGTGAAAAACACCGTCAGCAGCGCGGTGAACGGCAGCGCTTCCTGGAACGCTTTGCCGATGGCGTGCTCGTCGTTCACGCCGCACAGGGAGGTGGCGAGAACGATGACCGACAGGCCAATCAGCCCCACTTCAGCCAGGTGGAAGGCCAGCGCCAGCACCAGCCAAACGCCGATCAGCGCTTGCATCAACAGTTTGAGCCGTTCTTGTTTGCTACGGCCCGCAGTGGCCTTGCGGTCATACTCTTTCAGCACGTCGCGTACCGCTTCCGGTAGCTGCGCGCCGTAGCCAAACAGGCGAAAACGTTCTACCAGCCAACAAACCAGCAGACCGCACACCAACACCGGCAGCGTGACCGGCGCCATTCGCAGGAAGAAATCGATAAAACCCCAGCCCGCGTTTTTGGCGATGATCAGGTTTTGCGGCTCGCCCACCATGGTCATGACCCCGCCGAGCGCAGTGCCGACGCCGGCGTGCATCAGCAGGCTGCGCAGAAAGGCGCGGAATTGCTCCAGCGTCTGTTTGCGCTCTTCGCCGGTAAAATCGCTGTCATCGCCGATGTCGCCGTCGGGGCGATTCGATGTCACGTTGTGATAGATGGAATAGAAGCCGGTGGCCACGCTGATCACCACCGCCACGACCGTCAGCGCGTCGAGGAAGGCGGAAAGAAAGGCAGCGGCCAGGCAGAACGCCAGCGACAGCAGCGTTTTCGAGCGGATGTTGAGCAGCAGCTTGGTGAACACGAACAGCAGCAGTTGCTTCATAAAGTAGATGCCGGCCACCATAAAGATCAGCAGCAGCAACACGTCCAGATTATGTTCGATTTCCTGCGAGACCTGCGCCGGGCTGGTCATGCCGATGGCCACGGCCTCGAGCGCCAGCAGGCCGCCAGGCAGCAACGGGTAACATTTCAACGCCATCGCCAGGGTAAAGATGAACTCGACCACCAGCAGCCAACCCGCGATAAACGGGCTGGCGAAAAAGAACACCAGGGGGTTGATCGCCAGAAAAATGAGAATGGTCAGTTTGTACCAGTCGGGAGATTGCCCCAGAAAATTTTTGAGCAGGGCGCTACGCAGGGTTGTTTCCATTGTGCTCTATGCATCCTTCAATCAGTCGTAGCACGTACCCTAACAACGCGGCGGGGGCGGGCGCAACCGGAGCTTGTTTTACGGCGGCAAATTTCTCAGGGCCGGTGTTTTTGCGCGTTTTTTGCCACGTTATGCACACTTTCGTTTATTGTTTTTCGCTCACGCTATGTCATGTCAGCACGATCTGGTATGATGAGCTGATTACTTTTACTGATTTTATCGTCGCAACGGAACGTCAAACACATGGTCATAAAGGCGCAGAGTCCTGCCGGTTTCGCGGAAGAGTACATTATTGAGAGTATTTGGAATAATCGCTTCCCCCCTGGCTCTATTTTGCCCGCGGAGCGTGAGCTTTCGGAGTTGATTGGCGTCACGCGCACCACGTTACGTGAAGTGTTGCAACGTCTGGCCCGCGATGGCTGGTTGACCATTCAGCATGGTAAACCGACCAAAGTGAACAATTTTTGGGAAACGTCCGGCCTCAATATCCTTGAGACGGTGGCCCGTCTCGATCACAAAAGCGTCCCTCAGCTGATCGATAACCTGCTGTCCGTGCGCACCAATATCGCGTCGATCTTTATTCGCGCTGCGGTGCGCAATCATCCTGAGCAGGCGCAGGAAGTGCTGGCGAAAGCCGCCGAGGTGGAAGATCAGGCGGATGCCTTCAATGTCCTGGACTATGAGATCTTCCGTGGTCTGGCGTTCGCTTCCGGCAACCCGATCTATGGCCTGATCTTCAACGGTCTGAAAGGGCTGTACACCCGCGTGGGCCGTTACTACTTCTCCAATCCGGAAGCGCGCAAGCTGGCGCTGGCCTTCTACAGCAAGCTGTCCACGCTGTGCCATGAGAAGCTGTACGACCAGGTGATGGATACCGTGCGCAGCTACGGTAAAGACAGCGGAGCGATTTGGCAGAGCATGCAGGGCACCATGCCGAGCGATCTGACCGAAGCGCGTCGCTGATTGCGGCTCTCATAGCAATTATTTAATAGATATTAACTCACAGTGTAATTTTTACACTGTGAGTTTTTTTTCTAATTTTCCAGGATGTCTTTATTATCAGGAGATGATGTGGTGGTTTTTAGATGAACTATTTGTTCTTTCATTACAGCTTGTTAAAGCTTTAGCTTAAAATAGGCCAGTGAAATTCATGTTAGTGGTTTTTAGGAGGTTTATTAAATTATCATGAAGGGCACCGGAAGAACCGGTGCCAAGGGTGGTTTTAAACTTCGTTATAGCCCGTGCAGAGCATATATACTGCCTAACGTAGTTAAATGCTGGTTGTCATAATAAAACGGACGATCTTTTGACTTAAACTTGCAGCCGGTATTATCGCATAAGTTATCAGCAGGGTTGAATTTTCTAATGCCTTTTTCTTGTGCAATAGAAGTCAATAAGTCGTTTACGTCCGAGTGTGGCAGTTGATAGCGATCGGTAAATTCACCTGCTGTTTTTTCTCTTGAAAGTAAACTGTTTATTAATTTGCGTAAGGGTATTTGTTGATTGTCGATGTTTTTAACTACATCGAAGTCAAGTTGGGGGACATCACTGACTATTATAACCTCCTTGCGAGCGGCTTTTAATTGGTTTACTAACTCATTAAGGCCTGAGCTTAAAGCAGATATTCCAGTTTCTGTCGTTACAGTACTTTTGTAGCTTCCACTATTATCATAGATGGCCGAGTCCCACAAAGCGGAGATAATAACAGTTTTTATTTTTTTGTTTTCACTTATAAGGTTCAATGCATTTTTATTAAACTCATCACATTCAGCACCATGTGCTGGGTAGGTATTAATGGTTCGTGTTGCGCCAACCAGCATTGGGCATGAAGCTTTATTAAGTTGATACACGACTAAATTGTTATTTTTCGCATACTTTTCAACGCCGCCTCGTAAGGCCGCTGCATGGCTATCACCCACGAGAGCAACGGCATCCTGACTGGAGTTTGGGAGGCAGGTTTCATCTCTAGAGTAGGTTTTTGCTCCATACCCTACCAGACAACGGTCAGCAACTCTCTCTAACTTGTCCTTGTCGACTTGCACGACCTCCGGACTGAGTCTTTGTGGTATACCTTTCAAGAGATAACCGAGAGCGGTCGGTAAGAGCAATGCTGCTGAAACCAAGATGTAACCAAAAATGATCTTCGGATTGGATAGGTGAACCCTTTTTCTGAATGGAGTTTCAACAAAGAGATAGGAGAGGTAAGCAATAAATAAGGCAACGGTTGATATCAGTAAGCCGGCATGTAATGACAGTCTCTCGTCGATACCTATGCGAGCAAAAGAAAGCAGAGGCCAGTGCCACAGATACCAAGAATAAGATACTAATCCAATAAATACCATCACACGGTTGCCAAGAATGATTGAGCTTAACTTACCGTTGCTTAGAATTAAAAAAATCGAACCGAGCACGGGTAAGGTGGCGGAATAACCTGGGAACTCCGTTTTTTTGTCAAAAGTTAGCGCTGCAAATAATATCATTGCGAGCCCGGCCAAAAAAAGCCATTCTTTATGTGAAGCTTTCAAACTGTTGAATCGTCCCTCTTTATGCATTATTGAAATAATTACGCCAGCACCCAACTCCCATGCCCGAGTTGGAAGCATGAAAAACGAAAAGAGAGGTGATGTTTTTGTAAGGATAATGCAAAGAATAAAAGAGGCTATCGATAGTACAGAAATAGTCTTAACTACTTTAATATTTGCCTTGACAATAATGGAGAAAATAATTGGCAGGAAAATATAAAACTGTTCTTCAACGCCTAATGACCACGTCATTAATAACGGATTTAACTCTGCACTTGGCGAAAAATAGTTTGTTTTATGCCAAAGCATTATGTTAGGAACGGATAAGATTGTCGCACTGGAAAAAAGGCTGAAGTCTTTTAGCTCTAATGCAGATAGATAGAAAAAGGCAAAGGCAGAGCATACTATCAGCATTGCAATCAAGGCCGGTGCGATTCGTTTTATTCGACGGACATAGAATTTTGAATAAGAGAATTTATTCTGTGTTGTTTCTGTATAGATAATTCCGCCAATTAAGAAGCCTGATATAACAAAGAAAACGTCGACACCGATAAAACCACCACTGAGAAAACCGACTCCCGAGTGATAGAGAACAACCAGAATTATTGCAATGGCACGTAAGCCGTCAATATCACGTCTATAGTTTTTTACTGTTTCTTTTACTACATTTTCCATTAGTCCACCTGGATACTCGCTGAGCATTAAATAATCACTGAGCGCATTGGAGTAAATACGTTGGCATAATGCAAAGGTATGTCAATTTTGTAAAGTGAAAAAGGGGGATGTCACGCTTTAGGAATTTTCCCTTGTGTCTATAGTCGTAGAGGCGCTCAATGTGCCCCTGCCACTCCCTGACTATGTTTATAGGTTGTGGCGGGGCAAGGGCGGTTACAGCGGCGTAGGCCGCGGCGGGCAGCGATCGAGCAACTCTACACTGCCGTCATCATTTTGCTGCTCGAGGATCACGTCGAAGCCCCACAGGCGATGCAGGTGCTTCAACACGTCGCGGCGGCTCTTATCCAGTGGCGCGCGTTCCTGCGGGATGTAGCGCAATGTCAGCGAGCGGTCACCGCGCAGATCCACGTTCCAGATCTGAATGTTCGGCTCATGGTTGCTCAAGTTGTATTGCGCTGACAGCTCCTGGCGGATCGCCCGGTAACCGGCTTCGTTATGGATTGCGGCAATCTCCAGATAGTTGTTGCGATCGTCGTCCAGCACGGTGAACAACCGGAAATCGCGCATCACTTTGGGTGACAGGAACTGGCTGATAAAGCTCTCGTCCTTGAAGTCGCGCATGGCGAAGTGCAATGTCTCCAGCCAGTCTTTTCCGGCGATGTCCGGGAACCAGTAGCGGTCTTCTTCGGTCGGCGACTGGCAGATGCGCTTGATGTCCTGGAACATGGCGAAGCCCAGCGCATAAGGGTTGATGCCGTTATAGTACGGGCTGTTGTACGGCGGCTGATACACCACGTTGGTGTGGCTGTGCAAAAACTCCAGCATAAACCGCTCGGTCACTCGGCCCTCGTCGTACAGATGGTTGAGGATGGTGTAATGCCAGAAGGTGGCCCAACCCTCGTTCATCACCTGAGTCTGCTTTTGCGGGTAGAAATACTGGCTGACTTTGCGCACGATGCGCAACACCTCACGCTGCCAGGGTTCCAGCAGCGGTGCATTCTTTTCGATAAAATAGAGGATATTTTCCTGCGGTTCGCTCGGATACCGGCGCGCCTGCTCCGGCGACTCTTCGCGTTCAACGCGTGGCAGGGTCTTCCATAACGTATTCACCTGGCTTTGCAGATACTCTTCGCGGCTTTTCTGGCGCGCTTTCTCTTCCACCAGGGAGATTTTCTGCGGGCGCTTGTACCTGTCGACCCCATAGTTCATCAGCGCATGGCAAGAGTCCAGCAGTCGCTCCACTTCATCGACGCCGTAGCGCTCTTCGCACTGGCTGATGTAGTGGCGGGCGAACAGCAGATAATCGACGATGGAGCTGGCGTCGGTCCAGCTGCGGAACAGATAGTTATTCTTGAAGAACGAGTTGTGGCCATAGCAGGCGTGCGCCATCACCAGCGCCTGCATGGTGATGGTGTTCTCCTCCATCAGGTAGGCGATGCAGGGATTGGAGTTGATGACGATTTCATACGCCAGCCCTTGCTGGCCCTGTTTGTAGCGCTGTTCGGTTTCGATGAACTTCTTGCCGAAGGACCAATGGGTATAGTTGATCGGCATGCCGACGCTCGAATAGGCGTCCATCATCTGCTCGGAGGTGATCACCTCGATTTGATGGGGGTAGGTGTCGAGTCGGTAATGCTTGGCGACGCGGTCGATCTGCTCCAAATACACCTGCAGCAGTTCGAACGTCCAGTCCGGTCCATCGCTCAGACGTTTATCATCCTTAACCTTTTCATGTGTTGAAGTAGTCATCAGCGCACCCTCATTATTCACGGGTCTTGCTCAAACGGCAGACCCTGTAACAAGCATAGTTCAAGTCATAATTAACCATTGCAAATCAGTGAAATAAAAATGCCGGTACGCACAGGAGCGAACGGCGGTCAATCCGGCGCCTGTCC
This sequence comes from Serratia sp. LSHTC3, assembly GCF_057197125.1. Taxonomy (NCBI): domain Bacteria; kingdom Pseudomonadati; phylum Pseudomonadota; class Gammaproteobacteria; order Enterobacterales; family Yersiniaceae; genus Serratia; species Serratia sp. LSHTC3. Next base: position 1,142,938 of record NZ_JBXUNP010000001.1, read on the forward strand.
CGGCAGAAGGCGGTGCGGCACCGCACTTCCTCTTCGAGTATAACCCTGCGGCAGGGGGGCGCAACACAATGCCTGATGCACGACAAGGATTGAAAATTGTTATGTTATATTGTAACTTTTAATTTTTCTCGATAACGGACAAGGAGCGCATTTTGGCGAGGCATTTTGGCAAACTGGCGGTGGCGCTGGCCGCGTTGTTTATCAGCGGGCAGGCATGCGCCCACGGGCATCATTCACATGGCAAGCCGCTGACGGAGGCGGAAAAAAAGGCGGAGGGAGGCGTGTTCGACGATAAGGACGTCAAAGATCGCGATCTGGCCGACTGGGAGGGCGTATGGCAATCCGTGTATCCCTATCTGCTCAATGGGGATCTTGACCCGGTGTTCAAGAAGAAAGCGGCGCAGGATAAGAGCAAAACCTTCGCAGAGGTGAAGGCGTATTACCGCAAAGGGTATGCCACCGATGTGGATACCATCGGCATTGAAAACGGCATCATGGAATTTCACCGCGGTGACCAATCCAGCGCCTGTCAGTATAAGTACGCCGGGCATAAGATCCTGACGTATGTTTCCGGTAAAAAGGGCGTGCGTTATCTGTTTGAATGCCAGGATGCCGGCAGCCTGGCGCCGAAATTCGTGCAGTTCAGCGATCACATTATCGGCCCGCGCAAATCGGCGCATTTCCATATCTTTATGGGCAACACGTCGCAGGAAGCGTTGCTGAAAGAGATGGATAACTGGCCGACTTACTACCCATTCCAACTGCAAACCAAAGAAGTCGTGGATGAGATGCTGCATCATTAATGCTGCTCGTTCCCGCAACCACAAGCCCGCCTGTGTGGGCTTGTGCTCAGTCAAACGGTCTGATTTGCAGGTAATCGTCCGTCACTTCCATTTCAAATAGCGTTTTATCTGCCAACAAGGTCGCACGCATTCGTTCCCGGGCTTGCAGGTAGCGTTCATCCAACTGAATATCACCGGCGCTTTCCCATGCGACTCGGCTTGGCCATTGCGCATAGCCGATAAACTGCCCGCCCACATCCCGATGCAGGCGCGAGCCAAGGCTGCCGCGCTGCAGATAGATACCTTGGGTCAACGCCAGCCAAGCCTGGCGAAAGTCGTGCTCGTGTCCGGGTTTGACTGAAAACTGGTAGATGGCGATGAACATAAGACGTTCTCCACAATAGCGACAGTGTGAACTTTAGGCGCTGCTTCTGGCTTTAACGTTCATATCGTGCTGCAGCGTTCAACATAAACGGCGGGCCAAGGGCTCGGGTGTTTTATTCCGGCACTGAAGGCAAGGTTAACGGCAGCTGAAATTTTGCGCGATTTTTCTGCTGCGGAGGGAGGGGGCTCTCTTTGTTTGTTATGTTGGTATTTTTTATTTTATTAGATTTTTATTCTACTTAAGTGTTGGCTGGTATTTTTATATTCTGTTAAATCAATGTTGCTTATTACGCCTTTTTTGAGTGCTATCATTGATAGCGTTGATGTCAATTCAGTGGCGGTATGACGCCATAATCCCTTCTAAACCGCATCTTATCGCTATTTGCAGACGGCTATTGCAAATACATGGCCCATCGACGATAAATTAATTGTGAATATTGTCACGTTTGATGACGAAGTTGTTGGACGGATTTTTTCACTGAGTTAATTTCCTGTAAGCAGAAGATTATGCTTTGTGAAGCCTTGGGCTGGAGTCAGCGATGCGAGTGGTAATTTTAGGTAGTGGAGTGGTGGGCGTAGCCAGTGCCTGGTATTTGGCGAAGGCGGGGCATGAGGTGACGGTGATCGATCGTCAGCCAGGCCCCGCACTGGAAACCAGCGCGGCGAACGCCGGGCAGATTTCACCGGGTTATGCTGCCCCCTGGGCGGCGCCGGGCGTGCCGCTGAAGGCCATCAAGTGGATGTTCCAGCGCCATGCGCCGTTGGCCATCCGCCTCGACGGCAGCAGCTTCCAGCTGAGCTGGATGTGGCAGATGTTGAAAAACTGCAACACCGAACACTACATGACCAACAAAGGCCGCATGGTGCGCCTGGCGGAATACAGCCGCGATTGTATCAAGGCGCTGCGTCAGGAAACCGGCATCCAGTACGAAGGTCGTCAGGGCGGCACGCTGCAGCTGTTTCGCACTCAACAACAGTTCGAAAACGCCGCGAAAGACATTGCGGTATTGGAAGATGCCGGTGTGCCTTACAGATTGCTGGAAGCCGGCCAGCTCGGCAGCGTCGAGCCGGCGCTGGCGCAGGTGGCGCACAAGCTGACCGGTGGCCTGCAGTTGCCGAACGACGAAACCGGCGATTGCCAGCTGTTTACGCAACAGTTGGCGAAGATGGCAGATCAGGCGGGCGTCACCTTCCTGTTCAACCGCAGCGTCGATCGTCTGCTGGTGGAGGGCGACAAGATCGCCGGCGTGCAGTGCGGCGAGGAAGTGTTCAAGGCCGACAGCTATGTGGTGGCGTTCGGCTCATACTCCACGGCACTGCTGCGCGGCCTGGTGTCCATTCCGGTTTACCCGCTGAAGGGCTATTCGTTGACCATTCCTATCACCGACGAAGCGGCGGCGCCGTTCTCTACGGTATTGGATGAGACGTATAAAATCGCCATCACACGCTTCGACCAGCGCATTCGCGTTGGCGGCATGGCGGAGATCGTCGGTTTCAATACGCAGCTGGAGCAAAAACGGCGCGAAACGCTGGAAATGGTGGTGCGCGATCTCTACCCGAACGGCGGCCGAGTGGAAGAGGCAACGTTCTGGACCGGCCTGCGGCCGATGACGCCGGACGGTACGCCAATTGTCGGCCGCACCTCGCTGAAGAACCTGTATCTCAATACCGGGCATGGCACGTTGGGCTGGACGATGGCCTGTGGCTCCGGGCAGTTGTTGTCCGATCTGATGTCCGGCATTACGCCGGCGATCCCTTCCGATGACCTGGCGGTGGCGCGTTACAGCGCCGGGTTTCGTCAGCAACACGCGGTTCCGCTGAACGACGTGCATCCCGCACGTTAATCGTAGACTCTGTCATAGACTTTCCCGGCCACGCGCAGGCGCGCGTGGCCGCCGTACGCTGCCCCAAGGAGAAGCGATGCCCCGTCCCATAACCGCCACGATGCATCTCGGCGCGATTGAAAATAACCTGCAGGTGGTGCGCAGTTTCGCCCCCGGCGCCAAAGTCTGGGCGGTGGTCAAGGCTAACGCCTATGGCCACGGCATCAAACACGTTTGGCGCAGCATGGCGCAAACCGACGGCTTCGCCATGCTGGATCTGGCCGAAGCGGTGCTGCTGCGCGAGTCGGGTTGGCAAGGGCCTATCCTGTTGTTGGAAGGCTTCTTCCAGCCGCAGGATCTGGCGTTGCTTGACCGTTATCGCCTGACGACGGCGGTGCACAGCGACTGGCAACTGGCGGCGATCGCCGACGCCACGCTGAACTCGCCGCTCAATGTCTATCTGAAAGTGAACAGTGGCATGAATCGGCTGGGGTTCACACCCGAGCGGCTGCATGAGGTGTGGCGCAGGGCGCAGGCGGTAGCCAACATTGCCGAGCTTACGCTGATGAGCCATTTCGCCACCGCCGACGGCCCCGAAGGCGTGACGCAGCAGATGGCCACCATCGAGGCGGCGGCTAACGATATACCGTTGCCGCGCTGCTTGGCCAACTCGGCCGCCACGCTGTGGCACCCTTCGACCCACGGCAGTTGGATCCGTCCTGGGATCGTTCTCTATGGCGCTTCGCCGAGCGGTTGCTGGAATGACATTGCGGCGACGGGGCTGCAGCCCGCGATGACGCTGAGCAGTGAAATCATCGGCATTCAGCAGCTGAAGTCTGGCGATCGTGTGGGTTACGGTGGCCGTTACAGCGCCGCAGGCGCACAGCGTATCGGTGTGGTGGCCTGCGGTTACGCCGACGGCTATCCGCGTCATGCGCCGACCGGTACGCCGGTATGGGTTGGCGGCGTGCTGACGCGCACCCTGGGAACGGTATCGATGGATATGCTGGCGGTGGATCTGACGCCCTGTCCGCAAGTCGAACTGGGCGCCGAAGTCGAGCTGTGGGGGAAACGCCTGCCGGTGGATGAGGTGGCCACGGCGGCAGGGACGTTAGGCTATGAACTGCTGTCGGCGTTAGCGGCGCGAGTGCCGGTCGCCATCGAAGCCTGAGCCGGGGCTCAGGCGACTTTTCTGATCTGCCCTTTAATCTGCTTGCTGAGCCGCCGCGCGTGCAGCGCCAGCAGGCAGCCCGCCAGCATCACCAGCGCCAGCGACAGCTTGGGTTGCAGCGGCAACGCCATCGCCACCAGACCCAGCGCGGCGCCGCCCGCCATCTGCACGAAACCGACCAGCGCGGACGCGACGCCGGCCTCATTGGAGTAGGGTTCCAACGCGTAGCTGGTGGCCGGGCCCATCACGAATGCCAACCCGGCGCAGGCGCTGGCGACTGGCAGCATATACGTCAGCCAGTGCGTTTGCGCCGTCGCGGGCAGCAGCATGACGCCCAGCAGCAGGCCCAGACAGCCCAGTCCCATCAACATGCCGCCGGTCGCCAGACAAACCGGGCGGCCGACCTTGTGGATGATGCGGTTGGCGAAGAAGCTGACCAGCATGATCCAGAAACCGTTGGCGCCGAACACCAGCGAGAATTGCAGCGGCGTCAGGCCGGCGGTGCCCATCAGCACGTTCGGTGCCAGAGAAACGTAGGTCAGCGCCATGCCCATCGCCCCGGAGTTCACCACCGCAAAAGAGAGGAAACGCCGTTCGCTGAGGATGCGCGCGTATTGACGCACCGGCAACCCCTTGACCGGCACGGTGTCGGCGGGGCGAGTTTCCGGCAGGCGCAGCGCGATGAGCGCCAACACCAGCAGCGCGTAGCCGACCAGGAACCAGAAGGGCGCGCGCCAGCCGAAGGCTTCGGCGAGCAGGCCGCCGAGCAGCGGCGCCAGCGCCGGGATGATGTTCAGCGTGCCGTTAAGAAAGCCGAAAGCGCGGGCGGCGTCATCGCCATTCAGGCGATCGCGCACGCCGCTGAAGGCGACGACGGCGGTGCAGCAAACTGCCACCCCTTGCAGCAGACGCGAAGCGATGAAAATCGTCGGGCTGGTGGCCAGCGCCGCCATCGCGGCGCCGATCATGTAGAGGATAATGCCGGCCAGCGCCACCGGTTTGCGGCCATAGTTATCCACCAGCGGGCCGGCGATGACCTGGCCGAGGCCAAGTACCAGAATAAATAGCGATATGGTGGATTGGATCAACGCTTCGCTGCTGCCCAGACCGACGGCAATAGCGGGAATAGTCGGCAGATAAAGATCGATGCCTAATGGGCCGAGCAGCACCAGGCTGAGAAGCATAAACAGAAACTTTTGCATAACAGAAAAGGCACGTCCGAGTGACAAAGAGGGCTAGAGTAGAGACTCTGGCGGCAAATGAAAAGGGGCAAAGCGGGTCAGCGCTGCGCCCCCTGACGATAATAGAGCGCCGAGACGGTATCGGCCACATAACGGGCCTGGTGGCGAGCATCATCCAGCGCACGATGCGGCATACCTTCGAACGGGCGAGCCTTTTTCGGGTTAAAGCCATGCAGTTCCGCCAGCGTGATCACCGTGCGCACGTCCTGAGTATCCCAAAACTTCCACGGGCAGGGCATTTCCAACTGCTGGAAGGCGTGTTCGAGGATCGCGCAGTCGAACTCTTTGCCGTTCCCCCAGACCTTTACCGTATCGGTGCTGTTCATATGGATAAAGCGGCTGAGGCTGCTCAGCACGCGCTTTAGGCTCTCGGTGCCGCCGAAGGCCTGTTTGCGTGCTTCATCGGACTGTTTCGCCCACCAGGCGACCGTGTCCAGACTGATGGTACGGCCCGGTTGGTCTTTCTGACTGCTGACGGCGGCCTCGAATTCGGCGCCGAGTTCCCCGGTCCGGGGATCGAAAAACACCGCCGCAACCACCAGAATGACGGCGCTGGGTTTTATATCCAGGGTTTCAATGTCTAACATCAGATGGTGCATCGGCGTTTCCGGTGGTGGGCGTGGTGGCTTAATGTTACTACAGAACGTGCGCCGATGCGGCCGGTGCGCACATGAAATCCTTTTAAAGCGCCTCGTTCAGGTTATGATGCTCGTGATACTCTTGTCAGGTTGGTCGCTATCGGTGAGAACGCTTATCTTTATTCTGTGCATGGTCGGCTACTTGCTGTTGCTGGGCTACCTTAGCATGTTCGTCACGGACAAGATCTGTGAGAAGGCGGGTAACTACACCAAAATATGCCGCGTCGTAGACATTTCCGAACCTCATATTCCCAAATAGCCCCCAGTTTATCCCAGATAGTCGGTGGTAATCAGCGGTGTCAGGATGGCCGCCAGCGCCGTGAGTGCCCCCCATTGCCGCCAGCCCAGCCGCGCCAGCCAGTCATGCCGCTGCGGCGGCGTGGCCAGTTGCCCGACGGCTACGGCGCCGGTCAGCAGCAGCGTCAGAATCAGCAGCACCAGGCAACGGCTCACCAGCGTGAACTCAACATGCAGCACATTGGCGTAATACAGGCGCATCAGAATAAAATAGCTCAGCAAGATCCAGGCGAAAACGACGTTCTTCTTGAGCACCTGCTGCAGCATCAACGCGAGAAACAGGCTGTGAAACAGCGACAGCAGCGGGGCCTCGATCGGGTGCCGAACGCAGACGTTGTAGACCGCCATATAAATGTTGAAAACCAGCAGGATATAGATCACATAAATATACCAGCCGTAGATGACCTTGAGCTTTTTCGGGGTCGGCGGCAGGGAGAGTGCGTCCGGTTTCATTAATGCCTCCTGATGATGCCATGTAAACGCTGTGCTTGAAGACGGCGCGGCGACATCGTAATTTAAAATCCACAGGGTATATATCACCCGAGCGCTAAATGACAATTAAACGCGGGATCGGCTTTATTTCCGCGTTGGCCTGGAACTCTTTTGCGCCCGCGGGGTCGATTGGCGTACGAATGCCTGGCGGTTTTTGCACTATGATGACAGATATAATTTATTGATATGAAAGATTATAAAAACACTTCGGGCACAAAAATCCTGCTGCTGTTCAGCCTGGCGTTTTATACGCTGTTGCCACCGTTGCTGACGGCGGTCGTGTTCAACCGTTTCAATCTTAATCCGTTCGCGATCGTCAAATTTTTTCACTTCAACCCGTTTTTGGCCGATCGGGGCATACCCGGCTATCAGACTTTCTTCTACTTGCTGATGCTATGGTTGGGGTTGAACGCTTTGCTCTGGCTGCTGGTGTGGGGGGCGGGGCGATTGTATCAGCGCTGGCGATCGCCGCGCGGCTGATAGTTTCTCAAGGGGGAAAGTTGCCTGGGGAAATGACTTTGTATTCAATAATGAGACGTATTATCATTTTATTCACCAGTGAGGGGAAAAGGGTTGTCTCCTTCTGAGCCCCCCGATCCGGCACGACATTGCTCACATTGCTTCCCGTTTTCATGCCAGCCTTGCGCTGGCACTTTTTTATCCCACGCCAAAAACCATGACGCCGGTGGTCAGCCTCTTTTCATTAATATGACTGTTTAAAAGCCAGCGCGCGGCATTGGGGCGTTAGAACAGCGAAAACAGCAACACCACCGGCAGGCTCAACGGCCAGGTTAACCCGATGGTCAGTGCGCTGATACAGCGAATTTTGACGGTGTCCCGGCTAACCAGGTAGGTGAAAACCATAGAAACTAACAGACCAATAAAATAACAGTATTGCGTTGCGACCCACAGCGGCGACATGAAACCCGATCCCAGTTGTATTTTTACGCGCGAATTCTAGGAGCTTGGCGGGTGATAATCAATGACCAAAGGCCCTTTATTCAAACCTTTATCCATAAGTATGCATAATTTATTTCTATAAAGAACGTAGGGTTATTAGCGGCCTTATGTTTATTGCCAAAAGAAATCAACAGCATAGTTACCGGTAACATTTTGCGTCAGGCGAGCCATCCTTCTGGAGTGAACTCCGCTGAGTAGTAAAAGAGTCGGTGAAGGGGGAAACGCGGTGGGGTTATGACTCATAAAGATTAATGATGTATTTGCGGACAGCAAGGTTAAGGTGAGGTGGCGTCGGGTTTGGCGGTACGTGAACCCTTCAGGCGCCGGTTTTAGCGCATCAGTCGCGATACGCCGCTTGCCTGCCAGGGAGGGGGATGGTTGTCGTTATGGGTTTAATGAATGTTAAGACCGTAGACGAACAGCCACGAAAACAGCAGCGCTAGCAGGCATGCCATAAAAACGATGGAGATCATTTCCTTCACAACTTCATTCCTTTTCCCGGTGAGCCAAATTTACTTCTCTTTGTTTTTGCGCGAAATTTTAGATCGGTATGGGTAAAAATCCTAGTTTTAATCCTTTTTTTTCCCGGCCGTGCGGCGTAAGCCGCTTCGATAAGCCGTGGCGGCGGTGGAAAATCGGGGACGTTAACTCGTCGTAGCTATTGCTGAACGCCATGAGGCTGACTATATAAAAGGGGGACTGCGTGGCGTCGAAGGCAGCCAGGCTCGCCCCTTGCGGGGGCGTTCATCTGCCTGCGGCGCTTTCCTATGAGATGAAGGAGTCGGCAATGAGCACAAAACCAACTATCGTGCTGGTACACGGATTCTGGGGCGGCGCCGCGCACTGGAGTAAGGTCATCATCGAGTTGTCGCGCAGGGGATATACGGCGATTCATGCGGTGGAAATGCCGTTGACGTCGCTGGCTGAGGATGCGGAACGTACGCGCAAGATGGTCGCGCAGCAAGCGGGACCGGTATTGTTGGTCGGGCACTCTTACGGCGGTGCCGTGATCACGGAAATGGGCAACCAGCCTAACGTGGTTGGCCTGGTCTACATCGCCGCGTTTGCGCCGGATGCCGGTGAAAGTGCCGGCGGTATTACGCAAGCGCATCCTCCTGCGGCAGTCGAGAATCTGGCCTCGGACAGCGACGGTTATCTGTGGATTAAAACCGACAAGTTTCACGAAAGCTTTTGCCAGGATCTGACCGCCGACGAGGCATTGGTGATGGCGGTGGCGCAGAAGGCCCCGCTGGCCGAGACCTTTGGCAACACCATCGGCGAGCCCGCCTGGAAACATAAGCCGTCATGGTATCAACTTTCCAGCGACGATCGCATGATCGCGCCGGAGAATCAGCGGCGCATGGCGCAGCGGCTGCAGGCCAAGAAAGTGATGGTGCTGAATGCCAGCCATGCCTCGCTGGTTTCCCATGCCGATGAGGTGGCGGGTTTGATTGACGAAGCGGCCGGTTTGAAATAAAGCAGGGGCAGGAAGGCTCGACATTCTGCGGCAGATTATCCCTTCGCTGATATCGTTATAACAGCATCATCAACACGATGGCGACGGCAATAATGGCGTAGAGGTCTGCCTTACGCATATCGCCTTAGCGTCCGTTAACGCCGATCATTTCTATTGCCGCGCGATGCAGCCGCTGAAAATAATCATCGGGCTGCTTTTCTATCTCCTGGATAAGGCTGGCGAGCAGGTTCTGTTTGGTTATCGGCTTGTTGGCGGTCAACACCAGCAGCACGTTTTTGCCGAGCAGGCAACATATTTGCTTATGGTATTCATCAACATCGTGCTTGTTGAGGCCATAGAGGGTGTAGTCGATCATGATGTCTAACCTGCTGACAGGTAAATGCCCGCCGCAGCGGGCTGAGAAGCCATAGAAAAATAAAATGAGGCAAATTTCGCTTAGGAAGAGACTTAAGCGATGGGGTAACGATAACTGAATGGGAATATTCCTATCAAGCCGTGCGGGGGGAGCGGCGGATGTTTAGGAATAACCTCAGAAGAACAAATAATAGAGAGGACCGTTCTGGGGAATCTGACTTATTATTGTTGTTGTCATTGTTTAAAAAATAAACATGGGTTTTGCAAATATATAATGCGAAAAAGAAACAGCCGGAAAACGGTGCTTTCCGGCTGTGGTGACATTCACGCGGCGTTATTCACACGGTCTGCTTACGGAACAGTTCGCGGAATACCGGATAGATATCGTCCGGTTCGCGGATATGCTGCATGGCGAAGTTGTCGAATTTCGCCTGCAGATCCTCGTATTCGCGCCACAGCGTTTGGTGAGCGCGGCGAGTGATTTCTATGTAGCTGTAATAACGCACCATCGGCAGGATCTTTTTCGCCAACAGCTCATGACACAGCGGTGAATCGTCGGCCCAGTTGTCGCCGTCCGACGCTTGCGCGGCATAGATATTCCATTGTGCCGGGTCATAACGCTCTTCGACTACGTCATTCATTAACTTCAGCGCGCTGGAAACGATGGTGCCGCCGGTTTCCTGCGAATAGAAGAACTCCTGTTCGTCCACCTCTTTCGCCTGGGTGTGATGGCGAATGTAGACCACCTCGACGTTTTTATAGGTTCGGCTCAGGAACAAATAGAGCAGAATGTAAAAACGCTTGGCCATGTCTTTGGTCGCCTGGTCCATCGAGCCGGACACGTCCATCAGGCAGAACATCACCGCCTGGCTGGAGGGCTCCGGCCGGCGCTCATAGTTTTTGTAGCGCAGGTCGAAGGTATCGATAAACGGCACGCTTTCGATTTTCTTGCGCAGTTCGGCAATTTCCTTGCGCAGCCGCTCCTCTTCCAGCAATTGCACCGGCTCGGTATTTTCCAACTGGGTCAGCGCATCTTCCAGCTCGTGCAACGCGCGTCTTTTACCGGCGGTCATGGCGGTTCGTCGCGCCAGCGAGTTCTGCAGCGAACGCACGACGCTGATGTTGGCCGGCACGCCATTGGCGGTATAGCCGGCACGATGGGTTTTGAACTCGGTTAACTGCTTGTACTGATTCTTTTTCAGATTGGGCAGGGCGAGATCCTCGAACAAAAGATCGAGGTACTCGTCTTTGGAGATCTGGAAGACGAATTCATCCTGGCCTTCACCGTCCTGGCTGGCGTTGCCCTGGCCGCCGCCACCGCCTGCGCCGCCCTGAGGCCGCTCAACGCGATCGTTCTGTACGAAGTGGTCATTGCCTGGGTGAACGCGATGGCGTGTGCCGCCGCGCCCCTGATGAAACATCGGTTCGTTGATATCGTCAGTGGGGATGGAGACCGACTCCCCGCTGTCTACGTCGGTGACCGAACGCTTGTTGATGGCTTCGGCAATCGACTGTTTGATTTGCGACTTGTAACGGCGCAAGAAGCGCTGGCGGTTCACCATGCTCTTGTTTTTGCCGTTCAGCCGTCGGTCAATGAAATAGGCCATACTTCCCCCAAACGACGTTGCCAACTCTTCATGTCCCGGTCGCGACAGCGCAATGTGTAAGCCCCTCCTTGGGCTGCGCTGCAACGTCCATGACTGTGGACATGGCCCTGATAATGCCGCTTACCTGAGGCGTTATGAGGATTTTCTGACCCGCAGATACCATTCACACAACAGGCGCACCTGCTTGCGGGTATAGCCTTTCTCCATCATGCGGTCGACGAAGTCGTCGTGTTTTTTCTGCTCGTCCGTCGAGGTTTTGGCGTTAAACGAAATCACCGGCAACAGCTCTTCGGTATTGGAGAACATTTTCTTCTCGATCACGGTGCGCAGCTTCTCGTAGCTGGTCCAGTTCGGATTGCGGCCGTTGTTGTTGGCGCGGGCGCGCAGCACGAAGTTCACGATTTCGTTGCGGAAATCTTTCGGGTTGCTGATACCGGCCGGTTTTTCAATTTTCTCCAGTTCGGCGTTCAAAGACTCGCGGTCGAACAGCTGACCGGTGTCGGGGTCGCGATACTCCTGATCCTGGATCCAGAAGTCCGCGTAGGTCACGTAACGGTCAAAAATGTTCTGTCCGTATTCCGAGTAGGATTCCAGATAGGCGGTCTGGATCTCTTTGCCGATAAACTCGGCGTATTTCGGGATCAGATAGCCTTTCAGATGTTCGAGGTATTTCTCGGCCAAATCCTGCGGGAACTGTTCGCGTTCGATCTGCTGCTCCAGCACATAGAACAGGTGCACCGGGTTGGCTGCCACCTCGGCGTGATCGAAGTTGAATACCCGCGAGAGGATTTTAAAGGCGAAACGGGTGGAGAGGCCGTTCATGCCTTCGTCAACCCCGGCGTAGTCGCGGTACTCCTGATAGGACTTGGCTTTCGGATCGGTATCCTTGAGGCTTTCGCCGTCATACACGCGCATTTTCGAGTAAATGCTCGAGTTTTCCGGCTCTTTCAGCCGCGACAGCACGCTAAAGCGCGCCAGCGTTTCGAGGGTGCCCGGCGCGCAGGGCGCGTGAGTCAGCTCGCTGTGATCCAGCAGCTTGTCGTAAATCTTGATCTCTTCCGACACGCGCAGGCAGTAAGGCACCTTGACGATGTACACGCGGTCGAGGAACGCTTCGTTGTTCTTGTTGTTACGGAAGGTCACCCACTCGGATTCGTTGGAGTGCGCCAGAATAATACCGTTGAACGGCAGGGCGGAGATGCCCTCGGTGCCGTTGTAGTTACCTTCCTGAGTCGCCGTCAGCAACGGATGCAGCACTTTGATCGGCGCTTTGAACATCTCGACGAATTCCATAATCCCCTGGTTGGCGCGGCACAGTGCGCCGGAATAGCCGTAGGCGTCCGGATCGTTCTGCGCGTGGTTCTCCAGCTTACGGATGTCCACTTTACCGACCAGCGCCGAGATGTCCTGGTTGTTCTCATCGCCCGGTTCGGTTTTGGCGATGGCGATCTGCTCCAGGATGGAAGGGCGCACCTTCACGACTTTAAACTTGGTGATATCGCCGCCGAACTCGTGCAGGCGCTTCGCCGCCCACGGCGACATGATGGTGCCGAGATAGCGACTTGGGATGTTGAACTCTTTTTCCAGGATTGAGGCATCTTCCTGAGGGTTGAACAGGCACAGCGGATGATCGTTGACCGGGCTGCGTTCGCCGTTGGCGCTGAGGGTGTAGATGGGCACGCGCTGCATCAACGCTTTAAGGCGTTCTGCCAGCGAGGATTTACCGCCGCCCACCGGGCCCAGCAGGTAAAGGATCTGTTTCTTCTCTTCCAGGCCCTGCGCGGCGTGCTTCAGGTAAGAGACGATCTGTTCGATGGCCTCTTCCATACCGTAGAATTCTTCGAAGGCCGGATAGCGTGCGATCACGCGGTTGGAGAACAGGCGCGACAGGCGTGATTCTAGCGCAGTGTCGACCATCACAGGTTCACCGATAGCCATCAGCAGACGTTCGGCCGCGTTGGCATAGGCACTGCGATCTTGCCGGCAAATGGTAAGAAATTCCTGCAGTGTGAACTCTTCGTCCTTGGCAGCTTCGTAGCGCTGGCGATAGTGGTCAAATATGTTCATGATGCCCGTCCTTTCGTTATTAGCACAGGTTAAAGAGAGCGTGTGATAGTGTTCTGGCTCCCGAAAGATGAGAATACGCCTGAGTACAGCAACCCGTATGCCAACTTGGTGCGCTTATTATCGCGAGTTGCGCTGTATGCCACTGGGCCCAGGATAAATTCACCTTCTGATTTAAGCTTAGTTTGCTTGCCGGAAAATTTCCTGCCGCAGAAAAAGCTTTTTTTAAGTCATATCAATGACTCAGTTATTGCCGGGATAACCAAATGCCTTGTCTGGCGCGGCCTGCGGGATAAAACGTCATCGTTCCGCCATGATTAATTCATAATTCCGCTATAAGTTATTCGATCTTGGTCGTTTTCCTTTGTAAAGATTAGGCACGCAACTAAATTTTCACATAAACTATCGCGGCTATTAACCCTGTAATTTATGGAAAAAGAACCAGTGAAGATTTCAAAACTCAAAACGCTAGCAATTATCGCTTCCGCAATGGTTTGTGCGCAAAGTGCTCAGGCGGGGACCTGGTCACTCGGTGCTGCCGCGCTGGTTAGTCCGGACGCGTATCGCGGTTATCAGGACCGCGTTTATCCGGTGCCCGTCATCGACTATGAAGGTGACGACTTCTACTTCCGTACTCTGACCGCCGGTTACTACCTGTGGAAAGATCAAGAAAACCAGCTGAGCATCATGGGTTACTACACGCCATGGGGCTACCGTCCGGGCGACAGCGACGACGATCGCATGAAGCGCCTCGACAAGCGTCGCGGCACGCTGATGGCCGGCCTGGCCTATTCGCACAACGCGGAATGGGGCACCCTTCGTACCACGTTCACCGGCGACACGCTGAACAACAGCAACGGGCTGGTGGGCGATGTTGCTTATCTGTACAAGTTTGATCTGGACGCGCTGACGCTGGTCCCGGGCGTGGGCGTGATGTGGAACAGCAAGAACCAGAACAAATATTACTACGGCGTCAGCGCCAATGAATCACGTCGCAGCGGCCTGGACAGCTACACCCCTGGCGATAGCTGGGCTCCGTATCTCGAGCTGAGCGCCAATTATCAGATCAACAAAAGCTGGAACGCCTTCTTCGTCGGCCGCTATGTGAAGTTGTCGGATGAAGTGAAAGACAGCCCGATGGTGGATAAATCTTACACCGGTTTGTTGATGACAGGTGTGAGCTACACCTTCTAATCACGCATTGCACAACTATCGTGCATGTCGTGCATCAAAAAGGGGCGCTGGCGCCCCTTTTGCACATCTGTAGTGCGCTTCCGCGCACGGTTCCTCAGGCCTTCTTACGACTGCGGAAGGTGACACCCAAACGGGCGGGTTGCTCGCCGGCAGCGACCAGCGGTTTGCTGACGCGCCCGGTCTCGATGCAGACCATGGTCTTGTAACCGTCGTTCGGCATATCCCCCATGCTGCAGGAGAGTTCCACGCCGGGGTTCCAGGCGATGACGTCGCTCATATGATGGTGGTGAACCTCGATGGTGCGAGCGAGTGCCGGATCGCGGATCTGGCTGAAAGCTTCCGGGCGGGTATAGACGCGGTCGGTTTGGCCGATGAATGTCACTTCACCCGTCTGATGCGCCTCTGCGCCGCCCGCCACCTTGTCGATATAAGGCTCGCCCAGGCCCGCCACGCTGACCCGATCGATGTCGCCGACCTGGAAGTAACTGTGCAGCGCCGCCGTGGCTTGATAATCGCCGTGCGATTCCAGCTCGATCTCGCACTCTTCACCCAGCTTGAAGCGAGCAATCAGCGTGAAGGCGTGCGGCCACAGTTTGCGGGTCTGCTCATTGTCTTTCAGCGTAAAGGTCAGGATGACGCCGTTCTCATCTTCATCGTGCGCCGTCAGGCTCCAGGGCTGGTTGCGGGCAAAGCCGTGGGAGGGTTGCGCCACCGGGCCGAACCACGGCCAGCAGATCGGCACGCCACCGCGGATGGCCTTGCCTGTGGCGAAAGGCGTGTTGTTGCTGAGCCAAATCACCGGCTGCTCACCGCTGGGCTGCCAGGCCAGCAAATGCGCGCCTTGCAGCGCGACGGCCGCGCGCACTTTCGGGTGCGACACCACAACCACGCCCAGCTCATCGAGTTGCCGCTGACTGATATAAGGAGAAATTTGTTCGGAAACGGGCAGGGTGAAAATTTTCTCGTTCATTTCATGACCTATTGTTTGCCGGAGATACAAATAAAAAAGGGCGACAAAAATGTCGCCCTCATTATCAGCTTAACATCATGCCATTACTTGGAGATGTGAGCGATCAGATCCAGAACCTTGTTAGAGTAGCCGGTTTCGTTGTCGTACCAGGAAACCAGTTTCACGAAGTTGTCGTTCAGTGCGATACCGGCTTTGGCATCGAACACGGAAGTCAGCACTTCGCCGTTGAAGTCGGTGGAAACCACGTCGTCTTCAACATAGCCCAGAACGCCTTTCATAGAGCCTTCAGCGGCGTCTTTGATGGCTTTCTTGATTTCTTCGTAGGTAGCCGCTTTTTCCAGACGCACGGTCAGGTCAACAACGGACACGTTAGGGGTCGGTACGCGGAACGCCATGCCGGTCAGTTTGCCTTTCAGCTCTGGCAGAACCACGCCAACCGCTTTCGCTGCGCCGGTAGAAGAAGGGATGATGTTCTGGGATGCGCCGCGGCCGCCGCGCCAGTCTTTGTGAGACGGGCCATCAACGGTTTTTTGAGTAGCGGTGGTGGCGTGAACGGTGGTCATCAGGCCTTCAACGATACCGAAGTTGTCGTTGATGACTTTAGCCAGTGGCGCCAGGCAGTTGGTGGTGCAAGAGGCGTTGGACACGATGTCCTGGCCGGCATATTTGTCAAAGTTGGCGCCGCGAACGAACATTGGGGTCGCATCTTTGGATGGGCCAGTCAGAACCACTTTTTTAGCGCCGGCGGTGATGTGTTTACGCGCGGTTTCGTCGGTCAGGAAGATACCGGTCGCTTCAGCAACCACATCAACACCCACTTCGTTCCACTTCAGGTTAGCCGGGTCTTTCTCTGCGGTAACACGGATGGTTTTGCCATTAACAACCAGGTGGCCGTCTTTAACTTCTACCGTACCGTTGAAACGGCCGTGAGTAGAGTCATACTTCAGCATGTAAGCCATGTACTCTGCGTCCAACAGGTCGTTGATTGCAACGATCTCGATGTCAGAACGCTCTTGAGCAGCACGGAAAACAATGCGACCGATACGGCCAAAACCGTTGATACCTACTTTGATAGTCATATATTCCACCAGCTATTTGTTAGTGAATAAAAGGTTGGTTGTAAAATTACAAAAACCTTACCCAGCGTCAAGCGGAATCGTGTCAATACTTGCGGCAAGTCAAACCGGAAGGGTGGTTTTGCACGCTTATTGCACAGTCCATTTGCGCTCGGCCTCATCCGTTATATGGGGACAAGCCGCCAAGTATAAAGTCAGCATACGCAAGATGTGTGATCGTTATCACATATCATCGTGACGTGGCCTTTATGGGCTACAGTTTAGGCCAAAAACCCCTGCAGCGGTGTTAATTTTTTGTTATTATTAATCATTGTTTTCGTTGACATTATCCACATTCAGAGATAAGCACAAATGGCTAAAGAGACAACCCCCGGTCATCCGGTCACGGAACTGAATGAAATCCAACGTTATGTGACGCAACAGCGTGGCACCGAAGCGCCGTTCAGCGGCAAATTGCTGCACAACAAGCGCGAGGGCGTGTACCATTGCCTGTGCTGTAACCAGCCGCTGTTCTATTCCGAAACCAAATACGATTCCGGCTGCGGCTGGCCGAGCTTTTATGAGCCGGTTTCCGCCGATGCAATCCGTTATCTTGATGATAATTCACATAATATGCATCGTGTTGAAATCCGCTGCGGCCACTGCGACGCGCATCTGGGGCACGTTTTCCCTGATGGCCCGCAGCCGACTGGCGACCGCTACTGCGTCAACTCCGCCTCGCTGAGTTTCACCGATGGCGAAAATGGCGACCAAACGGCTGGTTAAGTGGTAATTTAATCAACAAAATCGATTCAGCTAATTATTCATCTGTAAGCGAGAAGGGCTCTGATGGACGTGAAAGATCTGATTGCGGCGATGACGCCCGAGATATACCAGCGCCTGGTGCAGGCGGTTGAGCTGGGCAAGTGGCCGGATGGCGTGGCGCTGACGCCTGAGCAGAAGGAAAACAGCCTGCAGGCGGTGATGCTGTGGCAGTCGATGAACAACGTCGATCCGCAGCACATGAGCATCGGCACCGACGGGCAGATCGTGATGAAGAGCAAGCAAGAACTGAAGCAGCAGTTTGTTGCCGAGCCGCTGGTCAAACTTAAACCGCAGTAAGCTGTCCCTAAAGCGGGGCGATGTCGCCATCGCCCCCCGTCGATTTACCGTTTCTCGCCTTTTATTCCCAGCGACTCCGCCAGCTGTTGCGCCAGCCGGTTATTGTCGTCCGCGCCGTACTCCCAGAACATCGCTCCCCCCAATCCCTGGCTTTTGATGTACTCGGCTTTGATAGCCACCGAACGCGGGTTCTCGTAGGAGATGGCGAACAGCGGTTTGCCTTCGGCGGATTGCAGCGTCAGGTATGGCACTTTGGCGTCGTCATCCCAGTGTTCGCGAAAACGCTGCTGCGGATCGTTGAGCAATTTGCTGACGATATCGTGGTATTTAAAGTAAGTGTCTTTGCTGAGATCCAACCCCAGCGTGCGGAACAGAGCGGTTTCTCGCGCACTGAAATAAGGCTGCGTCACCGGATGTTTGGCGGCGTCCGGCTTGTCCCAGTCGATGCCCGGCTCGGTCGCTCGTTTCGGCACCCGGCCGTAGAAACCGATACCCAGGTTCATCTGCGCCGGTTTTAATCCGGCGGCCAGATAATGTTTTACCACGGAATCGGCGCTGTAGCGGTCGGCGGCGGCTACGGTTGGCCAGCGCTTTGAATCGTACAGGTTGGCATTGAAGTACTGCGTGCCGTAAGCCATGTCGTAGGTCATCAGATTGATGTAGTTGAGGTAAGGGGCAATGCTTTTCACATCGACCCATTCCTGCGGGCTTTTGACGTTGGCCCCGACGGCGATGGTTAACAGCTTGCCTTTACCCAGCGCCTGATGAAGCTCTCTCAGCAGCAGGGTGAAGTTGTCGCGGTCTGCCGGTTGGCTTTCCACCAAACCCCAGGCGCCGTTTACCGGGTATTCCCAGTCCAGATCGATCCCATCCAGCCCGTACTGCTCGATCACCTGCACCGCGGAGCGAATGAAAATCGCCCGGTTTCCCGCGGTGGCGGCAGCGCCGGAGAAACCGCGTGCGCCCCAGCCGCCGATCGACAATAGCACTTTCAGCTCGGGGTTCTGTTTGCGCAGCACCGGCAGCCGTTGCAAATCGGCCGTGACTTTCGGCGACAGGTAGATCTGGTGGCGGCGAGCGGGGTCTTTCAGCGCCGCATTGGTTTCGTCTTTCTCGTCGTTGTAGATCAGGCCAAACGAATAGTTGAGATGGGTGATTTGCGTCACGTCCAGCTTGTCGATGTCACCACCGGGGCCGGCGGTAACGTCGCCGCCGCCGTTGAAGTAGCCGACGGAGAGATAGGCCGCCTGGGCCGTGCTTGCGCCGGCCATAGCCAATTGCACCGCCGCCAGCAAAGGCAGCAGTTTTCGGGTTATTTTCATGTCTGTCTCCTTGTGGTCGGCAAGGCCGACCGTACCGCCAGGGGCGGGCACAATAAAGCCGGGCTCAGTGGGCCCCGGATGCGTATAACCGATTGACGCCAAACGCGTCGCAGTCATAACAGCAAAAGCGCCTGCCGGTCACAAGCCGTTGGGGAAGAAGAAAGGTGGTATTGTGAGCGGCGTCGATAATTTCGCCGCTGCGTAGAGAGGGCGCCGGTGGCGCCCGAGAGGATTTAGTTGGCGAGAAACTGTGACAGGGTAACTAGCTGTGCGCCGGCGCGCGCCATGTCCTGCAGCGCTTGCTCACTGTCGCCCGGCTGCAGATTCACGCCGCGGCAGCCGTCGACGATCACCTGCGTCGGATAGCCGGCAGCCAGTGCATCCAGCACGCTGAACTTCACGCAGTAGTCGGTCGCCAGGCCCATGATCGCCAGCCGCCGGACGCCCTGCGATTGCAGCCAATCGTGCAGTTCGGTCTGCGCCCGGTGGCCGTTATCGAAGAACGCGCTGTAGCTGTCGATGCTCGTATCCTGCCCTTTGCGAAAAACGGCATCGATGTGTTGCCGCTGCAATTGAGAATGAAAATCGGCGCCGTGGCTCCCTTGCACGCAGTGCACCGGCCACCACACCTGCGGCAGACCTTCCAGCTCGCCGAGGGTGCCGACCTGCGCATGGGAGTTCACCGCAAAGCTGCGGTGATTGGCGGGATGCCAGTCCTGGCTGGCCACCACCGGCTCGCCCCGCGCCAGGCAGGCGGCGATCGCCTGATTGGCGACCGGAATGACGGCGTCGCCCTCCGTGACCGCCAGCGCGCCGCCGGGGCAGAAATCGTTTTGCAGATCGATCAACAACAGGGCCGTTTTCATCGCCGCTCCAGAGTTCAGTAGGTTAACCGTTGATGCTCAGCTCGCCGCGCAGATCTTGCTGCATCAGGGCGCGGATTTGTTCCGGCGTCAGCGGCTGGCTCAACAGATAGTGCAGCTTGGTCAGGGCGGCTTCCACCGTCATGTCGAAACCGCTGATCACCCCGGCATGCGCCAGCGCGTTGCCGGTGGCGTAGCCTTCCATATTGACGCGCCCGGAGATGCACTGCGTCAGGTTGACCACCACGATGCCGCGTTCAGAGGCCGCACGCAACTCGTCGATCAGCTCGGCCTTTTGCGGCGCGTTACCGACGCCGTAGGAGCGCAGGATCAGCGCCTTGACCGGCTGCAACAGGAAATTACGCACCACCGCGCCGGAAATGCCCGGATAGATGGTGACCACGCCGATCGGCTGCGGCGTGATGTCATGCACCTGCAACGCGCCGTTGCAAGCCGGGCTGTCGATGCCTTGCTGGCGGCGAATATGGATGCCGGCTTCCAGCAGCGGCGGCAGATTGGGGGAAGCGAAGGCGTCGAAGCCGTCGGCGTGCGCTTTGGTGGTGCGGTTGCCGCGGAACAGCTTGTTGTTGAAGAACAGGCTGACTTCATTCACCGGATGGTTGGCCGCCAGAAACAGCGCGTTGAGCAGGTTGGTTTGGCCATCGGAGCGCAGCTCCGCCAGCGGGATCTGCGAGCCGGTGACGATCACCGGTTTGGCCAGGTTTTCCAGCATGAAGGAAAGCGCCGAGGCGGTGAACGCCATGGTGTCGGTGCCGTGCAGGATCACGAAGCCGTCGTAGCGATCGTAGTTCTGCTTGATGTCGTCGGCGATGTGCTGCCAGTCTTCCGGCGTCATGTCTGAAGAGTCAATCAATGGCGCGTATTCATGAATGGTGAAATCCGGCATCTCCGGCCGATGGAATTCGGGCATCAGCGCCAGCTGGCGCTGCAGGTGGCCGGAAACCGGGATGTAGCCGTGATCGGAACGCTGCATGCCGATGGTGCCGCCGGTGTAGGCGACGTAAATGGATTTCTTTTGCATGGTTATGATTTTAACAAAGATAAGATGGGCTGAATTATAGGGACATGGCGGCAGAAAAAAAGCCCGGCGGTGGCCGGGCTGCAGAATTATTTGTTAGCGGACTTCTCCGCAGGTGAGACAGATCGCATAACGGTTTTGCGGATCGTTCAGGTTATTGAACAAGCCAGGTTGTTCTTTCACCGCGTTGGCGACCGAAGCCAGCGGGGCGGGCAGCATGGCCTGAATCGCGGCCGGCAGCATGGCGTGAATGGAAACGCCAAACTGGCTGAGCACCATATCGCTCAGGCTTGGGGTATCGACGAACCAGTCGAGCTGCCACTGCTGCAGCTTTGCCAGCTCGGCGGCTTTCTTCACCGCGTCGTCGAAATCACCCAACTGATCGACCAGGCCGTTGGCCTTGGCGTCGCTGCCGAGCCAGACGTGACCCTGTGCGATTTGGTCAACCTGCTGCGGGGTCATCTTGCGTGATTTGGCGACCAGATCGAGGAAGTTCTTATACCCGTTTTCGATATTCAGCTGCATCATCTGCGAGAACTCCTGCGGCAGCGCCTTGGTGACCGCGATATCGGCCAGCGGCGAGGTCGCCACGCCGTCGGTGTGCACACCCAGCGTATCCAGGGTTTTCTCGTAGGTATTGATGATGCCGAAAATGCCGATAGAACCGGTCAGGGTGCTCGGGCTGGCGATGATATAGTCGGCCGGCGTCGAGACCCAGTAGCCGCCCGACGCGGCCATGCCGCCCATCGACACCACCACCGGTTTGCCGGCGGCGCGCACGGCGGCCAGCTCGGAGCGGATCACTTCGGACGCGCTGACGCTGCCGCCTGGGCTGTTGACGCGGAACACCACGGCCTTGACGGCCGGATCCAGACGCGCCTGGCGCAGCTCGGCGGCGGTGGTGTCCCCCCCGACGTTGCCCGGTGTCTGCTGGCCGTCCATGATGGCGCCGTTGGCGAACACCACGGCGATCTTGCCGCCCTGGTTGGCGTCCGGCTTCGGCTGATAGTCGTAGATGCTGATGGCGTTGAAATCGTTCGCCTGTTTGTCCCAGCCGAAGGTCTTGACCAGCTGATTTTCGATCGCGGTGCGCGACGCCAGCTCGTCCACCAGCTTATTGTCCAGCGCATAGCGGGCGGTGTCGCCACCGGCCGCCTGCAGGCCGCTCAGCACGCCGGCTGCGCCCGGGAACAGCTGCTGCGGCGTCAGTTGGCGGTTGGCGGCCACGGTCTCCAGGTAGTTCTGCCACAGGCCGCCGATCCAACGGCTGTCCGCTTCGCGCGCCGCCGGGGACATATCGTCGCGGATCAGCGGTTCGACCGCCGATTTATAGGTGCCGACGCGGAAGATATTGGTGGTGACCTTGAGCATGTCCAGCAACGACTTGTAATACAGGTTGTTGGTGGCGAAACCGTGCAGATCGACCGCGCCCTGCGGCGACAGGAAGACCTTGTTGGCGTAGCTGGCCAGGTAGTATTGCGTTTGGTTGTAGCTGTCGCCGATGGCGAAGATCGGTTTGCCGCTGTCGCGGAACTCGCGCAGCGCTTTGCCGATATAGCGCAGCGACGGCTGATCGGCGCCGGCGAAGTCATTCAGCTGCAACACCATGCCGGTAATGTTTTTGTCGTCTTTGGCCTTGCGGATGCTGTCCACCACGTCGAACAGCGAGTTCTCCTGCAGGCGGCTGCTGGAGGCGCCCAACAGTTCACGCCCCCATTGCCGCACCCGGTTGTTTACCGAAGGCTGATCGACCACCACGCCGCTTAAATCGACCAACAGCGCGCCGCGCGCCGGGGCCGTCGAGGTGGAGGAACTTTGGAAGGACAGATAGATGCCGACCCCAACCAGGATCAGCAGGACCAGGAACAGGTTAAGGATCAGTTCCCTGATAAAATTCAGCAGACGCCATGTCCACCGGAAAATGCCGGCAATAATTTGCCACAATGTGCGCATGTGCTCTCCAACAAGAGTCGAGAATGTTCCGCTATCCTAATGAGCGGCCGGGTAAATGTCAGCTTTAAATCGTGGCACACAGACGCTATCGCCGAGGCTGTAACTCGCCGTTTAGCTATGTTAACGTGGCCGGAATGAAAATTGTTATCAGGAGTTTACGATGGATGCTCTGGATCTTTTATTGAATCGTCGCTCGGCTTCGCGCCTGGCGGAACCGGCGCCGGCGGGGGAAGTGCGCCAAAACATCATCAACGCGGGCCTGCGTGCGCCCGATCACGGTGCGCTGCAGCCGTGGCGTTTCGTGATGATCGAGAATCAGGGCCTGGAGCGCTTCAGTCAGTTGCTGCAGGCGGCGGCGAAGCAGGATCAGTTGGATGAAGCGGCGATCGAAAAAGCCACCAAGGCGCCGTTCCGCGCACCGCTGATCATCACCGTCATCGCGCATTGCACTGAAGAGACCAAGGTGCCGCGCTGGGAGCAGGTGGTTTCCGCCGGTTGCGCCGTGCAGGCGATGCAGATGGCGGCGCTGGCGCAGGGCTTTAACGGCATCTGGCGCACCGGCGCCTGGACCGAGCATGCGCTGGTGCGTGAAGCCTTCGGTTGCCGCGAGCAGGACGAGATCGTCGGTTTCCTCTATCTGGGCACGCCGCAGCTGAAGGCCGCCACTAAAGTGACGCCGCCGGACAGCACGCCTTTCGTCAGCTATTTCTAAGTATTATCCAACGGGGCGCGGCGAAAATGCGCCAAACCCCGCAAAATTGCATGGTTTCTGAGCAGGCCGTTCGCTTATCGGCGGCCCGCTCTTATCAATCCCCTCGGCAAGCGCTACCCTATGTTATCTTGAGTGCCGTTATCGAAGGGAGTGGACTATGACATCGCCAGCGATCCGTTTAACCCAGTACAGCCATGGCGCTGGCTGCGGCTGCAAAATCTCACCGAAAGTTCTCGAAACCATCCTGCACAGCGAGCGGGAGAAATTTGTCGATCCGCGTCTGTTGGTCGGCAATGAAACCCGCGACGACGCGGCGGTGTATGACATCGGCAACGGCGTCGGCATCATCAGCACTACCGACTTCTTCATGCCGATCGTCGACGATCCGTTTGATTTCGGCCGTATCGCCGCCGCTAACGCCATCAGCGACGTGTACGCCATGGGCGGCAAACCGATCATGGCGATCGCCATTCTCGGCTGGCCAATCGCCAAACTGCCGCCGGAGGTGGCGCAGCAGGTGATCGACGGCGGACGTTTCGCTTGCCAGCAGGCGGGGATCGCGCTGGCCGGCGGCCATTCCATCGATGCGCCGGAACCTATCTTCGGCCTGGCGGTCACCGGCGTGGTCAATACCGAGCGAGTGAAAAAGAACAGCGCCGCACAGGCCGGGGCGCAACTCTATCTGACCAAGCCGCTGGGCATTGGCGTGCTGACGACCGCCGAGAAGCAAAGCAAGCTGCGCCCTGAACATCAAGGGCTGGCGACGGACGTGATGTGTCGTCTTAACAAGCCGGGCGCCGACTTTGCCGAAGTGGCGGGCGTCACGGCGATGACCGACATCACTGGCTTTGGCCTGTTGGGCCACCTGAGCGAGGTTTGTCAGGGCTCCGGTCTGCAGGCGACGGTCTGGTTCGATCGGGTGCCGAAACTGCCGGATGTCGAGGCGTACATCGCCGAGGGCTGCGTGCCGGGCGGCACCGGGCGCAACTTCGACAGCTACGGCCATCTGGTGGGCGAGATGAGCGATTTGCAGCGTCAGCTGCTGTGCGATCCGCAAACCTCCGGCGGTTTGCTGTTGGCGGTATTGCCGGAGGCGCAGGCGCAGGTGCTGGCGATTGCCGAGCAGCACGGCATCACGCTCAATCCTATCGGTGAGCTGCATGCCGCACAGGCAGGTAAACCGCTGATCGAGGTTGTGTAGTGTCCAAGATGCAAGGCAGGCCGGACAGCGCCGATTATCAACGCATTTTTCTGCACGACGTGCCGCTGATTGACGTGCGTGCGCCGATCGAGTTTCAGCAGGGCGCCTTCGCTCAGGCGGTGAACCTGCCGCTGATGGTCGACAGCGAGCGGCAGGCGGTGGGCACTTGCTATAAGCAGCATGGTCAGCAAGCGGCGATTGCGCTCGGCCACAGCCTGGTGAACGGCAAACTGCGCGAACAGCGCACCGCCGCATGGCTGGCGGCCTGTGCGCAGCGACCCGAAGGTTATATTTACTGCTTCCGTGGTGGGCTGCGCTCACAGCTGGTGCAGCAATGGCTGCATGAGGCCGGCGTCGAGTACCCACGTATCACTGGCGGTTATAAGGCGCTGCGCAATTATCTGCTCGGCGTGTTGGCGCAAAGCGCGGCATTGCCGATGGCCCTGGTGGGCGGCAATACCGGCAGCGGCAAGACGCTGCTGGTCAACGAACTGGCCGACGGCGTCGATCTGGAAGGCGCGGCGCGCCATCGCGGTTCATCTTTTGGCCGAACGCTGGCGGGGCAAAGCTCACAGATCGATTTTGAGAATCGTCTGGCTGTGTTATTGCTGAAAAAACAGCATGGTGGCAGCCGCCGTTGGGTGCTGGAAGACGAAGGGCGGATCATCGGCAGCAACAATCTGCCGTTGCCGTTGTTCAACGGCATGCAGCAGGCGCCGGTGGCGGTGATCGACGATCCGTTTGATATTCGCCTGGCACGCCTGCAGGCCGAATATATCGACGGGATGCGCGCACAGTTCGAACAGGCCTATGGCGTGGAAGAAGGCTGGCGGCAGTACGACGACTATCTGCATCACGGCCTGTTCGCCATTCGCCGCCGGTTGGGCCTGGAGCGCTTCCAGCAGCTGACGCAGCGGCTGGAAGCGGCGTTGCGGGCACAGCGTCTCAGCGGCCAGGGTGACGCGCACAGCGAGTGGTTGGCGCCCTTGTTGCAGCAGTACTACGATCCGATGTATTGCTATCAGTTGGAAAAGAAAGCCCAGCGGATCGTCTTCCGTGGGAACTATGCAGAAGTAAGAGAATTCTTGATGACGTTCAGCCAGAAAAACGGTGAATAATGCGACTGTTCATAGCCGAGAAACCGAGTTTGGCGCGCGCCATTGCCGACGTATTGCCCAAGCCGCATCGCCGCGGCGACGGGTATATCGCCTGCGGCAACAATGATGTGGTGACCTGGTGCGTCGGCCACCTGTTGGAGCAGGCTCAGCCTGACGCCTATGACAGCCGCTATGCGCGCTGGTCGTTGGCAGACCTGCCGATAATTCCCGAAAAATGGCGGTTGCAGCCGCGGCCTTCGGTCAGCAAACAGCTCAACGCCATTAAAAAGTTGCTGCTCGAAGCCGATGAAGTGGTTCACGCCGGCGACCCGGATCGCGAAGGGCAACTGCTGGTGGATGAGGTGCTGGACTACCTGGATTTGACGGCGGAAAAGCGCCAGAACGTGCGCCGCTGTCTGATCAACGATCTCAACCCGCAGGCGGTGGAGCGCGCGGTTGAACGCCTGCGCGACAACCGTGACTTCATCCCATTGTGCGTGTCCGCCCTTGCGCGCTCACGCGCCGACTGGCTGTACGGCATCAATATGACCCGCGCTTATACGCTGCTGGGCCGCAACGCCGGTTATGACGGCGTGTTGTCGGTGGGCAGGGTGCAGACGCCGGTGCTGGGGTTGGTGGTGCGGCGCGATGAAGAGATCGAAAACTTCGTGCCGAAAGACTTCTTTGAGGTCAAGGCGCACATCGTCACGCCGAAAGAAGAGCGTTTCGTGGCGCTGTGGCAGCCCAGCGAGTCGTGCGAGCCTTATCAGGACGAAGAGGGGCGTTTGCTGCACCGGCCGTTGGCGGAGCATGTGGTCAAGCGCATTGAAGGCCAGCCGGCTCTGGTCACGTCTTATAACGATAAACGGGAATCGGATACCGCGCCGCTGCCGTTTTCGCTCTCCACGCTGCAAATCGAAGCGGCCCGGCGTTATAACCTCAGCGCGCAACAGGTGCTGGACGTTTGCCAGCGGCTGTACGAAACCCACAAGTTGATTACCTATCCGCGTTCCGACTGTCGCTA
This sequence comes from Serratia sp. LSHTC3, assembly GCF_057197125.1. Classification (NCBI taxonomy): domain Bacteria; kingdom Pseudomonadati; phylum Pseudomonadota; class Gammaproteobacteria; order Enterobacterales; family Yersiniaceae; genus Serratia; species Serratia sp. LSHTC3. Next base: position 1,169,780 of record NZ_JBXUNP010000001.1, read on the forward strand.
CCTGCCGGAAGAGCATTTCGCCGGCCGCTACGCGGTGCTGAACGCCATCAGCGTGCACCAGCCCGAGCTGTACCCGCAGCCGGTGATCGACAGCGATCGCCGCAACCGTTGCTGGGACGATAAAAAGGTCGACGCGCACCACGCCATCATTCCCACCGCCCGCGCCGGCAAGATTAATCTGACGCAGGATGAGCGGAACGTGTATGGGCTGGTGGCGCGCCAGTATCTGATGCAGTTCTGTCCGGATGCGGTATTCCGCAAATGCGTGATCGAGCTGGATATCGCCGGCGGCAAATTTATCGCCAAGGCGCGATTCCTGGCGGAAGCCGGCTGGCGTACGCTGCTGGGCAGCAAGGAGCGCGACGAGGAGAACGAAGGTGCGCCGCTGCCGGTGGTGGCTAAAGATGATGAGCTGTTGTGCGAGCGCGGTGAAGTGGTGGAGCGCCAGACGCAGCCGCCGCGGCCGTTTACTGACGCCAGCCTGTTGTCGGCCATGACCGGCATCGCGCGGTTCGTACAAGATAAAGCGCTAAAGAAAATCCTGCGGGCGACCGATGGTTTAGGTACGGAAGCGACGCGAGCGGGGATCATCGAATTGCTGTTCAAGCGGGCGTTTCTGTACAAGAAGGGACGCTATATTCACTCCAGCGAAACCGGGCGCGCATTGATTCACTCGCTGCCGGATCTTGCTGCGCGCCCTGATATGACGGCCAACTGGGAAGCCACGCTGACGCAAATCAGCGAGAAATCCTGCCGCTATCAGGACTTTATGCAGCCGTTGGTCGGCACGCTGCAAGAGCTGATTTATCAGGCCAAGCAGAGCCGGGCGAGCATGGCGTTTCGTGGATTGCCGCCGCCGCCCTCCAGCGGAGGCAAAAAACGCAGGAAAAGCGCCGGCAAGGCGCAGGAGAAGAGTGAATGAAGCGTGGACTCACTGGTGTATTGGCTGCCGCGGCCCTGATGTTTTCCGGCCTGGCCGCCGCCAATCGCGGCGATGTGGACGTGGTGCTACCGGTTTCGCCGGAGATCTGGGGCGCGGCCAAAAGCGGCGACAATCCGCCGTCGGCGCAGCCCTGCAGCCGTTGTTGCGTCTACCAGAATCAGAACTATTCCGAGGGGGCGGTGCTCAAAGTCGAAGGGGAAGTGCTGCAGTGCGTGCGTGAGCCTAATACTATCGGCACCAACCCCTTGATTTGGGTACGATTGAAGAAGTGACGATGTAACCTGTCACCGCGCTCAGCGCGCCTCGCCTTGCGCGGCGAGATAATCCGCCAACAGTGGAACGTCAGCGGGCGCCAGGGGGTATTCCTGCGCCTGTTGCGGCGTGACCCAGACCAGCGCCGAATGGCAGCGCTGTTGCAGTTCACCGGAGAACTCCGCGACTCGCCAGGCATGCAGTCGGATGATGCGTTCGCCTTGCCGCCACTGGTTGCTGCCCACATAGTTGCCGATACGGGCGCTAATCCCCAATTCTTCATCCAGCTCGCGCGTCAGCGCCTCCGGCTGGCTTTCGCCGGTTTCTACCTTGCCGCCGGGAAACTCCCACAGGCCGGCTTGATCGCTGCCTGCGCCGCGCTGGGCCAGCAAAATACGCCCATTTTGTTCCAGAATGGCGGCTACTACGTCGATAATTTTCATCGGCTTCACAGAATAAAACCCCGGCGAGCACCGGGGGATGGGGTTACAGCGTGAATTCCGCCCAGACCGGCGCATGGTCGGAAGGTTTCTCCATGCCGCGGGTTTGGTAATCGATGCCGGTGGCGATGCAGCGCGAAGCCAGCGGGGTGCTGGCCAGCAGCAGATCGATACGCAGGCCGCGATTGTCGTCGAACCCTTTGGAGCGGTAGTCGAACCATGAAAACTCGTCGTTGCGCCCCGGGTTGGCGTGGCGATAGGTATCTACCAGGCCCCAGTTCAGCAGGCGATCCATCCATTCGCGCTCTTCCGGCAGGAAGGAGCACTTGCCGGTGCGCAGCCAGCGTTTGCGGTTGTCTTCGCCGATGCCGATATCGTAATCACTCGGGCTGATATTCATGTCGCCCATGATCAGCACCGGGGATTCCGCCGACAGCTGCTGCTCCAGGTAGTTTTGCAGATCCTGATAAAAGCGTGTTTTAGCCGGGAATTTGATCGGATGGTCGCGGCTTTCACCTTGCGGGAAGTAGCCGTTGATCACCGTCAGCGTGCCCTGCGGCGTAGCCAGATCGGCCATGATGATGCGACGCTGCGCGTCTTCTTCATCGGTTGGGAAACCGCGGCGCACGGCCAGGGGCTCCGCTTTGGTCAGCAGCGCCACGCCGTAATGGCCTTTTTGCCCGTGATAGAACACGTGATAGCCGTGCTGGCTGACTTCTTCCAATGGGAACATGTCATCGTGAACTTTGGTTTCCTGCAGACCGATCACGTCGGGCTGGTGCTGTTCGATAATTGCCGCCAGCTGATGCGGACGCGCGCGCAGTCCATTGATATTAAAAGAGACAAACTTCATGAGCGGTGCCGTTTTCACGAGAAAAATGTGCTGTGATAGTAGCAGAGTTTGGCGGGAAATGTAACGCAGACAGCGGCAGGACCGCTGACTGCGCCGCGGGTTTATTTCGCCCAGCGGTCGTAATTTTTAGGTTGATAGTCGTCAAACTGTTGCAGCAGCGTCTGTGCCGATTCGCTGATGTGCAGGGTGCCGAGATAGTCGTGACGCATAAAACCCTGATCGGCGACGTGCTCGAGGAACTGGCTCAGCGGGCGGTAGAATCCGTTGACGTTCAGCAGGCCGACCGGCTTATTGTGATAGCCGATTTGCCCCCAGGTCCAGATTTCAAACAGCTCTTCCAGCGTGCCGATGCCGCCGGGCAGGGCGATAAAACTGTCCGCCAGCGCTGCCATACGGGCTTTGCGCGTATGCATGTCTGGCACCACTTCCAATTCAGTCAGGCCGCGATGCGCCGTTTCCGCTTCAACCAGGCGCTCGGGGATAATGCCGACCGCTTCACCGCCTGCGGCCAACACCGCGTCTGCCACGATCCCCATCAATCCTTTTTTGCCGCCGCCATAGATTAAACGGCTCCCCTGTGCGGCCAGCAGTTGCCCCAGTTGACGAGCCTGCTCGGCATAAGCGGGATTGACGCCTTCGCTGGCGCCACAAAAAACGCAAATATTGTTTCGCATCCACCTGTTCCTTACTGCACTAAAGAAGCCAGTGGTATAGCGAATTGTCGGCCGGAGTTCAAGTTACGGCTGGGAGTGAGGAACAAAACGGCTGGATGAAAGCGGTTAATAAGGGGAGATAACTTGATTTATTGATACGAGAACATTGGATGCACGTGTTGGATGCGATGTGCTTTAAGTGGGTTTTGGGATTTTCTGCAAGAGATGGTGGTGGGGGAAGGATGATTCGTCGCTGCGCGACTCACCTGCGGGCCGCGCTGAAGCGCGTTGTCTCACTGCGTGAGACTCGAACCTTGGTCGAAGCTTCTCATCCTTCCCCGATTCGGAACATTATGGAGGCGATGTGCTTTTAACTCAGTTTTGGGATTTTCTGCAAGAGATGGTGGTGGGGGAAGGATTCGAACCTTCGAAGTCTGTGACGGCAGATTTACAGTCTGCTCCCTTTGGCCGCTCGGGAACCCCACCATGGTATTCATGGATTTACAAATTGTTGTTCCGGTTTTACCCGGAAGAAACCTGGCCGGTTTCTTTACTGCGTCTTCGCTCCTGGCAGAGAGAAGATGGTGGTGGGGGAAGGATTCGAACCTTCGAAGTCAGTGACGGCAGATTTACAGTCTGCTCCCTTTGGCCGCTCGGGAACCCCACCATATACATGGCTATTTAACTGGCCTTGCTTGCGAGAGCGCTGTCTCGGTAAGCGGGGCGCATCATATCAAATGAAGCGGATGTGTAAAGCATTGAAATGCAGAAAATGAATCGTTTGCCGTTTTTTTATTCTTGGCGGTGCATCCCTGAACGAAATGCACCGATTTATTGAACGATTACAGAATAACGGTGCGATTGCCGTAGACGAAGACGCGCTGCGCCAACACCTGATACAGGGCTCGGCTGAGCACGTTTTTCTCCACGTCGCGGCCGGCGCGCATCATATCCTCGGCGGAATAGGTGTGATCGACGTGGATCACGTCCTGCATGATGATCGGGCCTTCGTCGAGATTGTCGTTAACGTAATGGGCAGTGGCGCCGATGATTTTTACCCCGCGCTCGTAGGCCTGGTGATAAGGTCGTGCGCCGATAAACGCCGGCAGGAACGAATGGTGAATGTTGATTACCTGATTCGGATAATGTTGCACGAAGGCCGGGGTCAGCACGCGCATATATTTGGCCAGCACCACGTAATCCGGCTGATATTGATCGATCTTGGCCGTCATTTCGCGGTCGTGCTGTTCGCGCGTCAAGCCTTCGTGGCTCACCAGATGGAAAGGAATATCGAAACGCTCCACCAGCGTTTGCAGCGTGTCGTGGTTGCCGATTACGGCGGCGATCTCAACATCGAGGCCGCCATAGGCGCTTTTCATCAACAGATCGCCCAGGCAGTGCGCCTCTTTGGTGACCAGCACCACGATGCGCCGGCGCCCGGTGCTGTGCAGTTCACGCAGTGAACCTTCCGGCAGGGCGCTGTCCAGATCGGCCAGCAGCGTGTTGTCGTTGAAAATGCCTTCCAGTTCGGTGCGCATGAAGAAACGCCCGGTGCGGTGATCGACGAACTCATTGTTCTGGACGATATTGAGTTCGTGCTTGTAACAGATGTTGGTGATCTTGGCGATCAGCCCTTTGGCGTCCGGGCAGATGGTGCGTAACACTTTCCGTTGTACATTTTGGTGTGGCATGGGTTTGAGGATCCTGTCTGATACTGAATGGCCTGTCTGCGCAGGCGTAAACGTGAAGCGCCGGCCGGTTAGCGCCCGCAGCACTTCTTGTATTTTTTCCCTGAGCCACAGGGACACATCGCATTTCGGCCGGGCTGGGGTTTGGTGCCGTCGATATAATACCAACGTTGATCGCGACGAAGGAAGCGCGAGCGCTCATGCATCGCCTGCGGCTCGCCGCTTTCGCCATCGGTGAAACGGGCGATGAATTCGACGAAGCCTTCATCCGGCTCATGACCGGCTTTCTCTTCCACGATCGTCAGGCCCAGCCACTCGGTATTCTTAAAACTGTCGACGATGGCATTGCGCCACGCTTCGGCGCCGCAGTCGGGGTGCCAGGTGGCGATCAGATAGTCGACGTTATGATTCACGTAGGCGGTGAAGCGTGAACGCATCAGTTGGCCGGGCGTCGGCGCCGGTTGACTGCCGCTGATAAAAGGGGCGCAGCACGCGTTATACGCCAGTCCGCTGCCGCATGGGCATGATTCGGGCAAAATGACTCCTGAGAAAACGAGGCTGAAAATGAATTTAGCGCATATGTTACCTAACAATATTCGTCAGTGACAATCTACCCTGAAAGCAGAGAACACCGTTTACCGAGAGGATGACGCGATGCGGCAAATCAAGATCGGACTGGCGCTGGGAGCGGGCTCGGCTAAAGGCTGGGCGCACATCGGCGTGATCAATGCGTTAAAGAAGCTGGGGATTGAGATCGATATCGTTGCCGGCTGCTCTGTCGGCGCGTTGGTGGGCGCCGCGTTCGCCAGCCATCGCCTGCCGGCGATGGAGCAGTGGGTGCGATCGTTCAGCTATTGGGACGTGATTCGCCTGATGGATTTTTCCTGGCAGCGCGGCGGCCTGTTGCGCGGCGAGCGGGTGTTTAACGCCGTTGGACAGCTGCTGAAGATCAATGATATCGCCGATTGTGCGTTGAAGTTCGGTGCCGTGACGACCAATCTCAGTACCGGCCGTGAGCTGTGGCTGACCGAAGGCGATATTCATCAGGCGATACGCGCCTCCTGCAGCATGCCCGGCCTGTTGGCGCCGGTATGGGCCGACGGCTATTGGCTGGTGGATGGCGCGGTGGTCAATCCGGTGCCGGTGTCGCTTTGCCGCGCCATGGGCGCCGATATCGTCATTGCGGTCGATCTGCAGCATGACGCGCACCTGATGCAGCAGGATCTGTTCTCGATACGTATCGAGGAAGAAAGCCCGGACGATGCGCCTGCGGCTACCTGGCGCGGGCGTCTTCGGGAACGCGTCGGCAGAATGCGCAAGCGCAAACCGGCTACGGCGCCGACGGCGATGGAGATTATGAGCACATCGATTCAAATGCTGGAGAATCGCCTGAAGCGCAACCGGATGGCGAGCGATCCGCCGGATGTCTTGATCCAGCCTTTTTGCCCGCAAATCTCAACGCTGGATTTCCACCGCGCCGATGAAGCGATCGAGGCGGGGTTGCTGGCGGTTGAAAAACAACTGGATCGGTTGTTGCCGTTGATAAAAAATAGATAATTCTCGGTTCTTGGTTGGCAATGCGCAGTTGGTCTGTTTCAGACGAGCATAAGTGACCTTTTTGAGCCACTATTACACTATGGAAAGGGACGAGGCTCGGCTGATGGCATTACCACTCACTCACAAGCGCATCTTGATCGTTGAGGACGAACAGGTTTTTCGTTCCGTGCTGGTCGGTTATCTGACCTCGCTGGGCGCTGAAACCGGCGAGGCGACCAACGGTTTACAGGCGCTGAGTGCCGTCGATGACTTCAAGCCGGATCTGATTCTGTGCGATCTCGCGATGCCGGAAATGGGCGGTATCGAATTCGTTGAACACCTGCGTTTGCAGGGGCTGCAGATCCCGGTGCTGGTGATCTCGGCCACCGACAAGATGGCGGACATCGCCAAGGTGCTGCGGTTGGGCGTGCAGGATGTGCTGCTCAAGCCGCTGACCGATCTCAATCGCCTGCGTGAAGCGGTGCTGGCGTGCTTATACCCCAATATGTTCACCTCCCAGGCGATTGAAGAGGTTGAACTGTTTCAGGATTGGGATGCGTTGAGCAAAAATCCTTCCGAAGCCGTCAAACTGCTTAAGCAACTGCAGCCGCCGGTACAGCAGACCATTGCGCATTGCCGGATCAACTATCGGCAGTTAACCACCGGCGAAAATCCCGGCCTGGTGCTGGATATCGCCGCCTTGTCAGAAAAGGATCTGGCATTCTATTGTCTGGACGTCACGCGCGCCGGCGATAATGGCGTATTGGCGGCGCTGCTGTTGCGCGCATTATTTAATGGGCTGCTGCAGGACCATCTGGCTAATCAACAGCATCGTTTGCCGCAAATGTCGGCATTGTTAAAGCAGGTTAATCAATTATTGCGGCAGGGGAAATTGGACGGTCAATTCCCTCTGTTGTTGGGATATTATCACGCCGAAAATAAAAACCTGATTCTGGTTTCCGCCGGGCTGCATGCCAACGTCAATACCGGTGACAATCAAATCCAGCTGAGCAACGGCGTGCCACTGGGGACGCTGGGGGCTACCTACATGAATCAGATCAGCCAGCGTTGTACCGCCTGGCAATGTCAGGTATGGGGCAGCGGTGGCCGATTGCGACTGATGCTCAGCGCTGAATAGCAGGCAGCGATCGGCGCGATCTCAAGCTATTTACTTATCTGTAATTAAACCGTTTATTTATTCTCCGGATTATCCGAACGGGTAATAGTCCTAAATGTTTTCTATTTGTGTTCTGGTTAATGCTCGGCGCGCATAAGCTGGTATACTCCGAAGGTTTTTTTATATCGAGCCCACGCTCATAAAATGAGCGCTTTAGCTTTAAGAGAGGAAATAATGCCTGCTGTAAATCGCAAAGTCAGAAAAGCCGTGATCCCGGTTGCAGGCTTGGGTACGCGGATGTTGCCGGCCACCAAAGCCATTCCGAAAGAAATGCTGCCGCTGGTTGATAAACCTCTGATCCAATACGTCGTCAATGAGTGCATTGCGGCGGGGATTAACGAGATTGTGCTGGTCACCCACTCCTCCAAGAACTCGATCGAAAACCATTTTGATACCAGTTTCGAACTCGAAGCGATGCTGGAAAAACGCGTCAAGCGCCAATTGCTGGACGAAGTGCAGTCGATCTGCCCGAAAGGCGTTACCGTGATGCAGGTTCGTCAGGGTAATGCCAAAGGCCTGGGGCACGCGATTATGTGTGCCTACCCGATGGTGGGCGATGAACCGGTCGCGGTGGTGCTTCCGGACGTGATCCTCGACGAATACAGCGCCGATCCGAAAAAAGACAACCTGCACGAAATGCTGCAGCGCTTCGAAGCCACCGGCGTCAGCCAGATCATGGTTGAACCCGTGCCGCATAAGGATGTCGGAAACTACGGCGTAGCCGACTGTAAGGGCGTTGATTTGCAACCGGGCGAAAGCGCGCCGATGGTCAGCGTGGTTGAGAAACCGTCGCCGGATAAAGCCCCTTCCAACCTGGCGATTGTCGGTCGTTATGTGTTGTCCGCCGATATTTGGCCGCTGTTGGCGAAAACGCCTCCAGGCGCCGGCGATGAAATTCAGCTGACTGACAGCATCGAAATGCTGATGCAGCAGGAAACGGTGGAAGCGTATCACCTGAAAGGCGTGAGCCATGACTGCGGTAACAAACTGGGTTACATGCAGGCCTTCGTGGAGTACGGCATGCGTCATGCCAGCCTGGGCAAAGAGTTTTCTCAGTGGCTGCAACAGGTTGTTGCCGCTGACAAGAAGTAATTTGATCTTTCGTCTTAATTTGAAAAACTAGGATTTTCACATGAAAGTAACAGTTTTTGGTATTGGTTATGTGGGGCTGGTACAGGCCGCCGTGCTGGCTGAAGTTGGCCATGATGTTATGTGCATCGATGTTGACGAACGAAAAGTCGAGAACCTGAAAAAAGGGAATATCCCGATTTTTGAACCGGGCCTGACGCCGCTGGTACAGCAAAACTATGAGGCTGGGCGCCTGCATTTCACCACCGATGCCAAAGCGGGCGTGGCGCACGGGAATATCCAGTTTATCGCCGTCGGTACGCCGCCGGATGAGGACGGTTCCGCCGATCTGAAATATGTCACCGCGGTGGCGCGCACCATCGCCGAGCACATGACCGATCGCAAAGTGGTGATCGACAAATCTACCGTGCCGGTCGGTACGGCGGACAAAGTGCGTCAGGTGATGGCGGAAACGCTGGCAAAACGCGGCAGCAACGTGCCGTTCGACGTGGTGTCCAACCCTGAATTCCTGAAGGAAGGCGCTGCAGTGGCTGACTGCATGCGCCCTGAGCGCATCGTGATCGGCACCGATAATAAAGAGGTGATCGAGCCTATTCGCGAGCTGTACGAGCCGTTTAACCGCAATCACGATCGTATGATCATGATGGATATCCGCAGCGCGGAGCTGACCAAATATGCCGCCAACTGCATGCTGGCGACCAAAATCAGCTTTATGAACGAAATGTCCAACCTGGCGGAAATGTTGGGCGCGGACATCGAGAAAGTGCGTCAGGGCATCGGTTCCGATTCACGCATCGGTTATCACTTCATCTATCCTGGCTGTGGCTACGGTGGTTCTTGCTTCCCGAAAGATGTTCAGGCGCTGATCCGCACGGCGGAGCAGATCGGTTACCAACCGAAGCTGTTGCAGGCGGTAGAGCAGGTCAACTACCAACAAAAAGACAAGCTGAACAGCTTTATCAAAGACTATTTCGGCAGCGATTTGAAGGGCAAAACCTTCGCACTGTGGGGTCTGGCGTTCAAGCCGAATACCGATGACATGCGTGAAGCGTCCAGCCGTGTGCTGATGGAGCAGCTGTGGGCTGCCGGCGCCACCGTTCAGGCCTACGATCCGGAAGCGATGAACGAAGTTCAGCGCATCTATGGCCAGCGCGACGACTTGAAGCTGATGGGTACCAAAGAGGCTGCGTTGCACGGCGCCGATGCTCTGGTGATCTGCACCGAATGGCAGAATTTCCGCGCACCGGACTTTGATGTGATCAAGGGCGCGTTGAAGCAGCCGGTGATCTTCGATGGACGTAACCTGTACGATCCTGAGCGTTTGGCGAATCGCGGCTTTACCTACTATGCGATTGGCCGCGGTGCCTCGATTAAACCGGTTATTTAAGGAGTGGGCATGAAATTCCTGGTTACAGGCGCCGCAGGGTTTATTGGTTATCACGTTGCAGAGCGTTTGTTGACCGCCGGGCATCAGGTTGTCGGCATCGATAACCTGAATGACTATTATGACGTGGGCCTGAAAATGGCCCGTCTGGACAGACTGGCGGATAAGCCGGGATTCCGCTTCATCAAGTTGGATTTGGCCGATCGTGAAGGCATGGCGACATTGTTCGCCGAGCATCAGTTCCAACGAGTCATTCATTTGGGTGCCCAAGCCGGCGTGCGTTACTCGCTGGTCAACCCGTTGGCTTATGCGGACGCTAACCTGATCGGTCATTTGAACGTTCTGGAAGGCTGCCGTCATAATAAGGTCGAGCATTTACTTTACGCTTCCTCCAGTTCTGTTTATGGCCTCAATCGCAAGTTGCCGTTTGCTACCGAAGATTCGGTCGACCACCCTGTGTCACTGTATGCGGCAACCAAAAAAGCCAATGAGCTGATGTCACACAGTTACGCTCATTTATACGGTCTCCCGACGACGGGGCTACGCTTCTTTACCGTATATGGTCCCTGGGGGCGTCCGGATATGGCGCTGTTCAAGTTTACCAAGGCCATATTGGCGGGGGAGAGTATCGATGTATATAACCACGGTGAAATGCACCGTGACTTTACTTACATTGATGATATCACCGAGGCGATTGTGCGGCTGCAGGCGGTTATTCCGCAGGCAGATCCGTCATGGACCGTTGAACAGGGATCGCCGGCGACCAGTTCCGCGCCGTATCATGTTTATAATATCGGCAATAACACCCCCGTTAAACTGATGGAATATATCACGGCGTTGGAGCAGGCTTTGGGGCTAACTGCCCGCAAGAATATGTTGCCAATGCAACCTGGCGACGTGATGGATACCAGCGCGGATACCGCGGAGCTTTATCGTGACATTGGTTTTAAGCCGGAAACCAGCGTTGAAGAAGGGGTGAAGCGCTTTGTTGATTGGTATAAGGCATTCTACCAGGTTCAATAATTGAACGAGGGTATATGCGACAAAGGGGCCTTAGGGCCCTTTTTTATCGCTGGAACCTCATGCAAGGAACAAAATGCGAATTAGGATATTTACTAAAAGGAAAGGGATGAGGCAGGATCGCGGCGATAAGCTTTAAAATGAAAAGGCCCCCCGCAGGGAGCCTTTCAGATACGGGCCGAATCGCTATTACAGCAGGAAATCGTCCAGAGATTTACCTTGCTCTTCGATAGCTTTCTTAATCACCGCTGGAGTACGGCCTTGGCCGGTCCAGGTTTTCAATTCGCCGTTTTCGTCTTTATATTGGTATTTAGCAGGACGTGCTGCGCGTTTTGCTTTACCGGCAGCCTTGTTGGCAGCCATGGTTTGCAGCAGTTCATTCGGATCGATACCGTCAGCAATCAGCATTTCGCGGTATTGCTGCAGTTTACGGGTGCGTTCTTCGATTTCTGCTTGAGCCTGGCTGTCTTCTTCGCGACGTTCGTTCACAACAACTTCCAGTTTCTCGAGCATTTCTTCCAGCGTTTCCAGTGTGCATTCTCTTGCCTGGGCGCGCAGAGTGCGGATGTTGTTCAAAATCTTTAATGCTTCGCTCATTGTCCTAGTCTCAAATTATATTGGTGGGGGGCGTCTCGATAATAATAGAGTGCTATTTTCTTTTCTGCAATAGCCAAATTGACTTGAATACTCAAATTTACCTTTTAAAAATCCGTTAATCGGATCTGTCCGACTAATATAGGAAGGGCTGTTAACTATTACCCTTGTCGCACTTAAGTCAAAATTTCAGCAGGCATGCTTTAAAAGGCGCGTGTCGCAAGGCTTTCATCGATAAGTTATCGCCGTAATTTATATCAATATTACAATGGGTTCTGTGGGCTTAATCACGTCATGGCAAGGCAGACATTGTAAACAATAGGGGTATATAGGTAAAGATTGCGTCAGGAAACGTCGGGGACAGCGGAGGTGATTAAATGCCCTGTATTGGCCCCGTGTATAATAGACTGGCGCGCCGTTGCGGTTGCGGCACCCGCCGCGGCGAAAGGGTGATTATGCATTAATGGGCAAATGATCGCGGTTAACCATTAGCAAGAATTAATAGTGATGACAGGCATACATTATCCTGTAAATAGCTGTAAAAAGAACGGGCCGACAGAACGATATGTTTCGCTTGAAAGCGCATTATTACGGCGAACGCAATATTCGTTCGCTTTGGGCTGAGCCTGGGGGGCGGCTTATGGTACACTTACCGTCCTAATCGACATTTGAATATTTCTTATACCATCGGAGTTACGGGGCCATGGCTCAACTTTATTTTTATTACTCTGCGATGAATGCCGGCAAGTCCACCGCGCTGCTACAGTCTTCATATAACTATCAAGAACGTGGTATGCGCACGCTGGTGTTCACTGCGGAGATCGATCACCGCTTTGGCGTAGGTAAGGTCAGCTCGCGCATCGGTTTATCCTCGCAGGCCCAGCTCTATAACAACGACTCGATGCTGTACGCCATGATTCAGCAAGAGCATCAACAGCAGCCGGTGCATTGTGTACTGCTGGATGAAAGCCAGTTCCTGACCAAGGCGCAGGTTGAGCAATTGTGTGATGTGGTGGACCAACTGGACATTCCCGTATTGTGCTACGGCCTGCGTACCGATTTTCTCGGTGAGCTGTTTACCGGCAGCCAATATTTGCTGGCCTGGGCCGATAAGCTGGTGGAATTGAAAACCATCTGTCACTGTGGGCGCAAAGCCAATATGGTGTTGCGGTTGGATGAAAACGGCCAGGCGATGCACGCCGGTGAGCAGGTGGTGATTGGCGGTAACGAGAGCTATGTCTCCGTCTGCCGCAAGCATTATAAAGAGGCGATTCACTCCCTGGAGTAGGGGAGAAAACGCCGCCAAAGCCCGCTGAGGCGTTTTGGCGGCGTGAGTCGAAATGCAGCGCCTCCGGCGCAATAAAAAACCCGCCGTTTGGCGGGTTTTTTTATCGGTTCACGAAACCGTTATTTCTTGGACTTCTTTACCGCGGCTTTGGCTGCAGCCGGAGCTGTCGCTTCCTCTTCGACTGTTTCGCTGAATTCGCGGCCGTAGAAGGTATCCAGCATGATTTGCTTCAGTTCGGCAATCAGCGGATAGCGTGGGTTGGCGCCGGTGCATTGGTCGTCGAACGCGTCTTCCGACAGCTTGTCGACTTTCGCCAGGAAGTCCGCCTCCTGCACACCCGCCTCACGGATGGAGGTTGGGATGCCCAGCTCGGTTTTCAGCTCGTCCAGCCAGGCCAGCAGTTTCTCAATCTTCTGCGCGGTGCGGTCGCCCGGTGCGCTCAGGCCGAGGTGGTCGGCGATTTCAGCGTAGCGGCGGCGCGCCTGAGGGCGGTCGTACTGGCTGAAGGCCGTCTGCTTGGTCGGGTTGTCGTTCGCGTTGTAGCGAATGACGTTGGAAATCAGCATCGCGTTGGCCAGGCCGTGCGGAATGTGGAACTCCGAACCCAGTTTGTGTGCCATGGAGTGACAAACCCCGAGGAAGGCGTTGGCGAAAGCGATACCGGCGATGGTGGCGGCGTTGTGCACGCGTTCACGGGCAACCGGGTTTTTCGCGCCTTCTTTGTAGCTGGCCGGCAGATACTCTTTCAACAGTTTCAGCGCCTGCAGCGCCTGGCCGTCGGAGTATTCGTTCGCCAGCACCGAGACGTAGGCTTCCAGCGCGTGGGTCACCGCATCCAGGCCACCGAAGGCGCACAGGGATTTCGGCATGTTCATCACCAGGTTGGCGTCGACAATCGCCATGTCCGGGGTCAGCGCATAGTCGGCCAGCGGGTATTTCTGCCCGGTGGCGTCGTCGGTCACGACCGCGAACGGCGTGACTTCTGAACCGGTACCTGAGGTTGTGGTGATGGCGATCATTTTCGCTTTCACGCCCATTTTCGGGAATTTGTAGATACGCTTGCGGATGTCCATGAAGCGCAGCGCCAGATCCTCGAAGTGGGTTTCAGGATGTTCGTACAGCACCCACATGATTTTCGCGGCGTCCATCGGCGAACCGCCGCCCAGCGCGATGATGACGTCCGGTTTGAAGGAGTTCATCTGCTCGGCGCCTTTACGCACGATGCTCAGCGTCGGATCGGCTTCCACTTCGAAGAACACTTCGGTTTCGATGCCGTGAGACTTCAGAACCTTGGTGATCTGGTCAGCATAGCCGTTGTTGAACAGGAAACGGTCGGTCACGATGAAGGCGCGTTTCGCCCCGTCGGTCGCCACTTCTTCCAGCGCGATAGGCAGCGAGCCACGGCGGAAGTAGATCGATTTCGGAAGTTTGTGCCACAACATGTTTTCTGCTCGCTTCGCTACAGTTTTCTTGTTGATCAGGTGTTTAGGTCCGACGTTTTCAGAGATGGAGTTGCCACCCCAGGAACCGCAACCCAGCGTCAGCGAAGGCGCGAGTTTGAAGTTGTACAGGTCGCCGATACCGCCCTGAGAAGCCGGGGTGTTGATCAGGATGCGAGCCGTTTTCATTTTATCGCCGAAGTAGGCGATGCGAGCCGTTTGGTTATCCTGGTCGGTGTACAGGCAGGAGGTGTGGCCGATACCGCCCATGGCGACCAGTTTTTCGGCTTTGGCGACCGCGTCTTCGAAGTCTTTGGCACGGTACATCGCCAGGGTAGGCGACAGTTTTTCATGTGCGAAAGGTTCGGACTCGTCGACCAGCTTCACTTCACCGATCAGCACTTTGGTGTTGGCCGGTACTTTGATGCCTGCCATTTCGGCGATTTTCGGTGCGGATTGCCCGACGATGGCCGCATTCAGACCGCCGTTTTTCAGGATGATGTCCTGCACCGCTTTCAGTTCTTTACCCTGCAGCAGATAGCCGCCGTGGGAAGCGAAGCGTTCGCGTACCGCATCATAGATAGCGTCAACGACGATGACCGACTGTTCGGAAGCGCAGATAACGCCGCTGTCGAAGGTTTTGGACATCAGGATAGAGGCGACCACGCGCTTGATGTCTGCGGTTTCGTCTACCACGACCGGCGTATTACCGGCGCCGACGCCGATGGCCGGTTTGCCGGAGCTGTAGGCGGCTTTCACCATGCCCGGGCCACCGGTGGCCAGGATCAGGTTGATGTCAGGGTGGTGCATCAGCTGGTTGGACAGTTCGACGGTAGGTTGGTCGATCCAACCGATGATGTCTTTTGGCGCGCCGGCGGCGATAGCGGCTTGCAGCACGATATCGGCGGCTTTATTGGTGGCATTTTTCGCACGCGGGTGCGGCGAGAAGATGATGCCGTTACGGGTTTTCAGGCTGATCAGCGCTTTGAAGATCGCGGTAGAAGTTGGGTTGGTGGTAGGGACGATACCGCAAATCAGGCCGATAGGTTCGGCGATGGTGATGGTACCGAAAGTGTCATCTTCAGACAGGATGCCACAGGTTTTTTCATCTTTATAGGCGTTGTAGATGTACTCGGAAGCGAAGTGGTTTTTGATCACTTTGTCTTCGACGATACCCATTCCGGATTCTTCCACGGCCATTTTGGCCAACGGGATACGGGCATCAGCAGCGGCGAGGGCGGCAGCGCGGAAGATTTTATCCACTTGCTCTTGAGTGAAGTTGGCATATTCGCGCTGGGCTTTTTTGACACGTGCGACAAGCTCGTTCAGTTCAGCGACATTCGTTACAGCCATAATGCTCTCCTGATAATGTTAAACTCTTTCAGTAAATAAGCCGTGCGAGCCACTAGTATAGTCATAACGGGAATAAACGGTGATTCGAATACCGGGGGTTTCCCGCGTTATTTCTTCGCATGCTGCTGATTTGCTTAAAGAGCTTTACCCTGCGCCAACCGGAGGGGCAGGCAGTGAAGAGAACGGAACCGGCTGGATTGCCACCGACTTTGTTCTACTCCCTGACTACGACTAAGAGCTTACCCACTGTTGGGTAGTTGATTTGTGATCTAAATCATGAAAAGTGCAAGCTGACACCTTTCAGCTTGACGGTGTTGAGAGTGATTATCAATAACTGTGATCGATGACTCTTTTTTCAACATAAAAAATCAAAAGGCCATACATCACTTTAACAAAGGGCATTTGTTTTGCTGCCTAACTTGCTGGTAGTCAAAAATGCTGCTCTGGCCGGATGGATTACCCGCGGCAATTCCATTACATTAGCGCGCATAGGCAGCACACCTTTTTATAGCACTTAACGCGGAGCCATCTGTGGGCCAATCTCTGTTGGATCTTTCCGGCTTTATCAAGTTCTTTGTCGGTCTGTTTGCGCTGGTCAACCCGGTGGGCATCTTGCCGGTGTTTATCAGCATGACCAGCTACCAGGCGGAAGCAGGGCGCAATAAAACCAACCTGACCGCCAACCTGTCGGTCGCCATTATTCTGTGGACATCGCTGTTCCTGGGCGAAGGGATCTTGCGGATGTTCGGCATCTCCATCGATTCGTTCCGCATCGCCGGCGGTATTCTGGTGGTGACCATCGCCATGTCGATGATCAGCGGCAAGCTGGGAGAAGACAAACAGAACAAACAGGAAAAATCGGAGAGCGCGATCCGCGAGAGCATCGGCGTGGTGCCGTTAGCGCTGCCGCTGATGGCGGGGCCGGGGGCGATCAGTTCCACCATCGTGTGGAGTTCCCGTTATCACAACTGGCAAAGCCTGCTCGGCTTTACGGTCGCGATCGCCTTGTTCGCCTTTTGCTGTTGGTTGTTGTTCCGCGCCGCGCCGCTGTTGGTGCGTTTGCTTGGGCAGACTGGCATCAACGTGATCACCCGTATCATGGGTCTGTTGTTGATGGCGCTCGGGATCGAGTTTATCGTTACCGGCATTAAGGCGATATTCCCCGGCCTGTTGTAATACCCTTTGTTTAGCCGCGCACCTTTCGCCTTGGCGCGGCTAAAATTAATTTTAAAGTTTAAATTATTTATTGGTTCGCATTATTATAGTGCACAGGATGAATAAAATTTATGCGGTTGCACTCTTATGTTGCATAAATCTCATGTTGCTGTGCAAAAAAAACGCTAAGCGTTATTTCAGACACTTTTCTTCCCCCATTTCCGCGCGTTTTGCCCCCGTTCAACGGTAAAGCTGTTGTTAAATTAATCACATCATTCTGTGGGGCTTGTCTCACTTTCATCCAGGTGTTATTAGTGATTAACCGACCATAGGCAGGTGTTTGTTCTTTGAATGTCCGGATTGTTAACTGAATGTTTCTTTGTGCGGTAATGAGATTGCGTTGATGGTTTCAAATGAAATGATTTCGTCTTTTTTTTCTTTAAAATCATAGCGATGATTTTGTTTCTCCGCGTCCTCGATCTTGGGGGCCGGATCGGGCTTCGTGCGATAAAAGAGAATTGCTTAACATTTTCGTAAAATTTATTGGCTATGGAATTTGGCTTCTGCTAATTTCCGAGCAACTTTCCCGTGGTCAATTAACTGAAATGCGCCATAAAAACGGGAATGATTTTTGCTGGTATCCGTTTATTTAGAATTCTTATAAACACTTCACAAACTTCGATAAGCGATGCTTGTCGGTGAAAAGGAGCCTCGATTATGCAGCAAACCCTGAAGCGCACTTCTTTGACCTTGTTGATTAGCGGCGCGCTGAGCGTCGGCGCCATAAATAGCAGTTTGGCGGCGGAAGTGCCGGCCGGCGTTCAGTTGGCGCAGCAGCAGAATATTGTGATCAACAACGGCAGCGAAGTGGCTTCATTGGATCCGCATAAGGTCGAGGGCGTACCGGAAAGCAATATCATTCTTAACCTGCTGGAAGGGCTGGTGAGCACCGACGCCAACGGGCATGTGGTGCCGGCGGCGGCGGCGAGCTGGGAAAACCAGAATTATCAGCAATGGACCTTCCACCTGCGCCCCGGCGCGGTGTGGAGCGACGGCAGCCCGGTGACCGCGCAAGACTTCGTCTACAGCTGGCAGCGCCTGGCCGATCCGAAAATCGCCTCGCCCTATGCCAGCTACCTGCAGTACACCAAAGTCGACAATATCGACGATATCCTGACCGGTAAGAAGCCTCCACAGGCCCTCGGCGTCAAGGCGCTGGACGACCAGACGCTGCAGGTGACGCTGAGCGAACCGGTGCCGTATTTCATCAGCATGCTGAGCCACACGTCGCTCAAACCGGTGAAACGCGCGGTAGTGGAGAAATTCGGCGACAAATGGACGCTGCCCGCCAACTATGTCGGCAATGGCGCTTACCGTCTGAAAGAGTGGGTGGTGAACGAGCGGATTGTGCTTGAGCGCAGCCCGAGCTACTGGAACAACAAGCAGACGGTGATCAATCAGGCGACCTTCCTGCCGATTGCTTCCGAAGTCAGCGACGTCAACCGCTTCCGCAGCGGCGAGATCGACATCACCAACAGCGCCATTCCGCCGTACCTGTATGTCAAAATGAAGCGCGAAGTGCCCGAGCAACTGCACGTTAACCCTTATCTGTGCACTTTCTATTACGAACTCAATAACCAGCGGGCGCCGTTCACCGATCCGCGGGTGCGTACGGCGGTGAAGATGACGCTGGATCGCGACATCATCGCCAACAAGATCATGGGCCAGGGGCAGATCCCGGCCTACAGTTTCACGCCAACCTTCACCGAAGGCGCCAACTTCACGCAACCCGCCTGGGCCGGCTGGAGCCAGGAACAGCGCAACGCCGAAGCCAAGAAACTGCTGGCGGAAGCGGGTTACAGCGACGCCAAGCCGCTGAAGTTCTCGCTGCTGTACAACACCTCCGATCAAAACAAACAGCAGGCGATCGCCGCCGCGTCGATGTGGAAGAAGAACCTCGGCGCCGACGTCACGCTGCGCAATCAGGAGTGGAAGACCTCGCTGGAAAGCCGCCATCAGGGGCAATACGACGTGGCGCGCGCCACCTGGTGCGGGGATTACAACGAACCCAGCGCCTTCCTGAACCTGGTGCTGTCCAACAGCAGCATCAATACCGTGTTTTATAAGAGCCCGGCGTTCGACGCCATCATGGCCGCCACCCTGAAGGCGCCGGATGAGGCCGCGCGCGCCGCGCTCTATCAGCAGGCAGAAGCGCAGCTGGACAAAGACTCCGCGTTGATCCCGGTGTATTACCGCGTCAGCGCGCGGTTGATTAAGCCGACGGTAGGCGGGTTCACCGGCAAAGATCCGCTGGACTATACCGACGTTAAAAATCTTTACATTATCAAGCAGTAAAGGGGTATTCCTCACGCCGAGGCGCTGGGGGATATAGGGAAGGCCGGCCGCCGCATTCGTTCCGCGGCGGCGGGAAAACAGAGTCCGCTTACGGGCAACGCAGGTTCCACGAAGAGCCTGTGATAATAAAAACTGGAGTCGATAAGTATGACCAACATCACGAAGAAAACCCTCATTGCCGCCGGCGTCATCGCCGCGCTCGGCATCACAGCAACCACCGGCGCTTTCGCCGCCGACGTTCCTGCGGGGGTGCAGCTGGCGGATAAGCAAGAAATCGTCAAAAACAACGGTTCCGAAGTGCAGTCGCTGGATCCGCATAAAATCGAGGGCGTGCCGGAAAACAACGTGACCCGCGATCTGATGGAAGGCCTGGCGAACAACAGCCCGGACGGTTCCATCGTGCCGGGCGTCGCGGAAAGCTGGGATAACAAGGATTTCAAAGTCTGGACCTTCCACCTGCGCAAAGACGCCAAATGGTCCAACGGCAAGCCGGTGACGGCGCAAGATTTCGTCTACAGCTGGCAGCGCGTAGTGGATCCGAAAACCGCGTCGCCTTACGCCAGCTACCTGCAGTACGCCCATGTGGAAAACGTCGATGACATCATCGCCGGTAAAAAAGACAAGTCGACGCTGGGCGTGAAGGCCATCGACGACCATACTTTCCAGGTGACCCTGAGCGAGCCGGTGCCTTATCTGGTTGAAATGACCCCGCACTACGCCATGAAGCCGGTTTATAAAGAGGCGGTGGAGAAATTCGGCGAGAAGTGGACGCTGCCGGCCAACTACGTCAGCAACGGCGCCTACAAACTGAAAGACTGGATTGTCAACGAACGCATCGTACTGGAACGCAACCCGGAATATTGGGATAACGCCAAAACCATCATCAATAAAGTGACGTTCCTGCCTATTTCGTCGGAAGTGACCGACGTTAACCGCTACCGCACCGGTGAAATCGACATGACCTACAACAACATGCCGATCGAACTGTTCCAGAAGTTGAAGAAAGAGATCCCGAAAGAGGTGCACGTCGATCCTTATCTGTGCACCTACTACTACGAAATCAACAACCAGAAGGCGCCGTTCACCGATGCGCGCGTGCGTGAAGCGCTGAAGCTGGGCATGGACCGCGACATTATCGTCAACAAGGTGAAAAACCAGGGCGATCTGCCGGCCTACAGCTTTACGCCGCCATACACCGACGGTGCCAAGCTGACCCCGCCGGAGTGGTTCGGCTGGACGCAGGAAAAACGCAACGAAGTGGCGAAGAAACTGCTGGCGGACGCCGGCTACGGCCCGGGTAAACCGCTGACCTTCTCCCTGCTGTACAACACGTCAGACCTGCACAAGAAGCTGGCGATCGCCGCCGCCTCCATCTGGAAGAAAAACCTGGGCGTGGACGTGAAGCTGGTGAACCAGGAGTGGAAAACCTTCCTGGATACCCGCCATCAGGGGACCTATGACGTGGCGCGCGCCGGCTGGTGCGCCGATTACAACGAGCCGAGCTCGTTCCTGAACATGATGCTGTCCGACAGCAGCAGTAACACCCCGCACTACAAGAGCGCCGAGTTCGACAAGCTGATGGCCAACGTGTTGACCGCGAAGACCAAAGACGAGCGCGCCGATCTGTATCAGAAAGCGGAAGTTCAGCTGGATAAAGATTCCGCCATCGTTCCGCTGTATTACTATGTGAACGCCCGTTTGGTGAAACCTTACGTCGGTGGCTACACCGGCAAAGACCCGCTTGATAACGTGTACGACAAAAACCTGTACATCATCAAGCATTGATACGGTAAGAGCCGGCGGCTTGGCCGCCGGCCCATGTTGAGAATAATAAGCCGTTATCAGGCTGTCGCACAGGGTTAGGGCAATGCTTAAATTTATACTTCGTCGCTTGTTGGAAGCGATCCCGACACTATTTATCCTTATCACCATCTCATTCTTCATGATGCGCCTGGCGCCCGGCAGTCCATTTACCGGGGAACGCGCATTGCCGCCGGAAGTCATGGCGAATATCGAAGCCAAATATCATTTGAACGACCCGATCTGGAAACAGTACGGTCATTATCTGGCGCAGCTTGCGCAGGGAGACTTCGGCCCGTCCTTTAAATACAAGGATTATTCGGTCAACGATTTGGTGGCCAGCTCTTTCCCGGTCTCCGCCAAACTCGGTCTGGCCGCGTTTCTGCTGGCGGTGGTGCTGGGCGTGAGCGCCGGTGTGATCGCCGCGCTGAACCAGAACACCAAATGGGACTATACGGTGATGGGGTTCGCCATGACCGGGGTGGTGATACCCAGTTTCGTGGTGGCGCCGCTGTTGGTGCTGATCTTCGCCATCACGTTGAAATGGCTGCCGGGCGGCGGCTGGAACGGCGGTGCGCCTAAGTTCATCATCTTGCCGATGGTGGCGTTGTCGCTGGCCTATATCGCCAGCATCGCCCGTATCACGCGCGGCTCGATGATTGAAGTGTTGCACTCCAACTTCATCCGCACCGCGCGCGCCAAAGGCTTGCCGATGCGTCGCATCATTTTCCGCCACGCGCTGAAGCCGGCGCTGTTGCCGGTGCTGTCCTACATGGGCCCGGCGTTCGTCGGGATCATCACCGGTTCAATGGTGATCGAAACCATCTACGGTCTGCCGGGGATCGGCCAGCTGTTCGTTAACGGCGCGCTGAACCGCGACTACTCCCTGGTGTTGAGCCTGACCATTCTGGTGGGCGCTCTGACCATTCTGTTCAACGCGATCGTCGATGTGCTGTATGCGGTCATCGATCCGAAAATCCGTTATTAATCTGGAGCACGCGAATGATGTTGACTAAAAAGAACAGCGAAGCTCTGGAACACTTCAGCGAGAAGCTGGAAGTGGAAGGGCGCAGCCTGTGGCAAGACGCGCGTCGGCGTTTTATGCACAACCGCGCGGCGGTCAGCAGCCTGTTCATACTGGCGCTGATCACACTGTTTGTGGTGCTGGCGCCGATGCTGTCGCAATTCGCCTACGACGATACCGATTGGGCGATGATGTCCGCCGCACCCAGCGTTGAATCGGGGCACTATTTCGGCACCGACTCCTCCGGGCGCGATCTGCTGGTGCGCGTGGCGATCGGCGGGCGCATCTCGCTGATGGTCGGCGTGGCGGCGGCGCTGGTGGCGGTGATCGTCGGCACCCTGTACGGCGCGATGTCCGGCTATCTGGGCGGCAAGATCGACTCGGTGATGATGCGCCTGCTGGAGATCCTCAACTCCTTCCCGTTCATGTTCTTCGTGATCCTGCTGGTGACCTTCTTCGGCCAGAATATCCTGCTGATCTTCGTGGCGATCGGCATGGTGTCGTGGCTGGACATGGCGCGTATCGTGCGCGGCCAAACCCTCGGTCTGAAGCGCAAGGAGTTTATCGAAGCGGCGCTGGTGTGCGGCGTCTCCACGCGCAACATCGTGCTGCGGCATATCGTGCCGAACGTGCTCGGCGTGGTGGTGGTGTATGCCTCGTTGCTGGTGCCGAGCATGATCCTGTTCGAATCCTTCCTCAGCTTCCTGGGGCTGGGTACGCAGGAGCCGCTGAGCAGCTGGGGCGCATTGCTCAGCGACGGCGCCAACTCAATGGAAGTTTCACCGTGGTTGCTGCTGTTCCCGGCGGGTTTCCTGGTTGTCACTCTGTTCTGTTTCAACTTCATCGGCGATGGCCTGCGTGACGCCCTCGACCCGAAAGATCGTTAAGGAGTGCCACCATGAGCACCATTGAACATCCTGAGCTGCAAACCGCCGTCGGCGTTAAAGCGTCGCCGCTGCTGGACGTGAAAGACCTGCGCGTCACGTTTTCCACCCCGGACGGCGATGTGACGGCGGTGAACGATCTGAACTTCGATCTGCGCGCCGGTGAAACGCTGGGCATCGTCGGCGAATCCGGCTCCGGCAAATCGCAGACCGCGTTCGCCCTGATGGGGTTGCTGGCCAGCAATGGCCGCATCGGCGGCTCGGCCAAATTCAACGGCCGCGAAATCCTCAACCTGCCGGAAAACCAGCTCAACAAGCTACGGGCCGAAGAGATCTCGATGATCTTCCAGGACCCGATGACTTCGCTCAACCCCTATATGCGCGTTGGCGAACAGCTGATGGAAGTGCTGATGCTGCATAAGAAAATGAGCAAAAGCGAAGCCTTCGAAGAGTCGGTGCGCATGCTCGACGCGGTGAAAATGCCGGAAGCGCGCAAGCGCATGCGCATGTATCCGCATGAGTTTTCCGGCGGCATGCGCCAGCGCGTGATGATCGCCATGGCGCTGCTGTGCCGGCCGAAGCTGCTGATCGCCGACGAGCCGACTACCGCGCTGGACGTGACCGTCCAGGCGCAGATCATGACGCTGCTCAACGAGCTCAAGCGCGAGTTCAACACTGCCATCATCATGATCACCCACGATCTGGGCGTGGTGGCCGGCATCTGCAACAAGGTGCTGGTGATGTACGCCGGCCGCACCATGGAATACGGCAGCGCGCGTGAGGTGTTCTACCAGCCGAGCCACCCGTACTCCATCGGGTTGTTGAACGCGGTGCCGCGCCTCGACGCCGAAGGCGAAGCGTTGCTGACCATTCCCGGCAACCCGCCGAACCTGCTGCGGCTGCCGAAAGGTTGCCCGTTCCAGCCGCGCTGCCCGTACGCCATGGAACAGTGCGCGAGCGCTCCGCCATTGGAGCAATTTGGGGAAGGGCGCCTGCGCGCCTGCTTTAAACCGGTGGAGGCGTTGGTATGACAGCGGTAACCGACAAGAAAGTACTGCTCGAAGTGGCCGATCTGAAAGTGCACTTCGACATTCATGACGACAAGCAGTGGTTCTGGCAGCCGCCGAAAACCCTGAAGGCGGTCGATGGCGTTACGCTGCGGCTGTTCGAGGGGGAAACCCTGGGCGTGGTCGGCGAATCCGGCTGCGGCAAATCCACCTTCGCGCGCGCCATCATCGGCCTGGTGAAGGCCACCAGCGGGCGCGTCGCCTGGCTGGGTAAAGATCTGCTGGGCATGAACGACGCCGACTGGCGCAAAACCCGCAGCGATATCCAGATGATCTTCCAGGATCCGCTGGCTTCGCTCAACCCGCGCATGACCATCGGCGAAATCATCGCCGAGCCGCTGCGCACTTACTACCCGAAAATGCCGCGTCAGGAAGTGAAGGACAAGGTCAAGGCGATGATGCTGAAGGTCGGCCTGCTGCCTAACCTGATCAACCGTTATCCGCATGAGTTCTCCGGCGGCCAATGCCAGCGCATCGGCATCGCGCGCGCGCTGATCCTCGAACCGAAGCTGGTGATCTGCGACGAGCCGGTTTCCGCGTTGGACGTGTCGATTCAGGCGCAGGTGGTAAACCTGCTGCAGCAGCTGCAGCGCGAGATGGGCCTGTCATTGATCTTTATCGCCCACGATTTGGCGGTGGTGAAGCACATTTCCGATCGCGTGCTGGTGATGTATCTGGGCCATGCGGTGGAGCTGGGCACCTATGACGAGGTGTACCACAATCCGCAGCACCCTTACACCAAGGCGCTGATGTCGGCGGTGCCTATTCCGGATCCGGACAAGGAGAAGGAAAAGCAGATCCAGCTGTTGGAAGGGGAGCTGCCTTCGCCGATCAACCCGCCGTCCGGCTGCGTGTTCCGCACCCGCTGCCCGATCGCCGGGCCGGAGTGCGCCAAGACGCGTCCGCTGCTGGAGGGCAGTTTCCGTCATGCGGTTTCATGCCTGAAGGTCGATCCGCTGTAATGCGCCGCTAGCCGGCAACAAAAAGCCCCGCTGACTCAGCGGGGCTTTTTTTATCCGAAATATGAGCGGCGAATCACTCTTTCCACAGAATGTGGCACAGCTTGTGGTCTTTCTCGCGGCAGATCAGCACGCGGGCGAACACGTCGTTGATCGGCTCGCCGTCGCTGTCCGCCAGACCGATCACCACTTCGGCGAAGAAGTCCGGATTCAGGTCGTAATCCACGTGCTCGCTCCAGTCTTCGGAGGGGTCGTACAGTTCTGCGCCGCCGCGCTCTTCAAACTGCAGATTGAACAGCAGAATATCCGCCGGATCCAGATTGTCGCCGGCCAATTCGAGGAAGATGTCGTAGGCCTGTTCCAGCGTTTCGTCTTCGGTAAGGCGGTTATTCAAATCCATAAAAAAATCCTGATAACAAATGATTTGGCGTTATTAAAGCACGCTCGCTGCGGCTTTTACAGCAGCGGGCTGAAAAAGTAGAACAGGCGTTCGACCAGGCGATGCCAGAACGGCCGCTTCAACCACTCTTTGGCGTTCAGCAGCTTGGAGCGGGCGATGTAATCTTCCTGCACGCAGGCCAGATCGCTGCCGAAGCCGTCGTCGTCGATCACCAGGGTGATCTCGAAGTTGAGCCACAGGCTGCGCATATCCAGATTGACGGTGCCGACCAGGCTGAGCTGGCCGTCGACCAGCACGCTCTTGGTGTGCAGCAGGCCGCCTTCGAACTGATAGATTTTCACGCCGGCTTCCAGCAGCTCGGAGAAGAACGCCCGGCTGGCCCAGCGCACCATCATCGAATCGTTGTCGCGCGGCACGATGATGCTGACCTCAACGCCGCGCAGAGCGGCGGTGCAGATGGCGTGCAGCAGATCGTCGCTCGGCACGAAGTACGGCGTGGTCATGATCAGCTGCTCGCGCGCGGAATAGACCGCGGTCAACAGCGCCTGGTGGATCATCTCCTCGGGGAAGCCGGGGCCGGAGGCGATCACCTGAATGGTATGGCCGCTTTCCTGCTCGAACGGCATGATGTTGACGTCCGGCGGCGGCGGCAGAATGCGCTTGCCGGTTTCAATCTCCCAGTCGCAGGCATAGACGATGCCCATCGTAGTGGCCACCGGGCCTTCCATGCGCGCCATCAGATCGATCCATTGGCCGACGCCCGCATCCTGCTTGAAATAGCGCGGGTCGACCATGTTCATGCTGCCGGTATAGGCGATGTAGTTGTCGATCAGCACCACCTTGCGGTGCTGGCGCAGATCCATGCGGCGCAGGAATACGCGCAGCAGGTTGACCTTCAGCGCTTCGATTACTTCGATGCCTGCGTTGCGCATCATCGCCGGGTAGGGGCTGCGGAAAAATGGCAGGCTGCCGGCGGAGTCCAGCATCAGGCGGCAGTGTACGCCGCGCCGCGCGGCGGCCATCAGCGATTCGGCCACCTGATCGACCAGGCCGCCGGGTTGCCAGATATAGAACACCATTTCGATGTTGTGGCGCGCCAGCTCGATGTCGCGGATCAGCGCTTTCAACGTGTCGTCGGTAGTGGTGAGCAGCTGCAGCTGGTTGCCCTTGACGCCGTCGATGCCCTGGCGGCGGTTGCACAGCTGGAACAGCGGTTCGGCGACTTCGCTGTATTCGGTGGCGAAGATGCGGCGGCTCTCTTTCAATTCCTTCAGCCAGCGCGCGGTCGACGGCCACATGGCCTTGGCGCGCTCGGCACGGCGCTTGCCCAGATGCAGTTCGCCGAACGATAAATAGGCGACGATGCCGAACAGCGGCAGAATATAGATAACCAGCAACCAGGCCATGGCAGAGGGAACCGCACGGCGTTTCATCAAAATGCGCATCGTCACGCCGGCGATCAGCAGCCAGTAGCCGAACACCATGAGCCAACTGATTACGGTATAAAATGTTGTCATAAAGGCGAAAAATCCCGTTCGCAAACCACCAATGATGAGTGTACGCACAGATCGGGCAAGGCGAAACCTTTTATCGGCGCTTATGTTGCATAAATATGATGAAGTTAAGGCACTTGCCGAAATTGAAAGGGCGGCTTTTGCCCGCGTGGCGTCCGCTGTGCCGCCGATAACGGCGGCTTGGATCGCGGGCGGAAAGGGCTATAATGCCCGCGGTTGGCATTAGACGAACGAGTGACGGAATTATGAGACGCAGTAGAAATGAAGTGGGCCGCTGGCGCATGTTGCGGCAGAGCCAACGTCGGCGGCATCGCTGGCTGGAACGCCAGTCGTGCAGCAATCGCCATATTATCCGGGTGCGGCGCCGCCTGGACGATCAGCATCGGCGCGCGCTGCTGTTTGCGGTATCCTGCGAGTGGTAAAAACGAAAACAGTCCCGTAAGGGACTGTTTTGTTATGGCATCTGAGTTATTTGCCCAAATAGGCGTTGAGCATCCAGACCTGTTTTTCCTGCTCTTTGATGTAATCGCTCATCAGCGACGCGGTGCCTTCGTCGCCGGCGTCTGCCGCCACCGTCAGCAGCTCACGCTGCTGTTGCAGCAAGATTGAATACCCTTCCAACAGGCCGCGCAGCGTACCCTTATCATCGGTCACGTTGGTGTGTTCCTTGATGTCGGCGGTTTTCAGATAATCGCTGAAAGCGTGACGCGGCTGCGAGCCCAACGTCAGAATACGTTCCGCCAGCTCATCTACCTTGGTCAGCAGATCGTTATATGTCTCTTCGAATTTCGCGTGCAGTTCAAAGAACTGCGGGCCGGTAATGTTCCAATGATAGCCGCGCACGTTCATATACAGCACCTGATAGTTTGCCAACAGCGCATTGAGCGCCTCGGCGAGTTTTGCCGATTGTTTACTGTCAAGGCCGATATGGGTTTTCGCTGCTTTCTTTGCCGTTGCCATAATAATCTTCTCCTGATTATTTGTTCCGATAGTAGACAGAATCAATTTCCATAGCTGTTACAGTAACCGGATTTATCGCAGGGTTAAATACGATAACAGGCATTATTGCCATCGCTCAAACCGATGACGATAAATCCGCCGAGCAAATTGCCGAATCAGTTTACGCAGGTTCCGCAGGCGAAAAAAGCCGCTTTTCTCGGTTACTTGCGCAGCGCCAGTTTTACCACACCTGCGCCCAGCGCCATTAACAGCGCGGCGGCGATCAGTACCGAAATAAAGGCGCGATCAAAGGCCAGACGCGCCAGTTGCGTCAACTGCTGCGCGCGATCGGCCGCCATTCCGGCCGCCAGGCGCAACGCTTCGTCGATGCTGTCGTAGGCTAAATCGCTGACCGGCAGCTCCGCCGGCAGCGCCAGAGTGTGGCTGTAAACCGCCGTCATCAGCCCGCCGAGCAGCGTCACGCCCAGCACGCCGCCCAGCTCGTAGGAGACGTCTTCGATGGACGCCGCCATGCCGGATTTCTCCTCCGGCGCGTTCAGCATGATGGCGGTGGAAGCGGCGGTGATCACGCCGCCGAGGCCGAAGCCCACCAGCGCCAGGCTCACCAGCTGCGGCGCTATGCCGCTCTGAGACAACAGGGCGAGGGCGGCAATGCCGAAGGCGGTCAGGGCGAAACCGCCGAGGATAATGCTGCGTTCGCCGTAGCGCGGCAGCAGCAAACCGGCCATCGGCCCCGCCAACGCCGAGGCCAGCGGGATCGGCAAGATGAACAGCGCCGCCTGCAGCGGACTGAGGCCGAGCACCAGTTGCAAGCGTTGGCTGAGCACCAGCTCGACGCCGATCAGCGCCACCATCGACAGCAATGCCACGCCGATGCCGCCAGCGAACAGCCGGTTGCGGAACAGAGAGAAATCGATCATCGGGTGGGCGCTGCGCTGCTGACGACGCACGAACAGCGCCAGGAACAGGATGCCGATCAGGGCCGCCGCGAGCAAGGCGCTGACGTCAGGCGCCGGCTTGCTCAATTCTTTCAGCGCATAGATAGCGCCGACCAGGCCTATCATGATCTGTATCGAGCCGACGATGTCGGCGGGGCGCGGGTTATCGCCGCCGCAGCGCGGGATCAGTTTCCATGCCAACGGCCAGACCAGCAACACCACCGGCACATTGATCAGGAACACCGAGCCCCACCAGAAATATTCCAACAGCAGGCCGCCGACCACCGGGCCGATGGCCGCGCCGCCGGAGGCCACCGACGCCCAGATGCCGATCGCCAGCGCGCGTTCGCGTTCGTCGGTAAAGACGTGGCGTACGATGGACAGCGTGGCGGGCATCATCATTGCCGCGCCAACGGCGAGGAATACCCGCGCGGCGATCAGCCACTCGGCGGTAGGCGAGAAAGCGGCGCACAGCGACGCGACGGCAAACACCGGCAGCCCGGCGAGAAACAGCCGTTTATGGCCGATGCGATCGCTCAGCATGCCGGCGCCAGGCAACAGACCGGCCACCACCAACGGGTAGGCGTTGACGATCCAGAGTTTTTGCGAGGCGCTGGCGTCCAGCGCCTGGGTTAAACGCGGCAGAGCGGTATAGAGCACCGTCATATCGATGACGATCAGGAACAGGGCGCTGGCGACCATCGTCAGGATCAACCAGCGGTTCTTGGCGTACATAAGTCATAATCCAGTTAAAGTAGGCGGCGCGAAGGCGCCGCCATTCGGGTAACCCATCCGGCGATGCCGGATGATATACTGGTGATAATATATATCCATACGTTCGTATTGAAAAGAAGGGTTTCTTAATGGGACGTCAACGCAGCATCGATCGCGACAAGGTTTTGGACGCCGCCGAAGAGATCGTCGCCACTCAGGGGGCCGCCGGTTTGACCATCGACGCCGTCGCCAAAGCGATGGGGATCTCCAAGGGCGGGGTGCAGTACTGTTTCGGCAGCAAAGACGCCCTGATTGACGCCATGTTCGATCGCTGGGGCAGTGCCTACGAGACGCTGTTCGCCGCTATCGCCGGTGACGATCCTTCACCGCAGACCGGCGTGCGGGCGCATATGCTGGCGACGCAAAGCTCGGATCAGACCGCCAGCGCCAAGGCCGCCGGGCTGATGGCGACGCTGATTCAAACGCCGGAGCATCTGGCGAGCACGCGCGAATGGTATCGCAGCCGCATCGCCGGTTTGGATTTGACGACGGAAGAAGGCAAGCGCGCGCGCCTGGCGTTTCTCGCCACCGAAGGCGCCTTTATGCTGCGTTACTTTGGTTTGATGGATATCGATCAGGCGGAATGGGAAGCGATGTTCACCGATATGCAGGCGTTGATTTTAACTGAGGGTGCCTATCGCACTGATAGCTAGTAAAGCCCGCAGTGAAAGGCGTATGTTTATCGCACAAGATATTCCCTCGAAGAACTTTTTAGCCAGCCACTCCGTGCTGGCTTTTTTTTGTTTGCAGGCAAGCGCCCCAGCGGGGCCCCCTGAAGGCAGGGGGCGGGGGAAATTATTTACGGGCGTCCAACAGCGACTGGGCGTTCTCTGCGGTAACGACGGTCCACGGGATGTAGTAATGCTTTTGCGTGCCGCCCTCCCATTTCAGATCCTTGGCATATTGCTTCCAGATCTCCGACTGCGGTTGATAGCTTTCCCCTTTCACGGCGCGCAGCGCGACGTCGATGGAACCCTGCATCTGGCCTTTGGCATCTTGCAGAATAGAGACCATTTCACCGGCCTGCACCGCATGAATCGCGTCGGAAACGCCGTCAACGCCGGCAATCGCGAAGTCCTTCACATTCAGGCCGGCGCCTTTGATCGCCTCGATAGCGCCCAGCGCCATCTCGTCGTTTTGGCCGATCACGCCGTTGATTTTGCCCCGGTGTTTCTGCAGCCAGTTTTCCATCAGCGGCTGCGCTTCCGCGCGTGACCAGTTGGCCGTTTTACGTTCAAGTACCGTGACCTGGCCGACGCCGCACTCGGCAATCGCTTTATCATTGCCCTTGCCGCGCTGGATCTCGCCGCTGCCGCCTTTCGGGCCTTCGATAATCACCACGTTCACCTTTCGGTTCTTGCAGTCGAGTTTGTCCAGGACGGCTTTGGCTTCCAGGTATCCCCCCAACTCGTCATTAGACACTACTTCAGACGTCATCGCGTCCGTGTTCAGGCGCGCGTTGGTGACCACCACCGGAATTTTGGCTTCGTTGGCATTAGTGACGATATCGATATTGGCCTCAAAATCCATCGGGTTGACGATAATGGCATCGGCGCGCGTCTGGATAGCGGTGGCGGCCTGATCGTTTTGCACCGAGGCATCATAACGCCCATCGTAGAAGGTCAGCACGGCTTCGCCGCTTTTCACCGCCGGGTGCTCCTTGCCGAACCTTTCCATCAATTGCACGAACTCGGCTTTGTTGCCGTACATCAATACCGCGATTTTTACCGGGGCGGCCTGAGCTGCCGACAGGCTACCGAGCATCATGGCAGAGGCAAACAACGCTATCTTGGTCTTATTCATGGTTTTCTCCTGGTAGAGTTGGGTCTGATGTTATTAATCGCGCTGTTGCTTACGCGATGGGTCGAGCAAGACGGCAAGAACGATCAATGCGCCTTTGATAATTTGTTGGTAATACGATTGCACGCCGAGCAGATCGAGGCCGTTATTCATCACCCCGATAATCAGCACGCCGAAGAAGGTGCCGACCAGCGTACCGACGCCGCCGGCCATGCTGGTGCCACCGATCACCACCGCTGCGATGGCGTCCAGCTCATACCCTGCGCCGGCGTTGGTCTGCGCCGAACCGGTGCGTGCGGTGAGGATCAGGCCGGCGATGCCGGCCAGCGCGCCGCACAGCGTATACACCAGTATTTTGATGCGCGTGACGTTAATCCCCGAGGTGCGCGCGCTTTTCGGGTTGCCGCCGACGGCGTAGATGTAGCGCCCGAAGAGGGTTTTATTCAGCACCAGCCAGGCGAGGGCGAACAGCACGATGAAGATAATGACCGGCACCGGAACGCCGCCGACATAACCATTGCCCAACCAGCGGAAATCGCTGTTCAATTGCGAAACCGGATTGCCGTTGGTGGTCAACATGGTTAAACCGCGCGCCGCAGAGAGCATGCCCATGGTGACGATAAAGGGTTGCAGCCGGTAGCGAGCCAACACGGTGCCGTTCACCAGGCCGCAGACGATCCCGATGCCCAGCGCCACGATCAGCGGCACCATGACGGCGGTCGCGGTGTCGCCGATAGCCAATCCGCTGTTGTTGGTGGCGAAGCGGGCGGCGACGATCCCGCTTAGCGCCAGCACCGAGCCCACGGAGAGATCGACGCCGGCCGTAATGATGACGAAGGTCATGCCGATCGCCAGAATGCCGTTGATCGAGACCTGGCGCAGGACGATCAGGGTGTTTTCATTGCTGAGAAAATAATTGCTGCTCCAGGCCCCCTGGGCGACCTGATATTCGCCAATCAGCGCCACGATCAGGCACAGCGCGAAGAAGGCGATGATAATGCCGTATTTGTGCATACGGCGCTTATTGCGGGTGAAAAATGAAATTCCTGGTGATAAGGAGTGGGCGCTGCTCATTTTTTTTCTCTCTCTGTTAAACCGCAAGTTTCATCAGTGCTGCCTGGGTCGCATCGGCTGCCGAAAGCTCACCGGCCAACTGCCCGTCACGAAACACCAATATGCGATCGCTCATGCCGATAATTTCCGAAAGCTCGGAGGAAACCATGATGATCCCCTTGTTTTGCAAGGCGAACTCCGACATAAATCGATAGATCTCTTTCTTGGCGCCGACGTCGATGCCGCGCGTCGGCTCGTCGAGCAACAACACCTCCGGATCCAGCAGCGCCCAGCGGCCCAGCACCACTTTTTGCTGGTTGCCGCCGCTCAGGTTGCCCACGGGCTGTTCGCCATCGTGGGTTTTAACGTTGAAGCGCTGGATCATGTCGCGGGTTCGCGCTTGCTCCCGTTTCTCGCTGACGAACCCCATTCGGCTGATGCCGGCAAAAGAGGCGATATTGATGTTTTCACTGACGGAACGGCACAGCACCAGGCCGGTTTCCTTGCGATCTTCCGTCACGTAGGCAATGCCGCTGTCGATGGCCTCTCGCGGGGAATGGCGGTTCAGCGTCTTGTCGCCCAAACGGATCGTGCCGCTGTCGGCATGCTGAATGCCGAAGATAAGATCGAGAAATTCGCTGCGGCCCGATCCCACCAGCCCGTAGATGCCCAGGATTTCACCGTGCTTAAGCTGCAGGCTGATATCCTTTATCTTGCTGCGCCAACACAGGCCGTTGACCTCCAGCAAGACCTCTTCGCCGGGCTGATTGAATTTGGCGAACTCGCTGTCGTACTCGCCGCCGATAATGTGTTCGATCAACTGTTCACGGGTAATGTCGGCGATATAGCCTTCATGGATATAGGCGCCGTCGCGGAAAATGGTGTAGCTGTCTGCAATTTGAAATATCTCTGACAAACGGTGAGAGACGTAAATAATGCCTTTACCTTTCGCCGCCAATTGCTGAAGCGTCTGAAAGATTTTTTGCGCATCCTCCTCGCCAATCGCCGAGGTGGGTTCATCCATGATGATGATGTCGGCATTGGCATGCGACAGCGCTTTGGCGATCTCGACCAGCTGCTGCTCGGCGACGCTCAGGTTGCGCATTTTCTCTCGGGCGTCGATCTTGAAATCGAGTTCCTTGAGCAGGCTGGTGGTGCGTTGATTGAGCGTGGCGAAATCGACGAACCCCAGGCGTCTCGGCTCACGGCCCAGCCAAATGTTTTCGGCCACCGTCAGATCCGGGATCGCGCTCAGTTCCTGCTGCACGATGGCGATGCCGGCGTTGAGGGCTTCCCGGGGATGATGAAATTCACAGCGTTGGCCATTGATAAAAATGTCGCCGCCATCGGGTTGAATAAAGCCCATCAGAATGCTGAGAAAGGTGGATTTACCCGCGCCGTTGCCGCCGCACAGGGCATGGATGGAACCACGCCGCAGGCAAAACTCCGCATTCTTGAGCGCCACGACCGGGCCAAAGGCTTTTCTGACGCCGCTGACCTCCAGCAGGTAGGCGGGCGCTTGCGTATGGGGATCTCGCGTCACAGTTGCACCTCCGGGTAGGTCTGCTGCAAGCGTTGCAGGTACCGTTGATAAAGCGTCTCGTATTGCGCCCGTCTGCCGGCATGTGGCCGTGCGCGTGTGGCCTCATCCAGCGCAACGAAACGTTGGCACAGTTCGGACAGCAACGCGCCGGCATTCCGCAGCGGATCGTCGGCCAACGTCGTCGCCCACATCGCCTGAATGGCGCCGCCCAGCGCAGCGGTCTCTTTGGCTTTCAGACAGACCACCGGGCACCCCATCACGTCCGCGACGATTTGTCGCCAGGCGGCGCTGCGAGCGCCGCCGCCGGTGAGGCGGATCTCGCGCGCTTCAATGCCCTGACGGCGAAACAGCTCGATGCCATAGCGCAGGCCATAGGTAGCGCTTTCGACCACCGCCAGGCAGAGATTGGCGCGGGTAAAATTGTCGCTATCGAGGTTATGCAGACTGGCGCGCGCGTGAGGCAACGGCGGAACACGCTCGCCATTGAAGAACGGCAGCATCTCGACACCGCCTGCGCCGGGTGAGGCCTGCGCCAATAAACCGTTAAAGCCGGCAAGGTCTTCGTCCAGCAGCGTTTGTACCGCGGTGGTGGCCGAGGTGACATTCATGGTGCAAATCAATGGCAGCCACCCGTTGGTGCTGGAGCAGAAGCCGGCAATCATGTCTGATTCCGCCGCGACGGGGGCGGCAGACCAGGCGAATAGCGTGCCGGAGGTGCCCAGGCTCAGGGTGAGGGTGCCGGCCTCGATGTTGCCGGAACCGATGGCCGCCATCATGTTGTCGCCGCCGCCGGTCGATACCCGCACCGTTGGGCTGAGGCCGAGTTTTTCCGCCGCGGCGGGGCGCACCGTGCCGATGCAGCACTCCGCATTTTTGAGCGGCGGCAGGGCTTGCCACAGACGGCCGCTGTCGTCGATGAGATCGACGGCGGCTTTGCTCCAGCTACGGGTGCGCACATCGAACAACCCGGTGCCGGAAGCGTCACCGTATTCCGCTACGCGCTCTCCGGTCAGCCAGAAGTTCAAATAATCATGAGGCAACAATACGGTGTGCAGTTTTGCCCACAACGCCGGATGGTGTGTCTTGAACCAAAGGATTTTTGACGCGGTATAACCGGTGGCGATCCGCAGGCCGAGTGTTTCCAGCGAGCCGTTGGCACCGCCGAGCTGCTGCAGGAGCCGTTCGTTTTCCTCTGCGGTTTCGGTATCGCACCACAGCTTGACGCTGTGCAGCACGTTGCCGTCTGCGTCCAGAGGTACAAACCCATGTTGTTGGCCCGAGACCCCCAGAGCATGAATCTCCCGTGCATCAACGCCGGCGTTAGTCACGGCTTGGCGAAAAGCGATGACCAGCGCCTCAATCCACCAGTCGGCCTCCTGTTCGCGCCGGCCATTGGCTTGGCTGATGAGACGGTGAGGGGCGTTGCCCTCACCGAGGATCACGCCCTGTGTGCTGTCGACAATCACGACTTTCGTGCCTTGCGTACCGCAGTCTATGCCAGCATAGAGCGCCATAGGATCACTCCATTTCCAGCATGATTTTGATGTCCGAGGCATGTCCCGCCGCCGCGCGCTCGAAGGCGGCCACGCTGTCGGAGAACTTGTAGGTTTGGCTTATCAACGGCTGGACGCGCAATTTGCCGCTGCTCAACAGCCGCAGCGTGCGCGGGTACATGTTGGCGTAGCGGAAAATGGTCTTGAAGGTGATTTCCTTGGCCTGCGCGGCGACGATATCCATCGGCGCGGCATCGATCGGCATGCCGACCAGCACGGCGGTCGCTCCTGGCGCCGCATGTTCGGCCAGCGTAGCGATGGCCGGTTTTGCGCCGCTGCATTCAAACACGACATCGGCGCCATTGCCGCTGGTGAGCGCGGCCACTTTCCCCGCCAGGTCGCCGGTTTTGATATTGACGGCGTGCAGCCCCTCATAACTGGCCGCAACGGCGAGTTTTTCGTCAAACAGGTCGCAAATAATGACGTCCGAGCAGCCGCCCGCCAGCGCCGCGAGAGCGGTGACCACGCCGATCGGCCCGGCGCCGATCACCAGCGCGATATCGCCGGGTTTGATCCCGGCTTTGGTGGCTGCTTGCATGCCGATGGCTAAGGGTTCCACCATGGCGCCTTCGGCGAAACTGACGTTGTCCGGCAATTTGAACGTGAAGGCGGCGGGGTGGATGACGGTTTCGCGCAGGCAGCCGTGCACCGGCGGCGTCGCCCAGAAGCGCACGGCCGGGTCAAGGTTGTAAATGCCGGCGCGCGTCTGCGCCGAGTTGAGATCCGGAATGCCGGGTTCCATGCAAACGCGATCGCCGATACTGAGGTGAGTGACGTTTTTACCTGTCGCGAGCACCACGCCAGAAGCTTCATGGCCGAGCACCATCGGGGCGTTAACCACGAACGGGCCAATGCGGCCATGTTGGTAATAGTGCACATCACTGCCGCAGATGCCCACGGAATGAATTTTTATCTGCACATCATCGGGCCCCAGCGTTTCGGCAAGCTGGACGTCCTCGATAGCGATTTCCCCCGCCTTGGCCAACACTAATGCTTTCATATTGCCTCCTGGTGAATCATTTTTATGGTAACGATATCATTTCAATGCGGCGATAGTGGGCTAAAGCGGGTGGTTAAACTGTGATCGATGTTGGAATTACTCGATGGGAGTTAATTTTGCTGGTGGGTTGTTATTCAATATGGGGATGAAGATCACAAAATCGGCGATGTAATGACGGTTTTAATATCAGCATTCTGATATCGATACCGTTACCTTGCAGGGGAAATGATGAACAAACAACAACGTGCCATAGCCGCTACGCTGGAATATTTGCGCGAGGCGGACATCGTTCTGACCGAAGAAGAGCAGCAACGTATTGAAATTGCGACGTTTGGCTTGGCCGACTATCCTGTCTCAGGGCTGCAGCTGCTGACCTATGTCAACTCGCCTCGGTATTGTGCGAAAGAGTTGGTGCTGTTTCCTGAGCAGACTTGCCCAGAGCATTTGCATCCTCCTTTTGCCGGCACGCCCGGCAAGCAAGAGACGTTTCGCTGCCGTTGGGGCGAGGTGTTTCTGTTTATCGACGATGAAAACCTGACGCTTAATGACGCCGGCGGTGAACCGGTATGCCGGGTGCCGGAAGGCGCGGAGCAGTGGTATACCTGCAATCGCTATATCCTCTTGCGGCCTGGCGAACAATACACCATCGCGCCCAATACCCGGCACTGGTTTCAGGCTGGAAAGCGGGGGGCGGTGGTGTCCGAGTTCTCTTCCGAGAGCCGTGACGAGCTGGATATCTTTACCGATCCCCGGATTAACCGGCTGGCAGGCGTAAACCATTAGCGCCACGATGAAAGTTCTGTCATGATGTTGTTAATGGTACAAAATGATAACCTTAAGCTAAGGAGCTGCATTTGGCGGTGGGGCGAGGACGGAAAGCGACGCTGGCTAGCGTGGCCGCACAGGCAAACGTCAGTAAAATCACCGCGTCGCGGGCATTTTCACAGCCGGACAAGGTTCATCCGGAAACGCTGCGCCGCATTCGGGAGACCGCTGCCGAACTCGGTTATGTGGTCAATGCTGCGGCGCGCAACCTGCGGGCGAAAAGCAGCAGAACCATCGGCATCGTCAACCCTGATATGGCCAACCCGTTCTTTGGCGGCCTGACGCGGTTGATGACGCTTGAAGCGCAAAAAATGGGATATGACACCCTGGTGTTCGATTCCTATGAGTCTCAGGAAAGCGAAGACAGAATCATCGACAAACTGATTGGCTACAACGTCGATGCGATCATTCTCTCGGTCATTTCCAACGATCATCTGTACCAGCCTTCCTATCTAAAGCGGTTGGAAACATTGAATATCCCGGTGGTATTGATCGACCGTGAGCTGGACAATCGCCACTGCAGCGGGGTGTATATCGATAACTTGGACTGCGGCCTTCAGGCGGGGCGCTGGCTGCTGGAACAGAAAGCGCAGCGGGTGGTGGTGGTGTCCGGGCCGGAGAACTCCAACGTCGCACGGGACAGGGTTACAGGGCTGCAGGCGGCGCTGCAAGGGAAAGTGGCGTCGTTTGAAGTGCTGTATGCCGATTTCTTTATGGATGTCGCCTGGCAAGAGACGAGCCGTTGGCTGGCCAATCACCGCGCCCCGGACTTTTTCGTTGGCTGCAATAACCAGATCTCCCTGGGCATTATCAAAGCCTGCATCGAACACCGGCTGCCGTTGATGCAGGAGGTGTCGCTGTTCAGCATCGATGAGGTTTCACATGCCGAGATCTACGGTTTTCATTTCCCGTGCGTGTCACACGACTTGCAAGAGATCGCCTGGCAAGCGTTGAATCTGGCGATCCGTCGTATTGCCGACCCCGAGATCAAGCCGGGCAAGGTGGTGGTGCGGGGAAAACTCGTCGCATAACGGCGCCGCCTTTCGCCTTATCCGTCATTTTTCAGCGCGTTGCGCTGTTTTGGGCTCATCCCGCCCGGCGGGACGGATTAGCAGCCATAAACCGCTTCCCGCCACCGCCGCGCCTAGCAGCATGGGCCAGGAAAGGGGTTCATTGAACATTAACCCTGCCCAGCAGAAGGTGACGAAGGGGCTGAGAAACAGCAGGCTCGTCACGCGCAGCGCAGAAGTGAGCCTTAGACAAAACCAGTACAGACCGTAGCCGGCCAGCGTCGCCAGTAGCGCGGTCCAAAGCACGCCGATCACAAACCCCGTCGTTACCGTTGGCAGCAGCGGGCCTTCCGCGCCGGCCATGGCGGCGAAAGCCAGCGCGGAAACCGCGCTTTGTATCCCCAGCGAGGATGGCAAACTCATTGCTTGCGTCTGCGGCAGCCGTTCCTGCCACAGCGTTGCCAGCGCCAGCGCCAACATCCCCGCCAGCGGCAACAGGTAACTCCACAATGGGGCATCTCCCCATGAGATGGCGCTGCCGGTCGCCAGCGTTACCCCGCTAACCCCCAGGGCTAACCCGGACCAAACGCGGCCATCGGGCAAGCGGCGTTGCAACAGCATGCTCAGCAGCGCGGTGCCGAGCGGGAGCAAATCGGCGATGAGCGCGGCCAACCCGGCCGGCACGCCATATTCGATGCCTTTGCTGACGCCGGTCAGGTAACCGGTCATGGCGAGCAACCCAATCCCGGCGTGAACAGCTATCGTCAGCGGAGATGCGCGCCTGATGGCGCGCACACTAAGCGGCAGCAACGCGAACGCGACCACCACGCAGCGCCAGAACGCCACCAGCAACACCGGCGCGTAATCGGCGGCGAAGCGGATGCCGACGAAGCCGGAGCTCCAGGCCACGATCAGCAGGACCTCGGCCGCAGCCAGCCAGAGGGCGGCTTTGCCTCGGTGGGAAGAGGGGCGAAATGGTGGCAGGGACATGATGGTCACCTCCTTTCCGCCCGATGGT
The DNA here is from genome assembly GCF_057197125.1 of Serratia sp. LSHTC3. Classification (NCBI taxonomy): domain Bacteria; kingdom Pseudomonadati; phylum Pseudomonadota; class Gammaproteobacteria; order Enterobacterales; family Yersiniaceae; genus Serratia; species Serratia sp. LSHTC3. The sequence goes on from NZ_JBXUNP010000001.1 coordinate 1,209,121, forward strand.
AGTGAGTGGCTATAATTTAATAAATCGAATAATTTTCGTTCAGTTGTTTAATGGAGTTAAATCATGCGGCCGACATTGGATATCGATCTCTTGCGCACTTTTCACGCTATTGCGCGTTTGGGGCAATTTCGCGCGGCGGCGGCATTTGTCAATCGCAGCCCCGCCGCCGTGAGCGTGCATATCCGGCGCCTGGAACAGGTGGCGGGCGGCCGCTTGCTGGAGCGTGACAATCAGTCCGTGGCGTTGACGCCGCTGGGCAACAAGCTGCTGGCTTCGACGCTCGGGCTGTTGAGCGCCCATGACGATATTCTGCGGGAACTGCGGGGCGCGCCGCTAAGCGGCCATATCAAATTGGGGTTGCCTGATGAGTACGCTTCCCATGTGATACGCCATATTTTGCCGCGGTTTGCCGACAGTTTTCCCGCGGTGGAACTGGAGGTCTCTACCGCTGCCAGTCAGGCGCTGGCGGAACAAGTTGGCCGTAATCGGCTGCATCTCGCGCTGGTGGTTCAACCCTCGGGGAAACCGTGCCAGACACCGCTCGCGGTGACTGCGCCGGTGTGGGCCGGAGGCCGTTCGCTGGCGCTGCAGGCTAACCGGCCACTGCCGCTGGCGTTGCATGCCGCCGATTGCCCTTATCGTGAGGCTATGATCGATGCATTGACCAGGGCGGGAAGGCGTTGGCGAGTGGTTGTGAGCAGCCCTTCGGCCAGCGTGGTGGCGGCTGCCATCGAGGCAGGATTGGCCGTCACGCTGCTCGACCGCGCACGGGTTTCGGCGGCGATGCGGATACTCGACGAATTGCCGTCGGTCGCACCACATGAAGTGCAACTGCTCCGTTCTGCCACGGCCGCCAGCCAACCGGCGGTGGCGGTGCTGGAAAGCGTCATCGGCGAGTATTTTCAGAGCGGTGAACACATCGTGCCGTAAACGCGGCCAAACCTATGTGGGCCGCTTCACATTCTGCAACCCAAACAGCACAGCCGCATTGCGATCCAAAATGGCATTCACGTCTTCCTCCGGCAAACCCGCTCGCCGGATGTCGTCGACCGTGGTTTGAAACAGTTCGCCCGGCTGGAATGGAAAATCGGTGACGAACAACAGTTTCTTTATGGGCGTCGCCTGGCAAGAGACGAGCCGTTAGCTGGCCAATCACCGCGCCCCGGACTTTTTTGTTGGCTGCAATAACCAGATCTCTCTGGGCATCATCAAGGCCTGCATCGAATATCGGCTGCCGTTGATGCAGGAGGTGTCGCTGTTCAGCATCGATGAGGTTTCACATGCTGAGATCTACGGTTTTCATTTCCCGTGCGTGTCACACGACTTGCAAGAGATCGCCCGGCAAGCGTTGAATCTGGCGATCCGTCGTATTGCCGACCCCGAGATCAAGCCGGGCAAGGTGGTGGTGCGAGGAAAACTCGTCGCGTAACGGCATGTCTCTGCCTTTGTATGGAGGGGATAAAAGGAGCAGAAGAAGGCCATCCAATAGACCGGTATGTTCGGTGGGCAATAGAACAACACTCCCGCTATTGATGCACGGTTCATTCGTTCATAGAGTTATATGGCTGTATATAAATACAGTAACTCTATGAGGATAATATGATGAATACCTGCCCTGATATCGCTACGTTACGAAACACTCTTCCTGGCGCAGTCGGCGAATTGATCGCTGTGACCGCATATTACGGCGATTGGAATGCCGGCAATCGTCAGCCTCTCGGCGGCGGTATCTTCGTCGCCAAAGCACAATCGACACCGATGGATGATGGCGGGATGTTCATCCGCCCCAACGCCGCTTGGTTGTGGGTGCGCGTCCTGGACGTTGCCGGCACGGTGTCGCCTTATATGTTCGGTGCGAAAGGTGACGGTATTTCAGAGGATGCCGCTGCCATTCAAGCTGCTCACGATTACGCCAGTTCGCAGGCTGTATCCAGCGGTTCACGCGTATTGAAAAACGGGAATCTGCAGTTCGGGAGCGGGCAATTTAAATGTACGGAAACGCTGAAGCTGGATTTGAAAACCGTCGATTACGATTTCTCCGGCGCCTTGCTGGATTTTAGCGCCATGACACAGGGCAACGCCACCGAACGTAAAATCGCGATTCAATGGCAGAACAACGCCGGTTATACCCAGGGCAATCTCAGCGTGAAAAATTTGCGTATGATTGGCCCTGGTGCCAATTCATTTGTCGATGGCATGACGTTTTCTACTTCGCTCTCGGCTAGCTATGGTCGCAATTCGTTGACCTTTATCGGGGGTGGGATCGAAGGTTTTGCCTATGGCATAACCGGCACTACCGATTTCTACTTCCTGCGCATGTATGGCTTTAGTTTCAATCACTGCGACATTTGCTATTACTTCCCCGACAATACTTCCAACTCCGGTGAAGAAATGAATTTCCACAGCTGCATTTTCGCTCAGAGCAATTGCGGTGTGAAATTACAGGGGGGCTACAGCTATTTCTTCAACTGTTCCTTCGATTACATTTATGGTAAAAACGGGCCGCAAACCTCCTCCAGCCATGTCGGAAAGTATATGCATATCGAGGGGGGGCAACATATTTTCCGCGATTGTCACGTTGAAGGCTATGGCCCGCAAAATTATATCCTGAACATCCCGGATGCCAAAAGTTGCAAAGTCAACGTTATCGGCGGTCTGTTTACCTTCAAAGCCGGCGGTAGCCCAACGGCCTATCCGACAACCTCTAACCCATTCTATGTGGGTGATTTGGCGCGAGTGGTCTTTGATAAGGTCAATATTGGTCAGATGCAACAAGGTGGTGACTCCAACGTCAGTGGTTGGATTGATGGCACGGGCTCTGTCTCTTTGCGTAATACGCAATTGCCTATCGCCTGGCCTTATCTGTTAACTCAGGTGCGAACCGATACCGCCGTACAGGACAATTGGCTGGATGGCACGACGTATAGCAACGGTAGCGACAAATGGACTGAGGAAGTTTGGGTTCTGCCGCCGGGAGGCGTTAATACGGTGCGCAAATCTCGCTACGGGTGGGGTACGACTAACAGCACCAATTTCAGCCTTATTCGCCAGGCCGGTTTCGTTTCATTGGGGCGCAACGCGGCCGCTGGTAATGGTGTGTTCCAGGCGGTGCTGGGAACCATCAGCCTGAAAGGTTACGGCAGCGTTATTCACCATGTTCGCGCCAACACTTACGCGGGTGATGGGCAACGCTGCCAGGTCAAAATCCTATGGGCGAAGCTGCGCGAATATGGTCCGCAACAAGACGTGGAACCCCAAATTCTCAAGCAGCAAACCGGTCACGTTTACACCTATCAATTTAGCGGCAATGAATCCGATCTGAAGAGCGTTATCATCCCAGGCCAAATGCAGGGTTATCCTACGCAGCCTCCCGCCTTCGAGCGAGCGCCGGACTGGGCTACGCACGCTTTCTTGCTTATTGACGTCACCGAAATGAAAAGCAACTTTGACCTGCGCATTACGGATGTTTACCTGCGACAGGTCTGACGCAGTTTCCCAACATTGACCGGTTCACGACATGTCGCACATCCCGTTATTACGGGGGATGTGCGACATTGAGGACGCAGCGTTTTGCGCGGCTGTCGCTGTCCTGCGTGAAGCACAACGTGAAAGAACCGTATAAAGCCCACTTGAGCTAACCGAAATCCGGGGCCGGAATGGAGTCTCCTGCCCGTTACTGAATGAGGACGGATCTTCAGTCCGCACCCAGCCCAAACAGCGCAGCCGCATTGCGATCCAAAATGGCGTTCACGTCTTCCTCCGGCAATCCCGCGCGCCGGACGTAGTCCACCGTGGTTTGAAACAGTTCGCCCGGCTGGAACGGGAAATCGGTGCCGAACAACAGCCGCTCTGTGCCGAACGTCGCTGCCGCCGCTTGCAACGCGGGCACCTGATCGTGGCCTACCGTGTCGTACCACATGCGCAGGGCGGCGCGGCTCGGGGGTTCCGGCGTATTCGGCGCTTCCCACGCGACGGTTTGGTCGAGGCGTTCCAGTGTCATCGGCAGCAGGCCGCCCAGGTGTGGCACAATGATTTTCATTTCCGCAAAGCGTTGGGGGATGCCGTTGAGGATAAAGTGCATGGCGGCGACCGTGTCTTCGATCGGCGCGCTGATCGACCAGGTTAAAGCGTAATCGGCGATGAGCGGCGAGTGCACGCCGCGGCCAGCGGGATGAATGGCCAGCACGCTGCGGCGATGGTTGAGTTCCTGATAGAGTGGCTCGAACAGTGGGTTGGCGATAGACAGCCCGAGCACCGAGGTGGTGATACACGCGCCCAGCATGCCGAGCTGGGTCAAGGCTCTGTCCAGCTCGCGTAACGCAGCGTCGATATGCGGCAGCGGCAAGGAAGCGATGGCCCGGAAGCGGGCGGGATAACGCGCTGCCAGCTCCGCATATTCATCGTTGATCCGGCGCGCGGCATCAACGGCCGCCTGCTCGTCTTCCAGGTGCGGCGACAGCGGCGTCGCCGACAAGATTTGCATGTCGATGCCGGCGCTGTCCAGCAGAGCGAAGCGGGCTGCCAGCTCGCGATCGCTGCGGCCGGCGCCCAATTGCCGATAGGCGGCGACTTCGTGCAGGCCATGAGATTGCAAAAGATCCAGATACTCAGTGCTCCACAGGTGAGCGTGAACATCGAGTCGCATCGGTCGATCTCCCGGAGTACGCGGCGATGCCGCTGGTTCAGGAGAGTATAGGCGGGCGGTGCGACAGCCCCTGGAGGGAAGGCATTTTTTCTACCGACGGGAGCGGGCGAGAGCACGCATTGATCCGGGAACGGTGCGCTGCTCCCGGTCAGCTAATGAGGTCAGAATACCTGTTTGAACGGTTTCACCGTCACGTCGGCGTAGACGCCGGCGGCGATATAGGGATCCTGCTGCGCCCAGGCCTGGGCTTCCGCCAACGAGGCGAATTCGGCGATCACCGTCGAACCGGTAAAGCCGGCGGCGCCGGGATCGTTGCTGTCGATGGCCGGGTTAGGGCCGGCGACCACCAGACGGCCGGCGTCGCGCAGCGCCTGCAGGCGCGCCAGGTGTGCCGGGCGCACCGCCAGACGGTTTTCCAGCGAATTGGGGACGTCTTGCGCGTAGATCAGATAAAGCATGTTTCACCTTTAAAATCATGGCTATAAAACGGTGCTACCAAGGTAGCGCAAAAGGCGCGGCAGGGGAACGGCATAGGGCGAATTTCCCGGCGGATTGGCGCTTATGCCTTGAAGCCGCTACTTTTTATTCGTATAGTGCGGCGCGCTTAAACTGATATGCCATTGAGGTGAGGACATGACGGAACTGGTAAGGGAAAAACTCGATTTGCCGGCGGGCAAAAACAAACTGCTGCTGCATTCGTGCTGCGCGCCCTGTTCCGGCGAGGTGATGGAAGCGATTCAGGCCTCCGGGATCGAGTATGCCATTTTCTTCTATAACCCCAACATTCACCCGCAAAAAGAGTATCTGCTGCGTAAAGAAGAGAACATCCGTTTCGCTGAGCAGCACGGGGTGCCGATTATCGATGCCGATTACGACACCGACAACTGGTTCGCCCGCGCCAAGGGGATGGAGAATGAGCCGGAGCGCGGCATTCGTTGCACCATGTGTTTTGATATGCGTTTCGAGCGCACGGCGCTGTATGCGCATGAGCATGGTTACGACACTATCTCCAGCTCGCTGGGCATCTCGCGCTGGAAGAACATGCAGCAGATCACCGACTGCGGCATCCGTGCGGCGGAAAAGTACCCCGATCTGGTGTACTGGGATTACAACTGGCGCAAGAAGGGCGGTTCGTCGCGCATGATAGAGATCAGCAAGCGCGAACGCTTCTATCAGCAGGAATACTGCGGCTGCGTCTATTCGCTGCGCGACACCAACCTGCACCGTAAGGCGCAAGGGCGGCCGCTGATCAAGCTGGGCGTGCTTTACTATGGCGATGAAGAATAACGCTGACTCACCGAAATTAACCCGCTCCGGCGGGTTTTTTACTTTTTGACGCCTGGCCAGTCGTTAATAAAGCGTGTCGCCCCGGCGGTAAAAAAGCAACGGCCAGGTTAATATCCTTATGAGTTTGCTGGTTTTCGCCGCGCATACTGACGATTAAAGCGATAGTTTGCCTTTCGTTATTGAATATGATTGCTATTTGCATTTAAACTTGGCGAACCAGAGGAAACAGAATCATTATGCCGCTAAAAAAGATGTTCCTTAATCGCCGTATATCCGTGCCTTTCGTCTTGTCCGTAGGCCTGCACAGCGCCCTGGTGGCGGGATTGCTTTACGCTTCGGTAAAAGAAGTGGTGGAGCTGCCGAAGCCAGAGGACGCGCCGATCAGCGTCATGATGGTCAATACCGCCGCGATGGCCGAACCGCCGCCGCCGGCACCGGCCGAGCCGGAGCCGCCGCAGGTCGAACCTGAGCCGGAGCCAGAACCGGAACCTATTGTGGAGCCGCCGCCGAAGGCGATTGTGAAGCCGGAGCCGGTCAAGCCGAAACCGAAACCCAAGCCGAAGCCGAAGGTCGAAAAACCGGTGAAACCGGAGCCGAAAAAAGTCGAGCCGCGCGAACCGTCGCCGTTCAACAACGACTCGCCGGCCAAGCCGATCGACAAAGCGCCGGTGAAACAGGCGCCTGCCGCGCCGGTGCAGGGCAACTCGCGCGAGCTCGGTCCAAGGCCGATCAGCCGCGCCAATCCGCTCTATCCGCCGCGGGCCCAGGCTTTACAGATCGAAGGCAGCGTGCGGGTGCAGTTTGATATCGACAGCGACGGGCGCGTCAGCAACGTGCGCATCTTGTCGGCCGAACCGCGCAACATGTTTGAGCGTGAAGTGAAGCAGGCGATGCGCAAATGGCGCTATGAAGCCAAAGAAGCGAAAGATCGCACCGTCACTATCCGCTTCAAGTTGAACGGCACCACCGAATTGAACTGAGTTTGGTCATACCAAAAAGAAAGGGTCGCCTCGGCGACCCTTTTTGCATTTGCAGTGTAGCGTCAGTTTATTCTTCGAAGCCGACGCGGAAATTCATTTTGCCCTCAGGCAGCGCGCGCGAGTTGCCTTCCGCATCGACCGCCACATAGGTGAACACCGCTTCGGTCGCCCGGTAGCGCTGGCCGATCGGGGCGGAAGAGACTTTTTTGACCCACACTTCGATATTGATGGTGATCGAGCTGCGTCCGGTGCGGATGCAGTGCGCATAGCAGCAAACCACGTCGCCTACCGCCACCGGTTTCAGGAAGGTCATGCCGTCTACGCGTACCGTCACTACGCGCCCTTCGGCGATCTCTTTTGCCTGGATGGCGCCGCCGATGTCCATTTGCGACATCAGCCAGCCGCCGAAGATATCACCGTTGGCATTGGTATCGGCCGGCATCGCCAGCGTGCGCAGCACCAGCTCGCCGCTGGGTAAAGGTCGTTGTTGTGTCATAGCAGTCTGCTTTTAAAAGGAGGGAATAACATCATACTGCCCGCGGCAAGCGCCGCAGGCATTAACAATTTTGTAACTATTTTTTCTGTTCTTCCGGCATGTGCCGGTAAATATAGATACCGCTGAGGAGGGTGAAGACCAATGTCAGCACCGTCAGGCCAAAGACTTTGAAATTGACCCAGACGCTTTGCGGCAGCCAGAAGGCGACATAGATATTCGCCAGGCCGCAGGCCAGGAAGAAGACCGCCCAGGCCAGGTTAAGGTTGCTCCACACTTTGTCCGGCAGCGTCAGCTCTTTACCCAGCATGCGCTGAACCAGCGGTTTTTTGAGCACCCATTGGCTGATCAGCAGCGCCAGCGCGAACAGCGCGTAAATCACCGTGACCTTCCATTTGATGAACAAATCGTTGTGGAACACCAGCGTCAGGGTGCCGAACACCAGCACCATCAGGAAGGTGATCAGCGTCATCTTCTCGACCTTGCGGTATTTCACCCAGGTGAACACCAGCGCCAGCGCGGTGGCGACAATCAACGCGCCGGAAGCGACGTAAATGTCGTACAGCTTGTAAAAAGCGAAAAAGACAATTAGCGGGAGGAAATCAAGAAACTGCTTCATAAATCAATCCATCATCTGTTCATCGGCCGACTATACCGGATTCGGCGAGCTCTGTGTACCGCCGGGCGCTGCCGATTATCGGCGTTTGGCCGGCGGATTTCTGCCGCGAAAGCAGGAATTTGCATAAACTTACGCAAGAAAGCGCGGGCGCATTGCCAGCGCGGGCCGCAGGCCGCATAGTAAGCGTCATAATAACCAGATAATTTACCGCGGAAAACAGCATGCAGTGGAAATCTCTCCAGGCCCTGACGCCTGGTTTGACGCATTTATTGGGCTATCAACGCAGCTGGCTCAAGCCGGATATTCGCGCCGGTCTTTCCGTCGCCGCCGTGGCGTTGCCGGTGGCTATCGCCTACGCAGAGTTGGCCGGGGTCAGCCCGGTGGTGGGGCTCTATTCCTGCGTCTTGCCGATGGTGGCCTATGCGCTGTTCGGCTCGTCACGGCAGCTGATCGTCGGGCCCGATGCCGCCACCTGTGCGGTGATCGCCGCGGTGGTGACGCCGCTGGCGGCGGGCAATATGGAACGCCATTGGCAATTGACCATCATGATGACCGCCATGATGGGCGGTTGGTGCCTGCTGGCCAGCCGGTTCAAGCTGGGGGCGCTGGCGGATCTGCTGTCGCGGCCGATCCTCAGCGGGCTGCTGAACGGGGTGGCGATCACCATTATCGTCGATCAGATCGGCAAGGTGTTGGGGTTTACGATGCGCCCGGCACAGTTGATCGAGCGCATCTACGCGCTGCCCGGTAACCTGCTGCACAGCGACTGGCTGACGATGGCGGTGTCGTTGCTGACGCTGGTGACGCTGCTTGGATTTAAAAAATGGCGGCCTAATTGGCCAGCGCCGCTGTTCGCTATCGTGCTGGCGGCGTTCGTGACCTGGGCGGGCGGCCTGCAGCAGCATGGCGTGGTGACGGTGGGCGGTTTCAGCGGCGTGCTGCCGATCGTCCAGTGGCCGGACTTCCAGCCCGGTTTACTGCGCGATATGGTGATCCCGGCGCTTAACCTGGCGGTCGTGAGCTTTGTCAGCATGATGCTCACCGCCCGCAGCTTCGCCGCCAAAAACGGTTATGAGGTGAACGCCGACGCTGAGTTTCGCGCGCTGGGACTGGTGAATATCGTCTCTGCGCTGTCGCAAGGTTTCGCCATCAGCGGCGCAGATTCTCGCACCGCGGTGAATGACGCCAACGGCGGCAAGAGCCAGTTGGTGTCGATCATCGCCGCCGCTGTCATCGCCTTTGTCTTGCTGTTCCTGATGGCGCCGCTGCAGTTTATTCCTGTGGCGGGATTGGGTGTGGTGCTGATGTATGCGGCCTGGTCGCTGCTGGACATCCGCGGTATCTGGATCTTGCGCCGTCGCAACGCGCAGGCGTTCCGCCTGGCGCTGTTTACCTTCCTCAGCGTGCTGCTGGTGGGCGTGATCAGCGGCATCGGGCTGGCGGTGTTGCTGGGGCTGATGCAGTTTCTGCGCACCGTCTTCCGGCCGACGGAACAACTGCTGGGCGTCAACGATGAAGGTATGATCCATTCCATGGGCAATAACAATGGGGTGAAGGCGGTACCTGGCGTCATGATGTATCGCTTCAATTCGCCGCTGACCTATTTCAACGTGGCGTATTTCAAACGCCGTATCCTCAATTTGGTCGACGGCACGCCGTTCCAGCCACGTTGGGTGGTGGTGGATGCGGTGGCCAGTTTTACCCATGCCGATATCAGCGTGCTGGCGGCCATCGATGAACTGAAACGCGATCTGTTACAGCGTAACGTAAGGCTGGTGCTGGCGGGGCGTCGCACCGAACTGACGCGTTGGTTCCGCATCAACCGCTTAGGGCGCGATAAAGAGTTGATTTTGGTGCCGGATCTGTACCTGGCGCTGAAGCTGATTCAGAGTAAGGAGCAGGCGGAAGCCGCCGTGGTGGGGTAAACAAAAAAGGGGCACGCCGAAGCGTGCCCCTTGGTTTTTGCTTACGCCGGCGTTAGCCGCGCAGCAGCATATACAGCCGGAACAGGTAGATCAGCAGCAGGGCGGAGACCAGGTTGCTCAACGCGGTCAGCACCACGCTGGCGACGTTCGGCGTCAGCACCGACAGATGGCTCACCAGGAACAGCACCAGCAGCTTAGCCGCCAGCCACAGCATCATCGCCGGCACAATCACGCGCGCATTGGCGAAGGCCAATTTGCTGCTCAGCTTGAGCGAAGCGAACACGCCTTTTTTATCGACGGAGGCGATCACCGGCGCCAGCGCGAAGGCGATAGCCATCAGCACGCCCGGCACCACAAACAGCGTCAGGCCGAGCTGGATCAGCAGGGTGCAGATAAACAGCAGCAGCAGCAGGCGCGGCAAGTCGGGCGCCGAGGCGCCGAGCGCGCGCAGGGCGCTGGTGCGTTGCCCTTGCGACACCAGACGGATCAGCGTCAGCATCCCGCCGACCAGCAGCACGTTGCCGACCAGCGCAGAGAAGGTGGCGGCCGCCGACACTTTCAGCAACACCATCTGCTGTTCCGGCGTCATCTGCTGGATCACTTCCTGAATGCCCATGCCGGTAGACGAGGCGAAATCGCTGGTGGTGGCAGCGAGCGTCGCCAACTGTTCGGCATCAGGGCTGAAGGCCTGATTCAGCAGCACGGAGATAAACGCCGTCAACAGCGCCAGCATCAGGATGCTGGCCAGTTGGTTGCGTAAAAAGTTAAAACTGTCACGGTACAAAGCGTTGGCCGTGATAGGCATGCAGACTCCTTGGCGTCGGGAAAACAGAGATAAATCAGTGGGTGATTGTACCCTGTTCCACGCCGCTGTGGCACCCCGCGAATTGCACTACGCCTATTTCTTCAACGATCGTCGTCTCAGGCAGCGAAAGCGGCAAGGGCACCGGCAACGGCGGCAGGCCGTAGCGTTCCCGGGCGCGATCGCAGGCTTCGTTGCGCAGGCCGTTTTCACCGGACTGATCGAACTCCCTGCACGGGCTGGGCCGATTAAGGTAGATCGAGCAGGAAACGGCTTTACCTATTTCACCTTCCAGCGCGCTGCAGCGGGGGGACTTGCTGTTGGTCCCCTGCATGCAGCGCAGGAACGGGGTCAAAGGCTCTGTTAAGGAAAGGGGAACGGTGCCGCCGCCGTCTTCGGCTTCGGCCCAATAGAATGACACTCGAAAATAACCGCAGCATGCGCCGCAGCTGACACAGGGATTAAGGATTTCGCTCATCTTGATTGCCCACCGACTCCTCACGGCACCAACCAAAACCAACACGGAAAATGAAATTACCTCAGCCGCATTTTTCTCCGCAACAGAAATTTGAACATGTAGATAATTTGCAACAAAATCGATTTTTTGATGCAGATCAATCCTTGATTTATTAGACGGTTAGGTAACCTTGTTTTTAGTGGGATTTTAAATTTTTACACATAAGATGTGATCTCGATGGGATCACAAATACCCGAAAGTAGGTATATTCCCCCCTCGAGTGATTAACCACACAAATGGAATGGATAATGAAAAAGACAACTCTGATGGTATTGGCGACGATGATGGCGCCTATGTTGGCAAGTGCGCATCAGGCCGGTGATTTCCTGTTCCGCGCGGGCACCGCGACGGTGCGTCCAAATGCAGGTTCGGACAACGTGCTGGGGTTGGGTTCGCTGGATGCGAAAAACAACACCCAGCTCGGTCTGACCTTCGGTTACATGGTGACGGACAACATCGGCGTTGAGTTGTTGGCCGCGACGCCATTCCGCCACAAGGTTACGCTGGGCGGCACTGATTTGGCGACCGTTCACCAACTGCCGCCTACGCTGATGGCGCAATACTATTTCGGCGACAAGCAGGATAAGCTGCGTCCTTACCTGGGCGTCGGCGTTAACTACACCACTTTCTTTGACGAGAAATTCAACGACTACGGCAAAAGCGCCGGGTTGAGCAACCTCGATCTGAAAGATTCCTGGGGCGTGGCGGCGCAGGCTGGCCTGGATTACAACCTGGATGAGCACTGGATGCTGAACATGTCGGTGTGGTGGATGAACATCGAAACCAAAACTCGCTTCAACGATGCGAACGGTGGGCACCACAGCTTCGATACGCGTCTGGATCCGTGGGTGTTCATGTTCGGGGCGGGTTACCGCTTCTGATGAAGGCCACAAACAGGGAGGCGTTGCGCCTCCCTGTGTCGGTATTATTTAAGTTGCATCACGTTTTCAACAGATTTCACGCCGGCAACGCCGCGAGTGACCTGCACCGCACGATTGGCGTCATCGCTGGACGTCACGAAACCGCTCAGCTGAACGCGCCCTTTAAAGGTTTCCACGCTGATCTCACGTGACTTGATGTTTTTATCCGCCAGCAGTGCCGATTTCACTTTGGTGGTGATCACCGTGTCATCGATATAACCGCCCGTTCCCTCAGATTTCGCCGTCGGCGCGCAAGCGCTCACCGCGACCGCCACAACGGCGGCCATGCACAAGGCCGAAAGGGTTTTAAAAAGCTTCATAAATTACTCTCCATGCAATGTTATGGTTGAAACTCGTACGGTTTTTCGCCGCAGCGAGCGCATTCCCCAAATCAAACGAAGAAATGCATAGCGAACAAAGTTCATTGTGAGACAAGACCTGCGTTTGTTCAAATTTTTGCTGTAAATAAATGGAACAAACTTTGAGGGGAAACAAGCTGTTAAAGCGAGCGCCGGCGGGGCGCTCGCTGGAGAGGATCACGCCCGGGTGGCGCGCTTCATATTGCTGACGAAGGCCGCCAGCCTGGTCAGCATCTCCGCCGGGTTGGCATGGTGCTGTTCGATGATTTTGACGATGGCCGAGCCGGAGATCGCGCCGGCGGCCCCGGCCTGCAGCGCGGCCTTCACCTGCTCGGGCTCGGAGATGCCGAAGCCCTGCAGCGGCGGCGCGGCGTGATACTCGCGCAGCTTGTTCACCAGGTGATGCAGCGGCAGCTGCGCCCGGCTTTCGGTGCCGGTGACGCCGGCGCGCGACAGCAGGTAGGTATAGCCGCGGCCGTGCGAAGCGATTTCGCGCAGCAGATCGTCATCGGCGTTCGGCGGGCAGATGAAGATTGGTGCGATACCGTGACGAGCGGCGGCGGCGCGGAACGGCGCAGACTCTTCAAACGGCACGTCGGCGACCAGCACCGAATCCACGCCCACTTCGGCGCAGCGTTGGTAAAACCCATCGATGCCTTTATGGAACACCAGATTAGCGTACATCAGCAGGCCGATGGGAATGTTCGGGTGCTTCTTGCGGATGGCCGCCAGCATCTCGAAGCATTGAGTCGGCGTGACGCCGGCGGCGAAAGCGCGCAGCGTCGCGCTCTGGATGGTTGGGCCATCCGCCAGCGGATCGGAGAAGGGGATGCCCAGCTCCAGCGCGTCCGCGCCGGCTTCGATCAGGGTGTCGATAATCTGCAGCGACAGCGTCGGATTAGGATCGCCCAGCGTCACGAACGGGACGAAGGCGCCTTCCTTGTTGCTTTCCAGGCGTTTGAACAGTTGCTGATAACGTTCCATCAGATTTCTCCCCGTGCTTTCAAAATGTCGTGAACGGTAAATATGTCTTTGTCGCCGCGGCCGGACAGGTTGACCACCAGGATCTGTTCTTTCTGCGGCGTTTCACGGATCATTTTCAGCGCGTGCGCCAGGGCGTGTGAGGATTCCAGCGCCGGGATGATGCCTTCATGGCGCGACAGCGCCTTGAACGCTTCCAGCGCTTCGTCGTCGGTGATCGACACGTATTCGGCGCGGCCGATACTGTTCAGGAAGGCGTGCTGCGGCCCGACGGACGGGAAGTCCAACCCGGCGGAGATTGAATAGGATTCTTCAATCTGGCCTTCGGCGGTCTGCATCATCGGCGCTTTCATGCCGAAGTAGATGCCGACGTGGCCATGCTTGAGCGGCGCGCCGTGCTGACCGGTTTCGATGCCCAGACCGGCGGGTTCCACGCCGATCAGACCCACTTCGGCGTCATCGATAAAATCGGCGAACATGCCGATGGCGTTGGAGCCGCCGCCGACGCAGGCGATGACGGCATCCGGCAGGCGGCCTTCGCGCTCCAGCACCTGCGCTTTGGTTTCTTCGCCGATCATGCGCTGGAATTCACGCACGATGGTGGGGTACGGGTGCGGGCCGGCGGCGGTGCCGAGCATATAGTGGGCGGTTTCATAGCTGCCGGACCAGTCGCGCAGCGCTTCGTTGCAGGCGTCTTTCAGCGTAGCGGAGCCGCTGTGCACCGGGATCACTTCCGCGCCCATCAGCCGCATGCGGAAGACGTTCGGCGACTGGCGCTCAACGTCTTTGGCGCCCATATAGATGCGGCATTTCAGGCCGAGCAGCGCGCAGGCCAGCGCCGACGCGACGCCGTGTTGGCCAGCGCCGGTTTCCGCGATGATCTCGGTTTTGCCCATGCGCTTGGCCAGCAAGGCCTGACCCAGCACCTGGTTGGTCTTGTGTGCGCCGCCGTGCAGCAGGTCTTCACGCTTCAGATAAAGCTTGGTGTTGCTGCCGGCGGTGAGGTTTTTGCACAGCGTCAGCGCCGTCGGGCGGCCCGCGTAGTTCTTCAACAGATCGATAAATTCCGCCTGAAACGCCGGATCGCGCTGGGCGCTGACAAAGGCTTCTTCCAGTTGTTTCAGGGCCGGCATCAGAATTTGCGGCACGTATTGGCCACCAAATTCGCCGAAGTAGGGGTTAAGCAGCGTCATGAGAGTTCCCGTTATTATCCGTTATTAATATAGAGCCGTATTCAGTAGGCGCGCAGGGTCTGGAAGACCGAGGCCAGGCGCGCGGGATCTTTGATGCCCGGTTCGCTTTCCACGCCGGAGTTGAAGTCCAGCCCGGCGCAGCCGAGCTTGGCCGCTTCGACGCAGTTGTCGGCGCGCAGGCCGCCCGCCAGCATCACGTTGGTCAGATCTTCGCCTTGCAATACCGACCAGTCGAAGCGTTGGCCGGTGCCGCCGGCGCCGTTGTCGAGCAGGTAGCGATCGACATGCTGCAGATCGCGCGCCGGCACCCGATCTTTCACGCTCAGCACTTTCCAGATGCGGCAATCGGCCGGCAAACGGGCGCGCAGGGCGCTGATATAGGCCTGGTCCTCCGCGCCGTGCAGTTGCACCGCATGCAGCCCGAGGCGCTCAACGGTCAACGCCACGGTATCGAGCTGGGCGTCGCAGAACACGCCGACATACTTCAGCGGCGCGCCGGAGATCACTTCGCGGGCGCGGGTGATGTCCACATAGCGCGGCGAACGGCCGACGAAGATTAGCCCGCCGTAGATGGCGCCGGTCTGATAGGCGGCGGCGGCGTCCTGCGGACGGGTCAGGCCGCACACTTTGTTGTCGCCGAGGATCACGCGGCGCACGGCGGCGCGCAGATCGGGTTCCGACATCAGCGCGCTGCCGATCAGGAAGCCGTTGGCGTAATGGCTCAGTTCGCGGATCTGCCCATAGCTGTTGATGCCTGACTCGCTGATCACCGTCACGCCATGCGGCACGCGCGGCGCCAGCTGGCGGGTGCGGTTCAGATCGATGCTCAGATCGCGCAGATCGCGGTTGTTGATGCCGACCACGCGCGCTTCCAGCGCGATCGCGCGCTGCAGTTCTTCTTCACTGATCACTTCGGTCAGCACGCCCATATTCAGGCTGTGGGCTACCGCCGCCAGTTGGCGATACTGGTCGTCGGTCAACACCGACAGCATCAGCAGGATGGCATCGGCCTGATAGTAGCGCGCCAGGTAAATCTGATATGGATCGATGATAAAGTCTTTGCACAACACCGGTTGGCTGACGGCTTTACTGACCAGCGGCAGGAAATCGAAGCTGCCCTGGAAGTATTTCTCGTCGGTCAGCACCGAGATCGCCGAGGCGAAATCTTTATACACCGTGGCGATCTCTACCGGATCAAAGTTCTCGCGAATCAGCCCTTTGGAAGGCGAGGCCTTCTTGCATTCGAGAATGAAAGCCGTCCGGGTGCCCTGCAGCGCGTGATAGAAACTGCGTTCACTCGGCACGATGTCGTTCTGAAAGCCGGCCAGGGGCTGTTGCTGTTGTCGCGCCGCGATCCATTGCGCTTTGTCGCGGACAATCTTGTGTAGCACGGTTTCCTGCATCATTTATCCTCTTGCCGCCAGTGCGATGACACGCTCATAGGCCTGCCCGCTGTTGATCATATCCAGTGCCTGCCGCGCATTTTGGCGCAGGTCTTCATGTCCGAATAACTTCAGAAGCAACGCGACGTTGGCCGCGACCGCCGCGGCGTGCGCCGGCTCGCCTTTACCTTGTAACAGCCGCGCCAAAATGTCACGGTTTTCTTCCGGCGTACCGCCCAGCAAGGCTTCCAGCGGATAGGTTTCCAATCCGAAGGACTGCGGCGTGAGCTGGTAGCTGCTGATTTCGCCGTTGTTCAATTCCGCCACGTGCGTCGGGGCGTGGATCGCCACCTCGTCCATGCCGCCGCCGTGAACCACCGCCGCACGCTGATAACCCAGCACGCGCAGGGTTTCGGCAATCGGCAGCACCAGTTCCGGGCTGTAAACGCCGATCAGCGCCAGCGGCGGGCGCGCCGGGTTGATCAGCGGGCCCAGCACGTTGAACAGTGTGCGGGTCTTCAGCTGCTGGCGCACCGGCATGGCGTGACGAAAACCGGTGTGGTACTGCGGCGCGAACAGGAAGCACACGCCAAGATCGTCCAACGCCTTGCGCGCCTCTTCCGCCGGCAGATCCAGACGGATACCGAACGCCGCCAGCAGATCCGAAGAGCCGGAACGGCTAGAGACGCTGCGGTTGCCGTGTTTGGCGATCTTCGCGCCGCACGCCGCCGCCACGAAGGCGCTGGCGGTGGAAATATTGATGCTGTTGGTGCCGTCGCCGCCGGTGCCGACGATATCGGCGAACAGATAGTCAGGGCGCGGGAACGGCTGAGCGTCGTCCAGCAGCGCTTTGGCGGCGCCGGCGATCTCTTCCGGGCGCTCGCCGCGGACTTTCATGCTGATCAACGCCGCCGCCAGTTGGCTCGGCTCCAGCTCGCCGCGCACGATGGCGCTGAACAGCTGTTGGCTTTCCTGCTGGCTCATCGACTCGGCGCGGTACAGTTTCTCAAGAATAGGTTGCATCGTCGTGTTCCTTATATTACTTCGCCAGCGCCCAGGCCAGGGTCTGCTCAAGCAGGCGCGCGCCGTGGGTGGTCAGAATCGATTCCGGGTGGAACTGGAAGCCGCACACGCGGCGGCGGTCGTCGCGCACCGCCATCACCATTTCGCCGAAACGGGCGTTGACGGTGAGATCGGCCGGGATATTGCTGCCGACCAGCGAGTGGTAGCGCGCCACTGGCAGCGGATTGGCCATGCCGGCGAACATGCCTTCGCCATCGTGAGCGATCGCCGAGGCTTTGCCGTGCAGGATCTCGCCCGCCTGGCCGACCTGGCCGCCATAGGCTTCGACGATCGCCTGGTGGCCGAGGCAGATGCCGATGATCGGCAGTTGGCCGCGCAGACGCTGCAGCAGTTCCGGCATACAGCCCGCTTCGGAAGGGGCGCCAGGGCCGGGCGACAGCATCAGCACCGGCTGTTCCATCTGTTGCAGACGCTCGATGATCACCTCGGCGGCGATCTGATTACGGTAAATCACCACCTGGTGGCCGCTGGCGCGCAGCTGATCGACCAGGTTGTAGGTAAAGGAGTCGACGTTGTCGAGCAGCAGGATATCGGCCATCAGAACACCTCCTTGGCATGGTGCGCAGTGGCGATGGCGCGCAGCACGGCACGGGCTTTATTACGGGTTTCGTCGGCTTCCGCCTGCGGGACGGAATCCAGCACCACGCCGGCACCGGCTTGCACGGTGGCGATGCCATCTTCAACGTAGGCGGAGCGAATGACGATGCAGGTATCCAGATCGCCGGTGGCGGTGAAGTAGCCCACTGCGCCGCCGTAGCTGCCGCGGCGCGTGCCTTCGGAGGCGGCGATCAGCTGCATCGCCCGCACTTTCGGCGCGCCGCTGAGGGTGCCCATGTTCATGCAGGCCTGGTAGGCGTGCAGCACGTCGAGATCGGCGCGCAGGGTGCCCACCACGCGGGAAACCAGGTGCATGACGAATGAATAGCGATCCACTTTGGTCAGGTCGGCCACGTAGCGGCTGCCGGCCTGGCAGATGCGCGCCAGATCGTTGCGCGCCAGATCGACCAGCATCAAGTGCTCGGCCAGCTCTTTGTGGTCGGTGCGCATTTCCAGCTCGATGCGGCTGTCGAGATCCAAATCCAGCGACCCATCGGCGCGGCGGCCGCGTGGGCGAGTGCCGGCGATCGGGTAGATTTCGATTTGGCGATTGCCCGCGTCGTATTTCAGCGCGCTCTCCGGCGAAGCGCCGAACAGGGTGAAGTCATCATCCTGCATGAAGAACATGTACGGGCTGGGGTTGTTGTCTTTCAACGTTTGGTAGGCCGCCAGCGGCGCCGGGCACGGCAGGGTGAAGCGGCGCGACGGCACCACCTGGAAAATCTCGCCCTGGCGGATCGCTTCCTGCAGCTCGCTGACCACCGCGCCGTACTCTTCGTCGCTCTGGTTACAGCTCAGCTGCATGTTTTCCAGCGTTTGGTGCGGGATTGGCTGCGGGGGTTGTTGCAACTCAGCCTGCAGCTGTTCCAGGCGGTGCTGCAAACGCTGCGCTTCACTCGCCTGCTCACTGAAAACGCTGGCCTGCAGACGGGCCGAGCCGCGTTGATGATCCAGCACCAGCAGGGTTTCCGCCAGATAGAAGCAGAAGTCCGGGCAGCGTTGATCCTGGCGCAGCGCCGGCAGGTTTTCAAAACCGGCGACCAAATCATAGGCGAACAGGCCGCCCAGCATCACGGCTTCGCGCTCGTCCGCCGGGGAGTCCACCAGCGTCAGCAGTGTGCGCAGTGCGTCGAACACCGACAGGGAGCGCAGGCGCGCGTCTTCGTCCTGCACCTCGTCGATCGCCGGGAAGGTCAGCTCGCGGCCGTTAGGGCGTGCCTGATTGCGCACCTCGGGCGGCAGCGCTTCGTCCAGCAGCGGCAGCAGCGCCGCGCCGTTGGCGGTGAGCGCCTGCACGCTGACGGTGTGGCCCAGTGCGGTAATGCGCAGCGCGCTGTCGATCACCAGCAGGCTCTGCAGATTCTGTTTGCTGTTGATTTCCGCCGACTCCAGCAGCAGGGTGGCCGGCCGCGCGCCGCACAGCTGGTGGAAAAGGGTGGTGGGGTCGCCCCGGTAGCTGGCTTGCGCCTTCAGCAGTGTCAGTTGTGGTTTGGTGTTCATCATCGGTGGTTCCAGTGAATTCTGTCCATAAAAAAGCCCGCATCAGGTGCGGGCTCAGGAAATCTGCATTGTCAGATGACAGCTATGCGTGATTACACCGCCCGCAAGAGGGAGGTACGCCACCAACCGTGAAGAGAAATGTTTGTGTTCATTTGCAGACTCTCTTTGTTAACTCTCATCCGACACGGCCGTTGCCGTGAACTTGTGTACTAGTTAACTGGTTCGAGAAGGCAAAGTCAACCCTCTTTTTGCACAATGTTTTAGCGGTCAGCGTGAATTCTATTCATCGTCTGCCTGGCGCAGAATAGATTTCCGTCCGGCCGCCGATCGCGGGTATGATAGAAAGCCAAGCCATTGCCGGATAGCCGTTTTGACAGACAGTAACCCCCCATCCACCGCTTTTACTCTGTACGATCTCCACAGCCACACGACCGCCTCTGATGGCTACCTGACGCCAACGCAGCTGGTGCTGCGGGCGGTAGAGATGCGCGTGGGTGTGCTGGCGATCACCGATCACGACACCACCGCAGGCTTGGCTGAGGCCGCCGCCGCTATTGCGGAGCAGGCGTTGCCGCTGCGGCTGGTCAACGGGGTGGAAATCTCGACGCTGTGGGAAAACCATGAAATTCATATCGTTGGGTTGGGCATGGACGTCGCGCACCCGGCGCTGGTGGCGCTATTGGCGGAACAAACCGAACGTCGCAACCGGCGGGCGCAGGAGATCGGCGCGCGTCTGGGTAAAGCGCGCATTCCCGACGCCTATGCCGGCGCCCAGCGGTTGGCGGGGGCCGGTGCGGTGACCCGCGGCCATTTCGCCCGTTACCTGGTGGAGATTGGCGTGGCGGACAACATGGCGCAGGTGTTCAAGAAATATCTGGCCAAAGGCAAAACCGGCTACGTGCCGCCGCAGTGGTGTACAATAGAACAAGCCATTGATGCGATTCATCAATCGGGCGGCCAGGCGGTGATAGCGCATCCCGGCCGTTACGATCTGACCGCGAAGTGGTTGAAACGTTTGCTGGCGCATTTCGCCGAACACGGCGGCGACGCCATGGAAGTGGCGCAGTGTCAGCAGGCGCCGCATGAGCGCTCGCAGTTGGCGAAATACGCCCAGGACTACCGCCTGTTGGCCTCGCAAGGATCTGATTTTCATCAGCCTTGTTCGTGGATCGAACTGGGCCGCAAACTGTGGCTGCCGGGCGGGGTCGAGCCGGTGTGGCGCGATTGGCCGCAGCCTGGCGAGGCGGTCTGATTTTTCGCGCGTGGCAACGCGCGCGGGCATCATTTTAGGAGCAAGTCATGAGTCAGCTTTTTTATATTCACCCGGACAACCCACAGCCGCGTTTGATTAACCAGGCGGTTGAGGTGCTGCGCAAGGGCGGGGTGATCGTTTATCCCACCGATTCCGGCTACGCGCTGGGCTGTATGCTGGAAGAAAAGGCGGCGATGGAACGCATTTGCCGCATCCGTCAGTTGGACGGCAACCACAATTTCACCCTGATGTGCCGCGATCTGTCCGAGTTGTCGACTTATGCGCACGTCGATAATACGGCGTTCCGCCTGATTAAAAACAATACGCCGGGCAACTACACCTTCATTCTGAAAGCGACCAAAGAAGTGCCGCGCCGCCTGATGAATGAAAAGCGCAAAACCATCGGCCTGCGTGTGCCGTCGAACCCGATCGCATTGGCGCTGCTGGAGGCGCTGAACGAACCGATGATGTCCACCACCCTGATGCTGCCGGGCAATGATTTTGCCGAGTCCGATCCGGAAGAGATCAACGATCATTTGGGCAAGGTGGTCGATCTGGTGATCCACGGCGGCTTCCTTGGCCAACAGCCGACCACGGTGATCGATCTGACCGAATCCTCGCCGGAAGTGGTGCGTGAGGGGGCGGGCGACGCGGCGCCTTTCCGTTGATGTCAATTGTTGCCACCTTGCCCATTGTCTGAAAATCGGCTGAAGCGACGCTATTTCGCGTGAAAGCCGCTATTCTTGAAGACTTCAGAATTGATAATGGGCAGGATGCGCAGCAATGATTAAACAGGTTTCTTTTTTAGCGGCCTTATTATTTTCCTCAATGGCAAATGCGGGGTTTTATTCGGGCAGTGGTCTGCTGGCGGAATCCAGCGGTTACGTAAAAAATAAAAGCGGTGAAGCCACCGTGGCCGAAGCGCTGAATGGCGGCATGTTCATGGGATACGTCGCCGGCGTATTCGATACTTATTCCATGCAGGGCAATCGCAATATCTGCCCGGAAGCCGGGATGAGCATCGGCGTAGCCGCCGACGCGGTGATGCAGTATTTGAACGAGCATCCTGAGCAACTGCATTATTCCGCACCGTCGGTGATCATGCTGGCGTTAAGTGCCGCCTATCCTTGCGTGCGCCATTAAGTTCCCATTCCAATTAGTGCGCATTTTTTCATAAGGTGCGCCCAGGGGGCTTTCCGCACGAACTTCAATAGATCAATACCTGCTGCGCTGTCACCTTATCCCCGTCGGTATTCCCCGAACGGGTCGGGGAGAGACGCGCAGGAGGTAATATGACCGCATTTCACAGTGCCAACATGATACTCGACTATCAGGATGTCGGCTCAGGGCCGCTCACGTTGGTGTTGCTGCCCGGCTGGTGCGAACCGAAAACCGTGTTTGAGCCGTTCATCGCTCTGGCGGCCGAACGCTATCGGGTGATCAGCATCGACTGGCGTGGCCATGGCCTGTCGTCAAAAGCCACGGAGATGTCGCTGACGGCGGACGACTTGCTGGAGGATGTGCGCCAACTGCTGACGGCGCTGCGTTTGGATAACGCGGTCACTCTGTCGGTGGCGCACGCCAGCTGGCTGGCGGTAGCGTTGGCCGAAGCGTTGCCGCAACGGGTACGGGGCATGGTGTTTCTCGACTGGATCATGACGCAGCCGGAGCCGGCGTTCTTTACGGCGGTGAGCCGCATGCAGCAGCCGCAGCAGTGGCTGGCGGCACGCGACGCCTTGTTCGACTTTTGGCAGGGCGGCATCCGCCACGATCGGGTCAAACGCCATCTGGAGGTCGAGATGGCGCAGGAGGATTACCGGCTTTGGCGTGCCGCCGGGGTGGCCATCGAACAGGCCTACCGGCAATTCGGCTCGCCGCTGCAACGCCTGGCGGGCATGAGCGCGCCGCCGCTGTGCCGGCACATCTACTCGTTGGATCGCCGCGACGACTATTTGCGGCAACAGCAGACATTTGCCGCCGAGCAGCCGTTTTTCTCCGTGGTGCGTCTAGGGGAGGCCCGCACTCACCTCGGTATTCTGGAACGGCCTGACGCGGTGCTATGGGCGGTGGAGGATTTTTTGGCGCCGTGAACGCCGCCTGTGGGGGCCACCGCCGATAAAGTGGGTTTCAACACCTTAGAAAGCCTGTATAATACGCGGTTCGATCCTGATAAACGTATTATGACCGTGGTGGCGGTTGGCCACGGCGGTATCCCCCCGACGCCTGTGAAGGCGACATTAGAGGTTGCTCAATGAGCGAAAAGTTACAGAAAGTTTTAGCGCGCGCCGGGCATGGCTCGCGTCGTGAAATCGAAACCATGATTGAAGCCGGGCGCGTCAGCGTCGACGGCAAGGTCGCCAAGCTGGGCGATCGCGTTGAAGTGACGCCGGCGATGAAAATTCGTCTGGACGGTCATGTCCTGTCGATCAAAGAGTCCGAAGAGGTGGTTTGCCGGGTGCTGGCTTACTACAAACCGGAAGGCGAGCTGTGTACCCGCAGCGATCCTGAAGGCCGCCCGACGGTGTTCGATCGCCTGCCGAAGCTGCGCGGTTCGCGCTGGGTGGCGGTAGGGCGCCTGGACGTCAACACCTCTGGTCTGCTGCTGTTCACTACCGATGGTGAACTGGCCAACCGTCTGATGCACCCGAGCCGTGAAGTGGAGCGCGAATACGCGGTGCGCGTGTTCGGCCAGGTCGACGATGCGAAAGTGAAGCAGCTGAGCAAAGGCGTGCAATTGGAAGACGGCCCGGCCGCCTTCCGCACCATCAGCTTCCAGGGCGGTGAAGGCCTCAATCAGTGGTACAACGTGACCCTGACTGAAGGCCGCAACCGTGAAGTGCGTCGCCTGTGGGAAGCGGTGGGCGTGCAGGTGAGCCGCCTGATCCGCGTGCGTTACGGCGACATCGATCTGCCGAAAGGCCTGCCGCGCGGCGGCTGGGCCGAACTGGATCTGCCGGCGATCAACTACCTGCGCGAGCTGGTGGAGTTGAAACCGGAAACGGTCAGCAAAATGCCGGTGGAGCGTGAGCGCCGCCGCGTGAAGGCCAACCAGATCCGCCGGGCGGTCAAGCGCCACTCGCAGGTGGCCGGCAGCGGCCGCCGCAGTGCGCCAGGCAGCAAACCAGGCAAGCCAAGCAAACGCAGCTAATCCCGCCGTTCTGGCCCCGTTCGGGGCCAGAACGTTTTGTTACCAATCGATCCCTTGTTGCGCCTTCACGCCCGCGTCGAACGCGTGTTTCACCGGCCGCATCTCCGTGACCGTATCCGCCAGTTCCAACAGATCGCGATGGCAGCCGCGCCCGGTCAGGATCACCGTCTGATGCGCAGGGCGTTGCAGGAGTGCTTCCTTCAGCTCTTCCAGTTCCAGATAGCCGTAGGTCAGCATGTAGGTCACTTCGTCCAGCAGCACCAGATCCAGGCTGCTGTCGGCCAGCATGCGTTTGCCGTGCTGCCACACCGCCTGGCAGGCGGCGGTGTCGCCGGCCTTGTTTTGCGTTTCCCAGGTGAAACCGGTGGCCATCACCTGAAATTCAACGCCGTGTTGCTGCAGCAGATTCTTTTCGCCATTGGGCCATTCGCCCTTGATGAACTGGATCACTCCGGCGCGCATGCCGTGGCCGACCGCGCGGGTGACGGTGCCGAAGGCGGCGGTGGTTTTGCCTTTGCCGTTGCCGGTAAACACCAGCAGCAGGCCGCGGGTGTCCTGCGCCGCAGCGATGCGCGCATCGACCTGTTCTTTCAGGCGCTGCTGGCGCTGTTGATGACGATCTTCCGCCATGAAACGCTCCTGATTATTCGGCTGCGCCGGGTTTGCGGTTCGGCTGCGCGTCGAAGCTCATGCCGGTTTTGCGGCGGCTGTCTTCGCCCATCAAATACAGATACAGCGGCATGATATCGGCCGGGGTTTTCAGCTTGTTCTTGTCTTCGTGCGGGAAGGCAGATGCGCGCATTTTGGTGCGAGTGCCGCCCGGATTGATGCAGTTCACCCGCAGATTGCGGTTTTTGTACTCGTCGGCCAACACCTGCATCATGCCCTCGGTGGCGAACTTCGACACCGCATAGGCACCCCAATCTGCGCGGCCGGTACGCCCGACGCTGGAGCTGGTGAACACCAGCGACCCGGCGTGGGATTTCAGCAGCAGCGGCAGCAGTGCCTGAGTCAGCATAAAGGTGGCGTTGACGTTAACCTGCATCACTTCTTGCCACATGGTCATCGACAGGTCGGCCATCGGCGCGATGTCGCCGAGCAGGCCGGCGTTGTGCAGCACGCCATCAAGGCGGGGGATCTGGTGCGCCAGATCGTCGGCTATCTGCCGGCATTGCTCCTGAGTGGCGTGCAGCAAGTCCAGCGTCACCACCAGGGCCGGGGCACCGCCCTGGGCTGCGATCTCTTGTTGTACCGCCAGCAGTTTGCTCTCGGTGCGCCCCAGCAGCACCAACTGGGCGCCGAAGCGCGCGTAGGTCAGCGCCGCTTCACGGCCGATGCCGTCGCCGGCGCCGGTGACCAAAATGATACGTTGTTCGAGCAGATCTTGTTTGGGTTGGTAATGCACGATAAATCCTCGCCTTGGTGGCTGTTCTCCCGCAGATATCGGGGAGCAAGGGTGAAACGCGCGGCCGGGGCGGGAGCGAAGGCTCGACCATCTGCGGGCCGCGCAGCGAATCCGTCTCATCATATTGATGAATAATGGGTGTTATATGCCTTAATCCGCGGGCATTTTCAATGCGTAGCAGGCTGAAATGGCATTCTTTTGTAACAAAAGCGCGGCGGTGGCGGCTTGGTTCGGCCGTAAATCGTCCCCATAGTGATGCTCTGTGCGCAATGAATTTTCATTTAGCCGCGACAGCAGCCGCTGCGGTTGGCTAAAATGGAAATAAGCATACTAACAACCTGTAAATAAAGGCGGAATCTGTGGAGTTTATATCTGTTTATGGCCTGTTTCTGGCCAAGGTCGCCACGGTGGTGCTCGCCATCGCCGCGTTGGCCATCCTGGCGGTCAGTTTGGGGCAACGCAAGAGCCGCCAGAAAGGGGAGCTGCAGCTGACCGATCTCGGCGAACAGTATCGCGAGATGCAGCGCGATATGCGCCTGGCGCGCATGGATGCCGCCGAGCAGAAGGTTTGGCTGAAACAGTTCAAAAAGCAGACTAAATCTGATGACAAATTGAAGAAACAGCGCGCCAAGTCCGGCGCGGTGGAAGTGGCCAAGCCGTGCCTGTATGTGCTGGACTTCAAGGGCAGCATGGACGCGCACGAGGTCACCTCGCTGCGCGAAGAGATCTCGGCGGTGCTGGCGGTGGCGTCGGCGCAGGATGAAGTTCTGTTGCGCCTGGAAAGCCCTGGCGGGGTGGTGCACGGCTACGGCCTGGCGGCTTCGCAGTTGGAGCGCCTGCGCAAAGGCGGCATTCGTCTGACGGTCGCGGTGGATAAAGTGGCGGCCAGCGGCGGCTACATGATGGCTTGCGTTGCGGATCGCATCGTGGCGGCGCCGTTCGCCATCATCGGTTCCATCGGCGTGGTGGCGCAGATCCCGAACTTCCACCGCCTGTTGAAAAAGAACGATATCGACGTGGAGTTGCACACCGCCGGGCAATTTAAACGCACGCTGACGCTGTTTGGCGAAAACACCGAACAAGGGCGCGAGAAGTTCCGAGAAGATCTGAACGAAACGCACGAGCTGTTCAAGCGCTTTGTGCATGAGCAGCGTCCGTCGCTCGACATCGACAGCGTCGCCACCGGTGAGCACTGGTTCGGTTCACAGGCGAAAGAGAAGGGCCTGATCGACGCCATCGGCACCAGCGATGATTTGCTGATCGCCGAGCTGGATAACCACGAAGTGATCGCCGTGCGCTATACGCGCCGCAAACGCCTGATGGATCGCTTCACCGGCAGCGCGGCGGAAAGCGTCGATCGTTTGCTGCTGCGCTGGTGGCAGCGTGGGGAAAAGCCGTTGTTGTAA
Source organism: Serratia sp. LSHTC3 (assembly GCF_057197125.1). Classification (NCBI taxonomy): domain Bacteria; kingdom Pseudomonadati; phylum Pseudomonadota; class Gammaproteobacteria; order Enterobacterales; family Yersiniaceae; genus Serratia; species Serratia sp. LSHTC3. The sequence continues at coordinate 1,235,615 of NZ_JBXUNP010000001.1, forward strand.
CGGCAACGAGAGCGGGAATCAACGGGGGCCAGGCGCCCCCGTTTTCTTGTCTTAATCGACCAGGTGGTATTTTTCCGAAAGCAGGTGAGCCAAATGTTTAAACATATTAAATACCGCGGTGGTTTTGGCGGTGGGCAATCCATCGGCATCCAAAAAGTATTCGCCGCGAAAAACTAAAACGCCGCTTTTTTGTTCAACGTCGGTGGCGATCATGCCGTGCAGATAATCTTCGTGTTGGCGGATGATGTTATTTGCTTCCGCCAGCAGGGCCTCGCGGCCGATAGGTGCAGTATTCGTGCGCATTTATTAGACTCCAAACTAAAAACTCTGCGCATATTCTAACGCCGGTTCGCTTTTATCCGCAAACCGACTAAGGTTTATTTGCCGTCTGGATGGCCATGGGCGGCCGCCGGTTGGCGAAATCGGACTTTCCATGCTAATTAGGTTGCGTGACGCTTTTTATCAGGTACAGTGTGGGATTTTGCGGCGTCGGGTGGAAGGTTTTGTTTACGCCATGAATAAAACTCACACAGCCATACTTCTGGGGCATGGGTGAATAGCAGGCAGGATCAACAACTTGCGTTCAGGTTGAGCAGTTGGGCAACCAAAAGAAAAAAATCTGTTGATCTCTTGCCAGACTGCCGCAATATAAAAAAAGAGACACGAATTGCCGCGGCACGGCGAGATAAAAGACTTCTTTTTAGAAGAAATAAATTAGGTAAAGGTAAATATGGGTAAAGCTCTCGTAATAGTTGAGTCCCCGGCAAAAGCCAAAACTATTAATAAATATTTAGGAAGTGACTACGTGGTGAAGTCCAGCGTCGGTCACATCCGTGATTTGCCGACCAGTGGCTCAGCCAGCAAAAAGAGCGCTGACTCAACCGAAGACAAAGCCAAGAAAAAAGTTAAAAAAGATGAGAAGGCGGCGCTGGTAAATCGCATGGGCGTCGACCCTTACCACGGCTGGAAAGCGCATTATGAAATCCTGCCGGGTAAAGAAAAAGTGGTCGCCGAGTTAAAATCGTTGGCGGAAAACGCCGACCACATTTATCTCGCAACTGACCTTGACCGCGAAGGGGAAGCCATTGCCTGGCACCTGCGGGAAGTGATCGGTGGCGATGACAAACGCTTTAGCCGCGTGGTGTTTAACGAAATCACCAAAAACGCGATCCAACAGGCGTTCAAACAGCCGGGCGAGCTGAACATTGATCGCGTCAACGCGCAGCAGGCGCGCCGGTTTATGGACCGCGTGGTGGGTTATATGGTCTCGCCGCTGCTGTGGAAGAAAATCGCCCGCGGCCTGTCCGCCGGCCGTGTGCAGTCGGTGGCGGTGCGTCTGGTGGTGGAGCGCGAACGCGACATCAAGGCGTTCGTGCCGGAAGAGTACTGGGAGCTGCATGCCGATCTGCTGGCGAAGGGTGAAACCGCGCTGCAGATGGAAGTGACCCATGCGCACGACAAACCGTTCAAGCCGGTTAACCGCGAGCAGACTCACGCCGCGGTCAAGTTGCTGGAAAAAGCCCGCTACACGGTGCTGGATCGCGAAGACAAACCGACCAGCAGCAAGCCGGGCGCGCCTTTCATTACCTCCACGCTGCAACAGGCCGCCAGCACCCGCCTGAGCTTCGGCGTGAAGAAAACCATGATGATGGCGCAACGGCTGTATGAAGCCGGCCACATCACCTATATGCGTACCGATTCCACCAACCTGAGCCAGGATGCGCTCAACATGGTGCGTGGCTATATCGGCGACAACTTCGGCGATAAATACCTGCCGAAGGCGCCGAATCAGTACAGCAGCAAAGAGAATTCGCAGGAAGCGCACGAAGCGATCCGTCCTTCGGACGTGAACGTGCTCGCCGAGCAGCTCAAAGACATGGAAGCGGACGCGCAGAAGCTGTATCAGCTGATCTGGCGCCAGTTCGTTGCCTGCCAGATGACGCCGGCGCAATACGATTCCACCACGCTGACGGTAAAAGCCGGCGATTATCAGCTGCGCGCCAAGGGCCGTACGCTGCGCTTTGACGGCTGGACCAAGGTGATGCCGGCGTTGCGCAAGGGCGATGAAGATCGCACGTTGCCGTTCGTCGAAATCGGCAGCGAGCTGGATCTGCAGAAACTGATCCCGAGCCAGCACTTCACCAAGCCGCCGGCGCGTTACAGCGAAGCTTCGCTGGTGAAAGAGTTGGAGAAACGCGGCATCGGCCGTCCGTCCACCTACGCCTCCATCATCTCGACCATTCAGGATCGCGGTTATGTGCGGGTGGAAAGCCGCCGTTTCTATGCCGAGAAAATGGGCGAGATCGTCACCGATCGTCTGGAAGAGAACTTCCGCGAGCTGATGAACTATGACTTCACCGCACGCATGGAAGACGGCCTCGATGAGGTCGCCAACAATCAGGCTGAGTGGAAAGCGGTGCTGGACGAGTTCTTTGTCGATTTCAGCGAGCAGCTTGAAACGGCGGAGAAGGATCCGGAAGAAGGCGGCATGCGGCCTAACCAGATGGTGATGACCAGCATCGACTGCCCGACCTGCGGCCGCAAGATGGGCATCCGTACCGCCAGCACCGGCGTGTTCCTCGGCTGTTCCGGCTACGCGTTGCCGCCGAAGGAGCGTTGCAAAACCACCATCAACCTGGTGCCGGAAGCGGAAGTGCTCAACATCCTCGAAGGCGACGACGCGGAAACCAACGCGCTGCGCGCCCGCCGCCGCTGCCAGAAATGCGGTACGGCGATGGACAGCTATCTGATCGATAACCAGCGCAAGCTGCACGTCTGCGGCAACAACCCGGCGTGTGACGGCTATGAGATCGAAGAGGGCGAGTTCCGCCTGAAAGGCTATGACGGCCCGGTGGTGGAGTGCGACAAGTGCGGTTCGGAAATGCACCTGAAAATGGGGCGTTTCGGCAAGTACATGGGCTGCACCAACGAGAACTGCAAAAACACCCGCAAGATCCTGCGTAACGGCGATGTCGCGCCGCCGAAGGAAGATCCGGTGCCGTTGCCGGAGCTGCCGTGCGAGAAGTCCGACGCCTATTTCGTGCTGCGTGACGGCGCTGCCGGCGTGTTCCTGGCGGCCAACACCTTCCCTAAATCGCGCGAGACCCGCGCGCCGTTGGTGGAAGAGCTGGCTCGCTTCAAGGATCGTCTGCCGGAGAAACTGCGCTATCTGGCTGATGCGCCGGTGGCGGATGCCGAAGGCAACAAAACGCTGGTGCGTTTCAGCCGTAAAACCAAGCAGCAGTACGTCTCCTCTGAAAAAGACGGCAAGGCGACCGGTTGGTCCGCGTTCTACGTGGACGGCAAGTGGGTCGAAGGCAAGAAGTAAGGCCGATGTCCTGCCCGCAAGATGAAAAACCAGCCCTGGCGGCTGGTTTTTTTATTGGTGAAAAGGGGCAAACGGATCTATCCTTTGCTGTTTTTATCCCTCCGACACCGCCGTTTCACGTTGATACCCATGCAAAATAATCGTTATCATAGTGTGACGCGGATCTATACTTGAAGCTGCATCGTGGTATAGTGGTTATATAAAAAGTTTTTTTATTATTAAAGCTTATTAACAACGGCGTTTTCTTCACCATCAGGGTAGAACACGGGGTTTATGGCTTGTGAGTTTCAGCATACCGGGGCGACACCGATATACCTGGCTGCGGGTAAGCCGCAGTGTTTAACCTAGGATGGTATAAGATATGAAATTGCAGCAGCTTCGTTACATTGTGGAAGTGGTTAACCACAACCTGAATGTCTCCTCGACGGCAGAAGGGCTCTATACCTCTCAACCCGGCATCAGCAAACAGGTGCGCATGCTCGAAGATGAGCTGGGCATCCAGATTTTCGCCCGCAGCGGCAAGCACCTGACCCAGGTCACCCCCGCCGGCCAGGAAATCATTCGCATCGCGCGTGAAGTGTTGTCCAAAGTAGACGCCATCAAAGCCGTTGCCGGTGAACACACCTACCCGGACAAAGGCTCGCTGTACGTCGCCACCACGCATACGCAGGCTCGCTACGCCTTGCCAAACGTGATCAAGGGCTTTATCGAGCGTTACCCGCGCGTCTCGCTGCACATGCATCAGGGATCGCCGACGCAGATCGCCGAAGCGGTCTCCAAGGGCACCGCCGATTTTGCCATCGCCACCGAGGCGCTGCACCTGTACGACGATCTCATCATGTTGCCGTGCTACCACTGGAACCGTGCGGTGGTGGTGAAGCCCGATCATCCTTTGGCGGGCAAAAGCAGCATCAGCATTGAAGAGCTGGCGGCTTACCCGATCGTCACTTACACCTTCGGCTTTACCGGCCGGTCGGAGCTGGACACCGCCTTCAACCGCGCCGGCCTGACGCCGCGCATCGTCTTCACCGCCACCGACGCCGACGTGATTAAAACCTATGTGCGTCTGGGATTGGGGGTGGGGGTGATCGCCAGCATGGCGGTGGATCCGGTGCAGGATCCGGATCTGGTGACGGTGGATGCGCGCGATATCTTCACATATAGCACCACTAAAATCGGCTTCCGCCGTAGCACCTTCCTGCGCAGCTACATGTACGACTTCATTCAGCGCTTCGCGCCGCACCTGACGCGCGACGTGGTCGACAGCGCAGTGGCGCTGCGCTCCAATGAAGAAATCGAAGCGATGTTCAAGGACATCAAGCTGCCGATTAAGTAATCGTTGACGATATCAAATCAAACCCGGTTAGGTGCCTGCCTAACCGGTTTTTTTAGCCCGGAAACCCGCACCTTCCTTGTTTCTCAGGATCATCCTGAAAAGCCGCCGTCCTTTCGACAGCTTCGTTTCCAACAACATTGAAATTAGCGGTGATGGTGAAATAGGGATGAATAATTTCGACTCGGCTGTCATTGCCATTAAATTGGGTGTCTCTGCCATCATTGCTGCAGTTGTGCTCACAGTCTGTCGCCGCCTGGTGCGCCAATCCCGCTAGAGCCGCGAGATTTTCCCTGCGAAAACGCCGCCTCGTTGCGGCGTTTTCGTTGACGTGTGGCCTAACTCCTTGGCTGCGCTCGCACTTCCTTCCTCTTGATTGTTCCCGCCTATCGTTGTGATCAAATCGTGTTGTTATCAAAACGTTAACTTATCTTTGTGGTATCTTTAAACAAGACCTCACTGATTACCCTGTTTTAATCACAATAAGAAATGGAGGAGCTATGTCGTCCGATCTTCGTGAAACAAGTCTGGATAAGCTGGTTGCGCTGAATAGCGAATATTACTACTACAGTCTGCCGCTGGCGGCGAAGCAGCTGGGTGATATCGACCGGTTGCCGAAATCAATGAAAGTGCTGTTGGAGAACCTGCTGCGCCATGTGGATGGCGACACCGTGCAGGTTGACGACCTCAAGGCCATCGTCGCCTGGTTGCAAACCGGCCATGCTGACCGTGAGATCGCCTACCGTCCAGCACGCGTGCTGATGCAGGATTTTACCGGCGTGCCGGCGGTGGTGGATCTGGCGGCGATGCGTGAAGCGGTGCGGCGGCTGGGCGGCAATGTCGACCAGGTGAACCCGCTGTCACCGGTGGATCTGGTGATTGACCACTCGGTCACCGTCGATGAATTTGGCGACGATAATGCCTTTGAAGACAACGTGCGCATCGAAATGCAGCGCAACCACGAGCGCTACACCTTTCTGCGCTGGGGGCAGAAGGCCTTCAACCGCTTCCGCGTGGTGCCGCCGGGCACCGGCATCTGCCACCAGGTTAACCTCGAATACCTTGGCCAAACGGTGTGGCACAGCGACGAAAGCGGCCGCCGCGTGGCCTATCCGGATACGCTGGTGGGCACCGATTCTCACACCACCATGATCAACGGCCTGGGCATTCTCGGCTGGGGCGTCGGCGGTATCGAAGCGGAAGCGGCGATGCTGGGCCAGCCGGTGTCGATGCTGATCCCGGACGTGGTCGGCTTCAAGCTGACCGGCAAGCTCCGCGAGGGCATTACCGCCACCGATCTGGTGCTGACCGTCACCCAAATGCTGCGCAAGCACGGCGTTGTCGGCAAGTTCGTCGAGTTTTACGGCGACGGCCTGGCCGATCTGCCGCTGGCGGACCGTGCGACCATCGCCAACATGTCGCCGGAGTTCGGCGCTACCTGCGGCTTCTTCCCGGTAGACGATGTCACGCTCGGCTACATGAAACTCAGCGGTCGCAGCGCCGAACAAATCGCGCTGGTGGAAGCCTACGCCAAGGCGCAGGGCATGTGGCGCAATCCGGGAGATGAGCCGGTATTCACCAGCTCGCTGGCGCTGGATATGTCGACGGTGGAGGCGAGCCTCGCCGGGCCGAAACGCCCGCAGGATCGCGTGGCGCTGCCGAATGTGCCGCAGGCGTTCAAGGCCGCTACCGAGTTGGATATCGGCGGCCACAAGGCCAAGACAGACAGCAAAACCTTTACGCTGGACGGGCAGCAGCACGAACTGCGCGACGGCGCAGTGGTGATCGCGGCGATCACCTCCTGCACCAACACCTCCAACCCGAGCGTGATGATGGCGGCCGGCCTGCTGGCGAAAAACGCCGTCAAGAAAGGGCTGCGCAGCAAACCCTGGGTAAAAACCTCGCTGGCGCCGGGTTCCAAAGTGGTGACCGACTACTTCGACAGCGCCAAACTCACCGCTTATCTGGAAGAGTTGGGGTTCAACCTGGTGGGGTATGGCTGTACCACCTGCATCGGTAACTCCGGCCCGCTGCCGGATCCGATCGAGCAGGCGATCAAAGAGGGCGATCTGACCGTGGGCGCGGTGCTGTCGGGCAACCGTAACTTCGAAGGGCGCATCCACCCGCTGGTGAAAACCAACTGGCTGGCCTCGCCGCCGCTGGTGGTGGCTTATGCGCTGGCGGGCAGCATGAAGATCGATCTGACCAAAGAGCCGCTGGGCGAGGGCAACGATGGCCAGCCGGTCTACCTGAAGGACATCTGGCCGAGCAGCCGGGACATCGCTCAGGCGGTGGAAGAAGTGCGCACCGAGATGTTCCACAAGGAGTACGGCGAAGTGTTCGACGGCGATGCCAACTGGCAGGCGATCCAGGTGACCGGTTCGGCGACCTATCAGTGGCAGGAGGATTCTACCTATATCCGCCATCCGCCGTTCTTCAGCACCATGAAGGTGAAGCCGGATCCGGTGCAGGACATCAAAGATGCGCGCATTCTGGCGATTCTGGCCGACTCGGTGACCACCGATCACATCTCGCCGGCGGGTAACATCAAGCGCGACAGCCCGGCGGGGCGTTACCTGAGCGAGCATGGCGTAGCACCGCAGGATTTCAACTCCTACGGTTCACGCCGTGGCAACCACGAAGTGATGATGCGCGGCACCTTCGCCAACATTCGCATCCGCAACGAAATGGTGCCGGGCGTGGAAGGCGGCTATACCCGCCATATTCCTTCGCAACAGCAGCTGTCTATCTACGACGCCGCCATGCAGTATCAGCAGGAGAAGGTGCCGCTGGCGGTGATCGCCGGTAAAGAGTACGGTTCCGGCTCCAGCCGTGACTGGGCGGCGAAGGGGCCGCGCCTGCTGGGCGTGCGGGTGGTGATTGCCGAATCCTTCGAGCGTATTCACCGCTCTAACCTGATCGGCATGGGGATTTTGCCGCTGGAGTTCCCGCAAGGGGTGACGCGTAAAACGCTGGGGCTGACCGGGGATGAGCAGATCAGCGTTGGCGGCCTGCAACAGCTTCAGCCGGGCCAGACGGTGCCGGTGCACATCACCTATGCCGACGGGCGCAAGGAAGTGGTCGACACCCGTTGCCGCATCGATACCGGCAATGAGCTGACTTACTACGAAAACGACGGCATCCTGCACTATGTGATCAGGAAAATGCTGTAATTAATCAATAAAAAGGGCGCCGTAAGGCGCCCTGATTGTTTCCGCTGCGGTGGCGATCACTTCTGGTCGAGCAAATGGCCCATTTTGGCGGCCTTGGTTGCCAGATAGCGTTCGTTCTTCGGGTTGCGGCCGACGATCAACGGCACGCGTTCGCTGATGTTGATACCGGCTTCGGTCAGGATCTCGACCTTTTTCGGGTTGTTGGTCAGCAAACGCACCGCGTCGACGCCCAGCAGTTTGAACATGTCGGCACACAGGGTGAAGTCGCGCTCGTCGGCGGCGAAGCCGAGCTGGTGATTGGCTTCCACGGTGTCTGCGCCCTTATCCTGCAGGGCGTAGGCGCGGATCTTGTTCAACAGGCCGATATTGCGGCCCTCCTGGCGATGGTACAGCAGGATGCCGCGGCCTTCTTCCGCAATCTGCTCCAGTGCGGCTTCCAGTTGAAAACCACAGTCGCAGCGCAGGCTGAATAACGCGTCGCCGGTCAGGCATTCGGAATGCACGCGTGCGAGCACCGGCGCTTCGCCGGAAATATCACCGAATACCAGTGCCAGATGGTCATGTCCGGTCGCCAGTTCTTCGAATCCTACCATCAGGAAATCGCCCCAAGGTGTCGGCAGTTTAGCCTCTGCCACCCGTTTCAGCTGCATGTCACTCTCCACAAAAACCTACGATTCAATCATTGTCGCGCATCCTAAGTCCGGTTTAGTAAATTGACCAAGACTAAAACGTGCTACGCCGATCTCTATTTCGTTAATTATCGGCTATTTTGCCACAACTTCTTGCCGGGCGGTGCTCAGCAAACCAGCAGATGGCGTTTTCTGGCCACCTATTATTGCGATAGGTTTTCTATCTGTTTAATTTTTCGCGTGTTATCAATATTGCACTCTTGTTACACTGCAGCCTGATTCACGCAGAGGAAAACGGGAATGTATGAGATAGCAAAACGTACGTCGGGCGGCGCGCTGCTGCTGCTGTTGATGCCGCTGGTGGTATGGGCCTCCGGCTGGCATTGGCAGCCCGGCGGCAATGAGCGGCTGCTCAAAGCGCTGTTCTGGGTGACCGAAACCGTAACCTCGCCGTGGGGCATTCTGACCAGCGCTATCCTTTGCGGTTGGTTTTTGTGGTGCCTGCGCTTTCGGCTGAAGGCGGCCATCGGTCTGGCGATCCTGCTTTCCGCCGCGTTGGTGATTGGGCAGGGGGTCAAGTCGTTGATCAAGGATCGGGTGCAAGAACCGCGGCCGTTTGTGGTATGGCTCGAGCAAACCCACGGCGTGGACGGAAAATATTTCTATTCGCTGCATCGCAAAGAGCGCAGCGCGCTGGTGCGCGAGCAACTGCAAGACCAGACGCTGGTGCCGAACTGGCTGCGCAAGCACTGGCAGTTTGAAACCGGCTTCGCTTTCCCGTCGGGGCATACGATGTTCGCCGCCACCTGGGCGCTGTTGGGCGTAGGGCTGCTGTGGCCGCGCCGCCATTATAAAACCGTTGCGCTGCTGATGGTGTGGGCAACGGGGGTGATGGGCAGCCGTCTGCTGCTGGGCATGCACTGGCCGCGCGATCTGGCGATGGCTACGCTGATCAGTTGGCTGCTGGTGGTGGTCACCTGCTGGCTGGCGCAGCGCTGGTTCGGCCCGCTGACGCCGCCGCCACAAGAGCAGCAGGAAATCGCGGCGCGCAAGCCGGAGATATGATCGCTATGTGACCACGTCACAAAATAGGCGGCATCGGATCGGTGCCGCATTAACCGCTTACATTTTCCCGCCATTGCAATTCGCCCGGTTGCCCCCATATCCTTATAAATTCGACGTTTTGAGAAGCTTTCTCATCAATTTGTTCGCTAAGACCGTTTACTGCCGAATATGCCAGCAGATATGTGGTTTTATCGTGCGGCAGGGTTTCCCTGCCGCAGCGGGAAATGCTAACTTAAGGGTTAGGGACGCCACATTTTGGCATCGTTCATCCGATTCACTCGGCATCGCGGGAAAGAATGTGAAATATTTGCTGATTTTTTTGTTGGTTCTGGTGATCTTCGTGATTTCCGTCACCTTAGGTGCGCATAACGATCAGGTGGTCAATTTTAACTATCTGGTTGCGCAGGGCGACTATCGCGTATCGACCCTGTTGGCCACGCTGTTTGGTGCCGGTTTCGTTCTCGGCTGGATCATTTGCGGCCTGTTCTACCTGCGCACGCGTATTGCGCTGGGTCGCGCCGAGCGCAAGATCAAAAGGCTGGAGCTGCAGCTTGAGCAGCCCGCTGAACCGGCGGCTCAGCCTGTTGTCAGCAAGGAATAATCCTCTATGTTAGAACTGCTGTTTCTGTTGCTGCCCGTGGCTGCCGCGTACGGTTGGTACATGGGGCGCAGAAGCGCTCAGCAGGATAAACAGCAAGAAGCCAACCGCCTGTCGCGCGAATACGTGGCAGGGGTGAACTTTCTGCTCTCCAACCAGCAGGACAAGGCGGTCGATCTGTTCCTCGACATGTTGAAAGAGGACAGCAACACCGTTGAAGCCCACCTGACGCTGGGTAACCTGTTCCGTTCGCGCGGTGAAGTCGACCGCGCCATCCGCATCCATCAGGCCTTGATGGAAAGCGCCTCCCTGACCTTCGAACAGCGCCTGCTGGCGGTGCAGCAGCTGGGCCGCGACTATATGGCGGCCGGGCTGTACGACCGCGCGGAAGACATGTTCAGCCAGTTGACTGACGAAGCGGATTTTCGCGTCTCGGCGCTGCAGCAACTGCTGGTGATCCATCAGGCGACCAGCGACTGGCAGAAAGCGATCGACGTGGCGGAAAAACTGGTCAAGCTGGGCAAAGAGAAGCAACGCGTCGAGATCGCGCACTTTTACTGTGAGTTGGCGCTGCAGGCAATGGGCAGCGACGATCTCGATCGGGCAATGAGCCTGCTCAAGCGCGCGGACGCCGCCGATAAACAGTGTGCGCGCGTGTCCATCATGTTCGGGCGCATCTACATGGCGCAAAACGACTACGCCAAAGCGGCAGAGTCGCTGCAACGCGTACTGAGCCAGGATAAAGAGTTGGTCAGCGAAACGCTGCCGATGCTGCAGGAATGCTACACGCATCTGCCGGAACAACAGCACAACTGGGCCGATTTTCTTAAGCGCTGCGTGGAAGAGAACACCGGCGCCACTGCCGATCTGATGCTAGCCGAGATCATCGAGCGGCACGAAGGGCGCGACGTGGTGCAGGTCTATATCAACCGTCAGCTGCAGCGTCATCCCACTATGCGGGTGTTTTATCGGCTGATGGATTATCACCTGGCGGACGCTGAAGACGGCCGGGCGAAAGAGAGTCTGCTGCTGTTGCGCGATATGGTCGGCGAGCAAATTCGCACCAAACCGCGTTACCGCTGCCACAAATGTGGCTTCACCGCGCACTCGCTCTATTGGCATTGCCCGTCGTGCCGCGCCTGGTCATCGGTCAAACCGATACGCGGTCTGGACGGGCAATAACGCGGCGGAGCGGCAAAAAAAACGGGGCGAAAATCGCCCCTTTTTTTATGTTCATCACTTACTTTTTCTTGCCGCCTTTGGCGCCGGTTTTCAACAGCTGACGCAGTTTCTTCAGCTCTTTCTGGCTCAGCGGCTGTTCAATCTCTTCTTCGGTGCTTTGATTGTCGATTTCGCCGTGGTGCAGCTCATCCGCCTTTTTGGCCGGTTTCTCTGCTTTGGTGGCGGGCGCGCTGAAACTGCTTTCCAGGCGCTGGCACACTTCCACGCTCAACGAAAATTCGTTTTCAGCGGCGGCGGCGCGGATTTTTTCCTTCAGTTCCAGAGGAATTTTAATGGTAAGTGTCGATATCTCGCTCATTTTGAAAGCCTTTCTGCAGGAAGATGCCTTCAAGCTAAGCCACTGACGATCGGGTGTCTAGTGTGTAATAAAAATTTAATATTTTTGTAACAAAGCAGGGCGAGGAAAATGCGGTTTTTTCAGGCGGCAAACAGAGGCAGGGCCCGAACGTTCGGGCCCTGTACCGGAAACATTATTTGTAGATGATCGCGGTGCCGCTCAACATGTTGTTACCACCGGCGGAGATGATGCGGTAGCTGCTGGCGCCCTGGGCATCCGCTTTAGCGGCCAGTTTTTTCTCCAGGCTGCTGAGGGTGGTTGCGTGGCCTGCGGAAACGATGCCGGCGGCGGTCAGGTTATCGGCCTGCTGGCTGCTGATCGGTTCAGCGGCGAAGGTGGCGAAAGAGGTCAGTGCGATAGCGGCTGCGGCTGCAAAATATTTGATGGTTTTCATGGGTGACTCCAGTCTGTTTATTTAGGAAGGAAGCCATTCGCTTCCGATGGGGTGAATAATAAAGCATCCGTGCCGATTGAAAATCTGATAATGCTGAGCAAGTCATTCAAAATATCTGATTAACAATTTACGCATCTTTACGGCGTTTTACGCTGCGTGGTTTATTGCTGACGGGCGTTCATTGACGCGCCATGACAAAGGCGGGAGGTAACATGACAGAGCGTAGGTGCGCGCTGCGGCTGGGATTTCGGGCCTCCGACATGTAGAATGCGGCGGTCAGTTTCGCGGGTGAGTCCCTGATTATCTCCATTTTACAAAAGGTAGAAGAAATGAAGTCTGAAAATAACGCTAATAACAATGACTTAAAATCATCTCCAATCGTTGTGGCGTTAGATTACGCCGATAAGAACGCTGCGCTGGCGTTCGCCGACCGTATCGATCCGCAAGACTGCCGGCTGAAAGTGGGCAAAGAAATGTTCACGCTGTTTGGGCCGCAACTGGTGCGCGATCTGCATGGGCGCGGTTTCGACGTGTTTCTCGACCTGAAATTCCACGATATTCCCAATACCACTGCGCATGCGGTAGCGGCGGCGGCCGAACTGGGCGTTTGGATGGTTAACGTCCACGCCAGCGGCGGCGCGCGCATGATGACTGCCGCTAAAGAAGCGCTGGCGTCATTCGGGACGGATGCGCCGCTGTTGATCGCCGTAACCGTGCTCACCAGCATGGAAGCGGAAGACCTGCGCGGCATCGGCATCGAGGCTAGCCCGGCGGAACACGCCGAGCGCCTGGCGCGCCTGACCCGCGACTGCGGGCTGGACGGTGTGGTGTGTTCGGCACACGAAGCGCAGCGGCTGAAGGCGGCCTGCGGGCAGGCTTTCCAACTGGTGACGCCGGGGATCCGCCCTGAAGGCAGCGCGGCGGGCGATCAGCGTCGTATCATGACGCCGGTGCAGGCGCAGGCCGCCGGCGTGGACTATATGGTGATTGGGCGTCCGATCACCCAATCTGCCGATCCGGCCGCGACGCTGCGCGCGATCCGCGCCTCTTTGGCCTGAGGAAGCGATGATGAATGACGATAACAGTCGTCTGGTGTATTCCACGGACACCGGTCGCATCAAGCAGGAAGAGGTTAAACCGCAACGCGCCAAGGGCGATGGCGTTGTGCGCATCCAGCGCCAGACCAGCGGCCGCAAGGGGAAGGGCGTGTGCCTGATTACCGGCGTCGATCTGGATGATGCCGCGCTCGATAAACTGGCGGCCGAGCTGAAAAAGAAATGCGGCTGCGGCGGCTCGGTGAAAGACGGGGTCATCGAGATCCAGGGCGATAAACGCGATCTGCTCAAACAGCTGCTGGAAGCCAAAGGCATGAAGGTCAAACTGGCGGGCGGTTGAGGTGAATCGCCATGCCGCGGTGCAATGCTGCGGCATGGCTAGAGGTTGTTGCTGCCGGGGGTTAACCCGTTAACGGCGAAAGAACCATAGACTTAACGTAAAACAGACCTGAAATCATCGTTATTGGTTAATACGTCAAAGCGCCAAGTCGCTTTTGCCCGCCTGTCGGCGGAGGAACATCGGGCAGGTTATTTGCCAACCTGGTGACCGATGATGCCGCCCACCGCTGCCCCACCCAGCGTGCCCAAAGCGCTGCCGTTGGTCAGCACTGCGCCGCCGACTGCACCGGCGCCGGCGCCGATGGCGGTGTTGCGATCGCGTTTGGACATGTTGGAACAGGCGCTCAGTGAAAACGCCAGAGTCAGAGCCAGAGCGGCGGTGGCGAAACGTTTATTGATAATCATCATAATGACTTCTCCTTAGCATTGGCTATATGGAAGTGCCTTATAAGTATAGGCGTTAACCATAAATCAGGCCTGCTGTTGATTCCCATACGGTATCGATATAAAAAATGGCATTTTTTGTTAACGGCCGAATAATTAGCGGGTTACGGCCCAAAAGTTACCGAAGCTGAGTATAGGTTTCTCGGGAAGGATAAACAGGTAAATAGTCTTAAAATCCCGCTGCGCAAGGGGAAAGACGCGCGGCGTGGCCCGCGCGGTGCGGCGGTGGTCTGCGTTATTCGTTGACCAATTCCACCTGTACGCCCTGGCGTTTCAGCTGATGCTGATACTCCAGCGCCAAACGTGAATCGGTGATCACCCGGCTGATTTGCCCCGGCTGCGCCAGCGGATTGGGCTGGATCTGGCCGAATTTGCTGGAGTCCGTCAGCACGATATTCTCCACGCCCTTGGCCAGTACCGCGCTGACCACATCGGCGCGCATCATGTCGCGGCCGGTAAAGCCGGTTTCGGCCTGAAAGCCGTCAATGCCGATAAACGCCTTATTGAAATGCACCTGCTGAATGCACAGCCGCGTCAGCGGGCCGACCACGGTCTCGCTTTTCTTCTGGTACATGCCGCCCAGCACAATCACGTCGCAGTCGGTTTCTTTCAGCAGGTTGGCGATGTAGTGGCTGACGGTGATCAGCGTAATGCGCTTGTGTTCGGCGATGTAGCGCGCCAGCAGGGCGTTGGCGCTGCCGCTCTCGATAAAGATCGTCTCGCCGTCGTTGACCTGCGCGGCGGCGTATTGCGCCAGCCGCTGCTTGAGGGTGAAATTGGACATCATGCGGGCGTCGACGTCGTCGCTCTCCAACGCCACGGCGGAACCGTGCACCCGCTTCAGATAACTGCGCTTTTCCAGCAGGTTGAGATCCTGCCGGATGGTGACTTCCGAGACGCCCGAGGCGCGCGCCAGCTCATTGACGCTGATCCGCCGGCGATCGTTAACCAACTGCAATATGGTCTGTTGTCGTAAATTCATATCGGCCTGATGATGCGGCCGCCAAGGCGCGGCCGCTAAGAGTCAAAGGTTTAAAGAGTATGTTCTGTGCGCGTAATAATATCATCCTGCGCCTCAGGGGATAATGCGGTAAAGAAGGCGGAATAGCCAGCTACGCGAACCACTAAATCACGATATTGGTCAGGGTGTTGCTTCGCCGCCAGCAGCGTTTCGCGCGACACGATGTTGTACTGCACATGCCAGCCGCGGTAGCTCTCGAAGAAGGTGCGCAACATCAGCATCAGCTTTTCCCGATCGCGCGGGTTGTCCAGCGTCGCCGGGTTAAGCTTTTGGTTGAGCAGCACGCCGCCGAGGATCGCCTCGGTCGGCAACTTGGCGAGCGAATTGAACACCGCCGTCGGCCCCAGATGGTCGGTGCCGGACGCCGGACTGGCGCCTTCCGCCAGTGGCGTGTGCGCCTTACGTCCATCGGGCGTGGCCAGGGTGGCAGAGCCGAACGGCACGTTGGCCGAAATCGACGAGGTGCCGGCGTAGTAACCGCCGCCGATCGGCCCGCGGCCGAAGCGGGTGTTGCGATACTGCTTCAGTTCTTCGATATAGGTTTGGTAGGCGCGCACCAGCAGCCAATCGACCTCGTCCACGTCGTTGCCGTATTTGGGCGCGGCGTTGAGCAGCCGCTGGCGCAGCTGCTCGCCATCCAGCCCGGCGAAGTCTTCGGCCAGCGCCGTCGCCAACTGCTGCTGGCCGATCGTCCCCTGGTCGAACACCAGTTTGCGCACCGCCGCGAGGCTGTTGCCCAGGTTGGCGATGCCGACCTGCAGGCCGGAAACCCAATCGTATTTGGCGCCGCCTTGCTTGATGCTTTTACCGCGTTCGATGCAGTCATCCACCAGCGCGGAACAGAGGATATCGTGGGCGTTCTCCTCCAGCACGCTGTCCACCACGCACTCGATCTCGATCGACTTGCGCGTGTAGTAGCGGATTTGCCGATCCCAGGCGGTTAAGACCTGCTCGAAATCGGCGAAGTTTCCTTTGGACAGCGCCTGTTCCTGTGGCAGGAAGATCTGCCCGGAGGTCGCGTCGCGGCCCTGTTCCAGCGCCGCCAGCAGCACGCGGGCGAAGTTGATGAAGCTCATGCCGGTGCAGCGATAGCCCCATTTTCCGCCGACGGCGGTCTCGATACAGCCGATGGCGGCGTAGTCGTAAGCGTCTTGCGGTTCGACCCCCAACTTGATGAACTCGGGAATGACGATTTCGTCATTATTGAATGCCGGCATGCCGAAGCCGCAGCGGATCACCTGCACGCAGGCGTCGAGGAAGTCGGCGCTCATCCCGGCATGGTAACGCACGCTGAGGTTGGGCTGGGTGGAGCGCAGGCGGCCGCAGGACTCGAGAATGGCGTAGGACAGCGGGTTGACCGCATCGCACGGCCGGCCGTCGATCAGCTTCTGTCCGCCGATGGTGACGTTCTGGTACAGCGGGCTGCCGGCGGAAGCCTTGGAATGCGAGCCGGAGCGGATCTTGTTGACCTCCAGCAGCTTCAGCCAGCAGCTGTGCAACAGCTCGATGGCGTCTTCCCGCGCCAGGTTTTGCTCCAGCTCCACGTCGCGCCGATACCAGGGATAGAGATACTGATCGAGGCGGCCAAAGGAAACCGAATGGCCGTTGGATTCGATCTGCAACGTCAGCTGGATGAAATAGCACAGCTGCAGCGCCTGCCAGAAGGTTTGCGGCGGGCGATGGGCGATCCGGTCGCAGTTGTCTGCGATAGCCAGCAGCTCGGCGCGCCGCCAGTCGCGGGCTTCGTTTTGCGCCATGTCGCGCGCCAGGCGAGCGAAGCGCAAGATGTGTTCGCTCAGCGCCGTCAGCACAATATCGATAGCGTTGAGAAACTGCGCCTTGTGCAGATCTTCCCACTCGGTCAGACGCAGGCGGCTGCGGCGCGCGTTCACCTTTTCACGCAGGCCATCGAGGCCTAACTCCAGCAGCAGCGGGAAGTTGACCGCCAGATGGGCGTCCCCGGAGGTCATATTGCCCTCGGCCTTGATGATGCCGGTGGCCAGCAGCGCCTTTTGTTCGTCGGTAAACATGCCGTAGCAGCGATCCTGCACCGTTTGGCCGCGCCACCAGGGGCACAGACGATGCAAAATTGCCTTGTTCTCGTCGCTGACCGAAAAACCGGCGCCCGGCCGGTCGGCCAACTGGTCTATTTCGTTTTCTATCCAGCCGACGGTGTATTCGGGGAAGATCGGCGCGGCGCGCAGCTCGCTGGCCTGGTTGCCGACGATCAGCTCGTCGTTGGCGATCCAGATGCTGCGTTTCGCCAGATGGTTGGCCAACGCCAGGGCGCGGCGCACCGGCAGCGGCTTGTCCTGATGCTGCTGATAGGCCTCGGTATAGTGCTGCGCGCGTTCGGTGCACACCGGCGGTTTGACGATGTGAATCAGCGCATTCTTATGCGCCTGGATACGGGCGCTCAGGGTAGTCAAATCCAACGTGGTCATGGTGTTATCCTCGCAAAATGGCGGTCAGGCCCTTGGCGCCGGCATAGTCTTCGGCGAAGGCCAGCAGGTCGGGTGCGTCCAGTGGCGTGCGGGCGGCACGGTAGGATTCGCCGAGCAGGTGGTACTTGTTGATGCCAAGCGTGTGGTACGGCAGAAAGTGGATCTCCGACACGCCGATCTCGTCGGCGGCGAAGTCGACGATGGCACGGACAGAGCGGCGATCTGCGTTGAAATCGGGGATCAGCGGCACGCGTACGGTCATTTGCGCGCCGTGCGCCGCCAGCCGACGAAAATTGCTCATCACCCGGCGGGCGGAACCGCCGGTCCAGGCTCTGAAGCGCGCTTCGTCGGTGTGTTTGAGATCGGCCAGCAGCAGATCCAGCCACGGCAGCGAAGGGGCGATATAACGCCATGGGACGTGCAGGCAGGATTCGACGGCGGTGTGGATGCCGGCCTCGCGGCCGCGCCGCAGCAGGTCCGCCGCGATGTCCGGCTGCATAAAGGGTTCGCCGCCGGACAGCGTTAAACCGCCGCCGCTGCGCAGGTAGAAAGGCTTATCCCGCATCACCTCGGCCATGATATCGTCGGGGTTGATCGGGCTGCCGCACAGACTGAGTGCGCCGGTCGGGCAGGCGGCGGCCAGGGCGGCATAATCGTCTGCGCTAATCAGCTCGCGTTGCAGCGTCAGCGGCCCGTCGGTGCGTTGCAGCCCTTGCGGACAACGCTCGGCGCACAGCGTGCAGCCGCTCAGGCACAGACGTTCGTCAAACAGCAGGTCTGCGTGGCGCGAGCGGCTTTCCGGGTTCTGACACCACCGGCAGCTCAGCGGGCAGCCTTTTAAAAAGACCACGCTGCGGATGCCCGGGCCGTCATGGGTCGAGTAGCGCTGCACATTGAAGATCATGAGTCACCCGTTTGGCGTTGCTGTATCTTTCGCCATTAAAGATGTTTCGAATGAAAGTTGAATTGATTTTGATCAAAAGTTAGCGCGGTTTTTGCCCTATGATGATCAGAGTTTGAATCCGCCTACAGAACATGACACAGGAGTCCGTGATGGAGCTTTATCTCGATACCGCCGATGTGACCGCGGTAAAACGCCTGGCGCGCATTCTGCCGCTGCACGGCGTCACCACCAACCCGAGCATCTTGGCGAAGGAAGGCAAGCCGATCTGGGAAGTGCTGCCCGCGCTGCGCGACGCTCTCGGCGGCACCGGCAAGCTGTTTGCACAGGTGATGGCGACCGATGCGGAACGTATGGTGGCGGAGGCGGCGCTGCTCAGCCAGCGGGTACCGGGGCTGGTGGTGAAAATCCCGGCGACCGCCGAAGGGCTGGCGGCGATCAAGAAGCTTAAAACGATGTCCATTCCGACGTTGGGCACCGCGGTGTACGGCGCTGCACAGGGGCTGTTGGCGGCCTTGGCCGGGGCGGAATATGTGGCGCCTTACGTCAACCGGGTGGACGCGCAGGGCGGCGACGGCATCGAAATGGTGCACGAGCTGCAGCAGCTGTTGAGCCTGCATGCGCCGTCGGCGCAGGTGCTGGCCGCCAGTTTCAAAACGCCGCGCCAGGCGCTGGAGTGCCTGTTGGCGGGCTGCCAGGCCATCACGCTGCCGGTGGACGTGGCGGAGCAGTTCCTGAATGCGCCGGCCGTACAGGCCGCGGTCGAGAAGTTCGAGCAGGATTGGCAGGGGGCGTTCGGCAGCAGCCTGCTGAACTGATGGCCTGCGTCTATTCCTCGGTGCTCACACTATTATCGCTAAAGGATGGCGGCTACGCGCCATCCTCCTTTCATTATCCATTATCGGCTTTCCTTTCACTTAATTTTCGCTGAACTGTTTATTTTCCGCACGATCTCTCTTTCGGGAAAAATCGATTGATTTTCGCCCTTATCGGCTCATAATTCGTCACTAAAGCAGTGTCATTACAATTATTTAAATTATTTATAATATTGCACCAATAAATTTATTGAAATAATAATGATGGGGAGCCAAGGATGCGCTCAAATTACGTTCGTGCTGTGCCTTGTTTTATTCGCTATGGTCTGTCGGGATTGTTGCTCGGCGCCGTGCCGTTTTTTGCCGCCTCCGCCTCTGCGGCTGAGGCTTTCAGCCAGGGCGCGGCGACTATTGATGCCCGTGAACAGCTGCGTCAGCAAGAGCGAGAACGCGCCCTGCAGAACCAAAACACCCCTCAGGCCGATGCGCGCGTGGCTGCCCCTGAGCGGGTGCTGCCCGATTACCCTCCTCACGAAAAACCCTGTTTTACCATCAACCGGTTGGCGCTCGTCGGCGAGTCGGCCGAACGCTTTCAGTGGGCGCTTGCGGCCGCCAACGATGCCAAAGGCCGTTGCCTGGGCGGGCGGGGGATCGTGCTCGCTATCAACAAGGTGCAAAATGCCATTTTGGCCAAAGGCTACGTCACAACTCGGGTGATGGCGCAGGAGCAGGATCTGACTCAGGGCACGTTGACACTTACGTTGCAACCCGGGCGCATTGGCGCCGTCCGCTTTGATGAGCCGGTTTCCTGGCGTGGACGGTTGTGGAACGCCGTTCCGGCCTCGCGCGGCGATCTTCTTAACCTGCGCGATATCGAGCAGGGGCTGGAGAACTTCAGGCGGGTGCCCAGCGCCAATGCCGACATTAAAATCGTGCCCGGCGCCCAGGAGGGCACCAGCGATCTGCAGGTCAACTGGCACGAGGGGCGCCCGGTGCGGCTCAGTCTGGGACTGGACGACAGCGGCTCCAAAAGCACCGGGCGCTATCTTGGCTCGGCCACCCTGGCTATTGATGCCCCGTTTGCGCAAAATGACCTGTTCTACGCCAACATCGGCAAGGATTTATTCCAACACGGGCCGTTCGGCAACCGTTCGCATACGCTGAACTATTTCTTCCCGGTGGGATATTGGGCCTTCTCGGCCAACTATAACGACTACACCTACCATCAGAACATCCCCAACGCCAATGAGGTGCTGCGCTACAGCGGCAAGAGCGACAACTTTCAGTTGACCGTTTCCCGGTTGCTGTACCGCGACCAATCGCACAAGACCACGCTCAACCTGCGCGGCTATCGCAAGCACTCGACCAACTATGTGGAAGACATCGAAATGGCCCAGCAAAAGAGGCGGACAGCGGGCTGGGAGATTGGACTGAACCAGCGCAGTTACCTCGGGCGCAATACGCTGGATGCGTCGTTAGCTTGGCGGCGCGGCACCGGCGCCCTGGGAGCGCTGCGCGCGCCGGAGGAAGCCAATCACAACGGTTCGGCGCGTACCGGCATCCTGCTCGGGGATGCGGGGTTCAACATACCGTTCTCCTGGGGCGAGCAGCCGTGGCGGCTGTATACCAGCGTGCGCGGCCAGTGGAGCTCGAACGCGCTGACGCCGCAGGAGCGGATGGCCATTGCCGGGCGCTACACGGTGCGCGGTTTTGACGGCGAGCAGATGCTGTCTGGCGAAAAAGGCCTGGTCTGGCGTAACGATATCGCCTGGAATGTGTTTGCCCGCGGTCAGGAACTCTATCTGGCCGCCGACTACGGGCGGGTGGACGGCCCGAATACGCGAGGCTTGCCGGGGCGGCAATTGGCGGGCAGCGCGCTTGGGGTGCGCGGCGCCTTATGGGGGCGACTCAGCTATGACCTGTTTGCCGGCATTCCTTTGTACAAGCCTGCGGGTTTCCACACCTCGGGTGCCACGGCCGGCTTCAGCGTTAACCTGGAAATCTGAACGCGGGCCAAGCATTAGTGGCGGCTTGCCTGACGTTGACCGTAACGGATTGATATTGATCACGGATGTGACCCATGAATAAACATTGCTATCGCCTTATTTTCAGTCGCACTCACGGGGAACTGCGGGTGGTTTCCGAACTGGCCCGCAGCTGCAGCACCGAATCGGGGCAAAGCCGCAGTGCGGGCGCCCCCCGCCTGTGGGTGACGGTGCGGCGCTCAGTGTGGATGCTGGGGCTGGCCTTGTTCGCCGGGCCGGCGATGGCTGACGGCATTGTGGCGGACGGTGCCGCCAATCCTTCTCTGCGGCCGGAGGTTATCGCCACGCAAAATGGGCTGTCGCAGGTCAATATCACGGCCCCCAATCAGGCAGGGATATCGCATAACCAATATCAACAGTTCGATGTTGACGCCAAAGGCGCCATCCTCAATAACTCGGCGGTGATGACAGCGACCCAGATGGCCGGGATGATCCAGGGCAACCCGAACCTCACCCCCAACGCTGCGCCGGCCAGAGTGATCCTCAACGAAGTCAACAGCAATAACCCCAGCCAGCTGCGCGGCTTTTTGGAAGTGGCCGGCGGCAAGGCGCAGGTGATCGTGGCTAACCCGGCGGGGATCGTGTGCAACGGTTGCGGTACGATCAACGCCGGGCGCATGACGCTGACGACCGGCAAACCGCAGATGAACGCCGACGGCAGCATGGCAGGTTATCAGATCGAACGCGGCGTGGTGCGCGTTGAGGGCGGCGGCCTCAACGGCGATGCCCGTCACGATACCGAATATGTAGACATTATGGCACGCGCGGTCGAGATCAACGCCGGCGTTTGGGCCAAGGAGAGCGTGTCGGTGGTGGGCGGCCGCAACCGGGTGAGCGCAGACGGCAAAACGGTGACGGCGCTGGCGGATGACGGCGGCGCCAGACCGGCGCTGGCAATAGACATGGGTCAGATGGGGGGCATGTACAGCGGTAGCATTCGCATGATCGGCACCGAGGCTGGCGTCGGCGTGCGCAACCAGAATGGGCAAGTGCAGGCAGGTAAAACGCTCACCGTCAGCAGCGAAGGCAAGCTCAGTTGGCGGTCTGATGCGCCGGATGCCGCCACGCAGTCCGGCGGCGACACCAAACTGGCGGCGAAAGGCGACATCGAGTATCGCGGCAAATTGCACAGCGGCGGTCAGCTGGCCGTGCAGAGCCGGGAGGGGACGCTGACGCAGTCCGGCACGCTGGCGGCGGCCGGGGATGTGCGGCTTGACGCCGCGCACGGCATTCAAAGCAGCGGCCATCTGCTGGCGGGCAGCGATGTCGACAGCCGGATTGTGCGCGACGCGAGCCTGCGCCTTGACAGCCAGGGCGACATTCGTGCCAGCGGCAGCTTACTGAGCAAAAGGGCGGTTAGCGCCAGCGGGCGCCGCGTTGATCTCAGCGGTGCGCAGGTGGCGGCGGCTCATGCCTCGCTGGCGGCCCGGCAGGGCGGCGTGGTGTTGCGCCAATCGACCGTCGATAGCGGTGAGTTTACCGTGAACACCCCGGGTGATGTGGACGCCCGGCAGGCTCAGTTCAAAACCGGGCGCTGGCAGGTTGATGCCAACAATGTGTTTGGCCAGGGGGCCGTCTGGTCCCAAACCGGCGGTGGCGAAAGTCGTTTCAGCCTGGGCGGTGAGCTGAATAACAGCGACGGCACCATTGAGAGCCGCCAGCTTGATCTCAAGGCGGCGGCGTTGACCAACCAGCGCGGCCGCCTGGTGGCGCTGGGCGACGCGGCGCAGCACTGGCGGATCGGCGGCCTGCTCGACAACAGCGACGGTGAATTGGGCGGCAACGGCGATCTGCGGCTGGATGCCGGCAGGCTTGATAACCAGGGCGGCAAGATAACAACGCCGGGTCAGTTGGTGGTTCAGGCGGGCGGTGCGATCAACAACGCCGGCGGCGGCCTGTTCGCCGGCCAGGCCCTGGAGCTCGAAGCGGGCGGCGAACTGAACAACCAGTCCGGAACGGTGGACGGCAGCCGGGTGCGGCTGACGGCGCAGCATCTGAATAACGTGCAAGGAAAGCTCGTCAGCCAGCGCAATCTCGATCTGACCGCCGGCCGCGTGGGCAACCGGGGCGGCCTTATCGGCGCAGGAGAGAAACTGGATCTTCACGCCGGTGACTGGGACAACCGCGGCGGTACGGTGCAAGGTGAAACGGCCGTTACGGCAACGGCAACTACCCTCAGCAACGACGGTGGCAAGTTGCTGTCCGGCCAAGCGTTAATTCTGAACACCGTGGGCCCGGCGACTAACCGCGCGGGTGAAATCAGTGGCGCGGCGCTGACGGTGAGCACCGGCCGGCTCGATAATACGCAGGGCAAGGTTATTGGCCTGCAGCGGCTTGAGCTGCACGCTCGCCTGGGATTGGACAATGCCCAGGGGCTGCTGGGTGCCGGCCAGACATTGACCATGCGCACCGATGGCGCGCTGAATAACCGCCACGGCACGATCTCGGGGCACGGGCAAACCCACATAGCGGCTGGGAGTGTGCACAACGAGGCCGGAAAGGTGCTGGGCGGGCAACAACTGGTGCTGAACAGTGCGGCAGAGTTGGTGAACCTCGAGGGCGAAATCAGCGGGGAATCGCTCACGCTGGCGGCACAGCAGGTGGATAACGGCCAGGGCAAAGTGGTGGCTCGTCAGGGGCTGGAGCTGACGACGCAACGGGAACTGAACAACGCGGCCGGCTGGCTTGAGGCCGGCAACGCCCTCGTCGTGCAGGCCGGCGGTGACTGGGATAATCGCGGCGGCGGCGCGCAAGGCGGTCGGCAGGTTGCTGCCTCGGTGCGCACTCTCGACAATACCGGCGGCAGCCTGCAGTCCGGCGGCGATCTCCGTTTGGATGCCGCAGGCGATGTCCGCAATCAAATCGGTAAGCTGACCGCACAGCGATCGTTGGCGGTTAATGGCGGCGCCGCCAGCCTGTTTGACAACGACGGCGGGTCGTTGCAAAGCGGCGGCGATCTGTCGCTGCAGGGTGGCCAGTTGACCAACCGCGCTGCGGGGGTGGTCTTCAGCGAGCAAGGGCTTGCCCTTAACCTGGCCGGCGGCTGGGATAACCAGGGGGGCACGTTTACCGGCAATGGGCGCGCCGAGGTACGCGCCGCCGGGCTGAACAATGCCCAGGGGGCGATCAATGCGCTGGGCAGCCTGGATATGCAATTCACCGGCGCGCTGGATAACCGCCGGGGCAGGATTTTCAGCACGTTATCCCAGGCCCTCACGGCGCAGGACATATACAACGCCGAGGGCTGGATGGGCAGCCAGGGCGGCTGGCACGCCGTCAGCGGCGGTTTTGACAACGCGCAAGGCAGCGTACAAAGCCAGCAGGATGCGCAGCTGTCGGCGGGCTGGCTGAACAATGCCAAAGGGGGGCTGCAGTCGGCGGCGGATTTGGTGCTGCGCGTTGCGCAGGATGTCGATAACCGTGGCGGTAAGGTCTCGGCGCAGGGGCAGCTTGCTGTGATGGGTGCCAAAGACGGCGAACACGCCGGCGCCATCGATAACGCAGGTGGTCAGTGGCTGGCTGGCGAGGGGCTGAGTATCGCCGCCCGTGCACTCGACAATACGCAGGGCGGGCTGCTCTACAGCCAGAAACAACAACGCCTTGCGCTGAGCGACGCGCTGAACAACCGCGATGGGAAAATGCAAAGTGGCGAGGCGCTTCAACTCGACGCGCAAACGCTGAACAATGTCGGCGGTCAGCTCGAGGGCCAGCAACAGGTGGCGCTGCGTATTCTCGGCATGTTTGATAATACCGGCGGCGCGGTGCGCAGCAATGGTGAACAGCAGGTGTCGGCGGCTGGCATTGTGAACCGTCAGGGCATATTCAGCAGCCGGAGCGGCCTTGATCTGGCCACGGCGCGGCTGGAAAATACCGGCGGCACGCTCATCAGCCAGGGAACGGGCGCCTACCGCATCGGTACGCTCAACAACCAACAGGGCAAGGTGCACAGCGGTGGGGCGCTCACGCTCGACGGCGCCCAGGTGAATAATCAGGGTGGGCAGCTGGTTTCGACCCAGCGGTTGACGCTCAGAGCTGCAGAGATAGACAACAGCGCTCAAGGAGCGCTGAGCAGCCAGGCGGCGTTGGAGGTGCAGGCTGAGCGCCTGAACAACCGCGACGGCGGCCTGATCCGCGGCTCTGCCCAGACCGACATCGCCGCGCGCGACATCGACAACACGGCTGGGCGGCTTCAGAGCGTCGGTCCGCTCACGCTCACGAACGTGGCCTCGCTGGACAACCGCCAGGGGCAACTCCTCGCCAACGGCGATCTTGGCATTAACGCCGGCCTGTCGCCGGCCGATTCGCCGCTGGTATTGCTTAACCAGGGCGGGCGGCTGGAGAGCGCCGGCCAACTTACCCTGCATGCGCGCACGCTGGATAATCAACACGGCAACTTGGTGGGATTGCAGGCGCTGAACCTGTCTGCGCAGCAGGACTACACCCGCCAGGCCGGCGAAAATATCAGCAGTAACGGCACGGTGACGCTCTCCCTGAACGGCGCCTTTATCAACCTG
The DNA here is from genome assembly GCF_057197125.1 of Serratia sp. LSHTC3. Classification (NCBI taxonomy): domain Bacteria; kingdom Pseudomonadati; phylum Pseudomonadota; class Gammaproteobacteria; order Enterobacterales; family Yersiniaceae; genus Serratia; species Serratia sp. LSHTC3. Next base: position 1,261,292 of record NZ_JBXUNP010000001.1, read on the forward strand.
GTGGACTGGTTGCTGCCGGGCAATCTGGTGCTCAATGCGGCCAGCATCGCCAATCCGGCATCGCTGGTGGGCAAGACGCTACAGCTGACGACCGGGGCGTTGCAGAACACCGGGCGTATTGAGGCTGACAGCATGACGCTGAACGTCGATACCCTGGACAACGCCGCGGCGCTGATGGGGGACGCTATCACCGTGCGTGGGCGTGTTATCGACAACCACGGTCAACCTGCGGTGATGGCGGCGACCCAAAGCCTGACGGTGCAGGCCGGTGAACGCCTGACCAACCGGGATGGGGCACTGATCTACAGCGCCGACCGTCTGCAGCTGCACAGTGATGACCTGATTGAAAACCGGGCGAGCTTTATCGAAGCTGACGGTGATGCCACCGTCGAGGCTCGGCGTCTTGATAACCTGCGCGAAGGGCTGGTGATTGAGCGTGACGCCGAGAAGAGCGATTACAAATGGCATCGCTACAACTACTACTGGCGCTCCTATGGTTCGGCGGTCAACCCCGATAAAAGCACCATGGCGCCAACCACCCAACAGCTGAGCTTTCAGGATGACGCGGTGGCCCAGAACAATCGCTACGGCACCCTGCTGGCTATTGATGCGGCGGGCAAACGCGCGCAGGTGCGGGTCAAGGACAATAAGGGCGCACTTACCGACCTGTGGGTTAACTACCTGGCGCTCAAGCCGAATGCCGACGGCAGCTATGCCATGACGTTCTACGAAACGCGTGGGGGAAATCAGCTGGCAACCATCCCGACGCCTTATCAAAACGGCTTCCATTGGGAGCATGACTGGACGCAGGTGATGACGTGGGATCCCGAGAAGCATGTCGATATTGACAGTGCGCCGTTCGTCACCGATTACAACAACTTCCGCGAACGTACCGAGACCGGCACGCTGACGCGCGACAGGCTGGTCTCCGAGGGCATCGGCGCGCGTATTCTGGCGGGCGGCAATATGGTGCTGCGCATCACCGGGCAACTGCTTAATGACGCCAGCGTCATTACCGCCAACGGCAACCTGACGCAGGACGGCGGCGGCAGCCTGGACAACCGCGGTTACTCGGTTAACGAACGGCGCCAGGCGGTTATCGTCGACCACTATGACAAGGACACGCATCACTGGTATCCGACGTTCAACCGAGACGAGACCACGGCGCTGGCGACCGTTGACGGCGTGATCACCGGCAGTGGCACGGTCACCATCAATGGGGCTCGCATCACTAACATCACGGTCAATCAGGCGCAAATCAGCCAACTTGAAGCGGCATTAAACGCCGTGGATGCCGAACGCGCCGAACTGGAACGCAATCCGCTGGGCTTTGCGGTAGAGGGCGCTGGTATCCAGAATGGTGACACGGCGCTTGCTCCGGGCGAGCAAATGACAAGACCGGGCGCCATGCCGTCTTCGCCGCTGGGGCGTCCGCTGTTGCCGTCTGAGCTGGCGTTAACGCAGTTACAGCATCTGGGCAATGTGGCTACCGCGATCCCCAATAACGCGTTGTTCAGCCAACCTACGGCGGCCGGCAGCCCGTTCCTGGTGGTGACCGACGAACGCTTTACCCGCCGCGACAACTTCATCAGCAGCGACTATATGCTCGAGCGTGTGGGCTATGATCCTGCGCAGGTTCATAAACGCCTTGGAGACGGTTTTTACGAACAGCGGCTGGTGCGCGAGCAGGTGCTGGCGCTGACCGGCAAGCCGTCTATCAGAGGTGAAGATGCGATGGCGCAGTACCAGCAACTGATGAACAACGGGGCGAAGGTGGCGCAGGACTTCCATCTGGTGCCGGGCGTGGCTTTGACGCCGGAACAGATTGCGGCGCTGCAGCAGGATATTGTCTGGCTGGTGAGCGAGACGGTGCAAACCGCCGAAGGCCCGCAAACGGTGTGGGTGCCGAAGGTGTATCTGGCGCAGACCACGTTGCGCCTGACCGGCGATGGTGCGGTGATTGGCGGCGGTAGCCTGCAGCTCTCGGCAAACAGTGTCACCAATGCCGGCAATCTGTTTGCCGATAAGGCGCTAACCGTTGATGCCGGGCAGTTCCTGCACCAGGGCGGTGATATCAAGGCCGGCAGCATTGACGTGCGAGCCGACAGTCTGACCCTGAGCAATAATCTGCAGGAGGCGCTGCGCCAGGCGACGATGAACGCCGGCGATATTCGTCTCAGCGGCGCCGATATCACCCTCTCGGGGGCGAAACTCGATGCGACCGACACGCTCAGCCTGAGCGCGCGCAATGACCTGACCATCACCACCGCCAAAAGCAGCCATATCGCCGACCTTGAGGTTATCTCGGGGGCAATGGGTAACCGCACCCGTGGCGGCACGGAAGCGGCAGGCTCCCGGATGGCGCGCGTGAGCGGCGAATGGCAGCAAACACAGGGGAGCGAGCTTAACGCCGGCGGCAACCTTAACCTTTCGGCCGGACGGGACGTTACGTTCGCTGGCAGCCAGGCCAAGGCCGGCGGCAGCACCCGCGTACAGGCCGGCGGCGATATCGCTATCAGGGCCGAGAACACCACCAATACCACGCATCTGGCTGCCAACAGCCGTACGTCATCAGTCAGCAACGATCGCCAGGAAGAGCGCCTGACATTAAGTGCACTCGGCGGCGACCAAGGCGTCACCCTGGTGGCGGGCAACCAACTGCTGGCCGAAGGCGCGCAGGTTGACAGTAAAGAAGGGCGTATCGGCATCAGCGCGCAGGACGTGACCGTTAAAGACGCGCGCAGCCGCACGCAAGATCTGGACAGCGAAAATAAACGCGAGGGCAAAACCAAAAGCCATCGCATCGAACAAACCGAGCGCGAAATCAGCACCGGCAGCACCTTCAGCGGACGCGACGGCGTGACGGTAGTCGGGCGAGAGGGCGACGTCACCATTACCGGCAGCACCCTGCACAGCGACCAGGGCGTCATCGCCCTGCAGGCGAAAAACGATGTCACCCTCAATACGGCTACCGAGCGAGAGTCGCGCTACAGTGAGGAGCGTTCGGAGAAAAAAGGCTTCCTGAAAAAAAGCAGCAGCCACAGCGTAGCGCGCGATGCCACCACGCGTGAGAAAGGCACGCTGCTGAGCGGCGACAGCGTCAGCGTCAGCGCCGGTAATGATCTGACGGTCACCGGCTCGGCCATTGCCGCCGACCGGGACGTGAACCTGCAGGCCGGCCGTAATGTCGATATCGGAGCGGCCACCGAGACCGATACGCATTACCTGCTGGAAGAGAAGAAAAAGAGCGGCCTGCTGGGTAGCGGCGGCATCGGCTTCACGATAGGCAAGCAGTCGAGCAAACACGAAATCGACGAGAAAGCCACCACCCAGAGCCAAAGCGTCAGTACCGTCGGCAGCAGCCAGGGCAGCGTCAATATCACGGCGCGCAACCAACTGCACATTGGCGGTGCCGACCTGGTGGCGGGCAAGGATCTGGCCCTGACCGGCGACAGCGTGACTATCGATCCTGGCTACGATCAACGCACGCGCAAAGAAACCTTCGAGCAAAAGCAGAGCGGCCTGAGCGTGGCGCTGTCGGGCACCGTGGGCGGCGCGCTCAACACCGCCGTCAGCACTGCGCAGCAGGCGAGAAAGGAAGGCGATGGGCGCCTGAACGCGCTGCAAAACACCAAGGCGGCGCTGTCCGGCGTGCAGGCGGCGCAAGCCGTTGAGCTCGACAAACTCAATACAGATGCAGGGAAAGGCGCCACCAACACGGTGGGCATCAGCGCCTCCTACGGCAGTCAGTCGTCGAAGAGCGAAATCCGCACCGACAGCCGCCAGTCGCAAGGCAGCACGCTCACCGCCGGGCAAAACCTGTCGATAACGGCGCAGGGCAATAACCACAGCGCACAGAGTGGCGATATCGCCATCGCCGGCAGCCAGCTGAAAGCGGGTAAAGACCTGTCGCTCGATGCGGCGCGGGACATCAGCCTGCAGTCTGCGCAGAACAGCGAAAGCACCGTTGGCAAGAACAGCAGCAAAGGCGGCAACGTTGGCGTCGGTATCGGCGCCGGCTCGGGTGGTTATGGCATCAGCGTCTCGGCCGGCGTCAATGCCGGCAAGGGGCATGAGAGCGGCAACGGCCTGACCCATACCGAAACCACCCTGGATGCGGGCAGCCATCTCAGCCTGACCAGCGGCCGCGACACCAAATTGAAAGGCGCGCAGGCCAGCGGCGAAAAGGTTACCGTCGACGTGGGCCGTGACCTGACGCTGCAAAGTGAACAGGATAGCGACCGCTATGATGCCAAACAGCAAAACGCCAGCGCGGGCGGCAGTTTCACCTTCGGCTCGATGACCGGCTCCGCCAACGTGAGCGCCAGCAAGGACAAGCTGCACAGCAACTTCGACTCGGTAAAAGAACAGACCGGGCTGTTTGCCGGCAAAGGCGGGTATGACGTCAAGGTCAAAGAGCATACCCAGCTCGACGGCGCGGTGATAGCCAGCACGGCAGACAAAGAGAACAACCGCCTCGATACCGGCACGCTGGGTTGGAAGGACATTCACAACCAGGCGGACTACAGCGCGACGCACAGCGGCGGCAGCTTCAGCACCGGCGGGCCGGTGGGCAAAGAGCTGTTGACCAACACGGCCGGCGGCATGCTGTCGGGCGCCAACAACAGCGGGCACGCCGAGGGCACGACAAAAGCCGGGGTCAGTGAGGGAACGCTGATAGTCCGTGACACCGACAAACAGCAGCAGGATGTGGCGCAGCTAAACCGGGATACCGAACATGCCAACGACGGCAGCATCAGCCCGATATTCAACAAGGAGAAGGAGCAGAACCGGCTGAAGCAGGCGCAGCTTATCGGCGAGATTGGCGGCCAGACGATGGACGTCATCCGCACGCAGGGCGAGATTGCCGGGCTGAAGGCACAGAAAGACCCGGCGGCGCTGGCGCAGGCCAGGGAGCAGCTTGAGAAGAGCGGCAAACCGACGAACGATGCGGCGGTGATGAAGCAGGCGTACGACAACGCGATGCGGCAATACGGTACCGGCAGCGACTTGCAGAAGGCGGCGCAGGCGGTGACGGGAGCGCTGACGGCGCTGGCGGGCAATAACCTGGCGGGCGCGCTGGCGAGCGGTGCCTCGCCGTACCTGGCGACGGAAATCAAGAAACGGGTCGGTGAGGATAATATCGCCGCCAACGCAATGGCACACGCTGTGCTGGGGGCGGTGACGGCGCAGCTGAACAACCAGTCAGCCGCCGCAGGGGGACTGGGTGCGGGCGGCGGGGAACTGGCGGCGCGCTACATTGCCGGCCAGCTGTACCCGGGCAAAACGGCGCAGCAGCTGAGCGAAAGCGAGAAACAGCAGGTCAGCGCGCTGAGTCAGTTGGCCGCAGGGCTTGCAGGCGGGCTGGCGACGGGGGATACTGCGGGAGCGGTGACCGGCGGGCAGGCAGGGAAGACGGCGGTTGAGAATAACTTCCTCAGTACGACATCTTCAACGAAACGGGATGAGTTGGCAGAGAAAGTGCTGCAAGGTGATAAAACACTGCAAACCGCAAAAGAGTTTTTACAGTTGGAAAATGCCGATCAACGTAGTGATGCACTGGTCGCCAAATTCAACAAAGATCCGACAGGGATGACATCGGGAGAACGCGCTGAGTTGACCAGTTATCTGATGGTCTACGCTGCCGAAATGCAGGCTCAGTACGGTGAGGCAGTCACTAAAGAACTGATTACGGGAATGCTGACAGGGCAGGATTATCTGAAATCAGCCCCGCAGACTGAAGCCCAGCAAAAAGCGCAAACCATCATGAATACCTGGGGCTACCATAAATCCAATGCGAGTATTGGGGATCCTGTGGTTCTGTATGGTCTGGGGCCGCTGGGGAACTCAATCAAGGCTGGGATGCTAGGCAATGCGGCGATAGGCGTTGGTGTTAATACAGCCGTTCAACTTGGTGGTAAAGATCCCTTTAACTACGTTGATGCGATACTTGCCGGTGTTACTGCCGCAGCTACTACAGGTAAAGGCATAGGTGTATCTGCTGGAATCAATATGGGCGGAGCAGCTTTGGGTAGTGCTGTTAACGGCGAGAATCCTATTGGTGCAGTGATTGGCGCAGGAGCGGGTTCTCTGATAGGAAGTGGTACCACTAAGCTTGTTACAGAAGGTATGTCAGCAACAGCGAAAGAAGGAACAAAAGAGCTAGTGGGTGCGGTTAGTGGTTCTGCTGCAAGTGAAGTAGTAGGTGGAATTGTGAAAGATGGCATTAATGCAGCGGAGAAAAAAGATGATAAAAAGTAATTTAAGTCAGTTAATAACTCTTGTTCTACGTTGTATTTTATTGTTTTTTTTTCTTGTAATTATTGGAAATTTAATAGGTTCCGTCATCGTCTATTTTAAGTTGGGCCATTTCTCTTTTGAGTGGAAAGACGTTGCTATTACTTCTTTCAAAAGAAGCCTTTTACCGGGTGCTGTCTTAGGGATCGGTATTTGGATCAAAGGTATATTGCAGGAGAAAAAAAATCTTGGTTGACTATAGAATCCCTGCCAGTTGGCCGGGATTTTGCTTTTATGCCCTAAAAAGTCTCCACTTCCCGCCGCTGCATCCGGAGTACACCGGGCGCAATAATGAGTTCCAGTTGTTCCGCATCGGTAATGCCGGACTCCGTAAGCCAGTCGCCGCTGATAATCACCTCGCCGTTCTCCCGCGCCCAATAGGCTACTAAATTCTGCCTATCTTGGCTGGTCTCGCAGAGTTTTTCCTGGCTGGCTTCGTTAGTGACGACAGTGATCTTGAGTGTGGGATGCTGAATCGTCTCGGCCGGCGTCAATGCCGGCAAGGGGCATGAGAGCGGCAACGGCCTGACCCATACCGAAACTACCCTGGATGCGGGCAGCCGTCTCAGCCTGACCAGCGGCCGCGACACCAAATTGAAAGGCGCGCAGGCCAGCGGCGAAAAGGTTACCGTCGACGTGGGCCGTGACCTGACGCTGCAAAGTGAACAGGATAGCGACCGCTATGATGCCAAACAGCAAAACGCCGGCGCGGGCGGCAGTTTCACCTTCGGCTCGATGACCGGCTCCGCCAACGTGAGCGCCAGCAAGGACAAGCTGCACAGCAACTTCGACTCGGTAAAAGAACAGACCGGGCTGTTTGCCGGCAAAGGCGGGTATGACGTCAAGGTCAAAGAGCATACCCAGCTCGACGGCGCGGTGATAGCCAGCACGGCAGACAAAGAGAACAACCGCCTCGATACCGGCACGCTGGGTTGGAAGGACATCCACAACCAGGCGGACTACAGCGCGACGCACAGCGGCGGCAGCTTCAGCACCGGCGGGCCGGTGGGCAAAGAACTGTTGACCAACACGGCCGGCGGCATGCTGTCGGGCGCCAACAACAGCGGGCACGCCGAGGGCACGACAAAAGCCGGGGTCAGTGAGGGAACGCTGATAGTCCGTGACACCGACAAACAGCAGCAGGATGTGGCGCAGCTAAACCGGGATACCGAGCATGCCAACGACGGCAGTATCAGCCCGATATTCAACAAGGAGAAGGAGCAGAACCGGCTAAAACAGGCGCAGCTGATTGGGGAGATTGGCGGCCAGACGATGGACGTCATCCGCACGCAGGGCGAGATTGCCGGGCTGAAGGCGCAGAAAGACCCGGTGGCGCTGGCGCAGGCCAGAGAGCAGCTTGAGAAGAGCGGCAAACCGACGAACGATGCGGCGGTGATGCAGCGGGCATACGACAACGCGATGCGGCAATACGGTACCGGCAGCGATCTGCAGAAGGCGGCGCAGGCGGTGACGGGAGCGCTGACGGCGCTGGCGGGCAATAACCTGGCGGGCGCGCTGGCGAGCGGTGCCTCGCCGTACCTGGCGACGGAAATCAAGAAACGGGTCGGTGAGGATAATATCGCCGCCAACGCAATGGCACACGCTGTGCTGGGGGCGGTGACGGCGCAGCTGAACAACCAGTCAGCCGCCGCAGGGGGACTGGGTGCGGGCGGCGGGGAACTGGCGGCGCGCTACATTGCCGGCCAGCTGTACCCGGGCAAAACGGCGCAGCAGCTGAGCGAAAGCGAGAAACAGCAGGTCAGCGCACTGAGCCAGTTGGCGGCGGGGCTTGCCGGCGGGCAGGCTGGCAAGAATGCGGTGGAGAATAACTATCTGAGCAGTAAGCAGATAGATGCCTGGTCAGCTGAAATGAAATCCTGCTAGGCTGGCGGTGGTGACTGTACTGGGATTATTAAAAAGTACGAAGAACTGAGTACCGCCCAGCAGCAACAGCTAATCAGCGATTGTGCAAGCAGCCCAACAACCTGCCAGAAGAAGTACGGTAATGTCTTGGCGGATAGCCTGGCAGTGAAGCAGGCAATAGATCGCGCATTGGGAGAAGATATCCCGATCAAGATGGTCTATGATTTGACGGCGACTTGGGCGCACCAGATGGATGCTGACGGGGTTATTGCCAGTAATAAAGTGTCAGAGCAGATCATGGCCAAATATGGCCTTGATCAGGTTCAGGCGGATTTGATTGCGGGCGTAGCGTTAAGTGCGCTGGGTGGGGTGAGTAAGGTTGGAAAAGGTTCTGGTGGCTCTGCAAATAGCACAGCTAAACTTTCGATTAATCAAGGGCAACAGAATAAACACGTGCCAGGAACTAATGAATACAAAATAGCGTCTGAAGCAGGATTAAATAAAAGTGTACTCACAGTTAAGCCTGATTCATTACTTTCAAAATTAGGAACAGGTCAACAAGTCGGTAGTACGGTTATTGGGGTGCCAGGCTCTAAGGAAAGGATTAACTATGGAAAAGTTATTGGAAACTATATAGATCCTCAAACTGGCGTGTCCACGCCGACTACCAATGGTATTGTTCATTATGGAAAAAATGGTGTTCATATTGTTCCTGCAAGGCCGTCGGAGTAAATAAAACCATGAAAAATCAAACTAATTTTAATAACTATTTTAAGCTATCCATACAAAGGGCTTTACTTGGAAATGTCACTAATAACATGCGAGCCATAATAGCGGAGTTAAGTGAAAACAATATTATTTTATTTTTTTATTATGATGGCGAAGTACATGAAGATGATGAAGAAATCGTCTCTGAGATTGAGGCTGAAGTAATGGCTGATTTTAATGAAGATTGCAATTTTAATGTAAATATAATACGTCTTGATTATCCAAATTCGATCAAAAATGATCGTGGGTTCTGCGTATACCTAAGAAAAGAATCTTAATTAATATCCCGGCCAATCGAGCCGGGATCTTTTTTTTAAGGTTAGCCAGTTATCCTTCAGCAGCTAGTCGGAACATCAATTGTTCTAGCGTAATCCCACCTAGACCCGTAGCCCGGTGGTACAGTCCCGTCGGATAATCGCGAGAGACTTCATAACGCCCGGAATAAAACCTGGCCTCGCAACGCAGGGTGATATCGCCGGGCTGAAGGCACAGAAAGACCCGGCGGCGCTGGCGCAGGCCAGGGAGCAGCTTGAGAAGAGCGGCAAACCGACGAACGATGCGGCGGTGATGAAGCAGGCGTACGACAACGCGATGCGGCAATACGGCACCGGCAGCGACCTGCAGAAGGCGGCGCAGGCGGTAACGGGGGTGCTGACGGCGCTGGCGGGCAATAACCTGGCGGGCGCACTGGCGAGCGGTGCCTCGCCGTACCTGGCGACGGAAATCAAGAAACGGGTCGGTGAGGATAATATCGCCGCCAACGCAATGGCACACGCTGTGCTGGGTGCGGTGACGGCGCAGCTGAACAACCAGTCAGCCGCCGCAGGAGGACTGGGCGCGGGCAGCGGGGAACTGGCGGCGCGCTACATTGCCGGCCAGCTGTACCCGGGCAAAACGGCGCAGCAGCTGAGCGAAAGCGAGAAACAGCAGGTCAGCGCGCTGAGCCAGTTGGCCGCAGGGCTTGCAGGCGGTCTGGCGACGGGGGATACTGCGGGAGCGGTGACCGGCGGGCAGGCAGGGAAGACGGCGGTGGAGAATAACTATCTGAGCAGTAAGCAGATAGATGCCTGGTCAGCTGAAATGAAGTCCTGTCAAGCTGGCGGTGGTGACTGTACTGGGATCATTAAAAATTACGAAGAACTGAGTATCGCCCAGCAACAACAGCTCATCAGTGATTGTGCAAGCAGCCCAACAACCTGCCAGAAGAAGTACGGTAATGTCTTGGCGGATAGTCTGGCAGTGAAGCAGGCAATAGATCGCGCATTAGGAGAAGATATCCCGATCAAGATGGTCTATGATTTGACGGCGACTACTTCCCAATGGGACGTCGTTCCCGGAAAATTATAAAATCCCAGAGCATTACAACTATCCTATTAAATAAAACCAACCCCGGCCAGTTGGCCGGGGCGTTGCTGCTCAGCGTCAGCTCCGGCAACGGCTCATGGGGAAAAGTGATGTTCATGCGGTGCCCTCCGTGGTGGGTGCGATGCGGATGATCAACTGCCCCGACTCAATTAACACTTTGATCCTCTGCATTCCAATACGGGGGTGATCAGATTGCTGACTCAGGGCCAACAAATACAGGTGGAAAATATATACAGGAAGTTATCGAAACGGTAAGAGATAACGCCTCTTGCTTATAGGTGAAATCAACGCTTAGCCTTCCCGACAACTTCTGAATTATTGGAACCTTTTATATTGCATAAGGTTGTTTTCAATCAGATGCAAGCATTGGCATTCTGAATTTTCTGTCTAGGCAGCCATCTAGGTTGATGGTAAGGTAACCTTTCCAAACATTAATATGTCACGGGCAACATGATTGGGTAGGCTAAAAATATTATTTTTGTTTGGCAGCTATCGAGTTGATGAATGTATTTAACTGTTGTGATTCTACGGGTGTATTTTTATTTTCAGTCATGATTGAGTGGAGGTAATAATGTTGCATCGATGACTTTTTGTCACAAGAGTCGAAAAGATAAAGTGCTACGGAAATATCATTCAGTTTTCTCTGCTATTGAACCTTTGGCTATTCAACTTAATGGAGTTTGTCATGCATAAGGATTTGAAAATTTACATTTCATCAGGGCGGTTTAGAAAAATAAGAGAGTGGAACAGGAGGCGGAATTATTACTTCAAAAAAGTGAAGATGAATATTAAGGTTTATATTGCAAAGCTTATCTGGGATAAGCGTAGAAAAAATGTGATTGATATCAAGTCTGTCAAAACCGTATTGCTCCTGCGCAATGAAGGGACAATTGGCGATGTGGTGATTTCGACGCCGCTAGTGAAATGTCTTTATGAGTATGGTTATACGGTGGATTTATTGCTCACAAAATCGAGTAGCGCGGTGGTGAAACACAACCCCTATGTCAGGAATATCTATGAGGCAGATGATTGTAATAATGAGATATTTTTGAAACGGTTCACTCACACAGTTGCAAAATCAACAGTTAAGATGTTAAGCGGGAATAATTATGATCTGGTTGTTGATCTTTGTTTGTTTGATACCCCGGTACATAGGATGATGCTTTTTCGCGATATAAACGCAAGGTTTGTTCTTGGTTTTAATAAATGGGATTGCATTAACCACTACAGCAAATCTATTTCATTTGACAATGGTAAGGAACATGTGACGAAAGCAATTGCTTTGATTGCCCATGCCGCAGGGCTCAATCTTACAAATCGCCGTGCCTATGACTTGCATATCCCAGATGAGATAACTTTTGAAGTGAGAGAGTATTTAAGAGGTTGGAAGGATAAAATCAAGATTGTCATTAATGTTTTTACCGGAAGTCCAGAGAGAAATCTATCCAGAGAGCAACTTGTTCGGCTTATTGATATGCTTAATGAAAAATCGTCAAGTATAAGTATAATTATTCTCGATCACCGAAAGGAACTGACTATATCTCTACCAAGTAACGTTGTTATAAATCCATTTAATTCATTGCATCATGTCATGGCTTTGATCCGGGAGGTTGACGTGATTATATCCCCGGATACGTCGATTGTACATATTTCTGCTGCATGGAATAAATCATTGGTTTGCGTTTACAAGAACGTAACAGATAATAATGACCTGTGGGCGCCAGACTATGAAAATGCAAAGCAGATTATTGTTAATAGCAGAAAAATAGCTGATGTGGATAATGTTCCGGAGCTTATATTGCATGAAATCGGCCGAAGAGGCCTGTTAGATAAGCAAGAAATAAAACAGCTGCAGCAGTCCGTTGATCGGTGAGGCGGATGCCGCCGTAAACGCAATATTGCCCACCGGCGCGGTAACGACCCAACCCCTCGAGCAGCGCATTGCTCGAGAGGCCGGCCGTCTATCTCAACCCCGGGACTCAGCCACGGCTGGTTTCCTCCCGCAGTGCGGCGCTGACCTCGTGCGCCGTCGGTTGTTCGGAACGCAGCGCCCGGCGGATGGCGAAGAAAGCGGCGATCAGCATGGTCACCGCCACCAGCATAAAGAACCCGCACAGCGCGGCGTTGATTTGGTTGCTGAACACGATGGTCTCCATGTCCTTCAGCGACTTGGCCGGCGCAATGATCGTGCCTTGCTCGATGCCGGTGGAGAACTTCTTCGCCTGCGCCAGGAAGCCGATGCTCGGTTTTTCGTGGAAGATCTTCTGCCAGCCGGCGGTCATCGAGGTGACGAACAGCCAGGCGGTCGGCAGAATAGTCACCCAGGCGTAGCGCTGCTTCTTCATCTTGAACAGCACCACGGTGCCGAGGATCAGCGCCATCGATGCCAGCATCTGGTTGCCGATGCCGAACAGCGGCCACAGGGTATTGATGCCGCCGAGCGGATCGACCACCCCCTGATACACGAAGAAGCCCCAACCGGCCACCGCCACCGTGGTGCCCGCGAGGTTGCCGAGCCAGGAGCGGTTGTTGGCCAGCTGCGGCACCGCCACGCCCACCAGATCCTGCACCATAAAGCGGCAGGCGCGGGTGCCGGCGTCGACGGCGGTCAGGATGAACAGCGCTTCGAACAGAATGGCGAAGTGGTACCAGAACGCCATCATCGCCCGGCTATTGAACACCTCGCTGATGATGTGCGCCATGCCCACGGCGAAGGTCGGGGCACCGCCGGCGCGCGACAGTATCGAATTCTCACCCACCTCTTTGGCGATCAGCGCCAGCGTTTCCGGCGTGACGATAAAGCCCCAGCTGTTAATGACCTGCGAAGCATTTTCCACCGTGGTGCCGATCAGCGCCGCCGGCGAGTTCATGGCGAAGTAAACGCCCGGATCCAGCACCGAGGCGCAGATCAGCGCCATGATGGCGACGAAAGACTCCATCAGCATGGCGCCGTAACCGATAAAGCGAATGTGGCTTTCGCGCTCCACCAGTTTGGGCGTGGTGCCGCTGGAGACCAGCGCGTGGAAGCCGGAAATGGCGCCGCAGGCGATGGTGATGAACAGGAATGGGAACAGGGCGCCGGCGAACACCGGGCCGCTGCCGTCGATAAAGCGCGAAACCGCCGGCATTTTCATCTCCGGCATGGCGAAAACGATGCCGATGGCAAGGCCGATGATGACGCCGATCTTCATAAAGGTCGAAAGGTAGTCGCGCGGCGCCAGCAGTAGCCACACCGGCAGCACCGAGGCGACGAAGCCGTAGATCACCAGCACCCAGGTCAGGGTGGTGCCGTGCAGCGTGAAGAACGGCCCCCAGTAGGGATCTTGCGCCACGTTGCCGCCGTAAACGATCGCCAGCAGCATCAGCACGAAGCCGATCACTGAGATTTCAGCGATTTTGCCCGGCCGGATAAAGCGCATGTAGACGCCCATGAACAGCGCGATCGGGATGGTGGCGGCGATGGTGAACAGCCCCCACGGGCTGTCGGCCAGCGCCTTCACCACCACCAGCGCCAGCGCCGACAGGATGATGATCATCACCCCCAGCGCGCCGAGCATGGTAATCACCCCGGCGAACGCCCCCAGCTCTTGCTTGGCCATCTCCCCCAGCGAACGTCCGTCGCGGCGGGTGGAGATGAACAGCACCAGAAAATCCTGCACCGCGCCGGCCAACATAACGCCGACCAGGATCCAGATGGTCCCCGGCAGGAAGCCCATCTGCGCGGCCAGGATCGGCCCCACCAGCGGCCCGGCGCCGGCGATGGCGGCGAAGTGGTGGCCGAACAGCACCCATTTGTTGGTGGGCACGTAGTCCAGGCCGTCGTTGTGGCGTTCGGCCGGGGTAAGACGGCGGTCATCCAGTTCAAAGACCTTGTCGGCGATGAACCGGCTGTAGAAGCGGTAGGCGATGCTGTAGCAGGCGACGGCGGCGACCACCAGCCAGACGGCGTTGACGTGTTCGCCGCGGCTGAGCGCCAGCATGGCGAAGGCGAAAGCGCCGACCAACGCCACCAGCAGCCAGATAAGTCCGGACCTGATGTTTTTCATGAAACAACTCCTTGGCGTACAGAGGTAGAAATTGACGTTGTTATTAGGGATGACGTTTTAACAGTAGAAGTTTTGCCGCCGAACCGCGGCAGGTCGGATGAGAAATGTGAAGCAGGTGGGGTTTTGGTGGAAAAACAACGTGATGAAACCCCATTGGTGCAGGCTGTCGTCGCAATGTGGCCCGGCAGCGTTTCCTGCTGCATTTTTAATTTTTATCTGGCGAATAATATCTAAACCCATCGCTTGCGCGATCCCTTTGGCATTATTTTTCTGTATTGCCGACACAAGGGGTACTAATAAACGTTTTGCGTGATATATCTTGGCTCGCGCTCGAAGCGCCATTCATTTATTTCACAAATAATAAAGTCAATAAAAGGAATTAATAATGATAGATAAAGTCATTGCAGGTTATTTACCGCAGCTAACGGCCATTCGTCATGATATTCATCAGCACCCGGAGCTTGGCTTCGAGGAGTTTCGTACCAGCGATTTGGTGGCGGATTATCTGAGTTCGTGGGGGTATGAGGTGCACCGCGGATTGGCGGGCACCGGCGTCGTCGGTACGCTGCGGGTGGGTGACGGCGTGAAAAGCCTCGGGCTGCGCGCCGATATGGATGCGCTGCCGATCGAAGAAAACAACGGCAAATCCTGGAGCAGCAGCGTGCCCAACCGCATGCACGGTTGCGGCCACGACGGCCATACCACCATGTTGCTCGGCGCTGCGCGTTACCTGGCGCAAACCCGCCGCTTCAATGGCACGCTGCATCTGATTTTTCAGCCGGCGGAAGAGACGCTGGGCGGCGGCGCGTTGATGGTGGAGCAAGGGTTATTCGAACGCTTTCCCTGTGACGCCATCTTCGCCATGCACAACATGCCGGGTCTGCCGGTGGGCGAGTTTTTCTTCCGTCACGGCGCCTTTATGGCTTCGACGGACCAATTCGTCGTTACCGTGCAAGGCTGCGGTGGGCACGGCGCTATGCCGCATCTGACCGTCGATCCGGTGCTGGTGGCCTCGCATATCGTCGTCGCGCTGCAAAGCATCGTCTCGCGTAATACCGATCCGCTGGAGGCGGCGGTGATCACCGTCGGCAGCATTAAGGCCGGTGAGGCGGCCAATGTTATCCCGGACAGCGCGGAAATGCGGCTTAGCGTGCGATCGCTGGGGCGCGAGTGGCGAACCGAGCTGTTAACGCGCATTCCTGCGCTGATTCAGGCGCAGGCGCAAAGCTTCGGTGCCACGGCAATCGTGAACCACATCAACGGCGCTCCGGTATTGGTTAACGATGAGGTCATGACGCGCTTCGCGCATCAGGTGGCGCAGCAGCAGTTCGGCGCCGCGCGCGCGCACTACGGCGCCAAGCCGCTGATGGGCAGTGAAGATTTCACCTTCATGCTCGAGGCGCAGCCGCAGGGTTGTTATCTGCTGATCGGTAATGGCGACGGTGAAGGAAGCTGTATGGTGCATAACCCGGGATATGACTTTAACGATGAATGCCTGGCGGCGGGCAGCCATTATTGGGGCGCGCTGGTGGAAGCCTATTTAAAATAAACTAAAAGAATAATAACAGGGAAGGTCATAATGAGTGAAAATACGGCGGTGACGCAATCAGAAATAAATGCGCCGTCGAAGACGGGTGGCAAGAAAGTGATATTTGCCGCCTCCTTCGGTAATGCACTGGAATTTTTCGACTTCGGCATTTATAACTTCTTCGTCATTTATATTAGTGTGCTGTTCTTTCCGCCGTCGAGCGATCCTAATCTGGCGTTGCTGCTGGCGTTCGCCACGTTCGGCGTCAGTTTTATTATGCGGCCTCTGGGCGGTATTTTGATCGGCGCCTATGCCGATCGCCGCGGCCGCAAACCGGCGATGATCCTGACGATTTCGTTGATGAGCCTGGGTACGGCGATGATCGGTTTTGCGCCGACCTACGCCAGCGCCGGCTATTGGGGAACCATCACGCTGGTGGCGGCGCGCCTTATCCAGGGTGTGGCGGCGGGTGGAGAGGTGGGGGCGTCGATGTCGTTGCTGGTGGAGTCGGCGCCGCCTAATCGGCGCGGCTTCTATTCCAGCTGGTCACTGGCGACGCAGGGTATCGCCAGCGTGATTGGCGGTGTGACAGCGCTGGGGTTGAGCGCCGCGCTGCCGCTGCTTTCGGGCGAACCGAACGCGATGGCTGAATGGGGGTGGCGCATTCCTTTCTTTATCGGCGTGGCGCTTGCTCCGCTCGGTTGCTGGCTGCGCCTCGGGCTGGAAAGCGACCGTCCGCCGATGTCGCGCACTCAGGAGCCGCCTGCGCAGCTGCGCCGGCACTCGCGAGCGGTGGTGCTCGGCGTGATGTTGACCATCGGCGCCACGGTTGCCACGTACATTTCTATGTATTATCTCGGTACCTTTGCGGTGAAGTATCTGGGCATGGCGCAGACTTACGGCTATGCCGCGATGCTGCTGGCCGGGATCATCACTTTCGGCGGCAGTTTGCTGGTTGGGGGCTGGTGCGATCGCTATGGCCGTCTGCCGCTGATCCGCTGGGCGCGGATCGCCATTTTGCTGCTGGCGTTGCCGGTTTTCTGGTTGCTGACGGTGGCGCCGTATCCGGCGGTGTTGCTGAGCGTGGTTGCGCTGATGGTTGGGCTAACGACGTTGGGGTCTGTTCCTACGCTGTTGGTGATTTCCGAGCTGTTTCCGCAGCGCGTACGCGCGCTGGGGTTTGCGTTGGTTTATAGCCTTGGCGTCGCAATCTTCGGCGGCTTTGCCCAATACATCGCTTCACAGTCGATCGCACTCAGCGGTTCGCTGCTGGCGCCCGCCGGCTATCTGATGTTGGCGACGCTGATCTCGCTGGCCGCGCTGCCGCTGTTGCGTGAAACCGGCGGCGATCCGCTGCGCTAGCAGACGCGGGGCAAAAAAAGCGCCGGCGGTTCTCACCGCCGGCGTTTTGCGTTACGACCGTTTCAGGTTGGCGTTCAGGCCACAGGGCGGGCGATCACGCTGCGGGTTTCCATGCGTACTTCGGCGATGGTGACCTGCAAGGTGTCGCTCTGGCGATAAACCACTTCACCTTTGATCTGCACGGTGCCGGTTTCCTGGCTGCATTGCATCTCGTCACGCACCGCATGAATGAACGGCGCCGGGATGAAGGCAACCGCGCCGTTGTCCAGCAGGCGCACGCGCAGGCCGCCGCGTGTCACGTCGATAATCTCGGCGTTGAAGCGGGTATCGGTGCCGGCCTTGTCCTGCAGGAAACGGGCGTACAGCCAGTCGCCGACGTCGCGTTCCGCCATGCGGTTCAGGCGGCGGCGTTCCGCCAACTGCACCGTCACGTCATCCTGCGGTTTTTCCGCCGGCTGCTGGTTGATGATCGCCTTCAGCAGGCGATGGTTGACCATATCGCCGTATTTACGGATTGGCGATGTCCAGGTGGCGTAAGCCTCCAGCCCCAGACCGAAGTGCGGCCCCGGCGTGGTGCTGATCTCGGCGAAGGTCTGGAAGCGGCGGATGCGGCTGTCGAGGAACTGGGTCGGCTGCGCATCCAGATGGCGGCGCAGTTCGCAGAAACCGTCGAGAGTCAGCAGCTTCTCGGCTTCGGCTTCCACGCCGTTAGCCTGCAGCACGGTGACCGCTTGCTCGACCAGCGCAGGATCGAAACCGGTGTGCACGTTGTACACGCCGAAGCCCAAACGATCGCGCAGCACGATGGCGGCGCAGACGTTGGCGGCGATCATGCACTCTTCAACGATACGGTTGGCGCTGCGGCGCTGCTCGGTGACGATCTCCAGCACGTCGCCTTTTTCACCCAACACGAAGCGGTAGTCCGGGCGATCTTTGAATACCAGCGCATGCTGGTGGCGCCAGGCGTTGCGCGCGTCGCAAACGCGTTTCAGCAGGGTGATCTGTTGCGCGATGGCGTCGCTCGGCGGTTGCCAGCCAGCAATGCCGTCCAGCCAGTCGGAGACTTCGTCGTACACCAGTTTGGCTTTGGATTCGATCTCGGCGGCGAAGAACTGAATATCGTCACCCAGCGCGCCGTCGGCGGCGATGGTCACGCGGCAAGCCAGCACCTGACGGCGCTCGTTAGGGCGCAGTGAGCACAGGTTGTCCGACAGATCGCGCGGCAGCATCGGGATGTTGAAGCCCGGCAGGTAGTTGGTGAAGGCGCGCACGCGGGCAATATCGTCCAGTTTGCTGCCTTGTTCGACGTAGGCGGTCGGATCGGCGATGGCGATGGTCAACTGCAGCGAACCGTCAGCGTTGTCGGTCACGTACAGCGCATCATCCATGTCCTCGGTGCTGGCGCTGTCGATGGTGACGAATTCGAGCGCGGTCAGATCTTCACGCACCAGCGCCGCGTTCGGCTCGCTGAGTGCCTGCATCTCCGGCGCCTCTTTTTCCAGGTTGTGACGCGCCAGCGTCACCCACCACGGGGCGAAATGGTCTTCACCGTCGGTGATAAACTGGGTCAGGTCGGCGTTGAAGCCGCGATCGCCTTTCAGCGGGTGACGACGCATTTCCGCCACCGCCCAGTCGCCGGCCTGGAAGTTGTGGGTCAGTTCACGCACCGGGCGGCACGGAATCGCCTCTTTCAGCAACGGATGATCGGGCACGATGGACAGACGATCGTCGCGCTTTTGCACGCGGCCGACAAAGCGCGACAGGAACGGCTCGACCAGGGTTTCCGGCTCGGCGATTTCGCGCTCTTTCTCGGTGTGCAGGGTGGCGATAATGCGATCCCCGTGCATGACTTTCTTCATGTACGGCGGTGGAATGAAGTAGCTTTTTTGACCGTCTACTTCAAGAAAGCCAAAGCCTTTCTCAGTCCCTTTCACGACGCCTTCAACGCGCGGGGTCTGAGAGTGAAGTTGCTGTTTAAGCTGCGCCAGCAGCGGGTTATCTTGAAACATATCGTCCAGTGAATGGGTTGTGAGTGGCAAGATTTGCGGCTGACAGTTTTACGCGAATCACCCGCTGCGAGCAAGCCTAACGTCACGGAACCCCGCGTTGCCGCGCGATTTTGCGCAAGAATGGTCAATCGAAGTGCGATAGATGAAAAACCCCGGCGCGAGGGCCGGGGTGAAGGAGGGGGCAATCAGTCCCGCAGCGGCGTCGGCTGCAGGATTTCAATCCAGTAATCGTCCGGATCGCGAATGAACGCCACGTAGTTCATGCGGCCTTCGTGCAGGCGTTTCTGGAAGGTGACGCCGAGGCGTTCAAACCGCTCACAGGCGGCGCGCACGTCCGGCACCGTGACGCACAGGTGGCCAAAGCCGCGCGGCTCGCCGTTGCCGTTGTGGTAGTGGAAATCCGCCTGATTCTCGGTGCCGTGGTTATGGGTCAGTTCGAGAATGCCCGGTTGGCTCAGCGCCCAGCGTTTGCGTTCGTCGTCATCCTGCGGGATCTGCTCGCGTGGGCTGCGCGTCAGGTAGCAGATGGTGAAAGCGGCTTCTTCGAACGTTTCCAGATAGACCGGGGTAAAGCCCAGTACGCGGGTATAGAAATCCAGCGCCTTGGTCAGGTCCTTCACGCGGATCATGGTGTGGTTGAACACGTAACCGTCGGTTACCGCGTCCGGTTGGGCCGCCACGCCGGGCAGCGTCAGTAGGTCATTCAGTGGCATCAGAGGTCCTCCTCAGGGTGTTGGCAGACTGTAGATGAAATCGATGCTAATCTAAAGTGATTGTTTTTAACTAAAACACTAACTAAAAGTGAATAATTAATGAAGCTGAGTCAGCTGAAGTTTTTCTGCACCGTGGTGGAACACAAAACCATCGCCGCCGCCGCCCGCGAGCTGCACTGCGTGCCTTCCAACGTCACGCTGCGGCTGCGCGAGCTGGAGGAGTCGCTGGGCGGCGAGCTGTTTTTCCGCGACAAGAACCGGCTGTACGTCAATCCCAAAGGACGACTGTTCTATCAGCAGGCGCGCGACATCGTGGCGCAGGCCGAGCGCAGCAAGCAGCTGTTCGCCGGCGAGCAACAGCATGGGCTGTTAAACCTCGGCGCGCTGGATTTTTCGCTGGTCAGTCACTTGCCGGCGCGCATTGCCCGGCTGCGCCGTTTACAGCCTCATTTGCAGATCAACGTGCTGAGCCGCGACTCGCTGGTGCTGGAACGCATGCTGATCGACAGCGATCTCGATCTGGCGATTACCGACGGCCCAATTGAACATCCGCTGCTGGCCAGCCAAAAGGCGTTTGACGAACGGCTGGTGCTGCTGATGCCGGCCGACGCCGGGCAACCCGACGCCGCTATCCTGGCGGCGCTGGAGTTTTACACCTTCAGCCGCGAATGCTCGTTCCGCCTGAAGGTCGATCACTGGCTGGCCTCGCGCGGGCTGAAGCCGCGCATGACGCTGGAAATGGAATCTTATGCCGCGATGGCGGCCTGCGTGCAGGCCGGTTGCGGCGTCGCCTGCGTGCCTGGCTCTTTGCTGCCGCAGATCTTGCCAGCGCCGGGGCTGAAGGTGGTGGAAATGGGCGAGGAGGGCGTGAGCGATCTCTACTTCGTCTGGCGCAGGCATCAGTTGTCTGACGAATTGCAGACCATCCTGGAGATATTGGCGCGCCCGGCGTGAACCGGGCGCGCGTTTTCAGGCAATACGCAGCGAGGGTTGCTGCTCGCTGCGGCGAATCACCACCGGGATTGACTTCGACGTCGGGGTGCCGGTGCCGTCGCCGAAGCTCGCCAGCGGCACCAGCGGGTTGGTTTCCGGATAGTAGGCCGCCAGGTTGCCACGCGGAATGTCGTAACTCACCAGCTTGAAGCCGTCCACCTTGCGCACCACGCCGTCGTTCCACAGGGTCTCTATCTCAACCCGTTCGCCATCCTGCAGGCCCAGCGCCGCCAGATCTTCCGGATGGATGAACAACACTTCGCGCTGCCCGTAAACGCCGCGGTAGCGGTCATCCAGGCCATAGATGGTAGTGTTGTACTGATCGTGCGAACGCAGGGTTTGCAGGGTAAACGGCGCTTGCTCGTCGCCCAGCTGCGGGAACAGGGTCGCCGGCAGCGCGGCGGCGCTGAATTCCGCCTTGCCGCTTGGCGTGGCGAAGCGCAGTTCGGCGGCGGCGTTGCCCAGGTAGAACCCGCCGGGCTGGTCGCAGCGCCGGTTGAAATCCTCGAAGCCGGGAATGGTGGCGGCGATATGATCGCGGATCAGCGAGTAGTCGTCGGCCAACTCCAGCCAGTCCAGCTGCTGCGTGCCCAGCACCGCGTCGGCAATGCCGCAAACGATCGCCGTTTCCGAACGTTGCGTATCCGCCAGCGGTTTGCCGATGCCTTCCGAAGCGTGAACCATGCTGAACGAATCTTCGACCGTGATGTACTGCGAGCCGCTGGCCTGCATATCCAGCTCGGTGCGGCCCAGCGTTGGCAGGATCAACGCGTCTTTGCCGGTCACCAGGTGGCTACGGTTAAGTTTGGTGCTGATGTGCACCGTCAAATCGCAGTTGCGCAGGGCGCGGGCGGTGCGCTCGGTGTCCGGCGCCGCGGCGGCCAGATTGCCGCCCAGCGCGATCAGCACTTTCACTTCGCCGCGCAGCATCGCTTCGATCGCTTCCACCGTGTTGTGGCCCAGCGCGCGATTGGCGGTGAAGTTAAAGTGGCGTTCCAGGCTGTCGAGCAGCGCCTTCGGCGACTTCTCATCGATCCCCATGGTGCGGTTGCCCTGGACGTTGCTGTGGCCGCGTACCGGGCACAGACCGGCGCCCGGTTTGCCCAGTTGCCCGAACAGCAGCTGCAGGTTGGTGATTTCACGCACCGTCGCAATAGAGTGCTTATGCTGAGTCACGCCCATCGCCCAGGTGCAGATCACCCGTTCAGCGCCCTGGTAGGTGGCCGCCGCCTGGCGCAATTGCGCTTCGCTCAGGCCCGATTGTGCGGTAATGGTCCGCCACTCGGTCGCATCCACCTGCGCCAGGTATGCCTCCACGCCGACGCAGTGCCGTTCGATAAACGCCAGGTCAAACAGGGCGGGTTCACCGGCGGCCAGCCGCTGGCGGTGGGTTTCCAGCAGGGCTTTCACCATGCCGCGCACCGCCGCCATATCGCCGCCCAGATTCGGCTGGTAATAGGAGGAGCTGATCGGCGAGGATTTTGGCGTCAGCATCTGCACCGGATCCTGCGGATCGGCGAATCTTTCCAGCCCGCGCTCGCGCAGGGTGTTGAAACTGACGATGCGCGCGCCGCGTCGGGCGGCGTTTTTCAGGCTGTGCAGCATGCGCGGGTGGTTGGTGCCGGGGTTTTGACCGAACACGAAGATGGCATCGGCTTTTTCGAAGTCATCGATGCGGATGGTGCCTTTGCCGACGCCGATGCTCTGCTTCAGCCCAACGCCGCTCGCCTCGTGGCACATATTGGAACAGTCGGGGAAGTTGCTGGTGCCGAGCATGCGGCCAAACAGCTGATAAAGGTACGACGCTTCGTTGCTGGCGCGGCCCGAGGTATACAGCTCGATCTGGTTCGGGTTGTCCATGCCGTTGATGTGTTTGGCGATCAGCGCCAGCGCGTCCGGCCAATGGATAGGCTCATAGTGGTCGGTTTCGGCGTTGTAACGCATCGGATGGGTGAGGCGCCCCTGATACTCGAGGAAATAGTCGCTCTGCTGCTGCAGGGTGCTGACGCTGTGGGCGGCGAAGAACTCAGGCTCGACGGCGCTGCGCGTCGCTTCCCAACTGACCGCCTTGGCGCCGTTTTCGCAGAAGCTGAAGGTGCTGTGGTTATCGTCGCCCCAGGCGCAACCGGGGCAGTCGAAGCCGCGCGCCTTGTTGACGCGCATCAGGTTGCGCATGTTTTTTAGGGTTTGTTTACTGTCGAGGACAAAGCGGGTGGTGGCTTCAAGCGAACCCCAGCCGCCCGCTGGGCCGGTATAAGGCTTGATTGACGGTTTGAATTTCATGGTGACACTTCGCAGGTGGTTGTAGCTAAAAAGTAAACGCTTTTTTATGCGTCTTGCGTATTTATGTCACAAGTTTAGGGGGGCGGCAGGCAGGCGTCTAATCGAATGGGGCAATGGCGGCATAGAGCATATCTATCGCAGGCGGACGCTGACCTAAACAAATGGTTGCATAAAGACACCCGCTGCAAAAGAGTAATGGTTTCGCCTGAAAGTGAATTAATGCAGTCTATCTCGCGGATTATATTGGCATTTTATTTAGCCTGCGGGCCTGAGGAACACAGCGTGAAGCGTTCAGTATCAGTGGTGATCGGCGGTATCTTACTGCCTTTAGCTGCGCAGGCGGCGGAAACGGCGTCCCATTTTCCCACCATGACCCCACCGGCGATAGACGCCGCCTCTTACGTATTGATGGATTACACTACCGGCCAGGTGCTGGCTGCCGGCAATGCCGACGAGCGCCGCAATCCGGCCAGCCTGACCAAACTCATGACCGGGTTGGTGATCGATCATGCGCTCGATGAGCATAAGATTGGCCTCGATGATGTTGTTACGGTGGGCAAGGACGCCTGGGCGCAGGGCAACCCGGTGTTCAAAGGCTCCTCGCTGATGTTCCTGAAGCCTGGTGACAGGGTCACGGTGCGCGATCTCAGCCGCGGCATCATCATCGATTCCGGCAACGACGCCTGCGTGGCGATGGCGGACTATGTGGCGGGCAGCCAGGCCAACTTCGTCAAGCTGATGAACGAGAAGAGCGCCCAACTGGGATTGCAGAACACCCATTTTGAGACGGTGCACGGGCTGGATGCGCCAGGGCAGTTCACCACCGCCGGCGATCTGGCGGTGATCGCGCGCGCCATCATCATGAGCGAGCCGGCGGAATACCACATGTACAGCGAGAAATCGCTGACGTGGAACGGCATCACGCAGCAGAACCGCAACGGCCTGCTGTGGGATAAGACTCTGCACGTCGACGGCCTGAAAACCGGGCACACCGCCTCGGCCGGCTTCAACATCATCGCCTCCGCCACCGAAGGAGATCGCCGCCTGATCGCCGTGGTGATGGGCGGCAAAAGTTCCAAAGGCCGCGAGGAACAGGCGCGTAAGCTGTTGACGTGGGGGCTGCGCGACTTTACCACGGTGCACCTGTTCAGCGCCGGCCAGAGCCTGGGGGAAGAACCGGTCTGGTACGGCGAAAGCCACCGCTTGCCGGTCGGCAGTGCGCAGGACCAGTCGCTCAGCCTGCCGAAAAGCGAGGCGGACAAACTGAAGGCGCAGTATGTGATCAATGCTGCGCGGCTGGAAGCGCCGGTCAACAAAGGACAAACCGTTGGCGAGATCCGCATCAGCGATAATGGCCAGGTGGTGAAAACCCTGCCGCTGGTGGCGCTGCAGGCGGTGCCGCAGGGCGGCGTGTTCTCACGCCTGATGGATTACATGAAGCTGAAGCTCTGACTCACCGGGCGAGCGACGACGCCCGGTGGTATACTGAGCGCGAATGCCGATCATTGAGCCGCGCTATGGATATTAAACAACTGATTTATTTGTGTAATTTAGAACGGGAACGCCACTTCGGCCGGGCGGCGGAGGCCAGCTTCGTCAGCCAGCCGACGCTGTCCATGCGATTGAAAAACCTGGAAAAAGAGCTGGGCGTTTCGCTGATTAACCGCGGCAACCATTTCGGCGGTTTTACCGCCGAAGGCGAGCGGGTGCTGGCGTGGGCGCGTGAGATCGTCTCGGTTTACCAAGGGCTGAAGCTGGAGGTGGAGTCGCTCAAGCACGGTTTGCACGGTACGTTGCGCCTTGGCGTGGTGCCGCAGTGCAGCATCTCGGTGGCGGAAATGCTCAAGGCGGTCAGCGAGCGTTATCCCCATCTTGATTACCGGCTGGCGGTGCTGAGCGCCGATCAACTGCTGGAGGCGTTGACGGCGCATACCGTCGACATCGGCATCGGCTTTTTCGAGCTGTCGACGCTGAAGGAACTGCATTTTCAATCACAACCGCTGGTGGAAACCGGCGTTGAGCTGGTATTTCATCCGCAACACTTCCCTAAGCTGGTGGGCGACACGCCGTTGCCGCTGGAGGCGGTGGCCGCCTTGCCGCTGTGCCTGGCCGAGCCGACGCGGTATTTTCGCCGCTATCTCGATCAGCATTTCCGCGACGCCGGGTTGACGCTGCACCCGCGGCTGGAGACTGCCTCGATCTTCCAGCTGCTCGAGGGCATTTTCGTCGGCTTGGGCTGCGGGTTGTTCCCGCGCGGCCAGTTGCAATCGCCGCTGATGCCGGAACTGCAGCGGCGGCCGGTGGCCATCGCCGCCATGCCGCGCCATGCGGCGGTGGTGGTTGATATGGCGGAGCGCGCCACGCCGTTGGCGCAAAAATTCTTCGATGCCGCCAGCGAGTGGTTGCGGCGGCAAAATATCTGAAGGAAGAATGTATTGCGGCCAGTAATTAGCCGCGTAGTGGTATTCAGTCGATAGCGCTGAAAGATTCCGCATCGCCCAACGTTTGGCGCAGGCGATTTTCCCAGGCGTAGAGCGCGGCGGTGAGGATCACTTCCAGCGCCTGCGCCTGATTCAGGCCGCTGTTGAACAACGGCTGCACGCTCTGCGGGGTGAACTTCTCCGGTGCGCGAGTCAGCTCGGCGGCAGTGCGCATCACCGCGAGTTTTACCGAGTCTTCGGTATACGCCAGTCCCTGAGGCAGCCCGGCGAACAGCGCCTGAACCAATCCCTCATCCTGCAATTCTTGCGCGACGGTGGCCGCGCAGTAATGGCTGCCGTTGATGCGCGAGACCGCCAGCGTCGCCAGCGCCTTCAGGCGGCTCGATAACCCATATCCTTCGGCATTGATGCCGTTGAACACCCCGTTACGCTCGCGCAGTGCGGCGGCATCGTGCGCCAACAGCAGATAATAAGATTCGGCGCGCGCCTGCGGGTGGCTCTGATCCAGCACGTCAAGCTGTTCGGCGGCGGCGGCTTCCGTGTCGATTGGCGGCAGACGCGCGGTCCAGCTTAACTCTTCGGCACTGAACGCGACGCCATCGGCGTCTTCGACGTTAGGGAAGCCGGGCACCACCACCGCCGGCCGGCCGGCCAACGCCGCGACGCCCGCGACCACGCGCGCCTGATAGCTGACAAAACCGATGATTTGCGAAAAGGTGACGATATCCGCCGGGCTCAGCCCGACGTCGGCGAGCTGTTGCAGCGCTTTGCGGCAAATCAACGTGGGCTGGCTGGCAAGCTGGCGGGCATATTGGGTGATCTGAGCGAGGCGGATATTGCTTTCCCGGGAGGCGTCCGGGCTGTGCAGCGGGGCGAGGCGAGCGGCGTAGTGGCTACAAAGCGATTGCACGCCCGTCACCTGAGCGACGGTCAACGCGGTGCTGAGGCGATCGTAGGGTGACAATGTCACGTATCGTGACAGCGGCACCTGATCGGGAAACAGCGCGTGGTAGCCGGCCAACGAGGCGCTGAACACGCCGCCGCGAGCGCTGAGCGCATTGTTTAAGGCTTCATCGGCGAAGGCGCCCAGCCCCAGCAGAAAGCGATCGCGAAGGGTGGCCGCCTGCGGTTCCAGCGGCGCATCGCCCCGCACGCTGCTTTGGGTTTCGTGATACCACTGGGCATTATGTTGTCGACGGAGTCGTTCCATAGGGTCAATCCTTAATCATGATCAACAGCCGCCGCTGCGCGCGGCAGCGTCGGCTGGACAAAGAGGCAACATGCCCGCAGGCGGGGCGAAAGGCGGTTTTAGCGCAGCTCATCACAGCAGAGGGCGTGGCCGTAAACAGAAAAACCGGCTGCCAGCGTGAGCAGTAGCTGCGTAAGGCGGCGATGGCGAAGGCTGTTCATCAGTGCGATATCCTGTCGTATGAGAAGTGCAACGTAGGGGATATCCTCACCGATCGCCCTGGCGAGATAAAATAATGTTACGGACTAATCAATAACTGAAAGGAATAAAATATAAGGATATATAACAAGAATGTAATTTGCATGTGCGCTTTCTCGCTAAGCGGCAGGCGCGCAAGGCGATAAAAAACCCGCCGCAGCGGGTTTGTAGGTGAAGGTGTGACTCAGAAGCGGCCGCCGTCGCGCCGCCAGGCATCGGCGGTCAGCGCCTCGCCGAAGTGGCTGGCGATAAGGCGCTTGGTCAATTCGTGCAGCGGCGCCGCCAACACCTCCGCGGTGCTGCCGCGTTCGACGATTTCCCCTTCGTGCATCACCAGCACCTGGTCGCTGATATGCTTCATCATGCCGAGGTGCTGGGTGACGTAGATATAGGAAATACCGTGTTTTTCCTGCAGCTCCAGCATCAGGTTGATGATTTGCGAGCGCATCGACATGTCCAGCGAGGCCAGCGCCTCATCGGCGACGATCACCTTCGGTTGCAGGATCAGCGCACGGGCCAGCGCGACGCGCTGTTTTTGCCCGGAGGCCAGCATGTGCGGATAGTAGTAGGCGTGATCCGGCAGCATGCCGACCTGGCGCAGAGTCTGGTTGATACGCTGCTCGCGCTCGGCGGGCTCAAGATCGGTGTTCAGCCGCAGCGGCGCGTCCAGCAGCTGGCCGATGCGCTGGCGCGGGTTGAGCGAGGTGCTCGGATCCTGAAAAATCATGCGAATGCGCTGGCTGCGGTAACGATAATCGCCGAATTCCAGCGGATGATCGTCGATCAACAGTTCGCCGGCGGTCGGTTCTACCATGCCGGAGAGCATCTTCGCCAGCGTGGATTTGCCGGAGCCGTTCTCGCCGATCACCGCCAGCGTCTGGCCTTCGCGCAGGGTAAAGCTGACCGATTTCACCGCCTCGACGTGCTGGCGGCGGAACAGCCCGGTGCGATAGCG
Source organism: Serratia sp. LSHTC3 (assembly GCF_057197125.1). NCBI lineage: Bacteria > Pseudomonadati > Pseudomonadota > Gammaproteobacteria > Enterobacterales > Yersiniaceae > Serratia > Serratia sp. LSHTC3. The sequence goes on from NZ_JBXUNP010000001.1 coordinate 1,289,362, forward strand.
GTAGGTTTTGCTCAGGTTGCGCACTTCCAACAGCGTTTCCATGTTATTGCTCCTCCATGTTCAGCGGGAAGTGGCAGGCGAAGAAGTGGTTTTTGACCGGGCGCAGGCGCGGCGTTTCGATGCACTTCTTCTGCGCGTAAGGGCAGCGCGGCCCCAGGCGGCAGCCGATCGGCAGGTGTTCCAGCGAAGGAATGGCGCCCGGCAGCGTATTCAACCGGCTTTTGTGCGGCAGCGAGCGGCCGAAGTCCGGCATGGCGCGGATCAGCGCCTGGGTGTAAGGGTGGTGCGGCGCCGCCAGCAGTTCTTCGCACTGGGCGCTTTCCACCGTTTGCCCGCAGTATAAGACGTTCACCCGGTCGGCCCACTTGCTCATCATCTGCAGGTCGTGACTGATCAGCAGAATGGTGGTGTTGTTGTTCTGGTTGAGACGCGCCAACAGGCGGAAAATCTGCGCCTGCGTGGTCGGTTCCATGGCGTTGGTCGGTTCATCGGCGATCAGCAGGCGCGGTTGGTTGGCCAGCGCGATGGCGATCATCACTTTCTGGCACTCGCCTTCCGTCAGCTCGTAGGGGAAGCTGCCCATGATGTCGTCATGATCCTTGATGCCGACGCGGTGCAGCAATTCGATGGCGCGGCGTTTGCGCCAGTTGAAGCGCTGCCACCAGTGGCCCTTGTAGGTCCAGCCCGGGATGGCCTGCGCCAGCTGGCGGCCGATGCTCTCGGAAGGGTCGAGACAGGACTGCGGCTCCTGGAAGATCATTGAGACGTTGTGGCCCACCAGCCTGCGCCGCTCGCGCGGGCTCAGCTGCAGCAGATCGATGTCGTCGAAGCGGAAACGATCGGCGGTGACGCGCCAGTTGTCTTTGGTCACGCCGCAGATGGCCTTGGCGATCAGGCTCTTGCCGGAGCCCGATTCGCCCACCAGGCCGCGCACCTCGCCCTCGGTCAGCGTCATGCTGACGCGATCGACCGCCTTGACCGGCCCTTCGGCGGTCATAAATTCAATCGTCAGATTTCGGATATCGAGTAACGGCATTATTCCACCCCGGCATTGATTGCGCGGCGCATACCGTCGCCCAACAGGTTAACCAGCAGCACGCTGACGAGGATGGCCGCGCCGGGCAGCATCACCGTCCAGGGCGCGACGTACACCAGCTCGAGCGAATCGCCGAGCATCGCTCCCCATTCCGGCGAAGGCAACTGCGCGCCGAGATCGAGGAAGCCGAGCGCGGCGATATCCAAAATGGCCATCGACAGCGCGCGGGTGAACTCGGTCACCAGCACCGCCGCGATGTTCGGCATGACCGCGTACCACAGGATCTGCAGCGTGGAAGCGCCGTCAAGCCGGGCCGCCACCACGTACTCTTTCTCCAGTTCGTCGTGCACCGCGCTGTAGATGGTGCGCACCATGCGCGGCAGCAGAGCCAGCCACACCGCCAGCATGGCGTGTTCGAGTTTGGGGCCGATAAACGCCACCACCACGATCGCCAGCAGCAGCGACGGAATCGACAGCAGGGTATCGAGGATATGGTTGAGCACCGCCGAGCGTAGCCCGTGGGTGACACCGGCGAACACGCCGAGGATCACGCCGCAGAACGCCGCGGCCAGCGTCACCGCCAGCGCGGAACCGAAGGTGGCGGCGGTGCCGGTCAACAGGCGGCTGAGGATGTCGCGCCCGAGATCGTCGGTGCCGAGGAAGAACGACACGTTGCCGTAGCGCGACCAGGACGGCGGCAGCAGTTGATAGCCGAGGAACTGCTGATCCAGCGCGTAGGGCGCTAGCAGGCTGCCGAACAGCGACAGCAGCAGCAGGGCGATCACGCCGTAAAAACCGATCATCGCCAGCGCGTCGCCGTAGAAAATCCGCCAGGTGTAGCGCAGCGGGCTCGGCATCTTTTTCTCGCGGTATACGTTATCGAAGGGCATACCATTCCTTATGTTTCAGCGGGTTGGTTGCCGCACCCAGAATGTCGGCCAGAACGTTAATGGTGATCACCAGCGTGCCGACCACCATCACGCCGGCGGAGATCGCCGCATAGTCCTGTTGGCGAATGGCGTTGATCAGCCAGCGGCCGAGGCCCGGCCAGCTGAACACCACTTCGGTGATCATCGCCAGCGTGAGCATGGTGGAGAACTGCAGCCCCAGTTTGGGCACGATCGGCGGCAGCGCGTTGTGCAACACGTGGCGACGAATGATGGTAAAGCGCGACAGGCCGCGGGTGGCGGCGGCCTTGATGTAGTTTTGGCTCAGCACGTCGTCGGTGCTGATGCGCATCAGCCGCACCACTTCGGTGGTGGGCGCCACCGCCAGCGCGGCGATCGGCAGGATCATGTGGCGCAGGGCGCTGCCGATCATCTCGGCGCGATACGGCGAGTCCGACAGCCAGGCGTCGATCAGCGCAAAACCGGTGATGGGTTTCACCTGATACAGCAGATCGAAACGGCCGGAAACCGGCAGCCAGCCGAGATGCAGCGAGAAGAACAGCATCAGCAGCAGCGCCAGCCAGAACACCGGCATCGAAAAGCCCAGCAGCGCGAAGGTGCTGATGGCGGTGTCCTGCCACTTGCCGCGCAGCACGCCGGCGATGATGCCCAGCGGAATGCCGATAAACAGCGCCAGGGCGAAGGCCAGCAGGCACAGTTCCATGGTGGCCGGGAACACTTCGCGCAACTGTTCGCTGATCGCCTGGCCGTTGATGCTGGAGACGCCGAAGTCCCAGTGCAGCAGGCTGACGAAGTAGAACTGATAGGCGTCCAGCAGGGCGGCGCCGTTCAGCGGCGCGCGCGGCGTGAAATAGCTCAGGCTGAAGCTGACCAGCGTCAGGAAGAACAGCGTGATCAGCAGCAGCAGAATGCGGCGCAGGGTAAAGATAATCACTTTTTCACCTCCGGCGCGGATTCACGGTACACCCCGGCGAACGAGGCGTTGCCGAACGGGCTCAGCACCAATCCCTTGATGTCGTAACGATAGGCCTGCAGGCGCAAGGAAGACGCCAGCGGCAGCACCGGCAGTTGCTGCTCGAGGATTTTCTGCGCCTTGCGGTAGTTGTCGATGCGCTGAGACAGCTGCTGCGACAGCAGCGCGTTCTGCAGCACTTCGTCAAAGCCCGGATCACACCAGTGAGCATAGTTGGTTTGCGAACGGATTGCCGCGCAGCTCAGCAGCGGCCGGAAGAAGCTGTCCGGATCGTTGCTGTCGGTGGCCCAGCCGGTCAGGGTCAGATCGTGGTTCATCTCCATCAGGCGCGCTTCCTGGAAGCGGCCCTCCACCGGCACGATGGTGACGTTGATGCCCACCTGGCCGAGATCGGCCTGGATCAGTTCGGCGGTTTTCAGCGGGCTCGGGTTGTAAGACTGCGAGGCGGTCGGCACCCACAGCTTCAGGTTCAGCTGGCTGACGCCGGCCTGCCGCAGCATCTCGCGAGATTTGGCCGGATCGTACTCGGTGACGTGCGCGTCGTTGTCATAGGCCCAGGAGGCGCGCGGCAGGATCGAGGCGGCGGTTTCCGCCGTGCCGTAATAGATCGACTGCATCAACCGCTGGTTGTTGATCGCCAGCGAGATCGCCTGGCGCACATTGAGGTTGTCGAGCGGCGGTTTACGGGTGTTGAACGCCAGATAGGCGATGTTCATCCCCGGGCGCAGCGTCAGGCGCAGGCGCGGATCGTCGCGCAGAATCGACAGCTGGCTGGCCGCCGGATAGGCCAGCACGTCGCACTCGCCGGTCAGCAGCTTGGAGAGGCGGCCGGTGCCGCCGGCGCCCAGATCGATCACCACCTGCGGCATGCGCGGCAGCCCTTTCCAGTAGGCGGCGTTGCGCGCCAGGCGAATATATTGCCCCGAGCGGTATTCGTTGAGCAGGAACGGGCCGCTGCCGACCGGCTCGCGGTCGATCAGCTCCTGATGGCCCTCACGCGTCAGCAGATCGGCGTACTCGGCGGACAGCACCGGCGCGTAGTGGGTGGCCAGGTGCCACAGGAACGAGGCGTCCGGCGACTGCAGGCGAATCTCCACCGTATAGTCGTCGAGCTTTCTCACGCTCTGCACCGAATCACCGAACTGCAGGCTGTCGAAATAGGGGTATTCGCCGCCGTTCACGTCGTGATACGGGTGTTTCTGATCGAATACGCGCGCAAAGCTGAACACCACGTCGTCGGCGTTCATCTTGCGGGTGGGCGTGAACCAGGCGGTGGTCTGGAACGGCACGTCCTTGCGCAAATGGAAGCGGTAGGTGGCGCCGTTATCCAGCACTTCCCAGCTTTGCGCCAGCTCGGGGATCAGGCGATAGGTGTAGGGATCGACGTCCAGCAGGCGATCGTACAGCTGGGCGGCCAGGGTATCCACCGTCAGGCCGCTGCTGGCCATTTGCGGGTTGAAGGTATTCAGTATGCCGCTGACGCAATAAACAAAGCCGCTTTGGCGAATGTCCGGTAGCGGCGCCGCGGTGGGCGCGGGCGGTGTTGTCGCGGCCAGGGCAGAGCCCGTCAGGCACAACGACAGTATCCAAAAGGGTAAACCACGCATAGAGGCTCATGGGTTAATCAGCAATAGCGTTAGTGTATCGCACTCTGACCAGCAGCCCAATCCATTGAGCAAAATCGCTGAGTTTTCTGCGACTTGATTAATCAGCCCGTTCAGCGGCAAGAAAAAAGTTTTTCATGTTATGTTATAATATAACAAAATCATGTTACCGTTCCCCGGCAAAGTCACCATAACGCAAGGGGATGTATGAACGAAGTTGCACTTCCACCACGCCGTTCGCTGCCGGACGCTCAGGCATGGCGCGGCGAAATGAGTGATGTCGGGCTCGATTGGGTCGGGATGCAAGGGATCGCGCTGCCGCTGGAGCTGGCCGGCAAGCCATTGATGGCGAAGGTCGACGCCGGTATCAACCTGCGCGCCGAAGCGGCGGGCGAGCGCGGCATTCACATGTCGCGGTTGTATCTGGCGCTGGACGAGTTGACGCAGGGCGAGCTGACGCCGCAGCGCATCGGCCGAACGCTGCAGGCCTTTTTGGCTTCGCAGCCGGAACACAGCGATCGCGCCAGCTTGTCGATCAGTGGCGAGCTGTTGCTGTCACGCCCGGCGCTGCTGTCGCCGCAGCGCGGCTGGAAAGCCTATCCGCTGCGCATCGAGGCCACCCTGACGGACACGCTGACGCTGGTGCTGACCGTCGGCGTGCCTTATTCCTCCACCTGCCCGAGTTCGGCGGCGCTCAGCCGCCAGCTGGCGCAGCAACAGTTCCAGTTTGATTTTGAACAGGAGGCGGAGCGGGTCAGCCAGCGGCAGGTGAGCGATTGGCTGTTGGAGCAGGGCATGCCGGCCACGCCCCACAGCCAGCGCAGCTGGGCCTGGATCACCGTAACGCCCGAGAATGAACGGGCGTTTGAGCCGGTGAAACTGATTGACCGCATCGAACATGCGCTGGGCACGCCGGTGCAAACGCTGGTGAAACGCCGCGACGAGCAGGCCTTCGCGCTGGCTAACGGTCAGAACCTGATGTTCTGCGAGGATGCGGCGCGGCGCCTGTATCGCATGCTGCGCAGCCAGTGCGACTACCGCGCCTTCTCGCTGCGCGTCGAACATCAGGAGAGCCTGCATGCCCACAATGCGGTGGCGGAGCTGAGCTGGCGGGGAGAACACCATGCTGCGTAAAAATCCCAGCGGCCATCTGCCGCAGGTCTCGCCGCTGGCCTACATCGATCCCACCGCCATTATTTGCGGCCGGGTGATCGTTGAAGATTTCGTTTACGTCGGCCCGTATGCGGTGATCCGCGCCGACGAGTTGAACGCCGCCGGCGACATGGAGCCGATCGTCATCGGCTCGCACTCCAATATTCAGGACGGCGTGGTGATCCACTCCAAGAGCGGGGCGGCGGTCACCATCGGCCGTTACAGCTCGATCGCCCACCGCGCCATCGTCCATGGCCCGTGTCGCATCGGCGATCGGGTGTTTATCGGGTTCAACAGCGTGCTGTTCAACTGCCACGTTCAGTCCGGCTGCGTGGTGCGCTACAACGCGGTGGTGGACGGCGTGACGCTGCCGGAAAACCGCTATATCCCCTCGACCGAACGCGTGGGCGCCGACAGCGATCTGTCGCGCTATCGCCAGGTCGATCGCGGCGCGCTGCAGTTTTCGGAAGAAGTGGCCGCCACCAACGTCGAACTGGTGCGCGGTTACCAGGCATTACGCAATGAATTTTAATGAGGTCCCCATGAAACAACTTCCCGTGACCGTGCTTTCCGGCTTTCTCGGCGCCGGCAAGACCACGGTGCTGAACCATATCCTGAACAACCGGCAGGGCATGCGCGTGGCGGTGATTGTCAACGACATGAGCGAAGTGAACATTGACGCCGCGCTGGTGGAGAATGAAGTGCATCTCGATCGCCAGGAAGAGAAGCTGGTGGAGATGAGCAACGGGTGCATCTGCTGCACGCTGCGCGAAGACCTGCTGGTATCGGTGCGCGAACTGGCGCAGGACGGGCGTTTCGATTACCTGTTGATCGAATCGAGTGGCATCTCGGAGCCGCTGCCGGTGGCGGAAACCTTTACCTTTGAGGATGAAACGGGCGAAAGCCTGTCCCAATTCGCCCGGCTGGATACGCTGGTGACGGTGGTCGACGGGGTGAATTTCATTCAGCAATACCAGCAGGCGCAAAGCCTGCAGGAGGCCGGCCAAAGTCTGGGTGAGGACGATCTGCGCAGCGTGGCGGACCTGTTGATTGAGCAAATTGAATTTTGCGACGTGATCCTGGTCAGCAAGACCGATCTGTTGACGCCAACGCAGCAGGGCGAAGTGATGGCGCTGCTGGCCAGCCTGAATCCCGACGCCCGCATTGTGCCGATCGCGCCGGGCAAACTGCCGCTGGAGGCGGTGCTGAATACCGGCAGCTTCAGCTTTGAAAAGGCGCAGCAGGCGCCCGGCTGGCTGAAAGAGCTGCGCGGCGAACACGTGCCGGAAACGGAAAGCTACGGCATCAGCAGCTTTGTCTATCAGGCGCGGCGGCCGTTTGCGCCGGACAAGTTCTACCGCGTGATCAACGGCGATTGGGGCGGCGGCAAGCTGCTGCGCTCGAAAGGCTTCTTCTGGCTGGCGACGCGGCCGCGGCAGGCCGGGCAGTGGAGCCAGGCTGGCGGCATCGCCCATTACGGCCTGGCGGGCACCTTTTGGCGCGCGATCCCGCAAGATAATTGGCCGCAGGATCCGCAAACGCGGGCGCATATTCAGGAGAAATGGGTGGAGCCGTTCGGCGACATGCGCCAGGAGCTGGTATTTATCGGCCAGCACTTGCAACAGGCGGCGATCGTGCGTCTGCTGGACGACTGCCTGCTGAACGACGACGAAATGGCCGCCGGCGTGGACTATTGGCTGGACATGGCGGACCCGTTCCCTGAGTGGTAATTGCGCAATCTTCGTGTGGTAATGAGAAAAATTCTCAACAAAGTGCTTTACAGACGATACTGATAACTATTATCATCGCCTGGCAGTTCACGGAAGGCCACAGTTTGCGGCTCTGATGTGGAAGGCACGACATTGCTCACATTGCTTCCAGTGTTTTTTAAGCCAGCTCGGGTGCTGGCTTTTTTTTGCCCGCTATTCCTCGTCCGTTTCGCCGTTTTGCAGCAGCGCATGCTTTTTCAGCATACCGCGTAGCTGATGGTAGGTGAGCCCCAGCAACTGCGCCGCCTTGCGCTGGTTGAATCGCCCTTGCTGCAGCGCCGCCTCGATCAGCGCCTTCTCTTGCTCCAACTGCCAGTTTTTCAGCTCGAGCGGCAGCGACGGCAACACGCCGACGCCTTCAGGGGCGGGCGCAAGCGGCGTGGCCTCGCGTGGTGCAAACGGGTTGATGACGATCTCATCCAGCGGGTTGTCGCTGTCGCCGTGACGATAGACCGAACGTTCCACCACGTTTTTCAGTTCACGCACGTTGCCTGGCCAGCCATACTCGAGCAACGTCTGCCTGGCGCGTTCGGTAAAGCCGGGAAACAGCGGCAGCCCCAGCTCGCGGCACATTTGAATGGCGAAGTGCTCGGCCAGCAACATGATATCGGGCCGGCGTTGGCGCAGCGGCGGCAGCTGCACCACGTCGAACGCCAGCCGATCCAGCAGATCGGCGCGAAACTTGCCCGCCGCCGCCAGCGCCGGCAGATCGTCGTTGGTGGCGCACACCAACCGCACATCCACCCGCAGCGGCTGGCTGCCGCCCACGCGTTCCAGCTGACCGTATTCGATCACCCGCAGCAATTTCTCCTGCACCAGCATCGGCGCGGTCGCCAGCTCATCGAGGAACAGCGTGCCGCCGTCGGCACGCTCGAAGCGGCCCAGATGACGTTTCTGCGCGCCGGTAAAGGCGCCGGCCTCGTGGCCGAACAGCTCGGAGTCCAGCAGGTTTTCATTCAGCGCCGCACAGTTGAGCGAGATGAACGGCCCTTGCCAACGGTTGGAGAGGTAGTGCAGACGATGGGCGATCAGCTCTTTGCCGGTGCCGCGTTCGCCGATCACCAGCACCGGTTTGTTCAGCTTTGCCACCTGGGAGACTTGCTCCAATACTTCGACAAAGGCGTTTGCTTCGCCCAACAAATTTTCTGGCTGTTCGTTCATGATGAAATTCGCCAATGTTTGGTGAAAATAATCACTCTACAGCAAGCGCGCAGAGAGTCAAAAATAAAGAGTTGTTGTTTTTCAATGGCATAAAAGTTGGCACGGGTTTTGATTATCTCTTTGGGCAAGCTGTACGACTTAACGCGGCGCTTCAGACGCCATCAGAACCAAGAGGAAGTGAATTATGGGTATTTTTTCTCGTTTTGCCGACATCGTGAACGCCAACATCAACACCCTGCTGGACAAGGCGGAAGATCCGCAGAAGCTGGTGCGGTTGATGATCCAAGAGATGGAAGACACGCTGGTTGAAGTCCGTTCTACGTCGGCGCGCGCGCTGGCGGAGAAAAAGCAGTTGCTGCGTCGCATCGAGCAGGGCGAAAGCCAGGTAAGCGACTGGCAGGAAAAAGCCGAACTGGCGCTGCGCAAAGATAAAGAAGACTTGGCCCGCGCGGCGCTGATCGAAAAACAAAAGGTTGCCGACCTGATCGCCACGCTGATGCAGGAAGTGGCGACCGTAGAAGAAACGCTGGCGCGCATGAAGAGCGAAATCGGCGAGCTGGAAAACAAGCTGACCGAAACCCGCGCGCGGCAGCAGGCGCTGGCGCTGCGTCATCAGGCCGCGTCTTCTTCCCGTGAAGTACGTCGCCAGCTCGACAGCGGCAAGCTGGACGAGGCGATGGCGCGTTTCGAACAGTTCGAACGCCGCATCGACCACATGGAAGCCGAAGCGGAAAGCATCAGCATCGGTAAAAAGAAGTCGCTGGACCAGGAGTTTGCCGAGCTGAAAGCCGACGACGCCATCAGTGAGCAGCTGGCGGCGCTGAAAGCCAAGATGAACCGCTCAGAGTAAGGCGAACCGCGGCCACACACCGGAGGTGGCCGCCAATCCAGGACCCGATAAGAAGGAATAACAATGAGTGCTTTATTACTTGCCATTCCGCTGACAATTTTCGTGCTGTTTGTCGCGCCGATTTGGCTTTGGCTGCATTACAGCAATCGGCAACAGACCGGCATCCAGCTGAGTCAGCAAGAAATGCAGCGCCTGGCGCAGCTGGCGGAAGACGCCAAACGCATGCGTGAACGCATTCAGGCGCTGGAAGAGATCCTTGATGCGGAACACCCGAACTGGAGACAGTCCTGATGAGCACAACGCTGGGCAGTAAAAAGCTTTATCGCGTTCCCGAAGAAGGCATGGTGAAAGGCGTCTGCGCCGGTTTGGCCCACTATTTCGACGTGCCGGTGCGCCTGATCCGCGTGATGGTGGTGCTGTCGCTGTTCTTCGGGCTGTTCTTCTTCACGCTGGTGGCCTATATCGCGCTGGTGTTCGTGTTGGACGAAGCGCCGGCCAGCCGTTTCGAAGGCGAACATCAGAAGACGCCGCGCCAGCTGCTCGATCAGCTGGAGTATGAGCTGGGCAGCGGCGAGCAGCAGCTGCGTCAGGTCGAGCGCTACGTGACGTCCGATACCTTCGGCGTACAGAGCCGTTTCCGCAAGCTGTAACCCTTCTTGCGATACCCGGCCTGCACAGGCCGGGTATCTTCGCCGCCGCTATCCCGTGAATGTAACCTTAATCATCTAGTGCCGGAGGGCATTGTCATGAATAAAATCGATGTCGCAAACACCGCCAGAACGGGTGGATTTAAACGAGGAGCGGCGGCAATGTTGAAGACATTGGCTAAAGTCATCATCATAGCGTTATTGAACTATGGCCCGGCGGGCGCTGCCGGCTGGCTGTTGAAAACCGTCGGCCGCAAACCGGTGCGCTTCGTGCTGGCGCTGGTGCTGGAACCGCTGTTCCGTAAAGGCCTGAACAAGGCATTCGGGCGTTACGTCAAGGAGAGCAATGAAACGACTGCAAAATGAGTTAACCTCGCTGGTCAACCGCGGAATGGATCGCCATCTGCGCCTGGCGGTGACCGGCCTGAGCCGCAGCGGCAAAACCGCCTTTATCACCGCTTTCGTTAACCAACTGCTGCATGTGCACAGCGGCGCGCGCATGCCGTTGTTTTCACCGGTGCGCGAAGAACGCCTGTTGGGCGTTAAACGCATCCCGCAGCGCGATCTCGGCATCCAGCGTTTCACCTATGACGAAGGGCTGGCGCAGCTGTACGGCACGCCGCCGGCCTGGCCGACGCCGACGCGCGGCGTCAGCGAAATTCGTCTGGCGTTGCGCTACCGCTCCAACGACTCGCTGCTGCGCCACTTTAAAGACACCTCCACGCTGTACCTGGAGATCGTCGACTATCCCGGCGAATGGTTGCTGGATCTGCCGATGCTCGAACAGGATTACCTGGCCTGGTCGCGCCAGATGACCGGGCTGCTGCAGGGCGAACGCGCCGAATGGGCCAAGCCCTGGCTTGAGCTGTGCAAAACCTGCGATCCGCTGGCGCCGGCCGACGAAAACCGCCTGGCGGCGATCGCCCAGGCCTACACCGATTATCTGTTGCGTTGCAAGAGCGAAGGGCTGCACTTCATTCAACCGGGGCGTTTCGTGCTGCCGGGCGACATGGCCGGCGCGCCGGCGCTGCAGTTTTTCCCGTGGCCTGACGTGGCCGCGATCGGCGAGTCGAAGCTGGCGCAGGCCGACAAACACACCAACATCGGCATGTTGCGCGCTCGCTTCAATTACTACTGCCAGTCGATCGTCAAGAACTTCTACAAAGAGCATTTCGTCCGTTTCGATCGGCAAATCGTGCTGGTCGACTGCCTGCAGCCGCTCAACAGCGGCCCGCAGGCGTTCAACGACATGCGTCTGGCGCTGACCCAGCTGATGCAGAGCTTCCATTACGGCAAGCGCACGCTGTTTCGCCGCTTGTTCTCGCCGACCATCGACAAACTGATGTTCGCCGCCACCAAAGCGGACCATATCACCGCCGATCAGCACGCCAATCTGGTGTCATTGCTGCAACAGCTGGTGCAAGAGGCGTGGCAGAATGCGGCGTTCGAAGGCATCAGCATGGATTGCGTCGGCCTGGCCTCGGTGCAGGCGACCGAGAGCGGCATCGTCGATCATCAGGGGCAGCGTATCCCGGCGCTGAAGGGCAACCGCCTCAGCGACGGCGCGCCGCTGACGGTGTTCCCTGGCGAAGTGCCCGCCCGCCTGCCGGGGCCGGCGTTCTGGCAGAGCCAGGGGTTCCACTTCGATGAATTTCGCCCGCGCGCCATGAGCGTGGACAGCCCGTTGCCGCATATCCGTCTGGATGCGGTGATGGAATTTTTACTGGGAGACAAATTGCGATGAGCGAGCCGATCAAACCGCGTATCGATTTTGACGAGCCGCTGCAGCCGCCGCAGGAACCGGCGTTGCGCGCCGGCGTCGCTTTCGACGCCGATCAGGCGGAGAGCTTCTTTCCGGCGGCGCCGGAGCTGCAGCAGGAAGAGGAGGAAGGGCGCGCCGAAGGCATCATTAACGCCGCGCTGAAGCCGAAACGCAGCCTGTGGCGCAAAATGGTGACCGCCGGGCTGGCGCTGTTCGGCGTCAGCGTGGTGGCGCAGGGCGTGCAGTGGGTGCATACCGCCTGGGTGCAGCAGGACTGGATCGCCATGGGCGGCGGCGTGGCCGGCGGCCTGATCGTGTTCGCTGGCGTCGGTTCGGTGGTCACCGAGTGGCGGCGTTTGTATCGGCTGCGCCAGCGCGCGGAAGAGCGCGACGTGGCGCGCGAGCTGTTGCACAGCCACGGGCTGGGGCAAGGGCGCGAATTCTGCGAGAAGCTGGCGCGCCAGGCCGGGCTGGATCAGGGGCATCCGGCGCTGCAGCGCTGGCAGGCCTCGCTGCATGAAACGCAAAACGATCGTGAAGTGGTGGAGCTGTACGCCAAACTGGTGCAGCCGGTGCTCGACAATCAGGCGCGGCGCGAAATCAGCCGCTCCGCCGCCGAATCGACGCTGATGATCGCCGTCAGCCCGTTGGCGCTGGTGGATATGGCGTTTATCGCCTGGCGCAACATCCGTTTGATTAACCGCATCGCCGCGCTGTACGGCATCGAACTGGGCTACTTCAGCCGCATTCGTTTGTTCCGGCTGGTACTGCTCAATATCGCCTTCGCCGGCGCTTCCGAGCTGGTGCGCGAAGTGGGGATGGACTGGATGTCGCAGGATCTGGCGGCGCGGCTGTCGGCGCGCGCGGCGCAGGGCATTGGCGCCGGGCTGTTGACCGCGCGGCTGGGCATCAAGGCGATGGAACTGTGCCGCCCGCTGCCGTGGCTGGAAGGGGAAAAACCGAAGCTTGGCGATTTCCGCAGCCAGCTGATCGGCCAGTTGAAAGATACGCTGAAAAAGGGCGACGGCAAGGCCAAATAACCCCACGACGGCGCTCTCAGGAGCGCCGTTTTCTGAGCGGTGCCGACGCCGGACGTAATCGAGACTTGACGACAGTCGATCCCCCTGTGATTGCGTGATAAATCTCTGAAAAATTAATTATGATTGTGATAACTCTCTGTTTGCAGGCTAAAATGACGCCGATGCTGTTATTCACTTGCGTTTAAAATCAGCAACCACGGCAATAAATCAGAGTTCTGTCAACTTTTGCTGACAGATCGCTTCTACCGCCCGGTGCGAGGGAGTATCATCATCGCTAACGATCCCCGCACCTGCAGAGATAAGGCCAACACTGATGCGTTTGGAAGTATTTTGCGAAGACCGCCTCGGTCTCACTCGAGAATTACTCGATCTTTTGGTATCGCGCAGCATTGACTTACGTGGCATCGAGATCGATCCCATCGGCCGCATTTACCTCAATTTCTCCCAGCTGGATTTCGATACTTTCCGCGCGTTGATGGCGGAGATCCGCCGCATCGCCGGCGTAACCGACGTGCGCACCGTCAGCTTTATGCCTTCCGAACGCGAGCATCGCGCGCTGCGTGCGCTGCTGGAGTCGATGCCGGAGCCGGTGTTCTCTATCGATATGAAGGGCAAGGTCGAGCTGGCCAACCCGGCGGCGCAGGCGCTGTTCAGCCTGAGCGAAGACAAGATCCGCAACCAGACCGCCGGGGCGCTGATCGGCGGCTATAACTTCAGCCGCTGGCTGGAGAGCGAGCATACGGCGCCGCACTCAGAACGGGTGGTGATCCGCAGCCAGGACTTCCTGATGGACATTACGCCTATCTATCTGGAGGACGAACAGCAACAGCCGGCCGCGGTCGGCGCGGTGGTGATGTTGAAGTCCACCGCGCGCATGGGCCGCCAACTGCAAAATCTGTCGGTGAACGACGATACCGAATTCGACCACATCGTCGCGGTGAGCGCCAAGATGCGTCACGTGCTGGAGCAGGCGCGCAAGCTGGCGATGCTCGATGCGCCGCTGCTGATCGTGGGCGATACCGGCACCGGCAAGGATATTCTGGCCCGCGCCTGTCACCTGCGCAGCCCGCGCGGCAAGCAGCCGTTCCTGGCGCTGAACTGCGCCGCGCTGCCGGATGACGTGGTGGAGAGCGAGCTGTTCGGCCATGCGCCGGGCGCTTATCCCAACGCGCTGGAAGGCAAAAAAGGCTTCTTCGAGCAGGCCAACGGCGGTTCGGTGCTGCTGGACGAGATCGGCGAAATGTCGCCGCGCATGCAGACCAAACTGCTGCGTTTCCTCAACGACGGCACGTTCCGCCGCGTCGGCGAGGAGCATGAGGTGCACGTCGACGTGCGCGTGATCTGCGCCACCCAGAAAAACCTCACCGAGCTGGTGCAGCGCGGCGAATTCCGCGAAGACCTCTATTATCGCCTCAACGTGCTGACCATCACCATCCCGCCGCTGCGCGAACGTCCGCAGGACATCATGCCACTGACCGAGCTGTTCGTGGCGCGCTTCGCCGATGAGCAGGGCGTGGCGCGGCCCAAGCTGGCGAACGATCTGGGCGGCTTCCTCAGCAAATACGGCTGGCCGGGCAACGTGCGCCAGCTGAAAAACGCCATCTACCGCGCGCTGACGCAAACCGAAGGCTACGAACTGCGGCCGCAGGATATCGTGTTGCCGGAGTTCGAGGTGGAGATGTCGTTGGGCGACGAGGTGCTGGACGGCTCGCTGGACGACATCAGCAAGCGTTTCGAGCGCTCGGTGCTGACGCGCCTGTATCGCACCTATCCCAGCACCCGCAAGCTGGCGAAGCGCCTGGGCGTTTCCCATACCGCCATCGCCAACAAGCTGCGCGAGTATGGCCTGAGCAGCCGTAAAGGCGGCGCCGAGGGCGAAGAATAAGAAAGGCGCCTTGCGGCGCCTTTTGCGTGTTTCCAAAGCCGGCGAACGCCGGCTTTGTTATTTCAGCGCTGCCAGCGCCGCGTCGTAATCCGGCTCGGTGGTGATTTCGTTCACCAGCTCGCTGTACAGCACGTTGTCCTGGCCATCCAGCACCACGACCGCACGCGCGGTCAGGCCCGCCAATGGACCTTCGGCGATTTCAACGCCGTACGCCTGCTTGAACTCGGCGCCGCGCAGGGTGGACAGGGTGATCACGTTGCTCAGGCCTTCCGCGCCGCAGAAACGAGACTGGGCGAACGGCAGATCGGAGGAGATGCACAGTACCACGGTGTTATCCAGGCCGCTGGCCAACTGGTTGAATTTACGCACCGACGTCGCGCAGACGCCGGTATCGATGCTTGGGAAGATGTTCAGGACTTTGCGTTTACCCGCGAAGCTGCTCAGCGCTACGTCTGACAGGTCTTTGGCAACCAGCGAGAAGGCCTTGGCCTGTTCGCCCTGCTGTGGCAGTTTGCCCGCTACGCTGACCGGATTGCCTTGAAAATGTACTGTCTGAGTCATTGCTAGATTCCTTTTACAGGTGTTTATACAAAGGGTATGAACCTGATGGAACGGCGCGCCGGCGACGGCTATTAACATCAGGTTCACACCCTGGCGCCAGTTTATGACAAGCGGGGCGGATTGGATATCAAAGTTTGCTAAATAGTTGTATATATTAGGCTGTTCTATAAAACATCACCGGCGCATCAGCCTGCCTGGATGCGCAGTTTTCGCTCAGGAGCCGTTATGAGAGACATGCGTTTTTACCCGGAAGCCTGGCCGCTGCACACCGCCTTCGTGATCGCGCGCGGCAGCCGCACCGAAGCCCGGGTGGTGGTGGTCGAAATCGAACAGCAGGGCGTGCGCGGCGTCGGCGAATGCACGCCGTATCCGCGCTATGGCGAGAGCGAGGAATCGGTGATGGCGCAGCTGGCTGAGATGGCGCCGGCGATCGCGCAGGGCATCACCCGCGAGCAGCTGCTGACGCAGATGCCGGCGGGCGCGGCCCGCAACGCGTTGGACTCGGCGCTGTGGGATCTGGAGTGTCGTCTCCACGGGCAAAGCCTGTGGCAGCGCAGCGGCGTGACGGCGCCGGCGCAGATCAGCATGGCGCAGACCGTCAGCATCGGCACGCCGGAAGCGATGGCCTTCGCCGCGCGTGAGCTGGAGCGGCAGGGCGCCACGCTGCTGAAGATCAAACTCGACGATCACTATATCAGCGAGCGGCTGGTGGCGATCCGCGCCGCGGTGCCGCAGGCGACGCTGATCGTCGACGCCAATGAATCCTGGCAGGCGGAAGGGCTGGCGGCGCGCTGCCAGCTGCTGGCCGATCTTGGCGTGGCGATGCTGGAGCAGCCGCTGCCGGCCGGTGACGACGCCGCGCTGGAGCACTTTATCCATCCGCTGCCGATCTGCGCCGATGAGAGCTGCCACACCCGGGCCGATCTGCCGCGGCTGGCGCAACGCTATCAGATGGTTAACATCAAACTGGACAAAACCGGCGGCTTGACCGAGGCGTTGGCGCTGGCGCAGGCCGCGCGCGAACAAGGGTTCGCCATCATGCTCGGCTGCATGTTGTGCACGTCGCGGGCGATATCCGCCGCCTTGCCGCTGGCACCGGCGGCGCGCTTCGTCGATCTGGACGGCCCGACCTGGCTGGCGCGAGACGCTGAACCGGGCCTGGCGTTCGAATGCGGGGCGATCGTCGAGCTCGCCCCGTAGGGATTAATCCGGGTAGGTCAATAGCTCGGTCATCGCGTCGATGTAACGCTCGCTGGCGGCATCGGCGGAGATCGGCGGGAATTCGGCGGTGATGCAGGGCAGCGACAGATCCGCGCACCAGCTGCCGAACGAGCCGGGCGTTTCATAACCGACGCTGGTCACCAGCGGCAGCTCGAACTTGTGCGACAGCCAAACGCCGAGCCGCGAGCTGGCGGGATCTTCAATGCAGGCCAGCGGCTCATGGAACGACACCACCCAATGCGGCTTCAGGCGATGGATCAGATGACACAGCGCCTGGGTTTCCGGTTCGGAGCCGGGGCGCCCGCCGGTGGAGAGCCTAACGTCGCGCACCGGCGCCGCGCTGTTCCAGCGATAGACGGTGTCGCCGGAGCGCCAGTTGGCGGCCGGGAAGTTGCGGTTCAGATCGACGCCGTTGGCATTGGCGCGCAGCCCCAGCTGGCAGCCGTCGGGGTTGACCGCCAGCACCACGTGGTGGCGCAACTGTTCGGGGGCGATGCTGCGCAACGCGCAGGACAGGGTTACGATGGCGGCGCTCTCATCGCCGTGGGTGCCGGCGATGATCAGCCCGGTCTGCGGGCCGCTGACCGCCGCCGGGAAATAGAGCAGCGGCGCGCCCAGCAGCGAGCTGCCGTAGTTCTCTCCTGCGATGGCCAACTGGCCACGTTCACTGCGCGGTCGATGTTCGGTCATGGTGTTGTCCCTGAGTTAAAGGCCGAGAGTCATTGTCATTTTATTCAGTGTATTACGCTTTGAGACATCTTTCCCATCGCAATTGTGCGGCGTTTGCGCGATCTGTGATGCGGTAGCGGCGAAAACGCCAATTAAACCGCACCTGGCCTGAGGCTGTTGTTATACTAACGGCAGAGCTAAGCCAATCACCCGCAAGAGGATTTAACATGCCAGTAGCCAGAATCATCGCCAGCTATAGCGAAAATGAAAATGACACCATTACGCTGCTGTGCGGCGTAGACGCTGAAAACCAGATCCGCCAGGGGGAATGGTTCGGCGTGGTGAAAAACGACGACGGGCGCGGGGACGAATCGAACTATCCGTTCACCCTGCATATCGATTACCAGAAAGATGCCTTCTATCTCGACTACGGCTACGACGACGCGGATGCGCGTCAGCTGCAAAAAACCGATATCTCGGCCCGTCCGCTGGCCGAGAAAGGCTTTTTCACCGTGTTCGATGAAGAAGAGGGCGAAGAGTTCAGCTACCGCATCAACAGCATCCACCTGTACGACTGACGGTCGCTGCCGCAATCCCACCCGTGCCGCCCTGCGCCGCACGGGTTTTTTATCGCCTGAATCGCACTTTTTGCAACTTCTCGCCCGTGAGCGCTAGGCCGGACGGATCTTGTGCTATATGATAAAAAATTCAGATGGTTAACGGGGGACAAATCATAATGACGGGAAAAATAATGCAACGGGGTTTTCGTTTGGCGCTCTGCGCGGCGGCGATCGGCGCCTGTATGAGCAGCGCCATGGCGGCGCAGGTTCCCCCGGGCACCGCGCTGGCGGACAAACAGGAAATCGTGCGCCACATTAAAGACGAACCGGCCTCGCTCGATCCGATCAAAGCGGTGGGCTTGCCGGAGGCGCAGCTGGCGCGCGATCTGTTCGAAGGGCTGGTCAATCAGGACGCCAACGGCAAAGTGATCCCCGGCGTCGCCACCCGCTGGCAGACCAGCGACAACCAGACTTATATCTTCCATCTGCGTAAAGACGCGCGTTGGTCAAACGGTGACCCTGTCACGGCAAAAGACTTCGTCTACAGCTGGCAGCGGCTGGTAGAACCGAAAAATCTGTCGCCGTTCGCCTGGTTCGCGCAGCTGGCGGGGATCCAGAACGCCGAGCAGATCATCAGCGGCAAACTGCCTGCCGATCGCTTGGGCGTGTCGGCGCCCGATGACTACACGCTCAAGGTGCAGCTGGATAAGCCGGTGCCGTACTTCGTCAGCCTGACGGCCAATTTCAGCCTGTTCCCGGTGAATAAGGCGGTGGTGGAAAAATACGGCAACGACTGGACCAAGGTCGGCAATCTGGTGGGCAACGGCGCGTTCAAACTGCAGGAGCGGGTGGTGAATGAGAAGCTGGTGCTGACGCCTAACGACCATTACTGGGATCATGCGCGCACCGTGCTGACCAAAGTGACCTTCGTGCCGATCAACCAGGAATCCAACGCCACCAAGCGTTACCTGGCGGGTGACATCGACATCACCGAATCCTTCCCGAAAAACATGTATCAGAAGCTGCTGAAAGACATTCCGGGGCAGGTGTACACCCCGGATCAGCTCGGCACCTATTACTACGCGTTCAACACCCAGCGCGCGCCGACCAACGATGTGCGGGTGCGTCAGGCCTTGTCCTACGCCATCGATCGCAAGATTATCGCGGAAAAAGTGTTGGGCACCGGCGAAAAACCGGCCTACCACTTTACGCCGGACGTGACCGCCGGGTTCAAACCGGAAGCGAGCTTGCTGCAACAGCAATCGCAGGCGGAGCTGGACGCGCAGGCCAAGGCGTTGCTGCAGGCGGCCGGTTACGGCCCGAACAACCCGCTGAAGCTGACGCTGCTGTATAACACCTCTGAAAGCCACCAGAAGATCGCCATCGCCGTGGCCTCGATGTGGAAGAAAAAGCTGGGGATTGACGTCAAGCTGCAGAATCAGGAGTGGAAAACTTACATCGACAGCCGCAATACCGGCAATTTCGATGTGATCCGCGCCTCCTGGGTGGGTGACTATAACGAGGCGTCGACCTTCCTGTCGCTGCTGACCTCCACCCACAGCGGCAATATCGCCAAGTTCAAGAATGCGGACTACGACAAGCTGCTGGCGCAGGCGGGGCGGGAAACCAACCCGGCGGCGGTGACCGCCGATTACAACAAGATGGAACAGATCATTGCCGATCAGGCGCCGATCGCGCCGATATATCAATACACCAATGGCCGCCTGATCAAACCGTGGGTAAAAGGCTACCCGATCACCAATCCGGAAGACGTGGCCTATAGCCAAACGATGTATATCATCAAACACTGAGTGGGCTTATTTATCGCCCCCACGCAATGCGGGGGCGGTATTTTTTCTCGGCGGCGAAACCACGAGGCTAATTAATTTTTCCATGCGATAAACCCCGTTTAATAATAAACGGGGTTGCCATCATCACATTAATATTGTCTATTTCAGAGCGCGGTTACGCTTACAGACAGTCCCGCATGGCGTCCACCACTACGCGGCCGCTCATATCGGTCTGAGTAATGCGGTAGCTGGTGGGATAAGAGCGACGGGTACTGAAACGATCGTGGACGGAGACCTTGCCAATCTGCAGACCGGCGGCGTTTTTCACCACGAACTCACTGATCTCTTCCTGGCCCTGGTTTTGCAAATGAATATTGCTGATTTTTTCCAGCGTATCGCTGGCGTTTATTTTTAAATGGTCGCGTAACATAACTACCTCCTCGTAGTGAGAAAAGTATATGCCCCTAAAATTTGCGCTGAAACAGCTTTGTGTTGATTTATTATTATCATTTTGAATTAAAATTGATAGCAATATGTTAAGTCATAATAATAACGGCATTACCAGCGCTTTATCGGTGATATTGTCTGATTTATCGGCAAGGGTTTATTTCATTGCCGTTATTATTAGTCTGCATTAATGGGAAACAGCGCGTGCCTGGCCGCCGGAGCCGGAAAGACGCAGGCGACGTTGTGCCCACAGCCGGGTACGATCGTTAACCGATGCGGTTTGTCCGGCGCCAGATAACGTCGGTCATAGTCGGCATAGGCCAGGGCGCGCTGCAGCCGATAGGGACCCTGTAGCTGGGCGGCGCAGGACTTGTCGAGTATCCGATAGTAGGCGCCCGGCGCGGTGCCGGTATCATCGGCGGCGGCCAGATAGGTGATATCGGCGGCGGCGTAGCGCCGGCGGGCCGCGTCGGCGGTGCGCTGCAGGTGAGCGGGAAACGTTTCCAGGCCGTATTTCCAGCGGTTGGCCTGTGGACACTGTCCGGCGTCCGGCGTTTGCCAGCGGAAGCGGCAGGTTGTTTCACTGCCGCAGTTTCCCCAGCTTGTGGGCAGAGGGCGCAGGCGATCAAAATAGAGCCAGCTGCCCGGATCGGCGACGACATAGCGCAGACGCACTCCGCTTGGCGGGTTGGCGAAGCCGACATAATGCTGCACGAATTGGGCGCCGGCGGAAAAACCGGCCACGGTGATCGACTGCAGCGACGGCCAACGCCGTTTCAGATCGGCCAGCAGGTTATCCATGGCGTTGAACGAGCCGGTTTTCCCGCCATTATCCAAACCGCCTGCGATCCACGAGCCGCAGCGCCAGAGAGCGTCACCGTCTTGCGGCTGGGGCAGACCGGCGGAATGGCAGCGGGCGGCGAGTTTCACCGGCACCTGGAACAGCGGAGCGACCAGCAAGCTGTTGTCTCCCGCTCCCTGCGCGGCATCGATCGCCGCTTGCAACGTCTTGGCGGCGTCGCGTGGATGCCCGTGCATCACCACCAGCGCGGTACGCGGCTGGGGGGATCGAGCGCGAGCGACAAAATAAGGCAGGGAACCCGCCGCCGTCGGCGCGTGGTAGGGCGTGGCGAGACGTTCTAACACCGGCTCTGCGCGAACCGATTGGCCGAACAGCAGCAGGGTGGCCATGGCGATGCCGCGCAGACGGCGCAGCCTCGTCAGGTTCGGCGCAGCACCGTGCGCATTTGTCTCAGGACTTCCCGGCATCGTTGTTCCTCACGCGCGCGTTGATAGTAGCGATAAAAGGCGCGTTCCGAACTGAGGTTACCCGCGCGTGCCAACTGCCTGAAGGTCAGGAATGCCAGGCTGAACATAATCATAATAAATAATAGGCCGGGGAACAGCAGCTGCCAGCCGTCGGTGATGCGTGCATTAGGCAGATAGCGGAGTGAATGGGGCGTAATCAATACCCCAAACTGCTGCAGCCCCCATTGAGTCAAAGCGGGGAACAGCACCAGCAGCGTAACGAACACCAAATACAGCAAAAAATAGCGGCAGGAAAGCAGGAAACGTTTGAAAGCGTTATTGGCGCTTGGCCGCAACACGAAGCCAGCGGGCGTGGCGCGCAAGATTTGCTGACGGCCACCGGTGAAGCGATAGCGTTCCAGCGCCGCTACGCTGTCCGGTAACGCCAACAGCAGCTGCAGCGCAGTGAGGCTGGCGCTGCTGTTGCCGATATAGTCGCGAAAGCGCAACAGGCGTATGGGGGCGCTTTGGGGCTTCTCGACGGATTCGAGCAGGTTTAGCAGCTTATCGTGGTTTTCCCGCCGAATGCGGAAGGGCGTTTTGACGAGGGCGAAAAACATCGCGCCAAAGGCGCCTACGGTGGGTACGACGATGTCCAGAAAAGTTTTTAGCATGGCGATCTCCTGCGGTTCTCCGTTCGTTCCTTGCGGCAGAAGTATAGATCACGTTTATGGGACAACGAGAAAACTGGCGTTACAGCTTGGCCTTTGATCTCCAAAGCGTTAACGCTAGACTCAGCAACATAAGCAAGACTGAGGGGATAAATGAATGGATGTGATTGAGGGGAGCGAGCTGCAGGTCGCCGATGCGGTTTACGCCTACCAGCTGGATGGCAAGGGGGGCGTCACGCCGATCGAGCGGGATGACAAGATCACCTGCGACGCGCCTTGCTGGCTGCATCTTGATTACGCGCACCCGGCCAGCGCCGAATGGCTGAGCACCACGCCGCTGCTGCCGGACTCGGTGCGCGAAGCGCTCTCCGGCGAAAGCTCACGGCCGCGCGTCAGCCGCCAGGGCGAAGGCACCATGATCACGCTGCGCAGCATCAACTTTAACGCCAACTCACGGCCGGACCAGTTGGTCACCATTCGCGTGTACATCACCGATAAACTGATTATCTCCACGCGGCACCGCAAGGTGTATTCCATCGATCAGGTGGTGAATGATTTGCAAAGCGGCGCCGGGCCGACCAACAGCGGCAGCTGGCTGGTGGAGATTTCCGATGCGTTGACCGATCACACCAGCGAATTCATTGAGGATCTGCACGACAAGATTATCGATCTGGAGGACGCCTTGCTGGAACAGCAGGTGCCGGAGCGTGGCCAGCTGGCGCTGATCCGTAAACAGCTTATCGTGCTGCGCCGTTACATGGCGCCGCAGCGCGACGTCTTCGCGCGGCTGGCCAGCGACCGCCTGCCGTGGATGAGCGATGACGATCGTCGGCGCATGCAGGATATCGCCGATCGCCTGGGACGGGGATTGGACGATCTGGACGGCAGCATCGCGCGCACCGCCATCTTGTCCGACGAAATCACCACGGTGATGGCCGACGCGATGAACCGCCGCACTTACACCATGTCATTGTTGGCGATGGTATTTCTGCCCACCACTTTTCTGACCGGGTTGTTCGGGGTCAACCTTGGCGGTATTCCGGGCGGCGGTAATCCTTTCGGTTTCGCGGCATTTTGCCTGATGCTGGTCGGATTGGTGCTTGGCGTCGCTTGGTGGCTGAAGCGCAGCCGCTGGCTGTAGGCAAAAATGACGAAAACCCGGTTAACATTGAGCAATATCAACATTTAGCCGGGGGAAATGGGGCATGATCTCTCTCGCAGGTGAATGCAACGTCAAGCGATGGGCGTTGCGCTCCATAATTGTCTTACTTTCTTATTTTTGAATTACTGCATAGCACATTTGATTCGTACAATGCCGGTTTAATCACCGGCATTTTTTTATTCGATTTCCTTCTTCTTCAGGCCGCGCTTTCATCCCAGAAGCTGGCTTCAATCTTGTGCCCATCCAAATCACGGACAAAGCAGCCGTAGTAAGCCTCGCCGTAATGCGGCCGCGAACCGGGCGCGCCTTCATCGACGGCGCCGGCCAGCAGCGCCTGGCGATGGAATTCATCCACCTGTTGCTTACTGGTAGCGAA
This sequence comes from Serratia sp. LSHTC3, assembly GCF_057197125.1. Lineage (NCBI taxonomy): Bacteria > Pseudomonadati > Pseudomonadota > Gammaproteobacteria > Enterobacterales > Yersiniaceae > Serratia > Serratia sp. LSHTC3. The sequence continues at coordinate 1,312,854 of NZ_JBXUNP010000001.1, forward strand.
AAAACCGACGTGCGTGCCATTGCCGGGCGAGGCCGGCCGGCCGTCGATCGGCACCTGCAGCCAAAACTCCGGGTAGTCGCGGCCGTAGCCAATGGCGCCGGGATGCTCCAGCACGCGTCGGCAACCCAAAGCGGCCAGCGCACGATCGTAAAAGGCGGCGGCGGCCTCGAAATCGTTGGAGCCCAGCGAGACGTGGGACAGGCAGGGGGTGATGTTCATTGCGCGATCTCCATATGACTGTATAAATAAACAGTATAGGGTGAAAACGGCACTGCCCAGCAAATTTTGCGCAAACTGTGAACAGGATCGAGATCGTCGGGAAAGAGAAATGTCGCCGCTCGCAGGATGGCAAGCGGCGAGGGGGCTTATTTGATTTCCAGCACGTTCAAACGCTCTGGCGCAGGCGCCGCGTCGTCCGCGTCTTCCGGCTGCCAGCCGACCGGCTGCATCGGGATGTCTTCGCGATCGAAGGCCAAATCGCCGCCGTCCACCACCGCGCTGCCGTGGTGAATGCCTTTGAAATCGAACAGGTTGATATCGCTCAGGTGCGAAGGCACCACGTTCTGCATGGCGCTGAACATGGTTTCCAACCGGCCTGGGTAACGCTTGTCCCAGTCGCGCAGCATGTCGCCGATCACCTGGCGCTGCAGATTAGGCTGCGAGCCACACAGATTGCATGGAATGATCGGGAACGCTTTGGCGATCGAGAAACGCTCGATGTCTTTCTCGCGGCAATAGGCCAGCGGGCGGATGACCACGTGTTTGCCGTCGTCGCTCATCAGCTTGGGCGGCATGCCTTTCATCTTGCCGCCGTAGAACATGTTGAGGAACAGCGTCTGCAGAATGTCGTCGCGGTGGTGGCCCAGAGCGATCTTGGTGGCGCCCAGTTCGGTGGCGGTGCGGTACAGAATGCCGCGGCGCAGGCGCGAACACAGCGAACACGTGGTTTTCCCTTCCGGGATCTTGTCTTTAACGATGCTGTAGGTGTTTTCTTCGACGATCTTGTACTCCACCCCCAGGCTTTCCAGATAGGCGGGCAGAATGTGCTCCGGGAAGCCGGGCTGTTTCTGATCGAGGTTCACCGCCACCAGCGAGAAGTTGACTGGCGCGCTTTGCTGCAGATTGCGCAGGATCTCCAGCATGGTGTAGCTGTCTTTGCCGCCGGACAGACAGACCATGATGCGGTCGCCTTCTTCAATCATATTGAAATCGGCGATCGCTTCGCCCACGTTGCGGCGCAGGCGCTTTTGCAATTTGTTCAGGTTGTACTGCTCTTTTTGGCTAACGGATTGCTTTTCTGACATTTAAATCGTGCTCATTCTCAATGGGGGGCACTAGGGGCATGGCGTTATAGACCGCGAGTTTACCATTCAACCGGCCGATTTTGATCATTATTCATCATCCAGCCGCCACGCACCCGACGCGAGGCCTGTATGGTACGGATTGCGCGCCGGAATGCCAGCAGGTTTTGTTGCTGCGATTTACGTCGGCGGTAAAAGAACAGGGCGCGAATCGCTCGCGCCCTGAGGGAGGTTACTCAGCGGCGGACTTTTCCGCCTTGCCGGCCAGCAGGCTGAGGAAATCGTACTTCTCCTTCAGCTCTTTCTCGGCGGCCTGATACAGCGTGCTGGCCACCTCCGGCTGCTGCGCGTTCAGGCGACGGAAACGCTGCTCGTTCAGCAGTGTTTCAGCCAGGCTGCTGTTCGGCGGGCGCGAATCCAGCGCCAATGCGGCCTTGCCCTCGGCGCTGCGGCGCGGATCGAAGCGGTACAGCGGCCAGAAACCGGTGGCGGTCAGCTGTTTCATCTGATCGTGGCTGAGCGCCAGATCGTAGCCGTGCTCTTCGCACGGGCTGTAGGCGATGATCAGCGACGGGCCCGGATAGGCTTCGGCCTCCTGAATCGCTTTCACCGTCTGGTTGAGCTGCGCCCCCAGCGAAATCTGCGCGACGTAGACATGGCCGTACATCATCATACTGACGCCCAGATCCTTGCGCGCCTTGCGCTTGCCGTGCTCGCCGAACTTGGTCACCGCGCCCAGCGGCGTGGCTTTCGACTGCTGGCCGCCGGTGTTGGAGTAGCACTGGGTGTCGAGCACCAGCACGTTGACGTTCTCCGTCAGGCTGAGCACGTGATCCAAACCGCCGAAGCCGATGTCGTAGGCCCAGCCGTCACCGCCGATCAGCCAGATCGATTTATCCACCAGGTAGTCGGCGTCCGCCGCCAGCTGGCGCGCATCTTCGCCTTCGAAACTCGCCAACAGCGTGCGCAGTTCGGCGATCTGCTTGCGGCGCGGCTCCGGCGCCACGTCTTCCATCTGCAGGGCGTTGACCAATTGCTCCGGCAGCTGCGGCGCCAGTGCGTTCAGCAGACGCAGCACTCGCGCGCGATGTTGATCGACCGTCAGGCGGAAGCCCAGGCCGAATTCGGCGTTGTCTTCGAACAGCGAGTTGGCCCACGCCGGCCCGCGCCCTTCGGCGTTGGTGGTGTACGGCGTGGTCGGCAGGTTGCCGCCGTAGATCGACGAACAGCCGGTGGCGTTGGCGATCAGCAAGCGGTCACCATAGAGCTGGGTCAACAGCTTGATGTACGGCGTTTCGCCGCAGCCTGAGCAGGCGCCGGAGTACTCGAACAGCGGCGTGATCAGCTGCGAGGTGCGAATGTCGATGCGTTCCAGCTGCGCCGGATCGATTTCCGGCAGCTGCAGGAAGAAGTCGTAGTTGTCTTTCTCCGCCGTCAGATTATCGAGGCGCGACGCCATATTGATGGCCTTGATTTCCGGGTTCTGGCGATCTTTCGCCGGGCAGACCTCGACGCACAGGTTACAGCCGGTGCAATCTTCCGGCGCTACCTGCAGCACGTATTTCTGCCCGCGCATATCGCGCGCTTTGACATCCAGCGACTGCAGAGAGGCGGGGGCGTGTTCCATCTCCGCCGGCTGCACCACCTTGGCGCGAATGGCGGAGTGCGGGCAGGCGGCGACGCAGTGGTTGCACTGGGTGCACAGGTCGGGCTGCCAGATCGGGATCGCTTCGGCGATGTTGCGCTTTTCCCACTGGGTGGTGCCCACCGGCCAGGTGCCGTCCGGCGGGAAGGCGGAAACCGGCAGCGCATCGCCCAGCCCGGCCAGCATCGCGGCGGTAACGGTTTTGACGAAGTCCGGCGCGGCGTCCGACACCACCGGCGGGCGCATCGGGCTGCTGGCGTCGACCGGCTGCAGCGGGATCTCGGTCAGCGCGGCGCGGGTGGCGCCCAACGCCTGCCAGTTGCGCTCGACGATCTCCTGGCCCTTGCTGCTGTAGCTGCGCGCGATGGCGTCCTGCAGCTGTTGCAGCGCCACGTCGCTCGGCAGGATCTGCGTCAGGTGGAAGAACGCCATCTGCATTACGGTGTTGATGCGCGCGCCGAGCCGGCATTCACGCGCCAGCTTGGCGGCGTTGATGATATAGAAACGCGCCTGGCGTTGGTGCAACAGCGCCTGAACCTCCTGCGGCAGGCGCGACCAGACCTCATCGGCGCCGTAAGGGGTATTGAGCAGGAAGGTGCCGCCGGGCTTCAGGCGTTCGACCATCTGGTACTTATCGATAAACTGCAGCTGGTGGCAGCCGACGAAGTCCGCGTGGCTGACCAGGTAGGCCGAATTGATCGGCTGCTCGCTGACGCGCAGGTGCGACACCGTCAGGCCCCCGGCCTTTTTGGAGTCATAGACGAAATAACCCTGGGCATACAGCGGCGTGGCGTTGCCGATGATTTTGATGTTGTTCTTGGTGGCCGAGACCGAGCCGTCGCTGCCCAAACCGTAGAACAGCGCTTCCAGCGAGGCGCGCTGCGGCAGGATTTCGTCGCTCAACGGCAGCGAAAGCCCGGTGACGTCATCGAAGATGCCGACGGTAAAGCGCGGTCGCGGCTGCGGCAGGGCCAGCTCGCGGAACACCGCCAGCGCGCAGTCCGGGCCGAACTCTTTCGACGACAGGCCGTAGCGGCCGCCGATCACCCGCGGCAGCGTGGCGCGCTCCCCCCGGCTGTAGGCTTCCGCCAGCGCGGTCATCACGTCCAGATACAGCGGCTCGGCCAGCGCGCCCGGCTCTTTGGTGCGATCGAGCACCGCGACGCTGCGCACGCTGTCCGGCAGCGCGCCGAGCAGATGCTGGGCGGAGAACGGCCGGAACAGCCGCACCTTCAGCACGCCGACTTTCTCGCCGCGGGTCAGCAGGGTGTCGATCACTTCTTCGCAGGTGCCGGCGGCCGAACCCATCACCACCACCACGCGTTCGGCCTGCGGGTGGCCGTAATAGTCGAACGGCCGATAGCGGCGGCCGGTGAGGGCGGCGAAGGCTTCCATGGCGTCGATCACGTGTTGGCCGGTGGCGTCATACCACGGGTTGGTGGCTTCGCGCGACTGGAAATAGGTGTCCGGGTTGGCGGAGGTGCCGCGCACCACCGGATGATCCGGCGACAGCGCCCGGCTGCGGTGAGCGTCGATCGCCGCCTGCGGCAGCATCTGCCGCAGCGTATCGTCGCTGAGAGGCACAATCTTGTTGATCTCGTGCGAGGTGCGGAAACCATCGAAGAAATGGATAAACGGCACGCGCGCGTTGAGGGTGGCGGTCTGCGAGATCAGCGCGAAGTCCTGCGCCTCCTGCACGTTGCCGGCACACAGCATGGCGCAGCCGGTTTGGCGCACCGCCATCACGTCTGAATGGTCGCCGAAGATGGACAGCGCGTGCGTGGCCACGGTGCGCGCGGCGACGTGCAGCACGAACGGCGTCAGCTCGCCGGCCAGTTTGTACAGCGTGGGGATCATCAGCAGCAGACCCTGCGATGAAGTGAACGAGGTCGACAGCGCGCCGGTTTGCAAGGCGCCGTGCACGGTGGCGATCGCGCCGCCTTCCGACTGCATTTCCACCACCCGCGGAATATCGCCCCAGATGTTTTGCCGGCCATCGCCGGACCAGGCGTCCGCCTGCTCCGCCATGGTGGAGCTTGGCGTGATAGGGTAGATGGCAATCACTTCGTTGGTGCGATAGGCCACGGAAGCGACTGCATTATTACCATCTGTAGTTATCATCAGCGTTACCTTTTCATTGCTCACAAAGCCGCGAAAGCGCACTTTCGCAGTAATGGAAAAAAGTCTAACAGAGGGGGCGAACGCGGCTTTATCGCGTTTGTGTGGCGGGTGATAAATCGTCAAAGGCATATTTCCTCGCCGATTAGGGGCCGGCGGCAATAAATTGTTTTCACCGTTTAAAGACAATTTATTTCCGGCGCGTCATAATTGCGCATCGGCAAATTGACAGAAGAAAACCATGAGCGCATTTATGTATTTGACGATGGCGATAGTCGCGGAAGTGATCGCCACCACCATGTTGAAAGCCTCTGAGGGCTTTACCCGCCTGTGGCCGTCGCTGCTGGTGGTGCTGGGTTACGGCGTGGCGTTTTGGGGGCTGTCGATGGTGGTCAAGAGCATGCCGCTGGGCATCGTGTATGCGATTTGGTCGGGCATGGGGATTGTGCTGGTGTCGGTCGCCGCGGTGTTCGTTTATCAGCAAAAATTGGATTGGCCGGCGATCGTTGGCATGGGATTAATTATTGCCGGCGTGCTGGTGATTAATTTACTGTCGAAAGCCTCGGTGCACTGAGTGTTATTTTGATGTAAAAAAAGCCGGCGTGACAGCAAGTCGCGCCGGTTGAAGAATTCAGTCATCATTCACTGAAAATAGTGGAATGCTAATTACTTAGCGCCGCCAGCATAGACACAAATATCGTTCTCTCCGGTAGCAAAAAATGCGCCGCTGCAATGAAAGCACACGAAGATAATTAATACCGCTGTCGCGGGAAAAACTTCCTCGATGGCCGCGGTGACGTTATCACTTTTTTGCGTGCGGCCAGCGCCTGACAGCGCGTGGCGCCGTCACGGAAATATTCTGCAAACAAAATAAATGTTCGGCCGGCGCAAAAAAATGACAAATAATGGCTGGAATATATTTTCATTATTTATATATCGAGCTAGATTAAACAAGTTTGCATCAAAGATAGCGAAACGTGTCCGCCAAGTGACGCGCGTTATCAGCAATGGCGATTTTACACAGCGCAGTTCCGGGTTCAGGAGTGGGATAATGACGACATCAAAATGGCTGCTTGCCAGCGCCGTGCTGCTTTTAGCCGCCTGCAGCAGCAATAACGAAGAGCCAGTACAGCAGGGCAACAGTGCCAGAATCAATACGTTGCAGACCAGCGCCGGTTGCGCGGCGGTCGGCGGCGTTACCACCATCGCGCACAACTTGAACGGTGAAGCGCTGCGAATGTGCCAGATGCCGAACGGCAAGCAGTGCGAAGAACGTACGCTGGCCCTGGGCAGCTGCGCCGGGTAAGCCCGCGGCGCCTGGCCTGCAGGATCAATACACCCAATCGCGCAGGGTATAAATAAGCGTGTGGCCGCTGCCGGTGAGCGTCAGCTGCTGTGCGTTTAGCGTCACTTCGGCGCCGTTTTCCAGCACGGTGCCAATCACCCGATCCCAGCGGTTGCGCGGCTCATCAGGGCACAGCTTGCGCGTGGTGGCCAGCGATTTCACCGTCAGCACGCCGTCGCGTAATTGCCCCTGGCCGAAAAAGCGGTTGCACATCGTGCCGGAGACATGCAGGTTCTCGCCGAACTCCAGATTGAGCAGGCCGCCGCCCGCCGGTGATTTTGCCGTTTCGCCATCCACGCTTTGCAACACGAAGTTGTGATGCAACAGATCGCCTGGCGTGACGGCCGTGTGTGGTTTCATGCTGCACCCCGCTAAGGCCAGCGCCGCAAGGGCGGCTACCGTGGTTTTTCTCATCGCGTTCTCTCAAATAAACAGGGCGCCGCAAGGGCGCCCCGAGGTTACGCTCAGGCGTTCAACTGGTTCGGGCAGGTTTCGCCGCGATCCAACTGGCTGATGTTCTGCAGCGTGGTTTGTGAAATGCTGGTCAGCGCCTCTTCAGTCAGGAAAGCCTGATGGCCGGTGAACAGCACGTTGTGGCAGGCCGACAGGCGGCGGAACACGTCGTCCTGAATCACATCGTTAGACTTGTCCTCAAAGAACAGATCGCGTTCGTTCTCGTAGACGTCCATCCCGAGGGCGCCGATTTTTTGCTGCTTCAGCGCATCGATGGCGGCGGTGGAATCGATCAGCGCGCCGCGGCTGGTGTTGATCACCATTACGCCGTTTTTCATCATCGCGAAGGCGTCGGCATTCAGCAGGTGGTGGTTCTCCGGCGTCAGCGGGCAGTGCAGGGTGATCACGTCGGATTGCGCGTACAGCGTCTTCAGATCGACATACTCCGCGCCCAGTTCCAGCGCCTGTTCGCTCGGGAACGGATCGTAGGCCAGCAGTTTCATGCCGAAGCCTTTCAGAATGCGCATCGTCGCCACGCCGATTTTACCGGTGCCGATCACGCCGGCGGTGCGATTGTGCATGTTAAAACCGATCAGCCCTTCCAGCGAGAAGTTGGCGTCGCGGGTACGCTGATAAGCGCGGTGAATACGGCGGTTCAGGCACATCATCATGCCGACCGCGTGTTCTGCCACGGCCTCCGGCGAGTAGGCCGGCACGCGCACCACCTTGATGCCCAGTTCTTTGGCGGCGTCCAGATCGACGTTATTAAAACCGGCGCAGCGCAGGGCGAGAATTTCGACGCCCAGTGCCGCCAGTTCTTCGAGCACTTCACGGCTGCCGTCGTCGTTGACGAAGATGCACACCGCCTTGCAACCGGCGGCCGTTTTGGCGGTTTTTTTACTGAGTAAAAAGTCGAAGAATTCCAGCTCATAGCCAAACTGCTGATTCACCAGTTCGAGGTATTTACGGTCATACTGTTTGGTACTGTATATCGCCAATTTCATCGTGGTTTCTCCACCGTGATTTTGTGATCAATTTAACAGATTTTAGTAAATTCGACAATTGGTTAGCCCGTTCCGACATGGCCGAAATCGCTGCTGCAAGGCTGCGGTGGGGCTGGATACGATGGAGGGAAGACGACGGTGGCGACAGGCGGCAAAAAAATCCCCACGGGGGTGTGGGGAATGGCTTCTCTAGTACACAGTTAGCTAGCAGCTAAACTTTTATTAGAATGGTTGCAAGACTATTAATCATCAACGGTAACAACAATAACAAAAGTCTGAAAACTGTCCTGTTTATGTGATGTATATGTAACGAAAATCTACAACCCCGCACACGTTTGCGCCAAAAAGGTGCAAATCGCTTCTGCGAGCCCGCTCGGCTTCACCCTATGTCAAATTCGTGCCATCATTATTGTCAATTCAGGCATAGACTTAACCAATGCCTAACTCAGGAACGAAGCAATCATTTAATGACCAGGCGATTGAAAGTATTCATAGGGACGGTGGCGGGCTGCGCAATCCTGGTGCTGGCGTTGTGGCAAACCTTGCCGCGCTGGCTGCCGGGGGTGTTATCGCATTGGTTGCCGGCGGGGAGCCGCCTGGAATTGCAGGGCAAATTGCACTGGCGCCAGGGCGGCCTGGCGTTGGCGGGGGCGCGTTTCACTGCGCAAGATTGCCTGTTGGCCAACGTCGGGCCGACGCGGCTGGCTTACCGCCAGGGCCGCTGGCAGCTGTCGAGCGATAAGGTCAGCATCGATAGCGCCTGTTTGTCAAAACTGCCGAGCGGCGACGCCAACAGTGCGCCGCTGGCGCTCGATCAGCTGCAGCAACAGCTGCCGCCGTTGGATCTCACCATTAATGACCTGACGCTCATTCCCTGGCAGCGCTATGCCGGCAAGCTGCAGCTCTCCTCCGGCCCCGACGGGCAACGTCTGCATTATCGGGGCCCGAATCTCAGCGCCGAGGCGCAGCTGGATGAAAAACAACAGCTGACGTTGCACAGCCTGACCGTGGTTCCGCCCAACAGCGCACAACCGCTGCACCTCGCCGGCAAGATAACCATCCCGTTGGATCTGGCCAGCCTGCCGACGCAGGGTGCGTTGCAGGGGGAAATGCAGACCGCCTATCTGGAAAAACCGGTATTGCTGGACATGCGCTGGCAACAGCAGCAGGGCGTATTGACGGTGAGCGAGAAAGGCGACGATCGCCCGCTGGCGGTGTTGCCGTGGGAAGTCTCGCCGCAGCGGGTCAGCATCAAGCAGGGAGAGTGGCGTTGGCCGTACAGCGAGCAGCCGTTGAACGGCGGGCTCAGCATCGCGCTGCACGATTGGAGCAAAGGGCTGGATGAAACGGAGATCAGCGCGCGGCTGAACGTGATCACTGCGGGTCACAACGGCAAGGGCAATGCGGTGCTCACCCTCGGGCCGGGCAAGGTGGGGTTGACCGACAGCGATCTGCGCTTCCAACTGACCGGCCAGGCCAATCTGGCCGACTTTTCCACTACCGCGTCGATCCCGGGTGTGATCGGCGGCAGCATTCTCAACCCGACGCTGGTGCTGCAGCCCGGTTCGCTGCTGCGCCTGTGGGGCAAGGTGACGCCGGAAATGACGCTGGAAGAGGCGCGTTTACCGCTGGCGGGCGTGAAGGTGACCGCCGCCGGCATCACCGGCCGCCTGCAGGCGATTTTGAGCGCCAGCGACAGTTACTGGGGCCGCTTCAAGCTGCACCTGGACGGCCAGGCACAGGATTTCTGGCCGGACAAGGGCAACTGGCAATGGCGTTACTGGGGCAATGGCCGCTTGCCGCCGCTGCAGGCCGCCTGGGACGTCGCCGGCAGCGGCCGTTGGCGCGACAGTGAGTTGGTGCTCGATAAACTCTCCACCGGCTTCGATAAGTTGAAGTACGGTCTGGTGACGGTCGCCGCGCCGCGCCTGAGCCTCAATCAGCCGCTGCGCTGGCGGCGTGATGAACAAAGTCCGCAGTTCAACGGCGAGTTGCAGCTGGCGGCGGATAAGGTCAGCTTCAGCGACGGCGGCTATCTGCCGGCGCCGGTGCTGGCGCTGCAGGTGAACGGCCGTTCGCCGGACAGTTTCCAGCTGCAGGGCAAACTGCAGGCGCAACAGATTGGGCCGATCGCGCTGCGCGGCCGTTGGGACGGCGAACGTCTGCGCGGCGAAGCCTGGTGGCCGAAACAGTCGCTGAAGGTGTTCCAACCGCTGCTGGCGCCGGATCTCAATCTCACGCTGCGCGACGGCGAGTTTTACGCGCAGTCGGCGTTTTCCGCCGCTCGCGAACAGGGGTTCGAGGCCGGTGGCCACTGGGTGGTGAAAAACGGCGGCATGTGGCTGAAGGACGGCGAGATGAGCGGCCTGGATTTTATCCTGTCGTACCGGTTCAAGCAGCATCAGTGGCAATTGGGGGCCAAACAGCCGGTGTCGCTGCGCATCAAGTCTTTCACCAACCTGTTCGAGATGCAGAATATTTCCGCCGATCTGCAGGGCACCTATCCTTATAGCGAAAGGCAGCCGCTGACGTTGAGCAACGTCGGCGTGGACATGCTCAACGGGCATATCAGCCTGTCGGCGCTGCGGTTGCCGCAGCATGACGCCGCGGTGCTGAAGCTGGACAAGGTCGATCTCAGCGCGTTGTTCACCGCCCTGAAACCGAAGCAGTTCGCCATGTCCGGCCGGGTCGACGGCGAACTGCCGCTGTTCCTGAATCACCCGAAATGGCTGGTGCAAAACGGCTGGATCGCCAACGCCGGCACCCTGACGCTGCGGCTGGACAAAGACATGGCCGACGCCATCGGCAGCAATAACCTGGCGACCGGCGCGGCGATCGACTGGCTGCGCTACATGGAAATCAACCGTTCGCACGCCCGGGTCGATCTCGACAACCTGGGCGAGCTGACGCTGAGCGCGCGCATCGACGGTATCAACCCGCAGAAAAGCGCCAAACGCGAGGTGATCCTGAACTATCGCCATCAGGAAAACGTGTTTCAGCTGTGGCGCAGTTTGCGCTTCGGCGACAATTTACAGGAGTGGCTGGAGCAGGCCCTCTCACAACCTGGGGAGCAACAATGAAAATCATGAGTGTGTCGGCGCTGGCAGCGGTGCTGTGCGTTTCGCTGCTGAGCGGCTGCGTGCCGCGCATCGAGGTGGCGACGCCGAAGGATCCGATCACCATCAATATGAACGTCAAGATCGAGCATGAGATTCATATCAAGGTGGATAAGGACGTCGAAAACCTGCTGAAAACCCAAAGCGGTCTGTTCTAGGAGCCGACATGAAAAAACGTTATGTGTGGCTGGCCGGCGCCGCCTGGCTGTTCAGCAGCGTGGCGATGGCGCTGACGCTGGATGAGGCGAAGCAGCAAGGGCGGGTGGGCGAAACCCTGAGCGGCTATATTGCGCCGGTGAAACAGGATGCGGAAACACTGGCGCTGGTGAAGCGCATCAACGCCGGCCGCGCCGAGAAGTATCAGGAAGTGGCGGACGGCAACCATATCGCCGTCGACGAAGTGGCGCGCATGGCGGGGCAGAAGCTGGTGACGCGTGCGCAGAGCGGCGAGTATGTGCGCGGCATCAACGGACAATGGTTGAAGAAATAAAAAAAAGCGCGCCGTCTGGCGCGCTAAATGATACGGATAGATGATTATTATGAGGGTAGTGCAGGTTTGACAGGACTTGCCTTTTGTCCGGCAGGGGCACGGCGCCCCTGCGCAGGGTCTTAGGCAGCAACCACCTGAGACAGGGCCGCTTTGGCGTCTTCCTGGGCTTTGGTGGCCACTTCCGGGCCGTAGGCGATGCCTTCCGCGAAGACGAACTCCACGTCGGTAATGCCGATGAAGCCCAGGAACAGACGCAGGTAAGGTTCTACCAGGTCGGTTGGGGTGCCTTTATGGATGCCGCCGCGGCTGGTCAGGATCACGGCGCGTTTGTTTTTCACCAGGCCTTCCGGACCGTTTTCGGTGTAGCGGAAGGTCACGCCGGCGCGGGCCACCAGATCGAAATAGTTTTTCAGCTGGGTCGGGATGTTGAAGTTGTACATCGGTGCGGCAATCACGATGACGTCATTGGCCTGCAGCTCGGCGATCAGCTCGTCCGACAGCGCCAGCGCTTCTTGTTGACGCGGGGTCAACGGCGCATCGGAAGGACGCAGCGCGCCAACCAGTTCGCCGTCCAGCACCGGGATTGGCTGTGCGGCCAGATCGCGTACGGTGATGGTGTCGCCGCTGTGGGCGTTGCTCCATTGCTCTACGAAGAAATCGGCCAGTTGGTTAGACTGAGAGTAGGTCGCCAGGATGCTTGATTTCAGAACCAATACGTTGCTCATCGATAATTCCTTACGTTGTGACAGTGACATCAGGACTCAGCGTCCCTTGCATGAAGTACATGCTATTCACATTCCTCCAACAGTGATAGCGCAATATTTCGAGATCTTCGTTCGATTTTATTGAATGACATGCCGAGGTTTTGCTCGCGGAAGTAGGGCGAAAAAGCCGTTTGTGATAGGCTGTGCGGCTAAAGCAAAAAAATCGCTAAAAAAACATTAAACCGTTGCCAAGCCTGGTCTTGGCGGCGAAGAAACAAGGAACACCGAACGTGAAATCTCCGCTCGAGGCACTGCCGGCCCAACTGGGCGAGCTGATGCTCCGCGATCAACAACGCCTGCGTCGTCGCCTGCAGGGCGCACGAAAAATCAAAAATCCCGATGCCCAGCTGGCGGTTGCCGCCGAAGTGGAAAGCGACATCGCGGCGGCGCGGCAAAAAGTGCTGGCGCGCGCCGCGTCTTGCCCGCGCATTACCTATCCGGAAAGCCTGCCGGTCAGTCAGAAAAAGCAGGACATTTTAAACGCTGTCCGCGATCACCAGGTGGTGATCGTCGCCGGGGAGACCGGTTCGGGGAAAACCACCCAGTTGCCGAAGATCTGTCTGGAGCTGGGGCGTGGGGTGAAAGGGCTGATCGGCCACACCCAGCCGCGCCGCCTGGCGGCGCGCACCGTCGCCAACCGCATCGCCGACGAGCTGGAAACCCCGCTCGGCGGCAGCGTCGGTTACAAGGTGCGCTTCAACGATCAGGTCGGGGAAAACACCCTGGTCAAGCTGATGACCGACGGCATCTTGCTGGCGGAAATTCAGCAGGATCGCCTGCTGATGCAGTACGACACGCTGATCATCGATGAAGCGCACGAGCGCAGCCTCAACATCGACTTTATTCTCGGCTACCTGCGCGAACTGTTGCCTAAGCGCCCGGATCTCAAGGTGATCATCACCTCGGCGACCATCGATCCGCAGCGCTTCTCGCGCCATTTCAACAATGCGCCGATCATCGAGGTTTCCGGCCGCACTTACCCGGTGGAGGTGCGTTACCGCCCGGTGGTCGACGACGGCGACGACACCGACCGCGACCAGCTGCAGGCGATTTTCGATGCGGTGGACGAGCTTGGGCGCGAAGGGCCGGGCGACATTCTGATCTTCATGAGCGGCGAGCGCGAGATCCGCGACACCGCCGACGCTCTGAACCGCCTCAATTTGCCGCACACTGAAGTGCTGCCGCTGTATGCGCGCCTGTCGAACAGCGAGCAGAACCGGGTGTTCCAGTCGCACCACGGTCGCCGCATCGTGCTGGCCACCAACGTGGCGGAAACCTCGCTGACGGTGCCGGGCATCAAGTATGTCATCGATCCGGGCACCGCGCGCATCAGCCGCTACAGCTTCCGCACCAAGGTGCAGCGCCTGCCGATCGAGCCGGTGTCGCAGGCTTCCGCCAACCAGCGTAAAGGGCGTTGCGGCCGCGTATCGGAAGGGGTGTGCATTCGCTTGTATTCCGAACAGGACTTCCTGTCGCGGCCGGCGTTTACCGATCCGGAAATTCTGCGCACCAACCTGGCGTCGGTCATTCTGCAGATGACCTCGCTGGGGCTGGGCGACATCGCCGCGTTTCCGTTCGTCGAAGCGCCGGATAAACGCAACATTCAGGATGGCGTGCGCCTGCTGGAAGAGCTGGGGGCGATCGCCATCGCCGACAACGGCCACTATCAGCTGACGCCGCAAGGCCGGCAGCTGGCGCAGTTGCCGATTGACCCGCGTCTGGCGCGCATGGTGCTGGAAGCGCAGAAGAGCGGCAGCGTGCGCGAGGTGATGATCATCACCGCCGCGCTGTCGATTCAGGATCCGCGTGAGCGCCCGATGGACAAGCAGCAGGCCTCGGACGAAAAACACCGCCGCTTCGCCGACAAAGACTCCGATTTCCTGGCGTTCGTCAACCTGTGGGATTATCTGCAGGAGCAGCAAAAGGCGAACTCTTCCAGCCAGTTCCGCCGGCTGTGCCGCAACGATTTCCTCAACTACCTGCGGGTGCGCGAGTGGCAGGATATCTATACCCAGCTGCGCCAGGTGGTGAAAGAGCTGGGGCTGCCGATCAACAGCACGCCTTCCGACTACCGCAGCGTGCACACCGCGCTGTTGACCGGCTTGCTGTCGCACATTGGCCAGAAGGATGCGGACAAGCAGGAATACACCGGCGCGCGCAATGCCCGCTTCTCAATCTTCCCCGGCTCCGGCCTGTTCAAGAAGCCGCCGAAGTGGACCATGGTGGCCGAACTGGTGGAAACCAGCCGCCTGTGGGGGCGCATCGCCGCGCGCATCGAACCGGAATGGATCGAGCCGCTGGCTCAGCATCTGGTGAAACACAGCTACAGCGAGCCGCACTGGTCGAAGTCGCAAGGGGCGGTGATGGCCAGTGAAAAGGTCACGCTGTTCGGTTTGCCGATCGTCGCGGCGCGCCAGGTCAATTACGGCGCCATCGATCCATTGCTGTGCCGTGAGCTGTTTATTCGCCATGCGCTGGTGGAGGGGGACTGGCAGACGCGCCACGCCTTCTTCCGCGACAACCAGAAGCTGCGCGCCGAAGTGGAAGAGCTGGAGCATAAATCGCGCCGCCGCGACATTCTGGTGGACGACGAAACGCTGTTCGGCTTCTACGATCGCCGCATCCCCAACGACGTGGTTTCCGGCCGTCATTTCGACAGCTGGTGGAAGAATGCCGCCAAGCAGCAGCCGGATCTGCTGAACTTCGAAAAAGAGATGCTGATCAAAGACGGCGCCAACAAGATCAGCGCGCTGGACTACCCGAACTTCTGGCATCAGGGCAATCTCAAGCTGCGGCTGAGCTACCAGTTTGAACCGGGCACCGACGCCGACGGCGTGACGGTGCACATCCCGCTGCCGATCCTCAATCAGGTGGAGGAGCAGGGCTTCGAGTGGCAGATCCCCGGTATTCGCCGTGAGCTGGTGATCGCGCTGATCAAGTCGCTGCCGAAACCGGTGCGTCGCAACTTTGTGCCGGCGCCGAACTACGCCGAAGCGTTCCTCGGCCGCGTAACGGCGCTGGAGTTGCCGCTGCTGGACGCGCTGGAGCGTGAATTGCGGCGCATGACTGGCGTGACCGTGTCACGTGATGATTGGCAGTGGGATCAGGTGCCCGATCACCTGAAAATGACTTTCCGCGTGCTGGGCGAGAAAAACCAGACGCTGCGTGAAGGCAAAGATTTGGCCGCCCTGCGCCTGCAGTTGAAAGAGAAGGTGCAGGAGACGCTGTCGGCGGTGGCCGATGACGGACTGGAGCAGAGCAACCTGCATGTCTGGAGCTTTGGCCAACTGCCGGCGTTCTACGAGCAGAAGCGCGGCGGCTATTCGATGAAGGCCTATCCGGCGCTGGTGGATGAAAAGGTCAGCGTGGCGATCCGTCTGTTCGACAGCGAAAGCGAGCAGCAACAGGCGATGTGGCAGGGCACGCGCCGCCTGCTGTTGTTGAATATTCCTTCGCCGATCAAATATCTGCATGAAAAGCTGCCGAACAAGGCCAAACTGGGGCTTTATTTCAACCCGTACGGCAAGGTGCTGGAGCTGATCGACGACTGCATTTCGTGCGGCATCGACAAGCTGATCGCCGAACACGGCGGCCCGGTCTGGCAGGAAGAAGGCTTTGCGCGTTTGCAAGAGCAGATCCGCGCCGAGCTGAACGACACGGTGGTCGAGGTGGCCAAGCAGGTTGAGCAGATCCTGACGGCGGTCTTCAACATCAACAAGCGGCTGAAAGGCCGGGTGGACATGTCGTTGGCGCTGGCGCTGTCGGACATCAAGACCCAGCTCAGCGGCCTGGTCTACCGCGGTTTTGTCACCGGCAACGGATGGAAACGCCTGCCGGACACGCTGCGTTACCTGCAGGCGATCGAGCGCCGGCTGGAGAAACTGGCTATCGATCCGCACCGCGATCGCGCGCAGATGCTGCGGGTGGAGCAGGTACAGCAGGCGTGGCAGCAGTGGCTGAACAAGCTGCCGCCGAAGCGACAGCAGGAGGAAGAGGTGAAGGCGGTGCGCTGGATGATCGAAGAGCTGCGCGTCAGCCTGTTCGCGCAGCAGTTGGGCACGCCTTACCCGATCTCCGACAAGCGCATTTTGCAAACTATCGAGCAGCTTTCGGGTTAAGCTCGGGCGCACCGGCCGGCAAGCGGCCGGCGCACCACAGGCTCAACAGGCCGCACAGCAGCAGCGTGGCGGCCAAATCCTGCCCGCGCGCCGCAATCGTCAGCCCCAGGCCGATCAACAGATAGTACAGCAGCCCGAATAACGCGCCGGCGGTGCCGAGTTGCTGCCGGTAGCGGCTCAGCGCCTGGCTCAGCACATTCGGGATAGCCAACCCGAACGCCAGCATCACCAGCGCACAGGGAAGCAGCATCCACAGGCTGTGTTGCCACCCGAACAATGCCACACCGCTGACCACCGCCAGCAAACCGCCCAGCAGGATCTGACGTTTGGCGCTGACGCCGCGCGCCAGCAGGTGACGGTTCAACAGCGCCCCCGCCAGGCTGCCGAGCGCCAGCATCACACCCGAGTAGCCAAACTGTTGGCTGTTCAACCCCAGCCTTTCGAACATGAACGGCGCCAGGCTGAAGTAGCTGAACACCATAATATTGAAGCTGGCGACCAGCAGCGCCGAACACCAGATGTGCCGATCGCGCAACATCGTCGCCAGGGTAATGCCCGGCGCGGCGGCCGTTGCGGTTTGCCACGGCCGCGTTTCCGGCAATGTGCCGTAACTCCACAGCAGCAACACCAGCGCCCAGGCCGCCTGCGCGGTGAAAATCGCCGCGCTGCCGCCCCAGGCGACCAGCGCGCCGCCGGCAAACATTCCCAGCAGCGGGCTGATGGAGAGCGCGATGCCGACCAGCGCGAACATGCGCCCCAGCGCCGGGCCTTGATAGACATCACGCAGCATGGTTTGCGTGACGATTGAGCCGACCGCGGCGCCGAAGGCGATCAGCGCACGGGCGGCCAGCAACAGCGTGAAACTGCCGCTCAGCAGGGCGAGGCCGGCGCCGACCAGATAGAGCGCCAGGCCGGCCAGCATCGCCGGACGGCGGCCGAACCGATCGCAGAAGGCTCCCCAAAAGGCGACGCCGAGGGCGAAGGCGATGAAATAGATGGATAACGTCTGCCCGGCCTGCGCGGCGCTGATGCCGAAGTCGCTGCGGATGGCGGTGAGCGCCGGGCTGTACAGCGTTTCCAGGATCTGCGGCGTCATGATGGCGGTGACGAGCAGCGGTAAAGATAAGCGTTGCATGATGCAGGGTCTCCCTAAATGTTAAGGCGTCAGTATAGGGAGTCGCATTTTGTTCGATTACAATCATTCGGACAAAAAACAATAGGTATAGGACAATCTGATGGCGCTGATTCAACAGCATCACCCGTTCGACCCGGATCGGCTGCCGGCACCGGCTCTCGGCATCGCGGCGGAACTGGTGGAGCACGACTCCGGGCTGCATTGGCATCAGCGTTCGCAGCTGCTGTATGCGCCGCAGGGATGCATGACGGTCACGTTGGCGCAGCAGTGGCTGATTCTGCCGCCGACGCGCAGCGTCTGGATACCGGGCGGCATTGCGCATCGGGTGCAGTTGCGTGGCCGCGTCGCGTATCGCTCGCTGTATTTCGATCCGGCGCTGACGGCCGCCATGCCGCCACAGGCAGCGGTGCTGGCGGTAAACCCGCTGTTGGCGGCGATCGTTGAGCGCATCGCGCACTGGCCGCTGGACTATGCGTTGGCGCAGCCCCAGGCGCGCGATTTGCTGGCGGTGCTGATCAATGAGTTGGGCGAGGCGCAGCGCGAGAATACCCAGTTGCGGCTGCCGCAGGATAAGCGTCTTGCCGCCTGGCTGGCGACGCTGCCGGAGAGCGACGAGTTGCCGGCGTTGGCGGCGTTGGCGCAGCGTTTGCATCTGCACGCCAAAACGCTGACGCGGCTGTTTCAGCGGGAAACCGGCCTGAGCTATCAGCAGTGGTGCCAGCAGTGGCGGCTGATGCGCGCGATCGAACTGCTGGCGTCGTTGCCGTCGGTCAGCGCGGTGGCACAGCGGTTGGGATTTTCCAGCGACAGCGCGTTTATCGCTTTTTTCCGCCAGTTCACCGGCACCACACCGCGGCGCTATATGCAAGGGGGCTGAAAAAGCACAACGGCGCATAATGCGCCGTTGTGAGAGGGTCAGTTGCCCGCCGCCAGGGCGTCCAGCGCTTCGCGGATGCCGGGCACCGCCAGGGCGCGGTTATCGGCGCGATAGCGATCTTTCGCCGCCGGCGCCGAGCTTTGGATGGCGATCAGCTGCCAGCCGTCGGCGGTTTTCAACAGCAGCGGTGAGCCGCTGTCGCCGGGCAGGGTATCACACTGGTGCGACAGTACGCCTTGCTGGGCCCAGCCGGTGACCTTGCAGTTTTGGTGGCTGTAGAGGTCATCCAGATGATCCTCCGGGTAACCCGCCTGAGTGATCAGCCGTTTGGCCTGTTTCAGGGCCTGGGTCAGCGCCTTGCTGTCGCCTTGCCACAGCGGCAACGGTGCGATCGGCAGCGGCTTTTTGTCTTTCAGCCGGATCAGCGCAAAATCATAAGCGGCCGCAGCGGGCGGGACGATCCAGCCATCGCCGTCCGGCTTCAGCTTTTTGCCCAGCTTGCTGTCGACCAGGGTCTCGATATTGCCGGTTTGATACTGCCAGGATTTATCGCCTGCCACAAAGCGCAGAGCGATGGCTTTATCCAGTTGCCCGGGCGGCGCCAGCACGCAGTGGCCGGCGGTCAGCGCCAGGTGCGGGGAGATCAGCGTGGCGGTACACAGATTGCCGCTGGCGGTTTCGACCTGGCCGATGGCTTGCCACGGCTGGGCGGCGGTATCCGTGACCTTGATTCGTTCATCTTTGCCGAAAAACAGACGCGTTTGCTCGGCCTTGGACGGACCGTCGGCGCGTGCCGCCTGAGTAGCGATGAGCGGGAGTGAGCACAGCAACAGTAAAACGGATATGCGCATAGATCTCTTGCCTGACAAATACGGATCATCCATAAACACACTGAATGCTAACTATAGACTGATTTAGCAGCCATGTGGATGGGCAATAATTGATTTTTCAATAATTTCCCGCCGGCAACGCGGCAGGCTACAGGTAAAAAAAGACGGCGATCAGTCCGCAAAGGATCAGGGCGGTCAGAACGATCTCGAACAGGTAGCGGCGCAGCATCAATGAGAACCCCCCGATGAAAAAACACCCGGCGAACCGGGTGTCGTACACGTCAAGCCTGAAGCGGTGAGGGGACCCTCACGTCATTACGCTTTTTTGTGGCTGGTTTTCTTGTGGTGCTTTTTAGCCGCCTGGGCTTTTTGCGCCGGGGCTTTCTTCACGGCTTTTTTGTGATGCTTCTTGGCCGCCTGCGCTTTCTGTACCGGCGCTTTCTTGCCGTGGTGTTTCACCTGAGCTTTAGCCGGCGCAGCGGTGGCGGTGGTTGCGGTAGCCGCAGGTGCGGTGGTGGCAGCCTCGGCAGCGAAAGCCACGGAAGACAGACCCATTGCAGCGGCAACAACCAGAGCTAATACTTTTTTCATCGTAGAATCCTCAACATGACTTTTGGGTATCAACCCCACTGCGGGGCCGTTGAAATGATAGTAGGCAAACGGCGCCCGGCTTTCCGTGAGTGATTGGTTTCGGCATGTAACCTAATGTACAGGGCGACGGCGGCGAGGGGATTGCTGCTATAATGACCGCCAGGCACGATAAAAGGGATTTAAAATGAACGAGATAGTGATTCGTTGTGGCGTAACCGAACTGGGCGAGGTGCCGCTGGCCTATGAGGACTGGGGCGATGAGGCGCATCCGCCGCTGCTGCTCATCATGGGCATCGGCGCGCAGCTGTTGCTGTGGCCTGACGACTTCTGCCGCGCCCTGGTGGCTCAGGGGTTTCGAGTGATCCGTTATGACAACCGCGACGTCGGCCTTTCCGGCAAAACGCAGGCGCAACGTACGCAGCCGTTGTGGCTGCTGATGCTGCGCGCCCAGCTCGGTTGGCAAACGCCGGTGCCTTATACCCTGGCGGACATGGCGACGGACGCGGCGCATCTGCTCGATCATTTACGCATCCCGCAGGCTCACGTACTGGGCGCTTCGATGGGGGGGATGATCGCCCAGGTGCTGGCCGCGGAATACCCGCAGCGCGTCGCCTCGTTATGCATCTTGTTCTCCAGCACCAATCAGCCGCTGTTGCCACCGCCGGCGCCTTCGCTGCTGTGGTTGTTGGTGCGCCGGCCGGCGGCCGATTTGACGCTGCAGCAGCGCCACGAGGGAATGAAGGCCTTCCTGCGCGCGCTCGGTACCCGGTTTTATCCGCCGGAGGAGGCGGAGCTGGATGCATTGGTGAATCGGTTGTTGAAGCGGGGCGTGGATCCCGAAGGCGTGCAGCGGCAACTTTCCGCGTTGCTCGGCAGCGGCGATCTGCGTCGCTACAGCCGGCGCATAGCCGCGCCGACGCTGGTCATTCACGGCGATCGCGATCGGCTGGTACGCAAGGCGGGTGGAGTGGCGATCGCCCGCGCGGTCGTCAACGCCAAATTGCATATTATGCCGGGCATGGGGCATGACCTGCCGGCCTCGTTGAGGCCGCAGCTGGCGGCGATGATCGCCCGTCATGCACTGGGATAAGAGGCCGGAATGCCGGCGTTTTTTGCTGTTTTAGTTACAACATACTAATGGTGAGTGGCCACCCGCCACTCTGTAGCCAAGGCGATGTCGGCACAGAACGTGCGTTATGAAGCATTATCCGGTCTTGCAGGCGGGAAAAGGGCGCGGCAGGGCCGCGCCAGGGGAGATTACAGGTAGCGGTTTTCCAGATGCTGACGGAAATAGCGTGGGTTGAGCGCTTCGCCGGTTGCGTTGGCGATCAGCGTCTCGGTCGGGAAACGGCTGCCGTGGCGCCAGATGTTGTGCTGCAGCCAGTGGAACAGCGGCTGCAGGTTGCCGGCGGCGATATCTTCGTTCAGCGAAGGCAGGGCCTGACGCACGCTGTGGAACAGCTGCGCGGCGTACATCGCGCCGAGGGTGTAAGTCGGGAAGTAGCCGAAGGCACCGTCGGTCCAGTGAATATCCTGCATGCAGCCGTTGCGGTAGTTGCCGATGGTGTCGAGGCCGAGGTAAGCACTCATCTTCTCATTCCACAGCGCCGGAATGTCTTCCACTTCGATATCGCCTTCGATCAGCGCTTTTTCAATTTCGTAGCGCAGGATGACATGAGCAGGATAGCTCACTTCGTCGGCGTCGACGCGGATCAGGCCCGGTTTAACGCGCTGGTTGAGGCGAATGAAGTTGGTCTCTTCCAGCGCCGGCTGTTCGCCAAACTGCGCGGTGACTAACGGACGCAAGATTTTCAGGAATTCATTGCCGCGCGCCAGCTGCATTTCGAACAGCAGGCTCTGCGATTCGTGGATAGCGGTAGAACGGGCCAGGGCGACCGGCTGGCCGAGCAGATCGCGCGGCAGGTTTTGCTCGTAGCGGGCGTGGCCGGTCTCGTGCACGATGCCGAGCAGCGCGGTCAGAAACTCTTTCTCGTTGTAACGCGTGGTGATGCGTACATCTTCCGGCACGCCGCCGCAGAACGGGTGGGCGCTGACGTCGACGCGGCCATTGTCGAAGTTGAAACCGAGCAGTTTCATCACGCTCAGGCTCAGCTGACGCTGGGTGTCCACATTGAACGGGCCTTGTGGCGCCTGGCAGGGCTCATTAGCTTGTTTGGCCACCACGCGCTGCAGCAGATCCGGCAGCCAGGTTTTCAAATCGCCGAAGATGCGGTCGAGATCGCTGCTGCGCATGCCCGGCTCATACAGGTTGAGCAGAGCATCGTAACGGCTGGTGCCGGCCGCCTGCGCGCGGATCTGCGCCTCTTCCCGGCTGAGCTTGACCACCTCGCGCAGGTTGTCGGCGAAGCCGTCCCAATCGTTGGCCGGGCGCTGGGCGCGCCAGGCGTGTTCGCAGCGCGCACCCGCGAGCGACTTGGCCTCGACCAGCGACGCCGGCAGCAGCACGGCGTCTTCATATTGGCGGCGCATTTCGCGCAGGTTGGCGCGGTCGAGTTCGTCCAGCGTCTCTTGCTGCGCGCGATCCAACAGCGCGCCGGTGCTTTGTGCCGTTAAAATCTGGTGCTGCAGTACGCTCAGCTCGGCCAGCGCTTCGGAGCGCGCCTTGCTGCCGCCCGGTGGCATCATGGTTTGCATGTCCCAACCGGCGATGGCGGACAGGTGGCCGAAACGCGACAACCGGCTGAACAGGGCGCGCAGGTGATCGTAAGCAGACGTGTTGGAATGTGCAGATGTCATTATTATTCGGCTCCAATGAGAAGGTCTGGCGGCATTATGCCAGATCGGCTTTTAAACTGAATGTCGGCTTTACCGGCCAGCAGAAACGGAAACTGGCGCCGCCGAGCGAACTGCCTTCGACGAACACCTGCCCCTGGTAGGCGACGGCGATGGAATGGACGATGGCCAGTCCCAACCCGCAGCCGCCGGTAGCGCGATCGCGGCTGGGGTCGAGACGGACGAAAGGTTCAAACACCCGTTCACGCTCTTCCGGCGGAATACCCGGCCCGTCATCCTCGACCTGCAAGCAGGCGAGGTCGCCGTCAAACCACAGGCCGACGCGCAGACGCTGTTCGGAATAGCGCAGCGCGTTGTTGACCAGGTTGTCGAGCACGCGCTCCATCAGGCGCAGATCGACGCCGCCGAAGTCGCCGACGTGTGGGATATCGAGCTGGATGTCACGTTCCTGATGAATAAGACGGATATCATCGACCTTGTCCTCAAGCCATTTTGGCAGATCGATGGGTTCAATGTTTAACGCAACCTGCGGGCGGTCCAAACGGGCATAGGTCAGCAGCTCGTCGATCAGCGACTCCAGCTGGCCGATATCGCGGTTCAGCGCCTGCTGCTCGCTTTCGGACAGATTATCGCTCATTTCGAGCCGGTAACGCAGGCGCACCAGCGGCGTTCGCAGCTCGTGCGCGATGCCGTCGATCAGCTGTTTCTTGCTGGCGATCAGGGTATTGACGCTGTCGGCCATCTGGTTGAACGCCACGCCGAGCCGGCTCAGGCTGGAGGTGGGATCGAAGTGGGTGCGCTCATCCAGATGCCCGGCGCCGAGCCGCTGGGCGGCGTTTTCCAATTTGAGCAGGTCTTGCCAGTGCGGCCGCATCCACAGAAACACCGGCAGCGCCAGCGACATGCCGATAAACACCAGCAATACCAGATCCAGCAGGCGCATCTGGTGCAGGTAGAACAGATAAGGAATGGGGCCGACCACTAACACGTAGTGGCTGCGCGGAATGCGCTGCATAAAGGTGTACTGATCGTCGAGGGCGATGATTTCCCCCAGCCGCAGCCGTTTTTTCAGATCCTCGCTCAGCGCCTGTTTGCCGAGCGGTTCGATATGCAGTTTGAACGACAGATTGAGATCCAGCGTGGCGATGGTCTTGTTCCAGTCCTTCAACGGGATTTCGCGCAGCTCGCTGCGCATCAGGTACAGCGAACTTTTCATCAGATCGTCCATCGACTGGCGGCCGGCGCGCTCGGCGGTCACCTTGTACACCAGGCCAACCAGCATCGCCATCACCAGAAAACAGACGAACAGCAACAGGAAGAACTGGACGAAAAGTTTTCTCATTGTTGCACCGATGCCCAGGCGTTAGGGGCGAACAGATAGCCTTTATTGCGCACGGTCTTGATGCGGAACGGTTCTAGCGCGTTATCGTACAGCTTGCGGCGCAGGCGGGAGATCGCCACGTCGATGCTGCGATCCATGCCGTCATAGCTTACGCCGCGCAGGTTTTGCAGCAACGCCTCACGATCCATGATCTGCCCGGCGTGGGTCGCCAATTCCCACAACAAATCGAAATCCGAGGTGGACAGGGTGATCGTTTCTTCGCCCAGCGTGACCTGCCGGTTGACCGGATCGATGCACAACAGCCCGAAATGCAGCGCGTTGTGCTGGGTGAGCGGCTGAACCGACTCTTCTTTCGGCTGCTGGCTGTGTTGGCGCAGGTGCAAACGCAGGCGGGCCAGCAACACCGCCGGCGGCGTGGTTTTCAGGATATAGTCGTTGGCGCCCATCTCCAGCGACAGAATATGGTTCATGTCGCTGTCGAGCGAGGTGAGCAGCACGATCGGGCCGGGGAAGGTAGGGCGCAGATCGCGGCACAGCGTCATGCCGTCTTTGCCGGGCAGCATAATGTCCAGCAGCACCAAATCGGGTTGCTCGCGCTCAATGCGCGCCTGCGCGCTGTCGCCGCGCGGTTCGATCAGCACCTCGATGTCGTGTTTGCCCAGATAGGCGGCGATCAGCTTGCCGACTTCAGGATCGTCTTCCACAAAAACAATTTTATGCATATGCCCGTGTTTTAATAAGAAAAGCGGATTTCAGCATAGCGCGGCCTACAGCGATGCGCCATGCGGATCTTTGCCTCAGCGCAGCGGCCGCCCGCCGTCGACGCCGTGGGTGCGGCCGGTCACGTAACGGCTCTCCAGCAGGTAGCTCACCAGATTGACCACTTCGCTCTCGCCCGGCGCGACCTTCATCAGCGATTTCGCCAGCGCTTGTTGGCGGTAGGTTTCATCGTCGCCCGGATTGAAGATGATCAGCGCCGGCGCGATGGCGTTGACCTTCACCTCCGGCGCCAGCTTGCGGGCGAACGATCGGGTCATATTGTCCAGCGCGGCCTTGCTGGCGGCGTAGGCGATATGTTTGTCGCTGCCTTTTTCCACCACGTAGTCGGTCAGATGGATAATGTCAGCGCCCGCCTGGCCCTGGCCGGTCAGGCAAGATTCGAGCAGTTGGTTGAGCAAATAGGGCGTATAGACGTGAATTTGCAGCATCGCCGCCATCACTTGCTCCGGCGGCACTTCCGCCGACTCGGCCTGCCAGGCGCTGGCGTTGTGGATCACCGCGCGCAATTTGGGCGCCACCTGCCGCACCTGGTCGGCGAAACGGTAGATACCTTCGTGCGTGGAAAAATCGCCTTGAATGCAACTGGCGCCCAAGGCTTTCAACTCGGTCATCGCCGGATATTCGCTGCGATAGGCGATGATGACCGGAACGCCGCGCTGGAGAAACGCTCTGGCGAGCGCCAGCCCGATGCGCCGCGCGCCGCCGGTAATCAGCACCGGGGCAGAGTTGGGGTGTTCCATTGATTAAAGCTCCTGGACAGACTGGCAAACAATAGGGGAATTATGCCATCATACGGCGGAAAGTCGTTAAAGCTTCGCATGATTATCCATTTCTGGATGTAAGATCCCCAATGCGTTTCAGGTTGCCGCCCGGCGGCGGCTTGAAAGACCACGGGTTAACACTGGCCATGAGAGGAATGAGGGGATGAACAGCAATCACCTTGCATCCATCGCGCGCAGTGAGAAAATCTGTTTCGACTATATGGATTTTCTGTCCGCATCGTGCAGGAAGCACTGGCGCTTTGTTGATGCTATTTATGGTGTGATGCCGATCTTCGGCATGGTGTTGAAATCGCGCGTGACCACGTCACAAACGCGCAAAGAGCAGTTGAAAGAGCTGGCGCTGCAAGTGGTGTCGACACAGGTCAGCGATGAAACCAATATCGTGCGCCTGATTGACCTGGCGCAGCAGCAGGGCCTGACGGTGTTTGATATTCAGTTGCCCTATGCGCTGGAAGCACAACAGCTGGCGGCCATTCAAAAA
This sequence comes from Serratia sp. LSHTC3, assembly GCF_057197125.1. Taxonomy (NCBI): domain Bacteria; kingdom Pseudomonadati; phylum Pseudomonadota; class Gammaproteobacteria; order Enterobacterales; family Yersiniaceae; genus Serratia; species Serratia sp. LSHTC3. The sequence continues at coordinate 1,338,780 of NZ_JBXUNP010000001.1, forward strand.
GAGTGCGAGGAAGGCATTGCGATCGCCCTGGTGGGTGAGCGCATGACCATCACCATTCCCCCTAAAAGCTGACCGGGTGTACCGACCCGGCCGCCCGTTCATGGTTAGGCAATTGACTTACCGCGATGGCCTAACCATGAACGTGATGTCTCACGCCGCATGACGGCCGGTGTCTAGAGCTGGGTCCCGGCATTCGGGCCGGAGCGCAGGGTATAAATACTGTCTATATGAATTAACACCGCGTACTTCGGCGGCTTCATCCCATTTTTTTCCGCAAACGTCAACGCATCGTCAAACGGCTTGCCCGCCAGAAACAGTTCGGGCGTGCCAACGAAGCGGTAACCGTCCAGCGCCTCGCGATCGATGATCACCACGGCCATTTTCGAGCCGGCCTTGATGTTTTTCAGCGTTTGGCCACCGGTATTTTCGTTGTAAATCAGCGTACGGTCATCATAGAGGCGCAAAGAGCGCTTGGGGCCGATATCGGGAACGCCGTTCGGGCTGCTGGTCGCCTGCACAGGCAGCTGTTTAGCCAGCATCTTCTTCATCTCGTCATTCAATTCATTCATTACAGATGACCCTCAGATTGGTGTGTCACTTTTAATGCAAGGTAGCGGAAGCGTTGGCTGCCGGCGCGCAGACGCTGGTTTCCGGCAGCCGGTGTTCGCGCAGCAAGTGCAGAGTTTCAATCCTGAAACGCAGCAGGTGCCGTTCGGCGATCTGCTGCATCTGTTCGCACAGCGACGTATCGTCCAACAGTTGCTCGATAGCGACTCGGGCCTGATGAACATGCAGCTCGACGCCGCGAAGAGGCTTCTGCCGCAGGCGCAGATGGGTAATGTTGTTGAACGTGACGATCAGCGCGGCAAGGGCAGACTCGAAAATATTCAGCGCTTCAAATCTGGCGGTATATTCCGCATTCAGCCAGGGCTTCTCGGCGATGATCGCCTGAGCCCCCTCCAGCGCCTGTTGATAGCGCGCCATCGCCAGGCGATCGCGCCGCTGATTGAATGCCGTGTTGCCCTCAGCGATCCGTGCTTCCCAAGCGGCAAACAAGGGTAATGCGTGCAGCAGTTTCTCAGCCATGAAATGCCTTCCATTTTCAGCCTGTCTTCATCCGCCGCCTGACGCCTCTCGCCAGGGGCACTCGCGTCTTACTATTGACCAATAAATGATAATGATAATTAATTGCATTTGAGATCGCAAGCGTGGCGCATGGCTGACTGTACAAAGGGGGGAAACGCGGTAGCAGGGGAAAAAGAGGAAGCAAAATGCGGCTGACGGGCAGCCGCATTGACGGGGCACTTTAGTGCAGCATAAACCAGCCGGCGGGCAGCGTGGCCACCAGCAGCAGTAAGATGCTGCCTTTTTCCAGGCGATTGAGCAGATTGATATCCTGATGGCCGCGGCGGGCGTACATGAACACCAACAGGCCCGGCGCATACAGCAGCACCGACATCAGCAGGTGCATCAGCCCGGAAGCGTACAGCAGCCATAAACCATAGACGCAGGCGCCGGTGGCGGCGAAGATCAGGCGTTTGTCGCGGCGGCGGTAAGCCACCTTGAACAGAAACGCGCCGACCAGGAAGTAAGGCACCAGGATCATCTCTGACGCGATGGTCAACAGCGAGTTGTAGTTGCTGCCGGTCAGCCAAATCAGCACCAGCGCCAGTTGCACCGCGATGTTGGTCAGCCACAGCGAAGAGGACGGGGCGTGATGGCGGTTCTGCTTGCCGAACACGCGCGGAAACGCGCCGTGCTGCGCGGCCAGCAGCGGCACTTCCGCCGCCATGATGGTCCAGCTCAGGTAGGCGCCGCACACGGAAACGATCAGGCCGGCGGCAATGAGCACGTCTCCCCACGGGCCGATCAGTTCTACCATCAGCACCGCCATCGACGGATTGCGCATCTCTGCCAGTTCGCTGCGCGGCACCACGCCCAGCGACAGCAAGGTGACCATCAGATACACCGCCAGCGCCGACAGCACCGCCAGCATAGTGGCGCGGCCCACGTCTTTCTTATTGCGGGCGCGGGCGGAAACCACCACCGCGCCCTCCACGCCGATAAACACCCACAGGGTGATCAGCATGGTGTCCTTGACCTGTTCCCATACCGGCTTGCCGAGGGCGATCCCCTGGAAGTCCAGCGTGAACACGTCCATTTTAAAGGCGATCGCCGCCAGAACGGCGAACATCCCCAGCGGCAGCAGCTTGGCGAGAGTGGCCGCAAGATTGATGCTGGCGGCGGTTTGCACGCCGCGCAGCACCAGCGCGTGCACGATCCACAGCAGGGCGGATTCGGCGATCAGCGCCTGCCAGGTATTGCCGTCACCGAGAATAACGTTGCCGCCGCGATCGGTGAAAATGCTCAATGCCGCGAACACGATCACCAGATACGAGACGTTGGCGATTACGGCGCACAGCCAGTAACCCCAGGCAGAGCAGAAGCCCATCAGCTCGCCGAATCCCTCTTTGGCGTAGGTGAAGATGCCGCCGTCCAGATCCGGGCGCAGACGCGTAAGCAACAGCATGGCAAACGCCAAAAACAGAATGCCGACGCCGGTGATCCCCCAACCCAGCAGCAGCGCGGCGGGGCTGGCGACCTGCGCCATGTTTTGCGGCAGACTGAACACGCCGGCGCCCAGCATCGAGCTGAGCACCAAAGCGGTTAGCGCGGTAAGACCGAGTTTTTTTTCCAATGACGGATCCTGAACGCAGAATAAACAACTGGAAGGGAACTGCTTGGCGGCAACAATGTGTTAACAACCATTGCGCTAATAGACAATAGCCCTAAAAATTGGCGCAAATTCTACGGAGGGATGATTAGAGATGCAATGATTGAATATGCGGAATTTACAAAAAACTATTCAACGAGCGGCGAAAAGAGCGGCAATAAAAACGGGCAGCTCAAGGGCTGCCCGATGGTAAACCGAAAAGCGGGTTTTATTTGAACAGATCGGCGCTGACGGTCAGGTTGCCGCCGCTCTTGTTCTGCCACTGGCGAGTGACGTGGTAGTACTTGGCGCCTTTCTCGGCCGCGCGTTTCGCCACTTCGGTGGAGACATCGGTCATGCTGTTGAAGTGGCCGGTGAAGGTGACGGAATCGAACGGCACCATCTGCGCGGCGGTGACGTTGTTCACTTCCTGAATTTTGGTGCCGTTAGGCAGCGTGACGGTATAGCGTTGGCCGGTAGAGGACTGGGTTTCGAAGAAACGGCCCACTTCGCGGCTTGGTGAACCGGAAGACGCGACGCCAGGAATTTCGACTTTCGCGGCTGCGGCGCCGCCGGCGGCCAGCGCAGCGCGGCCGGCGTCAGAATCGGCTGGGATGGCGTCCGGGCTCTGCACGCGGCGTTTCGGCGCATCGGCCTTATAGATGTAGGCGGTGACGAACTGGTTGCCGCCGGAGTTGGCGTCAACCTGGCGCACGATGAAGAATGAGGCGGCGCCTTTTTTCTGCGCTTCTTTGGAGATGGCGTCGTTAATGTCCGGCTGGCTGCGGTAGAAACCGCTGACGCTCACGGTATCGTAAGGCTCCAGCAGGTAGGCTTCCTCTTTAGGCAGTTCATTCACGCCGTTAAATACGCGGTATTTTGGTGTTTTGCTCACTTCTGGCGCATCTTTATGATAAAGGTCTGCGGTGACGCGCCAGTTGCCGCCGTTGTTGCTGTTGTTGCTGTCCTGGATATAGAAGGAATCGGCACCCAGTTTGTCTGCACGGCGGGATACGGCGTCGACGGCTTCATTGATCGCATTGAAGCGGCCGGTAATCGTGATGCGATCAAACGGCTTCAGCGCCGCTGCTTTCTCAGGAGTTAACTCTTGCGCCGCATGAGCGGACAGCGCGGTGAGTGATAACAAGGCTGACGCGATGATCGTGGTCTTCAGCTTCATAAAAAATCCTTTCGCCTAGCGCATTAACGTTTATAACGTACTGAACTGTTTAAGTGTAATTCAGCCGTCGATTATTACATGTAATTCTGAAAACTGTCTCAGCATTTTATGTTATCCCGTGCGACAAATCCTTGACGGTGACGCGGGTCGCACGGATGGCGCCGCCGCCATAAGTTTCCATAATAAAGGCTTTGGTGTCATTAGTGTTAATTATTCACAAAATGATAACTTTTATGCTTGTCCGCCCCGCATGGCGATAAATCGTTACGCCGGGCGCAAACCTCTAATCATGCAGAATGTGCTGTTCTGTATGCATTTTTTCACTGTAAATTGCGATTTGTCATATCGCGCCCGGCGTTTTTATGTAAAAACAGGGCTGAATGCGTAAGCAATTATGGATCATCGACCTTATTTTCAGTAGGTTATAGTTGGCGTCTGAAATCAGTGCGGGCAAGTTGACGCCTCGCTCGCCGATGGCGCCGTTCTATGGGCAGGAAAATAATAAACATCATCCAAGACAGGTGAGAAGGGAACATTATGCGTATTGGTGTACCAAGAGAGCGGTTGGCCAATGAAGCCCGGGTCGCAGCCACGCCGAAAACGGTGGAACAACTGCTGAAGCTGGGTTTTACCGTCGCGATTGAACGCGAGGCGGGCAAACTGGCCAGTTTTGAGGACGTCGCCTATGAAGCCGCCGGCGCGGCGCTGGTCGACGAAAGCGAAGTGTGGCAGTCGGATCTGATCCTGAAAGTCAACGCGCCGCAAGACGACGAGATCGCCTTGATGCGTGAAGGCAGCACGCTGGTCAGCTTTATCTGGCCGGCGCAAAACCCCGAATTGATGGCCAAGCTGGCGGCGCGCAACGTCACCGTGCTGGCGATGGACTCGGTGCCGCGCATCTCGCGCGCCCAGTCGATGGACGCGCTGAGCTCGATGGCCAACATCGCCGGCTACCGCGCGATCGTCGAAGCGGCGCATGAGTTCGGCCGTTTCTTCACCGGCCAGATCACCGCCGCCGGCAAAGTGCCGCCGGCCAAGGTGATGATCATCGGCGCCGGCGTGGCCGGCCTGGCGGCGATCGGCGCCGCGGGCAGCCTCGGCGCCATCGTGCGCGCCTTCGACACCCGCCCGGAAGTGAAAGAGCAGGTGCAGAGCATGGGGGCGGAGTTCCTCGAGCTGGATTTTGAAGAGGAAGCGGGCAGCGGCGACGGCTACGCCAAAGTGATGTCCGAAGCCTTTATCAAGGCCGAGATGGCGCTGTTCGCCGCGCAGGCGGCGGAGGTTGACATCATCGTCACCACCGCGCTGATCCCGGGTAAACCGGCGCCGAAGCTGATCACCAAAGAGATGGTGGCGTCGATGAAGCCGGGCAGCGTGATCGTCGATTTGGCGGCGCAAACCGGCGGCAACTGCGAACTGACCGTGGCCGACACCATTACCGTGACCGACAACGGCGTGAAAATCATCGGCTATACCGATCTGCCGAGCCGCTTGCCGACCCAATCTTCGCAGCTGTACGGCACCAACCTGGTCAACCTGCTGAAGCTGCTGTCGAAAGAGAAAAACGGTGAGATTGACATCGATTTCGACGATACGGTGATCCGCGGCGTTACCGTGGTGCGCAGCGGTGAAATCACCTGGCCGGCGCCGCCGATCCAGGTCTCGGCCCAGCCGAAAGCGGCGCCCGCCGCCGCACCGGCCGCCAAACCCGAAGCCAAACCGACCTCGCCGTGGCTGAAGTATGGCCTGATGGCCCTGGCGATCCTGCTGTTCGGCTGGCTGGCGGACGCGGCGCCGAAAGAGTTCCTGTCGCACTTTACCGTGTTCGCGCTGGCCTGCGTGGTCGGTTACTACGTGGTCTGGAACGTCAGCCACGCGCTGCATACCCCGCTGATGTCGGTTACCAACGCGATCTCAGGGATTATCGTGGTCGGTGCGCTGCTGCAAATTGGCCACGGCGGCTGGGTGAGTTTCCTCTCCTTTATCGCCGTGCTGATCGCCAGCATCAATATTTTCGGTGGGTTCACCGTCACTCAGCGCATGCTGAAGATGTTCCGCAAGAACTAAGGGGTAACAAATGTCTGGAGGATTGGTTACAGCTGCATACATTGTTGCCGCTATTTTGTTTATTTTCAGCCTGGCGGGCCTGTCGCGTCATGAAACGTCGAAGCAGGGCAACCTGTTCGGCGTCGCCGGCATGGCGATCGCGCTGATCGCCACCATCTTGGGGCCGGATTCCGGCAACGTCGGCTGGATCATCATCGCCATGATCATCGGCGGCTCGATCGGCGTCTATCTGGCCAAGAAGGTCGAGATGACCGAAATGCCGGAGCTGGTGGCGGTGCTGCACAGTTTCGTTGGCCTGGCGGCGGTGCTGGTCGGCTTCAACAGCTACCTGGATCACGGCGCGCCGATGGAGCCGGTGATGGCGAATATCCATCTGACCGAAGTGTTCCTCGGCATCTTTATCGGCGCCGTGACCTTCACCGGGTCGATCGTCGCTTTCGGCAAGCTGCGCGGCATCATTTCTTCCAAACCGCTGATGCTGCCGAATCGCCACAAGCTGAACCTGGCGGCGTTGGTGATCTCGTTCCTGTTGCTGGTGGCGTTCGTGCGCACCGACAGCGTGGGCTGGCAGGTGATAGCGCTGCTGCTGATGACGGCGATCGCGCTGGCGTTCGGCTGGCATCTGGTCGCCTCGATCGGCGGCGCCGACATGCCGGTGGTGGTGTCGATGCTCAACTCTTACTCGGGGTGGGCGGCGGCGGCTGCGGGCTTCATGCTGAGCAACGATCTGCTGATCGTCACCGGCGCGCTGGTGGGCTCTTCGGGGGCTATACTGTCTTACATCATGTGCAAGGCGATGAACCGTTCGTTTATCAGCGTGATCGCCGGCGGTTTCGGCAGTGACGGTTCATCCACCGGCGAAGCCGAAGAGATGGGCGAATACCGTGAAACCACGGCGGAAGAAGTGGCCGAGCAACTGAAGAACTCCACCTCGGTGATCATCACCCCGGGCTACGGCATGGCGGTGGCGCAGGCGCAGTATCCGGTGGCGGAAATCACCGAAAAACTGCGGGCGCGCGGCGTGAAGGTGCGTTTCGGCATTCACCCGGTCGCGGGGCGCTTGCCGGGCCACATGAACGTGCTGCTGGCGGAAGCGAAGGTGCCGTACGACGTGGTGCTGGAGATGGATGAAATCAACGACGATTTCCCGGATACCGATACCGTGCTGGTAATTGGCGCCAACGACACGGTGAACCCGGCGGCGCTGGAAGATCCGCGCAGCCCGATCGCCGGCATGCCGGTATTGGAAGTGTGGAAAGCGCAGAACGTGATCGCGTTCAAACGCTCGATGAACACCGGCTACGCCGGCGTGCAGAACCCGCTGTTCTTCAAGGAGAACACCCAGATGCTGTTCGGCGATGCCAAAGACAGCGTGGAAGCGATTCTGCGGGCGCTGCAGAAGTAGAATTGGGCAACCAAAGAAAAACGGGCCGCTTTTCAGCGGCCCGTTTCTTTATGAGCGAAGCCTAATCTTCGTCGTCGTGTTCGTCGTCTTCATCCGCTTCGATCGGGCAGTTGAAGTTTTCCGGTTTAATCACCAGCAGGTCGCATTTCAGATGATCGATCACATGTTCCGCGGTATTGCCGATAAAGGCGGCTGAAATGCCTGTGCGGCCCAGGGTGCCCAGCACCACCACGCCGGCCTGCAGATGTTCGGCCAGATCGGGGATGACCTCTTCCGGCAGGCCTTTTTCCACGTGGGTGAACTCTTCCTTAATGCAGAATTTCTGCCGCAGCGCCTTCATGGCGATCAGATGCTGGCCGCGAATGGCGTCGTTGTAGACACTCGGGTCGAAGTCGGGCAATTCGATGGCGATGTTGATCGGGGTAACGGGATAGGCGCCGACCAGGTGAACCTCGGTCTGATTGACGTTTTGCGCCAGTTCGACGGTTTCTTGCACCAGTTTGATATTGAGCGGGTCGTGATAGGGTTCTTCGCTGGCCAGATTGACCGCCACCAGCGCCTTGCCGCCTTCCGGCCAGGGCTGGTCTTTCACCATCCACACCGGGCAAGGGCATTTGCGCAGCAGGTGCCAGTCGGTGGGGGTAAAGATCACCGACTCCAACCGGTCGTGCTGGTGCGCCATTTTCAGCAGCAGGTCATGTTGACCGGACAGCACTTCCTGAATGATGGCTTCGAAGGGGCGGTTATGCCAGACCACTTTGATTTCGATCGGCACGCCGTCGTTGAGATAAAAGCGGCACTGCTCGTTGATCCAGGCGGCGCGTTGGCTGATCACACCTTGCCGCATCGCCGTTCTTTCATCCGGGGAGAGCAGGGTCGTCATTTCGTAAGAGAAGTCATAGATGGGCAGGAAGGCCTTGATGCGCCCGCCGTTCCGTTTTACCAGGTACACGGCGCGGCGCAATGCCGGCTGATCGTCCTGATTGGGGTCAATAGCCACCAGAAGATTCTGATACTTCGCCATAGGGCCTCCTTACAGCTGAAATCAACAGTCTGTTAATTTACAGAGTAACCCAACATTGAAAAACAGAACAACAACGGAAGCGTGCCGGATCAACAATTTCGGTGAAATGTTGATCCGGCGGGGGGATCAGGCGTTGACGGTCACGTTGATGCGCGGCGTACCGGCCAGCACCGACAGCGCGTCGGCGTTTTCGATGGTGATGTATTTGCCTTTCACGCTGAGAATTTCGCTTTTCTGGAAGCGGCCCAGCAGGCGGCTGATGGTTTCCACCGTCAGGCCGAGGTAGTTGCCGATGTCGCCGCGGGTCATGGTCAACCGGAACTCACGCGGCGAGAAGCCGCGCTCCGCAAAGCGGCGCGACAGGTTGTAAACGAACGCCGCCAGGCGCTCTTCGGCGTTTTTCTTCGACAGCAGCAGGATCATGTCCTGGTCGCCTTTGATCTCGCCGCTCATCAACCGCATGATTTGCTGACGCAGGTTCGGCATTTTGCCGGACAGATCGTCGAGGGTCTCGAACGGGATCTCGCACACCATCGAGGTTTCCAGCGCCTGAGCGAAGCTCGGGTGCTTCAGGCCGCCGATGGCGTCGAAGCCTACCAGGTCGCCCGCCAGGTGGAAGCCGGTGATCTGCTCATCACCTTGCTCGGTGATGGTGTAGCTTTTGATGGTCCCGGAACGGATCGCGTACAGCGATTTCAGCTCGTCGCCGGCCTTGAACAAGGTCTGGCCTTTCTGGATGGGCTTCTTCCTCTCGATAATGTTGTCGAGCTGATCCAGCTCGTGAGCATTGAGGGTGAAAGGAATGCACAGCTGGCTGATGCTGCAGTCCTGGCAATGGATCGCACAACCACCAGACTGGATACGACGAATCACGCGTTTTTCCGGGATCATAGATTACGCTCATTCAATAATTGATATGAGTCAATTTTAACATCTTTTGCTGCAGCTGATAAGGGTGGCATTAGCATGAATAGGGGTATTGTGTGCGAATTTTGCGCACACATGCCGCCGATTGTTCTGTATCGGACTGAAGTTATGAGTATTATTTGTGACTTATGCGTTTTATTCACACAAGTTATTAATAGTGCCCTGCGGGCACGAGCGCGGCGTTGGGCACTGTGCTTTATTAAGCAGCGCCAAACAATGGCGCTGGATAAGCCGATCGCAGCGGCTACAGCAAACTTTTCGGCAGGTAGCCTTCATGCTGCAGCAGCCACTGCTTGCGCTGTACGCCGCCGGCATAGCCGGTCAGCGCGCCCTGCGAACCGATCACTCGATGGCAGGGCACCACGATGCTGATCGGATTTGAACCGTTGGCCATGCCGACGGCGCGCGAGGCGGTCGGACGACCGATGCGTTGCGCCAGCTGGCCGTAGGTCAGGATCTCGCCACAGGGGATTTGGCGCAGCTGTTGCCAGACGGTGCGCTGGAACTCGGTGCCGGCGGTCATCACCGGCAACCGATCGATAATGCTCAGTTCCCCGGCGAAATAGCGCTGCATGGCGTCGGTTAGCCCGCTGGGATCGCGCTGTTCGCGCAGGGTGAACCGCTCGGCGCGGTAGTGGGTGTTCAGCAGCTTCATCAGGCGCGCTTCGTGATCGGTCCAGTCGATCGCCCGCAGGCGCCCCTGTTCATCGGCAATCAGCACCAGTTCTCCCACCGGCGTGGCGGTACGATCAATCAAAAAAGTCTGCATCTGGCTCACTCCTCAGTTTAGTGTGGCGATTATCGCATGAACTGGGAGGGAGCGATGGCGGATTTCGGACATGCTGATGGGCAACCGCAGGGTTGCCCGAATAGCCGGCTTACGGTAAGGCGGGGAGTTATTGTGCGATAAATTTATAAAACAAATTTATAAGTCATCAAGACAAGTTGTGTCTTGTTTATTATTTCAGCAGGCAGTAACGCTTTGTGCTTACTTATAGCTGATAGTCACGCGCTTTAAATGGGGATCGTTATTCACCAACTCACTGCTGACGGCAGAAACTAATTCTTTTGGCATCTCTTTTAACGAAGAGGATATATACCCGTTCTGATATTCCGTCACTTTACCGAAGCAGCTGGAGATAAGCTTTTCATCCTGATGTTTGACGGTGCAGGCCGGCGTGGTAATGGCGCCGGTGAAGCGCACGACGCCGGAGGCGACCTGGCTGCCGGAAAGCGGTTTTGCTTGCAGAGCGAAGGGCAGAATGACCAATGCGCTTAATACGGCCAAGTAATGGTTCATATGCTGTTCCTTTCAGAGTAAAAACACTGCCAATTAAAAAACAAGTGCGCTTGTTTTCATCAAATAAGCTATTTCGCTTGGAGAAATAAAAACGAATGGGCAAAAATCCTACTGCCCGCATTCAATGAATTTGATAATAGGGAGGTAGGATGAGTAAAACCATGATTTGGATCATAGTGAAGGCCGGTTAATGATTTCAGGCGCAGGCGGGATAACAGGCTGTGATCGTTCTCTCAGGAAAGTCGGACAAGGGCGGGCCGTTTTCGTCCCCGTTGCGCGGCGGCAGCAACGGGGGCGAGAGCGGGATTACAGCATGCCGCTGCTGCCGCAGATGCGGATCTTTTCCGCCACCACTTCTTTCATCGCCAGCTTGCCGGGGACGATGTATTTACGCGGATCGTTGGCATCCGGGTGCTGTGAAAAGTAGCTTTTTACCGCATCGGCGAAGGCGATTTTCAATTCGGTGGCGACGTTGACCTTGCAAACGCCGAGCGAGATCGCGCGCTTGACCATCGCTTCCGGAATGCCGGAGGCGCCGTGCAGCACCAGGGGGACGTCCACCTGTTCGCGGATCAGCGCCAGGCGCTCAAAATCCAGCTTGGGTTCGCCGTGGTACAGGCCGTGGGCGGAACCGATCGCCACCGCCAGTGAATCGATGCCGGTGGCGGCGACAAACTCGCGTGCCGCCACCGGGTCGGTATAGAAGCTGTCCGCCGTATCGACGATCAGATCGTCCTCTTGCCCGCCCAGGCGGCCCAGTTCGGCCTCCACGCTGGCGCCGTAGCGATGGCACAGGGCCACTGCGGCGGCCACCTTGGCGATATTCTGCTCGAACGGCAAATGGGAACCGTCGATCATTACCGAGCGGATGCCGCTTTTCACCTTGTGCTCGATGTCGTCCAGCGCTTCATGATGATCCAGATGCAGCGCCAGCGGCAGATCGTAGCGGTGCGCGGCCGCCTGACAGATACCGATCAGGTAGTCGGTGCCGGCATAGCTGAAGGTGCCGGGCGTGCCGGCCATGATCACCGGCGAGCGCAACTCGGCGGCGGTCTCCGCCACCACCTGCACGGTTTCCAGATTGTGGACGTTAAACGCCGGAACGGCGTAACCCTGGCGCTGCGCCTTGAGCAGCATGTCTCGGTTGGCTATCAGATACATGGGATCTCCTTACAGCTCGGGGGAAGGAAAACGGTAAATCGTCACGCCTTTCACCACCCGGTTAACCTCGCCGGTCGGGCAAGGGTTGTCCGGGGTCAGCCCCAGCGCCAGCGAACTCTCGAAGGCCAGCATTTGGCTGAACAGCAGATACGGGAACAGCAGCCAGATATCGTCAGCGGCATCGTGCATATGCAGCAGGGCATCGGCGAGAGGTTGGCGTTCGCCGGTCAATCCGACCAGCTGCATTGCCAGTCCGTCGCGCTGCAGTTCGTTCCACAGGTCGCGGTCATACTGACGGGCGTAGTCGTGGTGGGAGAACATCAGCACCACCAATGTCTGGCCGTCGACCATAAATTTCGGGCCATGGCGCAGGCCAAGCGGCGAGTCGTAGCGCGTAACGATGCGGCCGGCGGTCAGCTCCAGCATCTTGAGCGAAGCCTCTTCGGCGAGGCCGGTAAAGCAGCTGCCGCCGAGGGTGATATAGCGGCGGAAACCGCTGGCGGCCAGCGCCTTCACCTGCGGCTGCAGCGTTTCGCGCAGTGTGCGGCAGCGCTGCACCATGGCGTTCAACGGCACCTGGGCGGCCTCAAGCGACGTTGGGCCGAGCAGCAGCGCGGCGCTCAGCATCATGCAGCTGAAGCTGGAGGTCATGGCGAAGCTCTGATCGTTGGCGCCCTGCGGCATTACCAGCGAGCAGACGTTGCCACGCTGATGCGCGTACTGCGCCAGCCGGCTGTCCGGGTTGCACACCAGCATCAGATGATAGCTTTCCGGCAGCAATTGATCGGCCAGCTCCACTGTCGCCACGCTTTCCGGGCTGTTGCCCGAACGGGCGAAGGAAACCAGCAGCGTCGGCCGGTCAGGGTCGAGATACTGCAGCGGGTTGGCGACAATATCGGTGGTGCCGTAAGCCACCACGTCGCGGCCGGTGCGTTCGCGCAGCCAGGGGGCCAGGGCGCGGCCGGCAAATGCCGAACTGCCGGCGCCGCACAAGACGATTTGCAGGCGCGGATTGGCCAGCAGCGGCGCCAGGAACGGCTGCCATTGCGCCTGTTGATCCTGCAGTTGGCGATGCAGCGTCGCCCACAAATCCGGCTGTTGCCAAATTTCTGCGGCGGTATGCCAGGCGTTGCGCTGCTTCAGCCAATTCGTCTCGTAAGAGAAATACGCGTTCATGATGACAGCTCCTTAAAAAGCCTCGGTTAACGGTCGGCGATAATCACGTCGATCCCTAAATGGTGCAGCGCCTGCAGATAATGTTCAGGAATGCGGCTGTCGGTGACCAGGCGGTGGATCTGGCCGATGTCGCGGATCATGCAAAAGCTGGTGCGGCCGAATTTGCTGGCGTCGGCGATGGCGATCACTTCGCGCGCCACCTCGCACATCACCCGGTTCAGCTGCGCTTCGCCCGGATCCGGCGTGGTGATGCCGCTCGCGAGATCGAAGCCGTCGACGCCGAGAAAAAGCTTGTCGAACCGATACTGGCGCAGTTGTTGTTCGGCGGCGGGGCCGTACAGCGACCAGGCTTTGCGGCGCACGCTGCCGCCGACCACCATCAGGTCGATCTGCTCGTTGTTGGCCAGTTCGAAAGCGATGTTGAGCGCGTTGGTCATCACCACCAGATCCTTTTTCCCCGCCAGCTGCGGCGCCATTTGGCTGGTGGTGGAGCCGGAGTCGAGGATGACGGCGTCGCCGTCTTCAATCAGCGCCGCCGCCGCGCAGGCGATGGCGTGTTTTACGTCGCGATTGATGCGGCCCTTGTCCTGCAGCGGGCGGTCGAAGGCGAACTGTTTGTTCAACATGGCGCCGCCGTAGGCGCGCACCGCACAGCCGTGTTGTTCCAGCTGACGCAGATCGCTGCGGATGGTGACGCTGGACACCGAAAACTGCTGGCTGAGCTGCTCCACACGCACCGAGCCCTCGCGGCACAGCTGGTCGATAATTAATTCCCGGCGTTTTGCGGTATTGATCATTAATGCAGACTCCTGATTTACCTGTAGCCGTGCCCGACCGCGGCTTAATAAGCCGCAGCGATACCGACCGGAGCGCTTTCAGTTGTTCGTGGCGAATTACAGCAAACGAAACACTGAAATGCAATCGATTAATTTTAAAATATCTATATCTATCAGTTGGTTATATTTGATTTTGCTTTCGGTTGAGCGGCAACCGAAAGCGGTGTTAACGCAAAGTGAAAACGGCAAATTCGTTATTTTTCAGTCGCCAATTCCCTGCGCTTATTCATTCAGCCCATCGATGCCGAAAGCCGCAGCGATCGCTCGACAACCGCCGGGCTTTCACTGTTTTTTTTTATGCCGGCGCGCTTAAAAGCGCTGCGCCGCGCACGCCGCTGCTGTCACCGTGCACCGGCGGGAACACCGCCGCCGGCTCCATGCCAGGCAGCAGCCAGCGCCGCATCGCCGGCGGCAACAGCCGGTACAGCTCGCCGACGTTGGACAGCCCGCCGCCCAGCACGAAAGCATCGACGTCCAACAGCAGCTGTAAGCCGGCCAGCGCGCAGGCCAGGATGTCGACGTACATGGTCATCAGCCGTTGTGCGAGCGCATCACCGGCACGATAGCAGGCGACCAGCGCCGGCACGTCGGCGGCCGGATGGGAGAAATGGCGGCTCAGCGCCAGCAGCCCGCTGCCGGAGACGTAGCGTTCAAAGCAGCCGGTCAGCCCGCAGTTGCAGCTGAACAGCGGCAGATCGTAACGCTGCGCCAGCTGGGCAGATATCGGCATATGGCCCCATTCGCCCGCCACGCCGCTGCGCCCCTTGTGCAGTTGCCGGTTCACCACCAGGCCGCCGCCGGCTCCGGTGCCGATGATGGCGCCGAACACCAGCGGCAGGTGCGCGGTTTGCGGCGTGCTGGCTTCCGACAGCGCGAAGCAGCGGCAGTCGTTCTCGATGGCGATAGGTCGCGCCAGCGCCTGCGTCAGGTCATCCGCCAGGCAATGGCCGGTCAGGCAGGGCACGTTGACCGCTAACTGGCGGCGGCTGACGGGATCGGTGATCCCCGGTAAACCGATGCCGATGCTGCCGCGCGTGTGCAGTTCGCGATCCGCCTGCTCGGCCAGCCCGGCGATGCAGGCCACGAACTCGCCGTAATCGCCGGTTGGGGTGCGCACCCGCTGGAGCAGCACCTGATTGAACCGGCGATCGTAAGCGGCCATTTCAATTTTGGTGCCGCCGATGTCGAAGCCGTAACGCATCTGTCTCATCGCCATGCTTTAGGCTCCGCTCAGGGCGATCACCGCCGCCTCGCGGCGCGCGCGTTCGGCGGCGAACACCATCAGATGGCTCTCCAGCGCTTCCGCCGGGCCGGCCAGCACCTGGCTCGGATCGTTGGCGCGAATAGCCGCGATAAAGTGCTGCATCAGGTAGTAGTCGCCGCCGCCGTGGCCGGCCATGGCGTGCAGATCCTGGCCGGCGTCGGTGTCGTAATGCGTTTCACCGTCGTCGAGGAACGAGGTGATGCGAATATGGCGGCCGTCGCCCTCCAGGCAGCCGCGGCTGCCAAAGATGCGGGTGTGCCGATCTTCGTGGCGGGTAAAGGCCGTCATGGTGAACGACGCGGTGCGGCCGCCGGCGAACTGCATATTGACCACCTGATGGTCGACCACGTTATTGTCGCAGCGGTAGACGCAGCGGCCGTAAGGCCCGTCGCGCAGCGCCGCCCGCAGCGTCGTCTGGTCGGGCTCTGGCGTCAGCACCCGCAGAAAACCGGGCGTGGCCTTGTGATTGTCGCCCAGATAGATGCGTTTGGCGGAATAGGGGCAGTTTGCCTCTACCGCGCAATCCAGGCAGTTGTCCGCCGCGCCGGCCGGTTGGTTTTCCTGGCGGAAGTGGCGCAGGTTGCCGAAGGAGCTGACCTGTTCGCAGGGCTGCTCCATCACGTAGCGGATCCAGTCGATGTCGTGGCAGGATTTCTGCAGCAGCATAAAGGCGGCCTGCCGATCGTTGCGCCAGTTGCCGCGCACGAAGGAGTGCGCCTGATGCCAGTAGCCGACCGGTTCCAAATGTTGCAGGCTGATGATGTCGCCGATCGCGCCGTCGCGCAGCAACTGTTTGAGCTTTTGGGTATAGCGGGTGTAACGCAGCACGTGGCCGACCGAGAAGATCAGCTTTTGGCGCGTCACCTCGGCGACGATGGCGCGGCACTCGTCGGCGTCCGGCGACAGCGGTTTTTCCAGCAACATGGCGTAGCCCTGGCGGGCGAAGGCCAGCGCCGGTTCGAGGTGCATCCGATCCTGGGTGCAGATCAGCACCGCGTCGGCCAGCTTGCCGGCGTCGGCGGCCAGGCGCCAGTCGGTGAAGACGTTTTCCGGCGCGATGGCATGCTGCGCCACGAACGGCTCGCGGTAGGCGTCGCGCGGTTCCGCTACCGCCACCACCTGCATCAAATCGGGATGCGCCAGCGCATAGCGCGAGTAGATTTCACCGCGCGCCCCGGCGCCGACCACCAGCACCCGCACCGGGCGATGGGCAAAGCTGTTGGGTTGTGTTGACGACATTGCTGGATACTCCGCTGTTGTTATTTGAGGTTTTGGCCGCTGAGCTCGTCGAACAAATGCGCGCGCGTCAGATCGAATGCCAGATGAATGTTTTCGCCGAGGCGCGGCTCCCAATCCGGCAGCGACGCCATGCGCAGCACGAAGCGCAAATCGGCCAGTTCGCAGTGCAGCAGCTCTTCGTTGCCCATGCGCTCGATAGTGACGATCTGCGCCGGGAAACAGTTGGCGCTGCCGGGCGCGCACAGCCGCAAGGACTCCGGCCGGATGCCGAGACACACCCGCGCATGCGGGTAGTCCGCCAATTGCCGTTGCAGCGCAGGCGGCAGATCGAGCTGGTGCTGCAGGCCGATACGCAGCCGCACCGTTTGGCCGTCGCGCACGATCGCCAGATCGTGCAAATTCATCGACGGGCTGCCGATAAACTCGGCGACGAAACGGTTGGCGGGGTGGTGGTACAGGTTGATCGGTTTATCCACCTGCATGATGGCGCCGCGGTTCATCACGCAAATGCGATCGCCCATGGTCATCGCCTCGACCTGATCGTGGGTGACGTACACCATGGTGGCAGCGGCGCCTTCCTGCTTCAGCTGATTGTGCAGTTCGATCAGTTGCACGCGCATCGACACCCGCAGCTTGGCGTCGAGGTTGGACAGCGGCTCGTCAAACAGAAACACCTTGGGTTTACGCACGATGGCGCGGCCGACCGCCACCCGCTGACACTGGCCGCCAGAGAGCTGGCCCGGCTTGCGCTGCAGCAGGTTGGTGATCTCCAGCTTTTCCGCCGCGTCGCGCACCCGGCGGTCGATCTCGGCCTTGCTCTCTTTGCCGATCAGGCCGAACGCCATGTTCTTGTACACCGTCATGTGCGGGTACAACGCATAGTTCTGGAACACCATGGCGACGCCGCGATCCTTCGGCATGCTGTCGTTGACGCAGCGATCGTGGATCAGGATCTGCCCCTCGCTGACGCTCTCCAGCCCGGCGATCATCCGCAGCAGGGTGGATTTGGCGCAGCCGGACGGGCCGACGAACACCATAAATTCCCCATCCTCAATGTCCAGATCGACGCCGTGCAGCGCGTGGAAACCGTTGGGGTACACTTTTTTAACGCTGTTTAACTGAATTCCGGCCATGTCGTTTACCTTGTCTGCGCGTTAGCCTTTCACCCCGGCGCTGGCGATGCCCTGGATGAAATAGCGTTGGAAAATAATGAACAGCATCAGCATCGGGATCACCGCCATCAGCGCCCCGGCCATCAGCAACGGGTATTCCACCCCGGCGCGGCTGGAGAGCGAGGCCAGCCCAACCGGCAGCGTCAGCTTCTCGGTGGTGGTATTGACGATCAGCGGCCACATCAGGTTGTTCCAGCTCCACAGGCCGTTGATGATGACGCAGGCGATAATGCCGGGCCGGATCAGCGGCAGCATGATGCGCCAGAAGATGGCGAAGTAGCTGTAACCGTCGATCAACGCCGCTTCCTCCATCTCCTTCGGCACCGCCAGGAAAAACTGGCGCAGCAGAAAGGTGGCGTAAACGCTGAAAATGCCCGGCAGCACCAGCCCGGTGATGCTGTTGACCAGCCCCAGCTTCTGCACCACCAGGAATTGCGGGATCAGAAACGCCTGTCCGGGCACCATCAGGATCGACACGCACACCAGAAACACCGCGTCGCGGCCGCGAAAATGCAGGCGCGAGAAGCCATAGGCGGCCAGGGTGGCGATCGCCATCTGCAGGGTGACGGTGAAGAAGGTCGCCAGCAGCGAGTTGAGATAAAAACCGGCGAACGGGATTTCGTGCATCACCCGGCCGTAGGCCTGCAGGCTGGGATGCGCTGGCAGCAGCGTCAGCGGGATCTGAATGCTCTCGGCCTGGGTTTTCAGCGAGGTCACCAGCATCCAGATAAAAGGCACCACCGAGGCCAGCGCCGCCAGCCCCATAAACAGGTACACCAGCGTTTTTTTGCTTGCGTTCATGTGCAGCTCCTCAGCTGACTTTCAGGCGCTTGCCGATCGCCATTTGAATCAGGGTGATCACCAGCGTGACGGCGAACAGCACCACGGTGATGGCGGAGGCGTAACCTTTTTCCTGCAGGTAAAACGCGTACTTGTAGAACAGGTTGGTGACGGTCATCACGTCGTTCTCCACCAGTGCGCGGTCGAACATCAGGAACACCACGTCAAAGATTTGCAGGATCTCGATAAAGCTCATCACCGACACGAAGAACAGCGTCGGCACCATCATCGGCAGCGTGATGCAGAAGAAGCGCCGCAGGGTGGGGATGCCGTCGATATCCGCCGCTTCGTACAGCTGGCGCGGAATGCTCTGCAGCCCGGCCAGCAAAATGATGATCTTCAGCGCCAGCGACGACCAGATGATGATGATGGACACGCTGATGCGCACCACGTCCGGATCGGACAGCCAGGCGACCGGCGCAATGTGCAGCAGGCCCAACGCCTGATTGATCAGGCCGAAATCCTTGTTGAACAGCCATTGCCACACCATGGCCACCGCCGCGGGCATGGTGACCGCCGGCAGGAACAGCAGAGTGCGCAGCAGGCCTTTGCCGCGGATGTTCTGGTTGAGGCCAATCGCCAGCAGCAGCGACAGGCTCAGGCTGATCGGCACGCAGACCACCACGTAAAACAGAGTGTTGGCGGCGGCAGTGTAGAAGTCGTCGTCTTCAAACAGGTTGAGATAGTTATCGACGCTGATGCTGCTCCAGCGCATGAATTGGTTCAGATCGGTAAAGCTGTAGAAAATGTTCTGCAAAAAGGGGATCAGGTAAAACACCGTCACCCCCAACAGCAGCGGCAGGATCATCACCCAGCCCCAGAAGCGTTCGGCGCGTTCGAGCCGATTGAGCGCGGGGCGGGCGGTGCGCCGGGATGGTTTCAGGGTGACCGTAGCCGTTTCTGCCAGCGACATGTTGCCATTCCTCACCTATGACGTTCAGCGTGGGTCCACCGCGGCGCGCGCTCGGGGCAGCGCGCCGCGGCGGGGCGATTACTGCTCCATGACGCGCGCGATCTTCTTGACCGATTTGTCCATTTCCTGCTTAGCGTCCGCGCCCATAAAGATCTTTTTCAGGCTGGCGATCCACATGTTTTGCCACTTCGGCGTATTGGTGCCGGCGGTGGGGTAAGCCTGGGTCACTTCAAGGGTCTGGATATAAGGCGTGACGTCAACCTTTTGGATCTGCTGCGCCCAGACCTTGGCCGCCGTCTTGTTGGCCGGGATCACCACCTTGGCCAGCTCCGCCTGCGAGGCTTCGCTGCTCATGAAGGCGATATATTTCCAGGCGGCCTGCTTGTGGGCGCTTTTCGCCGACATGGCGAAGGCCAGACTGTGCGCCACGCCGGACTGGCGTTCAATTTTGGGCATCATCACCACGCCGATGTGGTCGTTGATCAGCGGGTTATTGGCGAACGGCGCCGCCAGCCAGGAGCCGGCATAGACCATCGCGGCGCGGTTGGACTGGAAGATGTTCTCGGTTTTGACTTCGCTCATCTGCTGGGCGCTCGGCATCAGGCCGTCTTTCATCATGCCCTGCAGTTGCTGATAGACCCAGATGGACTTGTCGTTGGCGATGTCGGTAGGCTGGCCATCCTTGGGCACGATGTGATTGCCGTTTTGGAACAGCAGGTTCATGTAGCTGTCCTGGCCGTCGATGCTGAGGTCCATCACCAGCGGGAAGGCGGCGCCTTTCAGCCCGTTTTTCAGCGCGGCGGCTTTGCTCTTCAGATCGTCCCAGCTCCAGTCGCTGGTGGGATAGCTGACGCCGGCCTGATCGAACAGTTTTTTGTTGTACCACACGGCGATGGAATCGACGTCGCGCGGGATGGCCATCTGTTGGCCGTCGTACTGATAGGCTTTCACCGAGCTGGCGACCACGTCGTCCAGTTTAAGGCCGCTGTCCTTAATATAGGGCGCCAACGGCTCCATAATGCCGTTTTTGGCGTACTGCACAAAATAAGGCATATTGATCCAGAATATATCTGGCGCTACGCCGCCGGCGGCGGCGGAATCTAATTTAACGAAATATTGCGCCGAGGGGGTTAATTCTATTTCTATTTTTATATCCGGATTAGCCTGTTCAAAGCGCTTGGCAATCTCCTGTTCGGCAGGTAATTGGTTTCTGTCCCAAACGGCATAGCGTAAAGTTATTTTGTCTGCGGCATGGAGCAGTGTGGGTAATAATAATGTGCTGGCAAGAATAGAATGCGCCAGTAGGCGGCCGGTATTTTTTATCGGTGACATTGCCTTCCCCTCGGTGAGCGACGAATAGCGTTTTTCGCAACGTAAATTCTTTCTATCCCTTAACTTTCAATGTGTCAATACACCCCCAAACGCCCAAAAATGGGGCGACAATGTTTCATTGTTGTTAAAATCGAAAGGCTTTTACGGCCAAGTGAAAGGGGTTTTTGTTTACATCTCATTAACCTTTTGGCGGGGTTTTTCCCCGGTGGCGCGGCATTTAGCGGCCTTCGCAGGCATAGGAATAACTGATAACCCTTGCACCATAATGGGGATTAAAAATATTTTTATTGTGCAAGCTTCAGCTTCTTTCATTTTTGTGATGCAAATAAACAAAAAAATCTTGCTGGGGCTGTCCGAGGAGGGCACTTGAACGTTTTTTATTGCCGGCTATTGTTTGTGGCGATAAAAGACGCTAGCCTGAATCTCACAACATTTATTCATCCAAAATAAAGAGGGCGAAATATCATGCGCCTGTCTCTGGTATTTACGCATTGCCTGGAAAAAGTATTTCATCGCCAAAATATGCCGCCCATTGCCGTGGAAAATCGGCTGAGCGGGTTAAATAACGAGGAGCTGTCCTGGCAGGCGGTGTACTGTTTGCAAACCCCGGGCAACGAGACTCGCCATGAGCTGTGTTATCAACTCGACGGGCCGCTGGCGGAGTATATCAGCGTGCGCCAGGTGCAATCGGTGCCGAGCGGTTTTCCCTGTTATCGCGAGACCGATGAGAATTACCTGACCACCGAGCCGGGCTTATTTCCCGATCCGCTGATGCCGCTGCCGCAACGGCGTTTTTTTGCCGCCTGCCGCTATTATGGCAGCCTGTGGTTGACCCTGACGCCGCCGGCCGACGCGCAACTGGCCGGCGACTTTCCGTTGACCCTGCGGCTGCTGGATGCCCAGAGCGGCGAGGCGCTGGCCGAGGCCACACTGACGCTGCATCTGGTGCCCGCGGCGTTGCCGCCGCAAACGCTGTTGCACACCGAATGGCTGCACACCGACTGCCTGGCGGATTACTACCGTTTGGCGGTGTTCAGCCCGGCGTACTGGCGCGCGGTGCGCAACTTTGTGCGCTGCGCGGTGCAGGCCGGCGTCAATATGCTGCTGACGCCGCTGTTCACGCCGCCGCTGGATACCGCCGTTGGCGGCGAACGCACCA
Organism: Serratia sp. LSHTC3; assembly: GCF_057197125.1. NCBI lineage: Bacteria > Pseudomonadati > Pseudomonadota > Gammaproteobacteria > Enterobacterales > Yersiniaceae > Serratia > Serratia sp. LSHTC3. The sequence continues at coordinate 1,360,488 of NZ_JBXUNP010000001.1, forward strand.
CGGTACAGTTGGTGAGGGTGACACATTCGGCGCACGGGTATGGCTTCGATTTCAGCCGTCTGGCGCAGTGGGTGGCGTTGGCGCAGGAAGAGGGCATCGAGCACTTCGAAATCGCGCCGCTGTTTACCCAATGGGGCGCGGCGCATGCGCCGAAGATCGTGGTGGAGGAGCAGGGCGAGACGCGAACGCAGTTCGGCTGGCACACCGATGCGCAGGGCGAAGCGTATCAGCGTTTCCTACAGGCGCTGCTGCCGGCGTTGACCGCTTGGTTCCGCGAACGGGGGCTGGAACGGCAGGTATGGTTCCATGTTTCCGATGAGCCGACGTTGGACAACCTGGCGGCCTACCGGCGCGCCAGCGCCGCGCTGCGCCCGCTGCTGGATGGCTTCCGCACCTTCGATGCGCTGTCGGATTTCGCGTTTTATCAGCAAGGCCTGGTGGAAACCCCGGTCGTTGCGACCGACCACCTCGAACCTTTTATCGAACACCAGGTCCCCGGCCTGTGGGCCTATTACTGCTGCGTGCAGAAGACTGAGGTCGCCAATCGCTTCTTCGCTCAGCCTTCGGCGCGCAACCGCATATTGGGCGTGCAGCTGTATCTGTACCGCATCGCCGGCTTTCTGCACTGGGGATTCAACTTCTATAACAGCGCCCATTCGCGTGAACGCATCAATCCGTACGCGGTGACCGACAGCGGCCATGCGTTTCCCTCCGGCGATCCGTTCGTGGTCTACCCCGGTGAGGATCTGCAGCCGGTGGAGTCGCTGCGCCTGCGGGTGCTGCACCAGGGGCTGCAAGACATGCGCGCGCTGCAGCTGCTGGAGAGTTTGACCGATCGGGCGACGGTGGAAGCGCTTATAGAAAGTGAGCTGGGCATGCGCATCACCTTCAAGCGTTATCCGCACCAGGCCGGTTCGCTGCTGCGCCTGCGCGACGCGGTAAACCGCCGCATCGAAGCGTTGCTGGCGCCGATGTGAAGGCAAGTGGGGGCGAAAATGCGTCTTTCGCTCCCAATTCGCCATTACTTTGCTATACCTGATAGTCGATGGATTCACTTTATTGTCATGTAACTGACATGTCAGAGTCACGGCTCTGGCTTAAGTTTGCAGCGACTACGTCAGGAGATAACGCGATGTTCAGCCTGGATTCTCTGTTGCAAGATGCATTTCCACACCGCAATACCCCCGCCTGGCAGCGCAGCCTGCTAAGAACCCTTCTCTTCGAAAAAGAATTCAAACAGTTCGCCGCCGATTATCCCCATCTGAAAGGGCTCGATCTGATCGAGCAGGTGGTGGACTACTTTAACCTCAGCTGCGAGCTGGTGGACGGCGATCTGGAAAACATCCCGAGCCAGGGGCCGGTGGTGCTCGTGGCCAATCACCCGATCGGCTCGCTCGACGGCTTGGTATTGCTGCGCGCCGTTGCCGCGGTGCGCCCGGACGTGAAAGTGGTGGCCAACCAGCTGCTGACCTACATTGAACCGCTGCGCAGCCTGTTCGTGCCGGTGGATAACGTCGCTTATAAAACCAGCCGCAAACAGATTGAAGGCATGCAGCAGCAGCTGGACAACCAGGGGGCGCTGATCCTGTTCCCGGCAGGCGAAGTGTCGCGCATGAGCCCGAAAGGCATCCGCGACGGCCACTGGCATACCGGTTTTCTGCGCCTGGCCGCCAAAGCGCGCGCGCCGATCGTGCCGATCCACATCAGCGCACGCAACAGCAACCTGTTCTACTTTACCTCTCTGGTCTACCGGCCGCTGTCGACCTTGCTGCTGGTGCGCGAAATGTTCCAGCAGCGGGGCGGGCGTATCAAGATCCGCGTCGGCGGCCGCGTGCCGTTCGCCAACTGGCACGACGGCCACACCAGCGCCAAGGATCTGGCGGAGCGTTTTCGCCGCCACGTCTATCGTCTGGGCCAGGGCAAGCCGGGGCTGTTCGCCAGCGAATCGCCGATTGCGCTGCCGGAAGATCGTCTGGAGCTGAAAAAGGCGCTGGCGAACTGCGAACGGTTGGGGGTAACGCCGGACGGTAAAACCATCTATCTCTATCGTCGCCATGACGAAGCGCGTACGCCAATCCTGCGCGAGCTGGGGCGCCTGCGCGAGATCGCTTTCCGCGCGGTGGGGGAAGGATCCGGCCGCCGCCGCGATCTGGACAGCTACGACGACGATTACTATCACCTGGTGCTGTGGGACGAGGAGGAGCTGGAGATCGTCGGCGCCTATCGTTTTATCCCCACCGCCGAACAAATCGCGCGTAAGGGCCTGGAGAGCATCTACAGCAACAGCCTGTTCCATTATGACCGCGATATGGAACCGATCCTGGCGCAGGGCATCGAGCTGGGGCGCAGCTTCATTCAGCCGGCCTATTGGGGCAAGCGCGGGCTGGACTATTTGTGGCTGGGCATCGGCGCCTATCTGTCGAAATACCCGCAGTACCGCTATCTGTTCGGCCCGGTGTCGATCTCCGGCGGCATGCCGCTGGCAGCACGTGATTTGCTGATCGCCTTCTATCGGCTCTATTTCTCGCCGGATCACGCGTTCGCGCAGTCGCGGCGGCCTTATCCGGCGTCGCTGCCGCAGGTGCTGGCGCAGTTTGCCGGGGACAACTACCAGGAAGATCTGGTGCGGCTGAAGAGCCTGCTCAGCAATATCGGCTGCTCGATCCCAACGCTGTACAAGCAGTACACCGAACTGTGCGAGCCGGGCGGGGTACAGTTTATCGACTTTGGCACCGATCCGGCGTTCAACAACTGTATCGACGGGCTGGTGTTGGTGGATACCACGCGGCTCAAGCCATCGCGGTATCAGCGTTATATCGCGGTGCACCAGCCGCAGCCGGCCGAGACGGCATGACTACAGTCTGACTCATGCCTTTTTGATCTAAGCACGACCTTGGGGCCGGCGACGGGATAGCGCTACGATAAACGTTTTGCTTTCCACCGCCGGAGCCCGTCATGCCCCATTCGTTTATCCCGCCGTTATTGTCCGCCGATGAACCCTCTGCCGCCGCCGTGGAAATCCCGCGCGGCAAAGCGCCCTTTTTGCTGCTGTGCGATCACGCCGGTAAGGCGATACCGCAATCCCTTGGCGACCTTGGTTTGCCGCCGGGGGAGATCGAACGCCACATCGGCTGGGACATCGGCGCGCTGAGCGTGTCGCGCCATCTGAGCCGTCAGCTGGACGCCACCCTGATCCACCAGCGTTATTCACGGCTGGTGATCGACTGCAACCGGGCGCCCGGCATCGCCAGCTCGATCCCGCATTTGTCCGAACTGACGCCGATACCCGGCAATATCGGTATTGACGCCGAGCACGCGCTGGCGCGCGAGCGTGAGGTGTTTTTGCCGTATCACCACGCCATCGACGATCATTTGGGGCAACGTCAGCTGCGCGAACTGCCGACGGCGGTGATCGCCATGCACAGTTTCACACCGGTGTTCAAAGGGGAATCGCGCCCCTGGCAGGTGGGGTTGCTGTTTAATCGCTACCCGGAATTCGCCCGGCTGCTGGCCGAGCTGCTGCGCGAAGAGGGGGATTTGCAGGTGGGGATCAACGAGCCCTATGCAATGACCGACGCCACCGACTACACGTTGCCGGTGCACGCGGAACGGCGCGGATTGCCTTACGTCGGCATCGAAATTCGCCAGGATCTGATCGCCGACGAACGCGGGCAACAGGCATGGGCGAAACGTTTCGCGCGCCTGCTGCCGCAGGCCTGGCAACGCTGGCAAATTTGACTTTAGGAATATTCCCAGAGATGATAACCATAAGGAATACATAAGACGTCATTAGAAAAAAAGTCAGGAGAGACGTGTGGAGCACAGCGATAACGGACTGTTTATCAAACGGGAGCGTTTTGAAGTTCTGGCGATTCTGCGTGAAATTTGCAAACAACGCACGCCGCTGCGCGTAGAAAATCAGCAGCACCGGTTTCAAAGTCTGTTATTGAGCGTCGGGCCGGACAATATCGTGTTTAGCGGTGAGGAAGCGGAAAACGCCATCGACGGCGCCTGCACCATCGTGATTGAAAGCCACGACGCCAAAATCGAGTTTTCCGTCGGTCAGGCAGAACTGACCGAACATCAGGGCGTCCAGGCCTGCTCGACCCGGCTGCCGCAGGAGTTGGTCTATATCCAGCGCCGCCGCCAGTTCCGCATCACTACGCCGCACTGGCGCCAATTCTTCTGCACCGGCGAGTACCCGGACGGCACGCCTTATGAGCTGCGGATCCACGATCTCTCCGCCGGCGGCGTCGGTTTGCGTTTCGACGGCCCGCTGCCGGATTTCTTCCAGCCTGGCCTGCAGTTCAAAAAAGCGGAGCTGGATCTGGGCAGCTACGGCAGCTTCAAGGTCAATATGGAGCTGGTGGTGGTCAACGACGATCAGGAAACCGACGATAACGACCAGGTGGTGCACTTCTCGCGCCTGTCGTGCCGTTTCCTCAAGCTGGGGCTGGCGATGGAGCGCAAAATTCAGAGCGCGGTGTTCGCCTTCGAGCTGGATTTCAACAAAAAGAAAAAACGCTGATATTTATCAGGGGCGGGCATGCTGCCCCTGACTCTCCACAGGTCTTACGGTTTTAATGCCCGCAGGCTGCCGATCTCTTCCCAACCGAAATGCGCCGCTTCGGCCAGCACGTCGCACACTTCGCCGCCGGCGGCAACCACGGCCGCGTCGAGCGCGGCGCCGCGCAGCAGATGGCTCACCAGCAGTGCGGTGAACAGATCGCCGGTGCCTTTGACCGCCGATTTGACCTTCGGATGGGTAAAGCACTGCGCTTCCTGCCGGGTGACCAACATTAAACCCACTTCGTCTTCGTGCTGTGCCACGCCCGGCGCGCTGGTGACCAGCACCCATTCGGTGGTGTCGTTTAACAGCGCCTGCGCGGCGCGTTGCGTCTGCTCCCGGCTGCTCAGAGAGCGGCCGCACAGCTGCTCCAGTTCGAAACCGTTCGGCGTCAGGCCGTTGGCCAGCCGCAGGAACGGCGAACGATAGCAATTGACGATGCGCTCATCCACGTAGATCCCTTCGCCGTAATCGCCCATCACCGGATCGATATAGATCCTTATCTGCGGATTGAGGGCGCGCACCCGCTGCAGCCAGTTGGCCAGAATATGACACTGCATCACGTCGCCCAGGTAACCGACGATCACCGCCCGGGTGCGTTTCATCACGCCGCGGGCGATCAGATCGTCGAGAAAGCCGCCGAACCACTCGCCGGAGATGACGCCGCCATGCGGCTTGCCGTAATAGGGCGGGCAGCCGAACAGCACGCTGGGCACCTGCAGCGCTTCCAGCCCCTTTTTCAGCAGGGCCCGGTAGGCGATACCGTTGCCGACGCTGCCGTAAACCACCTGAGATTGAATGCTGATCACGTCGATGGACGGTGATCGCAAGGGTGAAGTCTGTTGCATGAGTTACATCCTTGGTTCGTTGTTATCCAGCCAGCGGGCGAACACCTGCCGCGCGCGCTGTTCCAGCCGTGCGCCGTGGCGCGCCGCCTGTTCGCGCAGGCTCTGGGGCGCGATGCCGGCCAGCTCCAGCTCGCAGGCATGGCCAATCAGCCAGCGTTCGATATCGCGGTGATCCGCCTCCAGATGGAACTGCAGACCGAGCGCGAACCCCTGATAGTCGAAAGCCTGATGCGGGCAAATCGCCGTGCCGGCCAGGCAGCGGGCGCCGTCCGGGATCATGAACATATCGCCGTGCCAATGCAGCACCGGCGTATCGGCCAGCGGCGCCAGCACCGAGTCGTCTTGGGCCGCGAGCGTGGTCAGCGGAGCGAAGCCGATCTCTTTAACGCCGAGCGAAATAACCTCAGCGCCCAGCGCCTGGGCGATCACCTGCGCGCCGAGACACACCCCGAGGGTCGGCCGCCGCTGCGCCAGGCGTTGTTTGACCAGCGCCAATTCATGGTCGAGAAAATCATAGCGCTGCTCACCGGAAAAGTGCCGGGCGGCGCTGATCGGCCCGCCGAGCACCACCAACAGATCGGTTTCTTCATTATTGATAGCACGAATATCATCGCGACCGGCATCGTAATAGTCGATCTGATAGCCGCGCAGCGAGAGCAGGGAACCGAGAATACCCAGGTTTTCAAAATTGACGTGTCGAATGGCGACGGCTTTTTTCATTGTTTAACCTCGTGAGCGTGGGTGAACGGCGTCAGCGCCAGCGACTCGCCCAGCACCGTGATGCCCTGCGCGCCGCTCTGGTAGACGATGCGGCGTTCGCTGACCTGGCTGAGCTGCACCTGATAACCCTGTGCGGCCGGGAACAGCGCGCACGCCTGCTCCAGCTGATCGGCTGCCCAGGGGGTGAACATCTCCAGGCGGGCAAAGGCTTTTCCTGCATACTGAATGTCGAGCACGTAATGTTTATCCATGGAACCCCTTACTTTTGGCCGCGGAAGCTGCTAATCTTATTTGAATTAGTACAAAAGGATTTATGTATGAGTTTATTGTATGCAAAAGGCGGCGGCGCTGTCCAGATTGCCGAGCAGATCGCCGCACGCATCAAAGACGGCGCGCTGCGGCCGGGCGAGCTGTTGCCGCCGGTACGCCAACTGGCTGCGGAGCTGGAGGTCAATCCGAATACCGTCGCCAGCGCTTATGCCCGATTGCGCGATGCCGGCCTGGTGGCGACGCGCGGGCGGGCGGGAACGGTGGTGCTGGAGCCGCCGCTGGCGGCGGTGAGTGCGACCTATGCGCCGCGCCAGGTGCCGGCGGGGATGTGCGATCTGGCCAGCGGCAACCTGGATGCCGCTTTGCTGCCGGCGCTGAGGCTTGGCGCGGCGGAGGTGTTCCCGCAGCAAAACGGCTATGACATCAGCGGCGACCTGCCGGTATTGACCGGTCTGGGACGCGAGTGGCTCAGCCGCCAGGGCGTCACGCTGGGGGAACCGGCGGTGTTTTCCGGCGCGTTGGACGCGATGGAAAAGGCGCTGCGCTGCCATGCGCAGCCTGGGGCGGCGGTGTGGGTGGAAGATCCCTGCTGGCCGCCGCTATTGACGCTGCTGCGTCACCTGCGCCTGCGGCCGCTGCCGCTGGCGGTGGATGAACAGGGCTGTCGGCTGCCGGAGAGCGGCGCGGCTGACGCGGTGATCCTGACGCCGCGTGCCCATAATCCGACCGGCGCTTCGCTTTCAGCGCAACGTGCGCAGCAGTGGCGAGGTTTTCTACGCGGCCATCCGCAGTGTCTGGCGATCGTCGACGATTTCTGGGGGCCGTTGTCGCAACAGCCGCTGCATCTGCCGTTCGACGGCGATCGCGGCCTGTACGTGCTGTCGCTGAGCAAGTTTCTCAGCCCGGATCTGCGCATCGCGCTGGCCTGTGGCAACCCGACGTTGCTGCAGGCGATGCGCGCCGATCAGTACATCAGCGAACGCTGGGTCAGCCATATCTTGCAACAGATCGCCGCCAGGCTGTGGAGACAGGCCTTGCAGGAAGGGCAACTGCCGCGGGCGCAACAGGCATATCAGGCCAGAAGGGATGAACTGGTGCAGCGGCTCAATGCATTGAATCACACGGCGCTGGCGGTAGGTGAAGGGTTGCATCTGTGGCTGCCTGTGAGGTCGGAAAGCGCCGCCGCGCAGCTGATGGCGCAGCGGGGGTGGCTGGTGCAGGGCGGTGAACCTTTCCGCCTGAAGTGTGGTCCGGCGCTCCGCGTCAGCCTGGCGAACGTCACGCCGTCGCAGTTGGCGCCGCTGGCGCAGGATCTGTCCGAAGCCATGCGGGCGGCGGCGGCGATCAACTAAGCCGGCGTCAAACTCTCTTCCGCCAGTAACTGCAGCGAGGCTAACCGGGCGGCCGGTTCGGCGATCGGCGTGTCGATGATGAACTCGTCCACGCCGTACTGTTGCTGTAGCTGCGCCAGTTGTTGATGCACCTGCTGCGTGGTGCCGAGCAGAATATGGCTTTCCCGCGGCTCGATGCGGTAGTCGGTGGCGCCGGCCTGCTGCACGAAACTCTCGGCCTGCGCCAGGCTGCCGACGGTCACGCTCTGCTCACCGGCGACGTGCACGCGGTATTGCTGAATCTCCGCCGCCAATGCCGCGGCCTGTTCCTCGCTGGGGGCCACGATCGCCGCCACTGCCAGCAGCGCCTTGCGGCCGCCGCTGTGTGCGGCGTAGTGCTCCAGCGCGTCGCGGATATCCTGCGGATTGCCATTCAAATGCGCGGCGAACACGAAGGCCCAGCCGGACTCGGCCGCCAGCGTCGCGCTCTCTTTACTGGCGCCGAGCAGAAAACGCTGCGCGCCCTGCGGCGGCAGCGGCGTGGCGCTCAGGCCCGGTTCGGCGTCGTCGTTCAGGTAAGCGGTCAGCTGCGACAGCTGCTGCGGGAAGGCCGGTTTGTTTTGCCGGTCATGGGCGGCCTGCAGCGCCTGGGTGGCGAGCGGCAGCCCGCCGGGCGCTTTGCCCACCCCGAGATCGACGCGCCCTGGCGCCAGCGCCGCCAGCAGGTTGAAGTTTTCGGCCACCTTGTAGGCGCTGTAGTGCTGCAGCATCACGCCGCCAGAGCCGATGCGAATGTGCGACGTTTGGCCGAGCAGATAGCCGATCAGCACTTCCGGCGACGGGCAGGCGAGCTGCGGCGTATTGTGGTGCTCGGCCAGCCAGAAACGCCGATACCCCCAGCGTTCCGCCCGTTGCGCCAGCTGCAGCGTGCGCGCCAGCGCCTGCGCGGCGCTTTCCCCGTCGGCGATCGGACTTTTTTCCAATATGCTCAAGGCATAAGCCATTTTTCCCGCTCCTTTCCTCATCAGATATGCCTGACAAATACCATGCGGGCAGCGCACGGCTTAATACTGATTGGCGATAGGATATTCCATTGATCCAAAACGGATTTGGATATACGCAGAACGGTAAAGCGCCGCGATGTTACCCCTCGAGCCAGGCCTTCAGACGAATGGCGTCACGGTAGTGGCCGTAGCGCGGCTGCGCGCCGAGCAGGATCATCACCACCGGCTGCCCTTTGATGGTGGTGCGCATCACCAGGCAGTGACCGGCCTCGTCGGTAAAGCCGGTTTTCTGCAGCTGGATCTTCCAGGCGGGGTTGTTGATCAGGCCGTTGGAGCTGCGGTAGACCAACTGGCCGCGGCCGGGGCGCACGATCTGCTGCTTGTCGGTGCTGAAGCGGCGAATCGACTGATAGCGATAGGCGTGATTGACCATCTTCAGCAGATCGTTGGCGGTCGCCACATTGCGCGGCGTCAGCCCGGTCGGATCGTAGAAGCGGGCGCGTTTCATGCCGATGGCGCGCGCTTTCTGATTCATTTTCGCCACGAAGGCCTTGCGCCCGCCGGGATAACTGCGGCTCAGCGCGGCGGCGGCGCGGTTCTCCGAAGACATCAGGGCGATGTGCAGCATGTCGCGGCGGCTGAGCACCGAGCCGATGGTCAGCCGCGAATGGGTTTTCTTCAGCAGATCGCGATCGGCGGCGGTGACTTTGAGCTTGCTGCCCATCGGGCGTTTGCTGTCCAGGGCGACCATGGCGGTCATCAGTTTGGTGAGCGAGGCGATCGGCAGCACGCGGTTCGGCTGCTTCTGATAAAGGGTCTTTCCGGTGCGTTGATTGACGACCAGCACCGATTTGGCATTCAGCACCAGCGGCGGTGCAGCGGCATGCACGGGCGCCAAAACGAACAGCAGGCTGAACAGCAGGGCGGCGCCGAAGCGCCGGACAGGCAGACGGAGAAAAGCGTGAGATAAAAGCATAACGGCGGCAATAGTGACCCTAAGTGATTAAAAAATATCAAAAGAGTCTGCCCGGCAAATGTGAAGGAAATAGGGCGATAATCGCTCAAACTGTTACAACAATCCCTTTTGCCGCAGGGTGAAGAGGGTGGCCTCGTTCAAATCGTAGTCCGCGAGGCGCTCGCGCGGCACCCAGGCGTAGTCATCGAACTCGTCGTTGATCGTCACGTCGCGGTTGGCGGCATGGCAGTCGAAAATCAGGTAAATCATGTAGATTTGCTCCTGGCTGCCGTCGGCGTAAGTTTTGACGCGCACATCATCGCGGAAAGTCCAGGGCGTGATGTTGTCGAGGATCAGCGCGGCGCCCAACTCTTCGCGCACTTCGCGCCGCAGCGCCTGTTCTATTTGTTCACCCGGCTCGACGCCGCCGCCGGACAGCGCCCACTGGCCGGGAAACACGCCTTTGTGGGCGGCCATTTTACACAGCAGGAAGGCGTTATCGTTTTCAATCAGCGGGCAGACAATGATGCGTTGGCGCATGGAAGGCTCCTGTCAAAAATCAAAATGCGCAGGTTAGCAGGTTTGGCGGCGCAGGATAGAGGGGCCGATCGCGTTCTGCGTAACAGCAAAAATTTTTTGTTCCCTCGCGTTTAACGCCTTGATAAGGGAGTAATCTATCGGACTGGTTAATGGACTTAAAAGGGAACTTTATGAATTACCAAGTGGTGCCGTTTTGGTTTTACTCCGGCAAGGCTCTGCTGGCGGTGCTGGCCGCGATCGGATTGGGCGTGTGCGGCGTCAGTGCGGCGTTCTTCTATTGCCTGCTGCTCGCGCTCGTCTGGCCGGTCGCCGTTTCGATGCGGTTACACCAGCTGGCGGAAAAGGGCGTGGCGATGAATCCCCGACGGGCTTCGCAATGGATGGTCTATGTGCAAGGCATTCCGGTACAGGAAACCCGCCAGGTGTTAACCAACCCCTGTTTTGCGCTGGAAAACCGAATGCGGACCTTCTTTCTGTGCGCTTTCACCGCTAAAACCTTACTGCAGATGGCGCTGTTGCTGTTGTTGATCGCGCAGCTGGCGGCAACGGTCAATCTGTGGATCGCCTTGGCCGGCGTATTGTTCGGCGCCTGGCTGGTGTATACCACCGTCGACAGCATCCAGGCACTGCGCAGCCTGGCCCGGCGCCAGTGGGTAAGCGAGCAGTGGGTGAGCGACAGCGGCTCTATCTGGCATCGGGCGGCGCTTATCGGCCGTAAAGGGCCGGCGGCGGCGCTGGAACGTCTGTTGGCGTGGTGAGAATGTGAGGGCGCAGGAGCAAGCGGGCGGGCTTGCTTTTGCGTTTTGTTCCTCAACCGGGCGTCAATCGATAGTGTTATTGAGTATCATTTGCAATCACTTCTGGTCAGGATGAAGAAGAAATTTTCACCTGTCACGGAGATGATAAAAAATGCCTAATGGAATAAAACCCTTTGTATTGATGATGCTTCTGTTGCTGTCGGCCTGCCATAGTGCGCCGGTCAGAGAGCCACCTCAAGACGCCGTAGCGACAACCCCTATCGATGCGACCAAATCGCTATTCCCGCTGGGTAACTACTCGCAATCTGTCGATAAATGGATCCCCTATGGCCCGCAACGGCGGGTGCCCGTGATGGATGCCGCCGCGCAGCAGCGCCATTTCTCCGCCCTCAAATCCCACTATTTTGGCATGGGGCCGAATGATCAATCCCCCTGGAATCCGCATTACATCGCTTCCGTCCTGAACCGTGAAGCGCAAAGCCGCCGTGATGCCGCAATGGATAAATACCTGGGAAGTGAAAGTGTCTCCTGGGGGGAAAACTTCAGGACTCACACTGACCGCTGGAAACAGCAAGTCAGAGATAACGCGTCGACCGACATGGATAAGGCGTTCCATCCTGCGGGCAGGGGCATTGCAGTCAGGGAAACGCTGGTCAGGATCCTGCCGACGGCCGATCCGGCTTATGACGATCCTCGCCTGGCTGGACAGGGTTATCCGTTTGATAATTTACAGGATTCATCTATCCGTCCCGGTACGCCTGTATACGTTATTACGCAAAGCCGCGATAAACGCTGGAACTACGTCGCGTCGCCAACGGTGATCGGATGGGTGCATAGCGAAGACATCGCGGCGGTGGATCGGCAGTTTGTCACCGAATGGCTGGCGCTGGCGGAGAAAAATCTGGGGGCATTCATTAAACAGCCGGTCTCGGTGCAAGCCGGCGGCCAATTTTATTTTACGGCGCGCCACGGCACGATCCTGCCATTTTACCGTCACCGACAGGGTCTTTTTGTGGTCGCCGTGCCGGTACGCCGAGAGGATGGCCGCGCACAGATGCGCCGGATCGTTGTCAAGAAGGGGGAATTTGCCGCCATGCCGTGGAAAATGACGCCCGAACATTTTGCCGTACTGATGCGGTCAATGAGCGGCAGGCCTTATGGCTGGGGGAACTATAACTTCAATAATGACTGCTCCGCCGAACTGCGCAGTCTGTTGATGCCTTTTGGCCTCTTTCTTCCCAGAAATTCCGCCGCGCAGATACAGGCGGCCACCCGGGTGGTTGATCTTGCTCAAGCGAACACCCGTGAACGGCTGCGCTATCTCAAAGATCACGGCAAACCCTTCACCACGCTGGTTTATATTCCGGGCCATATCATGCTGTATATCGGCAATGCGCTCGTTGACGGCCAGGTTGTACCGATGACGTACCAGAATATCTGGGGGCTGCGCCCGGCAGATTCAAAGCGCCGCAGCATTATCGGCGGCGCAGTCTTTTTCCCGCTGCTGGCGACCTATCCTGAAGATGCGAGCCTGATGTCGCTGGCGGGCAAGGCGCAGTTCAAACTGGGATTTATTGAATAGCCCATTCTTTAGCTGATAAAGCGACCGCGAATGCGGCCCCGTTTGTGCGGTTGCTGAACGGGCAGGGGATGAAAACTTTTAAAATGAAATGACGTTTTTATGACGAAAATATTAATGAGCAAGAGCGTTGAAAATCATTAACGCCGAGCGATAAAGATTGTTATAACAGCGTGGACGATCTGGGCTAACGGCCATAGGCAGGATAAGGCGTTATGGTGCAAACGGCAGCGGAAAAGATGCATAAGCTGGATTTTGATGATGAAGTGACCGGGCTGATCTACGGCCATGCGTTTCGCTCCGGCGAGCCGCCGGCGCGCCTGAACTCGCAGCAGGTTTGCCAGGCTTACCAAACATTGTCGCCCGGCGACGGTTTTATCTGGCTGCACCTCAATCTCAACCACGCGGCGGCGGAGAAGTGGCTGAAAAACCATTTCGCCATTTCCGATTTTTTCTTCCATGAAATTCGGCACGGTTCCCACACCACGCGCATCGAGCGCCAGGGCGACGATCTGTTCGCGGTGCTCAACGACGTGATTTTCCACCCTGAGGACAGCAACCCGGAAACGGCGACGCTATGGCTCTATTGCTGCCGTGGGCTGGTGGTCACCGTGCGTCACAAACCGGTGCGATTGATTGAACGGCTGCTTGGCCGGCTGACGGCGCTGGAGCTGGCATCGTCTACCGAGCTGCTGGCGCACCTGCTGGAAGAGCAGGAGGACGTGCTGGAGCAGGTGGTGCGGCAGACTAACCAGTATGTCGATACCATCGAGGATCGCCTGCTGACCCGCCGCGTCAAGCGCAACCGCGCCGAGCTGGGGCGCATGCGCCGCATGTTATTGCGCTTTCAGCGCCTGTTGGCGCCGGAACCGGCCGCGCTGTTTCGCCTGTTGAACCGGCCGCCGGCCTGGCTGAGCCGCGAGGTGGTGCAGGATCTGCGGCAGTTTACCGAAGAGTTCACCGTGGTGTTGAACGATCTCGCCAGCCTGACCGAACGCATCCGGCTGCTGCAGGAAGAACTGGGCGCCAAGCTGATGGAGCAGAATAACCGTACGCTCTACACCCTGACGGTGATCACCGTGCTGGCGTTGCCGATCAACATCGTCGCCGGTTTCTTCGGCATGAACGTCGGAGGGATACCGCTGGCCAGCAATCACCACGGTTTTATCCTGCTGGTGTTGCTGGTCGGCAGTTTTACGCTGATCGCCGGTTATCTGGCGTTCAGGCGCAGGGACGAGTCGTAATTACAGGCGGGCGCGGTACTCTGCTTCCAGCCGGGCATGGGTGCTCCAGAACGGCTGCGGCGCCCGATCGTGCAGACGATCCAGCAGGATATCCAGATGGGTGTGCCAGCCGCCGGCGACGCTGAGCATCTCGTCGCGGTTGGCCAGGCGCCGGTGGGTGACCGTCAGCAGCACCGCGTTTCCCTGTTCCGTCAGCTCGAAGGTCACCTCGGAAGGGCGGCCCTGATCCTGTTCGGCCCAGGTAAAGCTCAGCAGGCGCGGCGGGAACAGGCAGGTGATGTGGCCGCGGTTGCTGACGCAGCCGCCGTGCTGTTTGTACTTGGCCGGCGGTGGCTCGTGCTCGCCCGCCAGATCGGAGTTGCGAAACTCCAGCTCCAGCGGCGCGCCGTTTTCCAACTTCATGGCGCCGGCCGCCAGCCAGGTGGCGCGCTTGTCGGATTCGGTCAGGTAAGCCCACACCCGCTCGATGGGACCGGGCAGCAGCCGCTGGATGCGCAGCGTGCCGGGTTCGATAATCATGCCGTAATCATTCATGGTTCACTCCTTGGGAGGAAGCTGTTCGGGCTGCAGCAGCGCCTGTTCGAGCGCATCCAGCCGTTCAGTCCAGAAATGTTCATAGGTTTGCAGCCAGTGCATGGCCTGCGCCATAGGCTCGGGTTCGAGCCGGCAGATATGGTTTCTTCCTTGCACGGTGCGTTGCACCAGGCCCGCATGTTCCAGTGCTTTCACGTGCTTGGAGGCGCCGGCGAACGACATCTGCAGCGGCGCGGCCAGTTCGCCGATGCTGCGCTCACCGCCGGCCAGCGCGCGTAACATCGAGCGGCGGGTCGGGTCGGCCAGCGCATGAAAAATGGCGTCCAGCTGTGAGGAAGATAATTCAACCATATGGTTGAATATAGAACAGGCGGGCTAATATTCAACCGTTTTGTTGAATATTTTTTTGCCCCGGCGAGAAACCGGGGCGAGGATCAGGCGCCGGCGTGCGCCAGCAGGGCGTTCAGCAATACGTCGGCGCCGGCGGCGGCCCAGGCGGGGGTGATATCTTCCCGCTCGTTGTGGCTGATGCCGTCCACGCAGGGAATGAAAATCATGGCGGTCGGAGCGACGCGGTTAAGGTAACAGGCATCGTGGCCGGCGCCGGAAATCATGTCGCGATGGCGATAGCCCAACGCTTGCGCGGCATGACGTACGCTGTCGATGCAGCCCCGATCGAAAGCGACCGGGGGATACTGGAAGATGCGCTCGGCGCGCGCGGTCAGGCTGCCGTCGTTGACGGCGTTCACCGCCGCCAGCAGGCGCTGCTCCATCTGCTCCAGAATTGACTCCTCTGGATGGCGGAATTCGACGCTGAAAAAGACGCGTCCCGGCACCACGTTGCGTGAATTGGGGGTAATTTGCGCCATGCCCACCGTGGCGCGCGCGTCGGGCGCGAAATCCCAGCCGATGCGATTGACCGCTGTGACCAGCGACGCAAAGCCCAGCAGGGCGTCGCGGCGGCGGTCCATCGGCGTGGTGCCGGCATGGGCGCTGAAGCCGACGACCTCCAGTTCATACCAGCGCTGCCCTTGTGCGGCGGTCACCACGCCGATGTCGAGATGCTCCGCTTCCAGAATCGGCCCCTGTTCGATGTGCAACTCGAAGGCGGCATGGATCGGCGCGCCGCCCACCGGATACTCGCCGGCGTAGCCGATGCGCTCCAGCGCCTCGCCGAGGCTGACGCCGTGCTCGTCGCGGCGCGTCAGGCCGTATTCCAGGTCGAATACCCCGGCGAACACGCCGGAGGCGATCATCGCCGGCGCGAAGCGGGCGCCTTCTTCGTTGGTCCAGTTGATCACTTCAATCGCGCGTTCGGTGACGATCTGCCGATCGTTGAGGCTGCGAATAATCTCCAATCCGGCCAGCACGCCGTAGATGCCGTCGAAACGGCCGCCGCGGGGCTGCGAGT
This sequence comes from Serratia sp. LSHTC3, assembly GCF_057197125.1. Taxonomy (NCBI): domain Bacteria; kingdom Pseudomonadati; phylum Pseudomonadota; class Gammaproteobacteria; order Enterobacterales; family Yersiniaceae; genus Serratia; species Serratia sp. LSHTC3. The sequence goes on from NZ_JBXUNP010000001.1 coordinate 1,376,249, forward strand.
CGCCGTGAGAACCGGTGACGACCGGCGCCAGTTCGGGCCGCGTGCCTTCACGGCGCAGGAACATGTTGCCCATCCGATCGACGCGCACGCTGCAACCGGCCTCCAGCGCCCACCGGTGCAGCTGGTCGCGCGCCTGACGATCCTCTTCGCTGAGCGCCAGGCGGGTGACGCCGTTGTCAGCGATGGCGCCGAACTGCGCCATCGTCTGCAGGCTTTGCCACAGGCGCTCGCCGTTGACCCGATACGTCATTGCTTTTCTCCCGGCGTTTTAGCGGTGTAGCGGAAATCGCAGCAGGGGGCGCCGGACATGATGGTCTGGCTGCGCTGCAGTTCAACGTCAGGCGCATAGCCGACGATAAACTGGCTGTCGCGAGCGCAGGAGAGCAGGTGGCCGATCTCCCCCAGCCCCATCTCGTGATACATCTCGGCGTAGCGGCAGCGGGTGACGTTATAGTCGAAGTGCTGTTCGTCCTGATTGATCACCTCGACGCGCAGCGCATCGTCTTTTTCCCACAGGTACTGCAAGGCGGCGAAGCTGCGCAGATCCGCGCCGTTCGGTTCCTGAGCGGCGAACTGTTTGCCCGCCGCGATGGCGGCATTCTCGATGGCCTCGCCGATCACCGCCTGGGCGCGCGCCTTGCCGATTTCACGCACCAGAATCTGGTAGATCGGCTTGATGATCTCCGCCTCGATTTTTCTGCGGGCCAAAATGCCCAACTCGTTGTTTGCACAGCTCATCGCCTTGCTCCTCTTGATTTATTGTGGTTTGGCGCCGCCCAACACGGTTTGCGGCTGCCATTTGCCGTCGACCACCCGGTACAGGGTGAAGCTCGGCTGTTGCAGGTTGCCCTGCGCATCGAAGGCGATGTCACCGGTCACGCCCTGATAATGTATGGCGCGCAGTTTCGGCAGATAATCGGCCGGGTTGGCCGAATCGGCTTGCTCAATGGCGGCGATCAGCACCCGGGTGGCGTCGTAGGCGAAGGGCGCATGCAGTTCGATGTGGGTGTGATAACGATCGCGGTAGGCTTGCTCAAACGCCTTGCCGCCCGGCATCTGTTCCAGCGGCAGCCCCGGCTCCAACGCAACGACGCCTTCACCTTCCTGCTGCGCCAGCGTCAGGAAGGTTTGGCTGACAAAGCCGCCGGCGCCCATCAGTTGCGCGTTCATGCCCAGCTGTTTCAGTTTGCGCGCCAGCGGCGCCGCCTGGGAATCTACGCCGCCAAAGAAGATCAGATCGGCGTTTTTGCTGCGCACGGTGGTCAGCACGGCGCTGAAATCGACGGTCTTGTCATCGACGTATTCACGGGCGACCGGCTGCACGCCCTGGGCCTGCAGCGATTTGATGAATTCGTCCGCCAGCCCCTGGCCGAAAGCGGTGCGATCGTCGATCACCGCGATGCGCTTGGCTTTCAGCGTCTTCACCGCATATTGCCCGGCGTAGTTGCCGCCGTCGTCGTCGTGGCCCATCACGCGAAAGCTGGTGTCAAAACCTTGTTGCGTATAGCCGTGACCGGTGGCGACCGGCGCCACCTGGGCGATGCCGGCGTCGTGATAGATGCGCGCCGCCGGGATGCTGGTGCCGGTGTTCCAGTGGCCGACCACGCCGGCGACGCCTTCGTCGACCAAACGCTGCGCCACGGCCACGGCGGTGCGCGGATCGGACTGGTCATCCTCGGACACCAGTTTGAAGGTGACCGGTTTGCCGTTCAGCGTCGGTTTCTGCGCGTTAGCGTCGGCGATCGCCAGTTGCGCGCCGTTTTCGAGATCTTTGCCGATGCGCGCGGAAGGGCCGGTCAGCGGCCCGGCCAGGCCGATCAGCACGGTGTCGGCCGCCAGCGCCGGGAGGCTAAGAATCATTGTCATGGCAGCCAGCGCCAACGGTTTGATGCGAATGTTCTGTTGCATGTCATACTCCTGGTGCGGTTAAAAGAAACAACGGTTATTCACCCAAATAGATCTGTTTGATTTTTTCATCGTCCAGCATGTCGGCGGAACGGCCGCTGTGGCTCAGGCTGCCGCTGTCCAACACATAGGCGCGATCGGTGGACTCCAGCGCCAGGCGGGCGTTCTGCTCGACCAATAGTAGCGTGACGCCGTCACGGGCTAACTGCTTGATGACCGTGAAAATGGCTTCCACCACAATCGGCGCCAGCCCCATCGAGGGTTCGTCCAATATCAGCAACCGCGGGCGGCTGAGCAGCGCGCGGCCCATCGCCACCATCTGCTGTTCACCGCCCGAAAGTAGCCCGGCCGGTTGGTGCAGACGCTCGCTCAGCCGCGGGAAGGTGGCGCACACCCGTTCGAAATCTTGCCGCACCGCCGATTTGTCGCGCCGCGCATAGGCGCCGAGCTGCAGGTTCTCCCGTACCGTCAAACGGGTGAAAATGCCGCGTCCCTCCGGCACCATCACCAGCCCCCGTTGCAGCAACCGGTGCGGCGGCACGCCGCGAATCGAGAAACCGTCGAACAGGATGTCGCCTTCGAACGGCTGCAGGCCGGTCAGCGCTCGCAGGCTGGAGGTCTTGCCCGCGCCATTGGCGCCGATCAGCGTCACCTGTTCGCCGGCGTTGACCATAAAATCGATGCCTTTGACCGCATGAATGCCGCCATAAGACACTTTGAGTCGTTTAACGCTCAGCAGGGCTTCAGACATGCGCGCCGCCTCCCAGATAGGCCTGAATGACCGCCGGTTCACGCCGCACCTGCGCCGGCTCGCCTTCGGCGATCGCTTTGCCGTAATCCAGCACCGTCAGCCGATCGCACAGACCCATCACCAGTTTGACGTCGTGTTCGATCAGCAGCAGCGTTTTACCGCTGTCGCGGATGCGCAGCAGCAGCTCGCGCAGCGCCACTTTTTCACCGGCGTTCATGCCGGCCGCCGGTTCATCCAGCGCCAGCAGCCGGGGCTCGGTCGCCAGCGCGCGGGCAATCTCCAGACGGCGTTGGTGGCCATAGGCGAGATCGCCGGCGCGGTAATGGGCGAATTGGCTGATGCCGACGTATTCCAGCAGCGCATGAGATTTATCGCGCACCGCCTGTTCCTCCTCTTTAGCGCGCCCGTGGCGAGCGATCGCCGCCCACAGGCCGTTGCGGGTGCGCACATGGCAGCCGACCATCACGTTTTCCAGCACGCTCATTTCGTTGAACAACCGCAGGTTCTGGAAGGTGCGGGCGATGCCGGCCTGCGCCACTTTGTCGATGGCCTGCGGTTTATAGCGCTGGCCCAACAGGCTGAACTCGCCCTCGTCGGCGCGATACAGGCCGGTGATCAGGTTGAAGCAGGTGGTTTTGCCGGCGCCGTTCGGCCCGATCAGGCCGTAGATTTCCCCCTGGCGGATGCTCATGCTGACGTCATCCACCGCCGTCAGGCCGCCGAAACGTTTGCTGACGTGATTTAAAGTGAGCAGCGGCGTCATGCGGCGTTCCTCCCGGCATGGCGAGCCGGCCATAGGCCCGCCGGGCGATACAGCATCACCAGGATCAGCGCCAGGCCGTAGAACAGTTGGCGGATGATTTCCGGGTCGATCAGCACCTGGCCGAACAGCGCCTGCTGCAGCGGCCCCATGCTGCTGCGCAGCAGCTCCGGCAGGGCGGCCAGCAGCAGCGCGCCCAGGATCACGCCGGGGATGTGCCCCATACCGCCGAGCACCACCATCGCCAGTACGGCGATCGATTCCTGCAGGGTGAAGGATTCCGGCGACACGAAGCCTTGAAACGCGGCGAACAGCGCGCCGGCCACGCCGCCGAAGGTGGCGCCGATGGCGAAGGCCAGCAGCTTGAAGTTGCGGGTGTTGATGCCCATCGCCCGCGCGGCGTCCTCGTCTTCGCGGATCGCCGTCCATGCGCGGCCAATGCGCGAATTCTGCAGCCGCAGGCTGATAAACAGGATCGCCAGAAGCAGCGCGGCGAACAGGTAGTAATACAGGTACAGGCCGGAAAAACGCACGCCGAACCACTCATGCATGCCGGAAAACTTCAGGCCGAACAGGCTGACCGGATCGACGCCGGAAATGCCTTTGGGGCCGTTGGTGAGGTTGACCGGGCGATCCAGGTTGCGCATCAGAATGCGCACGATCTCGCCAAAGCCCAGCGTGACGATCGCCAGATAATCGCCGCGCAGCCGCAGCGTCGGCGCGCCGAGCAGGATGCCGCACGCCGCCGCCAGCAGCGCCGCCAGCGGGATCAGCCACAGCATCGACAGATGCAGTCCGTCGGGGAACCACTGCAGCAGCAGCGGGAACTGCTGCGTCAGATGCGGTGACGACAGCAGCGCGGCCAGATAGGCGCCAACGGCGTAAAAAGCGATAAAGCCCATGTCCAGCAATCCGGTCATGCCCACCACGATGTTCAGCCCGAGCGCCAGCATCAGGTACAGCAAGGCGAAGTCGACAACGCGCACCCAATAGTTGCCGCCGGCGGCGCCCGCCACCCAGGGCGCCAGCAGCAGGGCGAGAATGAACAACGTCAGCCCCAGCCCGGCGCGACGCGGCGTGGCCAGAGGAGCGGGGGGAGTCAAAACGGTCATCGTGATGTCCTTATGCGCGCGTGGCGATGCGTTCGCCCAACAGCCCGGAGGGGCGGAAAACCAGCACGGCGATCAGCACCAGAAACGCGAACACGTCCTGGTAGTTGCTGCCGAACACGCCGCCGGTCAGCTCGCCGAGATAGCCGGTGCCCAGCGATTCGAACAGGCCCAGCAGCAATCCGCCGAGCATCGCGCCGCGCAGGTTGCCGATGCCGCCGAGCACGGCGGCAGTAAACGCCTTGATGCCGGGCAGAAAGCCCATCGAGAAACCGGCATTGCCGTAGTTGCTGGCCATCATGATGCCGGCGACCGCCGCCAGCGCGCCGCCGAGCGCGAAGGTCAGAACGATGATGCGGTCAGGACTGATGCCCATCAGGCCGGCGACCTGCGGGTTTTCTGCCGTGGCGCGCATGGCGCGGCCGAAACGGCTGTGTTCGACCAGCAGCCAGAGGCCGGCCATCACCGCTACGGCCACCGCCAGCGTGACGATCGCCGTGCCGGTGATCACCGCCGGCGCATGTTCGGCGCTGCCTGCGGTCAGGGCGATGGGCGTCATCGGCAACAGCTGCGGAAACATCAGGGGATTGCGTGACCAGATCAGCATCGCCAGGGTTTGCAACAGCAGCGAGACGCCGATGCCGCTGATCAGCGGGGCCAGGCGCGGTGCATTACGCAACCGGCGATAGGCCAGACGCTCGATCGCCATCGAGGTGATGGCGCAGACCGCCATGGCGAACAGGGCCGCCAGCAGCAGCGTGGCGTAGGGCGATAACGCGGGAAAGTGGTGTTGCAACACGCTTATCGCCGACAGCGCGCTCAGCGCCCCGACCATCAGCACGTCGCCGTGCGCGAAGTTGATGATGCGCAGGATGCCGTACACCATGGTGTAGCCGAGCGCGATCAGCGCATAAATGCTGCCGAGCATCAAACCGTTGACGGTTTGCTGTACCAGCGTATCCATAAGGAGAGTCCGGAGATAATGAGTCAGAGGCTCACAGTAGAGAATTTAAAAAAATTGTAAAATACGGAAAAATACTTTCTTATACAAAAAACGAGTGATTTTAATGCATTGATTTTTATGTATATTGAATCCATTCCTTCAGTGTCGATTTCCCAAAAACAGTCAATATATGAAAAAAACAGAACAGTACGATGAGCCATTGCCGATGCTGCCGAACGATCCGCCGCTGCGCGCCGTGCGGGCGTTCGAGGCCATCGCGCGCCTGGGTGGCATCAGCGCGGCGGCCAACGAGCTGATGATTTCGCCTTCGGCGGTCAGTCATCAACTCAAAACGCTGGAGGCATTTTTGCAGATGCCGTTGACCGAACGGCAGGGGCGCAACCTGGTGCTGCGCAGCGAGGGGCGGGAGTACTACCGTTCGATTCGCTCGGCGTTCAACGTGCTGCGGCAGGCGACCGAACACGTGCGTGAACAATCCGCGTCGCGGCAGGTGACCATCAGCCTGATCCCGCTGTTCGGCATGGGCTGGTTCATTCCGCGGCTGCGCGGTTTTCTGCGCGAAAACCCGGATATCGACATCAATGTGGTCTACGCCAACCACCGCAATTACCTGAGCGACGCCGCCGATCTGTCGATCCGCTTCGGGGTCGGGCAGTGGACCGGCTATCGCAGCGAGAAGCTTATGTCCGGAAAAATGGTGCCGGTGTGCAGCCGGGCATTCAGTAAACTGCACGGTCTGCTCGATACGCCGGATCAGCTGGCGACGCTGCCGCTGCTGCATGACGAGGAGCGCAATACCTGGATGCAATGGTTTCAGCAGGCCGGCGTCAAGCGCCCGCTGCGCAGTATCGGCCCGATGTTCGAGGATGGATTGTTGACGTTGGCGGCGGTGCAGGCGGGGTTAGGGTGCGCGTTGATGCGTGAACCGTTAATCGCCCACTACCTTGAGAGCGGTGAGTTGATCAAAATGTTCGATCTGCCGATCGATGACGGCCGCGATTATTACCTGTGCGCTCGACTGGATAGCGAGCTGTCGCAGGAAGGCGAAAATCTGCGGCAGTGGCTGCGCCGCGAAGCCGATGAGAGCCGGCTCGCGTAACACCGGGCTTAAACAGGGGAGAGCCGGACGTTCATTTCACTTTCCCACGACGCGCGCCACGCCAACAGGAAAGTGATAGGCCCTCCGGGGTGGGCGTTTTTAAACCGTTGCTCACCGGCGATGATTGCTGAAGCTTCAAAGCGCGATACTGTCACTGGCGAAGATGACGGCTATGCTTAACTTGCCGATCACGTGGCGCGACGGCCATAAAGTGACAACAATTCCCACTCTCAGCGCAACGTCAAGGAGCGAGCAGATGTCTGTCGGCAATGATACGGAAACCGTGAATAAGACGGGGCTGGCGCCGCTGGCGTTGGGCGCATTGGGCGTGGTGTTCGGCGATATCGGCACCAGCCCGCTGTACACCCTGAAAACCGTGCTGTTTCTCTCCGGCGACGCGCCTTCGGCGCCGGTGATCCTTGGCCTGCTGTCGCTGATATTCTGGACGCTGATGATCGTCACTTCTCTCAAATACGCCATGTTCGCCATGCGCATCGGCAACCGCGGCGAGGGCGGCATCATGGCGCTGATGTCGCTGCTGGTCAGCAAGCGAAAATCCCGGCCGCTGGTGCTGTTCGCCGGCCTGTTCGGCGCCGCGCTCATTTACGGCGACGGCGCCATCACGCCGGCCATCTCGGTGCTCTCGGCCCTCGAAGGGTTGAACATCGTGCTGCCGGCGTCGCAGCCCTATATTCTGCCGGCGGCGGTGGTGATTTTGCTCAGTCTGTTCGCCATTCAGCCGTTGGGTACCGCGCGCATCGGCCGCGTGTTCGGGCCGATCATGGCGCTGTGGTTCCTGTCTATCGCTGCGTTGGGCGTGTGGGGCATCATCCAGCATCCGGCGGTTTTGCTGGCGCTGAACCCGCTCTACGGCATTCACTTCCTGTTCTCCAACGGACTGACCAGCTTCCTGGTGCTGGGCGGCGTATTTTTGTGCGTCACCGGCGCCGAAGCGCTGTATGCCGATATGGGGCATTTCGGCAAACGGCCGATTTGGCTGGCCTGGTTCGGCATCGTTTTTCCCAGCCTGTTGCTTAACTACGCCGGTCAGGCCGCGCTGATCCTGAGCGGCGCCGATGTCACGCAGAACATCTTCTTCCGTTTATGCCCGCCGGCGCTGCTGATCCCGCTGGTGATCCTGGCCACGCTGGCGACGATTATCGCCAGCCAGGCGATCATCAGCGGTGCGTTTTCCATGACCCGGCAGGCGATCCAACTGGGGTGGCTGCCGCGGCTGCGGGTCAAGCAAACCACCGAGGAAAGTTACGGGCAGATCTACATTGGCGCCATCAACTGGCTGCTGATGGTGGTGACGCTGTTCCTGACCGTGTTCTTTAAATCGTCGGACAATCTGGCCGCCGCCTACGGCATCGCCGTCTCGTTGACCATGATCATGACCACCGGCCTGCTGTTCGTCGCCATGCGCGAGGTGTGGCGCTGGGGGCCGATCGCCAGCCTGTTGATGGCGGGCGGTTTCTTCGTGGTCGATTTGAGCTTCCTGACGGCCAACATGACTAAAGTGCTGCAGGGCGGTTATATCCCGCTGCTGTTGGCCGCCGCGGTCTATACCGTGATGCTGGTCTGGCATCGCGGGGTGCTGGCGGCCGCGCGCACCCTCGGTGAAACGACAGTGCCGGTAGAGGATTTCCTGGAGAAAATCCGCCGCGAATCCGTGCCGCGCGTGCCGGGCACCGCGGTATTCCTGACTCGCAGCCTGCAGGGGACGCCGCCGGTGATGAAATGGCAGGTCAAGCGTAACGGTTCGCTGCACGCCAACGTGCTGGCGCTCACCATTGCCATCGTCAATGAGCCACGGGTCTCGAATGCTGAACGGTTGGTAATGCGCGAGCTGTCGCCGGGCTTTTGGTGCGGCGTGGCCAGCTATGGCTTTATGGAGCGGCCTAACATCCCGCAGCTGTTGCAGCACGTCGAGGCGCAGAAATCCGGTCTGAACTTCGACGAGGCGACCTACTATCTCGGGCACGAGACCGTGGTGCGCCGCGAAGCGAACGACCGGTTGCCATCCTGGCAGCGCAACCTGTTCGCGCTGATGGTGCGCAACGGCATGCACGTCACGGATTATTACTACCTGCCCAGCGATCAGGTGGTGGAGATTAGCCGCCGCGTGCCGGTATAGGGCGCGAAAAAGGCATCGCCGCAATTGCGGCTTGCATCACACAACGCGGTTTGCATTTCATTGCTGGCCGCCATAACCTGACAAGAAACGGATTGTTACTGACGCGATCAGGCAAAACCTAACTTCTCTCCCGGCATCGAACATGGCCGGACGGGCGGTTAGGTTTTTTTTTTGCAAAAAGGAGAAGGGAATGAAACTTGTCGTCGCTAATGACTACCAGGAAATGAGTGAGTTGGCCGCCAGCCTGTTGTTGAGTTACATGCTGCGCCCGCAGCGCGTCAATCTGGCTATCACCGCCGGCTCGACGCCTAAACGGATGTATGAGTTGTTGGCTCCGCGCGTCAAGGGCCACGCGGAATTCGCCAACGCGCATTACTATAATTTCGATGAAATTCCTTACGCCGGCCGATCGGGCTATGGCGTCACCATGGAGAATCTGCACCGTATGTTCTTTGGCCCGGCGGCGATCCCCGAGCGGCAACTGCATGTCTTGAATTCGGACAACTATCTTCAGCACGATCGGCGTATCGCCGAGGATGGCGGGCTGGATGCGATCGTGATGGGCGTCGGAGCCGACGGGCATTTCTGCGGCAATCTGCCGGGCACCACCGCCTTCGAAGACCGCACCTGTCGGGTGCCGGTTTCCGCCAGGCCGGATATGGCGGACATTTTGCTCAAAGAGGTGGGCGGCCGCACTGAATGGTTGCCCGATCATTACGTCACCCTGGGGCCGGCAAGCGTGATGGCCGCCAAAAAGCTGGTGCTGCTCGTCAACGGTTCGCACAAAGCGGACATTTTGCGGCGCATTGTCAGCGGGCCGGTGGAGAGCGGAGTGCCCGCCAGCATTTTGATGCTGCATCCGGACCTGTTGATTATCGCCGATCGGGAGGCCGCGGCGCTGCTGCCTTAAGCGTTCATCCGGCGCGTCTCGCCTCAGAACCAACGGTCATAACCTGCAACCAAAGCGTCTTTCCCTGCGGCGCAGAATCAGGCTAGAGTGCGCTTTTTCATGCACCTGGGGGAATTCCGATGCTGTTCGATTTAAACCAGCAGGCGGCCGAACTGCCCGAAGCCTGGCGCTCTGCCGTGCTGGGCCGCGTCGGTGCGGCCAATATCAAAGTGCTGCGCATGGATGCGCGCAGCATTGCGGATGAAGTGCATGATTACAGCGAAGGGTTGCTGGTGATCAGCGGCCACCTGCGGCTGCAGGTGGCGGGGGAAGAAGTGGTGGTGCGGGCCGGTCAGCTGTATCAGGCCGCGGCCGGCGTGCCGCACCGCGTGTTGCCGGGCAGCGAAGGCACGCTGGTGATTTTCGATCTGCCGGAAGATTAAGCGCTGCCCAGGGCCCTGAGCGCCACGTTCATCGCCGCCAATAACCGCGCTTCTGTGACGCCGTCACGCGCTTGAATCGACAGGCCGTGCAAGAAGACGGCGAAATAGTCTCCCAGGCTGTCGGCGTCGGTGTCGGCCGGCAGTTCGCCGGTTTGCACCGCCTGGCGCAGCCGTTCGACGATCTGCTGCGTGCGCTGCAGCCGGTGCTCTGCCAGCCAGACTTTGAGCCCGTCGTTTTCTGCGCTGACGCTGGCGGCGGAGGAGACCACCATGCAGCCCTGCGGCAGATCCGGCCGGCTATAGAGCCGCACGGCATCTTCCAGCAGGCGTTTGATCGCCGGGCGAATGCCGCTTTCCTGCGCGAAGGCGCGATCGGCAAAGCCGCCTTCCTTGGTTTCGTAACTGGCGATCGCCTCGCGGAACAGCTGCTCTTTGGAGCCGAACGCTTTGTAGATGCGCGCGGAAGCAATACCCAATTCCGCCACCAGATCCGACATCGAGGTGCCTTCGTAACCCTGCCGCCAGAATAAGTTTCGCGCCTTTAAAAGCGCCTGTTCGCGATCGAACTCGCGCGGTCTGCCTGCCATTCGCTGCTCCAATTTACCTGCCATTCAGCGACATAGGATCGCTTAAATCGGCGGGAATACCAATGCCTTTATAAATTTCGCTTGCGGTCGCTGCGCTTTGCTCCTATTGTTTGTCAATCGACAACCAATAGGAGTTTACGATGAAAACCCTCAAAGGTCCAAGCCTGCATCTCGCGCAGTTCAGCGATGAGACAGCGCCGTTCAACAGCCTGCCCGCCATTGCCGAGTGGGCGGCGCAGACCGGTTTTAGCGCGTTGCAGATCCCGGCCTGGGATCGGCGTTTATTCGACGTGGCCACCGCTGCGCAAAGCCAAACCTACTGCGACGATCTGACCGGTATGTTGGCGGAGCATGGGTTGGTGGTCAGCGAACTGACCAGCCATATTTTCGGCCAACTGATGGCGGTGCACCCGGCTTACGATGCGCTGTGCGACAGCTTCGCGCCGCCGGCGCTGCACGGCGATGCCAACGCGCGCGGCGAGTGGGCGCGGCAGCAAATGCTGCTGGCGGTAAAAGCCTCGGCGCGGCTCGGGCTCAGCGAGCTGGGCACCTTTTCCGGTTCACTGGCCTGGCCCTATCTGTTCCCGTTCCCGCAGCGGCCGGAAGGATTGATCGACACTGCGTTCAACGAGCTGGCCAAACGCTGGCTGCCGGTGCTCAACGCCTGCGACGAGCAGGGCATCAACCTGTGCTACGAAATTCACCCGAGTGAAGATCTGCATGACGGCGTGACCTACGAGATGTTCCTTGAGCGCGTTGGCCATCATCCGCGTTGCCGGGTGCTGTTCGATCCGAGCCATATGGTGCTGCAGCAGCTCAACTATCTGGAGTTTATCGATATCTATAAAGAGGTTATCGGCATGTTCCACGTTAAGGACGCCGAGTTCAATCCGACCGGGCGGCAGGGCATTTACGGCGGTTATCAGTCATGGATCGATCGCGCCGGCCGCTTCCGCTCGCTGGGCGACGGTCAGGTCGATTTCAACGGCATTTTTTCCCGTTTGACGCAGTACGGCTATTCGGGCTGGGCGACGCTGGAGTGGGAATGCTGCCTGAAAAATCCGCAGGACGGCGCGCGCGAAGGCGCGGCCTTCATTCGCGATCGCATCATCCATGTCACCGACAAAGTGTTCGACGATTTCGCCGGCGCACCGGTTAACCCACAGCAGATCAATGCCTTGCTCGGCATTCGCTGAGCCAGTCCATCACAGGGAGTCACCCCATGAAACAACAAGAGAACGAGATCCTGTTGCAGGATCTCGGGGCGGAACACGTCTATACCCAGGTCAATGGCCAACGTATCCACTGCGTGATAGCCGGTGAAGGGCGGCCGGTGTTGCTGATCCCCGGCTGGCCGCAAACCTGGTACACCTGGCGCCATGTGATGCGCGCCCTGGCGGCGGCCGGTTTTCAGGCGATCGCCGTCGATCCGCCGGGCATCGGCGATTCGGACAAGCCCGTCGGCGGTTACGACACCGGCAGCATCGGTGCGGCGTTGCACGCGATGATGGCGCAACTGGGCCACGAACGTTACCAACTGGTCGGCCACGACATCGGCATGTGGATCGGTTACGCCATGGCGAGCGATTTCCCGCAGGCGGTGGAGCGCCTGGTGCTGACGGAGGCGGTGATCCCCGGTCTGGCGCCGCCGCCGCCGATTTTCGTCGCGCCGGAGGAGAACATCTTCCTGTGGCATTTCATGTTCAACCAGTTGGCGGATTTGCCGGAGACCCTGACCCAGGGGCGCGAGCGGGAGTATCTTGGCTATATCTTCAACCGCTGGTCCTATCGGCGCGACCGGGTGGCGGCTGAGGTCTATATCACCGCCTATTCGGCGCCGGGCGGCTTGCGCGCCGGATTCGACTATTACCGGGCGATCCCGGAGACCGTTCGCCAGAACCGAGTGCGCGCCGCCACGCCATTGACGATGCCGGTGCTGACCGTGGGGGCGGAACACGCCACCGGCGACGCGCCGCTGACGACGCTGCAGGGCAATGCGCGCGATCTGCGGGGCGAAACGGTCGCCGGCTGCGGCCATTTCATCACCGAGGAGTGTCATGAGGCGTTTATCGCACTGATTACGCCGTTCCTTGCGGGAGAACAGCATGCCGCTTGATGAACGCATCGCCGCCTTTTTGACGGCATCGGCCGATGTGCCGCCACCCGCGTCGCTGGCGGAAATGCGCACGGCCACGGAAACCGGTTTGCGCTTGCTGCAGGGCGAAGCGGCACCGAGCGGCGGCGTCAGGGACTATACGGTGGTCGCCGCCGATGGGCACCGGATTGCGCTGCGCGCTTATCTACCGGCGGGGGAAAGGCGCGCTGCCGCACAACCGGCGATGCTGTTCGCCCACGGCGGCGGCTGGTGCCTCGGTTCGCTGTCGCTGTATGACCAGCCCTGCCAGGCGCTGGCTAACGCAACCGGCCGGGTGATCCTGTCGGTCGACTATCGTCTGGCGCCAGAGTATCCGTTTCCGCAGCCGCTGGAAGATGTCTATCAGGCGCTCTGCTGGGCTGCGCAACAGGCGCCGCAGTTGGGGATCGACGCGCAGCGCTTGGCGGTGGGGGGCGACAGCGCCGGGGGCAATCTGGCGGCGGCGGTCGCGCTGCTGGCGCGGGATCGCGGCGGCCCGCATATCGAGCGTCAGCTGCTGCTGTATCCGGCGCTCAGCCGCGAAATGGCGACGAGGAGCTATCGCGAGTTTGCCGAGGGGCACTTTCTGACGCGCGACGCGATGGTATTTTGTTGGCAGCAGTATCTGGCTCAGCGGCGCGAACCCTACGGCGAACCGCTGCACGCCGCCACGCTGCGCGGGTTACCGCCGGCCACCATTCTGAGCTGCGAATATGATCCGCTGCGCGATGAGGCCGAGGAGTATGCGCAGCGGCTGCGCGAGGCGGGCGTGGCGGTACGCTGCGAACGGTTGCCGGGCATGGTGCATGCCTGCATACACATGCTGGGGTTGACCCCGGCGGCGCGACGGCTGTTCGAGCTGGCTCGCGAGTAAAAAAAAAAGCCCCGCATTGCGGGGCGTTTGGCTATTCATCAGACACGTGATTAACGGCCGGCGACGGTGACGAAGCGGGTTTCCAGATAGGATTCGATCGCTTCGCTGCCGCCTTCGGTGCCGTGACCGGAGTCTTTCACGCCGCCAAACGGCGTTTCCGGCAGGCCAAAACCGATGTGGTTGATGCTCAGCATGCCGCTCTCCACGTCGCGCCCCAGCGCATTGACGGTGGCGATGTTGCGGCTGTAGGCGTAGGCGGCCAGCCCGTACGGCAGGCGGTTGGCTTCGGCGATCGCCTCGTCGTAGGTGGCGAACGGGCGCAGCAGGGCGACCGGGCCAAACGGCTCTTCCGACATGGCGCGTGCGCTCAGCGGCACGTCGCGCAGCACCGTCGGCTCGAAGAAGTTGCCTTTGCCCGCCACGCGTTTGCCGCCGGTGCTGGCCTTCGCCCCGTGGGCGATGGCGTCCTGCACCAGCGCTTCGATATTGTCGACGCTGCGGCTCAGCACCATCGGCCCCATCGTCACGCCGTCTTCCAGCCCGTTGCCGAGCTTGAGCTCACGCACGGCGGCGGTGAATTTCTCCACGAAGGCTTCATAAACGCCTTGCTGGATCAGGAAGCGGGTCGGGGCGATACAGACCTGGCCGGCGTTGCGGAACTTCGACTGCGCCAGCTCTTTGGCTGCCGCGTCGAGATCGGCGTCGTCAAAGATCAGCACCGGCGCGTGGCCGCCCAGCTCCATGGTGGCCTTTTTCATATGCTGGCCGGCCAGCGCCGCCAGATGTTTGCCCACGCGGGTGGAGCCGGTGAAGGAGATCTTGCGAATGGTCGGATGCGGGATCAGGTATTCCGAGATTTCCGCCGGGGTGCCGTACACCAGTGCGATCACCCCGGCTGGGATACCGGCGTCGGCGAAGGCTTTGATCAGCTCTGCCGGTGAGGCCGGGGTTTCTTCCGGACCTTTGACGATGATGGAACAACCCGCCGCCAGCGCGGCGGACAGCTTGCGCACGATCTGGTTAATCGGGAAGTTCCACGGCGTGAAGGCGGCCACCGGGCCGACCGGCAGTTTCAGGGTTTGCTGCTGCACGTCGCGGGCGCGGGACGGAATGATCTGCCCGTAGGTACGGGTGGCTTCGCCGGCGAACCAGTCGATAACGTCGGCGGCGTTGAGAATTTCAATCTTGGCCTGCACCACCGGTTTGCCCTGTTCCTGCGTCATGATGGCGGCGATGGCGTCGGCGCGTTCGCGCAGCAGTGCAGCGGCTTTGCGCATCAGGTTGGCGCGCTGGTGTGCGGCGGTGTTGCGCCAGAGGTTAAATCCGCGCTCGGTGGCGGCCAGCGCCAGATCGAGATCCTCTGTGGCGGCGTGCGCCACCTGACCGATGACCTCGTCGCTGGCGGGGTTGGTGACAGGCAGGGTTTTCCCGGCCAGCGCGTTGCGCCATTGTCCATCGATATACAGTTGAGTATCCGGATACATTGTTGCCTCTTGTTTACGGAGTGGTCAGGGGCCGCTGAGTTTTGCGATGCGGCGCGCCTGAATGGGACAGGGACCTTAACCCTACGCCGAATGGCGGCGATCGTCCAGGCGAGGGGCACGAAAGGACCAGGGCGGCTACTCAATCGGCGATGTTTTGGCTATGCTGAGCAGATTGTCAGCACGGATGAGGAGGTCGGGTGCAAGGGGTTCCACAACAGTTTCCGTTCGAGAAGGATTGCGCGCAGTTCCGGCATTTGTCGCATCTGCCCGGCGTCGAACTCTATCAGGCGCACATTGAGCGCTATGCCTTCGAGCCGCATACCCATGACGCCTTCGCCATCGGCACCGTAGATACCGGAGCCGAGCGTTTTCGCTATCGCGGGGCGCAGCATTTGGCGGCGCCGGGCGCGCTGGTATTGATGAACCCGGACGAGCTGCACACCGGCGAAGCCGAAACGCCGGGCGGTTGGTGTTACCGCATGCTCTATCTGGCGCCCGAGGCGCTGGAGCAGCTGTCCGGCGATCGGAGCCAGTGGTTTACCGAGGCGGTGCGTCACGATCCGCGGGCGGCGCAGCGCCTGTCCGCCATTCTCGCCATGCTGTGGCAAACCGAGGATCTGCTTACGCTCGACGGCCTGCTGCTGGAGGCCGTCGAGTTGCTGCACCCGCATATCCGTACCGGGCAGCGAGAGAAAGCCGAGGCGGCGCACCGTTTCGAGGTGGTGAAAAGCTACCTGCACGATAATTATGCCGAGGCCGTAACCCTCCACCAACTGGCCGATCTGGTCTCGCTCAGCCCGTACCATTTCCAGCGCAAGTTCAAGGCCGAATATCACGTCTCGCCGCAGCAGATGCTGATGGCGATCCGGCTGTCGCAGGCTAAACGCATGCTGGAGCGCGGCATACCCGCCGCACAGGTGGCGGCGGCGGCGGGGCTGACCGATCAGGCACATCTGACGCGCGCGTTCGCTAACCGTTACGGCGTCACGCCGGTGCGTTTCCAGAAACAGGTGAAATTGGGCTAAAACAGCAACCTGCTACAATAATTCCTCCCCGCGTTTTCGTTACTCTGCCGCTGTCTTGTCGGGCGGGTTGGCCGCACCGGCCGTTTGTCGGAGTCGTTATGTTCATTGGCGTTGTGTTTGCCCTGGCCGCCGGGCTGATGTGGGGATTGATTTTCGTCGGCCCGCTGCTGGTACCGGACTATCCCGCCGCGCTGCAGTCCACCGGGCGCTATCTGGCCTTTGGGCTGATTACCTTGCCGCTGGCCTGGTTTGATCGCCGCCGCCTGCGCAAGCTGCGGCGCCAGGATTGGCTGGAAGCGCTCAAGCTGACGGCCATCGGCAATCTGCTGTACTACCTGTGTTTGGCCAGCGCCATTCAGCGCACCGGCGCACCGGTCTCGACCATGATCATCGGCACCTTGCCGGTAGTGATCGCCATTTGCGCCAATCTGTTTTACGGCCGGCACGACGGGCGCCTGGCCTGGGGCAAACTGGCGCCGGCGCTGCTGTTGATCGTCTGTGGATTGGCGTGCGTGAACGTCGCCGAGCTGCGCGGCAATGCGGTATCGATCGACGGCTGGCGCTATCTCAGCGGCCTTGGGCTGGCCGTGTTGGCGGTGGCGTGCTGGACCTGGTTCCCGCTGCGCAATTCACGCTGGCTGCGGGAGAATCCGACGCAGCGGCCGGCCACCTGGGCCACGGCGCAGGGGCTGGTGACGCTGCCGCTGGCGCTGCTGGGCTATCTGGCTGTCTGCGGTCAGCTGGCGCTGAGCGAGCCGGCGTTCGCCTTGCCGTTCGGCCCGCGCCCCGAGGTGTTTATTCCGCTGATGCTGGTTATCGGCGTGTTCTGCTCCTGGCTGGGGGCGCTGTGCTGGAACGAAGCCAGCCAGCGGCTGCCGACGGTGTTGGTGGGGCCGCTCATCGTGTTCGAAATTCTGGCGGGGTTGGCGTATACCTTTCTGCTGCGCCAGGCCTGGCCGCCGTTGCTGACGCTGGCGGGCATCGTCTGTTTGATCGCCGGCGTGGTGTACGCCATGCGCATCAAGCCGCAGCCGGTGGTGGTGGCGCTGGAGGAAAAGCAGGGGTGACGCCCG
The DNA here is from genome assembly GCF_057197125.1 of Serratia sp. LSHTC3. NCBI lineage: Bacteria > Pseudomonadati > Pseudomonadota > Gammaproteobacteria > Enterobacterales > Yersiniaceae > Serratia > Serratia sp. LSHTC3. The sequence goes on from NZ_JBXUNP010000001.1 coordinate 1,393,483, forward strand.
CCGCAGCGGCGGGCGCGGGGGTTAACGCTTGCTGTGGTGAATGATCTCTTCGGCCACGTTGCGCGGCGCTTCGGCGTAGTGGCTGAATTCCATGGTGTAGGTGGCGCGGCCCTGCGACATCGAACGCAGGGTGGTCGAGTAGCCGAACATCTCGGACAGCGGCACCTTGGCGCGGATTTCCTTGCCGCCGCCGCCCGGGATCTCTTCCATGCCCTGCACCAGACCGCGGCGTGAGGAGAGATCGCCCATCACGTTGCCGGCGTAATCCTCCGGCGTTTCTACCTCCACCGACATGATGGGCTCCAGGATCACCGGATCCGCCAGACGACAGGCTTCCTTGAAGCCGAAGATCGCCGCCATGCGAAACGCCTGTTCCGACGAGTCGACGTCATGGTAAGAACCGAAGGTCAGGTGCACCTTGACGTCCACTACCTGATAACCGGCCAGCACGCCGTTGTTCAGCGCCTCGAGCACGCCTTTTTTCACCGCCGGGATAAACTCGCCGGGAATGACGCCGCCCTTGATTTCATCGAAGAACTCGAAGCCTTTGCCGGGTTCGTTCGGCTCGACGGTCAGCACCACGTGGCCGTATTGCCCTTTACCGCCGGACTGGCGCACGAACTTGCCTTCCACGTCGGCCACCCGTTTGCGGATGGTTTCGCGGTACGACACCTGCGGCTTGCCGGTGGTGGTCTCCACCCCGAATTCGCGGCGCATGCGATCGACGATAATCTCCAGGTGCAGCTCGCCCATGCCGTAGATAAGGGTCTGGCCGGATTCTTCATCGGTGCGCACCCGGAACGACGGATCTTCCGAAGAGAGGCGCTGCAGCGCGATGCCCATTTTCTCCTGGTCGCCCTTGGTTTTCGGCTCGATCGCCTGGGCGATCACCGGCTCGGGGAAGGTCATGCGCTCCAGCGTGATGATGGCGCTGGGATCGCACAGCGTATCGCCGGTGGTGACGTCCTTCAGGCCGACGCAGGCGGCGATGTCGCCGGCGTGCAGCTCGTCGATGTCCTTACGATCGTTGGCGTGCATTTGCACGATCCGGCCGATGCGCTCCTTTTTGCCTTTGATCGGGTTGTAAACGCTGCTGCCTTTGGCCAGTACCCCGGAGTAGACGCGCACGAAGGTCAGCTGGCCGACGAACGGATCGGTCATCAGCTTGAACGCCAGCGCCGAGAACTTTTCGTTGTCATCGGCTTTGCGGGTGATGATTTCATCGTGTTCGCCGTGGCCTTCCATCGGCGGCACATCGAGCGGCGAGGGCATCAGCTCGATCACCGCGTCCAGCATGCGCTGCACCCCTTTGTTGCGGAACGCCGAGCCGCACAGCATCGGCTGGATTTCACCGGCGACGGTGCGCACCCGCAGCCCGTGGACGATCTCCTCTTCGCTCAGGGGCACCTGGTTGAGGTATTTCTCCATCAGTTCTTCCGAGGCTTCGGCGGCGGCCTCAATCATGTTTTCACGCCACTCCTGCGCCGAATCGCGCAGCTCTGCCGGGATCTCTTCGAAGCTGAAGTTCATGCCCTGCGAGGCCTCGTCCCACAGAATGGCCTTCATCCGCACCAGATCCACCACGCCGCTGAAGTGATCTTCGGCGCCGATAGGGATAACGATCGGCACCGGGTTGGCTTTCAGGCGCTCGATCATCATTTTGCGCACGCGGAAAAAATCCGCGCCGATGCGGTCCATCTTGTTGACGAACGCCAGCCGCGGCACCTTGTACTTGTTGGCCTGGCGCCAGACGGTTTCCGACTGCGGCTGCACGCCGCCCACCGAGTCATAGACCATCACGGCGCCGTCCAGCACGCGCATCGAGCGTTCCACTTCAATGGTGAAATCGACGTGCCCGGGGGTATCGATGATATTGATGCGGTGCTGCGGATAGTTATGCTGCATGCCGTTCCAGAAGCAGGTGGTGGCCGCCGAGGTGATGGTGATGCCGCGCTCCTGTTCCTGCGCCATCCAGTCCATGGTCGCCGCGCCGTCATGCACTTCACCCAGCTTGTGGCTGACCCCGGTGTAAAACAGAATCCGCTCGGTGGTGGTGGTCTTGCCGGCATCGATATGCGCGGAGATGCCGATATTGCGGTAACGTTCGATAGGGGTGGTGCGAGCCATAATCAACCTTTCTTAGCCGCGTGAAGGAGAGCGGCTTAAACAGCATGGATAATGGTGATAATCCTCATAGGGTTATCCGCCGGATCGCAGAGCCTTGCTCTGGTCACAAACTAATCGTAGTTGAAGGCGTTGGTTTTTTTAAGCGATGGCTGTGATAGATGAAAGTTTGCGCGCAGGCGAAAAAAAGGCCCGTAACGGGCCTGTTGTCGAGCGGCGCGTTCGCCGCTTATTTGCGTCCCAGCAGGAAGCCGAAAACGATGCCGACCGCCGCCGCAACGGCCACGCCGGCCAGCGGGTTGGCTTCCACCTGCGTTCTTACGCTGTCCGCGGCGTCTCGGGCGGCATAGCTGGCCTGGGAGGCGTATTTGCGCGCCGCGCCGCGCACCTGATGCTCCGGCGAATCAACGGCTTTGCCGAACGCTTCTTCTACCGCGCCTGCGGCTTCATTGGCTTTGTCTTCCGCTTTTCCAAACATGCTGCTCTCCTGTTCCTTGTGGGATAATGAACCCTAAGCCTAGCAGGCAAACGACGTTTTTTGCAGCATTCTGTGCGTTATAAGAGCAATCCGAGCAGAGAAAAGTCTTGCCGGGCGTGCGGTGGCGGCTTCACCCGCGCGGCTTTTTGTGTTCTATTGGCTAGCGGTTTAACCGGGTACCGTTACCCTTTGACCGATTCGTTGAGTTGAAAGGACTCCCCATGTCAGTACTGCGTATTCTGGCGCTGCTCGCCGCGACTGCCGCCGCGTTGCCCGCTCAGGCTAAGCCTGCGCTCCACGGGGCGGCGGCCGGAAACGGCATTCGTTGGCAATCTTGTCTCAACAGCGGCTTTCAGCGCTGGTTCGATGAGGCGCCGCCGCCGGGGCTGCGCTGTGGCTATCTCGAGGTGCCGCTGGCGTACGCCACGCCGCCCGCTCATACCGTGCAGGCGGGCGAACAGACCGTTCGCCTGGCGCTGACCCTGCTGCCCGCCACCGGGCCGAAAAAGGGCAGCGTGGTGACGATCAGCGGCGGGCCGGGCCTGCCGGGCATCAACCCCTATTTAGGCAACGACGCCCACGTCGCCAGGCTGCGTAAATCCTACGACATCATCGGTTACGATCCGCGCGGCGTCGGCCAATCGACGCCGAAAATCTCCTGCCAGCTGGCCGAAGGTGACGAACTCCCTGAACCGGACGACAACGACGTGGCCGGCGCGGAGAACCAGACGCGCGCCCTGATTGCCGCCTGCATCAAACAGACCGGCGCGGACGTGCTGCAACATATCGGCACCGACGAAGCGGTCAACGATCTGAATGCGATCCGCCACGCGCTGGGCGAGCCAGGGCTGACGGCGGTGGCGTACTCTTACGGCACCAAGGTGGCGGCGCTGTATGCCGAGCGTTTTCCGAAGAAAACGCGCGCGCTGGTGCTCGACGGGGTGGTGGATCTGGCCGAGGACGATTTCACCCAGCGGCTGAACCAGGAACGGGGTTTCCAGCAAAGCTTCCTGCGCTTCGCCGCCTACTGCGGTAAAACCGACAGCTGTCAGCTGGGCGGCGGCGCCAATCAGGCGCTGCAGCGCTATCACGCCTTGCTGCGCAAGCTGCACGAGCAGCCGTTCGTCACTGCGGCAGGCTATGAAATCTCCGCCGACGACGTGTTGACGGTCACGCGTTCGCTGCTGCTGTGGCCGGAGCGCTGGCATGAGCTGGCCACCGTGCTGCGCCAGCTCGATGCCGGCATCGCCGGACAGCAGGTTTCCGATCTGATCGACGAAAGCTATTCGCCGGATGCCGATGACGCCCTGAACGTCATCACCTGCGCCGACGTCGCCAACCCGACGGCCGATCCGCAGCAGTTGCGCCGGCAGCGGCAGGAGATCAATACCGCCGCTTTGTATGCCCACTATCTGCCGCTGCACGAATACCCGCTGGAAATGTGCGATCTGTGGCCGTACCGTGGCAAAGATCGGCCGCACACCCCGGCTGCGTCCGCCGCGCTGCCGCCGCTGCTGTTCGTCGCCCAGCGCTACGATCCGACCACCCCGTACCGCAACGCGCAAGTGATGGCCGCCGCCTTTAAAAGCCCGCTGATCACCCGCGAACGCGACGGGCATACGCTGGCGCTGAACGGCATCGACAGCTGCGTTGACGAAAGCGTGGTGGATTATCTGCTGGCGCCGAAAAAGCCGCGCCGCGACAAGATTTGCCGCTGAGAAGGCCGGGGAGCAGCCCGGCCTTAAGTGAGTCAGCCGGCGAAAATATGCGCCTGGCCCATCACGTTGAGAGTGACCTGAGCACCGGGCTGCAGGCCTTCGCGGCTGACGGTTTTGATCTCGATTTGCGCGCCGCCGGCGACCATCCGCAGGTTGAGCGTAGAGACGAAGCCGGCGAAATCGATGCCGGTGATCACCGCCTGGCCGCGCTGCGCCGGATCGGACAAGCCGATTTGAATCTGCTCCGGGCGCAGCATGATGCGCGCCGGGCCGCTGCGTTGGCGATCGTCGACGGCGATGCGCCCCAGTGCGCAGTCGGCCCAGCCGTGCGCCAGTTCGGCGGCCAACACCAGCGTTTCGCCAAGGAAGCTGGCGGTCGGTTCATCGACCGGGCGCAGATAAAGATCCTGCGGCGCGCCCACCTGCGCCAGCCGGCCATTGCGCATCACCGCCACCTGATCGGCGAACGACAGCGCCTCGCTCTGATCGTGGGTGACCAGGATCGACGCTACTTTGGCCTCCGTCAGCAGTTCGGCCACCGCTTTTCGGGTGGCGGCGCGCAGGCCGGTATCCAGCGCCGAGAACGGCTCGTCCAGCAGCATCAGCCGGGGTTGCTGCGACAGAGCACGCGCCAGCGCGACCCGCTGCTGCTGCCCGCCGGACAGTTCATGCGGCCACAGGGCCGCCAGACGGCGATCCAGCGCCACCATCTCCATTAACGCCTCGATGCGATGCTGTTTCTCGCGTTTGCTGCCCTTGAGGCCAAAACCGATGTTGCCGGCGACGGTAAAGTGCGGGAACAGCGCGCCATCCTGCGGAACGAAGCCGATGCCGCGCAGATGCGCAGGCACCCAGCCGCCGCCGTTGCCCATGGCTTGCCCCTGCAGCAGGATCTGGCCGCCGTCGGGGATTTCAAAGCCGGCGATGATGCGCAGCAGAGTGGTTTTGCCGGAGCCGGAAGGGCCGACGATCGCCGTGCGGCTGCCGGCGGTAACCTGCAGGTCAATGCGTTCCAGCACTCTGATGGCGTTGTAAGATTTTCCGATACCGTGCAGTTCGAGCGTGCTCATAGTCCCGCCGTGCGTTTAGATTGAGAATAAAGAAGCCAGGTGAGCGGCAGCGACAGCGCCACCATAATTAGCGCATAAGGCGCGGCGGCAACGTAGTCTATCTCGCTGGTCAGCGCCCAGAAGCCGGTGGCCAGCGTGCGGGTGCCGTTCGGCGCCAGCAGCAGCGTGGCGGTCAGTTCATTGGCGATCGCCAGGAATACCAGCGCCGCGCCCGCAGCGGCGCCCGGCGCCGCCAGCCGCAGCGTGGTGCTCCACAACGCCTGCGCCGGCGATTTGCCCAGGCTGCGCGCCACGTTTTCCAATTCCACCGGCGCCTGTGCGATACCGGCGCGCAGATTGATCAGTGCCCGCGGCATAAACATCAGCAGATACGCCAGCAGCAGGGTGAGTTCGGTCTGGTAAATCGGCCGGAAGCTGTGAATGGTGATGGTCACCAGCGCCAGCGCCACCACGATGCCGGGCAGCGAGCTGGTCACGTAGTTGCAGCCTTCCAGCACCCGATACAGCCGGGCCGGATAGCGTACCGACAGCCAGGCCATCGGAATGGCGCACAGGGTGATCAGCAGCGCGCCGGCGGCGGACAGCGACAGCGTTTGCCACAGCGCGGGCCACAGATCGGCGTTGCGCCATACGTCGAGGCCGCCCAGCCACAGCCAGCGGGCCAGGGTAATGAAAGGCACGCCCAACGCCAGCGCAGTCAGCGCGATCGGCAGCAGCAGCGCCAGCGCGGCGAGCGGCGGCGAAAGGCGGCGCGGCGTTTGGCTGCGGGCGCTGCCGGAACCGACGCGGGCATAGCGTGCGCGGCCACGGCTTATCGCCTCAAGCAACAGCAGCCCCAGGCAGCACAGCACCAACACGCCGGCCAGCATGTTGGCCGCCGGGCCGTTGAAGGTCGATTGGAACTGATCGAAGATGGCGGTGGTGAAGGTATCGAAACGGATCATGGCGTACAGGCCATACTCCGCCAGCAAGTGCAACGCGATCAGCAGCGAGCCGCCCCAGACCGCCAGTTTCAGCTGCGGCAGCACCACGCGGAAAAACACCGCCGGCGGCCGGGAGCCGAGTGAGGTGGCGACGTCCTCGATACCGGGATCCAGGCGGCGCAGCACGGCGGCGGCAGGCAGGTAGATAAACGGAAAGTAAGCGAGCACCGAGATGAAAACGCCAGCACCCAGGCCGTGCATCGACGGCACCAGGCTGATCCAGGCATAGCTTTGCACAAAGGCCGGCACCGCCAGCGGCGCGGTCGCCAATACCGCCCAGAGACGGCGGCCCGGCAGCGTGGTGCGTTCGGTCAACCAGGCCAGGGCCACGCCCAGCACGGCGCAGATCGGCAGCGTCAGCACCACCAACAGCAGGGTATTCAACAGCAGCTCCGCCACACGCGGGCGGAAAACCAGTGCTTTGACCGTTTGCCAGCCGGTTTCAACCGCCACGCCGATAACGAATCCCAACGGCAGCAGCGCCAGCAACGACAGCAACACGGCGCTGACCACCACGATCGCCCCTGGCCGCGGGTGACGGGGGACAACAGAATAACGCCGCGCGGTCTGCGCGGCGTGGGTACTCAGGTTTGACATAACGATCAAAAACTCTCGGTTTGCCGGCGGGCCTTACAGCAGGCCCGCCTCGGTCATCAGTTCGACAACTTTCTTACTGTTCAACTGCGCGGCGTCTACCTTCGGTGCGTCCAGATCTTTCAGCGGCACCAGTTTCGGGTTAGAGGCCGCACCGACGCCGACGGCGTATTCGAAGGCGTTGTTGGTGCGCAGGATCTCCTGGCCCTGTTTGCCGGTGATCCACTTGATGAACGCCTGCGCCTGCTGCTGATGCTTGCTGGAAGCCAGCACGCCGCCGCCGGAGATGCTGACGAAGGCGCCCGGATCCTGATGTTTGAAGTAATACAGCTTGATGTTGTTGCTGTTCTCGCCGGTTTTCGCGCCGTCCACGAACGGGTAGTAGTGATAGATCACGCCGCTGTCGATCTGGCCGGCATTGACCGCTTTCATCACCGTGCTGTTGCCTTTATAGGCGGTAAAGTTGGTTTTCATCGCTTTCAGCCAGTCCAGCGTGGCTTTCTCGCCTTTCAGCTCCAGCAGCGCGCTGACGATCGCCTGGAAATCGGCGCCCGACGGCGAAGCGGCCCAGCGGCCTTTCCATTCCGGCTTGGCCAGATCCAGCAGTGACTTCGGCAGCTGCGCGTCGCTCAGTTTGGCCGGGTTATAAACAAACACGGTAGAGCGGGCGGCGATGCCGATCCAGCGGCCGTGGCTTGGGCGATATTGTGGTTCCACCTGGGCCAGCGTGGCGGCGTCCAGCGGGGCGAACAGCTTGGCGTTATCCACCAACACCATCGCCGGGGAGTTTTCCGTCAGAAACACGTCGGCAGGTGAAGCGCTGCCTTCCTGTACCAGTTGGTTGCCCAGTTCGCTGTCGCCGCCGTTGCGCAGCGTCACCTTGATGCCGGTGTCTTTGGTAAATCCGTCGACCCAGGATTTCACCAGATTTTCATGCTGGGCGTTATAAATAACGATGCCCTGGTCGGCGGAGGCCGCCTGAGCGCCAAAGGCCAGCATCATCGAGGAGGCGAGCAGGGCGACGGGGCCGAGAGATGAAATACGCAGCTTCATGCAGTTATCCTTTTTAGCGTTCGAATGAAGAAAACGAATATCGCCTGGCGAGCGCAAGCAGGCCGATTTTAGCCAAGAACATCAATAATGATAGTGAAAACGATTCGTATTAAATTATTTTTGACGATCGCTCACAAAATGAATTGCCCTAAGGATAAGTTAAGCTTCGGCTGGAATAATCTGTATTGATTGCCTGAATTTATGTCACCGCCGGTTCACGGCGTTCCTGACGGCAATGCCGGTCTCCGCGTTTATCCTCGTGTTTTTCATCGTTCTGTCGCCAGTACTTCTTTGATAATGAAAGAAATTCAACACCGCTTTTGGTTATGACTCATAGCGATTAATGATTTAATTTATTCCACTGCCTCATTGCATATTAAACGCGATAAAACACTAATCAGGGATATCGACGTGAAATATTCATTTAATGGCAAGAAACTGGCTGGTTTAATCCTCCTGGCTTTTAACGTTACGGCTGCCCAAGCCGCTGAGGTGCCGGCAGGCGTTAAACTGGCGGCGGTGCAAGAACTGGTGCGCGCCAACGGGTATGAACCGGCGACGCTGGATCCAAACCTGGCCGAAAGCAATGTGGAGTTCTACATCTTCAACGATCTGTTCGAAGGCTTGCTGCGCGTCGGAAAAGACGGTGAAGTGATCCCGGCACTGGCGCAGACGTGGGAGCATCAGGGCAACGTCTGGACTTTCCATCTGCGGCCGCAGGCCAAATGGTCGAACGGCGATCCGGTGACCGCCGACGATTTCGTTTACAGCTGGCGGCGCCTCACCGATCCGAAAACCGCCTCGCCGTACGGCAGCTATCTGGCTTCGGCCTACGTGCTGAATGCGGCGGCGATCAACGCCGGCAGCAAACCGCCGAGCGAGCTGGGCGTCAAGGCGCCGGACGCGCACACTCTGCAGGTGACGCTGTCGGAGCCTAATTCCTATCTGCTCAAGCAACTGGTGCATTTCCCGGTTTTGCCGGTTAACCGCAAGGTGGTGGAGCAGTACGGCAAAAACTGGACGCAGCCGGCGCACTTTGTCGGCAACGGGGCGTTCCGCCTCAGCCAGTGGGTGGTGAACGAAAAGGTGGTGGTGGAACGTAACCCGCAGTATTGGGATAACGCCAATACCGTGCTCAACAAGGTCACCTTCTTGCCGATCCAGGGCTTCCCGGAAGTGGCGCGTTTTCGCGCCGGTGAGGTTGAGCTGGGGTATACCACGCCGCCGGAGCTGTATCAGCAGCTGAAAAAAACGCTCGGCGAGCAACAGCTGGTGACCTATCCGCTGCTCTCCACCAGCTATTTCGCCTTCAACAACCGCCAGGCGCCGTTTAACGACGTGCGGGTGCGCCAGGCGCTGAACCTGGCGCTGGACAAAGAGATTATCGCCGGCAAAGTGTTGGGATACGGCCAGCAGCCGGCCTGGACCTTTACCCCAACTGGGGCGGGCGGCTATAGCCTGCAGCCCGGCGCCGCGGCCGGTTTGACGCCGGAACAACGCCACGCCCAGGCGAAGCAACTGCTGGCGCAGGCCGGTTTCAACGCCGAGCATCCGCTGCGCTTTACCGTGCTGTACAGCAATGACGCCACCATCAAGAAGATCGTCATCGCCGCCGCCGCCATGTGGAAAAAGAACCTCGGCGCAGAGGCCACCTTGCAAAGCCAGGAGCGCAAAGTCACGCTGGACAATATCAACCGCGGGCAGTACGGCGTGGCCTTTACCCGCTGGCTGGCGGATTACAACGATCCGTCTACTTTCCTGAACGTGTTCCGTTCCGACAGCAGCGAGAACAGCCCCAAATACCGCAATCCGGAGTACGATCGCATTCTGCATCAGGCGACGGCGGCGCCGACACCGCAGCAGGTGCAGCAATATTTCCAGCAGGCCGAGGCGGTGCTGGCCGTCGATACGCCGGTCGCGCCGGTGTACTACGAAGCCAACGCCACGCTCATCAAACCTTACGTGAAGGGGATCGACTTTACTCGTCAGGGCGCCTTATACGATAAAAACGTCTACATTCTCGAACACTGAAAAATAAAAAACGGCTGATTTATATCAGCCGTTTTTATAAATGGCCGTTTAATTAACATTATCCTAAATACTCCATAAACGACGGGCAATCTTTTCTTCCCGCCGGATAAAACAACGCCTATACTGCGCCGGTAGTTTATATGCAGTATCTCGTTTGGCGAGGCTCCTATACAAACACAGGTTACTGATCTGACGACATCGAGAGATGCCCAAGGTTAAGACAGGCTTTATCGGATTAAGGTTTAGCCCAAAGTAACTTCCGAGCAACAACTCGGATACGTTGTATAGTGCTAAAACCTGGACGCGGAGATAGGCAGTCTGCACTCCCTCTGTGGTTACGCCCCTATGCGATTCGCTGTTGAAGTTCACAACAGAAATAGGGACTGACAAAATGATCAAGTCACATCAACACTATTCTTCTCCGGCGCTGAACGCGACTGAAACTCTCGACGAGACTTCGGTCGCCGGTTATATGAACGCCGATTTTATTACCGTTCCCGCAACGATGACGGTCAATCATGCCCGGGAATATTTACTTTCGCAGCTCAAAACGGACGAAATTCCCAGCCGGGTATTTATTACCGCGGACGATTATCATCTGCGCGGCACACTGTCGGTGAAAAAACTGTTGCAGTGCGAAGAACAGGATAAAGCCGTCGGCGTAATGATGGATTACAGCTATTTCCAGGTTTCGCCCGACGATGACCGCAACGACGTGGCGCATCTGCTGGGCAAAGGGGGGCTGGACGTGGTGCCGGTGGTGGCCAATAACACGCTGGTCGGCGTACTGGGCGAGCGTGAGATCGCCCGGCTGGTCGAGGATGAAAACACCGAGGATGCACAACGCCAGGGCGCGAGCCTGCCGCTGGACAAGCCTTATCTGGAGACCAGCCCGTGGGCGCTGTGGCGTAAACGCTCGGTGTGGCTGCTGATGTTGTTCGTCGCTGAAGCCTACACCGGCAACGTGCTGAAAGCGTTTGAAGATCAGCTCGAAGCGGCGATTGCGCTGGCGTTCTTCATCCCGTTGCTGATCGGCACCGGCGGCAACAGCGGCACCCAGATCACCTCGACGCTGGTGCGCGCCATGGCGCTGGGAGAGGTCAGCCTGCGCAACCTGGGCGCGGTGATCCGCAAGGAGGTCACGACCTCGCTGCTGATCGCCGTCACCATTGGTCTGGCGGCCTGGGTGCGCGCCTGGATCATGGGCGTCGGCATGGAGGTGACGCTGGTGGTCAGCCTGTCGCTGGTGGCGATCACCGTGTGGAGCGCCATTGTTTCGTCGATCATCCCGATGCTGCTGAAACGTCTCGGCATCGATCCTGCCGTGGTGTCGGCGCCGTTTATCGCCACCTTTATCGATGGCACCGGCCTGATTATTTATTTCAAAATCGCCCAGCACGTTTTGGGTATTTAAACCGCTCCGCCCGTAAAGGGCGGAAATGTGACAAGCCTGAGGAGGACGTTAAAAACCATGGATGCCGACCAACCCCGATATTTAACGCAAGGGGATTTTATCGATAACATTTAACCTGAGGACAAAATAATGGGAAACATGACTATTTTTATGGGATTCCTGGCAATGATCAGCTCGCTGGGCCTGTTGGCGGCCTATATGAGCACCAAATGGGATGATTAATGAACGCTAAAGATCCGCCTAGATGCATCCTCCCCGTAACCGCTATTTATTATGGGGAGGATTTAGCGGCGCGCTGAACGCGCGGCCTGATACGGGAGTTGATAATAATGACGATTCTTATTCTGGGATTGCTCTACGCCATTTTAATGATTTCGGTGGGGGTGAATGAGATTTATTTTTATTCCACCGGAAAATCCAATTTTCTTACTAGCCTCATGCTGACTTTCTCTGGCAGTATGCTGCTGATCGCCTTTGTCTGGCAATTATCCTCTAAAGTAAAAAAATAAATCACCGTCCGAATGTGAGCAGCATCATGCAAAATGAAAAACAGGCCGTGGCCAGAAACTCGATGATCGCCAGCGGGTTGCTGGCCACGGGCAAATTCGTCGCCGGCATTTTTACCGGCAGTATTGGCCTGATATCCGAAGGGATCCACTCTTTCACCGATTTTATCGCCACCAGCATCACCTGGCTGGCGGTGCGCATCAGCGATAAACCCGCCGATGACGATCACCACTTCGGCCACGGCAAGGTGGAAAACCTGGCGGCGCTGTTCGAGGTGTTGCTGTTGCTCGGCGCCGCCGGTTGGATCGTCTACGAGGCGGGCAGTAGCCTGCTCGGACAACCGCATGAGATCGTCGCGGCGCCGGTGGTGATCGCGGTGCTGCTGATTTCCATCTGCGTCGATTTTTTCCGCGTGCGGGCGCTCAACCGCGTCGCCAAGGCGACCGACAGCGCGGCGCTGGAAGCGGATGCGCTGCATTTCTTCTCCGACATGCTTTCGTCCGGCGTGGTGCTGCTGGGCATGGTGTTTGTGCTGCTGGGCTTTGGCCGTGCGGACGCCATCGCCGCGCTGATCGTCGCCGGTTTTATCTTTGTCGCGGCAATCAAACTGGGTAAACGCTCCTTCGACCCGCTGATGGATGCCGCGCCGGCCGGAGCCACCGAGGCGATTCGCGCCACGCTGAACAGCTTCCCGGCGGTGCTGGCCTGCGACAGCGTGCGTATTCGCAACGCCGGCGCCGTACTGTTTGTCGAGATCACGGTGGCGGTGTGCCGCACCTTGCCGCTGGAGTGCATCGATGCGCTCAAGCGAGAAATCGTCGAACGACTGCGGGAGCAGTATGCCAAGGCGGAGTTTACCGTCATCGCGGTGCCGCAGACCCGCAGCGACGAAGACATGGCGACGCGCATTCGGGCGATCGCCGCCAATCACGGCGCGCAGGTGCAGAACGTCACCTTGCAGCAGTTGCCGACGCGCATGGCTATCGGCATGGATCTGGCGGTGCCGGCCAACGCCAGCGTGGCGCAGGCGCATGATATCGCCACGGAGATAGAAGGGATCCTGCGTCAGGCGATCGGCGAGGACACCGAGATAGAGACCCATCTGGAGCCGCAGACGCCGCACTGGCTGGCCAGCGAGGATGTTTCCGCCGCCGAGCTGGCCGATATCCGGCTGATTTTGCAGTCGGCGCTGGAGCAGGGGGATAAGGTGCAAGACGTGCACAACATCCGGGCGCGCAGAACCGACGGCGGCATCATCGTCAACTTCCACTGCCGGGTGTCGCCGGCGGTAACCATCGCCGCCGCGCACGATGCGGTCGATCGGGTCGAGCGGCGGCTGCGCGCGCTTTATCCGGCCATCTCACGCGCGATAGGGCACGTCGAGCCGATCAAGCCCGGCGTTTGAATCAGCTCGGCCAATTGCGGATAGAGCGCCGCGTTGGCCAGCAGCAGCGGGTTGCCGCGTCGCAGCCCGTTGTGGTGCATAAAGTCATTCGCCACGCCGCCGGCTTCGCGCGTCAGCACCAGCCCAGGCAGGCTGTCCCAGGCGTTCATATGCGGTTCGTAATAGCCCAGCAGACGCCCGGCGGCCACCTGGGCGGTCATCAACGCGCCGGATCCGCTGCGCACAAACATGCCGCCCGCCTGCAGCAGGCGACAGAGAAAACCGCTGAATTCCGCCGCCGAGGCACGCGGTGATATCCCGACGCCCATCACGCCATCCGCGACGCTGCGCCCGGCATGCACGCCGATCGGTTCCCCGTTGAGGAAAGCGCCTTGGCCACGGCAGGCGCGGAACATCTCGCGGTGGTTGGGATCGTAGACCACGCCGATCGTTGGCACGCCGTCGATCACCACGCCTATCGCGATACACCAGGTATGCAACCCGTTCAGGAAGCAGGCGGTGCCGTCAATCGGATCGACCACCCAAACGCAGGTGGCGTTATCGCCGCTGCTGCCGCCGCTCTCTTCGCCGAGAAACCCATCCAGGGGAAAGCGACGGTTGATCATACGGCGGATCAGCGCCTCGACGCGGCGATCGGCTTCGCTGACCACGTCCTGCAGGCCCTGTTTAAACTCGACGGCCAGACTCTGCCGGCGTTGATAAAAGCTGAAGGCGAGATCGGCGGCGGCGCGGGCGATTTCACGCGCGAAGCGGTAGCGCGCCTCGATGTCCCGTGGAGAGAGTGATGTCATGGAGTGCCTGATAACGAAAAAAGAATGGCAGTAGCCTGCCAGAGAATGATGAAAGTAATGTGTCGCTCAGCGCTGCGGATAACAAAAGCGCAGCGTGTCGCGCCTCAAGCCGGTGGCGGCACGCGGTTTTTGCAAAGAGGAAAAAACAGGCCGCCGGGCGGCCTGTGAGATTGATGACAAACCTTATATCCTAGCCGGGTTGGCAGAGAGCACCGAATAAAAAACAAGGAAAATCAATTTATTGATTTTCGGCCGATCGCCACAAAGAGGGGAAAAACCACGCTTTTTCCCCTCTTTGTCAATAGCCTGACAGGCCGCCGGGGCGGCCTGTCAAGGTTAACCCAGACTCAACCGGGCGGTGATGTCGGCAATCTCGCGGCGCCAGCGCGCCTGAAGCTCCGGTTTTTGATGCTTCGGTTTACGCGCCAGGTCGGCCTCCAGTTTGCTTTCGAGGGCAAACAGGGCGGTCAGCAACGCCTCTTCGCCTTCCAACTGCGGGTTTGGCGTCGGGGCGTCTGCGTTGGCCTGGTGCGCCGTCGGCAGAGCCGGCGTTTCACCCGCCAGGCGCTGGTACACCGGCGCGAGATCGTGCCACTCCTCCAGTTTTTGCTGGTCGATCAGCCAAAAGCGGTTGCAGCTCTGTTCGATCAGCATCCGATCGTGGGTGACCAGCATGACGGCGCCGGGGAATTGGCGCAGCGTTTCCGCCAGCTCCTCTTTGCCGGCCATATCCAGGTGGTTGGTGGGCTCGTCCAGCAACAGCAGCGAATGGTTGGCCAGCGTCAGGCCGACGAACAACAACCGTGAACGCTCGCCGCCGCTCAGCGAACGGATCTGCTGATGGTGGCGCAGGTAAGGGAACCCGGCGCCGATCAGCGCCATTTTCCGCTGTTCCTCGGTCAGCGGCGCAAACTGCGCCAGCGCTTCGCTCAACGTGTCTTCATCGCGCAGCTGTTGCAGGCTCTGATCGTAATAGCCGATGCGCACGCGCGGATGGAACAGTGCCGGGCGCTGCGTTTGTTGCTGATACTCGCGCCACAGCAGGCGCAGCAGCGACGATTTGCCGCAGCCGTTGCGTCCGACGATGGCGATGCGATCGCCGCTTTTCACGCGCAGATGTTCCAGGCTGAACAGCACCGGCGCATCCGGCGCCGGGCGCACCGCCCAGTGCGGCAGCGCCAGCAGGCGATCGGCGTCCAGCGCTTCTCCCTGCAGCCGCAGCCGCCACGGGCTGCCGGCGGTCAGGGTGGTCTGTTCTTCCTTCAACCGATCGACGCGCTTCTCCATTTGCTTGGCCTTGCGCGCCAGATCTTCGTTGTCGTAGACCTTGCCCCAGGTCGCCAGGCGCTTGGCGCTTTTTTCCACCCGGTCGATTTCCTTTTGCTCGGCCTGTCGCCGCTGTTCGTCTGCGGCGTCCTGTTCCGCCAGCGCGGTGCGCGCCGCAGAGCAGGGCAAACGGAAGAACTGCAGCGTTTTGTCGCGCAGGATCCAGGTGCAGTTGGTTACCTGGTCGAGCAGGTAGCGATCGTGCGACACCAGCACGAAGCTGCCGGTCCAGTTACGCAAGAACTGTTCCAGCCACAGCAGCGTGGGCAGGTCCAGGTGGTTGCTGGGTTCGTCGAGCAGCAGCAGATCGGGCTGGCGGATCAGCGCGCGCGCCAACAGCAGCCGCGTATGCTGGCCGCCGCTGAGGGTGCCGGCGGTCAGCATCCAGCTCGCCGGTTCAAACCCCAGCTCGGCCAGTAGTGCTTCGCAGCGCCAGCGTTCGCTGAGGTGTTGGCCCGCAGGCAGCCGCGCCAGTACCGCATCCAGCAGGGTACTGGCGTGTAGCTCAGGCGGCAGGTGCTGCTCAATGCGCGCCATCAGACATTGATGTGACAATGTCACCGTTCCGGTGTGCGCAGGCAGGTCGCCGCTGAGAATTTGCAGCAGGGTGCTTTTGCCGCAGCCGTTATCGCCGATCAAACCGATGCGGTCGCCTTTTTTCAGGCTGAAGGAAATCTCGCTCAGCAGGACGCCGAACGCGTTGTCGTAACCGACAGATTGTGCAGACAGTAATGTGCTCATTGCTTACTCAAGAGTTACAGGCATGACAATGCCTATCGTCAAACATTGCTGACGACAACCCGGTAAGCCGGAGGGAAGATCCTGGATTTAGTAAGCTTCGCTCAAGCTGGGTTATCGCAGCGCGATACCGGTAATGCTTGAGCGGCGACGATTACCAAAGAAGTGTGAGTGAAAAACCAATTCACACGTCAGCATAGTAAGTCTCCTTTTATTGGTTGCAGGTTAATCGGTGGCTGGATTATAGAGCGCTTCATGCCGTATCGCCAGTGTAAAAGCGCCTGAATTATCAGCAAGCTAAGGCGAGCGCGGGCGCGTGGCACACAATGGGAATAATTACTGTATTTCGGCCGACATTAAGCAGCTATTATAATTAGCGTTTATGGTTAAGCGACGGTTCATCCGCCGCCTGTTCGTCTGTCTATCAGATAATGATGCTGAGCACTGAATTTATGTTAAAGCCTCGCCCGTTCCTGCTGTTGTTATTATTGCTGTTGGGTATGCAACTGACGCCGTTCGCCGCCGTCGCCGCCACCCAGGATGATCCCGCCGCCGAAAGCGCGCCCGATCCCGCTACGCAGCTGAAAGCCGCGCAAAAGCAGTTGGACAGCATGAAGCAGCTGGTTTCCAAAGCGACGACCGACACCCAGCTCAGCAAGCTGCGGTTGGCGACCGACGATCTGGTCGCCAGCATGGATAAATTGTCCGCCGATCTGCAGCCGGTGCAGGAAAAACTGCAGGCGCAGCTGGACGTGCTGGGGCCGGCCCCGGCGGCCGGCGCGCTGCCGGAAACCCCGGCCGTCGCCCAGCAGCGCAATGCGCTGAACAGCAGCAAGAAGCAGTTGGACGATGCGGTAAAACGCGCGCAGGCCATCAAGACCAGCGCCTTCGATCTGGGCCAGCAGATCAGCGATCTGCGCCGGGTGGCGTTCAAAACCCAGCTGGCGCTGAACACCGGCAGCATTTTGGGCGTCAAATTCTGGACGCCGGTCGTGCAGCCGTCAGCGGATGACGTGCAGCGGCTGGACCAGTTCAACGCCGAGATGAAAGCGGCCTGGGACGCCAGTTGGCAGGACGAATGGCGGTACGGCACGCTGGCGTTGCTGGCGCTGGCGGTGATCGTCTGGTCCTGGGGGCGCTATTTGTCCGAGCGTTTCCTCGCCTGGGTCAGCATTCGCTTCCTGCCGGACGGGCGCCTGCGCCGCAGCTTTATGGCCATCATCACCGTGGCGGTGACGGTGATCACCACCTCGATCGCGCTGAACCTGCTGTATTACGTCTTTATCCGCGTGCAGCCGCTGCCGGTCATGCTGGAAGACTTTGCCGAAGGCTTTAACCGTCTGGGAATTTTCTGCGCGCTGATCGCCGGGCTGGGGCGTGCGGCGCTGTCGCTGAATCGCCCGTCCTGGCGTTTGGCTTCGCTGGACAATGAAGTGGCCGCCGGGCTGCGTTACTTCTCGCCGCTGCTGGCCGGTCTGGCGCTGGCGTTCGGTACTGTGGAGCTGATCAACAACGTCGTCAGCGCCTCATTGGCCACCACCATCTTAGGCAACGGCCTGGTGGCGGGGCTGATCGGCATGGTGCTGCTGGCGGCGCCGCTGCGCGGCCAGCGCATTCGTCGCCGTCTGGAGCAGCAGGGCGCGCACCTGGAAAAACGCACGCTGGTCGGCGGGCTGGTGCACATCGTCACCCTGGTGTGTTCGGTGGTGATCCTGCTTTCCCTGCTTATCGGCTACATCGCCTTCGCCCGCTTCCTGACCTACCAGCTGATCTGGGTGGTGCTGGTGCTGATGGCGTTCTACTTCATGGTGCTGTTCGCCACTGACCTGTGCGCCGCGCTGTTTTCGCCGCAGACCGTCAGCGGCAAGATGCTGAAGAAAACGCTCAGCTTCAAGGATCGCCATCTGGAGCAGGTGGCGATCATCACCACCGCGCTGGCCAAATGTTCACTGTTGCTGTTGATGATCGTCGCGTTGTTCAACGGCTCGTTCGGCAGCACCACGCCGGGCTCGCTGATGGAGAAAATCGTCTCGATCCTGACCGGCGAAGGCTTGCAGCGTTTCAACATCGTGCCCGGCAACCTGCTCAACGCCGTGATCTGCCTGGCGATCGGCATCTACATCCTGCGTGCGGTACGGCGCTGGCTTGGCTCTGAGCTGTTGCCGAAGACCATTTCGGACGTCGGCATCCGCGCCTCGCTGGTGACGCTGTTCAGCAATATCGGCTATGTGCTGGTGATTCTGATCACCCTGGCGGCGCTGGGCATCCAGTGGAGCAACCTGGCGTGGATCGTCAGCGCCCTGTCGGTCGGTATCGGTTTCGGTTTGCAGGAGATTGTGAAGAACTTTATTTCCGGCCTGATCCTGCTGACCGAACGCCCGGTGAAGGTCGGGGATATGATCGGCATCGGCGGCGTGGAAGGCGACGTGCGGCGCATCAACGTGCGCGCTACCGAAATCCAGCTCAGCGACCGTTCCACCATGATCGTACCGAACTCGCAGCTGATCTCGCAGAACGTGCGCAACGCCACCATGGGCAACGCGCAAGGCGTGGTGACCATCGCGTTGACGTTCCCGACCTCGATCGATCCGGAGCAGGTGCGCAATATCTTGCTCAGCGCCTATAACGAGTACGAAACCATTCTGGACACGCCGGCGCCTTACGTGCGCTTCAGCCAACTGGGGCCGGACGGCATTATCCTGAGCGTGACCGGCTATGTGCCGAGCCCGCGCATGGTCGGCGCCACCAAGAGCGAACTGCTGTTCAATATCCTCAAGCTGCTGCGCGCGCAGGAAGTGAGCCTGTCCAGCCCGCAAGAAGTGGTATTTATGAAGCAGCAGGCGACGCGATATCAGGCCAATGAAGAGGAGCACTCCTCCTAGTGCCGGTTTGAGGCGGCGGGCCGTTAAGCGACGGCCCGCCGAGCGCGGCTAGTACATCGATGGTTCCACCGATTGCGAGCAGTCGCTGTTGGCGCTGGATTTGGTGCAGGTGTAAGGTTCATTTGGCGATGCCGAAGGCGCATTCGATGGGCCGCCACCTCCGCCGATACAACCGCTCAGCATCAACGTCAAAAACACGAGAATTATCTTCTTCATCTCACCGTCCTCCATTGCGATTCCTCCTTTAAGTATATGCCGGGAAAGCGAACGGCACCGCTTGCCGCTGCGAACTATACTCCCTGGATGCCGTATTGATGCTCAACCTCGGCGAATGAGGGGAGAAAGATGCAAATCGACGACGATTTGACCCGCTTTGCCGCGCAGGGCGCGCCGCCGTTGCCGCCCGGTTCCAGGCAGGGCTTTGTCGAACACGACGGCGCGCACATCTGGTATGCGGCCTATGGCGCTGATCCGACGCTGATCCTGTTGCACGGCGGCCTGGGCCACAGCGGCAACTGGGGGTATCAACTGCCGGCGCTGCTGGCCGCCGGCTACGGGGTATTGCTCATCGATAGCCGCGGGCACGGACGCAGCACGCGCGACGCCCGGCCGTATCGTTACGATCGGATGGCCGATGATCTGTTGGCGGTGATGGCGGCGCTGCAAATCCCCCACGCCGCGCTGGCGGGCTGGAGCGACGGCGCTTGCGTCGCGCTCATCGCCGCCCATCGGGCGCCCGAGCGGGTGGACGGCGTCTTTTTCTTCGGCTGCAATATGGATGCCAGCGGGGTTAAACCGCCGCCGTCCAGTCCGCTCGTCGAGCGCTGCTTTGCGCGCCATGCGCAGGACTATGCCGCCTTGTCACCGACGCCGGAGGATTTCGCTCCCTTCGTCTCCGCCGTAAGCCTGATGATGAGCAGCCAGCCGGACTACCGCGCACGGGAATTGGCGGCCATTCGCGTGCCGGTGACGATCGTTCACAGCGAACACGATGAATTTATCCGCGCCGAACATGCCGCCTACCTGAGCCGCAGCATTCCTGGCGCCCGTTTGACGACGCTGCCGGGCGTCAGCCACTTCGCGCCGCTGCAGCGGCCCGCGCTGTTCAACCGCGCGTTGCTGGATTTTCTCGCCGGTGTGATGCCGCCGCCTGCGCGTTGACGCTCGTTGTTCTATGCTGGAGGCGGGGCATTTGGGCATCATCGAAGAGGACATCATGAGCGAAAGCATCGTGGTCAGATCGCTGGAACAACGGGATTACGCCGCCTGGCTGGCACTGTGGCAAGGGTATAACGCCTTTTACGGCCGGGAGGGGGCAACGGCGCTGCCGGATGAGGTGACACAGACCACCTGGCGGCGTTTTTTCGACGCCTACGAACCGATGTACGCGCTGGTCGCCGAGCATCAGGGGCAGGTCGTTGGATTAACGCACTATCTTCTGCACCGCAGCACCATTCAGCTGCAGCCCAACTGCTATCTGCAGGATCTGTTCACCGCAGAGGCGGTGCGCGGCAAAGGGGTGGCGAGGGCGCTGATCGCGGCGGTTTACGAGCGTGCGCAGCAGTTGGGGTTGCCGCGTGTGTATTGGAATACCCACGAAACCAACCAGATCGCCATGCGGCTGTACGACAAGGTGGCGGAGCGTCCCGGTTTTGTGATGTATCGCAAGGCGTTTTGACGCGGGATGAAAAAACAACCCCACATAGCCCAATCTTATTTTGCTTTTGAGGAAAAAGACGGCGGTTTTTACCGGTAACAGGCCAACTGGGGCGTGAAATGTTCAAAGTGAAGCGTCCGCTTTAGCCGTTTCTGTGCCAGGTATGCGGGTGTCGTCAATATATTGATACACAAATATATTTTTCCTAAATGAATAAACAGATGTCCGGGCCAGCAAAACTGGCAATAATAGGCGAGTCGGCCGCTTATCTTCTCCTCATCGTCGACGGTTGTGACACGAACAGATTGTCACCTTACGCAGCAGAAGTCTCTGGATCCAAGATGCAAACCACCTCGTTGTCCGATGCCCGGAAAATTTGGCCCGCACTCACCGTCTTTCTGTTGGTGTTCGCGGTTTGCCTGTTGGGCATCGTGAGCCGCCCCGTCGGATTTTTGGCGATATTCTGGCCGGTAAACGCCGTACTGCTGGCGTTTCTGGTGCGCCGCCCGCAGTGGGCCACGCGCGCCGGCTGGGGCATGGCGGTGCTGGGTTATCTGGCGGCGGACCTGCTGACCGGCAGTTCGCTGCAAAAGGCGCTGCTGCTGAACGCCGCCAATCTGGCCGGCGTGGTGGTGGGGTATCTGCTGTACATGCGGCTGTCGCCGCCGGCGCGTATGCTGCAGCGTGGCGCCTCCAGCATGTACCTGTTCGGCATCTGCCTGGCCGCCGCCGCCGCGACCGGTTTGGTGGGCGCGGCGGCCTCGCAGTGGCTGTTCGGCAGGCCCTATTTGACCTCGCTGGCACTGTGGTTCTCATCCGAGTTCACCAACTACGTCACGCTGATGCCGTTTATTCTGGCGTTTCCCGCCGATTGGCGGCATCGCTTGCGCGCGGCCCGCAGCATAGTGACGCAGCGCAGCCAATGGCCGCGCGCGGGACGAAAACTGGCGGTATTGGCGCTGCTGGCGTTGGCGGCGATCTGCAGCGTGCTGATCGGCGGCCCCGGGGCGGTGATCTTTCCCATGCCGGTGCTGCTGTGGCTGGCGATGTCCTTTTCGCTGTTCTGCACCATGATTGCGGTGCTGATTTATGTGCTGTGGTGCCATCTGGCGATCGATTTCGGGTTGCTTAGCACGACGCTCGACATGCAGGTGTTGCAAAACGCGGTATCGATGCGTTTGGGCATCGCGCTGCTGGCGCTGGGGCCCATCGCCGTGGCCAGCATGAACTATGCGCGCAGCGCGCTGCTGCGCACGCTGGAGCATGTGGCGAACCACGATGCGCTGACCCACGTGCTGACGCGCAATGCGTTTATGCAGCGCGGCGAGCGGATGATTGACCAAAAGGGCGAGTTGGTATGCGTCATGATGCTTGATATTGATTACTTCAAATCGATCAATGATCGTTTCGGCCACGCCGGCGGCGATCAGGCGCTGATGGCCTTTACCCGTGCGATCGCCGCCGATTTGCGCGTCGATGATCTGTTCGGCCGCATGGGCGGCGAAGAGTTCGCTATCGTCTCGACGCTCGGCCAGCCACAGCAAGGGTTGCAGCTGGCCGAACGGCTGCGGCAACGCATTGAGGCGGAATCGATCACCATGCCGGCCGGCCATCCGCTGCAGATCACCGTCAGCATCGGCATGGTGACCTGCCCGGGCGGTTCCGGCCACAGCCTGGCCGACTTGCTCAAACTGGCGGATCTGGCGGTATACAAAGCGAAAAACGCCGGCCGTAACCGGGTCGCCACGCCGGACTCTGACCCACCGAACGATCCTGAGCGCTGAACTTCCGATCCGGGTTGCGCGCCCGCCGTCTAAACTGGTAGGGGGCGCAGGCAACGTCGCCCGCGCTGAACCGACTGTCCTTAATCAGACAAGAGGATACCAGGATGAAATACGTAGACGGTTTTGTGGTGGCGGTACCGGCCGCCAACAAGGAGGCTTATCACCGGTTGGCGGCCGCAGCGGCGCCGCTGTTCAAAGAGTTTGGCGCCACGCGCATCGTGGAGTGTTGGGGCGATGACGTGCCCGACGGCAAGCTCACCGACTTTCGCGGCGCGGTGAAGGCGCAAGAAGGTGAAGTGGTGGTGTTCAGCTGGATAGAGTACCCCTCCAAAGCGGTGCGCGACGCCGCCAACGAGAAAATGATGAACGATCCGCGCATGAAGGCGCTCGGTGAGATGCCGTTTGACGGCAAACGCATGATCTTTGGCGGGTTCGCGCCGATCCTCGATGCGTAAAGGAGGCGCAAATGGCCAGAATTACGCAACATCTGTGGTTTGAAAAGGACATGGAAGCGGCGCTGAATTGCTATGTCGCGCTGATCCCCGGTTCGTCCGTGAACTGGTTTTCCGACCTGCCGGCGGATACGCCGAGCGGCCCGGCCGGCAGCGTGAAACTGGCTTCTTTCACGCTGGGGGACCAGCGCTACGCGGCGATCGAAGCCGGGCCGCTGGATCCGTTCAACCACAGTTTCTCCGTGATGGTGGAATGTGACGATCAGGCGGAAGTCGACCGGCTGTGGGATGCCTTGAGCGAGGGCGGCGAGGCGGAGCAGTGCGGCTGGCTGCGCGATCGCTGGGGGCTGTGCTGGCAAATTGTGCCGCGGCGCCTGACGGAGTTGATGAACGATCCCGACGCCGCTCGTGTGCGGCGGGTCACGGAAGCGATGCTGCTGATGGGCAAAATCGACATCGCCGGGTTGGAAGCGGCGGCGCGGGGCTAGCGGTAAGAGAACGAAGGAGAGAAAGGATGCATCGAGAGCGGCACAGTATTGAACGCATCGGCTGGCTGCGGGCGGCGGTGCTCGGCGCCAACGACGGCATCGTTTCGACGGCCAGCCTGCTGCTGGGCGTGGCGGCGGCCAGCGCCGCGCATTCCGCGCTGATGATCGCCGGCGTCGCCGGGTGGGTGGCCGGGGCGATGTCGATGGCCACCGGTGAGTATGTGTCGGTCTCGTCGCAGGCGGATACCGAAAAGGCCGCGCTGGCGGAAGAGCAGGCGGAGTTGCTCGAAGACTATCCGGGGGAGTTTCGCGAACTGACGTCAATCTACGTGCATCGCGGGCTGGATCCGGCGCTGGCTCGGCAGGTGGCGGAAAAGCTCATGGCGCATGATGCGCTGGAGGCGCACGCGCGCGACGAGCTGGGCATTTCCTCCGTCACCCGCGCCCGGCCGCTGCAGGCCGCGTTGGCGTCGGCCCTCAGTTTCTCCCTCGGCGCGCTGCTGCCGCTGCTGGTGGCGCTGTGGGCACCGCTCGACTGGACGCGAGCGGCGCTGGTGGCGTCGGCGCTGATTTCTCTCGGCGTTCTCGGCGGCATCGCCGCGAAAACCGGCGGGGCGCCGATCTTGCCGGGCGTGGCGCGTATCCTGATCTGGAGCGCGCTGGCGATGGCGGTCTCCTCAGGCGTGGGCATGCTGTTTGGCGTGACGGCAGGCTAACGCCGCGTTTGCATCAATCTATTGCACCTCAAACTCAGAATTTATCATTTGTCAGCCGCCGGCGTTCACGGCATGGTGACGGCAACGCCAAATCAGTCAGGGACTCTTATGCAAAAATCACAGATCCAACCGTGGGTTGCGCAGCATCCGCTGCTGCAACGAATGGTCGCCCTCGAGCCGATCACCTGGTTCAATCCGCGTGCGACCACGCTGGCCGCCGGCTTGCCCCATGTCGGGCTGACCGCCGCCGACGTGGCCGAAGCCGAGCAGCGCCTGGCGCGTTTCGCGCCTTATCTCGCCGCGGCCTTCCCGGAAACCCAGCCGACAAAGGGGATCATCGAGTCCGAGCTGGTGGCGATCCCCGCCATGCAGCAGGTGTTGGATCGGCGCTATGGGCAGGCGTTGGGCGGGTGTCTGCTATTGAAAAAGGACAGCCATCTGCCGATTTCCGGTTCAATCAAAGCGCGCGGCGGCATCTATGAGGTGCTGACGCACGCGGAGAAACTGGCGCTGGAGGCGGGGCTGCTCCAGATCGGCGACGACTACGCCCGGCTGTGTTCCGATGCATTTCGTCAGTTCTTCCGCCAGTACCGCATCGCCGTCGGATCAACCGGCAATCTGGGATTATCCATCGGTATCATCAGCGCCCGCCTGGGATTTGATGTCAGCGTGCACATGTCGGCGGATGCGCGAGAGTGGAAAAAACAGAAGCTGCGCGACAATGGCGTGACGGTGGTGGAATACGCTGACGATTACGGCGTGGCGGTCGAGCAAGGGCGCCAACAGGCGGCGAACGATCCGAATTGCTTCTTTATCGACGATGAAAACTCGCAAACCCTGTTCCTCGGCTACGCGGTGGCGGGCGGCCGCCTGAAGCGGCAGTTTGCCGAACAGGGCATTGTGGTGGACGCGCAGCATCCGCTGTTCGTGTATCTGCCGTGCGGCGTCGGCGGTGGGCCGGGCGGTGTGGCCTTTGGCCTCAAGCTGGCGTTCGGCGATCACGTTCACTGCATTTTCGCCGAACCGACCCATTCCCCCTGCATGCTGCTCGGCGTCTACAGCGGGTTGCATGACGGCATTGCGGTGCAAGATCTCGGCATCGACAACCGCACGGCGGCGGACGGGCTGGCGGTGGGGCGCGCCTCGGGTTTTGTCGGCCGGGCGATGGAGCGCCTGCTGAGCGCATTTTACACGCTGAGCGACGAAGAGATGTTCGCGTTGCTCGGGTTGTTGGACAGGCACGAGCATATCCAGCTGGAACCCTCCGCCCTGGCGGGCATGGCCGGGCCGTGGCGCATGGAGGCCAATGCGCAACAGCTTAGCGGGCAAGGGGTGAGCGCGGAAAGCCTGGCGCAGGCGACGCATCTGGTGTGGGCGACCGGCGGCGGCATGGTGCCGCCGGCGGAAATGGCGAAGTACCTCGCCGCCGGGCAGACGGCGGAGTAAGGCGCAATAAAGTAAAAAGGGGCGAACATCGCCCCTGATTGGTCTGCCGTGCGGTTAAAGCTGTTCGCCGTTGCTGGCGATCACCCGGCGATACCAGTCGAAGCTTTTCTTGCGCGAACGTTCGAGCGTGCCGGTGCCGTCGTCGTGTTTATCGACGTAGATAAAGCCGTAGCGCTTGCTGTACTCGCCGGTGGTGAACGATACGCAGTCAATGCAGCCCCACGGCGTATAGCCGATCAGGTCTACGCCGTCTTCAATCACCGCTTTTTTCATCTCTTCGATATGGGCGCGCAGATAGTCGATGCGATAGTCATCGTTGATCTGGCCGTCCGCTTCCACCTTGTCGAAGGCGCCGAAGCCGTTCTCCACGATAAACAGCGGTTTCTGGTAACGTTCATACAATACGTTCAGCGAGTAGCGCAGCCCGACCGGATCGATCTGCCAGCCCCAGTCGGAAGCCTTGACGTGCGGGTTCGGCACGTTGCCCGGGAAGCCGAACATGCCGTCGCTGCCTTCCACCGCGTTGGCCTGCAGCGCGTTGCTCATGTAATAGCTGAAGCCAATGTAGTCGGTGCAGCCCTCGCGCAGGATCTGTGCGTCCTGCGGCTGCATCTCGATCTTCAGCCCTTTGCGTTCCCAGTCGCGCAGCAGATAGCTTGGGTAGTAGCCGCGCATCTGCACGTCGGTGTACAGATAGCGCTGGTGCATCGCCTCCACGGCGTACATCACGTCGTCCGGCTTGCAGGAATAAGGGTAGAACGGCACGCAGGCCAGCATGCAGCCGATCTTGAACTCCGGGTTGATCTGATGGCCGAGTTTGACCACCTGCGCGCTGGCGACGAACTGGTGGTGCAATACCTGGTACAGCGCCTGCTCCGGATTGTCTTCCTGGGTGTAGTCCACGCCGGAACAGCAGTAGCCGAACAGCGGGTAGCGGTAGTTGCTCTGGTTGTTGATCTCGTTGAAGGTCATCCAGTACTTCACCTTCTCGCGGTAGCGGCGCATCACCACTTCGCTAAAGCGCACGAAAAATTCCACCACCCGGCGGTTTTTCCAGCCGCCGTAGGTTTTCACCAAATGGTAAGGCATTTCGAAGTGCGACAGGGTGATCACCGGCTGGATGCCGTATTTCAGCAACTCGTCGAACAGATCGTCGTAAAACTGCAGGCCGGCCTCGTTTGGCGTTGCTTCGTCGCCGTTCGGGAAGATGCGCGTCCAGGCGATCGAGGTGCGGAAGCATTTGAAGCCCATCTCGGCGAACAGCGCCACGTCCTGCTTGTAGCGACCGTAGAAGTCCACCGCTTCATGGTTGGGGTAACGGTAGCCGTCGAGCACGCCGTCGGTCATAACGCGATCGACGCCGTGCGAACCGCCGGACAGCACGTCGGCGATGCTTGGGCCTTTGCCGCCCCGATCCCAACCGCCTTCAACCTGGTGCGCGGCGACCGCGCCTCCCCACAGAAAATCTTTCGGCAACTGTTTCATCGTCAATGTCTCATCTTATTTAATGAAGGATAATAACGTTCGCATTGCCAATAGAGTAACAAGACCAAAAGAAATGTCACGATATAACAAATCGCCGGACAAAGTGATTTGTCACAATAAAAAAACAGCCTGTTTTATTTTGCCGAATTAATATGCCCAAGCCGTTTGCCGATGGTTTCAATAATGTAAAGCACGGGGATCTGCGTGGTGATATTGTGATGGCCGCCGATCAAATGCTGCGGCACGTGGTAGGAGAGATTAAAGTCCGCCAGCCGCGCCAGCGAAGAGGTTTCGTTGTTGGTGATGCTGATGATCTTGCAGTGGTGCAGACTGAATTGGCTGGCCAGCCGCAGGATCTCTTCGGTTTCGCCGGAAACCGACAGCATGATCGCCACCGCGTTTTTATACATATCGCTGTTGACGGGATAATAAGGATCGTCGATATGGGTGCTGAATTTCCCGACGTTGGAAAAGAAACGCGCGCCATATTTCCCCAAGGCGCCAGAGGTGCTGATGCCGACGAAAATAATCCGCTCGGCGGCGGCGATATGATGCGCCGCTTCATCGAGTAACTGATTAAATTCGTCGTTGCTGACGCTTTTAAAAAAACTGAGAATTTCGCCGATGCCGGAATCGACCGGCGGCGCATCGCTTTGCTCCAGATACAGTTTGAAACGGATGCGAAATTCTGAATAACCGTCGCAACCCATTTTTTTGCAAAATCGCAGCACGGTAGTGGTGGATACGCCGGCGGCCTCGGCCAGCTCGCGGATGGTCATGTACATCACTTGATTTTTGTGTTTGCTGACGTAGTTATAAACCATCAGCTCCAGGGCGTTGAGCTCGGCGATTGCTTTATGGGTAAACATGGGTCGATCCGGCGGCTGAAAACGGGACATTTATCTGCGGGTTACCATAGCAAAATTCGCCGCCGCCGACACTGCCGAACAAAAAGAAAAGCCGCACCAGTCAGGGGCGGCCCAGGGTTCACGACGAACAAATAAAGCAAAACGTTCCGGAAGACATGCCATGAAAACGCGTTTCATCACACAGGGTTAGCATAGGTCAGCTTACTCCGGCGGCAAAATGCCGGTTTCTGCTTTCTAAAGCCAAAGCGCGGCAAAGGCTATGGCGCCTCGGGTTTATCTTCTGACCAGCGGGCGGCGTTGACATCCACCTTAACCGGCAGCAGCCCGATGGCAGTGAATTTATCCGCCAACTGCTGTTGCTGTCTGAACACCTCCGGCGACATGCGCTGGCTGCCGAACGGCATGCGGGCGATGGCTCTGGCCCAAATGGCCTGATCCAGACCGGTGCTCTGAGCGAGGATCGCCGCCGCTTCCTGTGGATGCTCGTTGGCCCAGTCGCTCAGCGCGCCGAGCTGTTGAATCACCTGTTTGGCGCTGTCCGGGTAGGTTTCGGCAAAGCGGCGGCTGGCGAGATAGAAGGTATAGTGCGGCACCAGGCCCTCCGCGTCTTTCAGCAGGCGGGCGTTGGCGCGGGTTTCCACCTCGGCGTAGTAGGGATCCCAAATCACCCAGGCGTCGACGCTGCCGCGCTGGAAGGCGGCGCGGGCATCGCTCGGCGGCAGATAGACCGGCGTGATGTCCTTGTAGCTCAAGCCGGCCTGTTCCAGCGCGCTCACCAGCAGGTAATTGACGTCAGACCCTTTGTTCAACGCCACGCGTTTGCCTTTCAGATCGGCCACGGAACGGATCGGCGAATCCTGCGGCACCACGATGGCTTCGGTTTTCGGGCTGGGCGGCGAATGCGCCAAATAAACCAGATCGGCCTTGGCGGCTTGCGCGAAGGCCGGCGGCGCGTCGCCGGTCGCCGCCAGATCGATGCTGCCGACGTTCAACCCCTCCAACATCTGCGGGCCGGCGGGGAATTCTATCCAGCGAATCTTGACGCCCTGCGGCTCAAGGGCTTTTTCCAGCGTACCGCGGTATTTCAGCAGCGCAAAAATGTTGGCTTTCTGGTAACCGATGGTGATTTGCTGCGGTTTCTCCTGCGCGCCGGCCGGCAGGCTAAACAGGCCCAGCAGCAGGGCGGCGATCAGCGGCGTTGTGAGTTTTCTCATCCTGATTTTCCGATAGGCGAAGTGAACAATAGCGATACGCGCTGGGCGTAACGCCATGAAACGGCATTCAAATTTTCCTGCGGCGGGATAAGGGCGATGATAATGAGCGGCGCAGTGGCGTGTAAAGCGCCCGCTTATGCTGAATAATGCCTTGCTTAGCCATAAATGAACTTAAGCGGGAGAAGGGGATCTCTACGCTATGCCGCGTCACGCTCGCGCGAACGCGCCAGCAACGGCGGCACCAGCAGATAGAGGGCGGCGGCCAACGCCCAGACCAGGCCGGGCCAGACATCGCGCGTGGCGGCATACAGCGCCGTCGCCACCAGCGGCCCCGCGACGCCGATCAGGCTGCCCATGCTGGCCAGCGTCCCTTGCAGTTCGCCCTGATGGTCGTCGTCCACCTTTTGCGCCATTAACGCCTGCAGCGCGGGCAGCGCCATACCGCCCGCGGCGAAGAACGGCAGCAGCGCAAAGGGCGCCCAGCCGCGCGTGGCGATCGATAACAGCACCAGGCCCAGCGCGTCGGCGGTCAGGCCGATCAGCAGCGCCTTGCGTTCGCCGAGCCGCGCGACCAGCGGGCCGATGGCGAAGGCCTGCGACAGCGCGTGGCAGGCACCGTAACCGGCCAGCGACAGGCCCCCCACCATCATGCTCCAGCCGAAACGATCCTGGCCGTATAAAATCCACAGCGTGGCCGGCGCCTGTGAAACCAGCGCCATGATCAGATAAATGCCGGCCAGCGGCAGCAGGCCCGGTTTGCCGTGCAGCCGTCGCAATGACGAAAAGGGATTGAGGCGGATTTTCTCGGCGGCGCGGGTGCGGGGTTTACGCGATTCCGGCAGCAGGAAAAACGCCATCGCCAGGTTGAGGGCATTCATCGCCGCCGCCGCCAGGAAGGGCGCATGCAGATGCCACTCGCCCAGCGAACCGCCGAGCAGCGGGCCGACGATAAAGCCGACGCCGAACACCGCGCCCACCAGGCCGAAACGCCGCGCGCGCTGGCCGGCAGGAGTAATATCGGTAACGTAAGCGGTGGCGACCGCCATGTTGGCGCCGGTGATGCCCGCCAGCAACCGGCCCAGATAGAGCCAGGCCAGCGTCGGCGCGAACGCCATCAGCAGGTAGTCGGCCGCGGCGCCGGCGAGTGAAATTAACAGCACCGGCCGCCGGCCGAAGCGATCGCTCAACGCGCCGAGGATCGGTGAAAACAGGAATTGCATCAGCGCATAGGCCGCCAGCAGGGCACCGTAATGCAGGCTGCCGGCGTCAAGACCGCCCAGCGAGCGCAACAGCACCGGCAGGATCGGCATGATCAGACCGATGCCCACCGCATCCAGCAACACCGTCAACAAAATAACCAGCATAGGTTTTTTCAAGATTGTGACTCTAACAGTGATAGAGTATTGAGTATTCCATAGCTACCCTATCAGTGATAGAGAGATGAGCGAAAAAAATACTGCGATACGTTTAACGCGTGAAACCGTCCTGCGCGGAGCGCTGGCGCTGCTGAATGAAATCGGCATCGATGCTCTGAGCACCCGTCGCCTGGCGCAACATTTGGGCGTGCAATCTCCCACGCTCTATTGGCATTTCAAGAACAAGGCCGAGCTGCTGAAGGCGATGGCGGAAACCATCATGTTGGATCACCGTGAAGAACTGCCTGCCGATATGGACTGGCAGGATTGGGTTGTCACCAATGCGAGCAATTTCCGTCGGGCGCTGCTGGCTTACCGCGACGGCGCGCGTCTGCATGCCGGCACCCGGCCGCAGGAGCCGCAATTCGCCATTATCGAGGCCAAGGTGGCGCTGCTGTGCCGGGCGGGCTTGACGCCTGAACGCGCGGTGAATTTGCTGTTCGCCGTCGGGCGCTTCGTCGTAGGCTGGGTGCTGGAAGAGCAGCAAATGCAGCCGGACGATACGCTGAATGACGCCGATCGCCAGCGTTACCCGCTGCTGTGCGAAGGCTGGGAAACTTTGCAGGATAAGGGTGCAGACGCGCTGTTCGAAGCCAGTGTGCGGCTGTTGGTCGACGGTGCCGAGGCCGCGTTGACGAACGCCAATAATCACGGGACGCAATCATAAAACCGGGCTTATCTATCGGAAATTTATAGAAAATACCCACTTTTCGTTAAAGCCATGGCGGCTACATTCCCTTAACATTATCAAGTCTTTTGATGATAATTATTAGCACGCTGCGCAATTATTCGCCGCAGTGATGTTACGGATTAAATCCGTTTGTTTAAGGGATAGTTTCACCATGGAAATCAATGTTAATGGCCGGGTGGTTCCACTCGGCGATATCTCGCCCGAGACCCCGCTGTTGTACGTGTTACGCAACGATCTGCACTTGAATGGCCCCAAATACGGCTGCGGCCTGGGGGAGTGCGGCGCCTGCACCGTTCTTATCGACGGCGTCGCCGCTCGCTCCTGCTCAATGCCGTTGGCCGCGGTAGGAAGCAAGTCCGTCACCACGCTGGAAGGCCTGGGCACGCCGGAAACGCCGCACCCGGTGCAGCAAGGATTTATCGATGAGCAGGCGGCGCAATGCGGCTACTGCGTCAACGGCATGATCATGACGCTGGTCGCGCTGTTCGAACGTGAACCCGAGGCGGACGAACAGGCGATCAAGAAAGAGCTAGCCTACAACCTGTGCCGCTGCGGCACCCATCTTGAGATCTTGCGCGCCGCCGAACGCGCCCGCGCGCTGCTGGCTGCACGGAGGCAAGCATGAGCCGCCTCGAACTGACCCGCCGCCAGCTGTTGCAGGCCGGCGGTGTGGTGATGGTCAGCAGCCTGCTGCCCGCGCCGTTTAACGCCTTCGCCGCCGAGCCCGCCCCAACGCCTGCCGAGCTGCCGCTGGACAGGGTAGACAGTTTTATCAGCCTCACCGCCGACGGCCGGGTGACGGCATTCAACGGCCACGTCGATCTCGGCACCGGCATTCGCACCGCGCTGGCGCAGATCGTCGCCGACGAAATTTGCGTGCCGTTCGAGCACGTCACGATGATCCTCGGCGATACGCAACGCACGCCGGATCAGGGGCCGACCATCGCCAGCGCCACCCTTCAGGTGACGTCGGTGCCGCTGCGCCAGGCGGCGGCGCAGGTGCGGCATATGCTGACGGCGCTGGCGGCCAAAGCCTTCGAACTGCCGGCCGACCAGCTGACGGCGGCGGCGGGGCAGGTGTTTGTGACCAAGAATCCGGGGCGCGCCTTGAGCTATGCGCAGCTGGCGAGCGGGCAGAATCTGCACGTGGCGCTGGATAAAAACGTGCCGCTGAACGGTGAACAGCAGAACCGCTATGTCGGCCGCGCCGTCGCCCGGGTCGATATTCCGGCCAAAGTGAGCGGCGCGCTGACCTACGTGCACGATCTGCGTTTGCCCGGCATGCTGCATGGCCGGGTGGTGCGCCCGCCTTACGCAGGCGCCGACAGCAGCGCGCCGCTGGGCGGCGGCCTGTTGTCGGTGGATGAAAGTTCGATCGCGCATCTGCCGGGCATCGTGAAACTGGTGGTGATCAACGATTTCATCGGCATTGTGGCCGAGCGCGAAGAGCAGGCGATCGCCGCCATGCGCCGGCTGAAAACCGAATGGAAACCCTGGGCCGGCCTGCCGGACCTGTCGCCGGAGGCGCTGCCCGCCGCACTGGAAGCCAACCCGAAAACTGACCGCGTGCTGCGCGACGATGCGGGCACGGACGACGCGCTGGCATTGCTGCATACCGAAGTGCGGGCTGACTATGTCTGGCCTTACCATCAGCACGCCTCGATCGGCCCTTCCTGCGCAGTGGCGGAGGTTAAAGACGGGCGGGCGCAGGTGTGGTCCGGCACGCAAAACCCGCACGATCTGCGCAAAGATATCGCCAGGCTGCTCGAGTTGCCGTCTGAGCAGGTGCATATCACCCGCATGGAGGCCTCCGGCTGCTATGGCCGCAACTGCGCCGACGACGTCTCGGCGGACGCGGCGCTGTTGGCGCGGGAGACCGGCCGCCCGGTGCGGGTGCAGCTGATGCGCGAACAGGAATCCGGCTGGGAGCCGAAGGGCACCGGTCAGTTGATCCGGGTACGCGGCGGCCTCGACGCGCAAAACCGAGTGGCGGCCTACGAGTTGAAAACCAGCTATCCCTCCAACAATGCGGTGACCTTGCCGCTGGTGTTGACCGGCAAGGTGGCCAACCGGGCTGACGTGCAACAGATGGGCGATCGCACCGCCATTCCGCAATACGAGTATCCGCACATGCGGGTGATTTGCCAGGACGCCGCGCCGATCGTGCGGGCCTCGTGGATGCGCGGCGTTTCGGCGCTGCCCAACGTGTTCGCCCATGAGTCCTGGATCGACGAGCTGGCCTGGCGTGCCGGCGAGGATCCGATCGCGTTTCGCCTGCGTTACCTGAACGATCCGCGCGCAGTGGCCTTGATTGAGGCCCTGAAGCGACAGGCGAACTGGCAAGACGGCCCGGCGCACCGGTCGCGCGCCGCCGGCGCCGAAGTGGTGAGCGGCCGCGGCTTCGCCTATGCGCGCTATTTCCACAGCAAATTTCCCGGCTTCGGCGCCGCCTGGGCGGCCTGGGTGTGCGATCTCAGCGTCAATCGCCTTTCCGGGCAGATCACGCTCGATAAAATCTTCGTGGCGCATGATTGCGGCCGGATGATCAATCCGGCCGGGGTGCGCCATCAGGTGCACGGCAACATTATCCAGTCCGCCAGCCGGGTGCTGAAAGAGTTTGTGACTTTCAACGCGTCGGGCGTGACGTCATTGGACTGGGGCGGCTATCCGATCCTGCGCTTTGACGAATTGCCGCAGATCGATATCCAGCTGATCGACCGCCCGGACGAAGCGCCGATGGGCGCAGGAGAGTCCGCCTCGGTGCCGAGTGCGGCCGCGATCGGCAACGCGCTGTTTGACGCCCTCGGCGTGCGCCTGCGCGAGGTGCCGTTCACACCGGCGCGGGTGCTCGCCGCGCTGCGCGCTCAGGCCGGCCATTAAACCCCCGTAAAGAACAAGGACAGCAAAGATGAGTAAGATGAAAAAAATCGTCGGGTGGGGCGGCGTCACGGTGATCGCCGTGGTGGTCGCCAGTTGGCAGCCGGAGATTGCGCCGCTCGCCGCCGATGCGACCCACAGTTTCAGCGAGGCGCAGATCGCGCGCGGCAAAACGTTGGCCGATCTCGGCGACTGCGCGGTGTGCCACACCCGTGCGGGCGGCGAGCGCAACGCCGGCGGGCTGGCGATGGAGATCCCCTTCGGCACCATTTACACCACCAACATCACGCCGGACGTGGAAACCGGCATCGGCAGCTGGAGCTACGCGGCGTTCGAACGCGCCATGCGCCACGGCGTCGATCGCCAGGGCCGCTATCTCTATCCGGCGTTTCCCTATACCGCCTTTACCCGCACCCGCGACGACGATCTGCAGGCGCTGTATGCCTATTTGATGTCGCAGCCGCCGGTCAAGTACCGGCCGCCGGCCACCGATCTGCACTTTCCGTTCAACATTCGCCAGGGCATCTTCGCCTGGAACCTGCTGTTCCTGACGCCGGGCGCGTTGCCGGAACAGCCAGCCCAAAGCGCCGACTGGAACCGCGGCGCGTACCTGGCCGAAGGGTTGGGGCACTGCAGCGCCTGCCACTCGCCGCGCAACGTGCTGTTCGGCGAGAAAACAGGCGGCGAGCACCTGGCCGGCGGCGTGGCGGAGGGATGGACGGCGCCGGCGTTGACCGGCCGCTCGCCCGCGCCGCTCGCGTGGACGCAGCAGGATCTGGTCGATTTCATGCGCACCGGCTACTCGGCCAACCACGGCGTCGCCGCCGGCCCGATGGCGCCGGTGATCGAAGAAGGGCTGTCGCGCTTGCCGCAGGCCGATCTGCAGGCGATCGCCGTCTATCTGCGCAGCTATCATCCTGAAACGGCGGCGGGCGCTACGGCGACAACGTTAAACGCTCAGGCGGAACGGCAGGTGGAGCCTCTGAGTTCGGAAGGGGCACGGCTGTTTTCCGGTGCCTGCATGGCGTGCCATGCGCAGGAAAAAGGCGCGCAGATGGCGGGGGTGCGCCCGTCTCTGGCGCTGAATACCAACCTGTTCGCCGAGGCGCCGGACAACGCCATTCGCGTGGTGCTGGACGGCATACAGCGGCCGGCGAACGCCGAGCTGGGCTATATGCCAGGCTTTCGCCATAACCTGAATGACGCACAGATCGCCATCCTGCTCAACTACCTGCGGCAGCATTACGCCGGTCAGGCGCCGTGGCCGGACCTGGCGGCGCAGGTCGGCCGCTTGCGCGCCGAAACCGAGCAGAAATAGCCGCCGGGGGCTGGACAGCCACGCCGCGTTGGCGACAATAGAGCTTTTCACATGGACAGAGGCAGTAAAATGAATACGTTAGACGCAATCCGCCAGCGCCGCGCCACCAAGCAGTTCGATGCGCAGCACGTGATGACGCTCGAAGAGAAAAAAGCGTTGCTGACTATCGCGCTGCAGGGCGCTCCCAGCGCGTTTAACCTGCAGCACTGGCGCCCGCTGCTGATCGAAGATCGCGCGCAGCGCGAGAAAATTCGCGAGGCGGCGTGGGGGCAGGCGCAGGTGACCGACGCGTCGATGCTGGTCGTGCTGTGCGGCGATCTGTCGAGCTGGGAGTCACAGGTAAAAACCGTCTGGGCCGAGGCCGCGGAGCCGGTGCAACAATTCATGATCCCGGCCGTCGATCAGTATTATCGCGGTAAGCCGCAGGTGCAGCGCGACGAGGTGATGCGCAGCAGCGGCATCTTCGCCCAGACGCTGATGCTGGCGGCCAAGGCGCAGGGCTACGACTCTTGCCCAATGGACGGTTTTGATTTCGACGCGGTGGGCGAGATTATCAATAAGCCGGCGCATTATCAGATCGCGCTGATGGTCGCTATCGGCAAGGCGGCGGGGCAACCTTACCCGCGCATCGGCAAACTGCCGTTCGACGAGGTGGTGAAAACCGACCGTTTTTGACCCGAGCGGTGAATGACAAAAGGGAAGGCTTGCCCCTTCCCTTATTTTTTTGTGACGCACAGTTCGTTCCAGTAGCTGAAACGGATGCGCCGTTGCAGGCGGTGATGCCACATAGAACACTCCTTCTACCCTACACGGTTTAAATAAATAGCACCGCGCCGGACACAAGGCGAATGCCTTATTGTGCATAGCTTGCCCGTCGGGCGGGATTAACCGATTTTACCGGCCCGGTGCGCGGCGGGCGGCCATCGCCAGCCGAAGTTCATGCCCGCCGCCGCGCCGAGAATGGCCAGCGTGCCCAGCAGCTGCAACAGGCTGAGACGGTGCCCGAACGCCGCCCAGTCCACCACGATCGCCACTGCCGGGTAGATAAACGACAGTGCGCCGACCAGAGCGGTGGGGATTTTCTGGATCGCGCCATAGAGCAACGTGGACATCAACCCGGTATGCACCAGACCGAGGGTCGCCAGCAGCAGCCAGTCGAACGAATCTGCGGGAAGGTGGGCCAGACCGGCGAACGGGGCCAGCGCCAGCGCGCCGACGGTCAGCTGAATCAACACGATCAGCTGCGGCGGCAACGCGGCCAGTTGTTTGACGATCGCCGCCGCCAGGGCGTACATCAGGGCCGCGCCCAGCGCCAGCGCCACGCCGAACAGATAGTCGCCATCGCCGCCACCGCTTTGCCGGCCGGTGACGATCAACACCATCCCCGCGAACGCCAGCAGAAGCCAGCCCAGCCGATTAGCCGTCAGTTTTTCACCGAACAGCAGCACTCCCAGCGCCACCAACATAAACGGTTGAACATGGTAGGTCACGGTGGCGACAGCGATCGAGGCATGCGCATAGGCGGCAAACAATAGCGTCCAGTTGAGCACCAGCGCGAGGCCCCCCAGGACGGCGAACGCCAGCTGCCGCCGGTTGATGGCGCCTGATTTCAGTTGCCCAAGCGCGGCGCAGGTGGCCAGCATCGCCAGCGCGCCGAACGCGCAGCGCCAAAACACCACCGTGGTGGGCGGCTGCCCTAAAACGAGTACCGGCCAACCGACGGTGCCGGAGATCGTCATGGCGAGGATCATTTGCACTGCGCCGCGCGTTTTCGTTTTCATATTGTTTCCCTCGCGGCCTGACCGTGCTTGTGGTGAAGTCGCTTAATCATTAAAATGAACAATCGAACATTATGATGAACACGGTTGATGCTGTTCGTCAAGTCGAACAACTGAATGATATAACGAACAATGAGCGAGAGCCTAATGCAGAACATCACGCCGATTGGCCTCTTGTCGGCGGCAATCCGCCGTGAGCGGGAGCGATTGAACCTGTCCGTTACCGAACTGGCGAAGCGCGCGGGTATCGCCAAGTCCACGCTGTCGCAGCTCGAAGCCGGCAGTGGCAATCCCAGCCTGGAAACGCTGTGGGCGCTGGCGATGGCGCTGGATGTGCCGGTCAGCCGGCTGATTTCACAGCCGAGCAGGCCGGTGCAAGTGATCCGCGCCCATGAGGGAACGCCGGCGCTGTCGGAGCAGGGCAACTACGCCGCCACGCTGTTGGCGAC
Source organism: Serratia sp. LSHTC3 (assembly GCF_057197125.1). Taxonomy (NCBI): domain Bacteria; kingdom Pseudomonadati; phylum Pseudomonadota; class Gammaproteobacteria; order Enterobacterales; family Yersiniaceae; genus Serratia; species Serratia sp. LSHTC3. The sequence continues at coordinate 1,431,236 of NZ_JBXUNP010000001.1, forward strand.
CTGCCCACCGGGGGCGCAACGCGACATTTACCGGCTGCGGGTGCAACCCGGTGAAACGAAATGCTCGCGGCCGCATCCGCCGGGCACCGTCGAGCATGTGATCATCAGCAGTGGACGGGCGCGCCTTGGCCCGGCGGATCAACCGCTGGAGCTGAGCGCCGGCGATTACATCAGCTACTCGGCCGATCGCGAGCATATTTTCGAAGCGCTGGATCCGGAGACCACCGCCGTCATGTTGATCGAGCAGGGCTAGCACGGCGTTGACGGTTCGTTTATTGAAAATGATTCTCAATTATATTAGTGTGCCCGCCTGTTTTGACGCCGGGACGGACGTATGGCCCGGTGTCGCTGCTTAACGCCCTTCAAGGACCGAAGATGAAAATCGCTATTCCTTCCATACTGTTACTCGCCGGTTTGACGGCGACGCACCCGGCCACCGTGTTGGCCGCTGCACCGCCCGCCGCGGCGGATCAGGGCCAGAACGACACGGCCAACAACGATTTCAGCTTCGTGCGCTATCGCGCGGATTATCGCGTTAACGCCAACGCCACCAACGTGAAGACGGAAAGCTACGAGGTGCTGCTGAAGACCAAGGCGGCGATCGAGAAATTCAGCCAGATCCGCCTGAGCTACAGCGAAAAAATGGAAACGCTCGAGGTGGTCGCCGCCTATACGCTGACCGCCGACGGCCAGCGCCACGACGTGGCGCCCGACCGCATCTACACCCAGGAGAGCTACTCCAGCGCCACGGCGCCGCTGTATGCCGACCGCAAAGTGCGCGTCATCGTGTTCTCCAACCTGGCGCCGGGATCGCGCGTGGTGTATGAGCTGCGCCGCACGCAAAACACCCCGTATTTCCCCGACTATTTCGGCCTGTGGGAGACGTTCAGCGTTTTCGATCAGTTCGACGACGCCGAAGTGACCCTGCAGGCGCCGGCCAAGCTGCCGATGCATATTTTCACCCGCGGCGTGGCGGGCGGCGACCAGCCGCAGATCCGCAACGGCCAAGCGCACTGGCGCTGGCATTATTCGCGCAGCGCGCCGATGAAGGCGCAAAACTGGGCGGCGGACAGCTGGACCTTCAGCCCGACCATCATGGCCAGCACCTACCGCGATTGGCCGCAGTTGGCCAAGGCCTACCAGCTGAAGGCCGGCGCGGCGGCGAAGGTGACGCCGGGCATTCAGGCGCTGGCGGACAACATTACCGCCGGCATCAGCGATCGGCGCGAGCAGGCGGAGGCCCTCTATCGCTGGGTGGCGCAAAACATTCGCTATGTGGCGGTGTATCTGGGCAATGGTGGGCTGGAGCCGAATTCGGCGCAGAGCATTCTCGATAACCACTATGGCGACTGTAAGGATCACGTGGTGATCCTGGAGGCGCTGCTCGCCGCCAAGGGCATCGAAAGCTCGCCGGTGCTGATCGGCATGGATGAAGGCCCGATACTGCCTAACGTGCCGCTGCTTGGCCGCTTCAATCACGCCATCACCTACGTGCCGGAATTCAAACTGTACCTCGATTCCACCAATCCCTGGGCGCGTTTCGGGCAACTGCCGGAGGGCGATTTGGGCGCGCCGGTGCTGCTGACGCGCGACGCCAAACTGGCGCGCACGCCGGGCAGCGACGAGCAGCCGGTCAAGAGCGCGCTGAACGTCGATTTCGTGTTCGACAAGGCGGGCAATCTGCGCGGACAGACCGAGCGCCGGCTGAGCGAAGTGGAAGAAATTGACCTGCGGGGCTACTTCTCGCAGATCAACCGTCAGAATCGGGCGCAGGCCGAAGCGACGATCATGTCCGCTTCCGGCATCGACGGCAACGGCGAAGTGGCGATGAACAGCGATCCGCTGGATCTCAAAAAGCAGTTCGGTTACCGCTTCCGCTTCAAGGCGGACGACTACGTCGATTTCGGCGTGGTGGGCGGCATGACGTTGCCCAACCCGCCCGGCGGCAAATCGTTCCGCACGCTGTATACCACCACGGCGGCGCCGGGCAACGAAACCCCGTTCTACTGCAGCGCGCAGCGCTACGACGAAACCTACCGTCTGCAGCTGCCGGCCAACGTGCCGATCATCGCCATTCCGAAAGATCGGCAATTCCGCAATGCGGCGGGCGACTATCGCGTCGCGTGGCGGCGCGACGGGCAGCAGGTGACCGTCAATCACCGCCTGCAGGTGAACGCCATTCGCGGCAAGGAAGCGCTGTGCCAGGCGCAGGATTACCCGGCGTTCCGCGAGCTGTTCCAGCAGGTGCGGCGCGGTTTCCGCGGCCAGGTGGTGTACGGTGAATTGGCCAACGGCAAATAGGACGCCGCTCCGTAGTCGGATAAAAATGGCCCCCAATCAGATGCCTGTGGGGGCCAAAGCATTCCTACTAAGCGATCTTAACCGCGCGCACCTCTTTGGATCTCAGCTTCACGCGGATTGGCACCGATTTGTACGAAGGCGTACCGCTCCCCTCATCGATGTAATGCAACGGCACCAGCACGTTGGCTTCCGGGTAGTAGGCGCCGACCGATCCGGCCGAGATGTTGTAGGCGATCACCGTGATGCCTTCCAGGCGCTGGGTGCTGCCGGGCAGCGCCGTTTCCAGGTCGACCACGTCGCCATGCTCCAGCCCCAAACGTTGCAGATCGCTGTCATTCATAAACAGCACGTCGCGCCGGCCGAAAACCCCGCGATAGCGGTCATCCAGGGCATAGATGGTGGTGTTGTACTGATCGTGGCTGCGCAGGGTGATCAGCCGCAGCGTATCTTGTTCCGCCGCAATCTGGTCTTCGTGCAACCCGCTGAACACCGAAAACATCGCTTTGCCCGTCGCCGTCGGCCACTGGCGTTCTGTCGGCGGCAATGGCATGCGAAAACCGCCGGGTTGGCGAATGCGCGCGTTGTAATCGTCGAAGCCCGGTATGGTTTTTTCGATCAGATCGCGGATCACATCGTAATCCTCGACCAACTCATCCCAGGGCACCTTGCTGGCGGGCATCACCGCTTTGGCCATGCCGGCCACAATGGCGGGTTCCGAACGCAGGAGTTCCGACGCCGGTTTTAATTTGCCGGACGAGGCATGCACCATCGACATCGAATCCTCCACCGTCACCGATTGCCGTCCGCCGGCCTGCAGGTCCAGCTCGGTACGGCCCAGGCAGGGCAGAATGAGAGTTTCTTTCGCCACCAACAGATGGCTGCGATTGAGTTTGGTGCCGATATGCACGCTTAACTCCAGCGCTTTCATCGCCGGGAAGCTCTGCTCGGGGTCCGGCAGCGCCACGGCGAAGTTGCCGCCCAGGCAAATCAACGCCTTCGAAGCGCCGTCGATCATCGCCTGCATGCATTTCACGGCATCGTGACCGTGGGCTTTGGGCGGCGTGAAGCCAAACACCGTTTCCAGCTTCGCCAAAAATTCGGCCGAGGGTTTTTCGGTGATGCCGACGGTGCGGTTGCCCTGCACGTTAGAGTGGCCGCGCAGCGGGCAAATGCCGGCGCCCGGTTTGCCAATGTTGCCGCGCAGCAGCAGCAGGTCAGCGATCAGGCGCACGTTGGCCGTCCCTTTATTGTGCTGCGTAATGCCCATGCCGTAGGTCACGATGGTGGCGTTGGATTTCGCGTAAGCGGCGGCGACCTGTTCCAGATCCTGACGCGTCAGACCGCTTTCCGCCTCAATGGCTTCCCAACGGGTGGCCCGCAGATCGGCGTCGAAAGCCGTAAACCCTTCAGTGTGCTCGGCAATAAAGGCGTGATCCAGCGCATTGCCATGCTCATCATCCAACTGCAGCAACGCTTTGGCGATGCCTTTGAGCGCCGCGGCATCGCCGCCGGCTTTGACCTGATAGTAGGTTGAAGCGATCGGGGTCGAACTGTAGGTCGCCATTTCGATGACGTTTTGCGGATCGGTGAAACGTTCGAGCGCCCGCTCGCGCAGCGGGTTAAACACAATGATCGGCACTTTTTTGCGCGCCAGCTCATGCAGCGTGCCCATCATGCGCGGGTGGTTGGTGCCCGGGTTGTGCCCGATGGAAATAACCAGCTCCGCGCTGTCAAAGTCGTCCAGCGAGACAGTGCCTTTGCCGATGCCGATCGACTGCGGCAGGCCAACGCTGGTCGGCTCATGGCACATGTTGGAGCAGTCGGGAAAGTTATTGCTGCCAAATTCACGCGCAAACAGCTGGAACAGGTAGGCCGCTTCATTGGACGCCCGGCCGGAGGTATAAAATTCCACCTGTTCCGGCGGCAGCGTCTGCAAGACGGCGGCGATGCGTTGGAACGCCTCGTCCCAGGCCAGCGGGCGCAGGGTGTCCGTCCCGGCGTCATAAAACAGGGGCGTGGTCAGACGGCCGTAGTCCTCCAACTGATAATCGGTTTTTTGCAGCAGTGAGGTCACGGTATTTTGCGCCAGGAATTCGGGGGGCACGCGCTTGCTGGTCGCTTCCCAGGTCACGGCTTTGGCGCCGTTTTCGCAAAACTGAAAGGTGGAGCGATGCTCTTTATCCGGCCACGCACATCCCGGGCAGTCAAACCCGTCGGGCTGGTTGGTACGCATCAGCGTCACCGGCGCTTCCAGGGTATCCATCTGTGTGCGCACGGCGATGGCCGTCGCTTTCAGCGCGCCCCAACCGCCGGCGGGCCCATCGTAGGGATGGACACCGGGTACTGCTCGTCTTTTCGCCATTATTGATTGCCTCCGACACCGCTTACGATAAATGCAGGTGATTGATTTAAAATTAATATTGTCGTTATCGTCTAAGAAGGAAGGCAGACGCCGCCGTCGTCAAACGCGAGCCTGTCGCTTCAGTATAGATGAGTGAAAAAGGAGGCAGCGGCCATCTGTGCGGGGAAGTAGCGGCCCGTCTAACCTGAGGCGGGCCGCCGGGGCGTTACTTTTTCACCACCAGGCCCACGCCGCGGCCGCGCGGATCGGACGCGGTTTCCGGCGTGCGGCCATCGATGCGGATGACCTGAATATCCCCCATGTTCCAGCCCTGGTCTTCGAGGGTGTAGCCCATGGCCTTCAGCTCGTCCGCCGGTTTGCCGGTCAGCGGCGCAAAGCTGTCATAGTAGACGGTGTCTTTCGGCAACAGCTGATGGTGTACGCGCTGGGCGGCCACCGCCTGCGCCAGCGGCAGGTGGTAATCGTAGAGGTTGTTGATCACCTGGAAGATCGAGGTGAAGATGCGCGAACCGCCCGGGGTGCCGATCACCAGGGTGACGTCGCCGTCGCGGGTGATGATGGTCGGGCTCATCGAGGAGAGCATGCGTTTGCCCGGCTCAATGGCGTTGGCGTCGCTGCCCACCACGCCAAAGGCATTGGCGACGCCCGGTTTGGCGCTGAAGTCATCCATCTCGTCGTTGAGCAGGAAGCCGGCGCCTTTGACCACCACGCCGCTGCCGAAGTCCCAGTTGAGCGTATAGGTGTTGCTGACGGCGTTGCCGGCGGCATCGACGATCGAGAAATGGGTGGTTTGGTGGGTTTCCAGCCCCGGCCGTACCTGCTCGGTCGGTGAGATCGCCTGCGGATTGATCTCGGCGGCGCGTTTTTGCAGGTAATCAGGGGCGATCAACTGCGCTTCCGGCACGTTAGTGAAATCCGGATCGCCGAGGTAGTCGGCGCGATCGGCGAACACGCGTTTTTCGATCTCCGCCAACAGGTGGATATAGCGCGCCGAATTCAGCGGCACGTCCTTGAAGTCGGCGGCGCGATCTTCTTTTATCCCCAGCAGCTGCGCCAGCGCGATGCCGCCGGAGCTGGGCAGCGGGGCGGTATACACGGTGTTGCCGCGCCAGCTGATGCGCATCGGTTCGCGCCATTTCACCCGGTAGTCGGCCAGATCCGCCGCGCCGATCAGCCCGTTGTCGCGCTGCATTTGCGCCACCAGCAGGCGGGCAGTTTCGCCGTGATAAAAATCGTCGGCGCCCGATTTGGCGATGCGCTCAAGGGTGGCGGCCAGCTCCGGCTGTTTGAACACCGTGCCGGGCTTCATGGCGCCGAAATAGTCGCCGAAGTTGGTTTTACCGGCGAACAGCTTGTTGGCGTCTTCACGGTACTGATACTGCTGATCCGCTACGGTGAAACCTTGCCGGGCGTAGCCGATCGCCGGCGTCAGCAGTTCGGCCCACGGCAGCTTGCCGAAACGCTTGTGGGCTTCCCACAACCCCAGCACGGTGCCCGGCACGCCGGCGGCGCGGCTGCCCACCAGGCTGAGATTTTCGATCACTTCGCCTTTCTCGTTCAGATACATGGTCTTGCTGGCGGCCTTGGGCGCCACTTCGCGGTAGTCGAGAAAATAGGGCTTACCGTCGACGTACAGCGTCATAAAGCCGCCGCCGCCGATATTGCCGGCTTCAGGGTAGGTCACCGCGAGGGTAAAGGCGGTGGCGACCGCCGCGTCGACCGCGTTGCCGCCGGCCTGCAGAATGTGCGCGGCGACCTTGGCGCCATACTGATCCGGGGCGGCGACCGCGCCGGCGGTCAGATCGGCGGCAAAGGCGGCGGGAAGGGAGCAAACAAGGGTCACGCTCAGCGCTATCGTTTTCAATAAACCGGCAGACATAGAAGATCCTTTTAGCGATGTTCAGTTATCAGGTGAATTCAACTAATTATTTTTGAAACAGCAGGTTAGCGCGTTTTCTTCGGGCTGTTGCGGCGCTTTATTGAAGGTAGCAGCGGTCAGGCGGGGTCGCCTGACCAGAGTAGCAAATCGTGACGTGACGCGTTATGCGCCGGCGGGCAGCGCCGACTGCAGCCATTGGCAGAAGTGCCGGGCGAGCGGATTGTGTTCGCTGTCGCGATGCAGCAGCCACGCCCAGTTGGCGCCGCGCACGCGTTGCTCGGTTAACGGGTGCAGCAACCCGGCCTCACGCGCGTGTTGCGCCAGCAGCTGACTGACCAACGCGATGCCGAGGCCGTTGCAGGCGGCGTCCAGCAGCAGACCAGGATCGGAGAAGTTCAGCCCGCTGTCGCGTTGGCCGACGTGCGCGCCGCCCGCCACCGTCCAGTGGCTCCAGTCCATCTCGCGTTCGCCGTGCAAGGTCACGCGCTGCTCCGGCGCCAACGCCAGCAGGCTGGGGTGGCAGGCGGGATAGAGCCGGTCGGTACAGAGAACGTTAAAGGTGCAGTCCGCCTGCGCGCTGAGATCGTCGCGGATCGCCAGATCGATGCTGTCCGTCGCCATATCCGGCGGTTCAAAGCTGGTGAACAGCCACAGATCGATCTGCGGATGTCGCTGGTTGAACTCGCCCAGCCGCGGCGCGAGCCAGTGGCGGGCAAAGGCCGGGGTGGTGTTGACGATCAGCTGGTTGGGTTTGCGGTACTGATCCAAACGGCGAATGCCGACGGCCAACTGTTGCAGCATCACCTGTGCGGTGCTGAACAGATCGTGGCCGGCGTCGGTCAGCGTTACGCTGCGGCCGGTGCGGAAGAACAGCGGCTGTTCCAAAAACGCCTCGAGGCTGCGGATCTGTTGGCTGATGGCCGACTGGGTCAGGTGCAATTCTTCGGCGGCCTGATGAAAACTGCCCAGGCGCGCCGCCGCTTCGAAACCGCGCAGTGCGCTCAAAGGGGGCCAGTGTTTTAACATTATCGATAAGCCTGTCTAATCAGATATCCACTAAATATATCGTTTGTCGCGGTGGCAGGGGAAGACTAGCATGGGATTCAAGTGCCGGAGAGTGAAGAATTCGGTTAACCATTTGAATTTAAATTAATTAAAAGAGGTCGTTTATGTCATCGCGTCGCACCTTCATCAAGCAGCTTTCGGCGGTGGCCGGCGTCGGCTTGACGGCATCGTTGGGCTTTCCATTACGCGGTCACGCAGAAGCTGCGCTTAATCCGGCCTGGCGGATGCCCGACGAAGGGGAACCTCAGCTGCGGGCGTTTCTCGCCTTCGGCGCCCAGAAGGCCATCTGGGGCGGGTTCACGGCGGACGTGCAGGCAGCGCAGGGGCGCATCGCCCGCGCCATCGCCGAGTTTCAGCCGCTGACGGTATTTTGCCGCGCGCACGAACGGCAGCTGGCGGAGGCCACCTGCGGCAGTCAGAACGTCAGCTATGTCGTCACCGAGCTGGATGACATCTGGATGCGTGACATTGGCGCCAATTTCGTCATCAACGACGCCGGTGCGCTGGGCGCGGTGGATTTCAACTTCAACGGCTGGGGCGATAAGCAGCAGCATGCCAGGGATGCGCGTCTGGCGGCGTTCGCCGCCAAAAAATACGGTGTCGCTCAGCCGCGCCGCAGCGCGCTGGTGGGGGAAGGCGGTGGCATTGAGGTGGATGGGCGCGGCACCGGCATCATGACCGAGAGCAGTTGGGTGAATGCAAACCGTAATCCAGGCTGGAACCGCGATCGGGTGGAGCAGGAGCTGAAGGCGATGCTCGGCCTGCGCAAAATTATCTGGCTGCCGGGCATTAAAGGCCGGGACATCACCGACGCCCACGTCGATTTTTATGCCCGTTTCGTGCGGCCGGGCGTGGTGGTGGCCAACCTGGACACCGATCCGGCCTCTTATGATCATGCGGTTACCCAGGCGCATCTGGCGATCCTCAAGGCAGCGACCGACGCCGACGGCCTCAAGCTGCAGGTGCATACGCTTTCGCCGCCGCTGGCGCCGCGCGACAGTCGTTTCAGCCGCCACAATCCCGATTTTGCGGCGGGCTACATCAACTATTTCGTGATCAACGGCGCGGTGATCGCCCCTGAGTTTGGCGATCCGCAGGCGGATAAAGCGGCGTTTGAGCTGCTGACGGCGCTCTATCCGCAGCGCAAGGTGGTGCAGTTGGAGATCGACGCCATCGCGGCCGGCGGCGGCGGCATTCACTGCGTGACCAGCCAGCTGCCGGTGCATGGCAAACCAGAGCAGTGAATGTTCAAAAAATGCGCGCACGGTTGTTTGTCGCCATAGGCTGTGGTTGGCTGAGTGGAAACATAAGGAGGCCATCATGAACGACTCACCCTTGAGCATTCCCACCTGGTATCGCGATCCGCACGCAGAGCAGGCCATGGCCGAAGGCCATGCGCCTATCTGGCGGCATCTGCTAACTCTGGTGCCGGAACACGAACTGTCCGGCGTCAGGGTGCTGGACTTCGGCTGCAATCAGGGCGGTTTTCTGCGTCTGTTGCACCAAATCCGGCCATTTCGTGAAGGGCTCGGCGTCGATATCGCCCGCCAGTCCGTCGAACACGCCAATCGCCTGAAAGGAAACCTGCCGATCGATTATCAAACCGACACGCGGCTGACAGGCTGGGATCACCATTTCGATATCGCTTTCAGCCATGAAGTCATCTACCTGATCGAAGATATCGCGCAGCATGCCGCCGATATGCTGCGGGCGCTGAAACCGGGCGGCGTTTACTATGCGGTGACCGGTTGCCACACCGACAACCCGCTGTGGCCGCAATGGCGCGCAAGGGTCGCTGAACAGACGCATACCGTGGTGCAGAATCGCTCGCTGGACGACTATGCACGCATTTTCTCCGGCGCGGGGTTCCAGGTCTCTGCCCGCAGGCTGGGTTTTTCCGGCTTCGTGCCCTATGAGCCGGACGGTTGGATGCCGAATATCGCGGCGGCGATCGACTACTATTGGCACACCAAAACGGTGTTCAGATTGGCGAAGCCGTAAAAAGCCGTAGGTACGCGAGGCTGTTGGCGTAGGCGCCTGCGCGATGATGAAACATGGGCAGACGGCCATCCTGAATATCATGGGGGAGCTATTGCTTTTATCTCACTGTGTTGCTCTAAAAAATCCTGGTATCTGTGATGAGGCAGGTAGGCGGGGGATTTTCCATGGATCTTGTCCACCTATCCAATATGTGGACAACCTGTGATATTCTTTCGTCCCTGACCCCATTCAATGTGGAACATCACGATGAGTAATGACGCGGATAATAGCGGCTCACAGGTGATTGCCCGGGCCGCCACCCTGCTGCGGGCGCTGGAAACTCAACCGAAGGGCATGACCATCTCTCAATTGTCCCGGGAAACGGGGCTGCCGCGCACCACCGTACACCGTTTGGTCACCTCGCTTGAATCGCAACAGCTGCTCATCATGGGCAGCGGCGGCGTTCAATTAGGGCCGGCGCTCGCCCGCCTGGCGGCTTCCGCGCATACGGATGTGATCACCCTTGCAAAACCGGCGATGGAAACGCTTGGCCGCCGAACGCGTGAAACCGTCGATTTGTGCGTTTACCGCGGCAGCCACGCGGTATCGGTAGGCCAGTTTGTTTCCGATCAGGAACTTCGCGTCGTATCAGCCGTTGGCACCGCCTTTCCGTGTCACTGCACGGCGCATGGCAAAGCCATTCTGGCCGAGCTGCCTGACGAAAAGATTGCGGATCTGCTTGGCGGCCAGCCGGATGTCAGAACGGATAATACCCTCAGAACCGTCTCATCCGTACTGGAGGACATTCGGGAAACCAGGATCCGTCGTTACGCCATCGATCGCGAAGAGCACGCTCGCGGCGTCTGTGGCGTCGGCGTTTACCTCAATATCGGCGTCAACGAGCTTTACGCCATATCCATTGCGGTTCCGGCCATGCGCTTCGAGGAAAAGTTTGACCATCTGCTCGGTTCGCTGATGCAGTGCAAAGCGGAAATCGAAGCGATGCTGGCATAACAAGCCGGGGCGTTTGGCCTGGCAGGCGCTGAACGCCGGGGCCAGCACGCCTCGCTCCCGGCGCTGCGTTGGCGAGGGAAGGCGGCGGTCAGCTGTTGCCGAACCGGGCATAAATCTCAGGCAGAAAACGGCCGAGCGAAGAGAACTCCGTCATATCGTGGACGGCCATTTCATAGGCAAAGCCTTCCAGCGACGCTTTCGTCATCCCCGCTTTTGCGATGTATTCGCGCGAGCGTTTTCCGCCGTCCGGGAACTTGTCGAATCTATCCCAGGATTCATGCGTGCCGATCCAGTAACGGTTGACCATTTCCATCCCTTGCGGCGTGTCGCGTCCCAGATGAATCATCAGCACCAGCGGCGTTGATTGCGCATCATAAGGCGTGATGATGCCGCTGGCGTTAAAGGTAAAGCGATGCTTTTTGAGCAACTCGCTCTCGACGCCGAAGCTTTCCGGCGCATTAAAATGGATAACGCCGTCAAGATAGTTATCGCCAATGTACTCGGTAATGTGGTTCGGGTTGCCGTACAGCCGCTCAGCGTAGGACAGACGGGTATCCGCCAGACGCTTGGGATCGACAACCGAGTTGTGGATATGAGCATGAGGGAACCACAGATAGTAGCGTTCGCTCTCGATCGGGTGCCAGCAGAACCACCACTTGAACATCTCCGTGGTCACGCCCGGAAAAATATGGCGGCTTTGCGCATAGGCGCAGGGGCCGCCATCCTCAACGACGGCGTAACCCGATACCGGAAACTCGTCAAAACGTTCCAATAGGGTTTTCAGGCCCGCTTTCGTGGGTTGAAGAATGTGTTCTTTTGCCAACGGCCCCTGTTCCAGCGCGCGGATCATCTCTACGGGCGCATCCAGATTGCTGTCGAAGAACTCGGCGTAGGGCTTGCCCTGAATGCCTTTCTCATTGATCTTCAAGCGTTTCTGCATCGGCACCTGATAGTAGGAAATCAATGACTTATCGAGCGATGCGCCCGCATCAGTAAACGCGCCTTTCCGCGTCGCCGCCGGTAGGGCGGATGATGGCGCCGCCATGGCGGAAGACAGCAGGGATTGAGAAAGCAAGGCGCCGCCAGCCAACAGCGGAATGCGTTTGATGATATTACGACGTGAAATTTCTTTACTCATGAGATCCTCACTTAGGTTGTCGCCGACTTGACGGCAGCGAGATGTGGTGTGGTTGATATTGATTCTGAATTATCCGCATAATGGATCATTCATCCGAATAATGGTTATTATTCTGTTGCTGGATGTAGGCGATGTCAACGCTCATTGAGTGACAAAGCGCATGGATTGCCAAAAAGCGCCTGCCAGCCATTGCAGGTAATAACTGAGGGGTTGCCGACGTTGGCAGGGTAGGATTGACATTCGATTTACAGTTCGCGCGTTGACATGTTGGGCAGAAGCCTCAAGAATACCGTCCGAATTGTGGATATCATATCCATATATCGGATATTTCAGTGAGGCACTCTATGCGTGAATTAAGAAAAATGGCGGCGTTTACGCTCTTGGCCGTGGCCTGTCTGACGATCATGGTCGGTTGCGTGATCGTTCCCGGTTTGACGGAGATCGCGAGCCAGTTGGGCACGCCTTCCGCGGCCAGTTGGCTGGTCACCGTGCCGTCGTTGGGCGTGGTGATATTTGGCCCCTTCGCCGGACGTTTTATTGACAAGGCGGGCGCTTACGCGGCGCTCAGCTGGGGGCTGTTGTTGTATGGCCTGCTTGGGTCGGGGGGGCTGTTGCTGCGCGGCTTTTGGCCGGTGATGCTCGACCGCCTGCTGCTTGGCGGCGCCACGGCGATCGTGATGTCAGCCGGCACCGGTCTGATTTCTGCTTTTTACAGCGGGCAGGCGCGCTTGAAAATGATCGCTTCGCAAGGCATGTCGATCGAGCTGGGCGGCGTCATCTTTCTGTTTATCGGCGGACTGTTGGCGACGCTCGGCTGGCGCTGGCCCTTCCTGTTGTATCTTGTCGCCTGGGTGTTGCTGGCGATGCAGTTGCTGTTTGTGCCCAAACCCCAGTCCGATGTGGGCGAATCAGACAACGTTCAGCGCGATGATGCCATTTCCACCGGCGCCGGCAGATTAACCGCGGTCTATTTTTCCGCTGTGCTTTCCATGATCTGCTTCTTCACCGGGATCATTATCATCCCGCAGCATTTCCACCACATGAATATCGGGGCGGCGCAAACGGGATACTTCCTGTCGTTTATCTCGCTTATCGCCGTTTTTGCCGCCGCGCTGATGCCCAGGTTGGTGGCTTTACTCAGAGAAAACGGCGCGCTTGGCGCGGCGTTTGTCTGTTATGCCGCAGCGCATCTGCTCTTCGCCTCTGCGCACGGCACTGCGGCATTTGTTGCCGGCGGCATTCTGATGGGATGCGGGTTCGGCTTCTCGGTGCCGTTGGTTAATCATATGACCGTAGAAAAAAGCTCCCCCCGCACCCGGGGGCGAAATCTGGCCTATTTATCGATGGCGATTTTCTCCGGCCAGTTCTTGTCATCCTTTATGGCGTTCATTCCCGGCAGTTCATCCGCCGTTTTCCTGGGAGCGGCGGGTATCAGCATCGCCACGATTTTGGCGCTGACGCTTGCGCGCAGATTAGGATAAACCCACCGCGCTGCGCGTTTTCCAGCCCGAAAAGATTTTACGCAATCCTTACGCAACCCTTTCAGAAGCGCATTGCGGCATTCGATATATTGAGAATAGTCATTCTCAATAGGATCGTATTGCAATGCAGAGGAAAACGCTTTTAGCGCTGGGGCTGTCGCTGTTGCTGGCCGGCTGCGATGGGCAAAACGCCGGTGCGCTGGCGGGCGCAGGCGGTGAGCAGGAGGTCGGCGTGGTCACGCTGCGCGGCCAGTCAGTGACCCTGAGCAGCGAGTTGACCGGCCGGGTCAACGCCACCATGACCTCCGACGTGAGGCCGCAGGTCGACGGCATCATCAAGCAGCGGCTGTTTACCGAAGGAGCCGAGGTGAAAGCCGGGCAGGTATTGTATCAAATTGACCCCGCCAGCTATCAGGCCAGCTACGATCAGGCCGCCGCCCAGTTGAAAAACGCCCAGGCTACGGTGCAATCCACCCGGCTCAAATCGCAGCGCTATGCGGCGCTGGTGAAAGAAAACGGCGTTTCCAAACAGGACGCAGACGACGCCAAAGCCGCGTATCTGCAGGCCGTGGCGTCGGTGGCGCAGTATCAGGCGGCGCTGGAGACGGCGCGCATCAATCTCGGCTATACCCAGGTGCGTGCGCCGATCGCCGGGCGCATCGGTATTTCGTCGGTGACGCCGGGCGCGCTGGTCACCGCCGGCCAGACCGATGCCTTGGCCACCATCCGCGCGTTAGATCCGATCTATGTCGATCTGACCCAGTCCAGCGCCCAACTGCTTAAACTGCGGCGCCAACAGGCGGCGTTACAGCGCGGCGCGGTCACGCCGGTCGCCATTAAGCTGGAGGACGGCACGTCTTATGCTCACGCCGGCAAGCTGGAGTTGACCGAGGTGGCGGTGGATGAGGCCACCGGTTCGGTCACGCTGCGCGCGGTGTTCCCCAACCCCGAACATGAGCTGTTGCCCGGCATGTATATCCACGCCACGGTGGATAACGGCGTCGATCCCAAAGCCATTCTGGCGCCGCAGCAGGGCATCACCCGCAACGCCAAGGGCGAAGCCACCGCGTTGGTGGTGGACGAGCAAAACAAAGTGGCGCAGCGCACTGTCAACGCCGAACGGGTGGTGGGCAGCAACTGGCTGATCGGCAGCGGGCTGAACGAAGGCGATCGCCTGATCGTCGAAGGCACCAGCAAGGTGACGATCGGCGCCGCAGTGAAGCCGGTTGAAGTCTCGGTCGACAAAAACCAACGCGGGGAGCAGTGATATGGCGCAGTTCTTTATCCGGCGGCCGGTGTTCGCCTGGGTGATCGCCATCATCATCATGCTGTGCGGCCTGATGTCGATCAATTCGTTGCCCATCTCGCAGTACCCGGACGTGTCACCGCCGCAGATTTCCATCTCCGCCACCTACCCGGGCGCGGACGCGGAAACGCTGGAAAACAGCGTCACCCAGGTGATAGAGCAGCAGCTCACCGGGCTGGATGGCCTGCTGTATTTCTCTTCAACCAGCAGCTCCAGCGGCTCGGTCAGCATCGACGTCACCTTTGATCAGGGCACCGATCCGGATATCGCGCAGGTGCAGGTACAAAACAAAGTTCAGCAGGCGGAAAGCCGCTTGCCGAGCGCGGTCACCGCCCAAGGCGTGACGGTCAAGAAATCCCAGAGCAGCTTTTTGCTGATCGTCGGGCTGTATGACGAGACCGACAAGGCGACGATGGCCGACATTTCCGACTATCTGGTCAGCAACCTGCAGGATCCGCTGTCGCGCATCGAGGGCGTGGGGGACGTTCAGGTGTTCGGCTCGGAATACGCGATGCGCATCTGGCTGGATCCGACCAGGCTGGCGAGCTATGCGCTGATGCCTTCCGACGTGCAGACGGCGATCGAGGCGCAAAACACCCAGGTATCCGCCGGTAAAATCGGCGATCTGCCGGCCGCCGCCGACCAGCAGCTGACCGCCACGGTGAAGGCGCAGTCGCGGCTGCAAACGCCGGAACAGTTCCGCAATATCATCCTGAAAAGCGACAGCAGCGGGGCGCTGGTGCGGCTGGGCGACGTGGCGCGGGTTGAACTGGGCAACGAAGACTACTCCGCCAGCGCGCACCTCAACGGCCACCCGGCGGCGGGGATCGCGGTCAAGCTGGCGGCGGGCGCCAACGCGCTCAATACCGCCAAACTGGTGAAGGCCAAAGTGGCGGAATACCAAAGCGCGATGCCGCAGGGTTATAAGGTGGCCTACCCGAAAGACAGCACCGACTTCATCAACATCTCGATCGAGGAGGTGGTGAAAACGCTGTTCGAAGCGGTGGTCCTGGTAGTGGTGGTGATGTTCGTGTTCCTGCAAAACCTGCGCACCACGCTGATCCCGACCATCACCGTGCCGGTGGTGTTGCTGGGCACCTTCGGCGTGCTGGCGGCGTTCGGCTACTCGATCAATACCCTGACGCTGTTCGGCATGGTATTGGCGATCGGGCTGTTGGTGGACGATGCCATCGTGGTGGTGGAAAACGTCGAACGCGTGATGCGTGAAGATAAGCTGCCGCCGCGCGAGGCGACGGAGAAATCGATGCGCGAGATCACCGGCGCACTGGTCGGCATCGCGCTGGTGCTGTCGGCGGTGTTTCTGCCGATGGCGTTCTTCGGTGGTTCCACCGGGGTGATCTACCGCCAGTTCTCGATCACCGTCGTCTCCTCGATGGTGCTGTCGGTGGTGCTGGCGTTGACGCTGGCGCCGGCGCTGTGCGCCACGCTGCTGAAAGCGTCGCATGAAGAACAGACCGACAAAGGGCTGCTGGGTAAATTCAACCGCGGTTATAACCGGCTGCAGGAGAAGTACGCCGACAAGGTCGGCGGGGTGATCCACCGGCCGACGCGCTATCTGCTGCTGTACGGCCTGCTGCTGATCGCCACCGCCGTGATGTATCTGCGTTTGCCGACCGGTTTCCTGCCCAATGAGGATCAGGGGTCGGTGATGGTGCAGTACACCTTGCCGGCCGGCGCCACCAATGCCCGCACCTCGGCGGTGAGCGAGGCGGTGACCGCCTATTTCCTCGAGCAGGAAAAGGCCAACGTCAGCACCATTTTCACCATCAACGGTTTCGGCTTCAGCGGCAGCGGGCAAAACGCCGGCATGGCGTTCGTCAGCCTCAAAGACTGGAGCCAACGCGGCGGCAGTGAAAACACCGCCGACTCCATCGCCAAGCGCGCCATGGCGCATTTCGCCTCGCTGCGCGACGCCCAGGTGTTCTCCATGAGCCCGCCGGCGATCGACGGCTTCGGCCAGTCCGACGGCTTCACCTTCGAACTGCAGGCCAAAGGGGCGACCACCCGCGCCGAGCTGCAGGCGATGCGCGATCAGATCGTCGCCGCCGCCGGCAACAACCCGGCGCTGCTGGCGGTGCGCGCCAACACCTTGCCGGACACGCCGCAGCTGCAGGTGGAGATCGACAGCGGCAAACTGCAGGCGCTCGGCCTGAGCGCCGGCGACGTCAACAGCACGCTCAGCAGCGCGTTCGGCAGCACCTACGTCAACGACTTTATCGATCGCAACCGGGTGAAAAAAGTCTATATGCAGGGCGACGTAGCGTATCGCGCCAAGCCGGAAGATCTCGACAAATGGTTTGTGCGCGGCACCAACGCAGCGGGCGACAGCAGCATGACGCCGTTCTCCGCCTTTGCTTCCTCACACTGGATCTACGGCCCGGAAAACCTGTCGCGCTATAACGGGCTGTCGTCGTTCGAGATCACCGGGCAGGGCGCCGCCGGCGTCAGTTCCGGCACGGCGATGAGCGAGATGGAGAAACTGGCGGCGAAGTTCTCCGCCGGCAGCAGCTATTCCTGGAGCGGACTGTCCTATCAGGAGCGGCTGACCAGCGGCCAGGCATCGTCGCTGTACGCCATTTCGCTCATCGTGGTGTTCCTGTGCCTGGCGGCGCTGTATGAGAGCTGGTCGATTCCGTTTGCGGTGATGTTGGTGGTGCCGATGGGCATCGTCGGTTCGCTGCTTGCGATCACGCTGCGCGGGCTGGAGAACGATATCTACTTCCAGGTGGCGCTGCTGACCATCGTCGGTTTGTCGGCAAAAAACGCCATTCTGATCGTCGAGTTCGCCGAGGAGATGCACCAGCGGGGGGAAACGCTGATTGGCGCGGCGGTTCACGCGGCGCGCATGCGCCTGCGACCGATCCTGATGACCTCGCTGGCGTTCACCGCCGGGGTGCTGCCGCTGGCGGTATCCAGCGGCGCCGGCGCCAACAGCCGAATCGCCATCGGCACCGGCATTATCGGCGGCACGATCACCGCCACCGCCTTGGCGATCTTCTTCGTACCGCTGTTTTATGTGCTGGTGCGCCGCATGTTTACCCGTCGGCCCGCCAACTCGCCGTCGCAGGCAGGAGAATAACGTGTTGCAACGAGTCATGATGTTAACTTTACCGCTGCTGCTGAGCGGGTGTCTGTCGCTGGATCCGCACTACCAGCGCCCGGCGGCGCCGGTGCCCGCCAACCTGCCGCAGGGCGAGGCCGCCGGCAAGCAGGCGTTGAGCTACCCGGACGTCGCCTGGCGCGACTATGTGCAGGACGCCAGGCTGCGCCAGGTGGTGGCGATGGGGCTGAGCAGCAGCCGCGATCTGCGCGAGGCGATCGCCAATATCGCCTCGGCGCGCGCGCTGTACGGTGAGCAGCGGGCAGCGCTGTTGCCGACGATCAACGCCACCGCCGACGGCAGTCGCGGGCGTTCGCTGACCGGCAACGGCAATGCCACCGCCATCAGCCAGAGTTACGAAGCGCAGGCCGGCGTCAGCGCCTTTGAGCTGGATCTGTTCGGCAAAAACGCCAGCCTGTCGCGGGCGGCGTTCGAAACCTATCTGGCGAACTCGGAGGCGGCGAAAAGCACCCGCCTGACGTTGATCGCCGACATCGTCACCGACTGGGTGGCGGTGGCGGCCGAGCGCAGCAATCTGGCGGTGGCGCAGCAGACGATGGAAAGCGCCAAACGGTCGCTGGAGGTGACGCGTAAGAACCAGCAGCACGGCATCTCGTCGCTGGTCGACGTGGCGTCGGCGGAGACCGTTTATCAACAGGCGCGATCGGACGCCGCCAGCTATGCGACCAGCGCCGCGCAGGCGAAAAACGCGCTGGATTTAGCGGTGGGGCAAAGCGTGCCGGAAAACCTGCTGCCCGGCGGCATCGACGCGCTGGGCGGGATCATGCGCGATCTGCCGGCCGGGGTGTCTTCGCAGGTGCTGCTGACGCGGCCGGACGTGCTGCAGGCGGAGCATAACCTGAAATCCGCCAACGCCAATATCGGCTCGGCGCGGGCGGCGTTCTTCCCGTCGATCAGCCTGACCGCCAGCGGCGGGGTGGGCAGCGGTGAACTCTCGTCGCTGTTCAGCCACGGCGCGGGCGTTTGGTCATTCGCCCCGAGCATCAGCCTGCCGATTTTCAGCGGCGGCTATAACACGTCGCAACTGAACTACAGCAAAGCGCAGAGAGATCTGTATGTCGCCACCTATGAGAAAGCGGTGCAGACGGCATTTCAGGAAACCGCCGACGCGCTGGCGCGCAAAGCCACGCTGCGGGAGCAGCTGGCGGCGCAAACCGGCTATGTGGCGGCGGCGCAGCAATATTATCGTCTGGCCGAACTGCGCTACCGCCAGGGCGTGGACAGCTATCTGACCGTGCTGGACGCGCAGCGCACGCTGTATACGGCGCAGCAGTCGCTGATCGCCGCGCAGCAGACGGCGTACGATAATCAGGCGACCCTGTATAAAGTGTTGGGCGGCGGGGTTGCCGCCGAGCGGCAGGGGGATGGCGTCATCGCCGACAAGACGACGCTCAGCCGCTAACCTTCGACCGCGCGCGCCGGGCGTTTGGCTGCGCGCGCTTTTTATGGAAAGTGTAAAGAAACGGAAAACCCGCGCGGCGGCCCGAACTCGCCGCGGCGGGCAGAGTCAGACAGATAATTGCATTCACCTTTTCTTCATATCGGCTCGAGGTCGTCATGGCAGAAGACATTCAGCAACAGGTCATCGCGCTTATCGCCGCATTCAACACACCAGGGCGGCAGAAGAAGGGGGCGGTCATCACCCCGGAAACCGAGATTAACACCGCGCTCAACCTGTCGTTCAGCGACTCCAACACGCTGATGCGCCGCTACTTCGATACCTTCGGCGTCGACAGCAGCAATTACAACCACGAGCTGTATTTCCAGCCGCCGAGCAATACCGGGCGCTGGTTTTCCCCCTCCGCCTGTAAAGAACACACCCGGCCGCTGTGCGTATCGATGCTGGTGCGCTCGGCGCGCGCCAAACGCTGGCTGTACGACATCCATTTTCTTATCGAGCAATTGCGCTAGCGCCAGGTTACTGCTCCAGCAGCTCGGCGAACTTCGCCAGCCACTGCGGATGCGCCGGCCAGGCCGGGGCGGTGACCAGGTTGCCGTCGACATGCGCCTGATCGATGCCGATCTCCGCATAGTGGCCGCCGCCGAGCCGCACCTCCGGGGCGCAAGCCGGGTAGGCGCTGCAGGTGCGGCCCTTCAACACCCCAGCCGCCGCCAGCAGCTGCGGGCCGTGGCAAACGGCAGCGATCGGTTTTTTGGCGGCGTCGAACGCCTGCACCAGCGCGATCACGTCGGGATTCAGGCGCAGGTATTCGGGCGCCCGACCGCCGGGGATCAACAGCGCGTCATAGTGTTCTTCTTTGGCGGCGGCAAAGTCGGCGTTCAGGGTAAAACGATGACCGGGTTTCTCGCTGTAGGTCTGCGCGCCGTCAAAGTCGTGGATCGCGGTCTGGATGTAGTCGCCGACGGCTTTGTCGGGGCACACGGCATCCACCCAATGGCCAAGCATTTGCAATGCCTGAAACGGCACCATGGTTTCGTAATCTTCGGCGTAGTCGCCGACCAGCATCAGGATTTTTTTCTTGCTCATGATCACAACTCCAGCAGGAGGGGGAATGCCTAAGGTATAGCCCAGCGCCCCTGGGAATGCGAACCGTAAAGCGCCTATCTATACTCGTGATACTGCGGCGCTTTCTCGCCGCTCAACCCAGGGAGGATCCCCGATGCTGAATCTGGCTACCTTGCTTGAAGAAAGTGCGCGCACCTGGCCGGAACGGCCGGCGGTGATACAGGACGATATACTGCTCAGCTATCGGGCGCTGAATGAAATGGCCAACCGGGTGGCGAATTTGTTGGTCGCGCGCGGCGTGCGGCCCGGTGAACGGGTGGCGCTGGCCTGCACAAACCGGCCGGAGTTTCCGGCTATCTATTACGGCATTCTCAAAAGTGGCGCGGTGGTGGTGCCGCTGAATATTCTGCTTAAAAGCGCAGAATTCGACTATTACCTGGCGGATTCGGCGGCGGTGGCGCTGTTCTGTTTCGAGGGCAGCAGCGGCCTGCCGTTGGGGGAAGAGGCGCTGCGGGCGGCGGCGAAGGCGGAGCAATGCCGTGAGGTGTTTATCATCGGCGATCGGCTGCCGCTCGAAGGCGAACGTTTCAGCACGGCGATAGCCGCACAGGCCACCGAGTTCGCTTCGGCCGCGACGCTCGAAAGCGACACGGCGGTGGTGCTGTATACCAGCGGCACCACCGGCCGGGCCAAAGGGGCGGAGTTGACCCACGCCAACCTGGTGCTTAACGCGCTGGGATCGGTGAGGCTGTTCGACGGCTCGGAAACGGATCCCGATCGCCATCTGGTGACGTTGCCGCTGTTCCACACGTTTGGTTCGACGGTGCAGATGAATGCCGGATTTTCCGCCGCCGCCACCCTGGTGCTGGTCGAACGCTTCGACGCCGCGCAGGCCATCGCGCTGATGCAGCGGCACGGCATTACCTTTTTTGCCGGCGTGCCGACCATGTATTGGGCGTTGTTGAATGCGCTGGATGAGCATACGGATATCGAGCGCCTGCGCAGCACGCTGCGTATGGCGGTGTCCGGCGGGGCCAGCCTGCCGGTGCAGATCCTGGAGGATTTCTCGCGCCGCTTCGGCGTCAACATTCTCGAAGGGTATGGGCTGTCGGAAACCAGCCCGGTCGCCACCTTTAACCATCCGCACCGCGTGACCAAACCCGGCTCCATCGGCCAACCGATCTGGGGCGTGGAGGTTCGCTTGCTCGACGTCACCGGGCAACCGATCGACGGTGTCGATCAGGTGGGAGAGATCGCGGTGCGCGGCTACAACATCATGAAAGGCTATCTGAACCGCCCTGAGGCGACGGCGGAAGTGCTGGAAAACGGCTGGTTCCGCACCGGCGATCTGGCGCGCCGCGATGCCGACGGCTTCTATTTCATCGTCGATCGGGCCAAGGACATGATCATTCGCGGCGGGTTCAACGTCTATCCGCGCGAGATTGAAGAGGCGCTGATTCGCCATCCGGCGGTGTCGTTGGTGGCGGTGATCGGTGTCGAGCATCCTTCGCTGGGTGAAGAGATCAAAGCGGTGGTGGTGTTGAAAGAGACGGAGGAGCCGATCGAGGAAGAGGCGCTGATCGCCTGGAGCCGGGAGAGGCTGGCGGCGTTCAAGTATCCGCGTATCGTCGAGTTTGTCGAACGCTTGCCGATGACCAGTACCGGTAAGGTGTTGAAACGCTGTTTGCGCTGAGGAAAATCCGGCCTGCCGGGGCAGGCCGGGAAACGGGCATCAACCTGGGTAGATGCCACGCTCTTTACGTGCGGTCAGGATGCGCTCACAAGCCACGATATAAGCGGCGGTGCGCAGGCTGCACTCTTTCTCTGCGGCCTTGTTCCAGACGTGGACCATCGCGTCGGTCATGATCTTGTCCATACGCTCGTTGATCTCGGACTCGCTCCAGAAGTAACTCGCCATGTCCTGCACCCACTCGAAGTAACTGACCGTTACGCCGCCGGCGTTACAGATAACGTCCGGAACCACGGTGATGTTACGGGAACGCAGAATGTCGTCCGCTTCTGGGAAGGTTGGGCCGTTAGCCCCTTCCAGCACCAGCTTGGCGCTGAGGATTTCGGCGCGCTGGCGGGTGATCTGGCCTTCCAGCGCCGCAGGGATCAGGATGTCCATGTCAACCGACCAGAACGCTTCGCTTTCGATCTCGCTGGCGCCTGGGAAACCGGCGATCTGCTTGTGCTTGGCCTGGTATTCGGTCAGCGCGGCCAGATCGATGCCGTTGGCGTTGAACAGGGTTGCGGAGTGGTCCTGGATGGTGACGACGCGAGCGCCGACGCCGACGAACAGGCGAGCCGCTTCGCTGCCCACGTTACCGAAGCCTTGCACCGCCACTTTGGCGCCTTCGATCTGCACGCCCAGACGCTTGGCCACTTCGCTGCCGGTGACGAACACGCCGCGGCCAGTCGCTTTCTCACGGCCCAGGGAGCCGCCGAGGTGGATTGGCTTACCGGTTACCACGCCGGTGATGGTGGTGCCGTGGTTCATGGAGTAGGTATCCATCATCCAGGCCATCACTTTGGCGTTGGTGCCGACGTCCGGCGCAGGAATGTCTTTCTGTGGCCCGATGATGAAGCCGATTTCGCTGGTGTAGCGGCGGGTCAGTCGCTCCAGTTCACCTTCAGACAGTTTGAACGGATCGACGCGGATGCCGCCCTTGGCACCGCCGTACGGCAGGTTGACCGCGGCGCACTTGATGGTCATCCAGGCGGACAGGGCCATCACTTCGTTCAGATCGACGTCAGGGTGGAAGCGGATACCGCCTTTACCCGGCCCGCGCGACAGGTTGTGCTGTACGCGGAAGCCTTCGAAGTGACGGATGGTGCCATCGTCCATCTGCAGCGGGATATCGACAATCAAAGCGCGTTTAGGGTGACGCAGCGTATCAACCCAGCGTGAGAGGTCGCCGAGGTAAGGGGCGACGCGATCGATTTGTTGCAGATATGTAGCCCAAGCGGTGGTGCTGCTGTCTGAAGCGTAGGATAGCTTTTCCATAACCAACCTTTATATTTTAGAGGTATTTATTTCGTTTAACCGTGGATTAGCAAGCGCATAACACTTTGCGCCGCTAAATTTACCACTAATTATGCCGGTTGTTAGCCCCCCGCTCATCGGGCCAGCGGACGGTTTTTCGCCGCCTGCAGGGCGGTAAATGAATAGTTAATTACTTTTCGCCGGTCGTTAGCGGGCGCATGCATACTTTATGCATATAAAACGCATAAAAACCCTTTATATCTATTTTTCAGAAGCTTGAATGTGATCAAAAAGTTTCATTTTATTTAACTGCTATGTTGACAATGGCGTTTCCCCTCGGCAGCGTTAAAATCCTGTTAAAACGCCGTCTGCCGCCGCGTTTTGCCTTGGCAGCGAGAAGCATGATTCGGGGCTGTTTTACTGTATTGCGGCAGAAGAGTGGGCTGAAAAGCGTGTTCACCTGAAACGGACGGGTGACCGCGAGCGGCCGGCCACCCGTTCTGGTTTGGCGAATCAGCGTTTAAAGAAGACCGCGCCGCGGTGGCGTGGTCATCCGATACGCATTAGGCGCCGGTATGCTGATAGCGTTGTAATTCCACCGGTTCAGCGCCGATACTCGCCAGATATTCTTTGACGGACGCCGGCGCGGAAGCTTGCGTAAATTGGTAGATGTTTTCATCCGCATCCAACAGCGTCTCCCATTTTACAATGTTCACCCAGCGAGGCTCATTGTCTACGCTGATGCCTGAGTCACGCGAAATAAACCCGTTCTGGTTCGAGATAAATTCCTCTTCAACGCGCTTGTCCAATACGGCAAACGCTTCAGGGCTGAGTGAGGCCGGCAGTTTAAAACTTGAAATTTCAATAATGTAGCTGTTGGCGGAACAGTCCGCCTTGGATTCATAATTCATAATAAAAGTCCTTTAAATTAAATTGCTTATACAACTCAAATTAAGCTGCATCCTTATTGCAGTACTGCAGGTTAAATTTATTCCTGATGTCTGAAATAAATAATTAGGAATAATCTGAATTGGCGCTTTGCTTTATGCAAAACATGATGATTTGTATGAGATTTTTCTTGCATAAGGGAGTTTGCTAATCAACTTGCCAACGGCCTTAAGCAATAATTCAATAACGGTGGTGCGGTTATTAATGTCATTGGCAAAGGGGCGGTTTTTAAATAAAAAAACGGTAGATGAACGGCGTGGTTAACCTATTTCCTTTTCCTCTTTGAAGGGGCGGGCGTTATTTCGCCGGCGACCGGCAATGGCCAATCATGCCCCCCCGTCGGGATAAAAGGTCACTTGCGGCGCAGCCGGTGGTGAGGGGGAAAACAACGCCATCCGCTCGGCAAGCGGCGGCAACTGCGGTATGCTAAGCGGCTGAACAACAAACCAAACCGGGCTATACGGAGACACCCCAGCGTGGCGAATTCTTCTTCTCAACTTGAACTGTTGCGGTCGGTCGCCGACGGCATCGCGGCCCTGTTTTTCCCGAATGCGGAAGTGGTGATCCACGATTTGGCCGCCAACAAGATAGCCTACCTGGCGAACAACCTGTCGAAGCGCAAACCGGGCGACGACGCGGGGCTGGAAGATTTCACGTTTGATGGCGGCGCCAACGTGACCGGCCCCTACGAAAAGCTGAACTGGGACGGCAAAAAGATGCGCTCGGTGAGCATCGCCGCGCGCAACGAGCAGGGTAACCCCAGCTATCTGCTGTGCATCAACCTGAGCACCGCGATGTTCGAGGACGCCCGCAACGCGCTGGATATGTTCCTGTCGGTCACGCGATTGCAGCCGCAGCCGCAACAGCTGTTCAAAGACGACTGGCAAGAGAAGATCAATACCTTCCTGCATGACTGGCTGCGGCGCGAGAACGCTGCGCTCGGCGCGCTGAGCCGCGAACAGAAACGGCGGCTGGTCAGCGATCTCTATCATCAGGGGGCGTTCAAGGCCAAAAGCGCGGCGGACTATATCGCCAACGTGCTGTCGATGGGGCGCGCCACGGTGTACAAGCATCTGCGGGAATTGAAGCAAGAGTAAACGCGGCGGGAAAGGTGGAAGAAAGGGGCGGCGCTGGCCGCCCATTTTCGTTACCAGCGGTAGTTGACCGAAGCGATAATGCTGCGGCCGCTGCCGTAGAAGCAGGCGTACTCGCCGCTGCACGACGAAACGTATTTCTTGTCCGTCAGGTTCTGCACGTTGAGCTGCAGCGCAGCGCCGCGCAGCGCCGACGAAGCCTGACCGAGGTCATACTTCACCATGGCGTCGTACAGCGTGTAGTGCGGCACGTCGTACTGGCCGGTGGCGTCGGCCGGCGCATCGCCGATATAACGCACGCCGCTGCCGACGGTCAGGCCGTTGAGCGCGCCGCTCAGGAAGCTGTAGCTGCCCCAGGCGGACGCCGCGTGGCGCGGGATGCCCGCCGGGCTGTGGCCGATTTCGTCCGCCGAGTTGGAGTCTTTGGTCACTACGTCGGTGTAGGTATAGGCGGCGGTCAGCTTGATCGCCGGCGTCGGCTGAGCGTGCACTTCCGCCTCAATCCCCTTGGATTTCACCTCGCCAATCTGCTCATAGGCGGAGGTGAGACGGTTATAGGACGCCACGTTGCGCTGGGTAATATCGAACCAGGAGAGGGTCAGCAGGGTATTGCCGCCCGGGATCTGGTACTTCACGCCCACCTCGGTCTGTTTGCCGGTGGTCGGCTTGAGCGGATCGGCGCCCGGCGCGCTCGGATACAGGTTAGGATCGAACGAGGTGCTGTAGCTGACATACGGCGAAATGCCGTTGTCGAAGGCGTAGAGCAGGCCCGCGCGGCCGGTGAACTGGGCATCGTTGTAGGTCTGCTCTTTGCCGCCGGCGGTGCGATCGCGGGTGTTGACCTGCGACCAGTCCTGGCGGCCGGACAGCAGCAGGTTCCAGTTATTCCACTCCAGCTGATCCTGCAGATACACCCCGACCTGATTCAGCGTCTTCAATTCGCTGGAAACCAGCGTCAGCGCGCTGCCATCAATGCTGGGGCGAACCGGATTGGCCCAGTCGATCGGGTAATCGTTGCCGCGATCGCGATACATCTTCGAATCGCTATGGCTGTAGCGGTAATCCAGCCCGCCCAGCACGGTGTGCTTCACCTCGCCGGTATCGAACAGGCCCTTCAGCTGGTTATCCACGCCAAACTCGTTGGTCATCTGCGTTTCATGCTGCGCCCTGCGCGTCACGGTGTGGTCGTTAACGTCAGAATTTACGTTATAGACCAGATATTTATAGTCTTCATCGCGGTGAGTGAAGCGCAGGTTCTGGGTAAACGACAGCGCATCGCTGAAGTTGTGCTCGAGGCTGTAACCGATCGACGCCTGCTCGCGCCGCGATTTGTTGAAGCTGGGCTCGCTGACGTTGAAGTCATAGGGCACATAGCCCGCGCTGGTCGGGAACAGCGTGCCGGCACGCGGCAGGAAGTTGCGCGACCCGGCTTTCGGATCGTTCTGGTAGCTGGTCAGCAGCGTAAAGCTGGTGTCTTCGTTCGGCAGCCAGGTGAAGGCCGGCGCGATGGCCACCCGTTGCTGCTTGCTGTCTTTGACGAACTCGTGCTCGGTTCTGGCGATACCGTTCAGGCGATAGAACAGGGTGTTGTCGTCGTTGAGTTTGCCGCCGAAATCGAACGCCGTTTCCGCCAGATGGCGGTTGCCGGTGCTGAATTTGACTTCGTGAATGCTCTGGGCGGTAGGGCGTTTACTGGTCATCACCACCACGCCGCCGGGGCTGACCTGGCCGTACAGCACGCCGGCCGGGCCGTGCACCATCTCCACGCGCTCCAGCAGCCAGGGGTCGATCTGCCCGGCGCCGCCGTTTTGGCTCGAGAGGCCAAAGTGCAGGCCGTCGAGCAGTTTGGGCGCATAGCGGAAGCCGCGGCTGATCACTTCGTCATTGCGGTTGGAGTTGCCGCGGTAGGTGGTGATCACCCCGCTGGTGTAGTTCAGCGCGTCGGCGACCGACGCCGGCTCCTGGTCGTTCATTTGCTCGCGCGTGACCACCGAGATGGACTGCGGCGTCTTGCGCAGAGAGGCGGCGGTCTTGGTGCCGGCGGCGCTCTCTTTGGCGACGATCCCTTTGACCGGCGCGGTCACGCTGTTTTGCGCGTCGGCGGTCACCAAAATCGTTTCGTCCGCTGCCGCAGACGCGTGTTGCGCCAAGGGCAATAACGCCAGCGCCGATCCCAGCAACAGACGCCTGGCGGACATCGCCTCCGCATTCCCGTTAGCTATCCCTTTGTTTTTAATCTTCATTATCTCTCCTGCATACCTGCGTTGTGTGTTATGCCACCCTGATAAACCCCGAAATATCGACGAGCGGTATTCACCCGTCGACGCGGAGACGCCGTATGTGCACGACGGTAAAAATCCGACAAATAGTATTGAAAATGATAATGAGTATCAATACGATTGTCAGGTTTTGTAAAAATCACTCATGTTATGTAAGGGGCGCTATGGAGTTTTTGCCGGAAAAGAGGCCAGGAAACGACCTTGAGGGATTGGCGGCGCAATGGCTGCGTGAAGAGGCGGCAGGGCAATCCGCGTGGTGGCAAAAGGTTGCCGCGCAGGGCACGCCCATCGTCGACGCGCTCGACGAACGCCACGTCAAAATGACCTGGCTATGGCGCGACCCCGCCGGCGATGAACGGCACTCGCCGATATGCCGCGTTTACGCCGATATCAACGGCATTACCGATCACCACAGCACGTCCCCCAGCAGCCTGACCAGGCTCCCCGGCACCGACGTTTGGTACGGCTCGGCCGTTATCGATCGCCGCTGGCGCGGCAGCTACAGCCTGATCCCCATTACCGAGCGAGATCTCCCCCCCGTCTTCAGCGACGACGAAACGTTACGCGACCGCCAGCAGCGTGCCTGGTGGGTATCGCTGTTCCCGTTGGCGATCGCCGATCCGCTGAATCGGCTCTCGCTGGGGCCGTCTCATCGCCCGCGGCCCGTATCCCTGGCGCAAGGACCGGATGCCGACGATCAAAGCGCCTGGCAGGCTGCCGATCGGCCGCTGGATGAGGCGCGGCTACAGCGATTTCAGTGGCACAGCGAACGGCTGGGTAACCAGCGGCGCGTTTGGCTGTATGCCAGCGGCGACGCGGCGGTGAAAGCGAACCGCCCGCTGGTGCTGCTGCTCGACGGCCAAAACTGGATCGAAAGGCATGCGCTGCTGCCGGTGATCGAGAACGAAACCGCAAAAGGGCAGTTGCCTCCCGCGTGCTGGTTGCTGATCGATGCGATCGATGGTGAATACCGGGAAAACGAGCTGCCCTGCAACGCCGTCTTCTGGCAGGCGGTGATCGACGAACTGCTGCCGCAGGCGCAGCGCCGCGAAGCGTTCAGCGAGACTGGGGCGCGCACCGTGGTCGCCGGCCAGAGCTACGGCGGGCTGGCGGCGTTATACGCCGGTTTGCACTGGCCAGAGCGCTTCGGCCACGTGCTGAGCCAGTCCGGCTCTTTCTGGTGGCCTACGGTGCAATTTGTTACCCAGTTCGAAAAACGCCACGAACTGGAGGAAGGCTGGCTGATACGCCAGGTTCGGCAGCGCAACGCGGCGGCACCCAAGCTCACCGTGATCCAACAGGCCGGCGATCGGGAGGCGGACATCGAATTCGTCAATCGCCAGATGCACCAGGCGCTGACGGCGGCCGGGCACCGCGCCGACTACCGCGTGTATTCCGGCGGACATGACGCGCTCTGCTGGCGCGGCGGCCTGGTGGACGGCGTGCGCCGGCTGCTTTCCGCAATGAAGTAATCCCACATTTTGACAGACAGGTAATGCAAATGACTCAGGAACAACAAAACCCGTTCGATGACGAAAGCCTCCGTTTCTCCGTGCTGGTCAACGCGCAGCAGCAGTATTCGCTGTGGCCGCAGTTTGCCGATACGCCGCAGGGGTGGCGCGTGCTGATGGGGCCGGCGTCGCGCGGCGAGTGCATCGACTACATCGAAACGCACTGGCAGGACATGCGGCCGGCGGCGCTGAAAGCGGCGGATGCTGCGCGTTAAGCGCCAGGCAGTCAATCGATATATTCCGTTTGAGGGAAAGGACAGACACCATGTCAGAAACGCTTTCTTTACCGGATACTCAGGTCGAGTATCGGGATTATCCGCTGGTTGCTGCGCAACCGGGGATCTGGATCGCCGACCAAATCGCGCTGCGCCGCAACAGCTTCGCCGTGGCGCACTACACCGAACTGCACGGCGCTATCGATCGTTCGGCGCTGGAGCGCGCGATCCGTCAGGGGCTGGCCGAAGCGGATACGGTTCAGGCGCGATTCTTTGAGGCGCAGGACGGCCAGCCGGTGCAGCGTTTACCGCTGATAGCCGATCCCGCACGCGTGCAGGCGCCGGAGTGGTTCGATTTCAGCGCGCGGCCGGACGCCGAGCAGGCGGCGCTGGCGCTGATGAACGACGATCTGGCGCAGGATCTGCCGGCGGACGGCGAACGGCCGCTCTATCGCCATGCGGTGATCCGCGTCAACGCCGATCGCTGGTTCTGGTACCAGCGCTTTCATCATCTGACCCTGGACGGCTTTAGCTTCGAGGCCATCACCCGTCGGATCGCCGATATCTATCGCGCGCTGCGACACGGGCTGTCGCCGGCGGCATCGCCGTTTACCCCGTTCGGCAAGGTGGTGGCAGAGTTTCAGCAATGGCAAACGTCGCCGGCGCGCCGGCGGGCGGGCGAATTCTGGCAACAGCATCTGCGCGATTTGCCGTCGCCGCTGTCGTTATCGACGGAGAGTCGGGAGGTTGAACCGGGCGCCCGGCCGCTCAAACAGGCGCTGGTGCTGCCGGAATCGCTGTTTGACGAAGCGCTGCAGTCGCTGCAACCGGCCGATATCGTCACGGCGGCGCTGGCGATGTATCTGGCGCGCATGAGCGGCGAAACCCGCTTTTCACTCGGTTTTCCTTTCATGCGCCGTATGGGCTCCCAGGCGCTGGCGGCGGTCGGCCCGGTGGTTAACGTGCTGCCGCTGCTGCTGAATGTGACGCCGGAGATGTCGCTGGCGGACGTCTGCCAGGCGACCGTGGCGCAAATCAAACAGGCGCGCCGCCATCAACGCTATGAAGCGGAGCAGATCAAACGCGATCTCGGCCTGGTCGGCGGCCATCAGGAGCTGTACGGCCCAGTGATCAACGTCAAGGTCTACCACAGCGCCTTGTCCTTCGACGGCCAGGCGGCCGTTACCCATACGCTGGCGATGGGGCCGGTCGACGATCTCGAGTTTGAGATCGGCTTTCGCAACGGCGTGCTGACGCTGTCGTTGGTGGCCAACCCGGCCAAATACTCGCCGCGCACCTTGCATCACCACGCGGAGCGCATCGGCCATTGGCTGCAGCAACTGGCGCGGCAGCCGCACCAGCCGAACGGTCAACTGGCGTTGATCGGCGAAGGGGAGTTAAAGCAGCTCGCGGCCTGGGGGCGCGGCGCGCATCTGACGCCGCCGGCGGGCATGGTGTCAATCATGGACGCTTTCCAGCGCCAGGTTGAGCGGCAGCCCGAGGCGCTGGCGGTGGCCTGCGGCGATGTGCGCCTCAGCTACCGTCAGCTCTCCGAACGGGTGATGCAGCTGGGGCGAGTGCTGATCGAAAGCGGCATCGGCGCGGAAGACGTGGTCGCCATCGGCATTCCGCGCTCGGTGGACACGCTGGTCGCGCTGTTCGGCGTGTTGGCCAGCGGCGCGGCCTATATGCCGCTCGATCTGGATTACCCGCGTGAACGCCTGGCGCTGATGTGCGACGACGCGCGGCCGGCGATGTTGCTGACCCACCGCGCTACGCAGGCCAATATGCCGGATCTGCCACAGGTATTGTGCCTGGACGACGCAGCGTGCCTGGCGCGCTGCGCGGCCGCCGAAGCTGCGCCGATAACGGATGCCGAACGGCGTGCGCCGCTGAACGAGGCGCATCTGGCCTATATGATTTACACCTCCGGTTCGACCGGCAAACCCAAAGGCGTGATGTCCACGCACCGCGGGCTGCTGAACCTGTTCCTGTCGCATCAGGCCTCGCTGTTTGGCCCGGCGATCGAAAAATTCCAGGCTCGCCATGGGCGACGCCTGCGCGCCGGCCATACCGCTTCGTTCTCTTTCGACTCCTCCTGGGAACCGCTGTTCTGCATGATGATGGGCAGCGAACTGGTCATCTTCGATGAGGAGCTGCGCCGCGATCCCTGGGCGCTGCTCGAACAAACCCAACAGACGCCGATCGATCTGCTGGACATCACGCCGTCATTCTTCTCGCAACTGGTGGACTGCGGCCTGCTGAAGGGGCAGTTCCCGCTGCCGGCGTTCGTGATGATCGGCGGCGAGGCGGCAACGCCGACGCTGTGGAACCTGATGCAGCAGCATCCGGAGGTGGAGATCCACAACTATTACGGCCCGTCCGAATACACCGTCGATACCCTCGGCGCGCCGGTCACGGCCGCCGAACAGCCGGTGATTGGCCGGCCCCTCGCCAATACCGAAGTCTGGCTGCTCGACGGCCGCCTGCAGCCGGTGCCGATCGGCGCGGCGGGCGAGCTGTACATTTCCGGCAAAGGCATCGCGCGCGGGTACCTGCGGCGCCCGGATCTGACGGCGGCGCGCTTTGTCGCCAATCCGTTCGCCGAAGGCGAAGTGATGTACCGCAGCGGCGATCTGATGCGCTGGAGCGCGGAGGGCCAGCTGGTGTTCATTGGCCGGACCGATCACCAAATCAAGGTGCGCGGCTTCCGCGTCGAGCTGGGTGAGGTGGAAAGCGCCTTGGCCGCCTTGCCGGACGTGGGGCGGGCGGTAGCGATCGCCGAGCCGATCGGCGCCACCTATCGCCTGATCGGTTACTGCTCGGTGCAGGATGACGCGCGCCGTGCCTCACCCTCGCTGCAAAGCGAGCTGCTGGGGCAGTTGGCGCAACGTCTGCCGGATTATATGGTGCCGGCGATCCTGGTGGTGATGCCGGAGCTGCCGCTTAACGTGAATGGCAAGATTGACCGCCAGGCGCTGCCCAAACCGCAGGAGACTCTGGCGCAAAGCATTCGCGAGCCGGCCACCGAGCAGGAAAGGCTGATTTGCGGCGCCATGGCGCAGCTGCTGGGGATGGATCGCATCGGCGCCGACGACGATTTCTTCGCGCTCGGCGGCGACAGCATCTCGGCGATGGGGCTGGGCACCGCCCTGCGGCGCAAAGGGTATCTGCTGCGGCCGCGCGAGATCTTCGCGCTGCACACCCCCGCGCGCATGGCGCAGGCGATGCAGCCGCTGGCCGTAGACTCTCAGGCTGCACGCAGCGTGCAACAAGGCCCGATCGACGGGCTGCCGATCCTGCATTGGTTTGCCGAGACGGGCGATATGCATCGTCGCTTCGCGCACGGCGTTTTTCTGCGCGTGCCTGCCGAGCTGCAACCGGAACAGCTGCGTTATGCATTGGAGCAGTTGCGTGCGGCGCACCCGGCGCTGGGCGCGCGGATCCGCGAGGGGCAGTTGGTGGTTGAAACCGCCGCCGGCGGTGAACTGATGCAGGTTCATAACGTATCCGGTGAGCTGGAGTTAGCGGCGGAACAGGCGTTTGATGCCGCACTTGACCATCTCGAACCGGCTGCCGGCACCATGATGCAAGGCATCCTGTTGCAGCGCGACGGGCAGAGCCTGGGGCTGGTGCTGGCGATCCATCACCTGGTAGTCGACGGCGTTTCCTGGCGCATCCTGCTCGACGAGCTGCGGCAGGTGGCCAACAGCGCCATGCAGGGGCAGCGGATCACCTTGCCGCCGGAAGAAACCTCGCTCTATGAGTGGTCTGCACGCCTACGAGCCGACGCTGAACGCCGGGAAACCGAGCTGCCGTTCTGGCGGCGGATGCTGGCGGACGGCGCACCGCGTTTGGGGCGACGCGCGCTGGATCCGCTTAGCGATCGCACTGGCGACGTATCGGAAAAACGCACGTTGCTCGACAGCCGGCTGACCGCCGCGCTGCTCGGCACATTGCCGCAGGGATACCGCGCGCAGGTTGAAGAGATCATGCTGTGCGCGCTGGCTCAGACCTGCCGCCGCCGTTTCCAGGCCGCTTCGCTGCGTTTCTCTCTGGAGTCGCACGGCCGCGCAGAACTGGACGACGGACTCGATCTGGCCCGCACCGTCGGCTGGCTGACGGCGGAGTATCCGCTGCACATTGAACTGCATGACGCTGAGCACAATGAGGCCGTGCGTGCGGTGAAACGGGCGACGCGAGCGGTGGCCGATCGCGGCGTCGGTTATGGCCAGCTGCGTTATCTGCATCCGCAGCGTGACGAACTGGCGGCGCTGGCGCAGCGCAATGCGCCGGAGATCTTGTTCAACTACCTCGGGCGTTTCAGCCAGGATGAGGGGCACTGGACGCCGCAACGCAGCCAAACCCGCTTCCGCGACGCCTTCGCCGTGGCGCAGGATGCGCAACAGGCGCTGTCGTATGGCCTGGAGGTGAATATCTTTGTCGAAGAGCGGCGCGACGGCGCCTGCCTGGCGATCAACTGGAGCTGGCTGGAGGCGATTTTCAGCGAGAGCGACATTGCGCAGCTGCACAGCGGCATCGAGCAAGCGGTGCGTTCACTGTGCGAGTTTGCCGAGCGTCATCCCGAACGCGCGGCGGCAACGTTGGTGGCGGCCGAGATCGCCCAGCCGAACGTTGCCGATGAGACGGTGCGCGCCTGGGAGCAAGAGTGCGGGCCGTTGGCGGCGGCGCTGCCGCTGTTGCCGTTGCAACATGGCCTGCTGTTCCATGCGCAGACGGCGCAGCAGGGCGGCAGCTATAACTCGCTGACGCGCCTGAGCCTCTGCGGCGAGCTGGACGAACATCAACTCCAGCAAGCGCTGAATGCGGTGATCCGCCGCCATCCGCAGCTGGCCGCCCGGTTCAACCGCGAGGGGGAACCGCTGCAGCTGATACCGCAGGAAAGCCATTGGCCGCTGGACAGCCGTAAGCTGCCGCCGCTGTCCGAAGAGCAAGAAGCGCAGGCGCTGCATGAACTGGAACAGGAAGAGCTGCGGCGCGATCTGTTTAATCAGCCGGGTGCGATGCTGCATGCGCTGCGGATCAAACACGGCGATAGCGAACGCTACACGCTGTTCCTTAACGCACACCATCTGATTGTCGACGGCTGGTCGACGCCGGTGGTGCTCAACGATCTGATGCTGGCCCTGCGTGAAGGCGAGCAGGCGTTGCCGCCGCTGCGCTCGAACTACGCCGATATCGTGCGCCGCCTGACCGCGCGGGATGCCGACGCCTCGCGCCGCCTCTGGCGTGAGACGCTGCAGGATGTGCGCCCGACGTTGTTGTTCGGTGAATCGCATAACGATCGCGTGCATGAGTTGGAAATGACGCTGCCGCCGGCCGAGGAAAGGCGCTTGCTGACCCTGTGCCGCGAACGCGGGTTGACGCTCAATACCCTGATGCAGGGCATCTGGGCGCTGCAGCTGGCCAGCTGTTGCGGCCATCAGGACGTGGTGTTCGGCTCGCCGGTTTCCGGCCGCTTTGGCCAGATAGAAGGGATTGAGGAACACGTTGGCCTGTTCAGCAACACGCTGCCGGTGCGGGTTCGTCTGCAGCATGACCGTTCGTTGACGGATCAACTGACCGAACTGCAGCATCGGCAGATTGAACTGCTGGAGCACGACGATTTGGGCTTGGGGGAGATCCAGCATCTGGCCGGGGCGGGCACGCTGTTCGACACGCTGTTGGTGGTGGAAAACTACCCGGACAACGACGCCTTGCTTGGCGGCGCAGGTTCCTTGCGCTGCGATGCCATCCGTAACAAAGGCTATACCCACTATCCGCTGACGCTGCTGGTGCTGCCGGGCGAGCGCCTGCGTCTGCTGATGGAGTACCGCGATTCGGTGCCGCAGCCTGAACGCTTCGCCGCACGGCTGATGGCGCTGCTGCAACAATGGATAGCGCAGCCGGATCTGCCGCTGCCGCGCTGGCAATTGCAAACGCCGCAGGAGCAGGCGCTGGTCGCGGCGGTCAACCGCACCGGGCAGGCGGTGGCGGACACCACCTTGCATCAGGCGATCGCCGATCAAGCGCGGCGCACGCCGGAACGCATCGCGCTGCAGGACGCCGGGCACAGCCTCAGCTACCGTGACATGCAGCGCCAGGCCGCGCTGTTGGCCGAACGGCTGACGGCGGCCGGCATTCAGCCGGGCGATATCGTCGCGGTGGCGTTGCCGCGTTCGGTGCGCCTCAGCCTGGCGCTGACGGCGATTGTGCAGACCGGCGCCGCCTGGTTGCCGCTGGATACCGGCTATCCGGACGAGCGGCTGGCCTACATGGTGGAGGACGCCAAACCACGGCTGATTATCACCGAGAGCGCGTTGGATGCCCGCTTCGCCGCGCTGGCGCCGACGCTGCGGTTCGATGCGCTGGATGACAGCGGGCGTATGCCTGCGCCGCGCCCACCGGCGGGGAACGGCGATTATCCCGCCTACGTGCTGTATACCTCCGGTTCGACCGGGCGGCCGAAAGGGGTGGTGGTGAATCACCGGGCGATCGTCAACCGTCTGTTCTGGATGCAGCATGAGTATGCGCTTGATGCGCAGGACGTGGTCCTGCAGAAAACGCCGTGCAGCTTCGACGTTTCCGTTTGGGAGTTCTTCTGGCCGCTGATGGTCGGCGCGCGCCTGGTGATGGCGCCGCCGGAGGCGCACCGCGATCCGCAGGCGCTGACGACCTTGATCGACGACTATGGCGTGACCACGCTGCATTTCGTTCCGTCGATGTTGGCTATCTGGGTTGAGGCGCTGAACGAACGGGCGCCGCAGCGCGCCGCCGCCAGCCTGAAACGCGTGTTCTGCAGCGGCGAGGCGCTGTCGTGTGAACTGGCATCCCGCTATCAGGCATTGGTTGCCGCGCCGCTGCATAACCTGTATGGCCCGACGGAGGCGGCGGTCGATGTTACCTATCAACCGGCGTCCGGCGAGGCATTGGCGGCGGTGATCGGCGCCGGCGTGCCGATCGGCAAACCGGTCTGGAACACCCAACTGAGCATTCTCGACGCCATGCTGCGGCCGGTGCCCGTCGGCTGCGCCGGCGATCTCTACCTGCGCGGCATTCAGCTGGCCGACGGCTATCTGCATCGGCCGGGATTGACGGCGCAGCGGTTTGTCGCCGATCCCGCCGGCAACGGCGCTCGCATGTATCGCACCGGCGATATCGCCCGCTGGCTGGAGGACGGCAGCGTCGAGTATTTGGGCCGCAGCGACGATCAGCTGAAGATCCGCGGCCAGCGCATCGAGCTGGGTGAAATCGAGCAGGCGCTGCTGGCGCAGCCGGGGGTAGCGCAAGCGGCGGTGCACGCCATCGAACTGGGCGAGGGCGCGACGGGACTGGGCGGCGCCGATATGCGGCAGTTGGTCGCCTGGCTGATCGCCCAACCGGGCGTGACGCTGGATACCGCCATACTGCATCAGGCGCTGGAGGCGCGTTTGCCGGCGCATATGATGCCGGTCAGCTATGTCATGACCGACAGCTTCCCGCTCAGCGCCAGCGGCAAACTGGATCGCAAGGCGTTGCCGCGGCCGCAGCTGAACCCGCAGAGCGGCCGCGCGCCGCGCAGCGACAGCGAGCGCCTGCTGGCGGCGCTGTTCGGGGAACTGCTGGGCCGTGAAAACGTGTACGCCGACGACGACTTCTTCGCACTGGGCGGCCACTCGCTGCTGGCGATGCGTTTGGCGGCGGAATTGCGGCGGCGCGTCTCTCGGCCATTGACCGTCGGGCAAATCATGTTCGCCCGCAGCCTGGAGAAGATGGCGCATCTGCTTGATGACGTGCAGGCCGCCAACTCGGCCGAAAGCCGCGGCGTCGGCGAATGCCTGCAGCTGCGGGCCGGCCAAGGCCCGGCGTTGTTCTGCCTGCATCCGGCTTCCGGTTTCGCCTGGCAGTACTCGGGGCTGAGCCGGTATCTGCCGGGGAGTTACCCGATCATCGGCCTGCAGTCGCCAAGACCGGACGGCGTCATCGCCACCTGTGAGGACATTGAGCAGATGGTCGATCGTCATCTCGCCACCCTGCGCCGCCTGCAGCCGCAGGGGCCTTACTACCTGCTGGGCTATTCGCTCGGCGGCACGCTGGCGCATTCGATGGCCGCGCGTCTGCAGCAGCAGGGGGAGGAGGTGGCGTTCCTCGGCATGCTGGATACCTATCCGCCGGAAGGCCAGGACTGGACCGGCCCCACCGAGGAGGAGGCGCAGAAGGAGGTGGCGCAGGAGCAGGCCGAGTTTATGGCGGAAGATCATGGCGATCCGGCGCTGATGGCGGAGAAGGCGGCGATGTTTGACAGCATTGTCGCCAACTACCGCGACGCGGTGCGCCTTCTTTCTCAGGCGCGCAGTCAGCGTTTCCACGGCACGGCGACGCTGTTCGTCGCCGACCGGACGCTGCCGCCAGAGATGGATATCAACGCCGTGTGGGCGCCGTATCTGGATGGGCTGATCTGTCATCACCAAGGCTGCGAGCACGCAGACATCCTGTCGCCGGCCTCGCTGGAGACGCTTGGGCCGCTATTGCATTCGCTGCTGACGCGGCAATACGGGTTGATATAACGCAACCGGGCCGGGGCGTGCGCCACGGCCCGTACTAAAACATGATATGCAGGACACTATGGCCAGACCTTCTTTTTTTCTTGATTTCAGTTTGCTGAGAAGCAATGCGCATTTTCGTGCGATTTTCTGCGCCCGCATGCTGTCGGTGTTTTCCCTCGGCATGCTGGCGGTGGGGGTGCCGATTCAGATCCAGGCGATGACCGGCTCCACGTTGCAGGTGGGCGTGGCGGTGGCGCTGGACGGCGCAGGCATGTTTATCGGCCTGATGCTGGGCGGGGTACTCGCCGATCGCTACGATCGCCGCAAGCTGATCCTGTTCGCGCGCGGCACCTGCGGGCTGGGCTTTGTCGCCCTGAGTCTGAACGCCTTCGCCCCGGCGCCGTCGCTGTGGGCGCTCTACCTGCTGGCAGCCTGGGACGGATTCTTTGGCGCGCTGGGCATGACGGCGCTGATGGCGGTGATCCCGCTGCTGGTGGGGCGTGAAAACCTGGCGGCGGCGGGGGCCTTGAGCATGGTGACGGTGCGCATCGGCGCGATCCTGGCGCCGGCGCTGGGCGGGATTATCATCGTGTTCGGCGGCGTCGGTATCGCTTTCGCCGTCGCGGCGGCCGGGACGCTGGGCACCCTTGTGCCGCTGGTGCGCTTGCCGACGCTGCTGCCGCAGCAGCAGGAGCCGGAACATCCGCTGCGCGCGCTCGCCAGCGGCTTCCAGTTTGTCTGGCGCAATAAGGTGGTCGGCTCGGTGGTGTTGCTGGGGATGTTGATGAGCATCGTCGGCGCCGTCAGGGTGCTGTTCCCGGCGCTGGCGCAGGACGCTTACCACGTCGGCGCGTCCTCTATTGGTCTGATGTACTCCGCAGTGCCGCTCGGTGCGATGTTGGGCGCGCTGACCAGCGGCTGGGTGGGGCGTTTCTCTCGCCCTGGCGTGCTGATTCTGGCCGCCGCGATCGTCGCGTTCACCGCCATCGCATCGCTGGGGCTGTTCAGCCATCTGGCGCCGGCGCTGTTGGCGCTGGTGTGCTACGGCTATGCCAATGCCATCGCCTCACTTCTGCAGTTCATGCTGATCCAGAGCAACACGCCGGACCATCTGCTGGGGCGGGTGAACAGCCTCGGCACCGCACAGGACGTGACCGGCGATTCGATCGGCGCGCTGGGGCTCGGCGTTCTGGGCAAGATGTTTACCCCGTTGATGAGCGTGCTGTCGTTCGGTGCGTTCGCCGCCTTGTTGGGCGTGCTGGTGGCATGCAGCGTGCGCACGCTGCGCCAGTGCCGGCCGGCGGACGCGTTGGTCGAGCACGATGAACCCGCGCCGGCAACCTCAGCGGCGGCGGACAATTAACCCCTTATGGCACCGGCGGTTCCGGCCGGTGCTGTTCCCCCCAGTGGCACATCATGTCGATCACCGGGATCAGCGAACGCCCGCGCTCGGACAGGCTGTACTCCACCTTGGGCGGGATCTGCGGATACTCCTTTCTCACCACCAACCGATCTTTTTCCAGCTCTTTCAGCGTCGAACTGAGCGTCTTGTACGAAATGGTGCCGATGCAGCACGCAGATTTTTTCCCGCTGAGCAGAGCGTTCGTACTGAAGTTGGCGCTAATGAGCCAGAAGGATGGGGGAAATAAAACATTAACAAACATGAAGCATTTATGAAAAAAAAAGAAATTATGCTGGGTGTTTTAGGGAAGATAGAGAGAAAGGAAGCATGGGAAACTACGTTCTAAATGGTAATGTCATCAAATTACAACCGTTCGCATATCCTGATGTAAGTCATCTTCACAAGGATAGTCTTGTATTACTGGGTAAGACTCAGCAATTGATAAAGAGGACAAATATTGGATATGAACAAATGGTCAATAATGCTATTGAGGCAATAAAAACAGACAGGGTAAAATTATTGCAACATCGCCTTAGTAATCATGTAGATCCAAAAATATTCCCCAGTGAAAACGCGACCAGTCGTAAAGAGTTTTCTTTCTATCAGCATGCAGAACCTGTTTTTATAGATAAACTGCTCAGTGATGAATCGTTCATTGGGTTTATCAGTGATGCCGGGCGAAAAATAAAAGATGAGTCTAACATTATTCGGCAGGGGAATATAAGAACCGTCCCTGATGAAGAGGGTGGGTACACCGAGTTTATTGATATGTCAATGCTTAGTGTGTCATTGTATTCCTTACGTGCGTATGCACTGAAAAATGATGATACGCACTGTTTGTTTGTGTCTATTGTTTTTTCCGTTATGTTTGTACACGCTCATCCGCTTTTAGACGGAAACGGTCGTGCATCCAGGCTTTTTTTTAACATGATGCTGAATAATATATCATCTGATTACATCCCTCTCACCGAGCTGTGTTATGCAGCACGTAGTGGGTATGTTCTCAGTTTACGCGAGGCATTTTTGTTCTCAGAGTGGGATAACATCATCCGATTTTACTGTAACTGTATTCATCTGCTCTATGGTTCATCATTAAGTGATCTAAATAGCATGCAGTGAAAAATGCATGCTATTTAGCTAATTTATCGACAAAGGAGCATTTATGTTAACTGAAAAAGATCTGCTTTTGATCAAGACAACAACGATGACGGATACGCAAGTCGGTAAGGGTGACGGTTGGACTACCTCTAAGAGTTAAGTGAGGTGGTCTGTTAGGTAATACTTTATCTGACCGTTGATTGCAAAGTATGGTGGGGCCCCGCCATACTATAAAAAATAAAAGGTTCCAATATGGAAAAACTTTTGTTTTTGTTTAGGTACTTCAAAGCTTCATCAAGCCAAAC
Source organism: Serratia sp. LSHTC3 (assembly GCF_057197125.1). Taxonomy (NCBI): domain Bacteria; kingdom Pseudomonadati; phylum Pseudomonadota; class Gammaproteobacteria; order Enterobacterales; family Yersiniaceae; genus Serratia; species Serratia sp. LSHTC3. Next base: position 1,471,734 of record NZ_JBXUNP010000001.1, read on the forward strand.
GGTAAAATGGCAGTTTGTCTATGTTGTATTAATATCCGTTATCACCACGCTGATGTTCTCAGTGCAACCCGTAATTATGTCATATCTGGTCAATGCCATCGAAGTAAAAGCGTACAGTTTATCCGTTGCGGTGATTGGTCTTGCCATTAGCTATATTGCACTGATGAGCATAAAAAAGCTATCCTCGGCAGTTAACTTTATTTTGATAACGTCGTTGCGTAACAATGTTGTCATTAGTCTGACAGATAGTTATTTCAAAAGTTTGTTTACTTCAAATAAAATGACGACAAATGAGAATACCGGTGATGTCACACAGCGGTTGAATCAAGCAGTGGACGAACTGACAACGTTGCTGAGAAATATCTCGCATAATTTGTTACCTCCGCTCCTGCAGTTGTTTTTTAGTATTTCAATAATATTGATTTCTGGTGATGTGGTTGTCGCATTACTCTTCGTACTTTACTTTGTTATCTATCTGTGGACGAAGAGGAAATTTAACCCGAAAATTGTTACTTTGTATTCCGATTTTTATTCATCCTCGGTAAAAAAATACAGCATAATTACAGACAGTGTTAAGAATATAGATGCTGTTAGAGTTTGTGACTCTTATGATTTTTTGTTTTCTAGATATAAAAACTTACTCAACTCAATAGAAGAGAAACATGAGGCCTTGCTTAAGGCTGACTTCCGGTTCCTGCTGATTGAGTCTATTTTAAGCATTCTATTTTTTGGTGCCACTTTCTTACTCTCCTTTTATCGCGTCATGAGTCAAGATATCACGCTCGGTCACTTTGTTATGATATCTTCCTACATTATGCTATTGGCTTCCCCCCTTGAGAATATCGGCTCCATGTATACCGCAATGCAAAAATCCACGGTATCACTGTATAAGTTTATTACTGATATGGGCACCCCTCCCCGAAATGATCATCCGGTGATGAACAATGTCCAAGGTGAAAGTGTCTCTGTGACGCTCTCAAAGGTCCTGTTTTCGTATGAAAAAAATGGAACGAATGCAATCCATAACATGGACTTAACGTTATCATCCCCAGGTTTCTATACCTTGACCGGTCCAAGCGGGGCTGGGAAAAGCACCCTGGCTAAACTGATTGCTGGGGAGCTCATGCCTGACTCAGGCGAGATATATGTTAATCAAATGCCAACAAATGGCATGTCTGACAAAGCACGAGCTAAGTTAATGTTCCATGTATCGCAAAATGACTATATTTTCATGGATACTCTTCGCTTTAATTTACAAATTTCGTGCCCACATGCATCGGATGAAAAACTACTCAAGGCGTTGCAGTTAGCTCAATTTAATGATATTCCGTATAACGATCCTGCCGAATTGTTAGATTTGCCGATAGGAGATAATGGTATGACCTTGTCAGGGGGGCAGCGACAACGCCTGTCATTGGCCAGGTTGTTTCTCAGGCAGCCACAGATCATTATTCTCGACGAAGTCACCTCGTCACTGGATATTGTAAATGAAAGAGAAGTGCTGAAAAACATAAAATCAGCCTATCCTTTCGCTATCGTCATCAATATCAGTCACCGGCGTTCAACATTTGATTACTCAGATGAGATCATAGTATTGGATCAGGATGGCATTGTTGACCGAGGTAATTTGCCCTCGCTTGCCTGCAAAAATACGTATATTCAATCCATCCTGAAAAAGGGCGACTTTGACATTGCGGGTTAACATTGGTGTTATTGTTTCGGTAACACGCCCATTTTAGGGAGGAATGGCTGGACGACGTGCTCACCTACGGCTGGGCCTACGGTTCCCGCAGCGGCTATAAGATGCAGAACAAGAAACTGGCGCTGGCGGTCACGGCGGGCGTGCGCGCAGAAGATTACGCGCGTGAAGGGCGTTATCGCTACTCGCTGGAGGAAATCTTCCGGCCGTTTGAAGTCACCGCCGGTTACGTGCGGGCCGACTATGCTTCGTTCTTTGCCTTTTACGGCAAGGAAGCCGCTTCGGACGGGGCGGCAGAGCAGGTTCAGCAGCACGAGCTGGACAGCAGCGCGCAGGGCTATCGGGCATTTCTCGCCGCCCTGAATTAACGATACGCCCCGGATGCGCCTGATAGTGCTGTTGCGAATGTCCGGGGAGGAATATGATTACCGTCTCCTATGATTAGCCGGTGATAACCCCATGCCTTCGGCCGAAACGTTTATTGCTTTTCTTGTTGCACTCACCCTCCTGGAACTGTCTCCCGGACCGGACATGATGCTCACGCTGGCCCGGGGTATCGGCCAAGGCCGCCGTATCGCGCTGCTCAATGTTTTCGGCATGGTTTTTGTCGCCGGCATGGTGCAGGTTTCCATGCTGGTGCTCGGTCTCGCCACCTTGCTGCATACTTATCCGCTGGCGTTGGACGTATTGCGTTGGGTTGGGGCCGCCTATCTGGTCTGGCTGGGGATAAAAATGCTGAAGGTAAGCCGGCAGCGTTCCGATGCCGTGCTGAAACCCCGGATGATGACCGGGTGGCAGGCGGTGAAAGAAGGGGCGATTAACAGCCTGACCAATCCTAAGTCGCTGCTGTTCATGTTTGCTTTTCTGCCGCAGTTTGTTAACCCAGAAAACGGGCCGGTTTGGTTGCAATTGCTCGTTTTAGGTTCCATTCAGAAGCTGGCCGGGATCCTTTCACTGGGCTCTGTCGCGATGGCCTCCGGCACCGTGGGGCAATGGCTCGCCCGCAATCCCCGTTTGTTGGTCTGGCAGCAGAGATTTACGGGCGTGGTCATGATGGGATTGGGCGCCAAACTCCTCCTTGGGGGCGGCGCTGTGTCAGCGCCGCGATAAGGGGAGCGGCTCGCGCTATTTCAGGTGAATGCTAAAGCCGTCTTGCCCCGGCGCCAGATGGGCTTTCAGCGTCAACTGCGGGATCAGGTAGTCACCGGCGTTTTGCCGCCGAAACGGAATCGGCTCGGTGCGCCACAGGTTATCGAGCCGCTGTCCGAGCTGCTCGCACAGTTCGGCAAAGCGCGTCTCGTCGGTCTTACCGGCGCGGTAGGTGACGAAAGGCGGCAGCACCTCGAAGCCTGGGTAATGCAGCATGCCGTGCTGGATAGGGAACAGAATATCGTCGATCGGCCCGTTGATGCCGCGCGGGGCGTAATGGGATCCCCACCCGCCGGCGCTGACGATCAGCATCGCCCGTTTGCCCGCCAACATACCCTCGCCGTAACGGTCGCCCCAATGGGTATCGGAATGTTCACCGACGCCGTAGGCAAAACCATAGGCATAGACGCGATCGACCCAGCCTTTCAGGATCGCCGGCATCGAGAACCACCACAGCGGGAACTGCAGCAGCACCGCGTCCGCCCAACGCAGCTTTTGCTGCTCCCGTTCAATATCGGCGCTTTGCACGCCGTTGGCGAATGCGCGCCGGGAATCCAGCGAAGGATCGAAACGGGGCCCTGATGCGCCTTCCAGGCTGTCGTCGGCGTCGATCGCCGCTTTCCACTTCATGGCGTACAGGTCTGACACCTGGACCTGATGGCCGGCCTGCGTCAGGCGCTCAACGGCGAAGTTTTTCAGTGAACCGGTCAGCGACAGTGGCTCTGGGTGGGCGTAAACAATCAATACATTCATAACAACACTCCTTGGGGTGAGAGCTGCAGGTTAGGGCGTCACAAGGTATATTAGAAATGAATTACTGTTACCCCAGGTATAACCATGAATAATTTAAGGCGGCTGGATCTCAATCTGCTGGTGACGCTCGACGCGCTGCTGGCGGAGAACAACGTCACGCGCGCGGCGCAGCGGCTCAATTTCTCTCAGCCGGCGGTCAGCGTGCATCTCGCCAAACTGCGGGCGATCTTTGACGATCCGCTGCTGCTGCCCGGCCCGCGCGGCATGCGTCCCACCGCCAGAGCGGAACAGCTGCGGGAACCGCTGAGTCAGGCGCTGGCGGCGCTTGAGTTGGCGGTGACGCCGGCCACGCCTTTCGATCCTGCCGTGGCGACCGATACCTGGCGCGTTGCCGCCTTCGACTATGGCGAATCCACCATCGTGCTGCCGGCGCTACAGGGTTTGCGAACCGCGGCGCCCGGCACCCGACTGGCGGTGCTGGAAATCGCGCCGGCACGTCTCGCCAAACTGGCGGAACAGGGAGAGATCGATCTGGCGTTTCACACCCGCGAAGGCGCGCCGCCCGGTCTGCGTCAGCGCACGCTGTTCAGTGAACGCTATGTGCTGGTGGGCAGAGTCGGCCACCCCAAGCTGCATGAAAACCTGACGCTGGCGCAATTTTGCGAACTGGAGCAGGTGATGGTCTCGCCGGACGGCGGCGGCTTCTACGGCATGACCGATCGGGCGCTGGCGGACGTGGGGCTGACGCGGCGCGTGGTGCTTTCGGTGCCGCATTTTCTGTTCGTCATCTCCGTGCTGACGCAATCCGATTTGGTGGCGATGTTGCCGGAGCGGCTGGTGCGCAACCAGCCTCTATTGCAGCAGATCACGCCGCCGCTGGCGGTGCCGGGCTTTGAAATGACCATGCTGTGGCACGAACGATCGCATAGAGATCCCGCTCACCGGTGGCTGCGGGATCATATCCTGCGTTCCGTGTGAGCGGCTTGACAGATTAAACGGAAAAGCGCTTTTTGATTCTGTCGACCGGCGTGCCATCGCTGAGCGGCACCTGCAGCAAACGATCGTAATCGCGAAAGCCCATTTTTTGATAATAGGCGAGGCCGCCGACGTTATCCGCCCGAATGGTGGCGTTGATGTGCTTGAAACCGTGCGACTTCGCCGCCGCTAACGTTGCGGGAAACAGCGCGCTGCCGACGCCACGAACCTTCGGCGACAGGCGAGAGAAGGTGGCAATATCTGCGGTATCGGACGGCAGGGCATCGTCAACGCTCAGCGACTGGAAGCCCACCAACAGTCCATCCACCTCCGCGACCTGGCAACTCAACGCATTGTCGCCGCTGATGAACCATTCGCTGAATTCGGCTGGGGTGAGGGGCGTTTCTATCGCGGTCGTGCCGCCGGCGCTGATCACCTCATTCAATAACTGCGTCAGCGCTTCAGCGTCTTGCGGGGTTATCGTTCTGATCTTCATTGCGTTGCTATCTCCTCCACAGGGGGTTCAGGCGTAATGAATCTGCTGGAACCATCGACAGAAGATAGACGCAGGCGTCCGGCAATGAAATACCGGAACGTGCGGGACAAAAAACAGCGCGGGAAATTACATGAACAGAAAGCGGTCGGCCAACGGAACGCCGCGCTCGAGGCGTGGTGGCAGCGCGTCGTCGCGATCGTCAGGCTGGGCAGCCTGTGGCGCGACATCTTCGGCTTTTTCAATCATCAGCTCGCCGAGCAGGGCCAGAAAACGAGTGAGCTTTTGCATATTCCCTCCGGATCGGTGATTAGGCTAAGCGTGATAGTAATCGCCGCTAAACCGGATGGGAAAAACTTAAAACTCATATCCTAAGAACCGGATCGCATATCGCGTGACCGGGCGACGGTTGCCCATCGCCCGGTGAATAGCTTAGAAGGTGACGTTAACCTTGGCCCACAGGGTGCGGCCCGGTTCATTCACCGCGCTGTTGGCCGAATAGCCGAAGGCGCTGTTGCCCGCCAGGTTGAGGTGCTCGCTGTAGGTCTTGTTCAGGATGTTATCCAGACCGGCGCTCAGCTTGACGTTTTTATTCACCTTGTAGGCGGCGTTGGCGGAGAGCACGCCGAAGCCGGCGCTTTCGGCAAAGTCTTTGCCCACCACGTTGCCTTCGTTGATCGCCACGCGGTTTTGGCTGCTGACCAGACGCCACAGGCCGGTGCCGCTCCAGTCGCCGTACTCGTAGGTCAGCCCCAGGCGCGCTTCCAGCGGCGGGATCTGCGGCAGCGGGCGGCCGTCGCGGGTGTTTTTACCCCAGGAGTAGGCCAGGCTGGCGTCGGTTTTCCAGTGTTCGCTCAGCTGGTAGCCCATGCCCATTTCGCCGCCCATGATGTTGGCGTTGACGTTGTCGGCCTGGCTGAGGCGCGCGTTGTGCGGATCGTATTTGAACAGGATGAAATCATCGACGCGGCCCAGGTAAGCGGAGACCCAACCGTTGAAACGCTTACCGTTATACTGCGCGCCGATATCAAGCTGCGTGGTTTTCTCGCTCTTGACGCTGGCGAACGGATCCTTGCTGCCGTTCGGGCCGAGCTTCGGCGAGAACAGCTCCCAGTAATCCGGGAAGCGCTCGGTATAACCGACGCCGGCATACAGCATCAGCGGCAGCTCGGCCAGCGTGTGCTCAAGGCGCATAAAGCCGCTCGGAAGGGTGTCGGAACGCTCCGCATCGCCGCCGTTGCGGAAGTTTTCCACCAGGGTGCGATCGAGACGCGCACCGCCGATCAGCTTATCCTGCTCGCTGGTGGACCACGTCAGCTCGCCGAAGGCGCCGTAGCTGTTGAACTGGGCGTCTTTTTCCCAGCTGCCGCGGCTCATGCTGCGGTGGGTGTTGGTTTGGGTGTCCAGGCCGCTTTCCAGCTTCACGTCCTGCCATTGCCAGGTGCCCATCACGCGGCCGCCGACGGTGCGGCGATCGAGCTGCATCGTCATGCCGGAGGACATCATATGCCCGCCATGGCCGCCCATGCTCATGCCGCCATGGCCGCCGTGCCCACCCATGCCGCCGCCGCCCGGCGAACGCAGGGTGACGTTGTCCATCACGTGGTTGGCGTAGTTGTAGTAGACCTGCGCTTCCAGCTTATCCAGCACCTCACCGATGTTGGATTTTTCCACCCGCATGCCCAGGCTTTCGCGCTTGAACTGCGAACCGTCCATGCTGCGGCCGGCATAGCGCGCTTCGCCGTTGCCGCGGCCCATGGTCACTTCCAGCAGCGTATCGTTGTCCGGCGTCCAACCGAGCGCCAGATCGCCGTTCCATTTGTCCCAGCGCGACGGCACGCGCGTATGGGTGCCGTCCTGATAGTCGTTGGAGCGGGATTTGTTGGCCATCACCCGCAGATAACCTTGTTCGGCGCCGAGGCTGGCGTCGATATTCTCGTCCCAGCGGCCGTTGGAACCGGTCAGCACGCTGGCGTTGCCTTTGACGCCCGGCTTGTCGAAGCGCGGGCGTTCACGTTCGAAACGCACGGTGCCCGCCGACGATCCCGGCCCCCACAGCACCGTCTGCGGCCCTTTGGTGATGGTCAGCAGATCGAAACTTTCCGGCGAGATGTAAGAGGTGGGCGCATCCATTCTCGATGGGCAGGCGCCCAGCATTTCCGAACCGTCGGTGAGGATCTTCAACCGCGAACCGAACATGCCGCGGAACACCGGATCGCCGTTGGTGCCGCCGTTGCGGATCTGAGAAAAGCCGGGAATGGTTTTCAGATAGTCCGAACCGTCACTGGCGGGCACCGGCTGGCGCGGAGTTTTCGGTGACGTCACGATGGTCAGCGGAGAGTAGAGTGGTGCGGTGACGGTGATCACGTCGCCATCATTAACCTGTGTGTCGGTAGGGTGCTGATGCGCCTGCGCCGCGTGGCCGGCCAGCAGGAACAGCGGCATGGCGGTGGTAATGGCGCGGGTGGCGGCGTTCTTTTTATAAACGGGTTTAAACATCATCTTTCCTTAAGCTAACTTTTTCCGTTCTTGGCCGAGGGATTATTCAGGCGTGGGGAGGCCTGGCGAAAATCACCATCGGTAAATACGGGGGTTAATTCCCTGAACGTGGAAATAACCGGGCTAATAATGTCGTCTCGATGATTAACCATTGGGCGAATTAATTCCGCCGGGTTGAAGCGATCAACGGCAATACAGAGAACGGCAATGGGCTTATTGTTAAATCAGAGGAAAGAGACGGGCGGTGCGCGCGGCTGTAATTCGGTGTGAACGACGTGGGCAAACAGGGGAACGAGATAGTGGATCGGCGGCGGGCGTGAAGCCAGCGGCAGGGACCAGAACAGCGGGGCGTGGCTCACGTCCAGCAGCGGCGCATGCAACAACAGCACGCAGTAGCCGCAGGCGCTGTCGTCCATCATCATCGCCATGTTGTGGTGGCCGCCCCCGTGCTGCATCAGCGGCTGCGCGGCTTTTTCAGGTTCAGGCGACGGCGAGTGCATCTCGTGATGTATCGGCATATCCATGCCGCAATCCGCCATGACGGTCGTTCCAGCACTTCCGGCGCGTACATGCTCCAGGGATCGCGAGATCACCGGCGCAATGAACAACATCAGAATGGCAAACATCCCTAACCAGGCGGCGGCCCGATTTCGCGATGCATGGGGCTGAATTAACGACACAATCAACCTAAAAAAGGGTTAACACAGGGTAGGGAATTGTACTGGTTTATGTCGAAATGTTAAAACCTTTTATTTCTGGTCAACGGCCTGTTGATGAATATATTATCGGACAAGCGCGTTAATTCTGACCAAAGGCTATTTTTTTGCGCTAATAACGTGACGGGGATAATATTAATGACGGAAAAACTGGCGAGCACGATTATTCCGCTTTATGACGAACATGCCGCCGCCTGGGAACGCCTCAGGCCCATCACGCTGTTTGAGCGGCCGTGGCTCGACCGCTTTTTACAGCTTACCCCGGCCAATGCGCGGCTGCTCGATCTCGGCTGCGGCAATGGCGCGCCGATCGCCGCCTATTTTATCGAACAAGGGTATCGAGTCACCGGCATCGACGGTGCGCAGGCGATGATCGCGCGCTGCCGGCAACGTTTTCCACAGCAGGAGTGGCGGCAGATGGATATGCGCCAGCTGAATCTGGCGACAAGATTCGACGGCCTGCTGGCCTGGGACAGCTTCTTCCATTTGGCGCGCGACGATCAGCGCCGCATGTTTCTACTGTTCAGACGGCACGCCAAGCCGAATGCCGCATTGATGTTCACCAGCGGCCCTGCAGACGGCGTGGCGATCGGCAATTTCGAAGGCCAGCCGCTGTTTCACGCCAGCCTGGCGCCGGAGGAGTATACGCGCTTGCTGCAGGAGAACGGCTTCCGCGTGGTCGATCATGTGGTGGAAGATCCCGCCTGCGGGGGAAGAACGGTCTGGTTGGCGCAAAGCATTGAATGACAATGTCACGTGCAGGTTCTTCGGAACCTGCACGTTAACGTTATTTAGCGCTGACGCGCCAAACGGTGTTGCCCACATCATCCGCAATCAGCAGGGCGCCAGCCTTATCGACCGCTAATCCAACCGGTGCGCCATAGAGTTCCTTCTCGTCGTCGGAGACAAAGCCAGTGACCACCGCTTTGAGTTTACCGACCGGCTTGCCTTGCTCAAACGCCACGTAGCTGACCCGGTAGCCGTTCAGCGGCGAGCGATCCCAGCTGCCGTGCTCGCTGACAAAAGCGCCGCCGCGATAGTCGGCCGGCAGAGCGCTCGCGGTGTAGAACAGCAGCCCCAGCGGCGCGACGTGCGAGCTGAGGGCGTAGTCCGGCTTGATAGCTTTCGCCACCAGATCCGGCCGCGCCGGCTGTACCCGACGATCGACGTGCTGGCCGAAATAGCTGTAAGGCCAGCCGTAGAAGCCGCCGTCCTGCACCGAGGTCAGGTAGTCCGGCACCAGATCGGCGCCGATCTCGTCACGCTCGTTGACGATGGCCCACAGCTTGCCGCTGTGCGGTTCCCACTGCAGCCCGGTCGGATTGCGCAGGCCGCTGGCGAAGATGCGGCTGGCGCCGGAGGCGGTGTCCACTTCCAACACGGCGGCGCGCCGGTACTCTACGGCCAGGCCGTTTTCGGTGATGTTGCTGTTGGAGCCGACGCCGACATACAGCTTTTTACCGTCCGGGCTGGCCAGCAGGGCCTTGGTCCAATGATGATTGATGGTGTCCGGCAGATCGGCCAGCTCTTTACCCGGATCGCTGATGCGCGTTTCGCCCGGCTGATAGGCGTACTGCATGATATTGCCGGTGTTGGCCACATACAGGGTGTTGCCAATCAGCTGAACGCCGAACGGAGAATCGAGCCCCTCGAGGAAGACATGCTTTTCCCAATTGCCGCCGGCGGTTGGGCGCAGCAGGGTGATGCGGTTACCGCCTTTTCCCCCTTTACCTGACTTGCCCTTAACCAACCCGGCGATCAGCTGCTTGGGCGTGCTGACCGCTTCCGTGCCCGGCCCGTTGGCCTCCACCACCAAAACATCGCCGTTGGGCAGGGTAAGCAACTGACGCGGGTGCAGCAAACCGTCTGCCACCTTGTCAATTTTCAAGCCTTCGGCGACTTTTGGCATCTGGTTTTGCTGCCAGCCCACGCCCTTTGGCACCTGCATCGGCGGCATCAGGAAGTCTTGCGCCGCCGGCAACGCCGGATCCGGCCCCATTTGTTGTTCCGGCGAAATGACGGCGCTGTTATCGCAGCCGGCCAGCGCCAACACGGCCGAAAGCGCAATCGCAATGGATGATAGCTTCATGAAAACCTCCTTATTTTGCGCGGGCGCTCACGGCCAGCAGAATGTTGGCGAAGCTCAGCAGCGCGACCACGATCGCAGACAGCACCAGGCCTTGCGGCACCACGGCATACGCATCCCGGCTATGCACGAAAGCGTTGATAATGGCAAGAACGATGGCCAACAGATTCAGCCAGAAATGGAGCTTGACCGATGAGCCCTGTAGCCGGCCGCTGCCGAACCACACCTGCACCAGGTTAATCAGCCGGGGAATAATGGCAAAAATCAGGCCGATGGCGATCAGCCAACTGGCACCATTGACCCATTGAATATTCGCCGTGCAGGCATAGATGATGTCGAAAATGAGCGCCGCGGTAAAAAATCCGTAGGGTATCGGATTGAGCCATTCATAGACGGCCACCGCGGCCGCTGAAGGCCTTGCTGTCGTTTGCGTGGTCATACGGTTATCTCCATGAAAAATGATAGATAAAAAAGGCGTTGGCCCCTTAAAGCTTTGTTCAGATTCACCGATTTGAACAATTTTGATTCTCATTTTTAGCATGCGATGTTAAAACCGAAACCGTCACTACGGCATTATCAATGGCTTAGCCACATCTGGAGGAAGGGCATGAGTGTAGAGCGCGTTCAGCGATTTCTGGCCGAGCACGCACCGGAGACGACGGTGACGGTGCTGGCAAAGAACACCGCAACGGTGGCGCTGGCGGCGGAAGCCTTTGGCGTGGAGGGCGGGCAGATCGCCAAGACGCTTTCGTTTCGTGTAAACGACGGCGTGGTGCTGCTGGTGATGGCGGGAACCGCCAGAATCGACAACAAGAAGTACAAGCAATTCTTTGGCGTAAAGGCACGCATGCTGCCGACGGAGGAGGTGGAGGCGCTGACCGGCTATCCGCCCGGCGGCGTTTGCCCCTTTGCCGCACCGGCAACGGTGAGAGTTTACTGCGATCGCAGCCTGTGCAGCTACAGTGAAGTGCTTCCGGCAGGCGGCAGCGATAACTCAGGCGTGAGAATTGCGCCGCAGCGGCTGGCCAGCATCACCGGAGCAGAATGGATTGACGTGACGGGGTAACTTTAAGTGACGATGTCACAATTGCGTTATGTTAAATCCAATGCATTACCTCGTGATTAATATGCTGTTTTAACTGGAAAAATCACTAGTCCATCGAATTGTGGCAAACTGCCTCGATATTATGGCCATCCGGGGCGATCACAAATGCCGCATAGTAGTGGGCATGGTAATTGGGCCGTAAACCGGGCGCGCCATTGTCTTTGCCGCCGGCTTTTAGCGCGGCGTGGTAGAACGCATCGACCTGCTCACGGCTGCTTGCGACAAATGCCAGGTGTAGGTGCGCCGGCTTTTCGTCGGTTTGAAACAGGCACAATGACACATTACCCCGATCGGGACAAAGTTCGACGCCATAGCCGGGCTCGCCTTCAGCAACGATTTTTACGCCCAGCGGCGCCAGCGCATTGAGGAAAAACGCTTTGCTTAGGGCAAAGTCGCTGACGCCAAATTTCACATGATCAAACATGGAGAGGCTCCTGGAGCGAGGAAGAATGTTTCCATTCAGTATAGCCAACGCCGTGGTGGGCGCCGAAAGCAATGAAACGCGCGCCAATGCGCATTTGGCGTGCAAATACTGCCCGCTTAAATGACGCGTTTGGGAGAAATCTGCAGTATCGTAGCCGCCACGTTTTATCAGATTTCACGTAGCGCGATCAAAAAAGCAGGGGGTTTTTTGGCCAATACCGGCAGGTATGCGCCATTGGAAACCATGCCCGGTCATCATTATTGGAGTGGAAAATATCAGCGCGCATCATCACGATCCCAACGATTGATATATTGCTGGAGGTTGAAAGTCTGCCGGCGTTGGATAGCTTGAATGACAGGATGCGTGACATGGGATATACGCCGCGAGCGAGAACGGCATTGCCTGCAGGCGTTACGACATCAAGGGAAACGGCAAACGCACGCATCACGTGCATGCATTTATTGCTGGAAGTGAACAGGCGATCTGACATTTGGCGTTCAGAGATTATCTGCGCAAGCATTATGCTGTTCTCAGCAATACAGGGCAATCAAATACCAGGCAGCAGAAGACTGCCGGCAAAATCCAGTGGCTTATGGCCGGTTGAAAAACGAATTGATTCAACGGCACGAGCAGTTGGCGCTGGCCTGGTTGGCTACAGGAGAAACCCCATGAATCAGGCCTGGACGGTATAATCCACATACCTGCATATAGGTACGCATAATGTATATTATGTTAAATTGAATTACTGGATACGCACCGGGGTTATCCTGCCCGTCCTTTCTCACCTCACCTTCAAGGCTTTATCAGGCGGATATCCTTTTTTATGTTTAAGCCCCCATCTCAGTTTAACCCTTAGTCGGCGTACCTTGATGAAACCGCATCTGCCAACCTGCCTTGGCTGTCAGAAGCCAAATCGATGAACGTTCGGTGCAACGAACGGCGTGGCCCTGCGCATCACGCTGAAAACTTTTATACGTCAGCAACACGACGCCTTCGCTGATTTGCGCCAGCTTAAAACCTTCGGCAAAAATCTGCGGATGTTCAGTTTCCATTTCCAGCGCCGCAACGGTTTGGCGTTTGTCATAACGCAGCCCTGAACGACCAATCTCTTCAAAGTTTTCATGCAGCAATGCCGCGACGCGCCGCGGATCGCGCCGCACCGGCGGCTGATGCAGTTCAACCTCAAGCGCCTGGATTTGGCTGTGCCACTCTGCAAAATGGGTCAAAATACCCTCCTTTTTGATCGCGCTACGTGAAATCTGGCAAACTCCGGCAGTCAATCTGCACCAGAATGACACTCGTGAGACGTGAGACCTGATTATTCCCAGGACTCCTTCTCATAAGGCTTTTGCCAGTTCTTTTCCGTGACGGGCACGAGTTCCCCGTTGAACGTGTAGGTGCAACAACGGCATCTCACCGGCACATCTTCTGCGGTAAATGCCGGGTTCACTTTCTGCAGTATCCCGCGTTCATCGACACACAGTCCGCTGTAATAGCTAGATTCACCACAGCAGACATAGCTCCGCCAGTTTTTACGGTGCAGCGCCACCAGGTAAAAAATGGGTGCTGGTTTGTCCAATCGACTAACCGCTTCGCTATGTACTTCATTCCAGGGTTGGCCCACTTTACTGAGCAGAAATTGAAATAGCGGCGTGTAATCCATGCCATGTTGTATCCGCCCATGCATGCTTTCACGCAACGGCAACTGCTCATCGTCCGCCTGTTTGCCATGGCGTCCCCAACGGTATTCACCACCGCTGGCGATGGACCCTTTGGATGTAACACTTTCTCTTCTATAGAGTTTTTTCTTTGTATCGCGATGAGCTCTCATCAAGTCTCCAAAGTGACGCTGTCACCAAAAGAAAAAGCCTCACGCCTGTTTATCTCCCAAATGCGACCGCCGAACCCGCAATTCCCCGTGCCGCCAGGCGCCGTCTGCCGTGGCGCGATTGTCGATCAGGCGATTCAAGGCTTCTTCAACCAGCCGGTCGATGCGTTGGCTATAGCTGGTCAGCGCCCAATTGGCTGAGCCGGCCTCATCGATATCGTCGAAGCCCACCACGGCCATCGCGGACGACGGCGCCGTTTGCCTGAGCGCTTCGAGTGCCCCCAGCGCCAGCACGTCATTCTCGCAGAACAGCGCCTCAACCCGCTCGCTTTCCTGCGTTGCCTGCAGGTATTCGCTCATCAGCTGGAAACCGCGTTGGCGATCGTAGTGGCCGGCGGTGAGCACCCGATCCAGCCGAAAGCCGGCGGCCATCAGTCTGTCGCGGTAGCCTTCCATGCGCAGTAAATGGCTGCTTTGCGTGTCCGGCCCCTTCATGTAACCAAAGCGCCGATGCCCTTGTTCTATCAGCAGCGCAGCGATCTCTTCGCCGGCGCGGTAGCCGTCGATATTGACCACATCAATGTGTTCGCTTTCCGTATTGCGACATACCTGCACCAGCGGGATCTGATGCAGATCTTGCGCGATCGCCGCCCACTCTTTGGTTAACACCGTCGCCAGGAACAGAATGCCGTCGACCTGCAGCTGATCGGCCATCGCCATCACCGCCCGGTAGTTTTCCCCCGCGGTGATGTTCAGCAGCAGCGCCATATAACCGCGAGTTTGCAGCTGTTTGGTGACCATATCGAGCATCATCATCGAATGCGGGTTCTTCATCTCGTCGATGGCCACGCCAATGATGTGCGTGCGTTTTTGCGACAGGCTGCGCGCCAGCAGGTTTGGCCGATAGCCCAGCTCGGCCGCCGCCGCCAACACGCTATCACGCGCGCTGTCCGAGATCGACGCGCCGGGCGTAAAGGCGCGCGATACCGTCCATTTAGAGACGCCAGCCTTTTCGGCGACGTCGCTGGCGGTGGCTTTGTGGTGTTTTTTCATGGTTGCGTCGATCCCTGCTTCGGTGAAGTTAAACTATACCCTGCTCGCTCAGATCCCCTAAGCGCCTGCCGGCATATCTGCTGCAATTATGTATCGTTTTTGCACCCGATTGCAATTTGCTGTGCAACCGGGTGCAAAACGTAAAGAGTTTGTGATCGTCCGCGCTATTTTTACCTTCCCCCTGTTGACCAAATTTTATCCATGGCCGACATTCACGGTGGCATTCAGAGACTCATCGCCGTTTTTTCTTCTGATTTGCACCCGGTTGCAAAAACGCTGTTTTTACATAACACCTCTCTTCTCAACAGGATACCGTAATGAAAAAAACCAGACTGCTGTTGATGTTAGCCTGCTCGCTGTTTGTCGTGACCGCTCAGGCCAAGAGCTATCAGGTCGGCGTGGCGCTGGCCAATTTCGATCTCAACTTCGTCTCCATCCTGCGCAGCCAAATGGCGCGAGAACTGGCTGCGCAACAGCTGCAAGGCCAGTTCGTCGATGCCAAAGGCGATGTCGCCCTGCAGGTGCAGCAGGTAGACGATCTGATTAATCAGGGCGTGGACGCCATTATCCTCAACCCGGTTGATACGCAAGGCGTCCAGCCGATGATAGCAGCCGCCAAACGCGCCGCTATCCCCCTTATCTTCGTCAACCGTAAACCCGAAGTGCCGCTGAGCGGCGCGACGGCCTACGTCGGCTCCGATTCGGTGCTCAGCGGCCGCCTGCAGATGGAGGCCCTGGCGAAAAAAATGAATTACCGCGGCAACGTGGCGATCCTGATGGGCGCCCTCTCCAACGAAGAAACCCGTGAACGCACCCGCGCGGTGGAAGCGGTGATCGCCAAACACAAAGACCTGAAGGTGGTAGAGAAACAGACCGCCAAATGGCAGCGCAATGAAGCGGTCGACGTGGTCTCCGGCTGGTTGCTGAACGGCGTCCCGATCGATGCGATCGCCGCCAACAACGATGAGATGGCCATCGGCGCGATCATGGCGCTGAAGCAGGCCAAAAAGAACGGCGTACTGGTTGCCGGTATCGACGGCACGCCCGACGGCCTGCAATTTATCAAAAATGGCGACCTGGCGGTGACCATTTTCCAGGATGCCAAAGCCCAGGCGATCGGCGCGGTGCAAGTGACCCGAGCGATGTTGGATCGCGCCAAAACCGAGTCTTACAACTGGGTGCCTTATGCCACCGTGACGCGAGAAAACTACCCGCAATTTGCACAGATGAACCAGAAATAAACCGTTGCCACTCTCTTTTAAACCCGTTTTGCACCCGAGTGCAATACCACAATATCAGGAGTCAGCATGTTAAATGGTGAAAGAAGCATCCCTCGCCCGCTGCGTTGGGCGATGATCGGCGGCGGCCGCCTCAGCCAGGTGGGCTACAAGCATCGTTCCGGCGCACTGCGCGACAATACCGCCTATCGGCTGGTTGCCGGCGCTTTTGATATCGACGCGGCGCGCGGACGTGAGTTTGGCGTCAATCTCGGTGTGCCCGCCGAACGCTGCTATGACGACTATCAACAGCTGCTGAAACAAGAGGCCAACCGCGAAGATGGCGTTGAGGTGGTGACCATCGCCACCCCTAACGGCACCCACTATGAAATTACGCGCGCCGCGCTGAATGCCGGCCTGCATGTCATCTGCGAAAAGCCGCTGTTCTTTACCACGGCGGAGGCAAGAGAAATCAAGGCGCTGGCGGCGGAGAAAGGCCTGATCGTCGGGGTGACCTACGGCTTCTCCGGGCATCCGCTGCTGATGCAGATGCGCGCCATGATCGCGAACGGCGACATCGGCGAAATACGCATGGTCGAATTGCAGTACACCCATGGCTTCAACGCCAATGAAAGCGCGGACACGTTCGAGGCGCAAAAGTGGCGCGTCGATCCGAAAATCGCCGGCCCCTCCTTTGTGCTGGGCGACATCTCTACCCACACCTTCTACATCTCACAGCTGGTCATGCCCAACATGAAAATTGCCTCCCTGCTGTGCGATCGTCAGAGCTTTATCCCTTCCCGCGCCCCGCTGGAAGACAATGCCATGGTGCTGATGCACTACGAAAACGGCGCCGTCGGGCGCATGTGGGCCTCCGCCATCAACGCGGGCGCAATGGACAGCCAAAGCATCCGCGTGGTGGGCTCACGCGCCAGCCTCCAATGGAGTGATTCCACACCCGGCGAATTACGCTATGAGATCCAGGGGCGGCCCAGCCAGACGCTGCACCACGGCATGCCCTATCTGGACGACAGCGCCCTGGCGGAAGAGCGGCTCGGCGCATTGCATACCGAAGGGCTGGCCGAATCCTGGGCCAATATTTACCTCAAGTTCGCCATCGCCATCAGCGCCAGTCAGCGCGGCGATCGGCAGACGCTGGCCGCGCTGATCTATCCGGATATCGATGCCGGATTGGAAGGCGTGCGCTGGATTGAGAACTGTGTTCGTTCCGCCGACAACGGCGCCACCTGGGTTAATTACCAATAAGGAAAGCACCATGAAACTTTCGTTCTGTACCGACAGCCTGGGCCATTTACCCTTCGAGCCGATGCTGGATCGGCTGCTGGAGCTAGGGGTGCGCGGTGTGGAGATGACCACCGGCGGTTGGTCCCCGGCGCCCCATCTGGATACCGAGGAACTGCTGGCCAACCCCGCCAAACGCCGGCGGCTGCAGCAAGCGCTGGCCAGCCGCGGCATGGAGATCGCCGCGCTCAATGTCTCCGGCAATCCGCTCGATCCGGGCGAGCTGGGGCAGCGTCATCTGCGCCAAACCGACAATACGCTGGAGCTGGCCGGCCTGCTGGGGGTGAAGAAGATCGTGATGATGAGCGGCCTGCCGCCGGCCAGCCCGCATGACACCATCCCCAACTGGATCACCTATACCGTCAGTTGGCCGCCTACGGTGAAAAACTGTCTGGACTATCAATGGAATGAGGTGGCGATCCCCTATTGGCAGGCGCTGGTCGCCCGAGCCAAAGCGTGCGGCGTCGAGCGCTTTGCGCTGGAAAACTTCAGCGCCATGCTGGTGTGGAACCCGGAAACGCTGTTCCGGCTGCGCGAGGCCGTTGGCCCAATGGTGGGCTTGAACCTCGATCCCAGCCACTTGATCTGGATGGGCGCGGATCCCATCGCGGTGGCCCGCGCCCTCGGCCCCGCCATTCACCATGTACACGGCAAGGACGTGCGCCTGGAGCGCGGCGTCGTCGAGATCAACGGGCTGCTGGAGACCAAACCGATCGACGAGGTAGCTGGCCGGGCCTGGAACTATGTCGCCGTCGGCTGCGGCCGGGATCTGCAGTGGTGGAAGGAATTCTTCTCGGTGGTACGCATGATGGGTTACAACGACTGGGTGTCGCTGGAAATGGAAGACTTGACCATGTCGGTCGATGCCGGCATCGACTCTTCCGTTCAGGCGCTGCAGCAGACGATCAGCCAGTAGCCTCAGGTGCGGCGGCTACGGTCGCTGCGCCCCCTTTCACGCCGGTTCACTCGCCCCGGCCGGCATTTGCCGCTGATACTGCGACGGCGACTGCGCCATCACCCGTTTGAAAGCGGTGCTGAACGCGCTTTCCGAGCCATACCCCAACGAGTAGGCGATCGACGCGACGTTTTCTTTACCGGCCCGCAGGCGATCTGCCGCCTGCAGCATACGCCAATGCGAGAGGTATTCCATGGCGGTGCTACCAACCAGCCCTTTGAAACGTTGAGCGAATAGCCGGCGATGCGGGCCAGCTCTTCCTGCGTCGAGTTGCACGCCGGTTCGGCGTGCATGGCGGCGATCGACAGGCTAATCTGGCGCAGTGGCGTGAACGCGGTGAGGATACTGCCTTCCCCGGCGCTGCGATGAACCCCGTTCAGGCGCTGTAATACCCACCTTTCAAACGGGCTGCCTATGTAGCCCTTCTGTTTTATGTGACGACGTCACATATGTCTTGCCTTCTGTCTCTGAGTCGGTCGTTTAAAATTAATTGCCAAAGCAACTGTTGCCATTTAACCTATATGCACTGTTTGCCGAGGTATCCCATGTCATCGAAAGAAAAATCCCTCTATGCCCTCACCAACGCCCTGCAACCGGTTCGCCGGGTGTGGAAACAGGCTGCGACGCTGGCGATCGCCAAATCCGGCATCTCCATGTCGTTGGCTACCGTCGTGGTTCTGGTGCATCGCAATCCGCAGGGCATCAATCAGCGCGATCTGGCGGAAGAAGTCGGCGTCAATCCCGGTGCGCTGGTGCGTCTGTTGGATCAGGCCGCCGCGTTAGGCTTCCTCGAGCGGCAGGAGTCGGCCGGCGATCGTCGGTTTAAAACCCTGCGCATTCTGCCCGCCGGCGCCGAGCTGGCCAAAAAGGTCGAAACCGCGGCCGATAAGCTGCGAGTCGAGCTGATGCACGACGTGCCGTTGGAAGATATTGAAACCGCCACGCGCATTCTGCGCCTGTTTGAAGAGCGCGCAGGCCACTATCTGCAACAGGCCGGCAATGAGCCATGAGAATCGGTAAACCGCAGCTGCTGTATGCCGTGAAACTGTTTATTTCCGCCATGCTGGCCTTCGCGCTGGCGGAAAGCATCGGCCTGCAAAATCCCTATTGGGCAATGGTGACCTGCTGCGTGCTGAGCAATCCGGTCAGCGGCGCCGTACGCGCCCGCGCCACCTACCGTTTTTGCGGCACGCTGTTCGCCGGCGTGCTGACGCTGGGCCTTTCGGCCTGGCTTAGCAACACGCCGGTGCTGTTGATCGTCGCCGCTGGGCTGTCATCGTCACTGATGCTGGGCCTCTCTTATCTCGATCGCACGCCGCGCGCTTACTTTTTCCAGCTGGGCGCCATCACCATGATGCTGGTCGCTATCGCCTACATCAATCACCCGGACACGATGTTCACCATGGTCGTCACGCGGGTGACGGAGATATGCCTGGGTATTTTGGCGGTGACGCTGGTAGACAGCGTGTTGTTCCCATCGTCGCTGGAGCCGGTGCTGCGCACGCGGCTGAAAGCCTGGCTGTCTGACCTAGCGCGTTGGCAGGAGGACAGCCTCGACGGTAAGGGCGGCGACGCCCAGACCGACGCGGACCGTATCCGTTTGCTGGGCGACATCGCCTCGTTCAATCAGATGATGACCACCCTTGGCTATGACAGTTCGGTCGATAAGCCCACCCGTCAGGCGGCGATTTCGATACAGCAACGCGTACTGCAAATCGTGCCGCTGCTCTCGGCCATCGGCAGCAGCATCGCCGCACTGCCGGTCGGCCTGCGCCCCCGCCTACAGCCGTGGCTGAATGAGGTTCGGCGGCAGGCCGTTGAACCCGCACCGCACGCTGCGCCCTCGGTGAGCTTGTTGCCCCCCGCAGCATCGCTGTCGCCGTGGGAAACGCTGATCGTCGACGAGCTGGCTGAACAGGTTGAGCAGTGGTTAACGCTGTGGGCCGAGGTACAGCAGTTGAACGCATTCCTGGACGGTGAGCCGCTGCCCGCGGCGCTGCAGGCGCAGATGATGCGCAGCCGCGTCTTCTCGCCGCCGCCGGATACCGGCATGGCGGTGCGCATGTTCGCCGGAATTTTGACGACCTACGCCCTGCTGTGCGGTCTCTGGTATTTCACCGGCTGGGAACAGGGCGCCAACATGGTGCTGATGGGGATCGTGGCTATCGCCTTCTTCGGCGCCGGCGACAATCCCGGCGCCACCATCGCCACTTTTGGCCGCTTCGCCACTATCGCTATGGTCCTCGGCGCCCTGCTCAGCTATGTGCTGCTGCCGCTGGCCGGGGATTACGGCAGTTTCCTGATCGTGATGGGGCTGTTTTTGCTGCCGCTCGGCGTGTGGGCGGCGAGCAACCCGTTGGCGACGTTGGCGATCGCCCTGTCGCTCAGCAACGTCAACTTTCAGGGGCACTATGCGCCGAACAATATGGGGTTGTATCTGGAAAGCACCACCGGCACGCTGATCGGCGTCTATTTCGCATTCCTGTGCGCCGCGCTGTTCCGGCGCTGGGGCACTGATCAAGTAGTAGCGCGGCTGATGCGGCAGGATGCGCAAGAGATGCTGCACCTCAATCGCCACATCACGGAGCGCGACTTACAGCGCTATCAGACCCGCGCGTTGGATCGCATCACCGCGCTGGGTAGCCGCCTGGCCGTCGTTGGGCAAGCCGATCGCAGCCCACAGCTGTTGATGCGCTTAAAAACCGGTATCGACCTGATTCGTCTGCAGCAGGCCGGCGGGCTCACTCCTGGCGCTTCGCCGAACGCCGGTCTGCCGGCGGCGTTCCGCCAACTTTCTCTGCACGCCGAGGCACCCTCCGAGCTGCTGGGCCAGATCGACGCCGGTCTGCAACAGGCCTGGCGGCAGAACGATCGGCGCGCGCTGCGGCCACTTACCCGGCTACGGCTGCTGCACTTCCCCACGGCTTTGCACTGGAATCCCTGACATGATCGGTGAAATCAACATTGACGGCGTATTCATCTCGCCCTTGCTGCTGTGCCTGGTGTGCGCGTTCTTCTCGCGCATGGCGCTTTCCTGGACGCTCAACGCGGTGGGCATCTATCGCTGGGTCGCGCAGCGCCCGCTGTTCGACACCGCCCTGTTTCTTATTCTGGCCGGGCTGTTTTTCCACGGCCTGAAATGGCTTACCACCCCCTGAGGCCCCCATGTTTCGTGAACGTACCCTTGCTCTGCTACGCCCCGCGCTGACCCTGATTGCCGTTTTGATCGCGGCAGGTGTGCTGTGGCAGCTTTATCTTTATTACACCTACGCCCCGCAAACGCGCGACGGCAAGATCCGCGCCGACGTGGTGCCGCTGGCCACGGACGTTTCCGGCAAGGTGGAGGCCGTGCACATTCACGACAACCAGATGGTGCATAAAGGGCAGCTGCTGCTCAGCCTGGACAAAGTACGGCTGCGCAACGCGCTGGATCAGGCCGAGGCCGCCGTGGAGCGCGCCAACGTCCAGTTGGCGTCATCCCAGCGCGAAAACCGGCGTTATCAGGCGTTGCAGTCGGCTATTTCACAACAGGAACGCGACAATCGCCGCGATGCCCAATCGCTGGCGAAGGCCAATCTGGATCAGGCCCTGGCGGATCGGGCGCTGGCGCGCATCAACCTGCAGCGCGCCGATCTCTATGCGCCGGTGGATGGCGTGATCACCAACTTCTCCCTGCGCCCCGGCGCTTACGCGAGCGCTGGTCAGCCGATCATGGCGTTGGTGGATTCCAACAGTTTCTACATCGCCGGATACTTCGAAGAGACCAAGCTGGGCCGCATCCAGAACGGTGACAAGGTGGTGATCCGCATCATGGGGGAACGGCAGCCGCTGTACGGCCACGTCGACGGGCTTTCCGCCGGCATCAACGACAGCGAGCGCACCACCGCCGCCGGCACTCTGCTCGCCAACGTCAACCCGACATTCAGCTGGATCCGTCTGGCGCAGCGCATCCCGGTGCGCATCGCGATCGACACCGTTCCCCACGGCGTCGAGCTGATCGCCGGCCGCACGGCGACGGTCAGTCTCAAGGATAACGGGGAATAATCCGCCGCTAACCGTATCGATGGGCTTTATGGCGTGATGGCCAACTTAATCACGCCATCGCGTTTCTCCGCGAACAACGCGTAGGCCTCTGCGATATTCTCCAGCCGAAAGCGATGCGTCACGAACGGCCGGAGATCCAAACCGCCATGCTGGATGACGTTCATCATTCTGCGCATCCGCTCCTTGCCGCCCGGGCACAATGCCGTGCGAATAGTATGATCGCCCAACCCATAGGCAAGTGCACTCACCGGCAGATGGAGGTCTTCGCTATAAACGCCAAGGCTGGATAAGGTGCCGCCGGGTTTTAACACCCGCAGCGCTTGATTGAAGGTGGCTTGCGTCCCCAAACACTCGATGCTGGCGTCCACACCACGCCCCGCCGTAATCTTGAATATTTCATCAATCACATCGGTTTCCTTGTAATTCAGCAAGACGTTTGCCCCCATCTTTCCCGCCATCATCAGCTTTTCGGGAGAGCTGCTGATGGCAATAATCAGGCTGGCGCCCTGCAGACGAGCGCCCGCAGTGGCGCATAAACCAATCGGCCCCTGGGCGAAGATGGCCACCGTGTCACCAATTTTAATGTTGGCATTTTCCGCGCCTTTAAAACCGGTAGACATCACATCCGGGCACATCAGCACCTGTTCATCCGTCAGACCGTCCGGTATGAGCGCCAGATTGGCTTCAGCATCAGGCACCAGTACATATTCAGCCTGGGTACCATCGATAACATTGCCGAAGCGCCAACCCGCCGTGGCTTTATATCCGTGGCAACGGCATTCCGGCAAATAGGCTCCGTCTTGGGCAGGAAATCCATCCTGGCAGGCATAGGATGTAAAAGAGGGGCAAATGGCGCCGGCCAACGCCCGCTGCCCTTCATTAAAGCCTTTAACATTGCTCCCGAGCTTTTCTATAATCCCAACCGGCTCATGACCCACGGTCAATCCGTGAGGCACGGCATATTCGCCCTTAAGAATATGAATATCGGTACCGCAGATTGTCGTCGTGGTTATTTTGAGCAAAGCATCGTTGGGGCCAGGAGAAGGAATCGGCTTTTCAATGAGTTCTATTCTCCCCCTGTCGATAAAGGCGGCGGCTTTCATCATGCGCATGGTGGAAGATCCTTTGGTTTCTGTCGAGGTAATTACAAGAAAGAATAATCAAAACGGTTATTTTTTCTATTTTAATTTCTTGTGAAGTAATCACTTTCATCAATAGTTCCAATAGCGAAGTAAAATAATAAATATAATTAACCGAAGAATTAACCCCACCCCGACAAACTATTTACCTTCATATTTTCGAGTAGAGCATCGCTTAAGAAAAGAATGGTTAACACCCTAGCGAAAGCCGCATAATTTCTCTTTCTAAATACCCTGCGCTAAGCGAAAATATGCGTTATCTGATTGATAGAACATGCAGGAAACGCCATGTCACGATTCATCCTCATCCCGCTGAGCCTGGCACTTGCCGGCTGCGCGCCATTGCAACCTGATGGCTGTGAAAAAGCCGGTGCGGTGAACGATTGTGTCTATGCCTGGCGTGCAGGCAGCAATGTTCCAGCGGCAAAGCAACCACCTAATCTGGGATGCGACGGCCAAGTCTTTTATGAGCGGCCATACTATTCCGCCTCTGCGAAGGCTGAAAAACGTGAAGGCGAAGTGAGCGCAACGTTTGATGTTGATGATAAGGGTAAAGCCAGAAATATCGTACTAACGGGCACCCCGGAGTTCTATCGCGACACCAAAAGCGCTATCGTACGCAGCTGCTGGATACCAGGCAGCGTTAATGAAACAGCGTTGTTTACTTTTAAACTCTCTGGTGATGCTGAAGCCAACCGATAAGCGCAGGATTGGTTCCCTTGCAACGGTTGACTTAACGGGTGTCGGCGGCATTCGCCGCCATTACAACATCCACTCGATCGGCAGCCAGCCGGCCACGGTGAGAACGATGCGTTTTACCCAGCCGGCGCCGGGTTCTTGCTGGTGCACCTCGGTGTGGCCGTCTTCGAAGGCTTCGTTCCACACCATTTTACCCTTGGGCGTCAATGTCGGCCGATAGGCAGCGTACTCGAGCGGGCCATCAAACAGTTGGCGGGTGTCGGCCGCCAGCGTCGGGCTGTCGATCAAAAAGCCCATTTCGCAGTTCAGGTGCGCCGAGCGCGGATCGAAATTGAACGAACCGATAAACACCCGCTTATCGTCGATGGCGAAGGTTTTCGCGTGCAGCGCCGCGCCGGACAGCCCCAGCGGTTTGAGCTCCTTGCGCCCCGTCGGTTGGCCGGCGCGCAATTTCAGCTCGAACAGCTCGACGCCCGCCAGCAGCAGCTCACGTCGGTATTTGGCGTAGCCGGCATGGACCACCAGCACGTCGGTGGTGTTCATCGCGTTGGTCAGCACACGGATGGATTTCCCCTGTTTGGCAAGCGATTCAAAAAAGCTCGCCCCTTCCCGGCCCGGCACGAAATAGGCGGAGACCAGCTCCAACTGCTGGTTGACGCCGCCGATGATCTTGCTGAGCTGCGTCACCATCAAACGATCGCGCGACGCTTTGCCCAATCCCTTCGCCGGATCGTCGGCCACCAGCTCGACCTGGGTGAATTCCGGCTGCACGGCACCATCGCGAAAGCGCACCGCACTGGTTTCCAGCTGCACCGCCAGTTTGCGGGCCCGGTCACTGCTTTCGGTCGCGGTGGCCTGCGTCAGGAAAGCAGAAAGATTGCCTTTGCCTCGGATAATTTGCTCAACGCCAAACACCGAAGCGCTGTTCCAGTAGCGATCGAAGACCTCGGCGGTTTCCGCCACCACGTTACCGACGCTCAACACGTCGAGATCGAGGAAATAGTTTTCGTCGCCGACCTGGAAATACTCGTCGCCGATGTTGCGGCCACCGATGATCGCCACAGCGCCATCGACGATATAAGACTTGTTATGCATTCGCCGGTTCATGCGCATAAAGTCAAAGGCGTAGCCGGCCAACTTCGGCGTGCGCACGGTTGATGGGTTGAACAGACGGATCTCGACGTTTTCCTGGGCGTTCAGCGCCGCCAGGGTCTCGTCCATGGCGACGCCGTTATCGTCCAAGAGCAGCCGCACGCGCACGCCGCGCTGGGCGGCGTCATACAGGGTTTTCAGCAGGATCTGCCCGGAGGTATCGTTATGCCAGATGTAATACTGGGCGTCGATCGACCTTTCCGCCATTCGCGCCAGCGCCAGGCGGCTGGCGAATGCATCGTGGCCGCTGACCAGCGGCACCACGCCGCTCAGGCCGGGATGCGCCGCCATCAGTTCGGCGGCTCGCGCCGGCAATAGCGCGGCAGGATCCGCCGGCAACGCCGCCTGCGGCAGACGCTGCGAAATATCCGGCAAACGAAAGAGGACTCTTGCCGCAATAATGGCGACCGTCACGGCGAGAATCAGATACACGACAATTTTTATCACGGGACGCGGCCTCGGAAGTTGACTGCTTTGCTTTATACGTCATTAGGTTGCTTCAATCTATAGGAGAAGCGCGCTATGCCATAAGGCTATAGCGTAAAGCGCGAAGGCGAAACGCCAAACAGTTTTTTGAACGCCACCGAATAGGCGCTGTGACTCTCGTAACCGCTTTCGAAGGCGGCGTGGATGATCGAGTTGCCGGCCAGCAGCAGCGGAATGGACGACAGCAGCCGCAGGCGTTGTTTCCACTGGCCGAAGGTGATGCCGGTTTGTTGGCTGAAATGGCGTTGAAAGGTCTTTACGCTGATCGACAGTGAATCGGCCCAGGCCTCAATACCGCGTTCGTCGGCCGGCGTGATGACCAACTGCCGGCAAATTTCGGCCATTCTCGCCTCTACCGGCCAAGGCAGATGCAGCGCCAGCTGCGGCTGCAGGCTCAGCTCCTCCAGGAACAACGCTCTGAGCAGCGCATTGCGTTTGGTCTCCGCCCCTTCAGGCGCCAGCGTCGCCAACTGGGCGATCAGTTCTCGCAACAGCGGTGAAACCTGTAATACGCCGTCGCGCAGCGGCAAACGCGCGGCGGTGATTTCATCGACCAAAATCCCGTAAACGCAGATGTTGCTCTGCATGACGATCTGATGTTCTACCCCCGGCCGCAACCAAACCGCGGTGGTGGGCGGCACGATCCAGCGACCGCTGCTCGCCTCGACCGCCATAACGCCCTGTTGCGAATAGAGCAAATGACAGCGTTTATGCGAGTGGTAAGGAATGACGAAGCCCGCCGGATAGTGTTTCACCAGCCCCGTCACCTCGAACGAGGAATTTTCGTGGCTGCTGAGGTCAATGCGTTTCGTTTCGGCGTTGTCGACTTCGAATCCCATGATCGTTTGTCCCTTTTGATAACGCGAATGTCTTTTATTTGATAGAGGGAGCGCATGATCCTCCATATAGTGACGTTCTCGCAAGCCACACCAGGGGCCTTATGCGAAGAAACTCACTATTTACACCAAAATTTCATCGTTCTGCGTAAAACGGAGGCGATGACGTTGCGCATGCGCTGCGCGATGGCGGCTCGTTGCGGGGGCGACGCGGCCGAAAGTGATGGAGAGGGAAAGCGCGGTGGCATAATCAGGAGGTGTACGCATCAATCAGCAGGTAGCTCGGCCTGGGGGACGGCTTACTGCTGAAGGGATAGGGAGAGCGCCTAGGCTCTCCTCCATCCAACGTTGTTATCTCATCAACGGGCCAACTCGGCGCCGTCCAGCTCGGAAATCGCCAGACAAATCACTTCCGTGATGGCCTGTACCGTATAAGCGGTATTGGCAGGAATGATCAACATCTCATGGGGTTGCAACGTCTGATCGTCAACCTTCAGTTCACCGCTCAGCACCATCAGTTTCACCCAGCCCGGATGAAAACGCGCCGGTTGCCGGCTGCCCGCATCCAGCTTCAGCAACGCCGTATGGCCAGGCGTCTCCCGTTTCAAAATGTGAAAGTGTACCCCATCGTAAGGCATGTTTTCGTAATGCAGTGACGCCAGTGTTCTCTTATGCATGGTAAGTGTCCTCGTGACCGGTGAGTAGCTGCTCCGCCTTCGGTCGCCGTAGAAACGATTGGCGGCTGTCCCTACCGAAAGCACAGGCTCGCAGCCTCTTGGCGAACGGATTAACTGTCGTACTTGCAGCGGCCCGATCGACCGCCGTTTCATGCCTAACCTGCCTCAGGCATGCTAATAAATATATAAGAGCCTCGCCGACGGCGCAAAAAACCGCTGCAACGTTGAGCGCATTACGGTGTGAATCCGTAGCCGGAAAGATTATCCAGCAGCCCGATCAGTGAATCGCGCCGGGCGGTAGCCGCGAGGAATGGCGGGATTAACGCCGTGCAGCAGCTCGTCGCTGACCAGCCGACCCAGCGTCGGAGCGCACATCACGGCCGGATGCATCACCGCCACATAGAGACAGGTGGCGCCCAGCGGCCCGAGGATGGGATAACCGTCGCGCGGCCTGGGGCGCAGCCCCACCGAACACGTCTGCAGCTGCAATGGCGCCGAGCCGTGCAGGCGGTTTTGAATCGCCGATCGCGCGTCCTCTTCCACGTGTTTGACATCGCCGCCAGCGGGATAATCCTCCGCCGCGAGCAGATCGCCATTTTGTGCATGACGCACTTCGATGTCGTCGCCCGCAATCAGCGTGTTCACCGCCTGCGCCGCCGCGTGATAGCGCAACAAAATTGCCGGCGACGCCTCGATCGGCAACGAGAATTCGCTGCCGTCCAGCAGCGCCGAGATCCCCGTGCCGCAGGCGAGCACGACCCGTTCGGCGGCTATCGCGCCCTCATCGGTAACGATGCCGGTTATCTGCCCACCGGCGTCGCGCAGAAATCCGCTGACCGCACGTCCCAGAAGCAACTCGCCGCCCAACGCGCCTACTCGTTCGAGCAGCCGCTGTGTCACCTCTTGCGGATCGACCGCGCCATCGCGCGCTGCAAAATAGGCCTGGCTATCGGGCCGCCCGAGCGCCGGCTCCAGCGCCATCACCTCGACTAAGGACAGACGCCGATTGTCGGGGTTTTGCGTAGCCGGTGCCTGACCATAGCTGAGCGCGCCGGACCAATTCACCCACAATTCCGGGATCTCCTGCGTCAGGCGCATCCAGTCAGCCACGATCTCGCGTCGCAGAAACGCATCGGGAGCGCCCTCTGGCACGCCTTCGCTGATCCAGCCGAACGAGCTGCCTGTGGCCCCCGCCGCAGGATACGCCTGCTCAACGACGATAACGCGCTGCCCCTGACGCGCAAGATGATAGGCGATCGATGCCCCGACAATCCCGGCGCCCACGATAACAATGCGTGATGATGTTCCATTCATTTAATGATGCCCGTGCCTCATTTCAAATGTTGTCGCCAAAGCAGCCATGCCGCCAGACAGGCTAGCCCGCCGCCGCAGGCCAGCACGGCGTAAGACGCGCCCCAACTGTGGGTGGTATCCATCACCACGCCAAAGGATAACGGGGCGAACGAACCAATACCGAACCCCAGCAACGATCGCCAGCCCATCACGCTGCCCAGCTGTTGCGGCGGCACGTTGTCCGCCATCGCAGCCGACAGCACGCCGGAGTCGCCGAGGATGAAGAAACTGCCGATGCTGACGAGCAGCAGCGTCCAGCCCGGCCCCCAGTTCGCCGACCACCCCATCAACAGCGAACCCAATGCGCCGGCGGCGCCCATAAACATCAGCACCGACGCGCGATTGAAATAGTCCGAAACGGTGCCGACAATCAATGTAGCCACCATGCCGGCCAGGTGGATCACCGCCGCGACGATCAATCCGGCGCTGAGCGGATCCAGAGAGAAGCCGCTCAACGCCTCGCTGACCAGGCTGGGCGCCCAGGCCCAGTTGCCGAGCAGCTCCCAGCTGTGGGCGATATACCCGATCAGCAACAGCAGGGTCGCGTAGGTGATAGCATAGCTTTCACGTTTCGTCTTCCTCCCCAGCGTGCGCGGTTGCGGTTCCCGATAACCGACCAGGGCCAACGATCCCGCCAGCGCTCCCAGTAACGCACCGGCGGCACACAGCGAAAACGCCACGCCGGCGCCCCAGCGCGTGGCGCTCCAACCGGCGATGAAAACCGACAGAAAATACCCCAGCGAACTGGCCGCCAGCACCATGCCGATGGCATAACCGCGCCGCGCCGGGCCGTTCATCCCCATCGCCAACAGCAGCGCCGGCGTATAAGCCCCGCCCTGCGTCAAACCGACGAAGGCCATCAACACCAACGCGCCGAGATAAGAATGGGCAAATACGGCGAACAGCATCAACGCAGCGGCGCCCAGCCACGAGAACAGCAGATAAACCCGGCGGGCGCCCAACGAATCACACCACCAGGAGGCCACCAGCAGCGCCAGGGCGTTGGTCAGGCTGAACACCGTCTGCACCGTGCCGGCCGAAGCGGCGTCGAGCTGCCACTCGCTCCTGATGGTCGGCAGCGCGCCAGCGAACATCATGGTGCCCAGGCAGAGGCCTGCCCGGCTTACGCAAAGCAGAAAGAAAGCTCGCATCTCAGCGCCGCCTCACTGTCCATCGATGGGTGAGGATGACTCGACTAACACGGGCGACAGGCGGGGAAAACGTCAGCATGACACACTCACAGACAAGGGAGAATGCGCCATAATAATGAGCAAAATCAATGGCCGACAAACGATCTTTTCTCCCTCATTTGGTTGAGCTAAACTCAACCTATGAAGCGACTTTATTCCCTGCCGCACCTGCCCGCTTTCGAAGCCGCCGCCCGTCTTGGCAGCTTCAGCGCCGCTGCGGATGAGCTGTTTCTCACCACCGGCGCGGTCAGCCGCCATATTCGCAGCCTGGAAGCACAGCTGGGGATCACGCTGTTTTATCGCGCACACAAGTCCGTGCGGCTGACGCCGGCCGGTGAGAATTTTTCGCGCACCGCGTCTCGGGTGATAAGCGAATTGTTTGCGGCGGAAAGCGCGCTGAAAGCGAGCGCCGGCCGGCAGCGGCTGGTAGTGCACAGCCTGCCGACGTTTACCATGCACTGGCTGATGCCAAAGCTGGCGGCATTCAATGAGATACATCCGGGGATCGCGGTTGATATCACCACCAGCACCGGCGCCGTCGATCGCAATACGCCGTTTGACGTGGCGATCCGGCGCGATCCCGCGCACTTCTCCGGGCTGAAGGCGATCCCTTTCCTGCAGGAAGACAGCTTGCTGGTCTGCAGCCAGAGCTATTTGCGCGCCATGCCGGTCAGTGCGCCGGACAAGCTTGGCGAGCATACCGCCATCCGCATTCGCGCCCGGGAAGATTTATGGCACAGCTGGCTGAATACCTACCCGACGGCGCTGGACGCCTCACCGCCGCCGCTCACGCTCGACCATACCTTCGCCGCCATTCAGGCGGCCGAAGACGGCCTGGGGCTGGCCGTCGTACCTTACCTGTTCTGCGCCAAACATCTGTCGTCCGGTCGGCTGGTGTCGCCTTTCCCGGCGTTGACTATCCGAACCGGCGTTTACTCCCTGCTGCTGCGCGATCGGGACGATGAGATCGTGAGAAAATTCGCCGCCTGGCTGCAGACGTTCCAGGCCTAAGCGCCGTATTGGAAGCGCACCGCGTTAACGGTATTCTCAGGCGTGGAGCGTCAGCCCTTTTATCGCCTTATCCACCGCTTTCTTCGGCCCGCGCAGCGCCAGGCCGACCAAGTCCAAGTTGTCCGCGTTTTCAGCGAGAAAAACCTGCCGGTTGGCTTCATCGTGCCCGGTCGAGAACATGGCGTGCACATAGGGGATCAGCGTCAATTCCCGTTCCAGCCCTTTACGATGCGCATTTTGCAGGCCCGGCAGATCCGCGGCGAAAATCAGCATCGGCTGCCCGGAAATGCCGCCGTAGCGTCTGCCTTCCGCATCCACGTAACATTCGCCGATGATCTCCGGGGCCGCAGCGGCGATGCCCGTCGCCAGAAAGGCCACCACGTTCAGCCGCTGCCAGGTTTGCAGATCGTCACGCACGATAAACGCTATCTTGGTATCAAACATGTTTCGCTTTACTCCGTTGTGCTGTTAAAAGCACATCATCGGCGATGAGCGAGTCAGCGGTATAGAACGTTTGTGCACTGGCGTTGATAGGCCGCCGGCGATAAACGGTAGGCGCGCCGGAACCAGCGGCCCAAATGACTCTGGTCGGCAAAGCCGACCTGCATGGCGACCTGCGCCGGCTCTTCCCCCTGCGCCAGTAACAGTCGCGCGGCACGCAGCCTCAGCCGGATCAGGTAAGCATGCGGCGACTGGCCGAAAGCGCGGGTGAATTGGCGAGTCAGACGGAAACGATCCAGGCCGCACTGAAGCGCAAGTTCCTCCAGACTGGGATTATCCGCCATGTGCTCGTGCAAGTAGTCCCGTAAACGATTCATCTCAATCAAAGCGTCATCGCTTTGGGACGTTGGCCTGACGCGTATATGCCGCGCCAAAAGCGTCAGCAGTTGGTCCAGGCTTTGATCGCGCGCCAGCCGGCCTTCCCTCTGATGCAACGCAAAAAAAGCCTGTTGTATCGCGGTCGCCAGCATCGGATCGTCGGTCAACGTGCTGTGAAAGGCGCCTTCCAGCACTGAGGCGTCCCCCAATCCGCGGCGCTGCATCGCGTCGGAGACCCAGCGCTGCGGCAGATAAAGCATCGCATAGGTAAACCCTTCGGCCTGCGGCGCATGGCCATCGTGCACCGCGCCCGGCTCGATCAGCATGGCGCGCCCCGGCCGGCTGGTATGCAGCGAGCGGTGACAATTGAAACGCTGCAAGCCCTGCTGCGTGACGCCCACCAGCATTTCATCATGATCGTGAGGATCGTAGGCATGCCCCTGAAAGTGGGCGTTGACGCTCTCAATACCGGTTTCGTCATCGCGCCGCAGTTCGAGCCAGTCGGTATGTTGATGATTTGACGCCATGCAATAAATCCGGAGTTCTGCTCACAGGAAAAGAAAAAACAGCTTACCCTGAGACCGCCACCGTTGCACGCTCACAGCTCGCAGATGGCATAAGTGCCCTTTCCGGCCGATTTCGCCTGATACATTGCGCCGTCGGCGCGGGTCAGCAGCATCTCCTCCGTCACATCGCCGCATGGGGAAATGGCCGCGCCGATGCTGGCGGAAAGCCGTACCTTCTGCGGCCCGATCTGCGTAATTTTGGCCAGTTGCGCCAACACGTTTTCGCAAAATTCGCTGACTTCGCGCCGCGGATCCGTCAACGGCCACAGGATCACCGTGAACTCGTCACCGGCCAGGCGCGAGACGCTGTGGTGCTCGCCGGCGCAGGCGCTGAGCAATGTGGCGAATGTCTTCAAGATCGCGTCGCCGAAGTCATGACCATAGCTGTCGTTAAGGGTTTTGAACCCGTCGAGATCGATAAACAACAGCGCCATCTGCCGCTGATGGCAACAGGCCTGCAGCGTGCCCGACAACCGGCGCAGAAACGCGCGGCGATTGGTCAATCCGGTCAGCATGTCGTGGGTTGCGTCATATTCCAGCCGCTGCTGCAGCCGCTTCAACTCGGTAATGTCCATCGACAGAATGTAAAACCCCTGCGCTTCACACGGCACCAGCGTGGTGTGGATCATCAGCAACCCCTTCTGGGTCTGGAGCTCATTCTCGAAACTCACCATTTCGCCCGCGAGGGCCCGTTCGATCATCGGTTTTGCTATCCGATAAACGCTTTCCCCCATGAAATCGCGCACCGTCATTTCTCTGAGACTGGACTCCTCCAGCCCGAACCAGGTTTTGTAGGCGCTGTTGGCGAACAGGTAGCGTTCATTGCCGTCGATCTGGCTGATTAAGGCCGGCATGTTGTCGGTAATGGCGCGCAAACGCTCCTTCTCCGCACTGAGCTGACATTCGGCGAGCACCCGGGTTTCAATCTCTTCGTTGAGTTTCTTGACGACCACGTTCAGCTCTCGCGTGCGGATTTCGACGCGTTGTTCCAGCTCGTGTTGCAGAGCGAACAGATCGGCCTCCGCCGCCTTGCGCTCGCTGATATCGACGATAACCGAGATGAAATGGTCCGGCTTGCCGTTAGGCAGCCGGTTTAACGCCACCGTCAGCTGCACCCAGATGATCGAGCCGTCGGCGCGGAAATAACGTTTCTCCAGCGAGTAAGTGCTGATCTCGTTTCTCAGCAGCTGCTGCAGTTTTTCCAGATCGGTGTTGAGATCGAGCGGATAGGTAATGTCCTGAAAGGTGCGATCCATCAGCTCGCGCTCGGAATAGCGCAACATTTCGCAGATGCGCGGATTGACCCGCAGCCAATACCCCTGCAGCGACACCAGCGCCATCCCTACCGCCGCCTGGGCGAAGGTCTGTTCGAACAGGGCTTCCGAGCGTTGCAGATTGGACTTCAGGTTTTCGGTATAGACGTGGCGTTCAATGCTCTGCAAATACTCCTCCACCACGGCAGCGAAATCGTGCAGGTCAGCCAGTTGTTCCGGGGAAAACGGCTGCGGCTGGCTGTCGATAATGCACAGGGTACCGAGCGGCAACCCGTCGAGCGACAGCAGTGGCTGCCCGACGTAAAAACCGATCCGCGGCCCGCCAATCACCAGCGGATTATCGAAAAAGCGCGGGTCTTTGGCGGTATCGGGCACCACCAGCGCTTCGCGTTGCAAGATAGCATGGCCGCAAAACGAGATATTGCGCGGCGTTTCCCGGGCATCCAGACCGTAACGCGATAAAAACCATTGGCGATCCCGGTCGATCAGCGACACCAGCGCGATGGTCACGCCGAAGTATTTCGCCGCCAACCGCGTGATGCGATCCAGTTTTTCCACCGAGTTTGAATCCAGCACGTTCAGCGAATGCAATACCGACAGGCGTTCGGCTTCGTTTTCGGGGAAGCAGGGTTCGAGCATGTTGTCTCCCATTGTGTCACCGACGGACCCGGCATAGCCGGCGTGAGTCCGTTCAGCGTTTCCGTCGATTAGCGGCAAATATCCTTGTCCATCATAGACTCACTCAGTATCAATCCGATTGCGCATTCTCGCCAGCTTTGCCAGGCGTTGCGTTTGTCACCGCGCTGCGCTACAGTCGTTCACAAGGTGATGGTGTTCCACCTTTCCCAACCGCCGCGTTCGCTCGAACCGGATGATGACGCCTGATATACAACTTCGCTTTATTTTTTAGGCAGGTATGTCAGGAGTCGCTATGAATGAAATCTCACGCTTTACCCCTTTTCCACTCCAGCCCGATGCCGACGCGCGGGAAATGCCGCTTTACGTTTTCGGCCATAAAAATCCCGACAGCGACAGCATCTGCAGCGCGCTGGTGATCGCGGACTGGCTCAATCACCTCGGCAAACCGGCCGTCGCTTTCCGCCTTGGCGAACTGACGCCGGAAACCCGCTACATACTGGCCGCCGCCGGCGTACAAGCGCCTGCGCTGCTGACAGAAGATCTCCGTGACCGTAAAGTCTGGCTGGTCGATTTTACCGACGTCGAACAAGGGCCGGCCTCATTGCCCGACAGCGATGTGGTCGGCGTTATCGACCATCACCGGCTGGGCACGTTAGTCACTCGCAACCCGCCCGATGTCTGGGTTCGCGCCGTCGGCTGTTGCGCCACCGTGATCCTGCAGATCCTGGCGGCGGAAAGGCCGATGCCGCTTTCTTCCGCCCAGGCCACGCTGCTGCTGGGCGCCATTTTGAGCGATACCGTCGCGCTGAGCGCGCCGACCGCCACCGAACAGGATCGGCTGGCGGTCTCGCGGTTGCGCGCAATTGCTCATGTCGACTATGACGCCTTCACCGCCGGGCTGCTCGCCGCCAAAACCGATCTCTCGGGGCAATCCGCCGCGCAGTTGCTGCACCGCGACGCCAAGAATTACCGCATCCATAGCGTCTCGCTGCTGCTGTCGCAGATAGAAGTGCGGACCATGAGCGACATCGATCCGCTGTTGCCCGCACTGCAACAGGCGCTTGAACATGCGAAGCAGGAAGCCGGGCTGGAGATGGCCGCGCTATTGGTCACCGATATCACCTGCCGTCGCTCCACCCTGTATTTCTCGCCGAACCGGGTGCTCGACATTCGTCAGGTGTCTCTGCCCGGCATGACGAGCCGGAAAAAAGAGGTTTTACCGTGGTTAACCCGCCAGATCGCTAACGCAGGGAGATAAGTCATGCCGCTCTACCAACATGCTTTACTGCTGGTGCAGGATGAACGCGACGGCCGGCTGCTGTTGCATCATGCCGAACGCCTCAATCAGCAGATGAATACGCGCATTACCGTGGCGCACATCAGCGCCGACTATGCCGAGCTGGACTACCTCAGCGATTCGCTGACCAAAGATCGCCAGTCCAGCGAGGTGATCGCCGCCAAGGCCATGCTCAGCCGTCTGGTGGAAGACTGCTCAATCCCCCTGGAGGTGCGCGCAATTGTCAGTATCCATCGCTTCAAAGACGTCGAAGCCCTGATTGCCCGCGAAGGCGTCGATCTGTTGCTGTTAGGCCATCAGAACCGTCCGTTCGGCGTCTTTTCCTCCTTCGGCTTCGAGTTCATTAACCATTTGTCCATCGACGTGCTGATAAAGCATGTGCCAACTCCCTAGAATGAGGTGACTACCCATGAGCTATGAGATTGAAAGCGTAACCGCCAGAGAAATCCTGGATTCGCGCGGCAACCCGACCGTCGAAGTCGAAATGAGCGCGGCGGGCGTCGTGGCCCGGGCTTCGGTCCCCTCCGGCGCCAGCACCGGGTCGCGCGAGGCGGTGGAGCACCGCGACGGCGATCCGCACCGTTTCGGCGGCAAAGGCGTACTGGAGGCGGTGCACAGCATCAAAACGGCGATCAATGAGGCGCTGCGCGGGGTGGATGTGCGCCAACAACAGGAGATTGACCGCCGACTGATCGCGCTGGACGGCAGCGAGAACAAGAGCCGATTGGGGGCCAACGCCCTGCTCGGCGTTTCTCTGGCCGCCGCCCGCCTCGCGGCGCAATTGTCGCAGTTGCCGCTGTATCGTTATCTGGGCGGCATCGGCGCCAACCTGCTGCCGGTGCCCTGCATGAATATCATCAACGGCGGCGTGCACGCCCGTTGGCAAGGGGCGGACTTTCAGGAGTTTATGATAGCCCCTCTGGGCGCGCCGTCGCTGCGCGAGGCCGTGCGCTGGGGCAGTGAAGTCTATCAGGCGCTGCGCCAAATCCTGTTGGAACAAGGCCTGTCGGTTGGCGTCGGCGACGAAGGCGGTTTCGCGCCGGCGGTCGCCTCAAACCGCCAGCCGCTGGAGCTGATCGTGCAGGCGATAGAGAAAGCCGGCTACCGACCGGGAGAAGATATCGCTATCTGCATGGATCCGGCCTCGAGTGAATTCTACGCCGACGGCAAATACCGCCTGCGCAGCGAGAACCTCGAGTTGGACGCAACCCAGATGACGGCCTATTACCAGCGGCTGGTGCAGGATTTCCCCATTGTGCTGATTGAAGATGGCTTGGCCGAGGACGATTGGGCCGGCTGGCGTATTCTGAGCGACGCCCTGGGCGATCAGGTGGAGCTGGTCGGTGACGATCTGTTCGTCACCAACGTGAAATATATCCAGCGCGGGATTGATGAACGGTTGGCTAATGCCGCGCTGATCAAGCTGAACCAGATCGGCACCCTGAGCGAAACCTTCGCCGCCGTGCAGCTTTGTCAGGCGAACGGCTGGGGCGCCTTTATCTCGCACCGCAGCGGCGAAACCGTCGACAGCTTTATCGCCGATATGACGGTTGCGATGCGAGCCGGCCATGTGAAAACCGGCGCGCCGTGCCGCGGTGAGCGCATCGAAAAATACAATCAGCTGATGCGCATTGAGGACCAATTGGGCACCGCGGCGGTATATGCCGGGCGCTCCGCCTTTAAACGCCGCTAATCTGTGCAGGCCGGCCACGCACCGGCCAACTTTTCATTTTTGACCTGGCATAACCCCGCCACGCCGGATTCCAGCAAGGTAAGTCGGGTCGCCAGCAATGCTTCTCGCTGCTCATTCAGCGTGACCAACATCCGCTCGATTTCCGCCAGACGGGTCTCGACGCCCTGTATCAACCCATCCTCATAAGCGCTGCCCTGCAGCGCCAGCACGCGTTGGATCGCCTGCAGCGAAAAGCCCAGATTCTGGCCAATTTGAATCAGATGCAGCCGTTCCAGCGCGCTTTCGCTATACACCCGATAACCGTTGACGCCGCGCACCGCTTTGGGCAGCAGACCCTGCTGCTCGTAGTAGCGTATCGCCGAGGCGGCCACGCCGGCCCGTTCCGCCAATTCTCCGATCTTCATGCCCTATTGACCTTAAAGTTAACTTTAAACCTAGTATAGCGCCATTCCCCCTGCGACAGGAGCGCAAACCCGATGTTTACCCCACTGACACTGCCCAACGGCAGCCGCCTGACCAACCGTTTGGCCAAAGCCGCGTTGGAAGAAAATTTGGCCGATGAAGGCCAACTGCCCGGCCCCGCGCTATGGCGCTTGTATCGCCACTGGGGTATCGGCGGCGCCGGTCTTATCATCACCGGCAACGTGATGATCGACGGCCGCGCCATGACCGGACCCGGCGGCGTGGTGCTGGAACAGGATACGCCGCTCGCCTCGTTCGAAACCTGGGCCAAGGCCGCGCGCCAGGAAGGCGCGCAGGTTTGGATGCAGCTCAGCCACCCGGGCCGCCAGGTAATGGCCGACATGGGTGGCAACGCCTGGGCGCCCTCCGCCATTCCGATGGCCATGGGTAAGTACAGTAAAGCGTTCGCGCAGCCGGAAGCCATGAGCGAAGCGCAGATTGCCGAGGTGATCGCCCGCTTTGCCGCCAGCGCGCACGCCGCCGAACGGGCCGGGTTTACCGGCGTGCAGATCCACGCGGCGCATGGCTACCTGATCTCTCAGTTTTTGTCGCCGTTGGCCAACCAGCGCAGCGATCGTTGGGGGGGCGAACTGGCAAATCGCGCCCGCCTGCTGCTGGAGGTGGTGCGCGCGGTGCGCAAGCGGGTCTCGCCAGGTTTTTGCGTGGCGGTAAAGCTCAATTCCGCCGATTTTCAGCGCGGCGGCTTTTCGCCGGACGAAGCCCGGCAGGTGTTGCTGATGCTCAACGAACTGCCGGTCGATCTGGTGGAGTTATCGGGCGGGAGCTATGAAAGCCCGGCGATGCAGGGCGAAACGGCAGACGACAGTACCCTGGCGCGTGAAGCCTATTTCCTGACCTTTGCCCGCGATCTCGCCGCAGTAGCCCGCATGCCGGTGATGACCACCGGCGGCATCACCCGCCCGACGGTGGCGCAACGGGTGCTGAACAGCGGCGTCGCGGTGGTCGGCATCGCCACCGCCATGGCGGAAATTCCCGATCTGCCGCGCCGTTGGCAAACCGGCGAAGCCCCTCATGCGCTGCCCGCGCCGGTAAAATGGCGCGACAAAACGCTGACGCTGCTCGCCCGCATGGCGCTGATCAAGCGCCGCATGCACGCTCTGAGCCGCAATCGGACGCGCAACGTGCGTTACTCCCCGCTGTGGTCGCTGCTCATCGATCGGTGGCGCACCCGCCGCACTCTGCGGCGCTATCATGCCTGGTTACGGCAACGTTAATGACCGCGGCGCCGGCAGACATGCCGGCACCGCACAAAAATCCCGCTGTTTTGATCGCGCTACGTAAAATCTGCAAGAAATCACCACTCTGGATACTGCGCTTTTAACGCTCGACCGCTTATATTCATCACAAATTTTGTGTATATAACCGCGATAGGACTTAAGGTGGTGAATAGATGAAAATAAGCCGCTATTTTCTATTTATGTTATTAATCGGAAATTCACCTTAATAATAAATGCATTAAAGAAGCAGCCAAAGGAAAGCAGAAAAGGATTTTTACGCAATGTTAAAGAAATGTTGTTTTCTGCCGGCAAAACCAACGGTCAACAAATCAACAACATATTGATGAGCCTAAGAAAAAACTAAACAATTCAAAACAAAATCGGCTATTGAGTCCCAGGCGAAAAAGCCATATATTGGTCGCGCTTTTCACAAGGCAGTTACTTTTCTAATTCATTAATTCAATCGTTGCGTCTTGAGACCTTCGGTTGTAGGAGAGATATGATGACGGATAAAGTCCGTATTGATACTTTAGTTGCAAACTCATTAAACGGAAACAATGAAACCTATTTGGCGCGTCAAGCCGAATTTGAGTCGAATGTTAGGAGTTATCCGCGCAAATTGCCGTTGGCAATTGCGAAAGCCCAGGGCGTTTGGATCACTGATGTTGAGAATAATCAATATCTTGATTGCCTGGCCGGGGCGGGAACGTTGGCTCTTGGACATAATCACCCCGACGTCCTGCAAAGCATCCAAAATGTCATTACCAGCGGCTTGCCGTTACATACTCTCGATCTCACGACCCCGTTGAAAGATCGTTTCTCCGATTACCTGCTCTCTCTGTTGCCTGGCGAAGGCAAAGAGTATTGCCTGCAGTTCTGCGGCCCGTCCGGCGCCGATGCGGTGGAAGCCGCGCTGAAGCTGGCGAAAAAGCACACCGGCCGTTCCGGCGTGATCAGCTTCTCCGGCGGCTACCACGGCATGACCCACGGCGCGCTGTCGGTCACCGGCAACCTGTCGCCGAAGGCGGCGATCAACGGCATGATGCCGGAAGTGCAGTTCATGCCTTATCCGCATGAATACCGCTGCCCGCTGGGCATCGGCGGTGAAGCCGGCGTCAAGGCGCTGACCTACTACTTCGACAACCTGATCAACGACGTGGAAAGCGGCGTGCGTAAACCGGCTGCGGTGATCCTGGAAGCCGTTCAGGGCGAAGGCGGGGTTAACCCGGCGCCGGCCGAGTGGCTGCAGCGCATCCGCAAAGTGACCCAGGAACACGGCATTCTGCTGATCATCGACGAAGTTCAGGCCGGTTTCGCCCGTACGGGCAAGCTGTTCGCCTTCGAACACGCGGGCATCGAGCCGGACATCATCGTGATGTCGAAAGCGGTCGGCGGCGGCTTGCCGCTCGCGGTGCTGGGCATCAAAAAAGAGTTCGACGCCTGGGAACCGGGCCACCACACCGGCACCTTCCGCGGCAACCAGCTGGCGATGGCCACCGGCCTGACCACCCTGCAGTACCTGAAAGAGCATAAGGTCGCCGACAAAGTGGCCGCTCAGGGTGAGTGGCTGAAAGGCAAGCTGGCCGAGCTGCAGAAACGTTATCCGGTGATCGGTCACGTCCGCGGTCTGGGCCTGATGATCGGCATCGAGATCGTCAAGCCGAACGAAGCGCAGGATCACATGGGCTGCTACCCGGCCGATGGCGAGCTGTCCGCGCTGCTGCAGAAGAAATGCTTCGAATCCGGTCTGATCCTGGAGCGCGGTGGGCGCAACGGCTGCGTGCTGCGTCTGCTGCCTTCGCTGCTGATCACCAACGATGAGCTGGGTATT
The DNA here is from genome assembly GCF_057197125.1 of Serratia sp. LSHTC3. Lineage (NCBI taxonomy): Bacteria > Pseudomonadati > Pseudomonadota > Gammaproteobacteria > Enterobacterales > Yersiniaceae > Serratia > Serratia sp. LSHTC3. The sequence continues at coordinate 1,512,394 of NZ_JBXUNP010000001.1, forward strand.
TTCCTGGATAAATTTGAGCAGGCGCTGTTGGCCGCCGGCGTCAAGCCAGTCTGAGTGGAGCGAATAACCGCGATGTCCAAGTTAAACCCGATTCTGGCTTCCTCGGCGCACAGCGCCGAGGCTTACCGCCAGGCGATCGCGCAGAGCAGTGAAGCCGTCGTGCAGTGGCTGCAACAGCCCGAGATGTATCAGGGCAAAAGCGTTGCCGAACTGCGCGAGCGCATCCAGCTCGACTTCACCCCGCAAGGCCTGGGCAACCAGGCGGCGATCGAGCGCGCCATCGAGTACTTTTTGAAAGACAGCCTGTCGGTGCACCACCCGCAATGCGTGGCGCACCTGCACTGCCCGAGCCTGGTGATTAGCCAGGCCGCCGAAGTGCTGATCAACGCCACCAACCAGAGCATGGACTCCTGGGATCAGAGCCCGTCGGCCACGCTGATCGAAATGAAATTGATCGAGTGGCTGCGCGCCCAGGTCGGTTACCAGCCCGGCGACGCCGGGGTGTTCACCAGCGGCGGCACCCAGAGCAACCTGATGGGGCTGATGCTGGCGCGCGATGCGTTCTTCGCGCGTCAGGGCCACTCCGTGCAGCAGGACGGTCTGGTGGGCGATCTGCGCAAGCTGAAAGTGTTCTGTTCTGAAAACGCCCACTTCTCGGTGCAGAAGAACATGGCGCTGATGGGCCTCGGCTACCAGTCCGTCACCCTGGTGAAAACCGATCGCTTCGCCCGCATGGACGTGAACGATCTGGCGGAAAAACTGGCGCAGGCCAAGGCCAACGGCGAGCAGGTGATGGCGATCGTCGCCACCGCCGGCACCACCGACGCCGGCGCGATCGACCCGCTGCGCGATATCGCGCGGCTGGCGGCGGAGCAGAAAATTTGGGTGCACGTGGATGCGGCCTGGGGCGGCGCGCTGCTGCTCTCCGAGCAGTACCGCGACTACCTGGACGGCCTGGAGTTGGTGGACTCTATCACCCTGGACTTCCACAAGCAGTTCTTCCAGACCATCAGCTGCGGCGCCTTCCTGCTGAAAGACGCGCGCCATTATGAGCTGATGCGCTATCAGGCGGCCTACCTGAACTCCGAGTTCGACGAGGCGCAAGGCGTGCCGAACCTGGTCTCCAAATCGCTGCAGACCACCCGCCGCTTCGATGCGTTGAAGCTGTGGATGGGGCTGGAAGCGCTGGGGCAGAAGCAATACGCCGAGATCATCGATCACGGCGTCACGCTGGCGCAACAGGTGGCGCGTTACATCGCCGACCAGGAATCACTGGAACTGGTGATGCAGCCGCAGCTGGCCAGCGTGCTGTTCCGTTACCGTCCGGCGCAGCTGGCGGCGAAAGGCGACGCGGCGGTCGCCCTGTTCAACCAGCGCATTGGTGACGCCTTGCTGGAATCGGGCCGCGCCAACGTCGGCGTGACCGAGTTCGATGGCGTGACCTGCCTGAAAATGACGCTGCTGAACCCGATCGTGACGCTGGAAGACATCAAGCTGTTGCTGGCGCTGGTCGAGAAAACCGCGCAGCAGCTGCCGGCGTAACGTCGTCCCCCTGCCTGTAAAGCCGATAACGTTTGTTATCGGCTTTTTTATTGCCATCAGAGAACAAGTGGCGCAGCGCTTACGCTGATATACTGCAGCAAACGCTTTCCCTTATTTCCAGCGCCACAGGATAAACGCATGACCGACCCGGATTTCAACCTGTTGATCGCGCTCGACGCGCTGCTGACGGCGGGCAGCGTTGCCGGCGCGGCGCGCCGTCTCGGTTTAAGCCCCTCGGCGATGAGCCGTACCCTCAGCCGACTGCGCGCGGCCACCGGCGATCCGCTGTTGGTGCGCGCCGGCCGTCATATGGTGCTGACGCCCTATGCCGAAACGCTGTGCGAGCGGGCGCGGCACGCGACGTTCGAAGCGCGCGCTGTGTTGCGCCCGGCGCAGGGAGCATTGGATCCCGCCGCGCTGGATCGTACCTTCACGCTGCGCGCCAACGACGGCTTCGTCGAGGCCTTCGGCCCGACGCTGATCGCCGCCGCTGCCGAACAGGCGCCGCGGGTACGGTTGCGCTTTGCGCCCAAGCCGGAGAAAAGCGACCGCCCCCTGCGTGAAGGGCTGGTCGATCTGGAGATCGGCGTGCTGGGTGACATGGGCCCGGAAATCCGCCTGCAGGCGCTGTTCCGCGATCGCTTCGTCGGCGTGATGAGAACCGCACATCCGCTAGCGCAGCAGCGCGAGATCGGCGCCGCCGACTACGCCGCCTGCGGCCACGTGGTGGCCTCGCGCAGCGGGCGCATCCTCGGGCCGGTAGACGCCGCGCTGGCGGAGCTGGGGCTGGCACGCCATATCGCCGCCGTGGTGCCGAGCTTTCCCGCCGCGCTGGCGGTGGCGCAAGCCTCGAACCTGTTGGCGTTGCTGCCCGCCTCTTTCCTGCAGGCTCAACCTGCCGATGGCCCGCTGCGCGTCTTCGAGCTGCCGGTAAGAACGCCGCCCATCACCGTCTCGCAGATGTGGCATCCGCGTCTGGACGCCGAGGCGGATCACCGCTGGCTGCGGCAGTTGGTGTTGGCCGTCTGCCGCCAGCGGGCGTAGGCACCGCGCACCTCAAGTGACAACGTCACCAAACATTCCCTTACGGCGCCGCTCGCCCGTTTAAATCGGCCAGATAGGCGCAAAACATGTCCGCCATCGCGTCGGCATAAGCCACAATTTCCGCATCGCTGCGCGGCGTTTCGGAGAATTGCTTGCCCGCCGCCCCAAGCGTGCCGACGATCAGCTCGCCTGCCAACGTACGGACACCTTCCGCCGCATCGGGCAGCGCTTCGCCCATAAACACCTGCACGATACCCTTGCCTGTGGCCTTCGCCACCTGCGCCTCCGGCGCATCGCGGTACAACGGCGCCGCATCGTTCAGCGCCACGCGCATCTGCGCCTCTTCACATTCCGAACGGATAAATGTCTGCACCAGCAACCGTAAACGCTCGAACGGCGCAGTCTCTCTATCGGCCAGAATGCCGCTCAGCATGGCGGTGGTCTGCCGCCATTCGTCGCTTTGCAAACGAAACAGGATCGCCGCTTTATTGGGAAAATACTGATAAAGCGAACCGATACTGACGCCGGCGCGTTCAGCCACTCTAGCGGTAGTGAAACGCGCGGCGCCCTCCTGCGCCAAAACCTGAATAGCGGCGGTCAAAATGGCGGAGACCAATTCGGCGGATCGCGCCTGTTGCGGTTGTTTTCTCGAGGAAATTTGCTTACTGCGGCGTTCAGTCATAGCGGGCGGCCAATGCGAATAGTGAAATGCGAATAGTTCGTCATATTATAGCGGCACGCGCTTTCGCGCTCACTTTTTCTACGGGAGTTTTGCCATGAGTATCCTGACCACCGTGCCGTTGGCGCCGCTGCTAAGCACCCTGTTCCAGCAGGCCGCCGGCCGTTCACCGGCGCTCGCCGCCCTGTTCCGCGACGTGCCTGACGAAGAGCAAAATCGACTGATGCAGAGCAAAACCGACTATCGTGAACTCTACCATCGCCTGAAGGATTTCCCCCTGGCGGTGTCGCCGGAAACCGGCGCATTGCTGTACATGCTGGCGCGCGGTTGTCGGGCGCAAAACATCGTCGAATTCGGCACGTCGTTCGGTATTTCAACGCTGCACCTGGCCGCCGCGCTGCGCGACAACGGCGGCGGCCGGTTGATCACCTGCGAATTTGAACCGAGCAAAGCGGCGCAGGCGCGCCACAACCTGACCGAAGGCGGCGTCGTCGATCTGGTGGAGATCCGCGTGGGCGATGCCCTGGAAACGCTGCGCGACGATCTGCCGGCCACTGTCGACCTGCTGTTGCTGGACGGCGCCAAGGGGCTTTACCCCGATATCCTCGTGCTGCTGGAAAATCGTCTGCGCCCCGGCGCGCTGATCGTCGCCGACAACGCCGATTACAGCCCGGAATATCTGGCGCGCGTGCGTTCTCCGGCGTCGGGTTATCTCTCCACGCCGTTCGCGGATGACGTCGAGCTGTCGATACGCCTTTAAATCCCTCATCGCGCGGGGGTTGTTCCCCCTCGCGCGATGGGAGAACATAGCATTCACGATGCCTGACTCAGTGAAATGCCCATGACGCTTCCCCCTCTCTGGCCGGTGTTCGACGGCCATAACGATCTGCTGCTCAACCTGTGGCTACAGCATGACGACGATCCGGTCGCCGCCTTTTATTCCCGCGTCACGCCGGGCCACCTCGATTTCTCCCGCATGCAGCGCGGCGGATTCTGCGGCGGGCTGTTCGCGGTATTTATTCCCCCGGTCAGCTATATCGCCCAGATGCGTAATCAAACGCCGGAGGAGGCGCAGGCCGCCTTCGATCCGCTGGCGATCGCCGAACGGCAGATCGCTATCCTTTATCAGCTGGAACAGGCTTCCCAGGGGCGGCTGCGCATCTGCCGCACCGCCGCCGAGATAGAACAGTGCCGCCTCAACCGGCAAATGGCCGCGGTGCTGCATATCGAAGGCGCCGGCATGATCGATGCGGAGCTGACGCAGTTGGAGGCCTTCTACCGGCTGGGCGTGCGCAGCATCGGGCCATTCTGGAATCTGCCGAACGCCTTCGGCACCGGCGTCAGCGGGCCGTTCCCCGGCTCCCCCGATACCGGCCCCGGCCTGACGCCGGCCGGCGAGGCGCTGATCCGCGCCTGCAACCAGCGCCGCATCATGATCGACGTCTCGCACATGAACGAGAAAACCTTCTGGCAAACCGCCGCGCTGAGCCGAGCACCGCTGGTCGCCACCCACTCCAACGTCCACGCCCTCTGCCCGCAGCCGCGCAACCTGACCGACGCACAGCTGGAGGCCATCTCCCAGAGCGGCGGGATAGTCGGCGTCAATTTCGGCACCGCCTTCCTGCGCGCTGACGGTAAACGTGACAGTGCAACGACCGACCTAACAGAAATTGTTAAACACGTTGAGTATTTGATCGCTAAACTTGGTGAAGATCGCGTGGGATTTGGCTCTGATTTTGACGGGGTCAACGTACCGCAACCGTTGGAGGACGCCGCCGGCCTGCCGCGCCTGACGCAAGCGCTGGCGCAGGCCGGGTTCGATAACCGGCTGCTGGAGAAGCTGACCTGGCGCAACTGGCTGAACGCGCTCGCCGCCACCTGGGGTGAATAACCCGGTTACGCTTTAAAGGTTGCGATCTTCGTCACATTTCGCCAACATTGGGCCGGCCTAATGCGAAAATTTCTCATTGGGCTCGAACTATCACGATGCATGTAAAGGAGCACCGCTATGACTACCTGGACTAAACCTGAGTTTGTTGACCTGCGTCTGGGGCTGGAAGTGACGCTGTACATTTCCAACCGTTAATCGCCCGTCTGCCCGCCTTTCGCGCGGGCATTTCTTTCCTTCTTTTTCTGGTTCAGACATGCAGATAAAAGTTCTCGGCTCGGCAGCGGGCGGCGGCTTTCCCCAGTGGAATTGCAACTGCGACAACTGCCGGGGCGTTCGCAGCCACAGCATCAACGCCACGCGCCGCACGCAGTCTTCCATCGCCGTCAGCGACGACGGTAAAAACTGGGTACTGTGCAACGTTTCACCGGACATTTGCCATCAGCTGCTGGCCTCGCCCGAATTGAACAATCCCGACGTGCTGCGCGGTACCGGCATCGGCGCGATCGTGCTGACCGACAGCCAGATCGATCACTGCGCGGGCTTGCTCAATTTGCGTGAGGGCTGCCCGCACCACGTCTGGTGCACCCCTGAAGTGCATGACGATCTCAGCACCGGCTTCCCGCTGTTTCCCATGCTCTCCCACTGGAACGGCGGGTTGATTCACCACCCGGTAACGCCCGGTGAACCTTTTCACACGGCGGTCTGCCCAAACGTGCGCTTCACCGCCATTCCATTGCTCAGCAACGCGCCCCCCTATTCGCCGTACCGCGATCGTCCGCTGCCGGGCCACAACGTGGCGCTGTTCATCGAAGATACCGCGCGCGGAGCCGGGCTGCTGTACGCACCGGGCCTCGGCGAGCCGGACGAGAACTTGATGCCCTGGCTGCGCCGGGCGGATTGCCTGCTGATCGACGGCACGCTGTGGCGCGACAACGAGCTGGCCAACGCCGGCGTGGGGCGCAATACCGGCAAGGACATGGGGCACCTGGCGCTGGCGGAAGAGCACGGGCTGGCGGCCCTGCTCAGCGCCTTGCCCGCCAAACGCAAGATCCTGATCCACATTAACAATACCAACCCGATCCTCAATGAAGACTCCGCGGAACGGCAGAGCCTGACCGCCGCCGGCATCGAAGTGAGCTGGGACGGCATGAACATCGAACTGTAGGGAATCGCCATGACGCACCCACGCCCCCTGACGCCGCAGGCATTTGAAGCGGCGCTGCGCGCCAAAGGCGCTTATTACCACATCCACCACCCGTATCACATCGCAATGCACAACGGCGAAGCGACGCGTGAGCAGATCCAGGGCTGGGTGGCCAACCGCTTCTACTACCAGACCAGCATTCCGATAAAGGATGCGGCGATCATGGCCAACTGCCCGCAGCCGGACACCCGCCGCAAATGGGTGCAGCGCATTCTGGATCACGACGGCTACGGCGGCAGCGAAGGCGGCATCGAGGCCTGGCTGCGCCTCGGCGAGGCCGTCGGCCTGCAGCGCGACGCCCTGCTTTCTGAACAGCTGGTGCTGCCCGGCGTGCGCTTTGCGGTGGATGCCTACGTCAACTTCGCGCGCCGCGCCTGCTGGCAGGAAGCCGCCTGCAGCTCGCTGACCGAACTGTTCGCGCCGCAGATCCACCAGTCGCGCCTCGACAGCTGGCCGCAACACTACCCGTGGATCGACGCCGCCGGTTACGACTATTTCCGCAGTCGCCTCGGCCAGGCCAACCGCGACGTGGAGCACGGCCTGGCGCTGGCGCTGGACTATTGCGATACCGTTGAAAAACAGCAGCGCATGCTGGAAATCCTGCAGTTCAAGCTGGACATTCTGTGGAGCATGCTGGACGCCATGAGCATGGCCTATACCCTGAACCGCCCGCCTTACCACAGCGTGACCACCGCGCGGGTATGGCACAATCAGAGGCTGGTGTAATGACGCTGAACCCTGAACACACCCCCGTCTTCCGCCGCGGCTACCGCCTGCAATGGGAGCCGGTGCAAAACAGCCACGTGATCCTCTACCCGGAGGGCATGGCCAAACTGAACGACAGCGCCGCCGCCATCTTGCAACTGGTCGACGGCCACACCACGCTGAACGGCATCATCGCGCAGCTGAACGCCCGCTTCCCCGGCGCCGAAGGCTTGGCGGACGACGTGCTGGAATTTTTCCAGCGCGCCTACGAACAAAAATGGGTGACCTTCCGTGACTGAACCACGTGCGCCGGCGGTGAATCCGCCCCTCTGGCTGCTGGCGGAGCTGACCTACCGCTGCCCGCTGCAGTGTCCGTACTGCTCCAACCCGCTCGATTTTGCCGCGCAGGAAAAAGAGCTGACCACCGCGCAGTGGATCGAGGTGTTTCGCCAGGCGCGGGCGATGGGCAGCGTGCAGCTCGGCTTCTCCGGCGGCGAGCCGCTGGTGCGTAAAGACCTGCCCGAGCTGATCGCCGCCGCGCGCGATCTCGGGTTTTACACCAACCTGATCACCTCCGGCATCGGCCTGACCGAGAAGAAACTGCAAACCTTCGCCGACGCCGGGCTGGATCATATTCAGATCAGTTTTCAGGCCAGCGACGAAACG